>JBFWOR010000006.1:0-379572 GCA_050250435.1 Pirellulales bacterium | reverse complement strand
GTTGCTGCACCAGGCCCACGGCCGATATCTTGAACTCTCGCGAATACTTCCTGCGTCCCATCGGCATCTCCTTTCGACAGCATTATGCCGTCTCTCGGAGCGCCCACAAAACGTGGGGAAGGTCAGCACTCTTCACCGCGTAATTGCGAAGCTCGCTCCTCGCCGCGAGACTCCCTTGCCAACGCCGATCTTACACAGTGCCCAGCCTCCTTTGTTAGTGTCCATTGTTGCCGCCGGATGGCATCGTCCGGCCCCGGCTTCCGTGCTGCGCTATCCGCTCCCTCCCTACTTACTACGCGGCAAATGCCTGGCGAGTTCGGCAGCGGTCGCGGGCCTGCTGAACGTCGCAGTTTGTTCTCTGGCGTGAGGGCCAGCACCGGCAGCCGATCGCAGCACGCCGCGAAACTGCTGTTTCATCGCGCGCTTCTCGGGTAGCATGAGAATCGTCGACGATCAATCATTTTCGCGAGGCGACTTTGCCCTGAATCTGGACCATGACGAGACTCGTGTGAGCATCAACTCCCCCGGCAGCCAGCAACGCGAATCGGCGGGCCAGGCAACGGTTCGCTCGCATGTCAACGTGCCGAACGCATTTTGCGCCATCCGGCTGGCGGGCTCGCTGGGCTTGATCGCCCTGGCGATCATGAATCGGCCCACGCTGTTTCTCATCGTGTTTTCACTGCTCATTTTTACGGATTGGATCGACGGACGATTTGCCAATTGGCTCCAGCAGCGCAGCACTTTCGGGGCGCGATTCGACAGCGTGGCCGACGCGGCCATGTACGGCGGCTTGCTGTTCGGCTGCGTCTGGTTCAAAGCCGACGCGCTCGCTCACGAACGCGTTTGGATGGTCGCGGCATTGGGCACCTTTTTGTTTTCCTGCAGCGTGGCACTCATCAAGTTCCGGCGCCTGCCGAGTCATCACACGTACTCTGCCAAGCTGGCGGCGGTCGTTACCGTGATTGCTGCGATCGCTTTGCTGACCGACTGGTCAATTTGGCCGCTACGCGCGGCGACGATTGCCGTCGCCTACGCCAACTTGGAGTCCGCCTTGATTACGCTCCTGTCGGACCAGTGGCGGGCCGACGTGCCGACAATCTGGCATGCGCTGCGCGATCGTTGATGTTGTTCGCCGCGTCCGCCTCGAGACCGGGGCCGCGGGCGTGATTGGCTACCACTGAATGGCTCGTTTAACGAATTGACGGCAACTGTGCTGAACCTCGCTGAAACGCTTGCACAGGCTCAGGCGTACTATCGAGCCGGCCACCTTGGCGAGGCCGAACGGTGCTGCCGTCAAGTGCTCGAAGTCGAAGCCGATCACTCGCAAGCCCGATTCCTATGGAGCATCGTGCTGGAAAGACTGGGCCGCATCGATGAGGCAATGGACGCTCTGCGCGGCGCCACTGGCCAATCGGGAGCTTCCAGCGAGATGCAGCAGCGCATCGTTCATCTTGCCGCTCTCAAGGAGTTCTATGGCGGCAACGCGTTTGCGTCGAAGAGACAACTCCCCGAGGCCGCGGCCTGCTTCCAGCGCGCCGTGGAACTTAAGCCTGATTTTGTCGACGCGCACTCGAATCTTGGCGCTGTGCTGGGAATGCAAGGAGACATCGAGGCTGCCGTCGCCTGCTTCCAGCGTGCCGTGGAACTCAAGCCAGATTCTGCCGCGGCCCTCATGAACCTTGGGACCGTGCTGGCCCGTCAAGAGCAGCTCGAAGAGGCGGCAGCGGTTTACCGCCGGGTGCTCGCCCTGAAACCGGACCTGGCCGAGGCCCATACAAACCTCGGCGTCGTATTGGAGAAACTGGACCTGCTCGAGGAGGCAGCGGAATCTTGCCGGCAGGCTCTGCATCTAAACGCCCATCTCGCGGCAGCTCACAATTGCCTGGGCGCAATTCGCACGAAGCAGAACAAACTCGACGACGCCGTCGCTTGTTTTCAGCGAGCGCTCGAGATCCAGCCTGACTACCCGGAAGCGACGACCAATCTGGCTTCGTTGCTGGCCGAGCTCGGTCGAACAACCGAAGCGGCAGCGTATTATCAAAAGGCGCTCGCACTGGCTCCGCACGACGACGTGTGGCGCGTGCTCCCACTATCTCTTTGTCCCAGTGTTTTTGCCGACAGCGCGGAAATCGCCGCCTACCGCGAACAACTGACGAGCGCTCTGCGGGAACTGGCATCCAGGAGATTAAACCTGACGGCGGGCTCCGCTGTGAGCAGCCGGTGCAGGCCGTCATATTTCCTGCTCTATCAAGGGCACGACGATCGTCCTATTCGAGAGTCGTTTGCGCAGCTATTTCGAGGCTGCTTTTCCAAGAGCGTGCCCCTCGGTTCCCGCGGACGCAGACGCATCGGCCTTGTCGTCACCAACGGTCACGAACGGATATTCATCCGCCTGTTGGGCGGTGTGCTCGAACACGTGAGGCCAGATCTGTTCGAGCTGGTACTCGTCGGCTCGCGGCGCGGGATTGAGTTGATGCGCACGTCCATTGCGAATCCGGCCGTGTCGGCGTTGCCGATCCCCGGCGACTTCAACCGGGCGGTTGATGCGATCCGCGCCGCCCAATTTGATGTGCTGTATTTCTGGGAAGTCGGATCCGATAGTGCGAACTATTTTCTGCCATTGTGTCGGCTGGCGCCCGTGCAATGCACTTCGTGGGGAGTTCCTGCGACGTCCGGAATGTCAGAGGTCGATCATTACATCTCCAGCGAATTGATCGAGACGGCAGACGCAACTCAGCACTACACGGAGCGCCTGTTGTTGATGCGGTCGCTGCTCTCATACCAAAGGCGAATGTCGCTGCCGGCTGTGCCGAAAACGCGGGAGCACTTTGGCATTGCTGCGGAATCGCATTTGTATCTCTGCGCGCAGCAGTTGCGGAAAGTTCACCCGGACTTCGATCCCATCGTGGCGGAGATACTGCGTCGCGATCCGCGGGCCGTTGTCGTGGCTACGGAGGATCGGCGCGGCCGGTCGACCGCCGATCAACTACGCCGGCGACTGGCCCGCGCCATGCCGGATATTGTCAGCAGAGTTCAGTTCGTGCCGTACCAGGCCGACGGCGACTACTTGAGCCTGGTCGCAGCGGCTGACGTCGTGCTCGATCCGGTGCACTACGGCGGAGTGACGACGACGTACGACGCGCTGTCATTTGACAAGCCGATCGTGACGCTCCCTTCGCAGTTCCAGCGTGGCCGCTACGCGTTGGGCTGTTATTGGAGAATGGAAATTTCTGATTGCGTCGCCCGCGATGCCGGCTCCTACGTTGACCTGGCGGTGGCGTTGGGTACCGACCTTGCATTTCGCAATGAAGTCGTCGCCAAGATCGAGCGCGCGACTCCCGTGCTGTTTGAAGATCGGGAAGTTATCTCCGAGTACGAGCGTGTGCTCGGGCAACTCGTCGAGGATGCACGTCGTGCCTGAAAGGGCGTTTTTGCCAGGCTCGTAGCAGTCGCCGCTTTTCGCGCACCACGAGTCCGCCGCTGCCGCGACGCGAGCAAGACGCCGCGCAGGCGGACACGCTCAAATGCCGCGCGCCTCCATGTATGCCATCGCGCCGTCGGCACACGGCCGCCCGCCTGAGGAATCGCGTGCAGCAGAAACGACAAAACCCTCGCTCTCGCCAGGGTTTCGATGTCGATTGTCGCTCGTTGGACGAACGGCAAAATGGAGGCGGCGGGAATCGAAGCTGAGTCCGATTTCGCGAAAAGCAATTGCGACGCTTGCGGTTGCGCCGATTGCGAAATGTGCCGCGCTGCAAATGCGCTGCATTCAGGGCGCCTTCAATGGCTCGAATCGGCATTGACTGACGCTGATTTGCAGCGGGTGATTCTCGCATGGGGCACGCTGCCGGAGGCCATGCGACGAGCAGTTCTCGCAATCGTTGATACTTGCAAGAAGTGAAACGGTACGGCGAGAATGACCGAATTGTGATCGGGGTTCAGATGGTGGTTCATGCGGGCGGTACGGGCAATGGATGATTTTCCGCTTGGCGATGTCGACTTGGATGAACGCGTATTAAACGCAGCCGGTCCGGTTCTGTTGGTCTTCGAAGCCGCGTGGTCTGGCCCGAGCCAGCAGTTAGAGCCCGTCATCGACGAAATCGCCGCCGAGCGCGAGGGGAAGATCAAGGTGGTCAAAGTAGACATCGACAAGAACCCATTGATCGTCGCCAAGTATGGAGTACGGGCCTGCCCGACAATAATTCTCTTTTCGGGCGGGCGGCCCCTATCTACCAAAGTCGGCTCGCTGCCGAAAGCCAAGCTGCTCGATTGGCTCGATTCTCTCAGTCTTGAATAATGGCGCCTGTCCCGTCTAGGGCTGAACTGTGGCGGCGCCCAGGCGCGCAATGCGGCGCGAAATGTCGTCGAACGTGTCGGAATCGTCGAAGCGCTCGACGATCGGCCCCTGCATGTTCCCGGCCTTGACTGTCACAGCGCCCTGATGATCGTACGAAAAGAAGAAACTCTCGCCGTTGAAGTCGCACCACGCGGCGTTCTTGGTCTCGGATTCGCGTTCGTAGGCGTGCAGCGTCGAAGGGTCCATCCGGCCGATGGCCGCGACGAGAACCTTCGGGAAAACGTCCAGCATGCCTTCGGCATGGTGCAGGCTATTGGCCTGAAGGGTGCGGACGTAGGCTTGCAAATCGGCGAGTGTGTTGATCTGGCGTGCCATTTGGCCTCTCCTGGTGAACCCTTGTTTTTCATTCTGGCTTGACGCGACCCAGTCATTTTCGCAAGTGATAGCCGGGGATCAAGGATCACCAGCATGATTTGTCGATGGACAAAAAAGTCGCCTGGCTCGGCGATCTGAATTCGCTTGCACCGGGATTCGCGCTGTGGAAAATGTGAGGCAGGAGTCGGACCACCATGAGCCCAATTGTGCATTCGCTTTTCGAGGAGGGATACCTGCGCCGTGACCTCGGCGCTGTGGCTGACAATCCCGAGATTGCAATCGCCGAGCTTGTGGCGAATGCCTGGGATGCGGGGGCATCGCAAGTGCACGTGACGATTCCCGACGAAGTCGGCGGACGAATCAGCGTTGCCGACAACGGGGTAGGGATGACTGCTGTGCAGTTCCGCGAGCGATGGATGAAGCATGGCTATTTGCGAGTGAAGCACCAAGGCGAACTCGCGGAATTCCCGCCGGAGAGAAAGGACTGGGTTCGGAAGGCGTATGGGCGGAACGGAATCGGCCGTCATGGCCTGTTATGTTTTGCAGATAAGTATGACGTGGAGACCAGGCCTTGTGAGTCAGCGGAGGGTCATTGCTTCACTGTGCAGCCAAGCAGCGGCGATTCCGCGTTCGATCTGACTTCTGATCGAAAGGTTACTCGCAAGGCTCATGGCACGACCCTCTCCGCGATTGTCGAGTACAAGTTGCCGAATCCCGAACAGATTGCTGAATCACTGTCCTTCAAGTTCATGTACGATCCGCAGTTCGTGATTCACGTCAACGGGAATCCAATCACACTCGAAGACTTTGAGGCAATTGCGTCCAAGAAAATCAAGATCGACCAAAAGAGCATCGCGGAAGTGGTGTGTATCAGAGCCCCGGTCACAAAACGTTGGCGAAGTAGCCACGGCGTCGCATTTTGGATCGGAGGACGGTTGGTCGGGGAACCGTCATATGGTCTGCACGGCATTTCGCTCCTCGATGGACGAACAGCGGTCGCAAACCAGCATATGTTCATCGTGAAGTCGGATCATTTCTTCGATGACATCGAACCCGATTGGACAAACTTCAAAAAGACGTTAAGGACTGAGGCACTAGCCACGAAAGTCGGGGCGTATATCACGTCGCTCGTGGGCCAACTGATGGCTGACCGGATTCAGGAAAACAAGACCGAGGCTTTGCGGAACAATCGGGAGGATATTCAGAATCTGAGGCCGCTCGCCAAGATTGAGATTACTGAGTTCCTCGATACCTTGGCCAGCGAGCATCCGACGTTGAATACTGATGTGCTCAGTTCCGCAGTCAAAGCTGCGGTAAATCTTGAAAAATCGCGATCTGGCCAGGCACTATTGGAGAAGCTGGCCGTCATTTCGGAAGATGACGCGGACGCCCTTAATCAACTCCTTGACTCATGGACGACACGTGATGCATTGATTGTGCTCGATGAGATTGATCGGCGTATGTCTGTCGTGTCCGCGCTTGAAAAGTTGATGGCGGACGTCGATTCAGATGAGCTTCATTCAATCCACCCGCTGGTTTCTCAGGCTCGTTGGCTTTTCGGCCCGGAGTTCGATTCACCGATCTTCTCATCGAACGTCACGATCCGCGCGGCTGCCGAAAAGGTATTCAAAAAACGGATTGACGCGAAGGCGATTGCTCACCCTCGAAGCAGACCCGATTTGATCTTTTTAAAGGATGCGACGCTTGGCATGACCGGCACCGAATGCTTTGACGATGCCGGAACCGTGACGCGTATGGAAACTCTTTTGCTCATCGAACTCAAAAAGGGGAATTCGACGATCGGCGTTGAGGAAATGCAGCAGGCCGAGCGATATGTCAATGACCTGCTGGATTGTGGACTACTAGACGGGCCACCGTACATCCGAGCCTTTGTCGCCGGCCACAAGATGGATCGCAAAGCTCGCGTAAAAACTCTCGGCGAACAGCCAGTCGTGGCAAAGATCGAAGCAGTAACCTACGGGCAGCTTGTTCGTACAGCGAAGCATCGTCTTTTCAAGCTGCAAGAGCATATTGGCGATCGATATAAAGACGTTTCCGGAATCGAGCTGGTAGACAAAGTGTTAAAAGAACCACGCCAAGGCTCGCTGTTTGAGGAGGAGCAACGGTCACGCAAGCGCACGCGCAAGCGGGTTCGTAAATGACGAACGTAGTTGGGGCGGCGAGGCTTGGGCATCGAAATAGGTAGACAACTACCTACGGCCCAGCTTTCGCAGATGCTTTTTTTGGCTTCGCCAAGGCTAGCACGTCTTGGTAGAGCTTTCGCAAATGCTCATCGGACATGTCGAGGATCGGCTCGTACATGAAGGAATTGAGATGGATATTCTCCGGCGTCATCAGCACCACCCGCTGAATAGTCTGGATGACGTCGTGATCCGCGCTGAACAGTTCGCGGTATCGTTTGAGTAGCTTCTGCGTCTGATTTGCTTGAATGCTGGCAAGAAACGCCGGGTCATTGATTCTGTCCGCCATGTACTCTTCTGCGGCAAGGCGGATGGCGATCGACAGCACGATCTTGTTTTCGAAATTGGCACCATCGCCGGCCGTGAGGCAGCCCTGAGCTTCTTTTCGAATACTGTCGATGACTAAGCCGGTGCCACTGAAGTTCCCCGATGCGCCAAAGACCGACTTATAGATTGCGTCTAGCTCGGATTGCTTGATTGCGGCGGAGTCGGTTTTCCAATGCAGCAATGAGGTCAGTTTGACGAAGTCCGGATCTTGGTCGCCCTTCGTGTACTCGACGATGTTGCGGATGAAGGGGATTGAGGCGATGCGCTTCTTCGGGTCGTCAAAAAAATGGCCTTTCCAGTCGTGGACGAAGACGTTTTTGATCCCGGTGGCGGGAGCGAGGGTGAGGCCTGTGCTGCTGCGCGACGCCATGAGGCAACAGTTATACGGGATGAATCGACTGTTAACGGTGCGGAAAAAGTCGAAATTGTGCGTCAGAAGAATCTGCTTGAAGAACGGCTCGTGCGCGATGTCCATCAAGTACTGAATAATCGCGTACTTGTTCTTGTAATCAAATGAGTCAGCGATGTCGTCGACAATGAAGATCGTGTCCTGCTGGGCCTTGCGGCGGACCTCAATCTCAAAAATGATGTTGAGGATGTAAAGCGACTTCTTTTCCCCGGTGCTGAGGGCCTGCATCAGGGTGGATTTTTCGACCGTGGCATTGTCCGGTCCGTCATGAAAGGTGAAGCCAAGCTCCAGCACTGGCTTTTGGCCGAGCATGACTTCAATTCGATTCTTTGCGACTAGTTTGAAGGGCACGAAGAATCGATCATTGAAAATGTCGATCACATTTTCCCACTGCGTGCGTTGCTTGGTGGCTTCGGCAATGATTTCTTTGCGTCGCTTCTCCGCAGCCTGGTACTTGTCGAGCAGATCAACGTAGAGGGGCATCTGCGCTTTCAAATACGACTTCCACACTTCTTCTTTGAAGCTGTCGATATTCGAAAGCTTAGGAAGAAGTCCGTCATGCGCCGTTAGGTACGCCTGAAACTCTCGGCACGTGGCGTTCTTCTCCATCAATTTTCCAATTTCATCGAACTTCTTTTTGAGCGCCTTATCGTTTGTGATCGCTTCCTTTTCCTTGGTGATCAGGTCCTCAAGCTGCTTTTGGCTGGTGATCTCCAAGCTCTTCGTGGCGTTCAAGCTCACCGTGTGCTTGGCGTCGAAGAATCCATTGTCGGCGAGATTTTTCGCAATGGTGGAGGCGTTGTAGTAGTTGAACGTCCCTTTTTTGAAATACGTCGATGCCTCAAGAAGCTCGTTGTATTTCTTGACGTAGTCGGCGATCGCGGTCTTGAAGTCTTTAGTGCCAATTAAGGCGACAACCTTTTCATCAAAAATCTTGTCGTACTCGATGTCGGCAAATGGCGCACCGGGTTGCTCTTCGACCTCGTCTCGAATACGAGTAAGAGCGCGATAGAATTCCTCATCACTCGCCGTAAAAGCCAGCGAGATTTCTTTTTCGAGGTCCTTCTTAGAGCCAGATTGTTGCTTGAGTGCTTTCAGAAGAACGTTTTTTGCTTCGTCGATCTTGACGTAGAGCTGCTCGAATTCCTTTCTCAGCTTGGAGTCGACGAGCAAAGTCGAGGTCTTCTCTGTGTGTCCAAATAGTTCGTCGTAGGGTGGAACAACGAGAACGCTCTCAGGGGGGATGTTCGTCCCGGTCTCGTCGGTGACCTTTCGCGTGCACGTGCGATTCGGAAAAATGCGGTCCTTGGACTCCGTGCCGTCGGCTATGTCTTTGAAGGTCTGCGCGAGCGAAGACTTCATCGCCCCGTTGGGGGCATAAATCGCGTAGGCTTTGCACTGCGAGAAATCAAAAGTCGCATGCAGCTTCTTGATGCCGTAGCAGTTTTCTAGATCAACAACGAGTTTGTTCATCCCGTCCTCATGCGTTGGGCGCTGGCTCCTTGGACAGTTCAGGTGTCGTAGGGCCCCAAGAATCGTTCGCCATTAAAGTGAATCATGTGTGATGGCGCGTCGGCGACCCACACTTCTGTTTCCCACGAAATGTCACCCAAGAATCGGACCATCGCTGCTCTATCCATGAAGGCGGTGACAAACACGAGCGGTGCCGATGAATGCGCGAACAGGCGTTTCAATTCATCTCGGCGTTTACCGTCAACCGGGCCGTGACTCGTTACGGCTTCGATAAGAATGAGCCAGTTCTTTTCGACGTGGTGGATCACTACGTCCGGCATCTTGCCGTGCGAGTCCATCGCAACGCCTAGCGCGAGCAGCGCAGCTTTGTCGAAGTGGGCATGCTTCTGCTCGGTATCACCGATGTAGATCGGGACACCGCCAGGGGTGAAGCGAGGGCAGAATTCGTGAATGATCTTTTCGACCAACACGTTCTGACCACCAGGCGAAAGCTCGATTCGCTGGCCTGTGGGAAGTTTCAGTGGAATTCTCGCCATGTCTCGATCGCGCGCGTATCGGGTCTTGAGCGTGTCGACGGTCGCCAACCATTCGCCGATTGCTTTCGCCCAGCGTTTGGTACCGAACGTGCGAAGCGTATCGAGAAGCAAGGGTGCGATCTGATAAACGGCCTTTGGAGAGTTTACTGGGCGGCTGGGGGCATCGGGATTGTAAATTGCAATCGCGGCTTCGAGAAACTGATGCATCGTTTGCCGGCGGAACGTCTCGCGCGTATTCGGCGCGTAGGTAGTGCCATAGTGATCCTTGGCAAAATCCATAATCGGCGTGATGCCCATCAACGGGGAGGCACCGTCGGACCATTTTGTCGATGGTTTTATGTCGAGCAAGGCAAGCAGCGTGAGGGCTGAGCGATCGTTCTGCTGCGCGCGCGGCAGCCCGAGAAGTTTGAGAATTGAGAGTGCTTCATCAATTCGTTTCCGTGCTTGAACCGGGTCGGCGTCGTCTCTTGCCACGTGCTGCAACTCCTCTGCAATTAGTCGATCAATGGTCTCCCTGTCGGTCACTGCACTTCCGATGTTTTCCCCTAGCTTTTCGAGCGTCTCGCGATCCGGATAGGGTAACGTCTTGAGGTCCGATGCATTGACTTGGGTGTGCCCACTAAACTGCCTGAAGTACGAATCAACTAAGCTTGAATTCAGGTAGGCAGCGAGCCCATTGGCTAACGTCACGGGTAAACCGGTACCGCGATTGTGGAAGTAGTTCAAGTGATTTTCAAAGCCAATCGGTCCTTTCGGAAGTGCTTTCGGCCGACAAACGGCGGCGGAAACACGCCGTGATTCTTCCTTTGCGGTAAAGCGTTTGACCAACACGTAGGTGCCTGTCGGCACTAGCAAACCTTCGGTCGCCTCAGAAACAGCGAGGCAATTTGGTTTTTTTCCATTTTTCGGCCAGCTGATCGCCCCTGCGTCGAAGTGCGTAGGGTAAATGAGCGGCACGAGCGAAGTGCCCGGCAGGGCGGCATCGGCGGATGGAACCAGATACTCCTTGGCACGAAAGTCGACGACTCGTCCGGTCGAGACCTGAATTCCAATCGCTTCCAGGGTTGAAGTAAAGGAACGAATACGACGAGCGACCGCTCCTTGCAGTTCATCGGGGACGATATGGATGACCTGATCGGCATCATCCGGATGAACAAGGTCGGCGGATGAAATCGTGCGTTCAATCAGGTCAACGTTGTCAGGCCCCGAGGAAGTTGAGATGGTCGTGGGAGCTATGTCCGCTGGCGTCTTGACGGCTCGCCAGATGATGTTTTCCTGTAAGACATCGTCATCGCGAAAGGCAGTTTTTCGCGATTCAAAGGCGTGGATGTGAGAGATGGTTGTTTGGCGAAGCAAGTCGACACGAAACGGCCGAAAATAGGTGCCGTTGCAAAAACTGCGCGGGGTGATGGCAATAAACTCGCCGCGAGGTGCCAAAAGCTTTACGACGAGCCAAAGAAAGCCCGTATACAGATTGCTCGTCTCAATGCCAACCGAGCGAAGCTGTTGTCGTGCGGCCGAGTCGCTGTTGATCTTTCGGTACGGGGGATTGAGGACGACCGAATCGAATAAGCGACCCTCGCCGCCAAGTAGCGTCTTGGGCATTAGCCATTCGCACGCCCGCTCAACAAAATCACCATGTACGATGTCCGCGTCGAATTCAACGTCATAATCCGCACACGCGGCGGCGCAGGCGGAAACGGTTTGCGTTAAATAGGGCACCAGGTTGCTATCGATCTCGCACAAAGTTGCGTGAATTGATCGCGGGCGACTGTTTCGCGAGAGGATTTCCTCGAGCCAGGCGGCGGTAAGGCTTCCAACGCCAGCGCCCGGATCGAGGAATCGCACATTTTCCGCGGATGGTGCAGAAAGGCCTGCCAAAAACTTGGCAACGTTCGGTGGCGTAAGGAACTGGCCCAGCTGACCTCGCTGGCCTGGGTCGAGGAGGCGAGTGGCGTCAAGGCGATAGAACTCTGTCTCTTCGATGAGAGCGGCAGCTGGTTGAGCGGCGAGAGTGTGCGATCGTTGCGTCAGCATGTGCGTCCTTGCATGGGCAGGGCGAGCAAGAAGGCCTGCTCCCAAATGGTTCTAATCATCCTCATAGTCGTCCGACGAATCATCTTCGATATCTTCGTCCGTAAAAAGCACGGTGAGCGTCTTGCCGTAGCTGCCTAAGCCGACCACGTCTTCGTTTACCTCGACGGCCGGCGCTCCGTCGAACCAGTCGTCTAACTGGCACGTGCTTTCATTGGTTGCACCCTGCTCAATGTTCGTTTGATTGCGATTGAAACGCGCGGTAGCGACGGCCGGAGGCAATAGATCACCTTTCTTGATCCACGTGATACCCGAAAGGTCACGGAGGCGATCCGACATGAAGCAATAGTCGATCGATTGGCCGGTGCTCATTACGACGGCGACGGTATCGTCGGTGAACTGAGCAAAGCGGATTGCTGTCGCGGTGAGTGACGTGACAAATCGTCTCGACAATTCCTCGATTGCGGCAAATCCTTGGCCGGCGGTATTGATCTCATTGCGAAAGCGCGACTCGGGCATCAAGAGAGCGCTGGCAAAATAGTCTGCTTGGCGCTCGTAGCGGTCGTTTGAAACAAAGCCACTGCGCGATTGATGAATTCCATCACCATCGCCGAAGAGCTGTTTTGGATGTTCCGGCAAAAAATAGTGCCCAAGCTCGTGGGCGACGGTGAAGCGGATGAAGCCGTCGTTGGCGATATGCTGGGCGTACTGAATGCCAAATACGCTGCCGACTCTCATCAGAAAGCCAGAGATGCCAGGATCTTTCGAATCTTTCGCCTGGACGATGATGTCTTTCTCGGCGGCGATGCGAAATGGACAAATCGGCAGCGACGGAAACAAGTGAACCTTGAGCACCTGTTCGGCCTCATACTCTGCAGTGCGTCGGTCAATGAGGTCGCTTACCACGTTAAGAGCCTTCGTGGCGTGACTTGTTTTTGGCCGCCAATAGTTCAGCAAAGCTCGTCAGTCTGTCCTGGTCGTCCGCCGACATTTGCTCGAAGTTGCGGAAAAGTTGATCAACGACCGGACCTGCGTTGGATGGGGAGGACTGACGACCGAGGAGGTAGTCAACCGTGACCGAAAGAGCATCTGCAAGTCGCTTGAGGTTGTCGAACGACGGCATTCGCCGTCCCAGTTCGAAATGCGAGATGGCCGAGGGCTGCAAACCGGCCTTTTCAGCCAAATCGGATTGACTTAACCCCTTTTCTTCGCGCTCTTTGCGTAGACGATCCCCAAAGCTCTCAGACATATGTCGCTTGACCGATGTGACGAGTTAGTATAGTTTATTTATACGACTTGTATCGGTTGCCTCGGGTTTTCCTCGGGGCGGGCCCTATACAAGTCGTCAGAAAGCGTAATACACATTTGCCGAAAGGGCAAGGAGAAAGAAATGGAAACTGAACATGATGAAGGTGGTGCTGTTGGAATCGGTGAGGGCGTGACTCTCTTCGTGCATATCGAAGGGCGTGACGCCGTAAAGATCGAAGCGGCGTTGAGCGAACTCTTGGCCGACGTGCTGGCGCGGGCGGGCCTCGAAGATGTGGGCGCGCACCACATCTTCATCGGTGAATGCGTCGAAGCGCTCGACGAAGCGGATGACGTGAACGACGGTGAGGATTGCCACGAGCCGGTGCACGACCATCGAAAGCACCTCCATCATCATCGCATCCGGCACGGCGGCCATATCCATTGTCATCCGTGTCGTCGGATCAAGACCGAAGTGACGTACAACGGTGCCGACAAGCATCATCGGTTCTCGCCGGCCGCTACCGTCGAGACGGTGCGCCGCTGGGCTCTGCGCAAGTTCAAGATCGGTCCGGTCGACGGCGAGACGTTGATCCTAAAGATCATCGGCATCGACAAGCCTCCTTCACCGGACGCGCATGTCGGTGACCTGGTCCGATCGCATTCGGAATGTCGCCTTTCACTTGAGCTCGTGCCTGACCACGGACGGATCAACGGGTAAGGACAGTCCCGATGGAGCATCCCGAAGCACGGCAACTGGCTGCTGATTTGGAGGCGCCGCCCTATCTCCTCGGCGAAGGTCGGGGACGATGGGGGCGGACGTCACAACCCACGTCGGAATGGCCCATCGTTTTCTTTTGGGTACAGGCCGGCGAGCGAGAGAAGGGACCTGATCGTTTTGGCCTACGGCTCGACTGTGCCGGCTATGCGACGCGATCTCCTACGGGCGGCTTTTGGGATCTCGACAAGAACGAAATGCTTCCAGAAGCGAAATGGCCGAAGGGAACAAACCGCGTTGAGGATGTCTTCAAGTTTGGCTGGCGAGGCGGTACGGCTCTCTACCACCCGTTTGATCGGGTGACGTGGGACGCGCATCCCAATTGGCCGCAGCAGTACGCAAGCTTGGCGTGGACGCGAGACCATACTATCGCGGACTACTTGCGCATGGTCCACGAACTTCTCAACTGCAGCGAGTATCGCGGTGTCTACTAGTGTGCTGAAAATCCCAGTATTGGTCTGGGTCCGGATGATCTGGGACCTGCGACGTCGCGGTGGCGGACGGCGCGAGAGCGGCGCGTTTTTATTGGGAACGCGGGGCGAAAAACGTGAGCGGGTGAAAGGCTATGTTTGCTATGACGACCTCGACCCAGCTGCGTTGGAATCGGGAATCGTCGTGCTGCGTAGCCAGGGGTTCTCGAAGTTATGGGCGCTGTGCAAACAACAGCGGTTACAAGTCTTAGCCGACGTGCATACGCACGGCGATGATCATCCCCGTCAAAGTAGATCGGACCGAACGAACCCGATGATCAACCAAGCCGGGCACATCGCCTTTATCCTTCCGCGATTCGCCGGGACGTGGGGGTGGCGCTTTCGTAATGTGGCGGTCTACGAGTATCAAGGCGAGCTTCGCTGGCGCGACCTACAAACCGATGGACGACGCGAGCGAGTGCGATTTGCCTTGTGGTGAGGTGCATTACGTCATGATCGAATTCTCACAAGCTGAGCGCCTAAATCGGACCCACAAGCTGCTCATCGATCGTGATCGCATTAGCGCCAACGAGGCTGCCGAACGATTCAATCGTTTCGCATTGACATTGGTGTGTGGTGCTGATGTAGCCGCGTCTCCTTCGCTGCAGGCGGCAATATTGACGGCAGCAAACGTCAGCACACGCGTACAGCCTGGTGCCGTGCGAGTGGTGCTCGACGCAGATGCAACACTGCGAGTTCGCTGGCCAGCAACCGCCCTATCGCAAGCCCTGGAGCAAGTCGGCGCCGAGGTCCAGGTTGGCGGCTCCGTCGACTCGGCCACACCTTCAATCGTTTTTGGCAATGCACGTAACCGTGCAGACTTGCGTGCCACATTCAATGGTTGGTGTGCCGCGGTTGGTCCCGCGAGCCGACTAGGCCGGTTGCCTGAGCTAGAAGGGTGCATCCTCTCGGGTGTCGTCAGCGGTGCCCTCGCGGTGTCCGAGGTGTTTATGTCGATCTTCGCAGTGAATGTGCAGGCGATGACGCGAACCGTAGGAATTTCCTTGTGGCGACCTGACCTTGCCTGGGATCTCGAAGAAGCAATCGGCCCGCCGCTCGAATACCTGCCCAATGAGTTTTGGTGCCTTGGCCTTGGACACCTTGGCCAGGCATATCTGTGGGCAGTCGGGCTGCTGCCGTATGCGCGTCCTGACAGGGTGAACCTTATACTGCACGATCCGCAACGCGTAGGACCGGCCAATCCGGGAACATGTGCCCTCACG
Source organism: Pirellulales bacterium (assembly GCA_050250435.1). Lineage (GTDB taxonomy): Bacteria > Planctomycetota > Planctomycetia > Pirellulales > PALSA-1355 > JBFWOR01. The sequence continues at coordinate 364,204 of JBFWOR010000006.1, read as the reverse complement.
ACCGACGATGACGTGAATGTGCACAAGACTCGGGTGTGTCGACGATGGCTGGAGGCTCGCGGCTTTCAACCCGCCGTCATCGAACGGCGATTCGATGAGATGACGAAGTGCGCAACAGATGAGCCGATGCTCGCGCTCTGCGGTTTCGATGGCAACGGTCCGCGTCATCTTCTTGACGAGGCTGGCTTTCGCAAGGTAGTCGAGTGCGGTCTCGGGGGCCGCTCGGATAATTTCGAGAGCATGCTGGTGCATCCACTGCCACGTGCGGACGTGCCGGCATCACAGTACTGGAAGAATGGAGCGAATGGAGCGAATGGAGCGAATGGAGCGAATGGAGCGATAAGCCATGAGGTTGAGCAATTGATGCGCGATCATCCGGCCTACAGCATTCCGACTGGCATGTGCGGTGAACTACAAACGGAGATGGCAAGTCGTTCTGTCGCGGTGCCGTTCGTGGGCGCGGTCGCTTCGGGTCTGGTGATAGGCGAGACGTTGCGGATGGCTCACGGCGGTGAAGCCTATGACGTGATTGATTTGCGTCTCGCCGCTCCGCGTTTGATGTCTGCGCTGCGGGCTGCTGAAAGTTATGCGGCGCGTTGTCCGAAGATCACTTTCTGCGCCGCCGCGTAGTTGGTGCATGGATCAAATGGTGGATGGTGCGGGCGGTCGGGATCGAACCGACACTCCGTGAGGAACGGGTTTTTGAGACCCGCGCGTCTACCGGTTCCGCCACGCCCGCACGGTGGTCAGCTATAGCGTGCCCAGCGGCACAAGCCAATGAAAATGTTGGCGGTCAGATGAGTTGTTTTCGCCGCCGCTTAGGCTTGGGCTTCGCCCGCCGTACGTTGATGGCAGCGGCGTTAAGGGTGTTCTTGATGTGCGTCGCGTAGTACTTCTCGATCATCTCGACGCTGGTGCGGCAGTTCTTGGCGATCTGGTAGATGTCCGCCCCCTCCATGAGCCGCAAGCAGATATAGGTGTGCCGGAGGCTATAGAGCGTTCGGCGGTTGCCTTCGCGGTCGAATCTGAGGCCGAGCTCGGCGAGGATTGCGTTGAATAACTCTCGATGGGTGGATGGGAAGAGGGGATCCGTGGATTGAGGCTTGTTGCGCTTGCGCAGACGCAGGAACGGTCCAACGGCGCCCCTGGTGCTTTTGCAATGGCCGACCCCTCGCTTGCCGCGCACCTCGATTTCAAGGATGACTTCCCCGGTCGCATGGTCCTTTGCGACCGTGACATCGCGGTACTCTAGACGAATTACTTCGTCGGGGCGCAGGCCCGTGTTGGCCATGAAAAGCACAAGGTCGTGAAGCTGCTCGCATTGCCACCTCCAACGTGTGCTGAGCGGTTCGTTGGCCCGCTGCCGCGTCGCGTTGTAGAGCTGCCGGTACTCCTGTGGCGAAAACCAGGCTCGATGCGAGATTTTCCCCGATGCTTTGTACGGCGGGGACAAGTCGGGGAGGGATTGTAGCCAGCCATGCCGGTGCGCCGTTTTCAGCACCTGGCGGAGGCAGACGATCTCCTGATGCAGCGTGCTTCGTGCCGGACGCTTCGGCTCGCCCGTTTTGGAGTCAATGCGGGAAGTTGCACGGTGGACGCGGTAATCCTGCACCATGCCTGGAGTGATTTCGGCGAGGGTCTTTGGCCCGAAGAACGGGAGGAGGTGGACGCGGAGCCTATCCTTGTGGCCGTCGACATACTTCTGATTTCGCTGGCCGTGCGTAATGACCTCGTATTCGCGGAGGAACTGCTCGGCCGCAAAGGCGAAGGTCTTGCCTGTCTTTAGTTCACCTGCGCGGGCTTTGCCGCGAAGGCCGAGATACCAGTCTTCGGCGATCTCTTTGGCACGGGAGAGACTGTCTTCCTTGGTGCTGATGCGCCAGTTCTTGCCGGCGATGAAGGTCGAGCACTGCCAATAGCTGCTTCGTGGCCGTCTGTAGACGCGGAGTTTGCCTCCCATGAGCGAGTGTGTTTCCATCCTGGACAGTGTGCAAAGTGTGTAAGTAGTGTGTAAGGCATATTACGGGTCGATTCGGAAGTCAATCTGTTTCTATCTCGTTGATTTTTCTCTGTTTTTTGATGTGGCGCTGAATAGTCGTGTCTGCTTTTGAGTCAGATTCGTGCTGCCATAAACTGCTGATGTTTCGAGCAAAAAGCGTGCTCGATTCAAGAGTGTGTAAGAGAGTGTGCAACTCCACACGGCGTCGAGGTGGAAATTGTCTCGTCGCGAGACGAGATCGTGCCGATGTGGGACGCCACGACGATGCGGAATGGAAGAGCGGCCGACCGGCATGCGATCGGCCGCTCTGAGTACGTGGCTGAGGTCAGACGGGGATGGCTTCTGGTTCGGCAAGCCTATAGCTCGTGCTCCGCCCGCCACTCTCGTTTTGGACCAGGATGCCTCGGTCGACGAGTTCCCGGATGTCACGGAGCGCTGTATCCGATGAGCACTTGGCAATCTTGGCGTACTTCGACGTAGTGAGGAATCCTTCAAAGTCGTTCAGCAAGCGGTTGATTACGACTTGTTGACGCTTGTTGACCGGCTTGCGATTGATGCGCTGCCACAGCCTGGTCTTGTGAAGTACCGAATCAAGCGATTGATCCGCACTCTCGATCGCTCGCCCCAGGCAAGCAAGAAACCAAGCAAGCCAGCGAGTGATGTCCAGACTGGACCGTTGGGCGCCTTCTAGCTCGTTGTAGTATTCCTTGCGTTCGGCGGCGATTTGCGAAGACATGCTGTAGAACCGATCCTTGGTATTGTCGGCGCGTGCAAGCGCCATGTCCGCGATCGCCCGTGCGATGCGGCCATTGCCATCCTCAAATGGATGGATAGTCACAAACCAAAGGTGGGCAATCCCCGCCTTTAGAAATGGATCAACGGCATCGCGTCCGTTGAACCACTCAATGAAGGCGTGCATTTCCGACTCAAGTAGATCGGCGTCGGGTGCCTCAAAATGAATTCGCTCGTGCCCGAAAGGGCCGGAGACAACCCGCATTTCGCCTGCTTCCTTAGGCCGCCATTCGCCGACAGCGATCTCACTCATGCCATTGCGACCCGTAGGAAAGAGCGATGCGTGCCAAGCGAATAGGCGTTCCTTTGTGACTGGCTCGCGAAACTTGCCCGTCGCATCAAGCATCATTTCAACGATGCCTTCGACGTCACGACTGGCCTTTGGCAGGCCGCCCATATTTAGACCCAGCCTGCGAGCGATCGAGGAGCGAACCTCTTCCGGATTGAGTGTCTCTCCTTCAATTGCAGAGGACTTGACGACATCGCTGGTCAGGACGGCGAGGCTGGCCTCGGTCCGCAAATCGAAGCCAAGAGCTTCCATTTTGCCGAGCAGACGACCTTGCTTGTGACGTACGTCGGCCAAGGGGGCAGCAAGGGAATCGCTGTCCCACGTGACTTTTGGCCATTCCGGCAGCTCGTGGATGTAAGTCATATTCACACAGTCCTTTGCGGTGATTATAGGCGTTTTTCGCCGCAAGTCAACCTATTCGCCGCAAATTTGCGGTGAATACGGCCTCTATTCGCCGCACACCGAAGCAGCGAGGCCCGATCATACCGGTACTTCCTAGGACGACGGTTTTGACGTAGTACTCTCCTTTTGTGACCGATCACCAGAGGAACTGAAAGACCGAACGAAACTTGAAAAGAGCGTATAGCGAGGGGCTACAGATGAAACGTCATCCCGAAGACCGCGACCAGTTCTCGCTCCTGAAGTCGCTAGATGACTTCGCCCGCAAAAATGGGCTTTCGATGACCGATCCAGCGACGCGGGATCAACTCGTCGAAAATCTGGGAACGTCCATTCAGGACAATGTCGACAAGGCATCTCGGCTTCACGGCCTCCACGCCCAAACCATGTTCGCCTATTTGGCGGCAGCGATGGGCGCTTGCCAGTTGATTGGCGAGGAAGACTCAGGTGCCTTGTTCGACCGGGATGGCGATCTTCAACGACCGGATTTCCGCATCATCACTCGCGATGGCATGCAAATGCTAATCGAGGTCAAGAACTTTCATCCAAAGAATCCGCTGGACAAGCTTCGCCTCAACGGAGGCTATGTACGATCACTGAAGCGATATGCTGAGCTCAACAAAGTGCCGCTCAAACTGGCAGTCTATTGGTCGCGCTGGAATGTTTGGACGCTTGTGGATGCGGAGCGACTCGATAGCACCCATGAAACTGTTTCGATCGAAATGCCAGAGGCCTACATGCACAACGAGCTGCACCAACTAGGCGATAGCATGATCGGTACCGAGCCGCCCCTATCGTTTCGCCTCTATGCCGACCGTGATAAGCCGCGTAGCGTCGCATCCGACGGGATGGCCGGTTTTACCGTCGCAAGGGCATGCTTATGCGCGGCCGGCTCCGACGTAGTCGACCCCGTCGAGCGACGAATCGGTTGGTTTCTCTTGCAAAATGGCAATTGGCACGAGACAGAGGAGCATGCTGAAATCAACGATGATCTGGTCGACTATTTTGAATTGAGGTTCTTTCCAGCGCCCCCGCCAGACGACGCACCAGAAGATCCCGAGCTTTTTCGGTCGATTGGCTTTTTAAGTCAAATGATCTCGTCGCAATACATCCGCTCCACATCGCAGAGTGGGAAACTCACCACTTTGACGCCCAAGAAGGGCCCGGCTGAATTTGGCATCGTTATCCCCGACGACTACCGGGGCGAAGCCTTAAAGCTGTGGCGATTCACTATGCTGCCAAAGCATGCGGATATTCCTGGGATCGAAACCGCTTCATCGCAGTAGACGAAACGCCGCTGCCGTTGTCGCCGCCTCAGTTGCCGCTTCTTCTTCTTGCTGGTCTTGCTGATCTCGTTGGTGTAGTGGTTGATCGTGTTGCTGGTGGTCGTGCTGGTGGTCATGGTCACCGCCATCATCGCCGTGGTCATGGTGGTGACCGTCACCGTGGTGGTCGTGAACGTGGTAATCACCGTGGTCGTGACTGTCGCCGGCCAGGCGGTGGACGGCGCCGCTGGATGCGGCGCAACTGTCGGTTGAGGAGGCCGGCTAGCTCGTCCGCAATTCGACGATCGCAACCGTCCAGGATGGCGGTTGTCATTCGTCGCGCCTCGCGTCTTTCCCCGTGAAAACAGACTCCTAACAGTGCGATGAGCACTGTTAGGGCAGAAGTCTGTCGCGTTGTGAGGCTGTTTTGGCAGCCAACTGACTGATTTCAGCAGGTGCGATTCCTGCCCGGCCAACTGGGTCGCTCCAGCCGGTAGCTAACGGAGCGGCGGTGGAGGTAACGAGACCGTCGAAGCCTTCGTGACAAGCGTCCCATTTGGGGACGTGCGAGTCCGCGGGTCGTAATGTCATGTGAACGCCGTGCAAGCCTCGAAAGTCCCAGCCGTGGAAGCCGACCCTCTCAGACAATGGGGAAGGCCGCCGGCGCTGCCGAACACGGGTCCGGGTGGAGAGCCCGGCCTACGAGCGATCTGACGCAGCGTTTCCACCGGGGTATGTGGCGACGACACGTGGATACAAGGAGTCAGTCAGAACACAAGAAGCCCACGCTGGCGGGAGGGGGACTCCCAATCGGAAGCCCGTGAGGGACAGGCCGAGCCAGCATGGGTGGCGGACAGGTCCGTAGTACCGTCGAAGCCGGGTAACTCCGGGGGAGGGAAGGGACCTGAGTTTCAAGCGCAGTGTCGTGGGAGCCGAGAGTCGGGAGATTGGCGATGAGCCTAGCAACCCCAATAAAGATTCGGAAGCTCCAGGCGGCGCTGCACGCTAAAGCGAAGGGAGCGCCCAGCTATCGCTTCTATTCCCTGTACGACAAGGTGTGTCGTCAGGACGTGCTGGAATTTGCCTATCGTCGGTGCCGGCAGAACGCCGGCGCTCCGGGGATCGACAACCAGACGTTCGCGGCCATCGAAGCGCAGGGGTTGGACGCCTGGCTGGACGCACTGGCGCAGGACCTGAGGGAAGGAACGTACCAACCTGCTCCGATCCGTCGCGTGTTCATTCCCAAGCCGGACGGTAAACAACGTCCGTTAGGCATCGGTACGATTCGGGACCGCGTGGCGCAGATGGCCGTGGTGTTGGTCTTGGAGGCGATCTTCGAGGCCGATCTACAGCCGGAGCAATACGCCTACCGGCCGAACCGAAGCGCCCATGACGCGCTACGGCGCGTGCATGAGCTGGTGAACACGGGATATCGACAAGTGGTGGACGCGGACCTATCCGGCTACTTCGACAGCATACCCCATCCCGAGCTTCTGAAATCCGTGGCCCGCCGGGTCAGCGATGGTCGCCTGCTGGCGCTCATCAAGACTTGGCTCGAAGCACCGGTGGAAGAACGCACGAAGCGGGGAAACGTGTGTCGAACGACCCGGAACCGGGACGAACGCCAGGGGACGCCGCAAGGCTCGCCTCTGTCGCCGCTCTTGTCGAGCATCTACTTTCGGCGGTTCATCCTGGGTTGGCAGCGGTCGGGATACGCAGAACGGTTCGACGCTCACATCGTCAACTACGCCGACGACTTCGTGATCTGCTGTCGTCGCGGCGCCGAACAGGCGCTGGCGGCCATGCGGACGTTGATGTCCAAGCTCAAGTTGACGGTCAACGAGTCCAAGACCCGCGTCTGCAAGGTTCCGGCCGAATCGTTCGACTTTCTGGGGTACACGATCGGCGTCTGTTATCGGCCGCGCACGGGCATGCCCTACCTGGGCACACGCCCGTCGGCCAAGCGGATCACCCGTTTCAAGCGGGAAATCAGCGAGTTAACAACACGCCGGCGTGTATTGGTCGACGTCGAGATTCAAGTGGGGCAACTCAATCGCATGCTCTGTGGTTGGGCCAACTACTTCTCACTCGGCGCCGTGACCGCCGCGTACCGGGGCGTGGATTACCACGTCCGTGCGCGGCTCCGCCAATGGCTTTGTCGGAAACACAACGTCAGGACCCGGGGACCTACCCAATTCCCCGATCAGCATCTCTACCAAGAGTTAAAGCTGGTGCGACTGTGCGACCGAACCAAACGCCTCCCGTGGGCGAAGGGCGTGACTGCTTGATCCGAGAGCCGGATGCGGGAAAACCGCCCGTCCGGTTCGATGAGCGGGGTGTGGAAACGGAGCGGCAATCACGCCGCCACCGCGCCACACCTCGACTCTGCATCAAAAAATGCACCAGCCAACAATACACACCGGCGTGTAGGCGAAGGCCTCATGCCGGTTCATTTTCACCGGGAAAAGCGTCAGGGTGGCTGCCCAGGGATGGGTAAGAATTGCCTAGCGGACACACGATGTGTCGCCTGGGCAAACGGACGCCGCAGCCGCCAGGCGGAGGCGGACTTGAGGTTGTTGCGTGCGCGGCAGGGTAAGCGCACACACTTGGGCGTATGCATGGTTCAGCGGTTGTTGCGATTCTTATCTGCTATTTCTTGCTCGTAGAGACAGATGGCACGGCGCCGGGTGACCTCGCCGTCGGGCCATTGTTGCTCGATGACAGCCTGCTCCAAGTACGCCTGTAGGGCGCAACCGTGGAACAGGTCGTCAAGGATCGACGCATTCGCTTATGCAATGCTCGACCGGGCCGAGTTCGACCCATCCCAAGGCATCACGCTGCATTTTGGCCGCAGCCAGGTGAAGCTTGAGGGCCGGAATCTCAACCTTGAGATTCGGCCGCACGTGACGCTGTTCGGCTCAATCATTCGCGGCAAGGTGCCGTGGGTCTGCGAGGCCGACGAGCCGACGGCTTACGGCGCCGGCCGCGAAGATGTGGTCATCGACCGGGTAATGATTCAATGAGGGGGCCGTATAGATAGACGTCAGGACCGCTGGCGCCTGAGGCGGCTGGCGGCCAGGACAGTGAACCCTAACGCCAACAGCACAACGGTTGATGGTTCGGGGACAGGGGTAGCCGTATAAATCACGGCCCGGCCGCCGCCGAAGTGCGCGACAAAGGCTATCTGCCCCAAGTCGTTCAAACCGTTCGGTCCGAAGGAGATTCCGGTTACTGTCGAGCCGTCGAGTTCGTCTCCCGCTGTGATGACTTTGTTGGAATCAGGATCGGGACCGGTGAATATGCCAGGAATTCCCAAACCGGTGCGCGGATCGATTGCGCCGAATGCGACTTGGCCCGCGTTGTTTATTGACACGCGCGACCAAGGCCAAAAAGTAAGTTCGGGAAACGGGTTTGGCTGAACGATCGGCGTAGTGGTTCCATCGTCGATCGCGTACAGGCCGAGTTGACCTTGTATGCTGCCGATGTACGCCACCGTGCCGGCATCGTTCACGGAGTATGCAAGCGGAAGCCCGAGAGACTCCAGCATTGGCGTCGTGGTAGAGCCCTGCTTCAAGTAGAGCGCCAGCGGACCTAGCGGTTGGGCGCTGGATTCGGGAAACACGTATGCCAGCGTGCCGCCCCTGCTGATTTGAGGTTCGCCGACTAATCCCGATACGATCAGGCCAACGTGTCCGCCGCTCAGCGCGCTGGAAAAGGCAATGTCTGTCGGGCCAGTTCCGTTGTTGGTGTAGATTCCAGAATCGGAGAAGATCGACTCTGATGCAAAATAGGCGATGGTGCCGTCGTTGCTGATTGTGGCCCGCGTGCCGAGAACGGCGCGCGAATCGATGAGTGGGTTGGGTCCGCCAGTCCCGGTGAGCAGCGAGGTTTGTGCACCGTCAACGACCCTAAAGACTACAACCCCCGAATCGTTGATGGCCGGTTGGCCGCTCACTGGCCTGAGCGGATTGGGATTATAAATCGTGGTCAGTGATTGGCCGTGACTACGGTACACGGCGATTGACTGTGGCAATGGCAATGGCGACGAAGCCAGCGCGGCAGTAAACGCGACATCTCCCTGATTATTGATCGCTGGGCCATCGGAGCCTAGCGGGAAAGTGTTCGGGAGGACATCGGCGATGCGGGTGAATGAGTATACGCCGCCCTCTGCGGCGCACGGCACGACGCACGACACAGAAGCCAGGAGCAATAAGGTCAGTCTGGGCATGGTTGGTAATTCATTGGGTGTGCGGGATGGAGTCCGGGGCCTTGAACAGGTGGATTGCGCGCAAGAAGGTACCCGCGGCACCAATGGAGACGCGCAGCCTGTGAGGCGAACGAGTGGAGGGGGCCGAATGGCCGGAACTGCGGCTAGCTGTGGTTCACTAGCGGTTTCTACAAGCGGACGTTTGGATGGTGCAATGCTGTCGCGATTGTCCAAGCCTCTTATGCGCAGACGGCCAAAATCGGACAAGGAAGCAGTCGAGAAACCACGGTAAGGATTCCTTAACCGTAATCCCTTACGATGGTTACGAGGTAGTCAATTATGCTCGATCACAGGGTCCGCGGATTCACCATGCTGGAGTTGGCGGTGGTGCTCCTCATCATCGCACTCGTATTGGGAGGAGGAGGCGTTCTATTCATCGCGTCGCTGCGTGGGCACCAGATGGACGACACAAAGGCCAGAATGGCCGCGATTCAACAAGCTTTGCTGGACTACCGCCATGTTTATCAACGGATTCCATGCCCGGCCGACATCACGTACACCACATGCGCGGCCTCCTTCGGGTTGGAATCGGGCACAGTGGATACCGACACCGGTTCTAGTACATACGGCCAGTTCATCGGTTGCGCCTATGGAAGCGGTACACCTCAGGCAAACTTCAGAAGCGGTAATGTCTACGGTGGGATGGTGCCAACGCAGGAGCTCAATCTCCCCGACGAGTTTGCCTTCGATGGGTGGGGACGTCGTGTCCTTTACGTCGTGGATGCAGCTTTTACGGTCACCAATGCACTGCTGCCGACAACCATCAATCCGAACAACGGCAATTTTGTGGCCCTTACGGATACCGAGCCACGGATCACGATCACCAATACGATGTCGCCCGGCGGTGCGGTCAAGACGTCCTCGGCGGCATATGTGCTCGTCAGTTTTGGAGTGAACGGGCATGGCGCGTATCCGCGCCTCGGCTCCCTAGTCGATTCCGTAGGTAATTGCATCGAAACCAGCCTGTTGCCGCCGATCGCCGCATACTCCGAGAACTTGGACGAGCAACAGAACTGTCACTGCGACGCGGATGCGACTTCAACTGTGTTCGATGCTATGTTCGTGCAGCATGCCTCAACGAGCGACGCTGCGAACGTGCTGGACTCTTTCGATGACGTCGTGCGCTACGCCACACGCGCGGACTTACGCGCGGCTTACGAGTGAGAGGTCACCATTGAGCAAGGCGGGCCTGGAACTGGGCTGCTTTCGGACGTCCATGATCGCGCAGTCGCAACAATACGATCGCCACGAGGGACACGGCGGCTCCTAACGCAAGCGCACGTGTCGAGGGTTCCGGGACCAGCGTCAGAAGTACGGCATGGTCTCCGTGTGGGCCGCGTGCGGTTCCAGCGATCCAACCCAGGTCATTGATCGCTCGTGCTTCCGTCACCGTCCAGCCGACGCCAGAGCTGTCGAGTAGATTGTTCAAGTCATAGACAGTGCCATTATCGAACAAGAAGCCGTGTTGGCTGAAGCCATCGCCATTGGAAAAGCCCACGGATTGGCCGGAAGAGTTGATTCCTAGGCCAAAACTTTCGCTGCCACCGGGCAGCGTGCCCAAGTCGAGCATGACGCCGCCGCTGTATTGGAAAGCGTGGTAGGGGCCGGACTCCACGGTGGATGAGCCGACAATCACTCCGTTCTCGTTGATGCCGCCGGCAGTGCTAAAGGGTCCGCCGAGACTTCCGAGGTATTGAATGCCTCCACCCTCGTAGACGGCAGCTCTCACAACTCCTGTCGGATACGCATCACCGGCAATCTGGCCCGATGCATTGATTCCCCAGGCACGACCCGTGGCGCTCGCGAGTGTCGTCCCCAAATCTTGCATTACGCCGCTGCTGAAACGAAAAGGATGGATTGCGCCGGTGAGGGTGAAGGATAGGCCCACGATGTCTTCCGAATCGTTGATGGCGAACGCCTGACTGAGCGGACCGCCTAGGGTTCCTAAGTCCTGCATCGTGCCCGCGCTGTATAGAAACGCGCGATTGAGCCCAGCGACGATGTAATCACCGACTACCTGTCCGGAGGAATTGATGCCGTATGCGCGGCTCCTTGTTCCGCCGAACGTTCCCAGGTCCTGCATGATGCCGCCACTGTACAAGAAGGCATGGTCCGCTCCGTTGGCCGTCCTTGAATAGCCCGCAACTTGTCCGTTGGCATTGAGGCCATATGCAGTGCTGAAGCCACCGCTTAGGGCACCGAGGTCTGTGAGATGATAGAGGCCTTGAGCGGTAGCCGGTGCCGCCAGGAAGGTGACAATCGCACTGGATGCCAAAACGACAAGAACTGCTCGTCGGTTCATGAGCGTCGTATCCCAGGATGGCTAGTTGGCTTGACACCGTGTCGTGTTGTATATGCGCCGAACCCGACAAATCGGACACGGATGTTCCGAAAGATTATCCGGAGCGCTTTGAATTTCCGGGGTAGGACGTGTCGCAACCCGAGTCGAACCAACGGGATGGTGCCGTCAAACTCGCCCTCTAAAACTCGGCGCAAGGGGACTAATGCCGACGCCGCAGTTGCTGTTACGGTTGACCGAAGCCATGCTTATGGGAGGTCTGCGACAGCACGTGCCGTTTCACGGGGCCGCTTGGGATGAAGTCGCCAATTGGAGCAACTCCTGATTCGCATGCGAACCGCTGGATCGCCGAGGCCCGGGCGGGGTCGAATGATGCGCTCGACAAGCTGGTCGCGCACCTGACCAGGCGCTACTTCGCCGAGCTTGGCGGCCGCACGCTTCGGGGCATGAGCCCGGCTAACACGATTTCCGACCTGATCCAGGAAACCGTGCTGCGTGCCCGCGAGCGGTTCTCCGTTTTCGACAAGGACACGTTCGCGGAATTCAAGCGCTGGGCCGACGGGATATTCCGCAACAAGTACCGCCATTGGATGCGCAACCACCGCGACCGCACGGCGGAGGACAAGCAGTGGACGATCTGGCGGGCGATCCATACGCGCCGCAACCTGCCCGACCCCGCCCGCCGGCCGCAGGGCGGGGATGACGCGGCCGAGTTCCGCGAGGAGGCAGCCCGCGCTTTCCAAATCTTTGAGCGCGAGCTAAAGCCCAACGAGCAGTACATCATGCGGCTGCGGTTATTCGAGGGGTTGCGCTTCAAGCAGATCGCGCCGCTGGTCGGCAGCACGGAGGATGGCGTGACCAAGGCGTACAAGCGAGCGTTGGCGAGGCTCAAGTCGCTGGTTGAACCCGATGGCAAGAATTGAACCAAACGGCCGCGACGCGCTCGACGCGTCCGGCAATGGCGAAAGCGGCCCGCCGAATGATCGCGGCGGCGTCGGCCTGCTCGTCTGGCTGTCGGAGCTCGCGCGTGGCCCGGCGGAGGTCGAGCCGCAAGATGGCGGCGACGGCTTCGGTGCAGCCAGGGTGATCGGGCCATTCCGGCTCGAAGGATTGCTTGGACAAGGAGCCTACGGCGCCGTCTTCCGGGCTTTCGACACCGAGCTTGAGCGGCCGGTCGCGCTAAAGGTCGCCTGGCCGCATGTCATGTTCGACAAGACTTCCGCCAGGCGGTTCGTCGAGGAGCCAAAGACCGCCGCGGCGCTCGATCATCCCGGCATTGTCAAAATCTACCGGTCCGGCTGGGTCGATGCGGTCTGCTACATCGCCTTTGAACTGATTGACGGGCCGACGCTTCGCGAATGGCTCAAGGGTCGGGAGCATGTGCCCTTCAACCTCGCGGCCGAAATCGTCGCCCATGTGGCTGATGCCGTACAGTACGCCCATGATCGGGGCGTCATTCACCGCGATCTCAAGCCGAGCAATATCCTGCTCAAGCCCATTCCGGGCAACACGCCGTTTCCGTTCGAGCCGACCGTCGGGGATTTCGGGTTGGCCGCCCGCGCTCGTCCGGCGGCGCTGTCGGCGATGACCGGAACTCACGACGTGATCGGGACCGACCCGTATGTCGCGCCGGAACAGCTAGAGGGAAGCAAGGGCAAGACGGAGCCGGGCAGCGACGTATTCTCGCTGGGCGTCATGCTCTATGAAGTGGTGGCCGGGCGCCGGCCGTTTGACGGCGAGAACGCGGAGCAGACGCGCCACCTCATCAGAAACGAAGAACCGCCGTCGATTCGCAGTTTCCGGCCGAGTGTGCCGTTGGACCTTGCGACGATCATCGGCAAATGCCTGCAAAAATCGCCCGCGGTGCGGTACAAGTCGGCAGGAGACCTGGCCGGTGACCTTCGGCGGTTCATCAACCACGAGCCGATCCTGGCACGCCGAATACCGGCCTGGCAGCGGGCATTGAAATATACAAGGCGCAAACCATTGGTGGTTTCGCTGGTGTCGCTGGCTGCTGTCAGCTCGATCGTCGTGGCGAGCTTGCTCGGCGCGTTAGTGGCCAACCGCATGTCGGCATCGCGGCGAATTGAAGTCGCCGAGGCAGCGACAGACGTGGCCCAACGCATGGAGCGCCAGCGGCAGTATGCTGCGAACATCCGGCACGCAGCCGAGTCACTTCGGCGAGTCGGGCCGCGCGAGGCCGTCAAGCTCCTCGATGAATGCCGCTCCCTGGCTGACGAATCGTCCGTTCCCGGCATCGAGTGGGATCTGCTTGACTCGCAAATCGGCAACGCCGATCGCATTATCGAGGCGCATCGCGGACGCATTTATGTGTTGAATTTCTCGGCCGACGGCAAGTACGCGGTAACAGCCGGCCAGGACACCCGTGTCAAGCTGTGGGATACCGCCGACTGGACGAAGTGGCGGCAATTCGATGACGGAATCGAGGACACGAATGTAGCCCGATTCTCAGCCGACGGAACTTTGCTGGCGGTGGCCGGCGACGACGGCCGCGTCTTGCTTCATCGCCTGCCCGACGGGGCGATCGTGTTTGATGAGCCGGTCATCAAGGGCCGGGTTTTTGATATGGTTTGGCTGGGCGATCGCCACGAGCTTGCCGTCGGCGGCGACGGACCGGTAGTGCGCGTGATCGACGCCAAGGCACGACGGTTGCGTGGGGAAGTGAACGTCGCCGACCAACGGCCGTATCCCGGGTCGGCATTGCCCGCTGAAGAAATTGAGGTATTGGCTTACCTGCCCGCCGGCGATGCAATCGCGGTTACGACCAGCCGCGCAATGGACCACCTTGTCGATGCAGCATCACTAAAGGTGATGAAATCCTGGGTGGACGTGTCGCATGGGGCCATGTGCCATGTGCCGCTCGGTCCCGGCTACCTGATTAGCGGCGGTAGTCGAGCCCTGGCCATTTGGGACATCGCTACAAACCAGTGCAAAGCACAAGTTGATTTGCATCAGCAGCCTCGGTCGATCCGCTATTCGGCCGCCGGACAGTGTGTCGCGGTGTTTCTGCGCGACGGGACATCGTTTACATGGTCGTTCGATGCGCTGCTGGCGGGGCACGCACCGGCGCGACAGTTCGTGTCGGGCGGTGACCGCGCCTCCAGCGGGGATGTTTCTCCCGATGGCCGCTCCGTGGTCGTTGGCGACGACGCGGGGCGAATTCATGTGTGGGAAGGCAAGTTTGCCGTGAGCCCATTCGATGTCGAGTTGGATCGGCGTGTCAGGTTGGCGCGCTTCTCGCCGGATGGCCGCTGGTTGGCGGTCGTCGCGGCCAGTTTCGTCGAAGACACACGTCTCACTGTGTTCGAGGTTGGCTCGCGGCGGGCTGCATGGTCGGCCGCGGCGCAGGTTGCCCCACTGAACTTCTATGACAATGCGTTTAGTCGATCGCCGTGGCCGATCGACTTTGATGCAGACAACGAGGAGATCGTATTCGGCCGGCCGGACAAATCGCTTTGCGGCCGGAATCTGCGGACGGGTGAACAACTGCGAGTCTACCTGCCCGCGACAGAGGCGGAAATTGCGATCAGGCACGTTCAAGTGCTGCCGGATGCGACGAAGTTGTATGTCACTCGCACGCCGGAAAGCGCATATGTCATTGACCGCTCAACGCTAGCCGTGGGCGATGCGCCGTTTGAGGACGACATCCTTCGCTATGGCATGGTCAGCACCGTGCTTGGCGACCATTGGCTGGTGAGCGATGTCAAATCGCGCGCCATACGCTTGCGCGATGCCGCCTCCGGCAAGCAAGTCGCCACGCTTCCTGAATGTCCCGACCTGGACAACTACCGGCTGGCGGTTTCGCCGGACCGGCGCCAATTGGCGATCGGCGGCAAGGGACGCATCATCTACAGTTGGGATTTGGTTGCCGGAGGTCCGCCCAAGAAGTTCATCGGGCATGAGGGCATGATCGCGGACTTGTGCTTTTCGCCTGATGGTCGCACAATCTTGAGCCACGCCGCGGACGGGACCGTGCGCTTCTGGCACGTGACGACCGGCGCCGAGCTACTAAAGCTCGGCACGCCGGAGGAGCCGATCACTTGCATGGGGCTCAACCCGGCCGGCAACCTGCTGGTGCTCGGCGTCGAGCGTGACGGCCGCTTCGGGCTGCAATTGCATCGTCTCGGTAAGGACCGCGATTCGCTGCCGAAGTCTTTCGCAGGATTGCCGGCCAGGAACGTCTCGAATCCCTAGCGCACGGCGGGCAATCGACGACGCACGGTCCCTGCGGCCAGGACAGCGATCCCCGCCGCCAGCAGCACGATTGTCGAGGGCTCGGGGACAAGAGCGACACTGGCGAACAGTCCGGTCGAGTCGAACACAAAGCTGCCGTTGCCGACGCCGACGGCGAAGTCCAGCGTTTGCCCGGCCGGGAGAAACACGGAGGGCGACGATAGCGTCGCGGTGCTTCCGCCGCCGCCAACATTGATGCCGTCGCTTGCCGCGGCGACGCCGCCGATCAGGACGTGAACGTCGGTCGTCGCACCAAGACTGTCGGCGTTGCTGAACGCGGCGTCATACGAGTAGTTGCCTGCCTGTGGCGCCGTGAATCTCAGCACGGCGTACTCACCACCGCCGCCGGGGTGCAGCACAAGTTGCTGCGGTTCGTAGTGAATCACGCTGCCGGGGAACAGGTCGTGCGGTGCGTTGCTGGTATTCTTGGAAAGTGCCGGCGAGCTTCCGGCGGGTCCGGCGTTGTAGCCCTCGACGGGCCCGTTAATAAACGTGCCCGGCAGCAGCGAGAAGGCGCCGCCGAGCGTCGGCGTGTAGCCATAGCTATAGGTGCCGCCATTGACCCCGCTCGGATTCGAGGTCGAGTCGAAGTCGGCCGAGGCGTCGAAGATTTGCGATGCCGGCGACAATGTTGGCGGCATCGCAAGTACGAATAGGGCGACAAACAAATTGCGAAGGATGCGAAAGCCAGTGAAGTTCAACATGGTTGTCTCTCCAGTTTGGTGATGTCAGGAATTGCGGTGCGGCCACGGGTAGTTCTTTGGCTCAACGAATTGCCGGAAGTTCCAGAACAGGCGATAGGCCAGGCCGACGCGATCGCGGGCGTCAAGCCGCGATTTGGCCTCGCAAAGGTGCGTGCGGCATGTCGAGTGGCTGATCGTGAGCGCCGTGATGATCTCCTTGTCCTGCCGCGATTGCATGACAAGGCCGGCGATTTGCGCTTGTCGCGGCGACAGGCCGCAACACGCGATAAGCTCGCGCCATTCCTGCGGGCAGAAGATGGGCGGGCAGCAAAGCTCGTCGATGGTTCGGCGTCGCGGCATGCGGTGTCGGGCGGTTCGCTTGGCGGGGTACTTAGCAGCCAAGTCGAGGATAGCTGCGATCGTCAGGGCCGACGATCGTCATTTATGGCATCGTCATTTATGACGAGGGCGCTGCCGCTCACTTGAGGCGGCGGAACGCCTCGAACACTCGGCACGCCAGGCCGACGCGATCAATGGCATCAAGCCGCGATTTGCTTTGCTCAAGATGCGTTCGCACGGTTCGCTTGCTGATGCCGAGCGTGCTTGCGATCTCCTTGTCGCTCTTACTTTGCATGACCAGTCCCACTACCTCCGCCTGGCGTGGCGAGAGCAACAGCGTTGCCACGATCAACCGCCATTCCTCCGGCGAGAGGAACGGCGGCCGTGTGGCGTCGTCGCGGTTGGTGGTGGAGCGGGTGAACATGGAACGTCAAGCAATCAACGGGCAAGATGTGAAGTGCGTCGCAGAACGCCGGCCAAGTAGGAATTCACTTCGGTCTCGGTGTAGCGAGGCGGATAAAATCCGCCCAAGGTCAGCCATGCTTTGAGTGTCAAGGCTCGCTCGCGGGCGATCGTGTATTCCTTGCGGCTCATCGCCGTGAACATGTCGAGATAGCAGGCGGTGGGGTCCATCGCGTGCGTGCCTTGCACCTCGTCGTCGTCGTAATCGAAGCCGGTGCCGCACTCGTCGCAAAGTACGACGTTCCACGGGTCGGTGCGGTCGGGGCCGACGGCATCGTCGGGGATGTCGATTTGTGCCTGGCAGTTGGGACAGAGAACGTAAAACATGGCGAAGCTCCTTATAGGGATTGAATGAATGAGAGAAGGAAAGCCCGATCCGCCTCGCGGCGGACCGGGCCGCAAGGGGACTAGGTTTCGATCAGCGGTTGCAGGTCGTGCAGATAGTCGACCGCTTTGCTTGCCAGCGATGCTGCACTAAAGATCGCCCGCTTGTCGTTCTTCAAGACTTCAAGCCAAGAGGCGATGTAGCTCGCGTGGTCGTCGCGTACTTCCGGCGTGATAGAAAGGTCGGCACAAAGGAACGCACTGCCAAGCTCGGCGACCAGTTCTTCCATTGCGTAGCCTGAGTCGCCCCACTTCTTGCGGCCGAGGTCGCGGTCAAGCCGTGACGGGTGCCGCGTCCAGTGCGTCAATTCATGGGCCAGCGTCGCCGCGTGGCTCTCAATGTCGCGGAAGGTCTCGTAGGGCGGCAGTTGGATCGCGTCGCGTTCCAATGCGTAGTAAGCCCGATTGCCCCCGTAACGAATCTCCGCCTTGGTGTTGGCAAAGAATCTGTCGGCATCCTCGATGCGTTCCAAGATGCTGACCGGCTCGTTCGCTTTCTGGTAGAAGCGTTCGGGCAGGTCGTCGATCTGCTCGACGTTGAACACCGTGTATTGCTTCAAGAACGGGATTTCCTGCTCGATCTCGTCGCCTGCGTCGTTGGTGTCGGTTTTCTTGAACGTGCTCGCATAAACGACAGGCGAGCCGTGCTCTCCCTTCTTGACGTGTCCGCCAAGTTCCTTGCTTTGCTGGAACGTCAACCAAATGGGGCAGGCATAACCTTGAAGCTCGGCCGCTGCCCACAGCATCAAGATGTTGATTCCCTTGTAGGGGGTGAAGTTGTGCCGCAAAGGTCGCGTGATGCGTCCGGCGGCATGCTCGGCGTTCCACGGCTTGAGCCAAGGCCGTACGCCTCGCTCAAGCTCTTCAACGATCTTCGATGTAACTCTCTCGTAAACGTCGGTTCGGGTTTTGGTCGTTGCAGTGGTCATCGTTTTGTCTCCCTTGCTGGAATTGATAAATGTCCCCGTGCGCGAAACGCACCCGCGTTTTCCGGCGCAAGGGGGGCGAAAGCCCTGGAGACGGGGAGGCGGGTCAAGGCCGCCCGCGGTTGGGAGGCGCCCGCCTGCACAAGCAAGCGCAGCGCAGTGCGGAAGGTGGGAGGGAGACCGTTAGCGGGCGCGCGGCCCCGAGCCTTGACGCGCCGGGGTGTCCCCTAAATCCGGTTCATGCGAGGAGCACTTCCTCAGTCACCGGGAGGTGTCAATTGAAGGCCGCAGGCCGACGCACAAGCGGGTGGAAGGGGCAACGGCGTCCGAAGGACCGAAGCGAACGCGCAGCCCGAGAACACGCGGTCGCCGCAGGCGAGGTGCCGTAACGATTTCTTAACGGTTGCCGTGCGATAATCTGAGGGTTGGCCGAGAGAGAAGAATGGCATTAGAGAGACAAGAAGGTATGAGATGGATCCGCTCACGAGTGTAGTGTGCTATATGTGGCGTGAAGTCGCGTGCGCAAGTGGCATCGGCGTAGGGGTTGCGTCCTTGGCAGTGATCTTGCTTGGCGGTGCGGCCGTACTTGGCAAAGTGTCGTGGGGGACTGTATTCATGGTGTTTTTCGGAATCGCGATTATGTTTGGGTCAGCGATAATTGCGGCTTCATTCACGTCCTCGATTCCGTGCGTTTGCTTCTAGCTGCTGGGCTGCGGTTGCGGAGAGAAGGCCGCGGTATCGCATCGCGCGGATGAGACGGCTGTCCATTGCCAGGGCCTCCGGCTTCTGCGAGAAGAGTTGCGGGCGCGCCAAAGCAAGCGGCAAATAGCTGCGAACGGTTACGCCATGCGGCGCGAACTGCGCAACCGTCCCGCTGACGTTGGCGATCAGCGTGGACGGCCTTTGGCAGAAGAGCTGCGGGAATCGCAAAGCGGAGCGCAGATAATCATGGGTGACCAGGCCATCACAGGCGAAATGGCTTGTGACCCCCTCGACGTTTGCAACCAAGGTGACGGCCCGCTGGTAGAACAACGAGGGCTGGCGGAGCGCCGCACGGATATAGGTGGCCGTGAGAAGGCCGTCCTTGGCGAAGTGCCGCACGACTTGCTCGACGCTATGGATCGGAGTGGTCGGCCTGAGACTGAACAGTGACGGCTGCCTGAGGGCAGCGCTCACATAGGCATCAATGGTGAGACCGTCGCTCGCGAAGTGCGTGACGACGCCTTCAAGATTGCGGAGCACGGTGGCAGGCGATTGAGAGAAGAGCTGCGGATGCTTCAGCGCAGCGCGGAGGTAGGCGCGCGTGGTGAGACCATGCTTCGCCATGCGGCGGACGATTCCCTCGATGTTCTCGATGGGCGTCGTTGGCCTGAGGGCGAACAATGCTGGATGCTCAAGTGCAGCGCGCAAGTAGGTTTCTGTGGTGAGGCCATCCGTCGCAAAGTGGCGAACCGGGCCTTCGATATTTCTGATCGGTGTTGCGGGTCGCAGGGCGAATAACGCTGGCTGTTTCAGTGCAGCACGCAAGTAGGCGTCGATGGTCAGCCCGCAGGTCTCGAAGTGATGCATGACAGCTTGAATATTGGTGACGATGGTCCCAGGCGTTTGGAAAAACACCGACGGCTGCCGTGTTGCGGCTCGCAGATAGGCTTCCTCGGTGAACCCATGCGCGCCAAACCGGGATCTGAGGACTTCGAGCTTGTGCGCGAAATGAAGGCGCGGAGAATTGGGATGAATCTTGCCGTAATGCCGCGCGAACCTTGGAGCGTTGGCACGTTCGACTAGCTTGAGCAAGAGAGGCATGAGGGCCTGCTTTTGCTGTTCGAGCAACGGCAACTTATCGAGTTCGGAACGACTCTGGTCGTGGATTCGCTCGGCCGGTATTTTCTCCTCGTCCATGGGCGGCAGTGTGCGCCCAAACGGTTAACGAACGGTTAATCGCACACCGCCCCGGGACAGTGTCAGAAGGCAGTCGCTGGCGAGGAGGAGGGGCAGGCTTACCGCCATGTGCATGGGACGATGGAAGAGTCTATATGGCGCTACCGCACGAACGCTTCCCACGCCTGGAGACAGTCGGTAGCAAGTGTAAATGCGTCGAGATTTTTGAGGCAAGGAGTGTTCGTCACAACGTCCTCGATGTCCTGGGCCGACTTGTTCGGCCGCGCGGTGAAGGCGGGGTCCTTTTTCAGCCAGTCTTTGAGGTGATAGCAATTCTGGAAAAACGCGTACATATCATCGACATAGTTCTCCGATGGCAAGGTCGCTTCAAACCCTCCGTCGATCTGTGCGACTCGCGCGTGGTATCGCCTGACGCGCTCAAGCTGTTCTTCGTATGCCATGTGGTCCTCCTTGAAGGTAACGCCGAACTCTCGCGCGGTAGTGCTGAGCGCAGTCTTTGTGCTACGAAACGTGTTCTGGCTGACCAGCCATGAGCCGGGCCATGCGCAACGCAAAGTCGACCCCGTTTCCGGCGGTGACGAATTGCCCTGGGCGCCTGCCGTCGACGATCGGCTTGTCGATGCCGGCTCGAAACAGTCTTCCGTCGACTTTGTAGTATTCGTATCCGCTGATGAAGGCGATGTGGCCCGTCGACTCTCTCATGCGTCGATGAGTTTGGCGAACTGCTGGAGCGCCTCTGTTGCGGGCGCGACGCCGCCCGCCTCCTTGACGAACCGCTTGGCGAGCATGAGGTGCGCGAAGTTGAGGGGCGCTTTGCCATTGGCGTGAGCCTTCCGCCCGCGGCGCGTGCCGGACTTCAATTTGCTGATGAGCGCCACGGATGCTTTGACGCGCTTCGCGGCAAGTGCGGCTTGAATCTCCTTCACGGTCGCGGTGGGTTGGTCTGCCAATACTTGCCGGATCGCGTCGCTCTTTCGTCCACGTCGTTTGGCCATTATTGGATACTCCTATGCTGAATACCTCGCGGACAATATAACTCGCGGCGATTGGGCAATCCATCCGCGGCCTGCGGCAGGAATTCCGTCGGGTGCTGATCTGACTGTTGGTGTACCCGGTCAAGGCGGACTGAACTTGGGACGAAGTGTGGCAATTCGGTCACAGCGGTGAGTGTAATCTTCAGGGTTATTTTGCACGCGATCTTCAGGGATAACTTGCACCGTTTGTCGTTGACGATGCGCCGGGAGCGGCGTAACGTGCTTGGCGATATGGTGCGGGAGGGTGCGTGGAGGAATCGCCTGATTGTTCAATAGCTTCGCTGGATGATGCGGCGCGGATGCGCGCGCTGGAGCGATTCCGACTGATTCGTCCGTTCATAGAGGAAGGCGTGCCCCTGGCGTCGCTCTTACGTCCACGTCGTTTGGCCATTGGTGTTGCTCCCTTGTTGAGTGTGCAGCGGCCAATATAACCGGCGGTGGTAGGACAATCCACGCGATGGATCGTCGCGGCGAGCGGCCGGACTCTAGGTCAGGTCGGCAAGTTCGCCTGTCTGCCAATCGAAGCGGGCGTAGCAGAGGGGAATCCCGTAGCGTTTTCGCAAGGGCTTCAAATAGCGGATGTCATCGCTGGTGGCCGGCAGTTGGCAGTTCCCCGACGACTTCAACCACCCCCAGTTCGGTCGATGGAGTAAATCCTGTGGCTAATTACCCCAATCGCGAGCCAGTGCGACACTTCTGCCGAAGTTGACTCTGCCGTGCCCCGTGTGAATGTCATAGCCATCGACGCCAATGTCATCGCAACCCTGCTGGACGATCTTCACCACGGACTTGGCATCAAGGTTTGGTCGGACGCTGTAGATGAGCGCCACCATCGCTGTCACAATCGGGGCCGCCGACGAAGTCGCCCCGTTGGGCCGTACCTCGTGTGCGCCTTTGAACGGCACCGTTGTCGAGCCCATCGGACCGTCGTCACAAGAGTAGAACCTCTGCTCGTGCGGCGCGCATACGACCAGTTTCTCAATTGGAGCCATCGCCGTTAACCGTTTTCCGTAGTTCGACCCTCGCTTGATCTTGCTGCCCTGGACGGCGATTTCCTCCTCCCATCGTGTATCATCCAACAGAGTTGCACCAACGACGATCACGGTTTCCGGGCTACCGGGATAGTCTTCCGATTGAGCGGCATTGTTGCCAGCGGCCAGAACAATCACGACGCCTTTTTCGGCCGCATAAGAAAATGCGTCTTCCAGTCTTTGCCATTTCTCGCGTGACGGGCAGAGGCTCCGCGTCAAGCCGCCACTGATGTTGATCACCTTGGCGCCGTGGTCCACAAGGTAGCGAATCGCATCCGCAGCTCCATCCACTTGGTAATGAACCCAATTCTCGCCAAAGTTCTTCAACACGTCCTGTTGCTTCATCATCTCCTTTTGAAAGTCTGCCATTGTGGCGTTCGGACTCTTTTGAAAGAACGATTTCTGCATCTTCAGGAGGGCATGCTCGATCATTCCCTGCGAAGCCGTCAGAATTCGACACTTTGGGGCGAACCCGACCATTCCGCTTGGGTTTTCGTCTTTGGCAACGATGATGCTCGACACTAGCGTGCCATGAGCCAGGTTCTCATAGAATTCAGCGTGGTATCCGCCAGGATAGTAGAAGCCGGGGATCAGTTGGCCCTTCAGGTCGGGATGGAAGAAGTCAAAGCCGTTGTCGATTACGCCCACCAAGATGCTCGGCGCACCCTTGCTAATCGCCCACGCTTCGCCGACGTTGAGCCGCTCGAACAGCGGCTGCTGCGCGGCAATGAGGGATTTGTGCTTTTCCTCTGGCACTGCGGAGTACGGATCACCGTTCGCATGCGTCATCGCAAACGCCGATAACAGCAAGACACCGATGAGCGCCAGCGAGATCTCACGAGAAATGCTACGATTGCCGACAGGCTTCATCGCTTGATCCTCAGAGAGGTAGGGTGGCAGCAACTCCAGTTGTGGACGAACGACTCGATTATCGTCTCGTCGAATTCCCGCGTCGAGCTACCAAGCCCGCTTTTCTAGTCGCCCGCGGGTGCGCCAGGATGTCATTTTCTTCGAAATATGGCGTAGAAGTTTCAGAGAATCGTTGCGTAGTGTTCTTTGATCGTGCGGCGAGAGGCGGTGTGGCATTTGTGCCACAGTTAGGGGCCTCTGAGCGATCAGCAGTCATTGCAGCAAATAAAGGGACTTATTTGCTGCTAACGATCCAGTGCGACGTAACGGGGAAGTTCTGCCGTGCCATCTTTTCCTTGCCAAGTAATCGCAACTGTG
The DNA here is from genome assembly GCA_050250435.1 of Pirellulales bacterium. Classification (GTDB taxonomy): domain Bacteria; phylum Planctomycetota; class Planctomycetia; order Pirellulales; family PALSA-1355; genus JBFWOR01. The sequence continues at coordinate 340,655 of JBFWOR010000006.1, read as the reverse complement.
GCAGTGTCGAAGATGAAGCCCCAATGGCTTCGGGAAGGGCACGGCGGATATGCAAGGGCAGGGACAGCGCATTTACCACACAAAGGTCGACTCGTCGGGACGGTTGGTGATCCCGGCGGAGGCACGCGAGCGGAATCATATCAGCGAGGGGGACACGGTCGTCGTTGTCGATGACGAGCAGGGTCTCCATGTCAAAAGTCTGGACCGGGCTATCGCCGACGCTCAGGCATACTTCGCCGGGCTTGCACCGCCCGAGCGGGTGCTTTCCGATGAGATAGTTGCGGATCGCCGTAGCGAGAATGAGCGTGACTAGCGTCGTTCTCGATGCGTCGGCGTTAATCGCCTTTCTTCGCAACGAGCCGGGTGCGGACATCGTGCGGGATCGGTTGCGAGGCTCATCGATCTCGGCGGTGAACTATTCGGAGGTGTTGAAAAAGACCATCGAACTGAAAGGAACAGCCGATGAGGCGCGCGTACGTATTGATGCGTTGCCGATCTCAATCGTGCCATTCGATGTCGAACAGGCGGTCGGGAGTGCGGCACTCTATCCGTTGTCAAAGCCGCATGGGCTGTCGTTCGCAGACCGGGCGTGTTTGGCGCTCGGCATAAGTTGCAACGTGGACGTGCTGACAACCGAGAAGGACATGACGGAAGTAGATGTGCCAGTAAACGTGGTACGGATTCGCGGAGAACATTGAATGTCCGATACGCCGAACTTCGTGGAATTCGACGTGGCGCTCAACAAGGCAGACGTTGAGTTCCTCGACCAAGAGGCGACGCGTCTCGGCTGCTCGCGCAACGACTTGTTGTGCCGGGCGGTGGATATCTATCTCGATCGAATGGGGCAGCTTTTCAAGGAGTGGGATAAAAGGCGGCAAGGCAAGGAAGAAGCTTCCCGAACAGAACACGGGGCGAAGAAACCGCCCACGGCGGATTGATTGCCGTCTATGCAGGAAGCTTTGGAGAATTCTGTCGTAGTTGTTGAAAATCGGAGCGTTGCACAGGCGGGGTTACCAAAGTCGATCGTTGATGCCGGCCAGGCGGCCAGCTTCGCATGGGAGGAATTCTTCATTGGGAAAATCCGAAACCCGTACACGCGGCGGGCATACCTGTTCGCCGTTCGCTCGTTCCTGGCATGGATTGAGGCGAAGCAAATCGAACTCGTGCGAATCACACCGGGCTTGGTTGGTGAGTACGTCGATCAATTGGAGTTGAGCACGCCGAGCAAGAAGCTGCATCTGGCTGCTATTCGCACGTTCTTCGACGTGCTCGTACAGCGGCACGTCATCGTGCTCAATCCCGCTCTGTCGGTGAAGACCGAGCGGTATTCCGCTATCGAAGGCCGCACGCCGGAAATCACTGTTACTCAGGCTAAGGTACTGCTCGCCTCGATCAAACTGAACACCGTCGTCGACTTTCGTGACCGTGCGATGATCGCGACGTTGATCTACACCGCCGCGCGCGCCGGTGCGGTTGGCAAACTGCGATTGAAGGATTTCGCGCACGACGGGACTCAGTACGTGTTGCGCTTCGCGGAAAAAGGCGGGAAAGCACGCTCGATTCCCGTGCGTTCTGATTTGCAGCAATTCATTGTCGAGTACCTGTTCGCAGCGGCGATCGAAGATGATGCCAAGGACGCTCCACTATTCCGGACGGCCGGCGGTCGCAAGGCCAGGCTTACGACTCGCGCAATGAACAACGTCGATATCTGCCGCCTGGTCAAGCGGCGTTTGAAATCCGCGGGGCTGCCGGCGGTGATCTCGCCGCACTCGTTCCGCTCGTGCGCCGCGACCGACTTGCTCCTGCAGAACGTCGCCCTGGAGGACGTTCAATATCTACTCGGCCATTCCGACAGCCGGGTGACGAAGCTCTACGACCGGCGGCAAAAGCAGGTGACGCGGAATATCGTCGAGCGGATTTCGGTGTAGGGGAGTGTGATCTAGCGCTCGCGTTTGGACGGTGCGTGCGAAAGTCGATCCGTCCATTTTGCAAACGATTCTTTTCTCGGCCCGGCCTTCATTAGTTCGATTGTGGGGAGTCGAGCGGAGGAAAGAGTGCGCCTCTTGCGGCCGTCATCTGCTGTGACCTCTAAACGAAAACGGCAATAGTCTGTCGTGGTGTCTCGCCGGTCGACGAGAAAGTGAGCTGGTCTCCCAGTGACCGGGCAGCGGACGGCCAAGCCAAGTTCGTGCAGTTGGCCGTTGACCCACGACGCAAGGGCTCGCTTTTCAGCGAGCGTCGCTTGCGGGCAAGTCTGCAAGTGGTCTTGCAGCGCGGGTTGCAAAAGTGCCGCGAGCCGCGCGTGTACCTGGTTGCTGATCTGCACGAGCGCATCGAATCGCTCGGGATACGTGGCAGGAAGGGCGTCGGCCAGGCCGCGAAATAGGTCATCGATCGGCTGGGCAGAAATCGGCTCACCGTTCGAGCCTTGGGATGGTCCGGTTCGATTCGGTAAATCTTCGGGCACGCGTCGGCTCATTCACTAGTGGTACATCTTGCGACCCTAGCAGAGATGCGACTCAAGCGCAATTCAAAAGGGCGCGATGCCAGGAGTGTGAACGCGGCCAAGCGCAGGTCGTGCCAGACGAGAAATGAGAATGGTCGTTCTGGATTTCGATAGGCGTGAGATCCCGGATTTAGTCACAATGCCCCGGGTCATTGGACATTACCCATTTGTTGACAGCTTCGACCGGTTGATTGCGATTTGCATCGCCGCAACATGCTGTCAAGGCACATCTTAGAGTGCAGTCGGCCAGAATTCGGTCGCTGCCCAAGAGGGGAATGCGATGACCTTTTTTTGCCAAAACCTGAGTTCCGATGAGGGGATGAGCGGGCCGGGCACGGATGACCTTGGTTCCCTGTTCATCCGGGCGACGAAGGATGGGGATGCGGCGGCGATGGATGAGGTGATGGGCTACTGCCGGCCGGCGTTGACCAAGCGTGTCGCCAGTTGGTGCGATAAGCGCGGTTTCCACAACGGCTTTGCCGAAATCGTTGCCTGCGCAACGCTGATGAAGGCGCTGGGCGCGGCGGACTCGTTCGACCCTGAGAAGCCGCTGATGGGCTGGTTGGTCGGCATCGCCCGCAAGGAGCTTGCCGAGTGCTACCGCATTGGTAAACGGCTCGACCGCTGCGAGAGCCTTGACGCGAATCCATTGCCTGTCAAGGAATCGGATGACCTGCTCAATCGTAGGCGTCGCCGCGACATTCTGACCCCGCTCAATGAGCTGATCCGTCGCGAGGACGACGCTCGCCGTGAACGTCGGCGTGAACTGCTCGACGCCGCGATTCGCAGCCTACCGGAATTGAAGCGGCAAGTAGTTGAGCTCTATCGCGCGGGCAACTCCGTCGGCATCATCGCATGCATGCTCACGCGGCCGCCGGCTCGGGTGTCCAAGATTCTGTTCGACGCGAAGGAAGAGCTTCGCCGCCGCATCGGTTAGGAAACTTCGCGACTCGCAGGGAAGAAATCGGGCAGCCGGCCGTACTTAATTCGGCGGCGGAACACGCGACATTTTCTCTCACACGAGGGTGCGAGCAATGGACCGGATGCAAAACGAACAAACGATGACGGACGGCATCGGGAGCGAGCAGAATCGTCGGGTGCCGGCGATGCCACCGCGCAAACGCAAGCCGAAGCATCGGCGGCACCGCGAGCCGATGCCGCAGCCGCCGAAGGCGATGTGGCCGGCATACCTCATGGTCGCGGGGGCGGTTCTTTACTTTCTGATGCCGATTGATGTGGTTCCGGACTTCATCCTGGGCCTGGGCCAGCTCGACGACATTGCCGTCTTTTACGGAGCTTACCGGCAATGGAAATCGAGAAAGGATGGCAACAGCACGCCGCAGAAATTCCGCCCGCGAAGCGACGAGCGGACGCGGCGTGACGATTACGGCCGACCGCACGAGCCTGTACCGCCGGCGCGCTTTTATGACATGGCGCCGCAGGAGAAGCCTGGCTTCTTCGCGCGGCTGTTCAAAGCCGTCACATACCTGTTGACCGGAGGTGGGCTGTGACCCGATCTGTGCAAAAAATCCCGCTCGACAAGATTACCTGGCCGGATCAGGTGCGCGATGGCCACGACGAGCAGGACGTGGCGTCGTTGGCCGCGAGCTTCGAGTCGCTCGGCAATCTGTACCCGGTGCTTGTGCGTCCGAACGGCGAAGCGTTTGTCGGCATCGACGGCCAAACTCGCTGCCTGGCGGCTGCCAGACTTGGCTGGAAGAACATTCTCGCCATCGTCGATGACGCAGCGCTTGGCGAAGGCGATGCGCTGCTGCGTGCCCTGACCGCCAATCTGGTCCGTAGCGATTTGAAACCCCGCGCTAAGGCTTTGGGCATCAAACGGTATTTCGGCCTTACGGGCTGCACGGCAAGCGAGGCCGCCGCGCGGCTCGGGATGACCGGTGGCACGATAACGCGGCTGCTCGCGCTTCTCGATCTTCCGGAGGCGATCGCGAGCCAGGTGGATTCGGGAGCGATCGGCGTCAGTGCGGGATATCAAATTTCTCGCGCCGCGCCAGAGAAACAAGAGGAACTTGCGGCGGCGGTGGCAAGCGGCCAGGTGACGCGCGAGGAAGTGGCTGACGAGGTCGCGAGGCAGAAGAAGGGCTGCAAGAAACCGCGACGCAAGAGAGAGACGACCGTCGTGATTGCGGTCGATGTGGGCCGCATCGCGGTGACGGCGCGCGAGTTGTCGCTTGAGGTGTGCGAGCAGTGCCTCCAAGCAGCGCTCGACAAGGTACGGCAAGTCATTGCTCGCGGTGGCGATCTCAATCAGCTCAAGCGGCTCTGCGGCGAAGAAGCGAAGGCAGGAGCGGCGGCATAAGGAGCCAGGCCATGTTTGATCTCGATGTCGAACAGCTTGCGCAGCAGCTCAACCAGTGGCTTGACGACGAGCGGGTCGTAGCCGCGGTCTGTGCCGTCGGCCTCGTGCTGATCGCCTTGCGGTATCGCTCGCTGCGAAAAAGAAAAACGAAGTTGGGCAAGGCGACCGGCCGCGACCCGTGGCATCCGCTTACGCCGCTGTTCGCGTGGTCGGACGTCGAGTCGTTCACCCTGCAAGACTCGTACTGCGGGACTCTGGCCCTGGCCCAGACAGGCGGAGGAAAGACGACCGGTCCGATTGCTACGATGTTCTATTCGATGCTCCGCGCCGGCTTTGGCGCCATGGTGCTGCTGGTCAAGGACGACCGCCGCTTTTTTGAGGACATATGCCGGCGGGCGGGCCGGGCCCGCGATGTGATCGTCTTCTCGCCGAACGAGCCCCGGCGGTGGAACTTTCTGAATCACGAGTTGGCGCGCAAGGGGCGAGGGGCAGGCCTTACCGAGAACATTGTCAATCTGTTCACGACGACGATGGAGGTCGTAGACCGCAATTCCAGGCAAGGCGGTGGGCGCGAGTCGGACCCATACTGGCAACTGGCCTGCCGCCAGCTACTTCGCAACCTGACCGATCTGGCGGTCCTCAGCCTCGGCACGATCAACATCCGCGACTTCTACCGGATAGTGATTTCGGCGCCGGAGTCGGTGAAGGAAGCGCACTCCGAACATTGGATGAAACAATCGTTCTGTGCTTGGTGCTTGAACCAGGCGATGGAGAAGTGCCCGGAATCGCGGCGGCGCGACCTCGCCATCGTTACGGATTATTTCCTCTCGGAGTTTCCCAAGATCAGCCCCAAGACGCGAGGGACCATTGTCTCGACCTTCAGCGTCATGGCCGATTCGTTGCAGCGGGGCATCCTCTCGGAGCTGTTCTGTGGCGAGACCAACATCACGCCGGAAGAGACGGAAGCGGGAAAGATTATCCTCGTCGATATGCCGGTTATCGAGTATGGCGCTGTCGGCGCACTGGCAAACGGCTTGTGGAAATACGGGTTCCAGCGGGCGATTGAAAAGCGCGACGTGCGCAAGAGCCCTCGCCCGGTAGGGCTAGTGATCGACGAATTCCAGGCCCTCCTGACGACTGCGGATCAACAGTTCCTTTCGACGTGCAGGGGAGCCCGGGTGGCGACACTTGTTGCCACCCAAAACGTCTCGAACCTATATGCGGCTTTGGGAGGCCGGCAGGAGGCCGAGGCGGAGGTCGATTCTCTGTGCGGAAATCTGTGCACGAAGATCTTCGGCTGCAACGGTGACTTTGTGACCAATAAATGGGCTTCCGACATGATCGGGCAATCTCGGCAAATGTTCTTCAACTCCGGGAACTCGTACCAGCCCGCTGACGCGCTTTCAGGTGTCTTCGGGCTTGGGCAGGGACCGCAGACGAGCGCCGGTATGTCGGAACAAATGTGCCATGAAATCGAACCCAGTATTTTTCCCGCCCTGAGTTGCGGCGGTTACGCGAACGGAGGTTGCATACAAACCTTGGTGTTCGCTGCGGGAAAGGTATTTCGCGACACGGGCAAGCCGTGGCGATTCCACACCTTCCACCAGAATTTGTAAGCGCGTCGGCCGTATAGGTAAGTGGGAGTGATGCACGTCAGTCAATCGCGTGCCAAGCACGCGACGCCAAGCAAGGAGCAACGTCATGGGAAACATGCTTGAGCCTAACTCGCCGCAGGACGACGCGCGCAGCAGCCTGAACGTCGCGGCTTTTCTCGCCCGCGTCGGCGCTTGTAGTGTCGAACCTTTTCTGCACAAACACTTTGGCGCTAATTATTTCGGATTGCAGGCTTTCGCCGTGCTGATCGTGGCACCCGTATTCGGTGCGCTTTGCTTTCCGCACCATGACCAGGGACCGCTGATGGCGTTCTTGGGGTTGTACATCCTGGCCGTCCTGTGCGCCCGTAGCGAGGCTTGCCGGTTGCGGCAGAAGGGCGTCATTCTTCATACCAGATTTAATGGGTGGCCGCGGGGCCTCGCCTATTCCGTGAGCGCGGGCAAGGAACAGCGCGTCAAGTCGATCGGCGAACCGTTGTTGGTCAGCGTTTGGGGCACGCTGATCTACCTATCGTGGAACCCGCCGCTGGGAGCCTGGTTGATCTTCGCCGCCTGTTCGCTTGGTGTCACCAACGGCATGTACCGCATCAGGACCGAACGCCAGGTCGACAATATCCTCGATGCCCAAATCGAGCAGGAAATGATGGCAGATAGACTGCGCGACCTGCGTGGCCGTTGAACCGGTCCGTCAACTTCTTAAGCGAAAGGAGCGAGAGCAATGGCTAAGCCAAAAAAGATCGGTGAGGACTTCGCGAGAGAGGCGGTAGTCAAAGGTTGGTTCGAACTGGGCGATGCGTTCAGTTTTCAAGGGTCGAATATCACTCAACCCCACTGGTACGGCTTGTACGGCCGTAGCGGCGGTGAGCTCACCGACCAGGGGCACTTGATTGATCGTGATTTCGATGAACAGCCGGGCCGCTCGGAACTGGGTGACGAGCACGACCTGGAGCAGGATCGCGACGAGCCCGAAATGGACATGGATGAAATGGAGCGGTAAGCCGTGTTCATCGTAATGCTGATAAAGCATTTTCAGCGGATTCGAGGGCAGAAAAAGCCCGTGAGCACACTGGGCGCGGTGTGGCTCCTTGTTCTCTTTCTACTTGCCTGGATTGAATTCGAGATTATTTGTTTTTGGGGACCTGCGTGCCTAGCCATCTACGAGCGATGGGACGACCGGCGGCCACGGCGCCCGCGGCGCCGCAACAGGACTCACCGCTGCGACGAGCGAGAAACCGATGTGAAGAGGTGAACCATGTTCACGATGCTGCATTCGATCTTCGTGTACTTTCTGGTGCAGTGGCTCTCTCAGCATTGGGGCGAGCCCCTGGTCTATTGGCTGCTCGGGTACTTCACGGCGTGCCTGGTGGCAACCTTGCTCGTGCTGTTGTACGTATGGCTGTTGGGCCGGACGCGGCGCGTCGTTAGGCCGCACTCAGCGGGCAGCGCGGCGAAGCAAGCGACCACATTCGGCGTCGCCATCGGAGGTTGAAAATGTCCCTCTCCAGTGTGCTGTTCATCCTGTGCTGCCTGGCAATGTATAAGCTGGGCTCATTCAACGCCCGTCGGCCAGGTGTAGCCTGGGCGCGGTGCATGGATACGTCGCGTTGGCTGTGGAAGTGGCTTCAGTCGTAGGAGTCCGATATGTCCGTCATTGTCGACGCCACTGCCGAGCCGCTCCTCGTCACTGCTGCCGAGGTCGCGCATTTGCTAGGTGTCAGCCCCCGCACGCTGTGGCGGCAATTGAGCGCCGGACAGATTCCGCAACCGGTCCGCTTCGGCGGCACGGTGCGCTGGCGTATCGACGAAGTGCGAAAATGGATCGCTGAGGGTTGCCCGCCGCCACGAGCGCGCGAAAATGATGGACGGAGGAAATGATCCTGTCCTAGGAACGGGGAGGCGACCGATGGCGTCGATCTACAAGCGGTCGAAGAAGAAGGGCGAGCGCTACACGATTCAGTATTTCGATCATCGTGGCAAGCGGCGTACGAAGCTTGGCTTCACCGATAAGGGCTTGACCGAGGAGCTTGCCGGGAAGCTTGAACTCGAAGCAAGGATGCGGACGACGGGCCTCATTGACCCGCTGCTCGATCGCTTCGCGGAGCAGAAGCGCCTGCCGATCGACGAACACCTCGACGCCTTTGAAGAAAGCCTGGCCGACAATACCGGCAAGCATGTCAAGCTGACGATGACGCGCGTGCGGCGGATCGTCGCCGGCGCCGAATTCGAGAAGCTCTCCGATATCGACGGCGAGCCGGTGCAGACGTTCCTGCGGAAGCTCCGCAAGGAGGAGGACCTCGGGCACCGGACGTACAACCACTATTTGCAGGCAATGGACGGCTTCTGCAATTGGTGCGTCGTCACCAAGCGTTTGATCGCCAACCCGATTTTAGGCCTTGAGCGGCTGAATACGGCCGTCGATGTGCGGCATGCGCGCCGGGCGCTGTCGGGCGATGAAGTGGCGAAGCTCGTGGAATCGGCCCGGACAAGCGGCGAAGTGATCCAGCGATTCAACGGCGAGCAGCGGTCGCGAATCTACCTGCTTTCCTACATGACCGGCCTTCGCAAGAAGGAGTTGGCTAGCCTCACCCCGCGCAGCTTCGATCTGGATGCGGCGACGCCGACGGTCACCGTCGAGGCGGCCTGCTCCAAACATCGCCGCAAGGATGTACTTCCCCTTCACCCCGAGCTCGTCGGCAAGCTTCGCGTGTGGCTCAAGGGACTAAAGCCGGCCGACAAGCTGTTCCCCAAGCTCGATCGGCGAAAGACCTGGCTCATGGTCAAGAAGGACCTGGCGCGGGTCGGCATCCCGTATGAGAACGAGGACGGGATAGCGGACTTCCATGCCTCGGGGCGGCACAGCTTCGTGACTCAGCTGCTTCGCAACGGGGCGACGCTGCCGGAGGCAAAGGAGCTCGCCCGGCACAGCGATGTCAACATGACGATGAAATACACGCATGTAGGCCTGGGCGATCAGGCCAAGGCGGTGGCGAACCTGCCCTCGCCAACGCGGGACGCGGGCAAACCCGCAGTCCAATCTGCGCTGCACGGGCGCTGCAATTTTGGCGGCGCTGCACGACTTTCGCTGTCATTGCGTGGCAATGGCCACGCCAATGATAAACGCCAAAGCCCCTGTCGTAACAAGGACTTCGGCGTTGATCGTCACCGTCTGTCATCAGACGGCAAAGTGGAGGCGGCGGGAATTGAACCCCTGGCGAGTTCTTCGGGAAAAACGGAGTCACACGCGCAATGCGGCGCAGAAAGCGGCGCACTCGGCGCGCGTGTGGCCCCGGACGACGCGGGGCTGGCGATCGTTGTCGAGGCCTGGCCGGGGCTGCCCGGAGCTATCAGGGCCGGGATCGTGGCCTTGATCCGGGCGTCTAATGTTGACGCCTAGTCCAACGCCGATCATCGCGCGGATGGGCCACAGCAAGCCGGCTGGAACGAATAGTCCGACCTGTGTCCGACCGCTGGCCTACCCGCCTTCCGATTGTTCGTTTCCTCACAATCACTGGACAGATCCCGGCTGTATAATCATCGGATTCGGCGGCGGATTGCGGCAGCCTCGACGGTCGCGCAATCCAGAGCCGGGAAGTCCACGATCTCAAAACTTCTAGGGGGTGCCAACGTGATCTCAAGATCCTCGTTCATGGCGTGGTTTGGCGGTCTAAGCTTTGCGGTCGTTGCGACTTCGATCCTGTCCGCTTACGCCGACCCTGTAGAGAAATCCGCTGGTGCATCAAAATTACCTACGATGGGCGAAAAGGCGCCTGAGTTTACGTTGAATGACCTTCAAGGTCAGCCGACATCCCTTTCGGAGTTGACGGGCAAGTCAAAGGTAGTGCTTGTTGTGCTGCGCGGATATCCGGGCTACCAGTGCCCCATTTGCTCAATTCAGGTTGGTAGTCTGATTTCGAAGGCCAAGGACCTTAGTGACGCGGGAGCCCGGGTGGTCTTTGTGTATCCCGGCCCGGCTGACAACCTAACCGGTCTAGCAGAAGAGTTCATCAAGGGTAAGAAGCTCCCTGACCACTTTGTGTTCCTCACCGATCCGGCGTACAAGTTTACCGACGCGTGGGAACTTCGCTGGGACGCGCCGCGCGAGACCGCCTATCCGTCGACTTTCGTGATCGATCGACAGGGAATTGTCCGCTTTGCGAAGATCAGCAAAACACACGGCGATCGTGCGAATCCAGTGGACATTCTCAAGGCCTTGTCGACCGCGGACTAGTGCCGCCCAGACGTCGGACCAGCGGGTTTCGCGGATCGTCGGGAAGCTGTTTCGCACGATCCATTGCGCGTCATGCATGTCTCACGCGCGTAGACCCCTCTGGATCGTCTCGCGCGAAGGTCAAGGCTCCACGATCCGCTCCCGGTCGTCAAAAGATAGCCACAGAGGGCAATTACGATGATCGGAATGATCGGCGCCCTTGGCTGCAACGGGAAGAGCGCGGGATCACTGACAACCACGTGGACGTAGGCTGCGACCACCATGATCGTGATCGCCCAGAGGCTGGCAAGTCTGGACAGAAACCCCAAGAGGAAGAGTACACCGACGCCAATTTCCGCAGCCGGCACAACCCACATGTTGAGCGAATGGAATGGGATGCCGGCCGCCGTCAGCTGACCGGAGAACGCTGTGCGGAGATCGGGAACAGCGAATTTCATTACGCCTGTCGCTAGGAAGAGCAGTCCCACAAGAATGCGAATCGCGGCCGCGGACTTACTGGCCTGGGTCTGGCGCAATTTGGTCAGGTTGTCATCCATCACCGACTCCGCGCTCACGGAAGTGTGCCCGACCTAACTGATATTCAGTCACCGAAGGTGGCAGACCGCAAGAAAAATGAGGCCCGGGCCTGTCGCTAATGAAAAACAGACCCGGGCCGATCACGTCGAGGCTTTCGCCCACACGTGATCATCGGATACAGGGAATTGGTTTCGGATATCCGTCCATCGGCGCCTCAGCGTCAAACGGTGTGCGTCCGAGCCGCTTTTGCCACGTGATATTCTTTGCAATGCCCAATTCACAATCTACCGCACCCTCGGTCCGACGTTTGTGATCTGCCGTACACATCGCAATCAATTCATTTTCGGCGGCGGGGGTCCCCAAATGGAGCGGTGGCACTGCGACTCACTCCTTCAAAACCTCAAGTCGCTTAGGGTGACGAAACTCATATCGGCCAGCCGAGATCATGTCGAGAGTCTGGCTGATTGAGGGGCGGTCGCCCCAGTAGGTGCCATAATAGGCGAATCGGACAATGCCGGCGGGGTCGATGATGATCGTCGATGGCCGGTTGATCCACTCCGAATGCACCACGAAGGCCATGGGATCGATGCCGTACTTCGCACCAACCGCACCTGCCGGGTCGGACAGGTGCCGCCACCAGATATTGTCTCGGTAGCTGGCCTGGGGCGACCGCTTCGAGAACCAATATTGCGGACTCAGCTCATCCCCCACCATGACCCGCGCACGAAACAAGTCGTGGCACTCGATTGTCACGAGTTCGACGTTCTGCCGGGTGAACTGCTCCCGCAGCTCGATCAGCTCGTGAAATTCGCCGTGACAAACTGGGCACCAATCAGCAAATATCCAGATGAGGACGACGGTCTTCCCCTTGTTGTCCGCCAAATGCCACTTGCGGCCGTTGGTGTCGAACAACTCAAAGTCAATCGCCGGCTTCCCAACCTCAAGTTGCCGATAGGACGACTCGATAAGCGCGGCGAAAGCGTTCGCGACGTCATTCGGTTGTGCCGCCTTCTGTTCAATCCGGTACGCGGCAACTTCGCACTGATGACGCACGTCGCGACTCGAGTCCGCCTTGCTACGATCCTTCAGGAGCGCCAAAGCCTCCTGGTCGCATAGTTCTCCTAGCGAAATCGCCGCCTGCGAACGCACGACGGTGTCCGTGTCGTTCCGCAAAACATTCTGGATCGCGCCGGCCGATGCGACTGCTTTGAGCAGTCCAAGGGCCGTCACGCATATTTGGCGCGCGTGCTCGTTCTTATCCTGCAAATGGGCGACCAAGGTATCGACAGCGGGGGCCCCTAAGCGGACGAGATCGCGAAGTGCTAACAGCCGCACCCGCCAATCCGTGTTATTCAAGTCGGCGATGCCTTGCTTCTGTAGCCGCGCGTCGAACGTGAAGCCATTCTTAATTGGTTGGAACGAGTGATCGCGAACGCGTTGCAAGATCTCATCAACGGCCTCTCGGGCGCGGCCTGTGTTCACACTTTGGGTGCCGCTCGACGAATTGCTAACGGTCGGCGGCACATTCGCCTTCCCGGGCTGGCTTATCTCGTCTGCTTGGGACGCAGTCGCAACGAACAGGAAGACGAGCCACACGGCGACCTGGGAGAATCGCATCATCGTACCTCCGGGACCCAGCTAACCAATCCGGCTCCTACGACCAGCGAGAGCCAAGGCATCAATGATCATACCGCAGCTCACCTGAAGGACTGTGAGGCATCATACATTCCGACCGCGGGCTAGAGATGGTCGAGTGCAGCAGGTTGCATCAGTATGCATCCGCCGGCAACTCAAGTCTCATGTGCTTTTCGTACACTGCGATCACGTTGTCGATTAAATACGCCGTCGTGTTCGTCGTGTTGGGATTCCAATCGGGGCCCGCCAGCGTGACGAGTTGGGTCCTGCCATGGACCTGGTCAGCCGCCAGGACGCGATACCACTGGAAGTGATTGCCGGTGCCGACCGTGCCCGAAAGCATGATCCACTGGCCCGGCGTGACGGTCCAGGGCTTGTTCGCGGCGGGATGTATTGGCAGCGTGAATTCGAAGTTTCCGCCACCGCCCATCACAACGCTCGTCGTCCGGCCTTCTGCCGCGCTGGGATTACTCAGATTGCGCTTGTAGAAAACGGCCACCGAGACGGTGACAAGCGTATCGAGAGCGGACATGGATGGGTCGGTCTTTAGGGTCGCCATCCATGAGTAGTTTCCAAGCGAGGCGCGTTTCACGCCGTCGAGCATCTGCTGCGTCGGCGGCAAGTCTCGGTTGCTTGAGTTCGAAGAAAAGACCAAGTCGTCCGACGACCGGAATGCCAAGTCGGCCACGAGATAAGTGGTTGCAGGATTCGACAGCGGGTAGGGCGCGATCCGCACCATGTAAAGCCCCGAAGACATGTTGGCTGGGAACGACCTGGAAAAGCTACCGCCGGGCGCGGCAAGCCCCAATGGGTCGATGACTGCCGCGAAGCGGTCAAGACGAATTCCCTTGATGAGAAACGGTCGGCCGGGGTGATTGACAGGGTCGGGCTGCCATAACGTTGTGACGTTTCCCGCCTCGTCGAACGTGTTCCACCTCGAGGGGTCCAGGAACCCGCGGATCTTGAGATCGCGGAACGCCGCACGACCGACTGAGGCTGCGTGATCGATCTTGCTCGCCGCGGCGAGCTCGTGGCGTCCCGCGACGATCATCGAGGCCACGCCCAGGAGACCGAACAGCAGGACGAACATGGAGATCAACACTTCCAGCAGGCTTATCCCGTGCCGGGACCGGCGACCGTTGAACGGCGACCGCCGCCATAGCTCGCCGGGGGAACTTAGCGGAAGACAATGTCCTCGCATCGCTCACTCATTTGCGTATTTTAGATGCCCCTCGATTTTCCGGTGGCCCTCAACCGATGGAGCGCACGCAGCCGGCGCGTGGCGGCCCTGTTCATCATTGCGTCAGCGAGAATGCGCGACTGTGAGGCTCCACACAGATAGGAACATCGATCCGGCAGTAGGCTGTGGGCGCTAATCCGACAATGCTTCCATCGAATCAACGGGGTGACTTCATGGATCACGAATCTTGCGCCGAATCCGAGACCGTCAAGACTCGTCCAACCGGGAGTGAGCGAATGGATGTCAACCATCGACGCAACGGAGCGTTGCTTCTGGTGTTGCTCTGCGCATGTTTGTTTTGGCGGTTCGATGGCACGCTTGACTTTTGGAGGTACGCGTGGGCACAAGGGACGATGTTTCCCGGTCGTGAGCCGCGCGAGTCGCTGTTGCAGGTTGCGTTCCAGCGACCAGGCCAAGGATTCGATCTGCGCAAGACCACGATCCCAGCGAAACGAATTATCGGCGGTGGACCTCCGAAGGACGGAATTCCCGCGCTGACCGATCCCAAGCTGATGGCTGCTCGGGAGGCAACCTATTTGCAGCCGGATGACCGGGTGGTCGGAGTTGCGATTGGGGATGTTACGCGAGCCTACCCGCTGCGAATCCTCGACTACCACGAAGTCGTCAATGACCGCTTCGGTGAGGCGCCCATTGCGGTGACGTACTGCCCATTGTGCGACTCGGCCGTCGTCTTTGATCGCCGCACCAAACTCGGTGAGAGCGAGTTCGGTGTCTCAGGACTGCTCTTCAACAGCAACGTGCTGATGTACGACCGTAGCGGCCAGCCCGAGAGCCTGTGGTCTCAACTGATGGCGGAAGGCGTCTCGGGCCCGGCCGCCCGGATTCCCCTAAAGACTTTGCCGGTTGAAGTGACGAGCTGGCAAGATTGGATGTCACGCCATCCACAGACCACGGTGCTGTCCGCCGACACGGGTCACGCGCGGGACTACGGTCAGCGTCTGTATGCCGCATATTTCGCATCGCCCGAGTTGATGTTCGCGGTCAAGCCGTTGGATCGCCGGCTGCCAGCCAAGACGCCTGTTCTGGGAGTGTGGACGGGCGATGCCGCGCGGGCCTATCCCATATCGCAGTTCTCCGGCAGGTCGAGAAAGCTAACTGAGCGATTGCACGGCAAAGCGTTCGTGATGGAGTTTGATGCCGCGGCCCGAAATGTGCGCGTTGTAAGCGCCGACGAAGACGTCCAATGGATGTACTCGTTCTGGTTTGCGTGGGCGGCGTTTCGGCCGAAGACGGAGCTCCACAAGCCGGCGGAAGCTCGGTAGTGACGCCCGCCCGTGCGATGCGCAACGAATCGCGTCAGTCTGGCAGATGGGCACACCGAAAGAACCCTGCCGCCGACCAGTCCAGGAACCAGGATCGCAGATTTGGCGCCAACGCGACGGACGACAATTGACCGCCCGTCATCGCGTCTTCGATCGACGTGCCGAGAGACTCGCCGTGGGCCAAACGAGTCAGCAGATCGTAACCCGTCTTCGAGAGCTCGTGGTGATGAACCACGTAGTTCCGCCGAATAAGCGCCAGATGGGTTTCTTCCGGGCCAGGCGGAATCGCGTCGCGTTCATCGCGAACGGCATCGTAGTAACGATGAACTGGGCACCGCAGATGAATCAGTCGCAAGCAATCGACGCATTCCAACCGGACTTCGAGGATTCGCGATTGCGGTAGTCCCAGCAATTGCTGCACGTCCAGCAGGGGCTGACCCTCCGAGCCGGGACCATCGAAGACCTCGCCCACCGCCAACTCGAATTGGGCCAAATCAACCACGAAGTCGACCCAGTGCGCAGGCATTTCATCATCGGGCGGCGTGGATTCGGCCAAATATCGAGGAAAGTTCGAGCCCAATTGGATTAGTGTGTACGTCCGCGAAGGGTAGTTCTGGAGATAGCCCACTGCGAAGGCATCGAATGCCTCCTCGCCCAGAGCATGGCGGAGTATAGGAAACTCCTCGCGCAAGCACTCGATCAAGCGGGCATAGTACGCATTGCCGTACACTTCAAGCCTATCGACGGCCGACATGGCTCGCGAGCGGGTCAGCACTTGATCAATATCCTCCGGGCTGACGTCCAGGTGCTCTCGGGCTTGCGACGATGCAATGCCGTCGACAATACCGCCGGGATGCATGATTACCGATTGCATCCAGCGCTGGATTCGCAGCAGGTCGTGAATTTGGCCTTCGTTCGGCGACATCTTTGCTTGGCTTCTCAGGCGGTGCCGGCGTTTTCGTGCGCGTCGGGCACCAAAAACGAAATCGGATTTGACACGTTGGCCCCGTTTGATTGCCGAGGTGCTAATTTCCGAGGCTCGCTGAGCTGGGGCAATTGTTCGGCCATGTAGGACTGGGCCTTGAGCACTTCGGCATGCACGATGGGGAATGCAGGGATCTTGGCGTCCCATTCCAACAGGGTCGACGCGCCGCCAGTCAGTCGATGCGCCAGATGATAGAGCTCCCACACTGCGTCGATCACATGATCGTCATGCGTATCGATGGCGTGGGTCTCATACCGCGTGTGACCCGCCAGGTGGAATTGGACAACGCGCTCGTGTGGCACCAATCGGATGTACTCGGCCGGATCAAAATCATGGTTTACGCTGGAGACGTAGACGTTGTTGACGTCCAGTAGCAGGCCGCAATCGGCCTCGGCTGCCATGCGGCTGATGAACTCCCATTCGCTTAGCGTCGAATCGGCAAATCCGACGTATGTGCTGGGATTTTCCAAGACGAGGGGGCGCTCCAAAAGATCTTGCACGACCCGGACTCGATCGACGACGTGCTTTAGCGTCCGCTCGTTGAGCGGGATCGGCAGCAGGTCGTGCGTATTCAGGCCGGCCACACCCGTCCAGCAAAGATGGTCAGACACCCAACGCGCGCCAACAGCATCGGCCAATCGCTTTAGTTTTCGCAGGTAGTCGAAGTTGAGCGGGTCGCTGCTGCCGATCGAAAGCGATACGCCGTGCATGACGATCGTGTAGCGCTCGGCAATCTGATCAAGGATATAGCGAGGCCGTCCGCCGGAATCCATGAAGTTCTCAGAAATGATCTCGAACCAATCCACTTGCGGATGGTTTGCGAGGATGTATGGAAAGTGGACGGTTCGCAGACCCACGCCAAGTCCAAGGTTCGCGTATCCCATGCGTGATGGCATCGCATTCTCCCAAAGCAAGAAAAGGAGGCGAGCGGCGGGATGCCCGAGGAACAGCCAGGAAAGTCTGGCACCACAACATCCCACCGGCTCGCCACAGGAACAGTCGATTGGCTTAGCTTGCCTTCGGCGAGGGCCCGAACTTCTTGCCGGCCTTTTTCATGGCGGCTTCGAAATTCTGGCGTGCCGTTTTCCAGGCCTTGGCCTCCAGCGGCACCGCGCAAGAGCCCATCCCCTTGCACTTGTTTTCACCGGGGTGTGCGCCGCATCCGCCAAGCCCGGCGCAGTCATTCGTGCCCTTGCAAGTGTGTGCCTCGGCCATTGCACAGTTTGACTGGCCGGCGCATTCGTGCTTCTTGCCCTTCGCTTCGCCCTTGCAGGTGGCGTTCAGTCCGCGGCAGACATGCGGATCCTGGAGCAGGAGGGGCTTCTTCGGGTCCTTTTTGCCTTGCTCGGCGGCCCGCGCCACGGTGCTGGATGCTGAAGCCCCAGCTAGCAGTCCTCCCAGTGCGGCCGCGGCAAGTTGGTTGAATTCACGACGGCTGACGTCTGACGATCGCATGATTGGGTTCCTCGCTTGAGTCCGTATTGGGTCATAGGGAAGCAGGCGGTGCACCTCTTCCACTCCATCTAACCTAATGCGACAGTGTGGGCTGATCGGTAAGATGCCTAACAAAGCCCGAACCACGTAAACAGCCAGGAGACTCGCAGGGAGGCGGCCGAGTCGCTAGCGGCCGTAATAGCGGCGATAAATCGTCTCGCAGGCCCGCAGACCGCAGAGCCGGTAGACCAGCCGCAGTAGATAGTTTGCGAGAATTGTCCGGCACCAGCCGAGCCGGTCAAATCTTCGCGCCGACACAAGGACCGGGCAGTCGAGGTAGACGGGCGTTCCGAGTCGTCGCAAGCGGCGAGACAACTCGACATCCTCCATGATCGGCTGGTCTGGAAAACCGCCCTGCCGATCGAGCAACCTGCGATCGAAAAACTGGGCCTGATCTCCATAGGACGTGCCGCGGCGGGCGCGACGCTCGTCCCACCATTCCGTCAAGCGAAGCAGTCGATTGGCACTGCCGAAGTGGTGGCCCAAACAACCGCCGGGGCAATTGGGGCGTTCGACAAATCCGCGTCGAATAGCCGACAGCGCGCCTGCGGGGACAATCATGTCCGCGTGCACGATCAGGACAATGCAATCATCGACATGCCTAAGCGCCGCAGCAATCTGGGTCCCACGGCCGCGACTGCCGACCGGTACGAGTTTCGCGCCATGGTGGCTGGCCAGGTCGAGTGTCCGATCCACCGACCCACCATCAGCGACGATCACGCGATCGCCGTCCGTAGTCTGTGGAATGACGGACTCCAGTGTATTGCAGAGCGCAGCCTCTTCGTTGAGCGTCGGAATGATGACGGCAATGCGCCTCTCGCCGTCGACTGCATTCATGTTCGTTCATCACCGCGCTGCTGGTAGTTCAACCAGTCCTCCAATGTGTCGATGTCGCGAAGCGTTGGCAAGAGACGAAATGACCAATGGTGGTGCTCGCACGCGAGTTGGTGGGCGGACAGAGTGCGCGGAGTCGACCAGGGGACGCCTTGAAAGAAGTCTGGCAAATACTGCGCCATCCCGACGAGGTAGTAGCCTCCGTCGGCGGCCGGACCGAAGACGGCATCGTTGTCGCGCAGGTTGGCAAATGCTGACTCCACAAGCTGTGAATCGACTTCAAGGCAGTCGGTTCCGATGGCGACCGCCGGGTCTCCCCCGACCTGCCAGTGCTTGAACGCGGCGTCCAGCCTGTCACCAAGCCCTCCCTCGGGCTGCGGCCACCAGTCATCTACCAGGCCATGCCACGGAGCAAACGCCTCCGGCGGCGCTCCGTCGTAACAGGCCACCAATCGCGCCGCATTCCGAACCTCTCGCACGTTCTGCAGCACAATTCCAATCCACTCGCGATAGAGATCGGCAGCTCGCTCGGGGCCAATGGATTCAGCAAGCCGCGTTTTCACGCGCCCGGCTGCAGGATACTTCAAGAACACGAGCAGTGTACGCATCACACCGTCGAGGGTCTTACGTCACCACGGCACCTTGGCAGCCGGAACCAGCTCCGGCCGTACAACCAAAGCAATGTCGACCGGTGTTGATCCGTCGGCCGGCGAGTTGGTCGATATCGAACTCGCGAATATGCCGTGGCACGCCGGGCGACAGGTCAAGGTCCAACATTTGATTGAAATCGCAGTCGAACAGTTTTCCCCGCCAATCGACGGAGATTGTGGAGCGGCACATGACTCCGGCAGTAGTGGCCGGATTGAACGCACCGATCAACTTCTCCATGTACGCCTCGTATTCTCCTGATCGAAGTAGATCGTCCAGAAAGCGGCTAATCGGCATGTTCGTGATGGTATGCAGCCGGGTAAAGACGACGCCATATCGTGCGAACAGCTCGCGGCGATAGTCGGCTTCGAGCTGCTCTTGCCGTGGAGGCAGCACTGGTCCAATGGGGTTGTAGACGAGCGTCAGCGTCAGTCCACTATCAGGACTTCCATAGCCGAGAGCATTGAGCCGGCGCAACGCCTCCAGAGATCGTGCGAAAACGCCGTCGCCGCGCTGACGGTCCACATTTTCCGCCAGATAACAAGGCAGCGAGGCCACGACCTCGACTCGTTGCTCAGCCAGGAATGACGGCAGGTCTTCAAAACCGGGTGCCACCAAAATCGTCAGATTACAGCGATCGATCACATGCCTCCCGAACCGACGCGATTCCTCAACGAGCCAGCGGAAGCTGGGATTCATCTCGGGGGCGCCACCGGTGATGTCGACAGTTGGGATGTCTGTCACCGCCAACACTTCGAGACAAGCCGCTACCGTGTCACGAGACATGATCTCGCGGCGGTCCGGCCCAGCGTCGACGTGGCAATGCCGACATGTCTGATTGCAGAGCTTGCCCAGATTGATCTGGAGAATCTCGATGCCCGTCGCCCGCAGCGGATAGAGGCCGTGCCGCGCCAGGACACGGTCAAATCGCACGATGTGCGACTCGGAAGGACTCTCCAGAATTCGCCGCTGTTCTGCGGCGACCGCCAATGGGCTCTCCTGTCGCAAGAGTGTTAGCGGCATAGTGTATTCGCTCCGCGTCAATTACGCAGACCATTGCTCCCGCGAGATCGTATCCCGGTTCGACCGTGCCGCGGGCGTCCTGAGCATCCCCCACAGCGTCTGCCAATTCTGGTCCTCAAACTCGGCGAGGCCCAATTGAATCGTGTGAGCATCCTCTCGAAGGCGAAAGGACTGGAATAGACGATCCCAAAGCGGCAAGATCGAGGCGAAATTCGAGTCTGTTTCAGGACGCCACTGACTGTGGTGGACTCGATGCATTGCCGGCGTCACGACCAACAGCGTGAACCCATAGTCCAGCCAGCGGGGAAAGCGCACGTTCGAGTGGTGGAATAACACCACCGGCAACAGCAGGGCGTCGTACAGCGCCATCTGCCACAGCGAGAGACCCAATAACGGGAGCAGGGCGGCACGCGCGAGACCCGACATGAGAATCTCTCCAGTGTGAAATCGCACGCCCGTCGAAGCGTCCACCGCCGGGTCGCTGTGGTGCATGCGGTGAAACCGCCACAAGAACGGCACCGCATGATTCAGGCGATGCCAGACATACATCCAGAAGTCCAGGATCACAAGCGCGACGGCCGTCGCCGCGATGGCTGGCAACGATAGCCAACGAAGCAGCCCCAAATCGCGGGAAGAAACGTCAACCGCCACCAGTAGTGTTCCGGTCAGAGCTGTTGCAATAACGGCGTTCGTCATTCCGACGGCGAGGTTCTTGGCGTCGTGTCGAAGCCGATCACTCTTGCCGGACCAATATTCCAGGAAGAACGGAAAGCGATGCTCCGCCAACCAGAGCACACACAGGGCACAGGCGGCCACAATAGTCTTGGGTTCGATCTGGTAGAGCATGCGCCGCGACCTCGTATTCGTCCCAGTCACAACTATTCTATCGCGTCCATGCAAGCCAGCGACGAAATACTGCCTGCACGAGTGGCGTGAGACGTGTGCGGCTATAGGCGTCGGCTGCCTTCTTGATCGCCTCGGCCTGAGTGGGGTAAGGATGAATCGTCTTGGCGATCTGCTTCAGGCCGATGCCGGCAGTCATCGCCAGCGAAAGCTCGGAAATGATATCGCCGGCGTGGGCGGCCACTACCGTGGCTCCCACGATTCGGTCCGTGCCCTTGCGAACATGCACCTTGACGAAGCCCTGCTCCTGCCCGTCAACCACGGCACGGTCGACTTCCGATAGCGGTATGTGAAACGTGTCGATCTGAACTCGTTGCTGCTCCGCGTCGCGCGGATAGAGGCCGACGTGGGCCACCTCGGGATCGGTATAGGTGCACCACGGGATCGTCAGCGCGCTGGTTTTCGCGCGCCCCATAAAGAGGGCATTTTGAATGACGATGCGCGCCATCGCGTCGGCAGCGTGCGTGAATTTGTAACGCGAGCAAATATCGCCAGCGGCGAAGATGCGCGGGTTAGTTGTCTGCAGCCGATCGTTGACGTGCACTCCCTCGCGATGGTCGTACTTAACTCCCGCGGCTTCCAGACCGAGGCCCTCGACGTTGGGAATGCGACCGACGCCGACTAGGATTTCATCGACTTCCAGCCGCCGTTCGCCCTGGGGCCCACTTATTTCCAACGACTTCGATCCCCCGTCGCGCGCCGCCCGTTCAATACGAACGCCGAGATGCATGCGGACGCCGTCTTCGAGGAGGGCTTGCGCAACGATCTCACTGGCGTCGGCATCCTCGCGGCCCAGAATCCTTGGCGCCACCTCCAACAGGTCGACCGTCGAGCCGAAGCGAGCGAAGGCCTGCGCCAGCTCGCAACCAATCGGCCCAGATCCAATCACCGCCAATCGCCGCGGCCGCTCGGTTAGCGAAAAGACTGTCTCGTTTGTCAGATAACCCACCTCGGCAAGCCCTGGGATCGTGGGCGCGCCGGCCCGGGCGCCAGTTGCGATAACCGCTTTCTTGAACCGCAACACTTGATCGTCGACGCGAATCGCGTCGCGGCCGGCGAAACTGGCCGAGCCGAGAAACACGTCGACGCCCAACTCGGTAAACCGACGTGCCGAATCCAGAGGGCTGATATTCGCCCGCAGGCGCCGCATGCGCTCCATGACCGCAGCAAAATCGACCTCCACGCCGGCCGGCACGCGAATTCCGAAATCGCATGCACGAGCCACATCCGCTGCCGCCCGGCTCGCGCGAATGAGAGCCTTGGATGGCACGCAGCCGTAGTTCAGGCAGTCGCCACCCAGCAGGTGTTTTTCGACCAGGGCAACTTTCGCGCCGAGGCCGGCCGCTCCGGCGGCGGTCACCAGGCCGGCCGTTCCGCCGCCGATCACCACCAGGTTGTAGCAGCCCGACGGCGTCGGATTCTTCCAGTCGCTCGGGTGCACGTGGGCCACAAGCCGCTGGTTGTGGGTATCCCAGGGGGCGACGGCAGTGGCCGTTTCAAGTCCATCAGGCATTGCGTACCTCAACGATGCTACGGAAGGTGATTGCCTCGCATGACTGCTCATGACGTGGTCGCCTCCAGTATAGAGTCCGTTAACCATGCCGTAGCTGAAACAATGAAACGTCGCGTAAACCGTCCCACGTCAGCGAGCATCAATCTGCTTTACGACGGACTCGAGCCGCCCCTGCAGTTTGGCAGGCGAAACATATCCCTCAACGCGGTCGGCAATGCGCCCGTCCGGCAGGACGAGCAATGTGGTCGGCACGCCGGAAACTTTCAACTGAGCTGCAATCGCCGCCGAGTCATCGGCATTAACCATCACGGGGACGTATGAATCCTGAATGCGTCGCGCCACTGCGGGGCTGGAAAGCGTGTTGGACTGCATCTTGCGACAATAGGGGCAATGCGAAGAGGTGACGAACAGCAGCAGTGGCCGGTTGGCTGCCTGGGCTGTCTGCCAGGCCGACTTGACGTCCGTATTCCAGGTGATCTCCTCGGCAATCAAGCGTGTCGATAGAATCGTCACCAATACCACAAACATTGCAGCGCCAGCAAATGTGCTTCGAGTCACGAAACGTCTCCTACTTGAAGTGTTGAATGGAATAGAGAGTCACATCCGTGTATTCGGCCCGCGCAGATCGGGGCGGCCGTGCCCTGGCTCACAATTCGCTTTGTCCAGCCGGCGGATGGGGGTGCGACGAAGCTAGACTCGCTATCGTCGGTTCGCTGACTGCCTGGCTGACGGACTGCATCTGCTTCATGAGACGCCCGCACTCGGGGCACTCCATGATATGTTGCCTGACCTGCATCGCCTTGGCGGCATCAAGCCGATTCTCCATGAGTGCGGGCAGCAGGGATCGGACTTCACCGCACGAGATCCCGGCGAACTGAAAGGGTCCCCTGGGGGCTGGCGGTTTCGCGCCGGGCTTGGCGAAGTAACCCGCCGCAAAGCCAATCGACGCTGCCAAGACCACCATCATCGCCGCTTCACGCAATAGCGCCTTTCGCCGGCGAGATCGCGCACGGCGAATGATCCCGCCCACAGAGCCGGGCGGACAGGCGATCCATCGGAGATCGGCGCTTTCGAAACTCATCTCGTATTCTGTCGCTGGGGAATTACCTGTGTCGCTAATGGCTCATCGCAGCCACCTGCGGTCTGTTGTGAAAGATCCCCTCGCACATCGCATCGCGGTAGCTTCGTGGCAAGCGACCAGATCACCCCGAGCATGCTCAACTGCACAATCGGAAAGTCGGTCCACGTAGCCACCGCAAATACGCAGCGCTGCACGAAATACGGTCTCTGATAGTCGCTCGCCGCCGGCAACCACGTGGCGGCCTCGCGCGCAATCACGCCAACAAGGGTTGCCGCGGCGAGCGCTACCAGCACGAGACCAAGTTGCCGGCGTCGCGCATCGCTCAGCCATCGATTCCCGGCGACGCACACCGGCAGTACCACCATGAACCATGCCGCGTGACACGAGGCCAGCGCCGTGGCCGTGGGCCCACATCCCCACGGACCGCACGCCGCGTGATCCCAGGATGTATGGACTTGGGCCAACTGGAGAACGCCCCAGAAGGCGCCTCCCCAAGCCGCGATCCAAACAACCCTTCGCAACATCGAGTTCATGTGCTTGCTCCCGCTGCCTCTTCGTGCTGCGGCCCTAGCTGTAGTCTCGTCGGGACCAAGCGCGTGGTCTGTAAGACAGCACACACTGCCAGTACCGCGAGAAGTCACCGTCATTGCACTCGCTCCGGCGACATGGCGCACCGCATCCCGGCATGACCGCGGATGAGACGTTCTCTAGTTTCTTTGCGGGTCGGAACCAGTCCAGGCGTCTCCGCACCCACCAACTGACCAAAGACCCAGCCGACCCGCGGTGCATTGATCCTGCCAAGGTCCACACCGTCGTCGGCTGGGACATTTGAATGTCGGTTTGTTGCCGCCCATTGTCCCTCGACCGTCGATCCAGTTTCGCGCATTGCCCGACGCAAGGCAAAGCCCGTGGCGACGATTATCATCACGCCAACCACCGCACGTCCGACCATTGCGGAATCCTTTCTGAACAGAGTGGAAGTTGAGGATTGCCAGGAAGTTCTATCCCTGCCAGCAATCGCGGCAATTCATAGCCGGCGAGCGGCCTTAGCGACCGCGAGCAGTTCGCTGTGTCGCTTGATCGTTGAGGCTCCAATCGTACTCGAGATACGACACACGCGCCGTGCCGCTGGCCGCCAACTTCTTGCCCGCCTCGTCTGGCGCGTAGCGCGAGATGTACTTCAACTGTTCGGCAGTGCCCTCGCCAAAATCCGTTGCGAACCACTCCATGATCGACGAAACCCTGATCGTCTGGCTTCCGGCGTCGTACTGGAAGTTGCTCGACTTGACAAAGAAATCGCGTGCGTTCTCGCTGAGCTGCCGTTCGAGCCCGGCCGCAGTGTACGCCTGGTTCAGTAGCCGGGGACAGCCGCGGGATGCGCACACAATGGCGAAGTGGATGCGCGGCTCGCCCATGGGTCGCAATACTTCGTGCTCAATCTGGCTGAGCGAGTATGGCTTGCCGCCTACGACCAGCAAGAGATCCTCCCAGATGTTGTAGCCGAACACTTTGGCCGTGTGGTTGCGAATGCTGGTCGTCGGGTATTCGCGCAAAATGCCTTTCACCGTTACGGCGTTGTAGGTGTTGATCCAGAAAGCGAGCCGAACCTCCCGCGTCGCGCGGGCAGACGTGTTGGCATGCGAGAGGACATCTAAGTACTGATCCAGGGCTTTGGCATCTGCGGCCGAAGCCTTCCATGCTCGATAGTTCACAAATCCCGCGTCATCAACATATCGCCCCAGCAAATCATTCCAGCCGGCGTGTGACGTCTGTTCCATCGAGACCTGCTCATTGGCAGCCACCACCCTGCCCAGCGTCACCTTCGTCCCGGCAAAGCTCGCCGTGGGTCTGGATGCGAACAGCAGCTGCCAGCCAACAACGGCGATGACGAGTGCGACAGCGGATTTCATGACAACTCCTTTTATCATTCGGAACGGTTGAGAACTCATGGTCGTATTGCGGGGTTGCGGGCGAGCGCGGACGTGCGCGTTCAGGTTCCGTTGGTCCAAATCCATGTGACGGCTATTGTGGCGCACTGTTGCGTTGTGCGTACCGACCTGGAGTGCGCAGAAACGTATCCCGCTCTTGCGCAGAGTTGAGTAGATAACGGAATCCCTGATATCGGGCCGCAAACTCCGCTCGGCCCGCGATGCTTTGGCCCAAGTCGACGAGACTGACCGCGCTGGCGCCGCGATACGCCAGATCTGCGTCGGCATAGCCGGAGGGGTTGGCGAGAAACGCCGCTTTTTCTCCCTCGTCCTGAAACAGGTACACCCGCTCGCGGTGAATCGCGCCGAACCGCGGATTTCCCGACACCAGTGTCCCCGAGTTGACGTAGGCTACAACACTGTTGCCGTTCAACGCCGGAACGTACCGATCTGGATTCGCGAGGAACTTGTCTTTCTCGGCATCGCTCGGAAACCGGTACTCGCGACCGTCGAATATGACGCTGTGTTCGGGACTGCCCATGCTCCATTGCTTGCCATCGACCAGGCACACGACGCAGTGCCCGTTGAAGGCGAGCGGCACGGGCTCGCGAGCGTGATCAACCGGTGGCGACGGTCGCGTGCCTGATCCGGCCTGCGGGCGCGCCGGAACGTAGGTTCGCGATGGTCGCGGGGCATAGCTTGGCTGTCGCGTGCCACTTTGTGCTCCGGCTGTGGAAACTCCCCAAGCCCAAACGGAGCCTGCAAGCATGATAGCTAACGTTGTCTTGTTCGCACTGGTCACGATCGGTCCTCGACGTTGAGCCCGAATCCGATGGCCCGGGAAGCGCCGCTGCAAATGTGCTTCCGACAGTCAGAATTATCGACGGTTCCGCGTTTTGCGTCTGTAACGGGAATTACAGTTGCGGCTACCAAACCGCCTCATAGCCCGCTGGCAGAAGATTCCAATCGGCGCTGTAGACGTGAACGCGATTTGTCGGGCCACCCTTGGCGATTAAGGGTCGCCCTTCGTGGGCCCAGGCAAGAATGCTGCCGCTAAGATTGAGTACGTCGAATCCCTCTTGCTGCAAAGCCTCGGCGTACTTGCCGCTCCGCGCTCCGATCGTGCAATAGGTCACGACGAGCTTGTCGCGGTACTGATCGCGATGCTCCTCAAACCAATCCTCGGAAACTGCATTGGGAATCATGGAAACGTCGCGTTCCTCCTTGGGCCGTACGTCGACGATCACCAATGCCTGGCGCTCGCCCAGTTCGATGAGTTCGGCGACCGTCATGTCGCGAACAGCGGGAAACGCCTGCTTGAGTACGACATACCGTTCCTCAATCTGTCGCCGTTTGTCCGCGTCGGAGCCGCCGGATACTGGACGGCAACCGGCGGTCGCGGCCGTTGCAATCACCAGAGCAGCAACAATGGCGACGGTTTTGGAGTGCATCCGCATCAAGGGGCGCAAACTTCCTGACTGCGGAACCACGGACGTGATAGCAGAGCGTGCTTGCCGATCAAATAAAGAATCGTGTAGCCGGCGCGAAAACTGCCGAGCAACGTGCCGCTAATCTTGCTTTTCCCGATACGCCGCCGATAGGGAACCGGCAGCTCGACGATACGCAGTCCTTGCCGTGCTGCCTTGATCTGCATTTCGACGGTCCAACCGAATCCGCGATCGCGCATGTTCAGCTCGCGCAACGCACTGTAGTCGATCGCGCGGAATGGCCCGAGATCGGTGTACCTTGCTCGGAACAGGATGTGCATCAAGAAGCACGCCAGCCGATTTCCAAACACAGCCTGCGGCGGCATCGCGCCGGGCTCGCGCTTTCCCAGCATGCGCGAGCCCAACACCAGATCGGCGTCCCCACTGAGAATCGGCTCGACGAGCGACAGCAATAGTTCCGGGTGATCGCTGTAGTCGGCATCCAGAAATGCAATGACTCGCGGCGCCGAATCGCCGGCGCGAATGGACTGCTCCACGTGTTGCAAGCCACGCAGGCAAGCGGACCCATAGCCGCGAACCGGCTCGCGCAGTACGGTCGCGCCGCCGCTTCCGGCCACGTCCGCCGTGGTGTCCGTCGAGCCATTGTCGACCACAATGACGTCCACCGCATGTGGCAGATCGGCCAGCACCCGCGGCAATGACTCCTCTTCGTTCAAGGCCGGTATGATGACCACAACGCCCGAACACGTCTGGGTGGAGATCGCAAGAGCAGGCATTTGAGATTGCTCGGTCCTCTGCCGGCAGGACTGGGCTTGCGACAACGCCCGCGGTGTGTCGGGGCGAGCTCGATCGATCATCACAAGACTCCGGGCCGAGGCGCATCTGCGCCGAGGAGCAGCATCGAATCGTGGCTAACCGCTCAAGTCTAGCGGTTGGGCGATTTTCGATTCTGTGAGGAGTCTTACATTGGGGCGGGCAGAGCTAGGGCTCCGTGGGGGTCCGCCCTTGCTGAATCGCTCGCCGGCGGCCATCATAAACGTTTGGCAATGCTGGTTTCCCCGGGGAAGGAAGCATTGCACGATGGTTGCGCAGCTCGTCACGTGACTGGGGCCTCGTCGATTCATGGCCGAAAAGGTCTGGTATCTCAAGCAGGTAGACTGGCTGAGCCAATTGACTGCCGATGAGGCGGCACGGCTTGAAGCTCGCGCCATGATGCGCAGATTCAGGAAGGGTGAGATGGTCTATTTCGCGCAGGAGGCAGGGGAGACTGTGTTGCTCCTGGCGACAGGCCGAATCAAGCTGAAGAACGTCACGCCAGATGGCAAAGAGGCCATCCTCGCATTCATCGAGGAAGGCGAGTTGTTCGGGGAACTGGCCCTTCTGGACCGTACTCCGCGCGGCGAATTTGCTGAGGCAGTTCTTGAATCACAGGTCATCGCGATTCCTGCGGCCGAATTGCAGACGGTGATGCAAAAGCGTCCCGACGTGGCGCTGGGGATTACCCGGCTGGTGGGCCTGCGACGGCGGCGAATTCAAAACCGCTTGCAGAACATCCTCTTTCGGTCAAATCGCGAGCGCGTGACGCATTTGCTGTTGGAATTGCTGGAGACGCACGGTGTGCGTGACGGATCGCAGTGGCAAATTGGAATTCGACTGTCGCACCAGGATTTGGCAAGCTTGATCGGTGCCACCCGCGAGTCCGTCACGCTGATTCTGGGCCAGCTTCAACTGGAGAAGCTCATTCGCGTCCGCCGCCGACAACTGACCGTCCTCGACCGAGATCGCCTACTTGCAGAATCCAACGGCGTCGCGGCGGTGACGCCGGTCAAACCCACCAGAGACCAACGTGGACCGCGCGTTTCTCCATGATGAAGGAACCGCCCAGCAAGACGGGGAGTTGGCATATGGCGAACGTGGCTGACGGGTGGACCAGGTGCGAGCCAAACGAAATCTCTAAGCTCGCCGGGCGACTTCGCGCGCGCCGACAACGCCGCGTCGTCGGTGGGGCCGCGCTTCTGGTTGCTTTCACTAGCGTGGCGCTCGCGGTTTGGCTCTATCCGAGACCGGATCATGGCCCCGATTTTGCCGGCATTTCGTGTCAACGCGTCGTGGAACTCTCGGAATCGTACATGAAGAAACAGCTTCCGCCCGACTTGCAAGACCAGGTAAGCCGCCATATCACACTCTGCCCGATTTGCCGCCCGATGTTCGAGAGCATGCCTCCTGTGTCTCGGCACCTTCGTGGCGGAACCCATTTGTCAGTAAGCGATGCGCATCGAGAACTTGTGGGCATCGACCTCGGCCGATAGCCTAAGGTCCACACTGGAGATGGCCGATCCAAATAGATAGGGCGATGCCATCAGGCCGCGCTCCAAGCCCGCTTGCGTTGCTGCTCCGCGCCAAGCGGGTTTTTCATGAGCTGCGCTATATCATCATCATTTTGAATCCAGCTACAACTAGCACCGCCGCCAGCAAATAGCGCAGTGTGGCGGGAGCAAGCCGACGGCTCCCCAATTCCGCGCCAATGATGCCACCGAACCCTGCTGCGAGTGCCCAAATGCCGACCTCGGCCGGAATGTGTTGGATACTCGCAAGGTTCCCTGCGAGTCCTGAAACCGAATTGGCCAGGATAAACGCGGCCGAGACGCCGGCCGATTCTCTAGTCTCGGCCCAGCCCATAAACAACAGCAGCGGGGTCAGGAAGATTCCTCCACCAGTACCCGTCAAACCGGATAGCAATCCGATCGCACCGCCGGTGAGAATGGCAGCCCACAGCGGGGCGTGTCTCGATGTCACTGTTGATCTCTTGGCCGTCGAGTAGACGAGCCGCGCGGCTGCAAATAGCAGGACACCGCCCACGATCGGTTTGTAGATGTTCCCCGGTAACTGGATCGCCCCACCGACAAACGACAGGGGAATCGAGCTGATGACAAATGGCCACAATGTGGGCCACGAAAAACACCCCGCTTTGTAGAAGCGAGCCGTCGCAATCGTGGCGACGATTACATTGAGGACGAGCGCCGCCGGCTTCATGATGTCGGGCGCGACCCCCATCAAAGCCATCGCGGCAAGATAGCCTGACGCGCCAGCATGGCCGACCGATGAATAGAGCAATGCTGCCGCGAAGATCAAGCATATCAGTGCAACGTTGTCGCTCATTTGTTCGTTGATTCTAGCCACAACTATCGCTGAAACAACGATATCGATGGCAAGTTGAAGCCAAATTAACATCGGCCGCAATGTAAGGTGGCTCACGGATCGCACGTGTGGCACGCGTTATAGTTTGGATACTTCACATCGAGTCGCTGCCAGGGGTTTAGCCAAAAATGCGCGCCCATCTTGCTTGCACCTTGCTGCTTATGCCATTCGCGTCGGGTTGCTTCGGCCCGGCCCAAGACCCACACGCTCCGGCGCCAAACTACAATCCGGCCGCCGAACGCGAGGACTATCCGCAACCGGAAGGCAGCGACAGCCGTCCATCAAGCGATTCGTCCAACGACAAGCAAGGTAAACCGGGGGGAAGTGCCAGTATTGTCAAAGATTTTCAGGCACTCACGCCCGATAAGCTTCGCGAAGGCTTGCGAGAGAATGACGGCTCAAGCAAGGCGGACGAAACCGGTGATTCCGATGCCCCGCCTCCACCGTCGGACGCGCCCGACAAAGATCAAGCTAATCCTCGCGACGTTGTTCCACCCGGCGCGCCCGAATGACCGGTATCGCGACCACGATGCCCGCGAATCCAAGCCTCAACGGTCAACGCTCCCAATACCAGGCCGTGCTCAAACCAGACCCAGCCATAATCGAACACCGGGCATTCGCCTGTCGCGGCCGTCCATTCGCCCTGAAAGACGAGCCAGAAGCGTAGATAGTAGGCAATCGCTAAACACGGCACGAAGAACCAACTGCGGCACCGTGCAAACGGCATGAGCGGCAGAAACCACAAGACATACCATGGGTTTTGCGCGCTGCTCAGGAGCCATCCCCACGCCAGGACGAGAAAGACGCTCCGCAGCAGAACGAGCGGCTCAGGGCTTCTGAAAACCCACCAGGCGCACCCGATCAGGAGCACGAGCAACAGAGTACCCATCACGAGTTGCGTCATGACGAACGCTGGATCCACGCTGGGGGCGACGTCCCCGCGTGCGAGCAACGAAGCAGCGTGTCGG
The DNA here is from genome assembly GCA_050250435.1 of Pirellulales bacterium. Classification (GTDB taxonomy): domain Bacteria; phylum Planctomycetota; class Planctomycetia; order Pirellulales; family PALSA-1355; genus JBFWOR01. Next base: position 309,288 of record JBFWOR010000006.1, on the reverse strand, counting down.
TTAATTTCTCGCCGCCACTCAAGGGGTGTGGCAACATACCATCGGTTGGTCTCCACTTGTGGCAGCCGCAGGTTTTCATGAACGACCATGAACAGCAAGTCATTCATCTGCCATTGCGTCAGGAACGTCTTGAGCCCGATCAGAGGTGAGTCCATGTCGAAAGACCCTTGGGAGGCCGGCTCAGGACTCGCTCGGCGATCCAGGAATGGCAAATATCCGGCAGTTACAACCGCCGCGCAAGCAAGCAGAGGGACAATTGCCCACGCGCGAATTCTCGCAATTGCGAAACTTGCTGCAAGTGGGAGCAAAATGAGCGGGTAAGTTTTCGAGAGTATCGCCAGGCCGAGGCAACCTCCGGCCATCGCCCATTGTAATTGCGAACGATTTCCAGCCGGCTGCGCCCGCGCGGCCTTGAGCAGCAACTGCAGCATCGTGAGACTGAACAGCACTGCCAGGCCGTCCATGTGTGCCGAGTTGGCGACTTCCTTGATGGCGAGCGGACACCAGCCATAGGCCAAACACCAGGCAGAGGACATTCCCACGTGCCGTAACAGTCCGCGCATCGAAAACAGAATCGCGATATCGACGAGAATCAACAGCCCCCTCAGTACCAACACATGCAACCAGATCGGGGCCGCAGCGGGCGTTATTGCGGCGCACACAGCAAACAACACCTGAGCCAATGGCGGATAGATCGTGGGCACTTGCCGATGGTGGATGCGCGCGAAGAACTCTTTGACCTCGCCCGACGCATCTCGAAGCGCCGTGTACTCCGACAATTCGGTCGGGCTGCCGACTCCGGCACTATCAATCTGTGCCGGCGCAAACTGATACGGATTGAGACCCTGCCAGAGCACTCGTCCGTCCCAGAGATACCGATAAAAGTCGACTTCCTGGATCGGGACGGAAAGCAGCAGAACGAGGCGAAACAAGATTGAGAGCAGCAGCACATCGCGAAAGACGCCGGGGTAAGCATCAGACCCAGCCACGGTCGATTCACCCGACCGTCGGGCAGGCCACGCGATCAGCGCCAAGCTCACCAGATAGAGCAAGCACGCGATCGCCAGTAGCGTTAGGACGCCGAGAATGGGCCGCTCACTTGGAGCGTGTGCGTCCTGAAACTGATGGCTTAGCGATGCGATCACGACATAGATCGCCGCCGTAAGAATCGCCAATATTCGCAGCGGTATACGCATGGGGTCATTTCACCGATGGCCGGAGCAATAGAATCTGGTTAGCGACGCTTGCTGACGGGATCTCACGATCGAACAAACCTTTAGCCGATTCGTGGCGCTCCTTGTCTGCAAAAACCCAACGTGAGTTTAGTCACCGTCGTTAACCGAGGTCTGTGATCTGACGCACATTTTCAGATCTGATTTCACGAGTATGCCGACGCCTCCAACAGCCGTTGCATTATTTGAACGAAAGTGGCATGATCGCGCGAAGCGCCAAATGAGTCCACGTGGGTCGGTTGGAAGCCCGAATCATGGCAAGAGCGGACGCAGTTCGCGAGCATCCCGACTTCCCGTGGCTAAGTCTCGACGACCCAGCGGGATTGGAGGCCTTTCTGAAACAGCGTGGCTGGATCGCCAGTGCCGAATCGGTGCGGGGGTGCGAGAAGCCCGGCGAGGGCAACATGAATCTGACGATTCGGGTGCGCACCGACCGGCGCAGCATGATCGTCAAGCAAGCCCGCCCCTGGGTCGAAAAGTACGACCACATCCCGGCTCCGTGGGACCGCATTCAGTACGAGATTCGATTCTATGAGCGGATTGCGCGCATCCCAGCCGTCGCCAACCGCATGCCGCGGCTGCTGGGGGTCGACACGGAAGCATGTGCTCTAATCCTGGAAGACCTGGCCGGCGCCCAGTCGCTTGCGTCGCTCTACTCCGGTGAGGCCCTCGCCGAAATCGAGGTGCGGCATCTCGCCGAGTACTTGGGCGCCTTGCATCAGGCAACGCGCGGCCCAGTCGACCCCGCCTTCAAGAACTGGGCCATGCGGCAACTCAACCACCAGCACATATTTGAAGTTCCGCTGGCCGAAAACAACGGGCTTGATCTGGAGCAATTCGAATGTGGCCTGACTGCGGCGGCCGAGGAATTGCGGCACGATGCCGTGTATCGCGGACTCATCCGCTACGCCGGCGAGCGCTACTTGGGCGCGGGCCATGTCCTCGTCCATGGCGATTTCTTTCCCGGTAGCTGGTTGCGAACATCAACGGGCATCTTCGTCATCGACCCTGAATTCTGCTTCTACGGCGACGCCGAGTTTGACCTGGGGTGCGCCATCGCCCATCTCCGTTTCGCACAACAGCCCCGTGAATGCGCCGAAGTGTTCCTGCAGGCATACGCAGAGCATCCGGGAACCGGCAATTTCCAATCTTCTTTGCTGACTTGTTTCGCGGCAGCGGAGGTAATGCGTAGACTGATTGGCGTGGCACAGTTGCCGCTCGGTGCGTTGGGCGTAAGCCGCGCGGAGCTGCTCGATCGATCCCGTCGCGCCATCATCGATCAGTCGTGGGAGGAATTGTGGAACTGAGAATAGTCCGCACCACGATTATTGTCCTCGCCATCGCTGCGGTCGGACGCATGGCGGAATGTGCGAACGTCACCGACGTTTGGCTCGATGTCGACACTGCCACGGGCATCGGTGACGTCGATGATGGCCTGATGCTCATCCAGAGTTTTCATTCCCCGGAAGTCAATATCCGGGGCATTAGCGTCGTCTTCGGTAATGCGCCGCTCGACAAAGCAGTGCCGATCGCCGGCAGAATCACTTCCCAGTTTGGTCCGGCCGGGCTGACGCCCAAACCGGGTGCGGCGTCGTCTGCCGACTTTGGCAAATCCAGCGAGGCCGTCGAAGCAATGGCCGTGGAACTGGAACGACGACCGATGACCATCGTGGCGGTAGGGCCGGTCACGAATGTCGGCACGTTGGTCAAGATCCATCCGCATCTGCATGATCGAATCGAACGTATCGTCATGGTAGCTGGCCGGCGTCCCGGACAACGCTTCGTCAGCAATGAAAAGCAGAAGATTCCGCATCGAGACTTCAACTTCGAGCTCGACCCAGCGGCCATGCAGGCGATTTTGGACACAAAGATTCCGCTTGTCTTTGCCCCCTGGGAAGTCTCGTCGCACGTTTGGATTTCGCGCGACGACCTGGAAACACTTCGTCGTAGCGGTGAATCCGGGTCTTGGATCGCGCAAACTTCTCAATACTGGATCGAGCGCTGGGAGAAAAACATCGACGATCGTGGCTTCAATCCGTTTGACACGCTGGCTATGGGCTGGATCACACATCCTCAACTGATTGAGACCGAGGAATTGAATGTGGCCATTGAGGAGGTCCCCGACGATCGCATTGCAGCCGGCCAGCCCCCGAAGAACAAGCCGTATCTGCTCGTACGTCCGGCTGACACTCCGTCCCGTCGCGTGATCTATTGCCGTACTCCAAGGCCCGGCTTCAAGGAACTGCTTATGCAGCGACTTCGTGGGAGCTAGCAGAGGATGTGGACCGCGCCTTCCGAGTGTTTGCCGTCTTACAGACCTAAATCACGCGATGTGCTCGAATAAATGAGCACAGCCGGAAAACAGGCTGTGGCCGCTAACAATTGCGACATTTACACGGAGGGAACGATGCTTGTCCTCTCACGGAGAACTGGCGAACGACTGGTCCTGATCATGGGCAGTCAGAAAGCCACTATCGAGCTCTTGGCGGTGTCAGGGAACCGCGCGCAGGTGGGCATCGACGCCCCACGCCATGTCAAAGTGGTCCGCGAGGAAGTCTTTGACGAAATGAAAACGGACTCAGTCCTTCGGAAAATCGTCTGAGATGGTTCATTAACAGCAGTCAGCAGTTGCGGATCTCGCACAAATGGCCACCGCCAACCCCACAGACCAAAGAGCGAGTGTAACATTGGAGCGACGATTGCGACGTTCGTGGCCGCGGTATCTGCTGGCCCTTCTGATCGTCGCCGCGGTTATTAGCTTCTACTTCACCGGACTGCGAGAGTATTTTGGATGGGATTCCCTGCGCGCAAACGTCGACGCCTGGCAGGCGCAGGTTGCGCAGAACTTGGTCGCGGCCGTGGTGGTGTTTTTTTTCGTGTACACGATCATCACAGCATTGTCGTTGCCAGCGGCGGCAGCGATGACCCTGCTTGCGGGAGCCCTGTTTGGCCGCGTCGTAGGCACAGCCGTCGTCAGCGGGGCCTCAACGCTTGGTGCGACACTGGCATTTCTCGGCAGCCGCTATCTGTTTCGCGATTGGGTGCAAAGCCGATACGGAGATCGCCTGCGCGCCGTTAACGAGGGCATCGAGCGCGACGGCGCGTATTACCTATTCATGCTCCGGCTCGTGCCCTTGGTTCCGTTCTTCTTAATCAACCTAGGCATGGGGCTGACACGAATTGGCGTGTGGACCTATGTCGTCACAAGCTGGCTCGGAATGCTGCTTGGAACGTTCCTCTATGTGAACGCGGGGACGGCAATCGCCACAATCAACTCTCCTGGCGATGTGTTGTCGCTGCCGGTCATGTTCTCGCTGGCTGCCCTGGGAGTTGTTCCGCTGGTGATCCGAAAGATCAGCCAGCTCGGAAAGCGTGGGTGACTCGGGCCAGGATGATGTGTGCGGCAATCGCGCGAATTCCAAAAAGTAGCGCGCCTCCGAGGCCCGCCGCAGTCGATAGCTCAGCACACTTCTTAGTCTCTTCACGGAAGTTGCTTGACGAGGGCCTCCCGAAACTTTGGACCGTCCAGTAAATTCCCGGTTTCAGGTCCGCCAAGCTGGTGCATCCAAAAGGCGGGAATTGGCGGGTCCGCGGTCCATTCTGTCTTCGGTCCAAACACGAAATACACGTCCCACGCGAACGTCTTCTCGCGCGGCAACTTGACGGTCGTGCCAAATAGCTTTCCAACGGCACCCGTGCCGTCCCAAAAATGCCGAGCGCGCTTATCCGAAACCAGTTGCGTCGCTTCTTGCGCGGCCTTCAGGTTGTCGCCCGGGAATCGATCGATCCAGACCACATAGACCTTCAGTTTGTCACTGTCGGCTCGGGCGAGGACTTCTTTCTGGACCACACTCGCACCTGCCCGGCACGCTGGACACAGGGGAGATACGATCAGCATTACTCTCGGGGCATTTCTATCGGCGTTGAAAGCATCCTTGAGCTCGTGGGCCTTGTCCGAAAGGACCGTCACCGACGTATTCCGCTCGATAAGAGCGACTTGTTGAGTCGTCGGCGTGTCACTGTTCGACGCACAGCACGCCGGTCCTTTCGCAGTACAGCATGCCGACCCGTCAATTGGCGCCATAAGCATGTCGGCATACAAGGGAAATAGCGCAAACGCCAAGACGAGTACCGTGGCCATCCACACCACCACGCGATTCAGTCGCCTCGACCGCGGCGTACAGCACGCCTCGTTGCGATAGGCTGAATAGAATCCGAAGGCCAGCAGTACTACGGCCACGGCGAGCAGCCACGGCCGGAATGTCTCGAACGTCGATGACAGCCCGACGGTTGACATTCCCAACGCCAGTAACACGAGTGGCAGCCAGCAGCATGCCGAAGCAATCGCCGCAATGACGACAGAGCTGCCGGCAAGCCAGCGGCTGTTCCGCGGCTGCATTGACGGTGGCGAACAGCAACTAATCGCCGAGGCGACGAGCTCTCGGCTTGGCAAGCCGCGTCCGCCGTAGGTTCGGCAGGTAAAACCGAAATCCGTGCGCGTCCGCGCTTCTGGCTCCACATCCACACCATCGACCAGGATGGTGGGTGAGCCGAGAAACCGCATGCGCTCGGCATCCAGTTGCGTCTTGACCTCGACTGCCTCGATGGTCGCCTCCGGGGCAATGGAGCGGACTAGTTCAATGGCGGGCCCGTAGTTGGGGCAACCTTCGAAGAACAACACTTGAATTCTCACCGTGGCATCCTCCTGCCAGTTTTCGTCAGGGCACGACATGTGAATGGCGTTGCTTGTGTGCTGATCAGAGCGAGTGTATTATCGAGGTTGCACTCTAGTGTAAGGTCAAGCCCGTCCCGGAATTTTGTCAACCATGCCCGCCGAACGACACCTGACGATCGGCCAGTTGGCCAAGGCCGCAGGCGTGCCTACCTCGACCGTCCGCTACTACGAACGGATTGGCCTGCTGGAACCCGAAGATCGCAGTATGGGCAATTACCGGCTGTACCGGGACGAATCCTTGCGTCGGCTGAGGTTCATTCGAGCGGCTCAGTCGATCGGCTTCGCTCTGGAGGACGTGACGGTTCTGCTGGGCACAATCGATCGTAGGAGTCCCTCGTGTCGGGACGTTCAGTCGCTGATCAAGCAGCGGCTGGCTGATGTCGGGAAGCGGCTAAGGGACTTACGCCACGTCCAGCGCGTTCTGAATTCCGCAATGGCCAGATGCAAGCAAAGTGAACGAGCCGGTTGCTGCCACGTGATTGAAGCGCTGCGGAGCAGATCGTAATGCTCCGCACGACTGAGATTCAGTCGGTCTGGCCCATTTTGTTTTGCGCCTGTTCGATAAAGGATTGGACCACGCGCTTGCCTTCTTCCATTTCAGCCGCCATGTCCCTGGTTGATTGGGTGTGTGATACCGTGGGCGGAATAGGTCGGTCGAGCGACGCCGCCAGACCTTTGCAGAACGCAAGTAAGGCTAACTGGTGCCCATTCAAGCGTTCATCGATCTGGCCGGGTTGTTGCCGTGCAGCCTCCATTTCCGCGGAGTCGTCGATTCGCGCGAGCGTATCGGGACGCAGCTCAACCACGCCCCTGAACACATCGTCGATGCTGTTCGCCTGGGCCACGCGTCTTCCTAGCGGCCCCAATTCCCATTTCTCAGAAATGTACTTCACGAGGCTGGCGTGGTCGAATCTCGTCGAACACACGCCCTTCCTTAACCAGGGTGACACAAGTATCGCTGGAACGCGGACTCCGAGGCGACAGAACGTGTATTCGTCCGTGAGATCGTCCGGGCATGTCGCGGCGGGCGGCTCCACATGATCGAAAAACCCACCGTGTTGGGCGTAGACGACCACAAGAAGTGTCGAGCGCCACAGCTCGTCATTGCGTCGCAATGCATTGTAAACGTCAGCGATCAGGCATTGTGCGTGCATCGCGTTGTGCGGCGGATGATCGTCATTTGCGTTCGAGAAGAAGTAACTCGGTTCTATGAAGCAATAGTCCGGGAATTTCGATTCGGGTCCCGCGGCATCGTCGTAGAAGCGACCCATCGGGAAATAGTTCTTGAGATTCTCGTGATTCAATTGGCGAGTCAGCACCAACGACTGCGGGATGTCGCCAAAGTAGATTCTCCAGGTCCTGTTCCGCTCATTGAGTCGCTCGTAAACGGTGTGCTGGTCGTACGGCCGCATTCTGAGAATGTCGTCTCTTGTGGTTGGCATCGAGACACGGCTAAGCGACGTGCCGCTGTGGACAAAAAACCGATTTGTCCACGTTGGGCCAGGCACCGATGAAAACCAGCGATCACAGATCGTAAATTCACGAGCCAAAGCGTGCAGCGCCGGCAGGAAATCCAGCGGGTAATATCCCATGATTTCCTGCCGTTGTGGCGTCGTCGATCTTGGGTATTCTTGAGCGTAATCGTAAACAAACGCCCCTTCATATGCACCACCCTTGGCCAGGTCCATCATCACTTGCGTCGGCGACCGATAAGAGAACACGCATTGCGCTTGGGCCTTGAGCCATCGTGCCAGCCGCTGGCCGACGCCGATCCGGTGCTGCGGCAACTCTGGCAACTTGCCGATTTGACGAAGTACGTTTTCAAGTTCGTGTTTGGGATCAGGAGCGATGCACAGCGTCCTGGTTTCGCTCTGTTGATAGACCTCATTCCATCGCGCGTGATTCAAGCAAAGGCGTCTTCGATTGACGCCATCTAGCTTGGCGCCATGGACCTCGCGCAAGTCGCCGAGCATCTGGTCGAACGACCGATTCTCGAGCATCAATACAGCGACGTGCCTTATTCGGTCATTTTGCCTTGTTGGCATGGTCCTGCCCTCAGACCGACAGAGCGGCCAGGCGTCACTGCTGACGGATGACCTACCACTCGCTACCGATGATCCTTGGGCGCTTCCGGCGGACTACCTAGTGCCCGAAGGAGTTCAAACTGGGCGCGGTCGTAGTCGATAATGGCGGTCAGATACTGCGTCTGTGCGGCCGCTAGCGCGTCGATCGACTGCAGGCCCTCGATGGCCCGCAATTGGCCGCCGACGATGCCTTTGAAGTTAAGCGGCACCGCCTCCGCGGCGGCTTCCACCTGCTGGCGGGCTGCCTCGATCTGTGACTCACGCAGCCGCGCTTGATAGTACGAGCGCACAATTTCAGCGGCGACCGTGTTGCGTACCTCCTCGCGAGAGATTTGTGCCTGTTGATGCTGGCTGCGTCGCTCTCGAATCAGGGCCACATTGCCAAAGCCCATCCCGCGCAGCTCCCAAACCGCCAGGGCATCGAAGTCGGTCCGGCCGGCGAAATCGCCGAAGAAATCGTCACGACCACCGCCAAATCCGCCCGCGCTGAATCCCAATTGCAGACTTGGAATCGCGGGTCGCCATTTCTCCTGGCGCAATCGATCGAGTGTGGCCTGAACAAATGCCCGATGGGCAGCCAATTCGGGCCGCATCGCAATCCCCTGCGCAATGAGGGTCGGCAGAGGCTGCTTGGTGTCGACGAGCTCAATGGCCAGTGGTTGCTCCTCATTGGGCACGAGGCTCAGAACCGGCTGTAAATTCAAAAGATTCACCAGGTCGGCCGAGGCATTGCGGACGGCTTCCTCGGTTCGAAATACAATTCGTTTCCGGTCCGCGAGCTCGGCTTGCGCGCGAAGCTCGTCCGCTGGAGGAGCAGTGCCGGCGCGAACACGAGCGGAGACCAGTCGCACAAGCTCCTCGAAATTGTTGACGGCTTCGCGAGCAATCGCCACCTGGCCCACGGCGCGTACAAGCTCAAGGTAACCGACGGACGCTGCCATAAGCTCGTTATTGAAGATTGCCGCCTGATTGGCACCGGCCGCCTGTGTGAGTTGCCGCGCAGCCAGAGGCTCGAAGATTGCGTCAGTCAGAGGCAGTCCTACGAATAGTCGAGCCGGACCGTTCGTTCCGCCGGTTAATGGAGCAGGCCCCAGCAGCGGACCACCACCGGCGTATGCGGAACTACGGTTCACGTCGAGGATGTCGCCGGCCGTGTCCTGTATCTTGCCACGGTGGATGTTGTAGCCGATGCCTCCGTTGAACGACGGCAACCAAAGTGCGGTGGCTCCTTGCAGGCGAGCCTGTGCTGCCAGAACGCGCTGCGACGCCAGGGCAATCTGCAGATTGTTACCGCCGGCCAGTCGCAACGTGGCCGGAAGATCAATGGGAAACTGGTGCTCGACGTTTTCACCGGCCACTTCTGTGGCGTCTTCGATCTTGGGCTTCGGCAATTCCTCTGGTACAGGCGCGGGCTGTTCCCACGCGGCTTGCTTCACGTCCGAAGAGGTTTCGATGGCCGGCCGGACAGGAGGCAGCCGCGCGATGGTCGTGTGCGATACGTTGGCATTGCGAGGCAATGTCGGGTCGGGAGTCGCGGCAAGCGCAGTCGCGCTTGGCGGTCGGTACGCCGAGACAGGCAGCGTTGACGTCGGCTTGGAGCCGGCAGCGCATCCCGACAGGCTGAACATTAGGGTGGCGACACCGATCGACCAGAGCGCGACGGCCGTCCCGCGCGCTACCGATTGGTCGACGTGCCGTTGCCTCTCATCCATGAGAAGGTTCTCCGTTATCAATCCTTATCGGTTGGCTAGTTTGTGCCGCTTAAGTAGGATGTGCGGCCGCGGTAAATTGACTGCCAGCAGAGCCAGCGAGGTCGGCTAGCGTGTGATCACCTCAACCGGTTGTCCGTCGCGACAGGAATCTTTGCCTTCGGCGATTACTTGGTCGTTATCGCTTAGTCCGTTGAGCACTTGCATGCGAATGCCGTCATTTTGACCGATCTCGATCATCCGTCGCTCCGCCCGGCCGTTGCTAGCAATCATCACGCTCGGTGCACCGCCTCCAGTAACCAGTACGCTGGCAGGCACGAGCAAGGCGCCTTCCTGGTCCGCTAGCGTGACGGATACCGAGCCATACATGCCGGGCCGCAACACGGTATTGGCCCCGTTTAGGGCGACTTCGACTCTCATGGTTCGTGTCTGGCCGTCCAGGGCGCCGGCAAAGCGGGCAACTTTTCCAGGAAATTGTTGCCCCCGCAGGGCGTCCACGCGAAACGCGGCCGGTTGTCCAACCTTAACCCACGCCGAATCGGCCTCCGGCAAGTCGGCGATAATGCGGATACGATCAAATCGGGAGAGGTGAAACAACGGGTCGCCATTTCCATTGGACGCCGATTGAATGAACGCCCCAGGATGCACCAGACGCTTCGTGATAACCCCATCGTAAGGAGCCGTGACCTTCGCGTACGCGAGCAACACGTTCGCGTGGTCAAGCTCCGCTTGGGCCACCTTGACGTGAGCGGCGGCGGCCGCGAGGTCGGCGTGAGCCTGCTTGAGTTTTGCTTGGTCCACCAGCATATTGGCCTGGGCCGTATCGGCCGTCGCGTGTGCGGCGTCTTGGGCGGCTTCAGCCGCCTCAAGCTGCAACTTCTTTTCGTCGACGATGTCGCGTTGCAAAGCCCGTTCGTTGAACAATTGCAGATGCCGGTCGTACTCGACTTTGCGGTATTTCGCTTCGGCCTCGTAGCGCGTGATTTGCGAACGTGCCTCGCTGACCTTTGCCTTGGCGGCGTCGACGAGCGACTCGGCCGCCGTAACCGCCGCCTGGGCTTGCTCTTGTTCGGCGCGTGATTTTTCGGCCAAGGCCTCTTTGTGGATTCGTTCTTGCTCCATCTCAGGTATCCATATCTCAGCCAACACCTGACCCTTCCGCACTCGGTCGCCGATGTCGACATGGACCGATTCCAGATAACCCGAGGTCTTGGCGAACAAGTCGGCCTCTTCATACGGTTCCACATAGGCCGCCTGCGTCGAGGTCTTTTGCAAGCGATCGCGTGTCGGTCGAACGACCCTTACTCGAACAGGCTGCGAGTCGCTGACCATCGGCGACTGCCGACCTTGAGAGGTCTCGGACTTTCTCTGCCCGGACGGCGCATCGGCGCCACCCGCCAGCAGGTACGCGCCGGCACCGACCGCGATTGCCAATCCGCCACAGATCCAGGCAATCGATCGTCTCGTGAGAAGTGTTCTCATGGTCGGTAATCCCTCCGGGCGTTACGCACCAGCCACGGTACTAGCGCTGCTCACAGGCGTTTGCCTGCCTTTGAACAACACGTACAAACAAGGCACCACGAATACCGTCAGGGCCGTCGATACGGTCAGCCCGCCAATCACGGCCCTTGCCAGCGGCATCGTGGCTTCCCCCTGGTGCAATGCCAGTGGAATCAGGCCGACGATGGCGGCCAGCGACGTCATCAAAATGGGACGCAAGCGTACCCGACCCGACTCGATCGCCGCGTCCCACGCCGAATAGCTGTGTTCCTGTCGCAAACGATTTGCGAATTCAACTAGCAGAATCGAGTTCGACACCGCGATGCCGACCATGAAAATCACGCCCATCAGCGACTGCACGTTCAAAGTCGTGCTCGTGGCCACAAGCATCACCAGCACGCCGATAATTCCCAGCGGGACGGCGAACAGGATGATGAAGGGGTCGAGGAACGAGCGGAATTGGGCCACCATGATCAGGTAGATCAGGATTACGGCCAGTACCATCCCGAATCCCAGGCTCGCGAACGATTCCTTCATACTTGCTACTTCACCACGCATTTTCACTCCGTAACCGGTAAGCATTTCGCCCGGTTTTTTCGGGTCGGGCACCGACCACTGAGCAACGCCTTCGGTGGTCTTGCCCCGCGGTCCCCAATGCGAAAGCACTCGCTCGATGTCCGCCGCCACCGACCCAACGTCGCGCCCTTCGACGTTTGCATAGATGTTGATCACCCGCGTCAGAGCCACGTGGTTTACTTCCACAGCGGACGCGGTCATTACCGGTTTTCCCACCAGATCCTGCAATTGCACGGGCATGCTAGTTTTTTCGCTGCTCACCGGCACCGCCATCAGTGAGTCCACCGAAGAAATGTCCTGCTCTTTGTAGGTGACTCCCACGAAATAATGGTTGCCCGTCTTGGGGTCGAGCCAGAAAGCCGGATCAAAGCTGGTCGAGCTATTGAGCATGCTCATCAGGTTTTTGACAGTGTCTTCATGGTCTATGCCCGAGTAGGCCATCTTTGTGCGGTCGGGGTTGAGCTTGATCGTCGGATAGTCGATCGTCTCCTGGATCCGGACGTCGACCGCGCCCCGAACCTCCCGCTGGATCATGTCCTTGATTTCCTGCGCGATTCCATATTGGACCTGCATGTCGCGGCCCTCGATCTGAATATTGATCGGAGCCGGCAGGCCGAAGTTGAGCGCCGCCGCAACCATCCCGCCCGTGTTGAACGCGAATTCGACCCCGGCAAATTCCTTGTTCAGTGCGTTACGAAGCCGCTCGGCGTATTCTTGGCTGGAGGTCGAACGGTCGCGGGCATCGACGAGCTGGATGAGCATCGTGCTGTCCATCGGACCAGAATTGGCGGTGTACCCCGCCGGCCAGTCGTAAAGCACGCCGATGTCCGTCACGATCATCTGGCGATCGTGGTCGGGAATGATTGACTGAATGACCTTTTCGACTTGTCGGGTCAGTTGTTCGGTCCGCTCGATCCGCGTGCCTGCCGGAGCGCGCACGTTAATGACGATTTGACTGGCATCGGTAACCGGGAACAGCTCTTGTCCCAGGAGGGGATAGAGAAAGAGCGAGGCAGCCAACAGGCCAAGCGATCCAAACACCACCAGCCAGCGCGCCCGCATGGCACCACGCAGTAGGGCGGTGTACGCATTCTGCACCAACTCAAAGCCCGCGTCGCACAGGAGCACCAGCCAGAATCGCTTTTCTCCGGGCCGGTGCGGCTTGAGAAAGTACGCACAGTAGGCCGGTGAGAGCGTACGCGACAGCAGGTATGAGGCGAACATAGCAAACGCCACACTGATCGCCAGCGGCGTAAACAGATACTTACCCATGCCGAACAGGAATACAACGGGAAAGAACACTACCACGGTCGTGATCGTCGCCACGAGCACTGGCATGGCGATTTCCATCGCGCTGTCGAGCGCTGCCTGCCGCGGCGATTTGCCCATGTCGAGATGGCGGAACGTGTTCTCAATATCCACGATCGGGTCGTCGACCAAGCGCCCCATCACGAGCGCCAACCCGCCCAGAGTCATTGCGTTCAGCGTATTGCCGGTGAAGTAGAGCCCGATCACGGCGACGAGCACAGAAAGCGGAATCGTCAGCGCAATGATCACGGTCGATCGCACGCTGCCGATAAAAATGAGCACCATCAGCGAAGCCAGCACGGCGCCGAGTATCCCTTCCCACGTGAGGCTGCTGATGGCATTGCGCACGAAGACCGACTGGTCTGCTACGACGTCGAGATTCAAGCCGGAATCCTGGCGCCCCTCTTTGACCGGCAGTCGTTTCAGGAACTCAGGGATTCGTTCCTTAACTCCTTCCACGACTTCGATCGTGTTCGAGCCAGGGCGGCGAAAGATCGGGATGTAAACCTGCCGCTTGCTCTCCCAGCTTGGTGCGCGGCTGATGCGGACGACATTGGTCTGAATCGCCGCCGTATCCTGCACCTCGCCCACGTCATTGACATACACCGGCCGACCGTTGTGTACCTTGACGACGATATGGTTCAACTCATCAACCGCATGGACCATGTTTTCCATGTCAATCATGTAGTCGATGTCGCCAATCTTGGCGTTGCCGGTAGGGATCATCAGGTTGTTGCGCTTGATGGCCGCCTGTACGTCCATCAGCGACAGGCCGTAGGCTTGCAGCTTGATCCGATCCAAATAGACATAGATTCGCCGCAGCTTACCGCCGAATACGGCCGGCGCAATCACGCCCGGCGAGCCCGATAGCATGTTCCGCACGTTGAAGTACGCCAGGTCGTAACTTTCCTTTTCGTCCAGCACGTCGCTCGACGCTGCCAACAGAGCGGTGGGCATTGGCGCGCTGGGATCGAACAGCATGACCATCGGCGGCACCGTGCCAGGTGGCAAGTAGTACAAGTCGCTCATCGCGTAGCTTGTCACCTGGGCAAAGGCCGTGTTCGGATCGATATCGTCGCGAAAGAAATCTTTCACGATCGAAACGCCGATCATCGTTCGCGACTCCTGCCGCTTGATACCTTCCGCCTGGCTCGTCCACCGCTCGATGCGGTTGGTGATGTCGCGCTCCATGATCTCGGTGGGCATGCCCGGATAGAGCGTCAGCACTTGCACCGCCGGCGTCTTGAAAGACGGCAGAATATCGACCGGGATTCTCGTCAGGCTCACGTAGCCGATGACGATAATTAGCAGACAAAGCACGATCACCAGATACGGGTTAAAGACGGCCACGCGCACGATCCAGCTTGCCCGCTTTTCGCTGGTCTCGCCGGGAGTGTCCGTCCCATTGTGCCGTTCGGCATTGCCGTCATGAAGCGTCATACGCTTTGCTCCAGTCGTCAAATCAAAATCACGGGCGAGCCCCGAGCGATGTGCCTAGAGATGATCGGGATACGTGCCGTAGGCGCGCAGGACGCGCTCCAGCCTGGCCGGATCGGTCTGACCGACGACCAGAACCGCGTTACGATCGACAACTCCGAGCACAGACTCCAACGAGCCAATTCGTTGGTGGGTGACCTGACCAGCGACTGCGCCGGCGTTTTGCGGGAAGGTCGTTAGACTATCTCGCGGCATTACGAAGATCGACACCGGCGTCATGTCGACGTGGCCGGCCAAATAGGCCGCCGGTTGATCCGCGAGCCGGCAGACGCCGGCACCCCGAACCGCGAACCCCGCATCCTTGCGAGGAGGGCAGCGAACAGGAAACGAAACCTGCTTGCGTAGATAATCCTCGACTTCGAGGTCAGACTGGCTTTTGAATTGCAGCGACTCCTCGCCCGACGCGAGTCGCTCGTGCCAACTACTAGTTAGATCAGCTAGATCGTTCTCGACCGCGCCCGATGACCGACTGCCGTTCCAGACGACGAGCAGTGCGATCGTCGCAGCGCATGCGGCCATGCCTGAGAACAGTATCCACCGTCGCGAGCGGGCCGGCTTTAGCAAGCCACTTCCCACAAGCACACGATCCCAAAGTTCCGATTCCGGTGTCCGCGCCGCGAGTTTTTGCACGAGCATCTCCTCCAACCGGCTTTGACTGTGGAACCACTCCGCACAGTCGGGGCAGTTGGCCAGATGCTCCTCGATGCGGAAGTGCAGCTCCACATCTCCCTCGGAGTCGTGGTACAGATTCCAGTGCTGACGTGCTTCGTTACAGTTCATCGCTCCACCTCGTTTGCAGGACGCACGACGCAGCGCAAGAGTGCTCCTCGGCGCAGGGCGTGCTCATTTGTTTTCACGTCGAAACAATCCGGTATCCCTCGCATGCTCGATAAGCCGCTGCCGCAGTCGCGAGCGGCTGCGAGCCAGGTTGCTCATCACGGTGCCCAGGGGGAGCTGCAGCACGTCGGCAATGTCGCGGTATTTGAATTCGCCGATGGCTCGCAGCAGCAGCACTTCTCGCTCCGCTGCCGGCAGATCGCGAATGGCTTGCGATAGCGCCTCGTCGCATCTTTCCAGTACTGGCTCAGGGTCATCCAGCAATTGTCGAAATAAGGGCTCATCGATCTCGGCCTCCCAGACGTTCTCTTTCGCAACGTCGTCTGGCAAAGGCGCAAGTTGCGCTCGCTGTAACCTTCGATTGGCGCTGAGAACTTCCAGATGCACGAACCTGAAAATCCAGGCCCTGAAGTTGGTGCCCTCGACATACATCTGGAAATCACGGAACGCCGCCGCAATCGCACTTTGCAAAACGTCGCCGACTGCGTTCGGATCTCGCAGCGCGCGACGTACAAAAGCCTCCAGAGCTCCCTGTAGGGGCCCCAGGTGCCGCATGAACGCCTCGGCCTTCGCAGCATTTCGATCCAAACTTCGTGTCTCGCTACCGGCGGTACTCGGCACTATAAGTACATGTCGGGAAGGGGCGTTTTTATTCTGGCTTTCCGCAGGGGTGGACGCGATGGGGCCGTAACCGCAAGCAGTATCGGGAGATAGAAACTTGGAATTTATCAGCCACAGCAGCAGCCTCAAAAGGTCGTCATTCATCGCGACGGTGCCACACCATCGAAAAATGTGACGGAGCACACAGGCCAACTGTACCCTAGACTGCTAAATTTCTCGCACGAATTGACTTTGAGATTTTCATCCGACCAAGCCATTGGAGGGATAACCAATGAACACGCGCGAAGCGCTCAAAATCGGAATCCTAAGTGGCCAATCGATCGCTGAGCTATATCTCAGCGATTTCACTGACTCTGAGTTATTGGTGCGACCCGTGCCTGGCGCGAATCATGTTGCGTGGCAGCTTGGCCACCTGCTTAAGGCAGAGCACGACATGATGGAAATGATACGGCCCAAATCGATGCCCGAGCTTCCGGCCGGGTTCGCTGAAGCGCACAAGAAAGAGGCATCGGTCAGCGATGATCCCAGGGCCTTTCTGACCAAGTCGCAATACTTCGACATCCTGAAGAAGCAGCACGCGGGGACACTCGCCTTGCTTGAGACGATGAGCGACGCTCAACTCGACCAACCTGCCCCCGAGCCGCTCCGCCATTTCCTGAACACGGTCGGTCAAGTCTTTTCGATGCAAGGGACGCACTGGGTCATGCACGCCGGTCAATGGGCGGTCACGCGCCGCAAGTTGGGCGAGCCGGTACTGTTCTAGTTTGTTCGCACGCACCTGCAACGCCTTTTGCGGGTGTTAGTCCAAGTCGCCTGCGGCGCTCTTTCGGCAGCGCTTCTCCCAAGCGCCTTTTAATTTGCTCCCGGCCTCTGACTTGGGAATCACGTCCTGGCGGCGAATCGGGACATGTCCGAATTCTCGCGCATTCAAGGGAAACCGCAGTGGTTTCCGGCTGAAAAGAACCTGCCGAATTCCGACATGGGTTCCCCCCCCAGCGCTTGATGTTCTTCCGAACGCATGGCTGCTGTGTGACTGTCCACGGGTGGTTCCGCGGGCCTGATGATGGCAGCCAAACCATCGAACTTTGTTTTGAGGAGACGTACCATGTCGACGAAGAAAGCCACCAAGAAGGCTGTTCCGAAGGGCGCCAAGTCCCCGAAGCGCACGAAGGCCGCTTCGACCAAGAAAGCGAAATCCGCTGGCAACGGCAAGGCGAAGAAGCTCAGCGCGCTCGACGCCGCCGCTCAGGTACTGGCCGCATCGAAGGAGCCGATGAACGCCAAGCAGATGATCGAAGCGATGGCGGCCAAAGGTCTCTGGTCGAGCCCCGGCGGCAAGACCCCCTGGGCTACGTTGTATTCCGCAATCACGCGCGAGGTGGCGACCAAGGCCAAAGAGGCCCGATTCAAAAAAGCCGATCGAGGCCGATTCACGTTGGCGTAGAGTGCCATCTTGGCACGTCGCCCGCCACGAGGCCCCACGCGGGGCCTCTGGTCGTTGGTCGCCTCGCGCTGGCCAAAGCCGGGGCTCGACCGCGACATGGGCCAACCTGGCGCAACGTGCCCGGGCTCTCCCCCAACGCCCCACGTTCGCCGTCGGGCGCTTTCTCGTTTATGGCGGTTTCCTTGGTCGACCCGGGCCACCGGCCGCCACACGGGCCAATCGTCGCGTTCACGGGGGCCTTTTTTCCCAACCCTGCCCCCAAAAAAACGACCTGACGGATCCGCCGTTGCGATGATGTCGCAAATACCCGCACGATACCGTGACCAGTAGTTTTTTGCCGCTGGACGGACTGTACCTTACGCGGCCGGGGGGCCAAAAGCGCTCCCAATATTCCCAGAACCGTACGTCCCGAGGCCGGTTGCTGAGTTCTGAGAATTCTGGGAGCGCAATTCGGGGCTTGCGTCCGCGAGGACGATTCGGTTTCAAACCGTGCGATGAACTATTGGACGATTTCGGATTGCTCGGAAAGCGCTCTCAGTATTCTCAAAACGCCTCCCGACGGGACGGCACCTGCGTCGGTCAAGATATCGCAGGTATTCGCGGCGTGGCGCAATTGATGGCGGTTAGTAGAATGGTCCAGCAGGGAGGGCTGCCGCGGTGGCCAGCCTGACGACCAAGCGGCTGGGCTGGTGAAAGGCGAAGTCATGACAGATCCAACCGCCAAAGGATTAAAGGCCGGCGAAGCCTATCTGCGGGCGATTGCAGACGACCCCGAGTCGAAGGCGGGGCTGATCCGCGCCCGGATGTATTTGATGACCGTCGCCACGATCATGAGCAGCCCGGAGTTTCAGGCGGTGATCGAGGCCCAGCGCGAGGTGTCGCAGGAATGGGCCGACGCACTGCGCCAGAGCGTGGAGCGGCTTGGAGACGAGCTTGAGTCGTTGCATCTTCCCAGGCCGACCACCCTGGAAGACTGGCAGGTTCTGGGGCGGATCGTGGAGATCCCTGAGGAGTATTTGCAAAACGGCAGTTGGACGGCGGCCGAAATATTCGACCGGGCAATGGCCTGGGCCCAGCGGGTGAAGATCAAGGCCAAACTCGTCGCCGATGCGCGAACCGAACGGGAGGACCACCAGGCTCCTCTGCAGGCAAATGACGAGCCCGTCAAGAAGAAGTCGAAACGCAGCACGGAACGCGGCGAAGGTCGAGCGAAGCTGATTGGGGCGCTCACGAAGCACCACAAGTACGCCGACGGTAGCTGCCTCAACCTGGAGCCGATCGGAAACAACGAACTGGCCAGACTTGCCGAAGTATCGGAGTCGACGGCCTCGGCGTTCTTCAACAACGAATTCAATCAGGGCGAGACAGGTGGCCACACCATTTACCGCGCTCTTTGCCGAGACCCGGGCCGCCTGGCCGATTCTCTGAAGGTGCTCAATGGCGAGTTCTCGCCCCATCACCTCTACGGCCGAACCCCGCCTGGCGAGCACGAGCGGGACGACGACGAATAACTGACCCAAGTGTTCGATCGTTCGGCAGCAGATGCCGAACACTTCGAAGACTTTCTTTTCCGCGCGAAACTCGGCATTCTCCGGCGTTTTCGTGCGAACGCCACGCTGTTCGGCAAATTCCTGTCGAACACCTGCGCCAACGGGTATGCAAGCTGCCGAACACCATCGCCTGATGGTCGGCGGCAAGCGACCTGTTGGAGCAATCGTGCAATGGCAAGCGAAACGAATGACTTCCCTCTGGCACTCCGGCCCCGCGAGGCGGCGAAGGCTCTGGGCATCTCGCCTCGGCTACTCTGGCAATTAACGCATGACGGCGAGATTCCTTGCGTGCGGATCGGCACTGGGACGCGGCGAACCGTGCTGTACCCCATCGCCACTCTTGCGGCTTGGTTGGAGAAGCAGGTCGAGCCTGCCCAGGGAGGTGACGATGACCACGCCGCTTGAATGGATTCTGGAAAAGTTGCCCGACGCAAAGAAGTCCGGCACCTGCTGGTCGGCCTGCTGCCCGGCCCACGACGATCGCCGCGCAAGCCTGTCGATCGCCGAGGGGGAGGACGGCCGGGTCTTGCTCAAGTGCCACGCTGGTTGTTCGCTCGAGGCGATTTGCGAGGCGATGGGCCTCAAGCCGACGGACCTGTTTGTTGCGTCAACGTCAACGGTATTGCCCGCCGGCCGAGGAGAACAGGAATACCGTGGACAGGCCAATGGACAGCAAGGTAGCGGCGCACCGCAAATCGCCGCGACCTACGACTATCGGGACGAGCGCGGAGAGCTGCTCTTCCAGGTCGTGCGCTACGACCCAAAAGACTTCCGGCAGCGTCGCCCCAAGCCCGGCGGCGGCTGGGTCTGGTTGGTCAAAGGCGTGCGCGTGGTGCCGTATCGCCTGCCGGAATTGCTGGCCCGGCCGGACGAACCCGTGTTCGTGGTCGAAGGCGAGAAGGATGTCGACAACCTGGGGCGCATCGGCGTGCTGGCGACCTGCAATGCAGGAGGCGCCGGAAAGTGGACCGCCGAACACGCTGCATCTCTTGGCGGAAGGCGTGTCTACGCGACGCGGGACAACGACGACTCGGGCCTCCGTCACATCGAGCAGGTCACGCACTCACTGCACGGCAATGCCGAATGGGTGCGGATTGTCGAACTTCCCGGCCTGCCGGCCAAGGGCGATGTGAGCGACTGGATCGCGGCCGGCGGCACGAAACAGGAGCTGATGCGACTGGCCGAGGCGTCGCCGATTTGGGCGCCTCCGACCCAGCCGTGGCCCGAGATTATTTCGCTCGACACCGTCAGTCTGCCTGAGTTTCCGACGCACACATTGCCCGGTGTCCTGCGCGAATGGGTGGAGGCCGAGTCACACGCCACGCAAACGCCAGCAGACTTGGCTGGGTTGCTGGCCCTGGCGGTTTGCTCATCTACGATTGCCAGGCGCGTGGTCGTTGAGCCGCGCCCAGGTTGGCCCGAGCCGGTAAATCTCTACGTGGCCGTGCTGCTGGAGCCTGGCAACCGCAAGTCGGCCGTGTTTTCCGATGCGACGCGACCCCTCGGTGAACTGGAAGCCGAATTGATTGAAGCCGCGCGGCCAAGTGTCGCCCGCGCACAATCCGACAGACGTCAGTCCGAGGGACGCCTGAAGAGATTGGAAAAGCTGGCCGCCGAGAAAGGGGACGCAGAGGCGCGACACGAAGCCGGCAATCTGGCTGAGGAGCTGGCACTGCAAGTCGAGCCGGTGTTGCCCAGGCTGATCGTTGACGACGCCACCAGCGAAAAGCTTGGGATGATGCTAGCCGAGCAAGGCGGACGGATCGCCAGCATGTCGCCGGAGGGCGGCGTGTTTGACCTGATGGCCGGCCTGTACTCCAAGAACGGCCTGCCGCAGTTCGGCGTCTACCTCATGGGCCATTCTGGCGACAACCTGAAATCTGATCGCGTGTCACGCAGCTCGGTATACGTCGAGCGACCGGCCCTGACATGTGCGTATGCCATGCAGCCCCAGGTCATCGTCGGGCTGGCTGCCAACGCGGCCTTTCGTGGCCGCGGGTTGCTAGCCCGCTTCCTGTATGCAGCTCCGCAAAGTTGGATTGGCCGGCGCCTGATCGCGCCGCCACCCGTTCCTGACACGGTGCGGGACGCCTATCACGGAACAGTGAAGGCAATGGCCGACATCCAGGAGGAGAAGATCACGCTGAACCTCGCCGCCGAGGCGGCTGCCGCACTTGAGGAATGGGAGGCCGGGATCGAGGCCATGCTCGCCGACGGTGGCCAGATGGAGATCATGCGCGACTGGGGTGGAAAGCTCGCCGGGGCAACGCTCCGGCTGGCCGCCGTGCTGCACTGCGTGGATTATGGTCCGACCGGAGAAATCGATCTGCCGACTCTGGCGGCTGCCATCGAAATTGCACGCTATCTCGTTCCGCACGCTGAGGCTGTGCTCAACATGATGCAGGCGAAGGAAGGGCCTGGCGAGGAAGATGCGCAATATGTTCTGCGGTGGATCGAGCGGCACGGCCGCCGGGAGTTCACCAAGCGAGACGCCCAGCAACAAGGCAAGCGGCGATTCCCCAAGGCAGACGATATTGATCCGGCGCTCAATGAGCTGACGCGGCGAGGATACATCCGATTGCGGCCAATCGAGGCAACGAGCATCGGCCGCCCGCCATCGCCGACGTACGACGTCAACCCCGTGGTCTCCGCGGAGGAGGGCGCCGAAATACGCTCTCAGAATTCTCAAAACGCGACGGAACGGACCGAAAGCGGAGGTTCTGAGAATATTGAGAGCGCGCTTGGGCGGTCAACGGCCACGAATCGTGTGCAGGTAACGATATGAGAGGTCCAGATCCGACCCTCACTGACCTCCTGGCTGAATGCGATGCACACGGTATCCGGCTGCTTCCGGGTGGTCACGGCGGATTGACCATCGACGCTCCACAGGAGGTGCTGACGCCCAAACTGATTGAGCGATTGAGGACACACAAGGCCGGGCTCGTCTCGCAGTTGCGGCCCAAATGCTGGGCCGGACCAAGACGTGCAGCGCCGCCGACTGCGGCGAAGCTCATCTGCCGCTGCGGTTCGACAACATGGCTAGATGTACCGATCCACGACGGGCAGTCAACGCGGCGAGATTGCGCCCGGTGCGGGCGGTTTATCGACTTCTCCCGCTGGTATGGCCGAGATGCTTTACAAACTGGCGAGTGACCCGGTAGTGTGCGTGACCAAGGAAGAGGCCTTCACGAAAGGGAAATGAACGAATGGCAAGCATTGCAAACGATCCTGGTGGCAAACGGCGGATTCTATTCGTGGCTCGTGATGGCACGCGGCCGACGATTCGGCTGGGCAAGGTGTCGCAACGAGCGGCCGAAAGCGTTAAGAATCGCGTGGAGCAGTTGTTGGAGGCCCAGTTGCTCAATCGGCCAATGGACGGTGACCTGGCCCAGTGGGTTGCAGGCCTCGACCCACGAATGGCCAAGAAGCTTGCCGACGTACGTTTGATCCCTAGCGCAGAAGCGAAGCCGGCGGCGGCCCTGGGACCATTCTTGCAAGACTGGTTGGCGGCACGCAAAGGTGACTACAAGCCGGCGAGCCTGATCGCCTGGGGGCAGGTTATCAAGGCGCTGACGGAGTTTCTTGGAGCCGATTGCCCACTCGCTGACGTGACGCCGGCCAAGGGGGAAGGTTTCCGTCAATCGCTGCTGGCGGCCGGCTTGCGTCCCACGACGATTCACAAGCGGTTACAACACGCCCGGATGTTCTTTGCCCATGCCAAGCGGCAAGCCCTGGTTGCCGAGAACCCCTTTGAGTTTGTCCGCCACCGGCCCGGCGACGCATCGGAGCGTCGGGCGTACGTCCCGGTGGACGACGTGACGCGGGCAATTGAACACGCTCCCAACGGCACTTGGAAGCTGCTTATCGCCTTATCGCGGTTCGCTGGCCTGCGCGTGCCCAGCGAAGCCCTAAGTCTGCGCTGGCAGGACGTGGATTGGGAACGACAACGATTGACGGTCCCCAGCCCCAAGACGCAACACCTGGCGGGCCGAAGCTACCGTGTGATCCCGCTGTTTCCCGCCGTGCGGCCATATCTGGAGGCGGCGTGGGATGAAGCCCCCGAAGGAGCCGAATACGTCTTCCCCGAGGAATACCGTCGGCGAGCACACGGCCCCGGCGGTTGGGCAAACGCCAACCTGCGTACCACGCTCGAAAAGATCATTCGCCGCGCCGGCCTTGAGCCGTGGTCCCGGTTGTGGCATTCCATGCGAGCAAGTTGCGAAACCGATCTGGCGCGACAATTCCCACTAGCCGTTGTGGCGAAGTGGCTGGGCAACACACAGGCGGTCGCGATGCGCCACTATGTAGACGTGACGGATGCTGATTTCGAGCGTGCGATCGTCGGCGACGTCCCGCCGATAGAACAGGCGGCGCAAAAAGCGGCGCAGCAAGCGCACGCGGCGGGCGGCGGGGAGTCGCAGACGAAAAGGCACGCGCGCAAAAAATCCCGGAGTTTGCTAGGGACTGCGCTATCGTGCGCAATCCCGCAAACTCCGGAAATGGAGGCGGCGGGATTTGAACCCGCGTCCCGCGATATTTCCGCGGCGGCTTCTACGTGCGTAGTCGGATGATTTACGCGTCTCGCCGGCCGAGCCCCAACCGACGGGGTCCCGGGCCAGCCAGCCGGGAACATTTTTTAGCCGCGGGCGTGCCCAGCAATGACCCGCGGCGATCCGGAATTGGTGACGAGTTTTTGGGCCTCTCCGGCGAAAGCCCGCAACTCGGGTTGCCTGTTATTTAGGCAGCCAAAGCAAAAGTATCTTCAGCAATTGAAGATTTTGGTCAGCTTTTAACGTGGCCAACTGACCAACCACGGCACGCCACCGACACTTCAGGCTATCCGGTCGAACCCAGTTCGCCCCCGAAAGAAGCACGAAGCTCTTGTGGACTGACAATTATATCACATCGGCACGCCAGGCAAGCTGCCATGAGGCCAGCGTCCGCCGCTGAACGTGCCAGAATTCAGTCGCTGCGAAAATAGCGGCCTGAATGCTGGCGGAAATTCAGCGGCCGGCGCGCTTTCAGCACTGGCAAGATGCCAGTGGCACCCGAAAGCTACGGCACACGGCGTGTGCCGGCTACAACCGGCTCGGCGGGAGCCTCGCCCAGCCTCGCCGTCCCGTAAGGCTCTGAACTCCGGCGCTTTTCAGCTACGAAGAAATCCCCCGGCGGAGCCGGGGGCTGCACAGAAGTACCCGGTAGCTACGGCACACGGCGTGTGCCGGCTACAGAAGACCGAACTCTGGCGAGTTCAGCCACGGGGATTTCCACTACGCCGCCGGCAGCTCAAAGCCGGCGCGGCGCGGTCGCTCGAGGTATTCATTGGCCCCGTCGTCGTCGGCGAACCGTTCGCGCTGGGGATCCCAACGCAGCGGCCGGCCGGCGGCCCGCGTAATGTTTGCCAGGTGGCAAACGGTCACCGAGCGATGGCCGATTTCGACGTCGGCCACCGGCAGCTCGCGCGAGCGCACACAGTCGAGCCAGTTTTGCATGTGCCACCGCGCTTGCCACAGCGCCAGCTCATCGCTCCATTTGCGATCCTCCTCGGCCACGTCGACCTTCTTATTAAGTTCCAGGGCGATCTCTGGCGGATTGGAGGCGAACTTGTTGCGGTTGATTTCGAGCTTGCCTTTCTCGCAGATGAACACGGCCCCGCCCATCGGTCCGCGGCCCGGCTCGATGATGAACTTCACTTCCACGCCGTTGGCATAGCGCATCGACACCTGGCCGTTGGGGCCCTCGGAGAGCGGGCGCAAGTCGATCGGCCCGGTGTCGTCCATTCCCAGTGCCCATTGAATCTGGTCGATGCCGTGCGCGCCCCAGTTGGTCATTTCGCCGCCGGCGAAATCGCGCCACCGCATCCAGCCCATCCAGTCCGAGTGATACGGTCGCCACGCCGCCTGATTCAACCAGGTGTTCCAGTCGAGGCCTGCCGGCACCGGTTGCTCCGCCGGCAACTGCGCGGGCGACGCCTCCGCGCCGCCATAGTTGATCGCGCGCACTTCGAGCACTTTGCCCAGGCCGCCGGAGCGCACCAGTTCGCACGCCACGCGGTTCATTTCCATCGAGCGCTGCTGCGTGCCCACCTGGAACACGCGGTTATGCTTGCGCACCGCATTGACCAAGGCCCGGCCTTCG
Organism: Pirellulales bacterium; assembly: GCA_050250435.1. Classification (GTDB taxonomy): domain Bacteria; phylum Planctomycetota; class Planctomycetia; order Pirellulales; family PALSA-1355; genus JBFWOR01. The sequence goes on along the minus strand of JBFWOR010000006.1, from coordinate 284,057 downwards.
CCGATGTATAAGGTCAGCGGCTTCTCGGCGTAAATATCCTTGCCGGCCTGGCAGGCGTGAATGCACGGCAGCACGCGCTGAAACTCGCCGGTCGCCACGATCACGGCGTCGATATCCTTGCGGTCGAGGATCTGGCGATAGTCTGGCACCACCGGCCAGGTGCCGTTCTTCTTGGCCTTGAAGGCCTCGGCCCGGGGCAGATTGCAATCGCACAGGGCCACGATCTGGGCCGACTCGGGCAATTGCTCGAGCAATAAACTCGCGCGACCTCCCACTCCAATGGCCCCGACGGTGATCCGATCGTTCGCCCCGGGCTTGCCCGGCGCTGCTAGCGCGCTGCGCGGTACGAACACCGGCGCGCCGATGGCGCCGGCGGCGACCGTGGCGGCAGACGTTTTGAGGAATTGTCGACGGCTGGAGCGAGCGCGGGTTTGCTGCGATGCGGTCATGGAATGTTGTCCTGCGGAGGATCGTCGATACCGGGGTTGCACGGCTTAGCGGCCGCTGCGCCGCGCGGGTGGTCGGGTCGGTACCAGTATACCCGCGCATCGCCTCGCGATTACAGTGTGGAGGTTGCGAGAATTTTGTCCGTCGACCTAGTTGCGGAGAGTCAAAAGAGATTGTGCTACAATCGATTTTCGCGGGAAGAAATGAACCAATCGTCTGATCACGCCTGGCGATGTGCCACCTGAGCTGGCTGGCGAGAATCAGCGCGCGACCGCAACAGGCATCGCGCCAGCCGATATCCAGGCATTTGTTGTAGAGGCGGCTTCGTCACACGTGCAGCCCGACGCCAACAATCCTCCATCCGATTCCGAGTCGTCGCCGATTGAAGTGCGCGTCGGCGACGAGCCTTGGCGCCGCGCGCTGCCTGGTCCGGGCGAACCCTTTGAGCCGCAGCATGCCGAGGCACTCGTCCGGCTCGAGGACCTGGCGCGAACGCTGTCCGGCCAATGTCAGTACGCTGCTGCGGAGCCGATCGTGCGGCAGGTCCTGGAAACGCGCCGTCAGGCTCAGGGCGCTGAACATCCCGATACGCTGGCTAGCTTGAACGATCTAGCCATGCTCTTGGAACGCAAGGGCGACCTGGCCGGGGCCGAACGCCGATATCGCGAAGCGCTCGAGGCACGGCAGCGCGTGCTGGGCCCTGAGCACCCCGACACGCTGACCAGCCGGAACAACCTGGCGATGTTGCTGCACAGCCAGCGCAACGATGCCGCGGCGGGCCCGATGCTGCGCACGGCACTCGAGGCGCGCGAGCGGGTGTTGGGCCCGGAGCACCCCGATACGCTGACCAGCGTTGGCAACCTGGCGATTTGGCTGGAGGCGCAGCGCGACTTCGCGGCCGCCGAGCCGCTCTATCGCCGCGCGCTGGAAACGAGCGAGCGGGTGCTGGGCGCGGAACATCCCGATACGCTCTCCGCGGCGAGCAATTTGGGCATGTACTGGCTGACGCGCTGGAACTATGCCGCCGCCGAGCCGCTCCTGCGCCGGGCTCTCGCAGGGCGCGAGCGCGTGCTCGGCCCTGATCATCCCGACACGCTGACCAGCGTTAACAACCTGGCGATGCTTTTGGAGGGTAGCGGCAGCTTCACGCAGGCTGAGCCGCTCTATCGCCGGGCCTTGGAGTCGAGCGAGCGCGTGCTCGGCCCTGAGCACCCTGATACGCTCACCAGCGTCAACAATCTCGCACTGTCGCACCTGAGCCGGCTGGATTACAAGGCCGCCGAGCCGCTGTTGCGCCGGGTGCTCGAAGCGCGCCGGCGGGTGCTCGGTTCGGATCATCCTGACACGCTGGCCAGCGCCGTCAGCCTGGCCGCATCGCTCGATCAGACCGGCGACCATGCAGCGGCCGAGGCCCTCTATCGCGAAGCACACACGGGGCTTTCCGAACGCCTGGGGCCGGAACATCTCGACGCGCGCCTGTGCCTCAACAGTTGGCAGCGTTGCCAGGAATCGCTGGCCGCCAGCGGACGTTCGCGCCGCAAATGGTGGCAGGTCTGGCGGCGGTAGCAGTTTCGCAGGTCAGGCATGGGCGTGCGTGACAGCCTCTGTCGGTAGCTGAATTCGCCCGAATGCAGTCTCTTGGCCGCGCGAGCGAAGAGGGAAAATTCGTTCATAAACCACAACGACACTACGGCACGACGAAGGAAGAGGGAAACACGAGGAACGCAAAGAGCACGAAGGAACACGAAGAGATCAGCCATCGAGCACGACGCCGAGGGCACAGAGAAAAAAGACAACGAAGATTTACGTGGTGGCGTGGTGTCGTTGTGGTTTACGAAAATGTTGGCGCGCTAGGGCGAAGATGTCAGGCACGGGGTGCCTGACCAGGCTGAAGTCTAGCGAGTTCAGCTACGAAGACCGCACTGGCGAGACGCCAGTGGCACCCGGCGAAGAGTGTCAGGCACGAGGGTGCCTGACCTACGAAGGCTGAACTCTGGCGAGTTCAGCTACGAAGACCGCACCTGCGAGACGCCAGTGGCACCCGGAAGCTACGGCCCACGGCATGTGCCGGCTGCGAGGAAGGCTGAACCCTCTCTTACGGCTGCAACCATCCCTGCCACAGCGCCAGCAGGATCAGTCCGCCCATCGCGAGGCGATAGACGATGAACACCAGCGTCGAATGCGTGCGCAAATAGCGCAACAAAAACGCAATCGACAGATAGCCGACGATGCCGGACGACACCGTACACACTGCGAGCGCCAGGGCGTCGTCTTGCGTGGCCAGCAGCGTCTCGCGGTCCTTGATCAGCTGATACACGCCGGCGGCGAACACGGCCGGCAGCGAGAGCAAGAACGAAAACCGCGCGGCCGCATCGCGCGCGAATCCCTCGAACAAGCATGCCGTAATCGTCACGCCGGAGCGCGACGCACCCGGCACCAGCGACAGCGACTGCGCCAAACCGGTGAGCACGGCGTCGCTCCAGGTGGCGTTTTCCAATTGCCGCGGCGCGCGGCCCGCGCGCTGCCGCAGGCGAACGACCCCTTCGGCCGCCGTCAGCACGAGTGCCAGGCCGATGGCCGCCGCGGCCACCACATACAGCGAGCGCAGCATCCCCTCGATGGCATCCTTGAAGAGCAAACCGCAAACCACGATCGGCACCGTGGCCACGATCATCATCCAGCCCAGTCGCGCGTCGAGCGTGGCTGTGGGCTGGCCGCGCACCAGTCCCAGCAACCAGCCCCGGGCGATGCGCACGATATCGGCGCGGAAGTAGGCCACCACTGCCGCCAGCGTGCCGATCTGCACGACGGCCGTAAACGCCGCTCCCGGATCGGGCCAACCCAAGAGCGCAGGCACCACGCGCAGATGGGCCGTGCTCGAAATCGGCAGAAACTCAGTCAGCCCCTGCACGATTCCCAAAATCAGCGCTTGCAACAGATCCAAGGCCCGGGCGTCCTCGTAGTTTGTGACGTACTCGAAAAATAGAGATCTTGCTGGCGGGCAGGTACCTCCCGCCGCGCTGATGCAGCACTAAGCCGCACGGTCCGCTACAGCTTGCCTGGTCACACGCAATTGGCCGGTGGTGTTTCGAACGCTCAACGGCCCAAATCGCATATTGACAATATAGTGCGAGCCTCTTGGGAATGCCCCCTTCTCCATCGCGTGGCCTGTCACGCCACGCGGTTAACCCTTCAAAGCGGCCCGCAAATGTGGCATAATGCGGAGGCGTGGAGCAGCGGCGCATACTTGCCCGCGCGGCATGCGCGCCACGCTGGGTCCAGAAGGGAAGCAATGTACAAGAATCTGAATGCCCAGGCATTAGGAATCTCCGGTTGGGGCAGCGAGGTCATCGAGCTAGCCCTGTCGAACGGGTTCAAAGGCCTGGATCTGAATTTGCTGGATTTTGCCGAGCAGGTGGCCTCGCAAGGTTTTGCCAAGGCCTCGCGGCTCTTGGTCAGCGCGCGGTTGAAGACGGGCAGCTTCCGCTTGCCCGTGCGCTGGGACGACGACGATCAATTCCAGGCGGACATGAAAAGTCTGCCGCAGTTGGCCCAGATCGCGCACGAATTGGATTGCACTCGGGCCGTGACGCAAATCGAGCCGGCGCACGACCGCCGACCCTACCACGAGAATTTCGAGTTTCATCGCCGCCGCCTGGCCGAGCTGGCCGAGGCATTGGTGCCGTATAAGATCCGGCTCGGTCTCGAGTACCTTGCTCCCATGAGTGCCCGCGGCAGTCAGGCTTATCAATTCATTCAATCGTTCGACGAGGTGGTGCAGTTGTTGCGCACGATCTCGGCGCCGAACCTGGGCCTGGCCTTCGACGTATGGCACTGGCACCTGAGCGGCGGCACGCTGGAGGCCTTGCGCGCGTTATCGGTCGACAAGCTGATCGCCGTCACCCTGGCCGATGCGGATGTCGACCTGACGGCCGCCACGGCGCAAATGGAATCGCGTCGCTTGCCGGGCGAAAGCGGTGCCATAGACATTCCGGCCGTGCTCACAGCATTGGCCGAGATGGGCTACGACGGACCAGTCTCGCCCGTGCCCGATCGCAGCCAGTTCGGTTCCACAGGCCGAGCCCAGATTGTCAAGCAATGCGGCGCCGCGCTTGACAGCGTGTGGAAGGCCGCCGGTCTGACCAACAGTGGCAAACTGGCCACGGTAAAGGGCGCTTAGCACCGTCAGAATCGGGCCGACTCTCCACTCGTCTGCGGGGTCACGCGTGTTCCACTTCGACCGCGGACTCAAACTGACCAAGGCCGACCTGGCGATCGATTGTCGCCGTCGGCAGCCCCGCGGTTTCATTTCGCACGCGCACACGGACCACATGGCGCGGCACGAGTACGCGCTATGCACGCCCGATACGGCCGCGCTGTATCACAGGCGCTACGGCCCACGGCCCACGCGCCACCTGCCCTATCGCCAGCCGCTGGAATGGTCCGGGCTGCGATTGACCACCTATCCCGCGGGGCATTGCCTGGGCTCGGCCATGCTGCTGGCCGAAGACGGCACGCAGTCGCTGTTATACACGGGCGACTTCAAGCTCGGCGAAAGCGCCACGGCGGAGCGTGCTGAGCTGCCGCATGCCGACGTGCTGGTCATCGAGTCGACCTACGGCCGGCCCCTGTATCGTCATCCGCCGCGGCAGCGCGTCATCGACCAGTTGCTCACGCTGGTGCGCGCCGCCATCGATAGCGGCGCCACGCCGGTCATCGAGGCCTACGTGATGGGCAAGAGCCAGGAAGTCACGCGCATCCTCACCTCGCACGGGTTTCCAGTCCTGCAGCATCCCAAGATTTTCGAGATCAGCCAGGTGTATCAGGCCTGTGGCGTGGAATTGGGCGATTGCCTGCCCTATCCGGGCCAGCCTTTGCCGGGACACGTGGTGGTGGTGCCGCCGCGCATGCATCGCGGCGGGCGCCTACCGGGCCTGAAGAAGACGGTCACCTTCGCGGTCACCGGCTGGGCCACGCACGAGCATACGCGCGTCCGCCTGGGCGTCGATCATGCCGTGCCGTTGTCCGATCACGCCGACTACGACGAGCTGTTCGAAGCCGTCGAGCGCGTTGCTCCGCGGGTGGTCTATTGCACGCACGGCCCTGCGAGCTTTGTGGACTGCCTGCGTGCCGCGGGCCACAACGCGCATCCGCTGGAGAAGTGCGATGAGCGGCTGGCCCTGGCCACGGCGGTGCAGAAGCGGCTGTTCTAGTTTTGTACGGTGAGAACCCACTATTTGACGGAAATTCGCAATCGAGGTACCGTAGTATTGAGTTGTTCGCAATTTGATACCGGCAGATGACCAACATGAGCTATCAATTTCCTCCGCATTTGGAACGCCTTGTCCAGGATCGTATGGCGGGCGGGAGATATCATTCAGAGGACGAAGTGCTCGTGGACGCGATGCTAGCGCTTGGTGAAGTCGAGCGTCGACAGAGCGAATTGCGCGCCGAGATACAAAAGCGAATTTCTTAAGCCGCAACTTCCCTTTCACTCCCGCTCGATCGCTTGGCCTTCAAAGCCGACGCTCGTCGTACCCTCGGCAGCAAGAGCTGATCGTTTCGGATGGCGACGGTTAACTATTTGCCGGCGGCCCTCGGCGACTTGGGGACATCTGGCAATAGTCCAGATCATTCACGGCTCCCGTGATATCCCGGTTCATTTCCGTCGGCCATAGTTGCTCACTTCTCGCTTGCCACTCTCGCTGGGCAGCTCTTGAAAAAGTCCCAGATCACAGCGCTCGCGGCAAACGCCTGGCTGGCTTTGCCGATGGTGCTTTCCGGCAGATACTGCGGCCGGCCCGGCCAGGCGTGTCCGCCCCCTTTGACAACGTAGAGCTCGGTCTTCGCGCCGCCGGTTCCGGGCGGGTAGCGCGTGATTTCGACTGCGGTGCTATCGGCGGCCTTGGCATCCAGTGTCGTCGTCTGCGGCGGCTCGGCGTTGCCATTGAGCCGGGCATACTTGCGCAGCGCGTCCGGCGTGGAGATCAGCTTGCCGCGCTTGGCTCGGCCGACCGTCACCTCGCCACCGTTGAACGGCACAATCGGATCCGCCTCGCCCTGGATGATCAGGATCGAAACGGGACGGCCGGGCGCAAATTGGTCGGCCCAGGCAGCCGGCATGCCGCCGACCACCGGCGCGATGGCCGCCACCAGGTCGCTGGCATCCGCGGCCAGCAGGTGCGACATCATGCCGCCGTTCGAAATCCCTGTGGCGAACACGCGCGTGTGATCGATCGCGTGCTGCCCGGCGACGTCATCGACCACGGCCCGCAAGTATTTCACGTCGTCGATGTTCTCGCGCTGCGCGCGAATGGCCGGTTCGCCTCGACCGTCATTCCAATTGCCACCGACTGACTCCGGATAGACGACGATGAAGCCCTGGCGCTCGGCCACGTCGTCGAACTGCGAGTAGCGTTCCATTTGGGCGGCGTTGCCGCTGCCGCCGTGCAGGCACAGCACCACGGGAGCCGGGTTGCTCACGCGCTGGGGCAAGAAAATCCGGTACGTCCGCTCGCGGCCGTCGACGTTGATCGATCGCTCTGCCGCGGGCCGTCGCGGCGCGGCGCCGAATGCCGGCAAGCGCAGCACCAGACCCGCCAAAAAACTGGCAATCAAGATGGGTCGCATGCGAGAATCCCTTGTAACAGTACGCGCGAGCGCTGCGACTGAGCGGCCCGGAGTTTCAAGCCGGCCCATGGATTATAGTAGCGGTTGCAATTCTGAAATCACCCCACTTTGCAGAGAGATCGCGGCGCATGGCAATTTGGCGACGGGCAATCGAGCCAGTTTCGAAGCGGATTTCGGGTGCGACTCGTGGCTTGTCCAGCAGTGCAAGCTTGCACAAACACTGGCGGACAAGCCGCCAGTGGCGCCCTGAACTTACAGCGCTGGACGTTTGGAAACTGCTGCTAGTGACGATTGGTCTCTGCTGGACGGCGACTTGCGCGACGGCGCGGGCGGAGGACCCGCCGCCGCTCGACGGCCGAGACGGGCGCAATCTGCTGTTGGAAAGCTTCCGCCCCAAGTCGATGCTCAAAGTGGCGGAGCATCCGCTGGCCGGGGCGAAGTTCCCGGTGGTCGACGTGCACGTGCATCCGCGCTTTCGCTTGCGCAGTTCGCCGGAGATGCTGGCCGACTTCGTGAAGCTCATGGACGCGCAGAACATCGCCGTCTGCGTCAGCCTGGATGGCGGCCTGGGCGAGCAATTCGCCGAGCACCGCAAGTACCTGTGGACGAACGATCGCGATCGCTGGGTGATCTTTGCCAATGTCGACTGGCGCGGCACGGGCCAGGAGAAAGACCCTGGCACTTGGGACTGCCAGCGCCCAGACTTTGCGCGGCGGACGGCGGCCGCATTGGCGGCCGCGAAAGAGCAGGGGGCCAGCGGCCTGAAAGTCTTCAAAGGCCTGGGCCTGGAATACCGCAATCCCGACGGTTCACTCATCCGCGTGGATGATCCGCGTTGGGATCCCATCTGGGAGGCTTGCGGCAAACTCGAGCTGCCGGTGTTGATTCACACGGCCGACCCGCGCGCGTTCTTCCTGCCGATCGACGCAACCAACGAGCGCTGGGAAGAGTTGCGGCGGCACCCGGATTGGAGCTTTCACCGGCCCGGCTTCCCGACCTACGAGGAGCTGCTGGCGCAGTTTCTGCGCGTGGTCGAGCGGCATCCGCGTACCATTTTCATCGGTGCGCACGTTGCCAGCAGTGCCGAAGACTTGGGCGCGGTCGGCAAATGGTTGGACAAATATCCCAATTTAAACATCGACATTGCCGCCCGCATCGCCGAGCTGGGCCGGCAACCGTACACGGCCCGCAAGTTCATGCTCAAGTATGCCGATCGCATTCTGTTTGCGACCGACGGCCCCCGAGTTGCCGAACGCCTGGCGTATCACTGGCGCTTTCTGGAGACGTTCGACGAGTATTTTCCTTATGCCGAGCCGGCGTTTCCGCCGCAGGGTTTCTGGATGATTTATGGATTGGGCCTCCCCGACGATGTGCTCAAAAAGGTATATAATGCGAATGCGGCCCGGCTGATTCCGGGCGTTGCTGAGCGTCTGAAGGCTTATGAAGAACGGCAACCGCGTGAGCCGGCCGCGCAATAAGTTCGTGGCGCGGCGCGGAATCGGCCGCCCGCAAGGTCGAGCGCAAGCGAGCGGGCCACTCGCTCTCAAGAGAGCCACGCGGCAGAACGCCGGTGGCAGATGCAACAAGTCTTCGAACCCAGGAGGGGATGCGATGGACGAACAACAATTCTGCTCCTGCATGGACGCGTGCCAGCGCTGTGCCCAGCAGTGTGATGAGTGTGTCGCGGCCTGCCTGCAGGAAACCGACACGGCCGCGCTGGCCACTTGCATCGCGCTGGCCACCGATTGTGCCGAGTTCTGCCGCCTGGCCGTGGCCATGATGCAGCGACAATCGCACTTCTCCGCGGAAGTTTGCCGCGTGTGCGCCGAGATTTGCGATTTCTGCGCCGTCGAGTGCGATCGTCACGATCACGAACTTTGTCGGCGCTGCGCCAACGAATGTGCCGCCTGCTGCGAAGAGTGCCGCCAGTTGACGTTGGCGGTCATTCGGGCGTGAGATACAGTCGTTCTCGAGCGCGGAATTCAGCGCGATGGCACACTAAAGCGCGAGCGAAGATGAAGTGGCAAGCGCGGTCGGTTTGTCGGCCCTCGCTGGCGCTTCGGGTTGGTGGGAAGGCGACGCGGAGGAGCGCGCCCTACTGTCCCCGCGGCCAGGTGAACAACCGAATGCGGTTGCCGTCGGGATCGGTGGTCACGGCTTCGCGCAAGCCCTCCGGATCCCGCGCCGGATGCGTCACGTTGGCGCCCTGGGCGCGCAGCCGTTGGGCCAGCTGCTGCACGTCTTTCACTTCGAAGGCCAGACTGATGCGCTGAGACGGCTCGCCCGAGTCTTGCCGGGCCAACAGCGCCAGGCGGTTGTCGCCCGCCTCGAGCAACGCATAGCCGTCGTCGATCACGCGTACCAGCACTCGCAGCCCAAGCACCTGCCGGTACCATTCGACCAGCGTGCTCCAGTTCGACGTGCGCACCTCGATACAATACAGTCCCGGGCGGTCCTCTCTTCGAATGTCGCGCGCCATTTGCCTCGACTCACCAAACGCTTACCGGTTACCCATTTGCACTTGCTACGATGGAGAGCATAGAGCGGGTCAGTCGGCGGGTCTGGGAGCGACCTGACATTGACCACAACTCCAATTGCACTAGAATGTTGCGATTCTAGCCGGCAATTGCAAGACGATTATGACCACCACGGATCGCACCCCGCGCGCTACGTCCCCAGCCATGAATTCCCCAGGCGAATCAGATGCCGGCGCCGGCGGCATGCACGAGGCGGCGCGGCGCGAGAAGCTGCGCAAGATCGAGGCGTTGGGAATCGATCCCTGGGGCGGCCGGCTGGACGATGTCCTGCCCATCGGCACCATTCGCGCCCGTGAGGGTGAGATCGTCGTCGAGCCAATTCCGGCTAGTAGCGGTGCAGGAGAAACTGCGCAGCGTGATCCAGTGCAGCGCGGCCCGAAAGTGCGCGCGGCCGGACGCATCGTACTGCAGCGCAAGAAGGGCAAGCTGATTTTCGTCGACATCCGCGATTGGACCGGCCAGGTTCAAATCTTTGTCGGCCGGGCACAGGTCGGCGAGCACGATTGGGCCCTGGCCGAGTGCCTGGATCTGGGCGACCTGGTGGGCGTGGACGGCGAGCTCAAGCACACCAAGACGGGCGAGCTGACCATCTTCGCCGAGAAGCTGCACTTTCTCACCAAGACGGTCGAGCCGCCGCCGGAGAAGCACCACGGTCTGACCGATCCCGAGTTGCGCCAGCGGATGCGCTATCTCGATCTGACGTACACCGAGGGCGTACTGCCGCGCTTTATCGATCGGGCCAAGATCGTGCAATCGATTCGCGGCACGCTGGCCGAGCGGGGGTTCATCGAAGTCGAAGGGCCCACGCTCCACACCGTGGCCGGCGGCGCGGCGGCGCGCCCTTTCAAAACTCATCACAACGCGCTCGATATTCCGCTCTCGCTGCGCATTGCCTTGGAGCTGCACCTCAAGCGGCTGCTGGTGGGCGGCATGGAGCGGGTGTTTGAGCTGGGCCGCGTGTATCGCAACGAAGGCATCAGCCCGCGACACAACCCTGAGTTCACCATGCTGGAGGCCTATCAGGCCTATGGCGACTACGGCACGATGATGGATTTGACCGAGGCCTTGGTCGTCAACGCGCTGGCCGCGACGGGGCAGGGGAGCAAGGTGCATTGGGGCGAGACCGAGCTCGACTTTACCCCGCCTTTCGCGCGGCACACGTACGACGAGCTGTTCGAGCGGCACACCGGCGTCGCCGCCGCTGACGGCGAACGCATCAAGCGGCTGGCCGCCGAGATCGGTTTCGACACGGCGGGCATTCATCCCGACGTGATCAAGAACGAAGTGTTCGAAGAGCGCGTCGAAGACCAGCTCACCGGCCCGGTGTTCGTGCTCGATTATCCGGCCAGTATCTGTCCGCTGACCAAGCGGAAGCGCGGCCACGCGGAGATTGCCGAACGGTTCGAGCTGTTCGTGGCCGGCATGGAAATCGCCAACGCGTATACCGAGCTGAACGATCCGGACTTGCAGGAGCAATTGTTCCGCACGCAGCTCGCCGGCCAGAAAGAGGAAGACTCGATGGCCAAGATGGACCACGATTTCATCCGCGCCCTGCGGCACGGCATGCCGCCGGCGGGCGGGCTAGGTCTGGGAATCGATCGGCTGGTGATGTTGTTGACCAACAGCCAGTCGATTCGTGATGTGATCTTGTTTCCGCTGCTGCGGCCGGAAGAGCCGCGGCGTTAGCTTGAGATTCGGCCGCTGCCAGCGCTGCTATCCGCGGCGTTGCTACGGACCGCAGAACTTCACGGAAGAGCGTCTTAACTGCCAAAGGATTGGCCATGTACAAGCTGCTGCTCTGCTGGCGGTACTTGCGAACGCGCTACATCGCGCTGGCCTCGATCATCAGTGTTACGCTCGGCGTGGCCACGATGATCGTGGTCAATAGCGTAATGACCGGTTTCACGCGCGAGATGCAAGGCCGCATCCACGGCATCCTGTCGGATCTCGTGTTCGAGGCCCACAGCATGAACGGCTTCCACGATCCTGAAGCGCACATGCGGCAGATTCGCCAGGTGGCCGGCCAGTACATTGCCGGCATGACGCCCACGGTGGTGGTGCCGGCGCTGCTGGTGCTCGACGTGCACGGCCAGGCGGTCACGCGGCCCATCAGCCTGATTGGCATCGACGCCCAGACGCACGAACAAGTGAGCGACTTCGGCTGCTATCTGCAGCACCCGCAGAACCGCGAGCACCTGAGCTTCGATCTGCGCGAAGACGGCTACGACACCGTGGACCATCAGGACGCCGCCGATGCGATCACGCGCGAACGCATGGAATACGCCGGCTGGGTCTACCGTCGCATGAAGGCGCGCTATCGGGCCGAAGTCGCGGCGCAGAACGCGCCGCCGCCCCAGCAGGAGCCGCAGGAGGCGCCGCAAACGCCGGAAGGCCCGCAAGTCGACGCGTCGGCCAATCCGTTTGTCACCACGCAAGGGGCGGACAGCGAGTTCGACCCGGCCAAACAACAGAATACGGGCCTGGTGCTGGGCTACGCGCTGGCCAGCTATCGGATGCGCGACGGCAGCGACCGCTTCTTCGCGCTGCCCGGCGACGACGTGCAAATCACCGTGCCCACCGCCGGCACGCCGCCCACCGCTACCAGCGCCGATTTCACAATCGTCGATTTCTACGAAAGCAAGATGAGCGAATACGACGCGAACTTTGTTTTCGTACCCATCGAAAAGCTGCAACGAATGCGCGGCATGTTCGAGCCCAGCACGGGCATCGGCAACGTGACGTCCATCCAGATCAAGCTGCACAACGATGCGGATGGCAAGAAAGTGCGCGATCTTCTGCAAGCCGCCTTCGCGCCGGAAATCTACTCCATTCAAACCTGGCGGGACAAGCAGGGTCCGCTGTTGGCCGCCGCGCAACTGGAAACCAACATCCTCAACGTGCTGTTGTTCCTGATCATCGCGGTTGCCGGTTTCGGCATCCTGGCCATCTTCTTCATGATTGTGGTGGAGAAGACGCGCGACATTGGCATTCTCAAGTCGCTCGGCGCGCCCAGCCGGGGCGTGCTGGGCATCTTTCTCGCTTACGGCCTCTCGCTGGGCATTGTCGGCTCCGGCGCGGGCATGGTGATCGGACTCTTGTTCGTGGCCTATATCAACGAAATCGCCGATGGCCTGGCCTGGTTTACGGGCCAGGAAATATTCGATCCCACGATTTACTACTTCCAGGAAATTCCGACCATCGTCGAACCGTTCACGGTCACGTGGATTGTGCTCGGCGCCATGCTGATCGCCGTGATGGCCAGCATTTTGCCGGCTCGCCGCGCTGCCAGACTGCATCCTGTGGAGGCTTTGCGCTATGAGTGACACGCGATCGTACGTCCGCACCGAGCCGAACGCGGGCCTGCACCGCGGCGGCCCTCACGCCCCGTTGGCCGCGGCCCTGCCGCGACCGGCCGAGTGGCACACGGATCAGCCGGCGGAACTGCCCGGTGGCGAGGCGCAGCTGTGCGCGATCGGGCTGCGCAAAAAGTACCACAAGGGGCGCGTGGAGATTCCCGTGCTGCGCGGAGTGGATCTGGAAGTGCGGCGCGGCGAATTCCTGTCGATCGTCGGCCAGAGCGGCTGCGGCAAGAGCACGCTGTTGCATTTGCTGGGAACGCTCGACGCGCCCGACGCAGGCGAGGTGCGCTTTCACGGTCGGCGCATCGATCACCTGCCGGGCCGCATTCGCGACCGGCTGCGCAACGACCAGTTCGGCATGATCTTTCAGTTTTATCACTTGCTGCCGGAACTCTCGGCGCTCGAAAACGTGCTCGCGCCGCTGTTGATTGCCGAAAGCGTGTGGGGCTATCTGCGGCGCCGCCGCCAGCATGTCGAACAAGCGCGCCGGTTGTTGGACATGGTCGGCCTTGGGCATCGGCTGAATCATCGGCCACGCGAACTGTCCGGCGGCGAAATGCAGCGCGCCGCCATTGCGCGGGCCTTGGTCAACGAACCGCAAGTGCTCCTGGCGGACGAGCCTACGGGCAACCTCGACAGCACGACTGGCCAGGAGATTCTGGAAATCCTGCGAACCTTGAACAGCGCGGCGAATCTCACTATAGTCATGGTGACGCACGATCGAGCGATCGCCGCTTTAGCCGATCGCACGGTGCGGCTGGCCGAGGGGCAAGTCGCCACGGCGAACCAGTAGACGGAGGTACCCGTGTCCGTTCAGTCACAGCCGGTGCGCGACAGCGCCGGCGAACGTGCCGCCCACAGCCCCGCGGCCTTCAAGGTCTGGATCAACGGCCGGCTGTACGAAAAGCACGACGCCAAGATCAGCGTCTACGACCACGGTCTGCTCTACGGCGATGGCGTGTTCGAAGGCCTGCGCAGCTACGGCGGCAAGGTGTTCCGCCTGGAAGCCCATCTGCAGCGGCTGTGGAATTCGGCCAAGGCCATTGCCCTGGAAATTCCAATGTCGCGCGAGCAGATTGGCCGCGCCATCGAGGAGACGCTCAAGGCCAACGGCCTGGCAGACGGTTACATTCGCCTGGTCGTCACGCGCGGCGCCGGCACGTTGGGGCTCGACCCCAATCGCACCGCGGATCCGCAGGTGATTGTGATCACCGACCACATTGCGGTCTATCCCGAAGAGTTGTATCTCGAAGGCCTGGAGATCATTACGGCCAGCACGCTGCGGAACCATCCGGCGGCGCTGAACCCGCGTATCAAGTCGCTCAACTACTTGAACAACATTCTGGCCAAGATCGAGTGCCTGCAGGCCGGCTGTATGGAAGCCCTGATGCTCAACCACAAGGGCGAAGTGGCGGAGTGCACGGCGGACAATATCTTTCTGGTGCGAAATGGCGTGCTGCTCACGCCCCCGACCGACGCCGGCGTGCTGGAAGGCATCACGCGCGATGCGGTGATCGAGTTGGCCCGCACGGGCGGCCGTGAAGTGCGCGAAGTGCCCATCACCCGGCACGATGTCTATATTGCCGACGAATGTTTCTTGACTGGCACGGCCGTGGAAGTCATCGCCGTGGTAAAGGTCGATAGCCGGGCCATCGGCAGCGGCAAGCCGGGACCCATCACCCGCGACCTCAAAGAACGGTTCCACAAGCTGGCCCGCAGCTAGGGCGCATTTCTCACCAGCCTCCTGCTGTGCGCGCTACGAAGTTGGTGAGAAATCCGGGCTAGGGCGCCCCAGTTCAGGGGCTCACCTACCGCGCTGAATTCTGGCGAATTCAGCTACCAAGCATGGCGAGGTTTCTGCCGAGCCGATCGGCGCGCTGCAGTCGAATGCGCCGGTGCAGCGAACCACCTGCTACGCTGTGGCCGAGTTGCCGTCGATACACGATAATTGCACTGCGGCTCGAACGGCACACCACGACGGAGGAATCCTCACGATGTCACGGCCTCGATTGCTCATCCTTGTTGGGCTGATTGCGATACTGCTCTCTTACTCGCGGCCCCTGCCCGCCGACGAGTGGCCTCAATGGCGCGGCCCGACCCGTGACGGCGTGTGGCATGAAGACGGCCTGGTCGACAAATTCGCCAACGAACAGCTCGTCATTCGCTGGCGGCAGCCGATTGCCAGCGGCTACAGCGGGCCCACCGTGGCCGGCAATCGCGTGTTCGTCACGGATCGACTCGTGGAGCCCAAGCAAACGGAACGCGTCCACTGCTTCGATCGCGAAACCGGCAGCAAATTATGGCTGCACGAGTACGATTGCGACTATGTGAACGTCGGCTATACGGCCGGCCCTCGTGCTTGTGTGACCATCGACGAGGATCGGGCGTATTCGTTGGGTTCCATGGGCAACCTGTTCTGCTTCGAGGCGGCGACCGGGAAAGTGCTGTGGAGCAAGGATTGCAACAAGGAGTACAAGATTCGCATGCCCATTTGGGGCATCGCCGCGGCGCCGCTGGTGGAGGGCGAGCTGGTGATCGTGCAAATCGGCGGTGAAGGCGCCTGCCTGGTGGCCTTTGACAAGCGCACCGGCGAGGAGCGCTGGCGCGCGCTCGACGACAACGCCTCCTATTCCGCGCCGCTGATCGTCGAGCAAGCCGCGCGCCGCGTGCTCGTCTGCTGGACGGGCGACAGCGTCGCAGGACTGAACCCGAGCACGGGCGACGTCTATTGGCTGCATCCTTTCAAGCCGGCCAAAATGGTGATCAACGTCGCCACTCCGGTCTTGGAGAAAGACCGGCTGTTCTTCACAAGTTTTTATGATGGCTCATTCATGCTGCAGCTCAAGCCGGGCGAGCTCGGTGTCGAAGAGCTGTGGCGCAAGAGCGGTCGCGACGAGCAACATACCGAAGCCCTGCACTCCATCATCAGCACGCCCTATTGCGAGGGCGACTACGTTTATGGCGTGGATAGCTACGGCGAGTTTCGCTGCCTTGACGGCAAGAACGGCAACCGCCTGTGGGAGAGCTTGGAACCCACGCCCAAGTCGCGCTGGAGCACGATCCACATGGTCAAAAACGGCGATCGCCTGTGGATGTTCAACGAGCGGGGCGAACTAATCATCGCCCGGCTCTCGCCGCAAGGGTACAGCGAGATTAGTCGTGCCCGGCTGATCGCACCCACGAAGGTCCAGCTGTCGACCCGAGGCGGCGTTTGCTGGTCGCACCCGGCATATGCACACCGCTGCGTCTTTGCCCGCAATGACGAGGAAATAGTCTGCGCCAGCCTGGCCGCGGGCGAGAACTAGCTGGTGTCGTCCGCGTGTCGCCACGTAGTGCATTTCGACGGTAGTCCCAGGCTGCGTTGTTTCTCGCGACGCCGCCAAATTGCCCAGTTCGCTGGCCGGCGCCTAAATATTTGTCTTATCGCAGCTTGACGGTGCTTACCTCGATTGACGCTTTCGCCGTCATCAATACAATCTTACCCGATTGAAAAGGCGCAAAAGGCGACTCATTCAGGGCGGAACGGAGCGCCAAAACCGAGGATGCGCAATGGCACATCCCACATGCACGAGAGGTGACAGGCAAGCAGGGAACGCTTCGCATGAATGTCAACCGGCTCGCCGCGAATGCAATCGTTCGGGCACCGGCGAAGCTGAATCTTTTTTTCGAGGTTCTTGCTAAACGCAGCGATGGTTTCCATGAGATCGAGACTCTCATGGTGCCCATCGGGCTGTTCGATACCCTTGTCGCTTCGCCCGATCCCAGCGGGCGTATTTCGGTAGCTTGTCGCTGGGCCGCCCCCGGCGACGGCGCCTCGCTCGATGCCGCCTACGGCGCTCTGCCGCGCGACGAGCAGTCCAACCTGGCCTATAAAGCAGCGCAGTTGCTGCAGGCGCGCAGCGGCTCGAGCCTGGGCTTGCACCTGGACCTGGTCAAGCGCATCCCAACCGCGGCCGGCCTGGGCGGCGGTTCCAGCGACGCCGCGGCTACGCTGCTGGCGGCCAACGAGCTCTGGCGACTCGGCTGGCGCCGCGAGCAACTGACGGAGTTGGCGGCGGAGCTCGGCAGCGACGTGCCGTTTTTTTTACACCAAGGGCCGGCGATCTGCCGCGGCCGGGGCGAGCGCGTCGAGGCGCTGCGTGGCTTGGGCGCGCTGGACATTGTGCTGGTGCGTCCGCCCGCGAGCTTGTCGACGCCCGCGGTGTATGGTCGCTGTCGGCCGGCCGCCGCGCCGCGCGCGCTGGCGCCGTTGGTTTCGGCACTCCAGCACGGAGACGTGCGTCAACTGCCCGCCCTGTTGCACAATCGTCTGGAAGAAGCGGCCGAGACGCTGACGCCCTGGGTCTCCCGGCTGCGCAGTGAACTGGTGCGCGAAGATTGTCTGGCCGCGCAACTCAGCGGCAGCGGTTCGGCCTACTTTGGAATTTGTCGCCATGCGCGGCATGCACAGCGCGTCGCGCGACGGTTGCAGGCGCGCGGCGTCGGCCAGGTCTATGCCTTAAGAACGTGCCACTAACGCAGTTTGAAGGAGAACGGCCGTGGAAATCACCGAGGTTCGCATCAAACTCATGGAAGATGCCAGCGAGCGCCTCCAGGCCTTCTGCTCCATCACCTTCGACAACGCATTCGTGATTCGCGACCTGAAGATTATCGACGGCACCAACGGCCCTTTCGTGGCCATGCCCAGCCGCAAGCTCACGGCCCATTGTCCGCAATGCGGCTGCAAGAATCATTTGCGCGCCGCGCATTGCAATCAATGCGGCGCGCGGCTCAACGATGAGCGGCTGATCAAAGACGAAGATGGCCGCGCCAAACTCTATGCAGACATTGCGCACCCCATCAACTCGGCCTGCCGCGAGATGATTCAGGATCGCGTGATCAAAGAATTCCGACTCGAGGTCGATCGTTCGAAACTGCCGGGTTATCGTTCGACTTACGACGACTACGACCACGAAGATGCGCTGCCTGCCGCCGGGGGCAGAGAGCCCGCGCTGACCCGCGACAAAACGCACGTGCAGCCGGCGGAGCAGCAGCCGCGCAGTCCGCACCGCGCCGCGGTGCCGCAGTCCGGTCATCCGCAGCGTCATGCGGCCGGTCCACCGGCGCAAACGGCCAAGCCGGACAGCTTTGGCGCAGGCATCTTCTGAGGGCCGCGGAAATCGTCGTAGCTGAGCTCGCCGGAATTCAGCCGGCGTGCGCGGGGTCGCTGAACTCTGGCGAGTTCCGCTACCGGATTGCGTTGCACTTGCGCGTTTTTGCTGCGAACGGCTGCGGAAGGTTGGCGGCGGATAAGTCAGAACGCGCGCGATTGCTTGAGCTTGCGACTGTCGGTCGTTCCGCCGACGTTGAGCGCCGCCGGCATCACCAGAGGAACGCCCAGAAAGTCTTGCAACTGCCGGGCCGTCTCGTCGGTGTTCATCTCTTCCGTGCGCACCAACAGCAGCCGGCCGGTATGCGCGGCGGCCAGCGACTTGAGCATTTGGTTGTATTCCGTGACAAAGCGCTCGATCGCCTCGGCCCGGGCCGCGTTCAAGTCGTTCAGCAACCGCGCCGGCACGGCGTAGCTGGGGTAGCTGGGATCGGCCGGCGTCGTGCGCCACAGGTGGCTGCCGCGCGGCGCCCACAAGTTCGACGCCTCGCCACCGCTGCCTTGAATACTCAGATACGACTGCACGTTGGCGGCCGTATCGCGATACAGGCCTACGACCTTCCCCTGCGGAAACTCCCGCAAAAAGGCGCTCGCCGCGTTGATCCACGGCGGCGCGGTGTCGAACACCACGGCAAAGTATTCGCTCAACAGCCGAAACCGGTCCCAGTGAAATTGCAGCTGCTCCGCCGCGGGCTCCCAGAACACGAGCGGCGGGATCTCGTGCGTGGCGCAGGCCTCAGGGAGCGCGGCAAATGCCGCCGTCAACGTGGCGGAGCCACAGCGGCCTGCACCCAGTCCCAACACGACTGCCCCCGATTGCCCGCGCCGGTTCTTGCCGCGCAAGACCATTTGCAGGTTGTCGAAGTAGGCCTGCCGCAGGATTGGCGTCGGCCAGGAATGGCCGATCACGCGGAGGATGAACTGCGAGCGCTCGATTGTCCCTGGCCGATAGGCTGCTTGCGAGATCTCGAAGAGCAGGTTGCCGAAGCGTTCGCGCACGTGGCGGTCGTAAGGATCCTCCGCCGACAGGTTGAGCCAGACGTCGGCCGCCTCCTTGGCCATGCCGCTCGACTCGAGAAACTCGGCCACCTTGATCGCTGTCGGCCGGTCGAATTCAAACGTAACGGGCATCGCGCGGCGGCTTCCTGTTGTGGCTGGGCCGGTCCTTAGTGCTGCCAGCAGCATGGCTTGGCGCATTTGTCCGTGGGTCGCTTGCCTGATTCTAAGGTGGCGGGCGCCGCTTCGCCATGCGGCGCGGCCGGCATGGGCAGCAACGGCTGGCGCGGGGCGCCGCTTTGCGGCGCGCGAAACTTTGCGGGCCGGGCAGGTTCACGCGGTCCTGCCGCCGGGGGCGCCAGGCTATCGGCCATGCTGCGCAAAAACCGTCGCGCCGCGGTTGCACATCCATGGGCCGCGTGTATGGTTCTGTAGCTGCGCGTTGATTCGAGTGGCTTCGTCGGCGTCTCGTGCGCCGCGAACCGGTGAGACTGCGACCGTCCTCGTGCGGATAACTTGCCGCCGGCGGTACGGTCGAGTTTCGCTTGCCCGCTCGCCAACGCGCTGCAACCCACCGTTCGGCCGCCCCCGCGCCGAGCTGATTTCCCCGCCCCGGAGTAGAGACGTATGCGCAAACTCTTGATTCTCTCAGTGCTGTCGTTGATTACGGCCACATCTGCCGGCTGCTTTCACCGCAATGCGTGTTGCGGTGGCGCCACCGGAGGAATGTTTGGCTGGCGATCGGCCCAACCGCAACAAATGGCGGCACAATATTGTGACCCGTGTTGCCCGCAACCCGTACCATGCTGTCCGCAGCCCGCTCCCTGCTGCCCGTAGTGAAATCGTGACGTTGGTCGTCGCCGTCCGGGCGACGATGGCCGACGTGTAAAGCCCGGAGTTGGGGGGCCATGGCCACGCTTGCGTGGCCATGTGCTTTTAGGTGCGGGAATTTTTCGCGCTGGCGTTCGGACGCGGCGCCGGCCACTCACTGGAAGTACGCCACCGCATTCTGAAACACGCGCAGGCCGTCGCCCGCTGCCGGCAGCGGCCCGCGCGTCCAGCGCGGATGCTGCGTGGGGTCAATGTGACGTTCCGGATGCGGCATCAACCCGCACACGCGCCCCGTCGGATCGCACACTCCGGCCACGTCGGCCAGCGAGCCGTTGGGGTTGTCGGGATACGGCACGCCGGCGGCCATTTGCAGCGGTTGCGACGCCGCGCTCGGCGCGCCGTAGCGCAGCACAATCTGGCCGGCGGCTTCCAACGACCGCAGCATCGGCTCGTCGCGCGGCACAAAACGCCCTTCCGCGTGGGCGATCGGCAAGTACATCGTTTCAATGCCCGCAAAGAAGACCGAAGTCTTCGCCGCCACCGACAGCGGCACCCAGCGGTCTTCGAACTTGCCCGACGCATTCCAGGCCAAGGTGGCCGGCGCGGTGCCATCGTCAGCCAGGGGCAACAGCACGCCGGAGCGAATCAAAATCTGAAAGCCGTTGCAAATGCCCAGGATCAGCTTGCCGGCCGCTTTGAACTCCTGCACGCGATCGGCCAGGTGGTGCCGCAGCTGGTTGCCCAAGATGCGGCCGGCGGCAATATCGTCGCCGTAGCTGAACCCGCCTGGGATGCAGAGGATCTGGTAGTCGGCCAATTGCCGCGGCGCCTCGAGCAGTCGATTGACGTGCAATCGCTGCGGCAGCCCGCCGGCGCGCTCAAATGCGAACTCTGTCTCCGCGTCGCAATTCGCGCCGGGTGCTCGCAATATCAAGACGCGCGGTTGAGCCATGGGGCAATGATCCATTAGAAACAGTCTGTGCCCAGTTCGCACGGCTGGGCAAGCCAGCAGTGACACACGGAATCAATCTTCAAACCGCTACTCGTCCTTGCGGGCCGTTTACCAATCGAGCGGCGCTTGCCAGGCCGCCTTCAATGCCGACAATTCGGCCGCGACCAACACGTGTTGGCCGGCCCTGATTTCCAATTGGGTTGCACTCGTTACCGTGCCCAGCCGGGCAATCGGCACCGGCGCGCGAAAACAAGCTGCGAACTCCGCCGCGCGCGCCGCCGGCACTTCGCACAAGAAGCGCGTGTTCGATTCGGCGAAGAGCAGCGTTGCGTGCCGTTGGGCGGCGTCGTGCCGTTGCAAATCATTGGGCGCGGCATCTACATCTATCGTCGCACCCAGCCCGCCGGCGAACGCCATCTCCGCAATGGCTACCGCCAGCCCCCCCTCGCTCAAATCGTGGCAGGCGCGGACCAGGCCCGCGGCGATCGCCGCGTGCACGGCCGCGAAGGTGGCTTTGGCGATGCTCGGATCCACCTGCGGCACGCGCCCGCCCGACAATCCGTGCACCAGCGCAAAGTGTGAGCCACCCAGTTCCTCGTGCGTCGTGCCGACCATGTAAATCACGTTGCCCGGCTCTTTCAGGTCCATGGTGACGGCGTGCGCCACATCGTCCAGCTGGCCCAGCGCGCTAATCAAGAGGGACGGCGGAATGCTGATCGAGCGCGACGCGCCCTCGGGCGTCTGATAGCGGAATTCGTTGTTCAGGCTGTCCTTGCCGCTGATAAACGGCGTGCCCAGCGCCACGGCCAGGTGATGACAAGCCAGCGCGGCGCGGACCAGCGAGCCCAGCGTGGCTGCCCGATCCGTATTGCCCCAGCAGAAATTGTCGAGGATGGCGATGCGGGCCGGGTCGGCACCCACGGCCACGCAATTGCGCACCGCTTCGTCGATGGCGCTGGCGGCCATGTGATAGGTGTCGAAGTCGCCGTAGGCCGGATTCATGCCGCAGGCGATCGCGATGCCGCGCCGCGACGCCAGCACCGGCCGTAACACGGCCGCGTCGCTGGGCCCGTCGTTGGCCGCGCCGACCAGCGGCTTGATCACGCTGCCGCCCTGCACCTCGTGGTCGTACTGCCGGATCACCCAATGCTTGCTGGCCACGTTGAGCGACCCCAGGATTTTCTTGAGCGTGCCGGCGAAGTCGGCCGTCGCCGCCGCGCTCCATGAGAGGTCACGTTGCGGGGGTGGTTCATACGTCGCCTCGCGCACCACCGGCGGGCGACCGCCGTGCAAGAACTCCATCGACAAGTCGGCCACTTCGTGCTCGCCGTATTTCAATCGCAAGCGGCCGGTGGGCACGAACTTGCCGATCGCCGTGGCTTCCACGCCTTCCGACCGGCAGAGTGCCGAGAACGCGTCCCACTGCTCCGGCCCGACCGAGAGAATCATCCTTTCCTGGGCCTCGGAAATCCAAATCTCCGTGTACGACAGGCCGTCGTACTTGAGCGGCGCGCGGTCGAGCCACACTTCGGCACCGATCGTCTCGCCCATTTCGCCCACGGCGCTCGAAAAGCCACCGGCGCCGCAATCGGTAATGGCGTGGTACAGGCCCGCGTCGCGCGCGGCCAACACCACGTCGAGCAGCATCTTCTCGGTGATGGCATTGCCGATTTGCACGGCGCCGCCGGAGAGCGATTCGCTCTGCTCGGTGAGCTCGGCCGAGCTGAAGGTGGCGCCGTGAATGCCGTCGCGCCCGGTGCGCCCGCCCACGGCCACGATGAAGTCGCCGGCGCGCGGTTCTTTGAACGACTTGTCGCGCGGAATCAGTCCTACATTGCCGCAATACACCAGCGGATTGCCCAGGTAGCGCGGATCGAAATAGATCGCTCCGTTGACGGTGGGAATTCCCATGCGGTTGCCATAGTCGCGCACGCCCGCCACCACGCCGCGCATCACGCGCCGCGGGTGCAATGCGCCCGGCGGCACGTCGCCGGGGGGCGTGTCGGGCGGTGCAAAGCAAAACACGTCGGTGTTGGCAATCGGCTTGGCGCCCATGCCGGTGCCCAGCGGGTCGCGAATCACGCCGCCGACGCCCGTGTTGGCGCCGCCGTACGGTTCCAGCGCCGAGGGATGATTGTGCGTCTCGACCTTGAAGACCACGTTGTGCTCGTCGTCGAAGCGAATGACGCCCGCGTTGTCGGCGAAGACGCTCACGCACCAATCGGCGTCGCCCAGCGTGCTGCGAATCTCCCGCGTGGCGGCAAAGATCGTCTCTTTGAGCATGTTGTCGAACTGCCGCGCTCCGTCCGGTCCGCGATAGGCGATCCGGCCCGCCAGCGTCTTGTGGCTGCAGTGCTCGCTCCAGGTCTGGGCGATCGTTTCCAGCTCCACGTCGGTCGGATCGCGATCGAGCGCGCGAAAATGCGCCTGGATGGTCTGCATTTCGGTGAGCGACAGATAAAGCTGTCCCTCGCGCGCCAGCCGCGCCAGCGCCTCGTCGTCCAACGAGCGAATCGGCACGTGCAGCAGCTCGAACCGATAGGGCGAGCCCAATTCGAGCCGCTCGAACGCCAACGGCCCGACCACGACCTGCTCGATCGCGTCGTTGGCCAGCACCTTGGCCGTGAGCACGCTCAGCTGCTGGTCGCTGGCGCGCTCGAACCAGTATTTGCGCAAGGTGCGCAAAGCGTCGGCCTGCAGCCCCAGATCGGCAATGGCCGCCTGCGTGCTGGCCGCCACGGGATCCATCACGCCCGGCTTGGGCAGCACGTGTACCGCGCGCCAGGCGGTGCTGGCTGATGGGGCGCCGCTAGCTGAGGGCAATTGTCTTGGATCGACCAGGCGCGGATCGCCCAGCGGCGCCACCACGGCCCGCTCGACCGTGCCGTCCACCAGCAGTTCGCGGGCGATGCGTTCCAGCTGCGTCTGGGCGAGCGGCCCTTGAATCAGAAAGCCGTGACCGGCGACGACGCGCAGCGGCGCGCCCAAGCTCAACTCAGCCGCGGCGCTGGTCACCTCCGCGCTGGCGCGGTCAGGCTCGCCCGGGGCCGGATAGATGTCAACTTCCCACAGCATTTCGAATCATGGCCTTCCGTGTGAACCGAATACGGATAGCCTACGAGTTGCGCAGAATTCGCACAAGCGGCGCGCCACAATCGGCGCGTGTGACGGGAGAATTCGGCCGGGATAGGTTCACTGTGGGGCACTAAAACACGCCACGAGGCGACTACTTGGCCTTATCCAGTTCCAAGTTCAATTTCACCACGTTCACGCGCGCCTCGCCCAAGAGCTCGAACGTGCGCAGCTCCGTGTGCTGCTTGATCAGCTTGCGCACGGCATCTTCCGGCAGACCGCGCACTCGGGCCACCCGCGCAAGCTGATACTCCGCGGCGGCGGGCGTGATGTGCGGATCGAGCCCGCTCGAGGAAGCAGTGATCAGGTCCACTGGGATCGGCTTCTCATTGCCCGGGTCAGCCTGCTTGAGTGCTTCGGCCCGCGTCTGGAATGCGCCGGTCAGGTTGGGCTCGATGGGGCCGAGGTTCGAGCCGCTCGAAGCCGCCGCGTTATACGGCACCGGACCGGTGGCCGATGGCCGGCTCCAAAAGTACTTGGGATCGTCGAACGGTTGCCCAATCAGCTCCGAGCCGACGACCTGATCCCCGTCGTAGATCAGGCTCCCGTTCGCCTGGTGCGGAAAGGCAACTTGTGCGATGCCGGTGATGACCAGCGGATAAACAACTCCCGTCAACACGGTCATCAGCACCATGAAGATGATGGCCGGGCGAATGACTTGCGTAACCATGAATCGGGTCCCCTTTGTCAGATTCAAACAGTTGGTCCGGTAAGATGCATGACCACCAGGGCCATGTCGATCAGCTTGATGCCCACGAACGGCACGATCAGCCCGCCCACGCCGTAGATCCACAGATTGTTGCGCAACAGGGCCGCGGCGCCGATCGGCCGATACTTCACGCCGCGCAGGGCCAGCGGAATCAACGCAATGATGATCATGGCGTTGAAGATCACCGCCGAGAGGATCGCGCTGGTGGGCGTGGCCAGGCGCATGATGTTCAACCGGTCCAGCACGGGATACGTGCTGGCGAACGCGGCCGGAATGATCGCAAAATACTTGGACACGTCGTTGGCCAGGCTGAACGTGGTCAACGAGCCGCGCGTCATCAGCAGTTGCTTGCCGATTTCCACGACCTCGATCAGTTTGGTCGGATTGGAATCGAGGTCGACCATGTTGCCGGCCTCTTTCGCCGCCTGAGTGCCGCTGTTCATGGCCACGGCCACGTCGGCCTGCGCCAGGGCGGGCGCGTCGTTCGTGCCGTCGCCACACATGGCCACCAGATGGCCGCCGCTCTGTTGTTGGCGGATCAATTGCAACTTGGTTTCCGGAGTTGCTTGGGCCAGAAAGTCGTCGACGCCGCTCTCGGCTGCAATGGCCGCGGCCGTTAGCGGGTTGTCGCCGGTGATCATCACGGTGCGGATGCCCATCTGTCGCAACTGGGCGAAGCGCTCCTTGATGCCGCCCTTGACGATGTCCTTCAGGTGTACGACGCCCAGGGTGCGGCCGTTCTCGGCGACGACCAGGGGCGTGCCGCCCTGCCGGGAAATCAGCTCGATTTCGCGCTGTGCGGCGGCCGGAAACGCGCCGCCGTTTTGCTTCACGAAGTTCTCGATAGCGTCGGCCGCCCCCTTGCGGATCTCGCGCCCCTCCATGTTCACGCCGCTAATCCGCGTATGCGCGCTGAAGGGGATGAACTTGGCGCGGATCTGGTTGATGTCGCGCTCGCGCAGCCCGTACTTCGTCTTGGCCAGCACCACGATGCTGCGGCCCTCGGGGGTTTCATCGGCCAGCGAAGACAGCTGGGCCGCGTCGGCCAGTTCGCCCGGCGCAATCCCATCGACAGGGATGAATTCCACTGCCTGCCGATTGCCGAGAGTGATCGTGCCGGTTTTGTCCAGCAGCAGCACGTCCACGTCGCCGGCCGCTTCGACCGCACGGCCGCTCATGGCGATGACATTGGCCTGAATCATGCGATCCATGCCTGCAATGCCGATGGCCGAGAGCAAAGCGCCGATGGTCGTGGGAATCAGGCACACCAGGAGCGCTACGAGCACGGTCATGGAAATTGGCGTGCCTTGCCCGGCCACACCGACGCTGAAGATGGAGTAGGGCAGGAGCGTCACGCACACGAGCAGGAAGACAATCGTCATGCCGGCCAGCAGGATGTCGAGCGCAATTTCGTTGGGCGTCTTCTGCCGCTTGGCGCCTTCGACCATGGCGATCATGCGATCGAGAAAGGTTTCGCCCGGGTTGGTCGTGATTCGCACGATCAGCCAGTCGGAGAGCACGCGCGTGCCGCCGGTTACGCCGCTGCGGTCGCCGCCGCTTTCCCGGATCACCGGCGCGCTTTCGCCCGTGATGGCGCTTTCGTCGACCGACGCCACACCCTCGATAATCTCACCGTCCGCCGGAATGTAGTCGCCGGATTCGACCACGACGAGATCGCCCTTGCGCAGGTCCATGGCCTCGGCCATGGTCGCTGCGCCGGACCGCAGCATGTCGGTGAACGACGGCGGCCCGCCGGG
Source organism: Pirellulales bacterium (assembly GCA_050250435.1). GTDB lineage: Bacteria > Planctomycetota > Planctomycetia > Pirellulales > PALSA-1355 > JBFWOR01. The sequence continues at coordinate 257,558 of JBFWOR010000006.1, read as the reverse complement.
CTGGGATCGCTCGCGGAGCAGTTTCTTGGCCGGCACTTGCTGCCGCGCCCGCCGCAAGGCATCGGCCTGGGCCTTGCCGCGCCCCTCGGCCATCGCTTCCGCATAGTTCGCAAACAACACGGTAAACCACAGCCAGATCGAGACGGCAAAGATGAACCACGACGGTTCTTCGCCGGCGGTGTTCCACGACATGATCCACAGCGCGGTTGTCAGGATGCTGCCGACGTACACCGTGAACATCACCGGATTGCGGATCTCCCGGCGCGGGTCGAGCTTCCAGAACGCGTCGACCAGCGCACGCCGCATAATCGCCGGGTCGAATAATGATCGAGTCTTGGTAGACATTGAGTTACTCCAACATCTGCAAATGTTCAACGATCGGGCCCAAGGCCAAAGCCGGCACAAACGTCAGCGCGCCGACCAGCAGCACCGCCCCGACCAAGAGCGCAACAAACAACGGTCCGTGCGTGGGCAGCGTGCCCGAGCTGACCGGGGTGTACTTCTTGGCGGCCAGCGAGCCGGCAATCGCTAGAATGGGAACCATCAAAAGAAAACGGCCGGCGAGCATACAGAGCCCGAGCAGCGTGTCGAAAAACGGAACGTTGGCGTTGAGTCCGGCGAACGCGCTGCCGTTGTTGTTGCCGGCCGAAGAGAAGGCATACAGCACTTCGCTAAAGCCGTGGGCTCCCGAATTCGGAATGCTCGGCTTGGCCAGGTCGGGGAATGATACGGCCACGGCGGTGCCAACCAGCACGGCCAGCGGCGGAACCAGGATGATGATGGCCGCCATCTTCATTTCGAACGCTTCGATCTTCTTGCCCAGGTATTCGGGCGTGCGGCCGACCATCAGTCCGCCGATAAAGACAGCGATGATCGCGAAGGCCAGCATGCCATACAATCCGCTGCCCACGCCGCCAAACACGACCTCGCCCAGTTGCATCAGCCACATGGGCACCAGTCCGCCGAGCGGCGTGTAGGAGTCGTGCATGGAGTTGACGCTGCCGTTCGAGGCGGCCGTGGTCGCGGTGGCCCACAGTGCGGAGAGCGCGATTCCGTGGCGCACTTCCTTGCCTTCCATGTTGCCGCCGGCCTGTTGCGGGCCGGCTAGTTGATCGGCGCCGGCGGCTGCCAGGGCCGGAGTGCCGCTCTGCTCCGATGCATAGCACAGCGCCAAGAGCGGCAGGAAGACTACGAACATGGCCGCCAAAACGGCCCACCCTTGCCGCGTGTCGTTGATCATTTTTCCAAACGTGTAACACAGGGCCGCCGAGATCACGAGGATCGACAGCAGCTGGAAAAAGTTCGAAATCGGCGTGGGGTTTTCCAGCGGGTGCGACGAGTTGACATTGAAGAATCCGCCGCCGTTGGTGCCGAGTTGTTTGATGGCGATTTGCGAGGCGGCCGGGCCGCCCGCGATCGTTTGCTCGATGACCGGTGTGGTCTTTGTCGTCGGCTGTCCCTGGCCGTCCAAAACCGGGCTGCCGTCGTCGTCGAGCACGGGTTCTTGCATCGACGTCGGTTGCAGCAGCGCGACTTTGGCGTATGGGTTGAAGGTCTGCACGACACCCTGCGACACGAGCACCAGCGCCAGCACGACCGACAACGGCAGCAGGATGTACAGCGTGCTGCGCGTAATGTCGAACCAGAAGTTTCCGATCGTCGCCGATTGCCGACGCGCGAAACCACGGACCAGTGCCACGAGCACTGCCATGCCCGAGGCCGCCGAAAGAAAATTCTGCACGGCCAGGCCCAGCATCTGCGCAAAATAACCCAGCGTCGCCTCGCCGCCGTAACTTTGCCAGTTCGTGTTGGTGGCAAAACTCACGGCCGTGTTGAAGGCCAGGTGGGGCGCGGTGCCGGCCAGGCCCTCGGGATTCAGCGGCAGGTAGTACTGCAGGCGCAGCAGGCCGTAAACGATCAGCAGGCCGATGAAGTTGACCGCCAACACGGCATAGGTGTAGTGCTGCCACGTCATCTCGGACGTGGGATTGACGCCGCACAGCCGGTAGATCAGCCGCTCGAGCGGTCCCAGAATCTTGTCCAGCCCGCACGGCTTGTTCTCGTACACCCGGGCCATGAAGGTGCCCAGCGGCTTGACGAGCGCCAGCAGCACGACGACGTAGATGGTGAGTTGCAACAGGGCGTTGGTAGTCATGAAAACCACTCCGGCTTCAAAAGCGCGATCACCAGGTACACGAACAGGAGGGCCGACACGGCGGCCCCGATCAGATAAATGCCGTCCATCGCGGCGCCCTCCTAGGTCTTGATGTTCTCGAACAGCCGCACCATGCCGAAGCACAGCGCGAAAAACGCAACGACGATCCCTAAATAAATGGCGTCCACTGAGTCGTCCTCCGAAGGGCGTGGTTCACTGCTGAGAGTCTATCCATTGCGACATCAAAATTGCGCAAAAAGCGACGCGCGATTTGGGCCGCCGGCTGTAAGTTCAATCCCGGTACGACGATCGTTTGTTGCGGCGAGGGGGCTATCCCAGCGTTGTCACTGGCAGGTTCGCGCATGATGGCCGCTTCGCGGGGCCGATGCGCTTCGCCACATGGCGCCTGGTGCGGCACGACGAGGACGTGGGCATCAACATGCCGCACGGCGACGCAGGCATTCGCATCCTTGCCGAAAAATGATCGTGCCGCATAATTTGTCAGGGAGCAATCTGGAGCCGAGAAATGAGTATCTCTGAGGCGCCGGCGGTCCGTCTTGATCTGCAGGCGCAGACGTTCAAACAGAACCCGTTTCCGACTCTGGCCCTGTTGCGAGAATCGGGTGCTGTGATTCGTACGCGCATGCCGATTTTCGGCAAGATGTGGCTGGCGACGACGTACGACGCCGTTACGGACTTGCTGCGAGACCACCACCGCTTCGTGCAGAATCCTGCCGCGGCGGGCAATAGAGTGATGGCGGGTATCTTCCGCTGGCTGCCCCGGGGTCTGCGACCGCTGGCGACGAATATGCTGTTGCGCGACGAGCCGGACCATCGCCGACTGCGCAGCTTCGTCGATCAGGCGTTCTTGCGCCAGAGCATCGACACGTTGCGGCCGCGTCTCGAGGCCATTGCCGACGAGGCGCTCGATCGGATGGACGAGGCACGCGCGCCCGATGGTGTGGACCTTGTTAGGCACTTCGCCCGCCCCTTCCCGCTGGCGGTCATTTGCGAGCTGCTGGGGTTACCGCCTGAAGATCGTCCACGATTTACGCGCTGGGCCCAGGAATTCAGCACCGCCACTTCGTTGCCGGCGATCCTCTGGGGGCTGAGAGGGTTGAGCAAGATGATGCGCTACTTGCGCGAGGAAATCCAACGCCAGTCGCAGCGGCCGCGCAGCGGCCTGTTGGCTGGGCTGATTCAGGCCGAAGAGGCGGGCGACCGTCTCAGCGAAGATGAATTGTTGGCGATGGTTTTTTTACTGCTTGCGGCTGGTCATCACACGACTCTCCACCAGATCTCCGTCAGCGTGCTGACGCTTTTCGACCACCCCCAGGCGCTTGGTGAGCTCAAGGCTGACTGGAGCCTGGCCGATTCGGCCGCGGACGAGCTACTGCGTCACGTTTCCTTCGCCCAGCTCACGAAGCCTCGCTTCGCGCGCGAAGATACGGAATTCTGCGGCCAGAGCATCCGCCGCGGGCAAATGCTGATGGGCTGCCTGGCATCGGCCAACAGCGATCCAAGCGTTTTCGATAATCCCGATCAGCTGAACATCCGCCGTCGTCCCAATCGCCACCTGGCGTTTGGCACCGGTATCCACGTTTGCCTGGGCGCTATGCTCGCTCGTGTCGAAACGGCCATGGCGCTAAAAGGCCTCTTTACTCGATACCCGCATCTCAAGCTCGCTGTGCCGCGCGCGCAAATCTCGTATACCAGGCATTTCGGCACTCGGGCCCTCGTTGCATTGCCGGTCACATGGTAGCGACCAGGCGCTCCGAAGCCCAACTCGAGTCGCTGAACGGGCCGGTCATTCGGGAAGGGGCCGTCGATGGTTCCTTTCGCGGCGCAGTCTTAACGGGCGATGCCGCGTGAGTTTTAGCGCGTTTTTAGCGCGCTTGCCGGTAGGCTAATTCGTAGATAGAGGAAGAGGCCGTGATTCGGCGGATGGCCCGAATTTCCGCAAGCGGGGTGCAACAAGGAATGCCGCCTGCGACAGGCGTGCGAGTGGAATGTGAGGTCTACGATGAATGCCAAAACGCGACCGTGCATCGTTCAGTTTGTCGGGGGCCCATCCGACGGCCTGATCCTGACCGAGCCCCATTTTCAGGGCCAAGATCGGCTGCAGATGCCCGCCGAACCGGCCTTTGCACCACGGGAGCAACACGATCGCTGTGAGCTCGCTGGAACAGGGTCCACGGCCTATCGACTTACTTGTCGCGTGAGCAGCTTCGACGCCGGCCAGCCGACGACTTGCCTGCGCTACGACTTCCTGGGCTACGGCCTCCTGGAGGGCCAGGTGGAACGCAAGCTCGCGCGCCAACGCGCGCTGCACCGCTGGGTCCGGCCGCGCAATTGGATCTCGAACCTGAACCGCAAGCTCACCGACTGGATGCTCGAACCGATCGACTATCCGCTCAACATGGCCCGGCTCGGCGGGCCCGCAACATCCGGGCGTCGCGCTCGTCGCACGGCCTAAGGGCCTGGCGACAAAACGACCGCACCGAGAAGGACAGGCTCGATTTTCACCCCGACCATCCAAATGGATGGTGCCCGCCGAAAAATTGGGACTGGTCCCCTACGTTCTGTCCCCGGGCTCTAAGCTAAGTGCGTCTATCAAAATGGCCTTTGAGAGGGGGACAGTCCCATTTTGCTCCCAGGGCACCGCAAAATCGGGACAGTCCCCGACGTTCTGTCAAACGCGACAACGCGGTCGGAGAAGGTTAGCGCGGCTGGGCCGCGCCTCAATTTCCCACGGTGTCGCGGATTCGTTTGGCCTCTGCCAGCAAGCGCTCCGTCGCAGCGGCGTCGTCGCGCTCGATCGCCGCGCGCCATTCGGCCAGCAATCCGGTTAACCGATCCAGCGATTCGAGCACGTTCGCCCGATTGTCGAGCAGAATTTGCCGCCACAACACCGGGTCTCCCGCCGCGATGCGGGTCGTATCCTGCCAGCCGCCCGCCGTCAACGGCACGTAGCGCTCGGGCGTCATACCGGCAACGGCCGCGGCCGCCAGGTGCGGCAGATGGCTGATCGCGGCCAGCACCTGATCGTGCTCCTCGGCCGTCATCTGCACGACCTTTGAGCCCAGCGCGGTCCAGAATTGCGACACGGCTTCCACGTCTTCGGCGCGCGACTGCTGTCCGGGCGTAACCACGACCACGCGGCCGGCAAACAAATCGGCCGAGGCGTGCCGCGGACCGCGCTTCTCGTTACCCGCCAGCGGATGACTGCCGACGAACCGCACGTCGCGTCCCCAGTCAGCGCCGCCGGCTGCGCGCTCGATTTCGGCCACGATGCGGGCCTTGGTGCTGCCGGCGTCGGTAATCAGTGTGCCCGCGCGGCAGTAACGGGCCAGCCGCGCCGCCTGTTCGACGATGTGGTTTACCGGCGCGCAGATCACCACCAGATGGGCGTTGGCCACGGCGGCCGCCGGTTCGGTAATGATCTCGGTGATCGCACCCGTGGCTTGCGCAGCCTCGAGGGTCGCCGGCCGGGAGCCCGTGCCGATGACGCTGCCCGCCACGTTGCGCGCCAGGGCCGCGCGGCCGATCGACGCGCCGATCAGCCCGACGCCCACAATCGTGATCGAGTCAAAGGTCTTCATGGCCCGCGACGGTCCGACGGATCCCAGGGACGAAGGTGCATTTACAGTGACAAGGGGCGCACTTTCGAGGGCGGCATTGTAACAGATCGCGATAGGGCGTTGCAGGGTTCGCGCGGTCGGGCCACGGCATCCACACGGCATGAATTTCTCTTTCACACTCGGTCGCGGCCGTTACGCTAGAATGTCCGTAGCCGGATTTCGCCATTATCCCGCGCGTCTGCCCCATGAAACTCTTCGAGTCGCGCATCGGACTGAAGCCGCTGGCCGCGCTCTGCCGCCGCTGGGCCATCTCGCTCAGCGCCGGGGTCGACGTGCGCAATGTGCTGGCACGCGAGGCCGCCAACGCGCGCGGCCTGGGCCGCCGCCGGCTAGCGGACATGAGCCACGACGTCGCCGCCGGCTCCACCATCGCCGACGCGCTCGTGCCCACGGGCAACTATTTTCCAGACTTCTTTCGGGCCCTGGTGCGAGTGGGCGAAGAAACCGGCCATCTCCCCGAAGTGCTCCGCCAGCTGGCCGAACACTACGAGCACCAGATGCGCCTGCGGCGCAACTTTTGGGTCGCGCTGTCCTGGCCCATCCTCGAGCTCACGATGGCACTTTCGGTCGTCGGCTTTCTGATCTGGCTGATGGGTGCGATTCCGGCGCTGCGGAAGTCCAATGCCGACATTCTGGGCTTTGGCCTCACCGGTAACAGCGGCCTGATCAAATACTTGTGCTTCCTGGCCGTGGTCGGCGCGGTGCTGTTTGTCGTCTATCGGGCCACGACGCGTGGGCTGCTGTGGGCCGCGCCGGTGCAACGCGTCATCATGAGCATTCCACGGCTGGGCCGCGCCATCGAAACCCTGGCCATGGCCCGGCTCTCCTGGGCCATGTATGTCACGTTGAATTCCGGAATGGACCTGCGCCGGGCGCTGCGCATGTCGTTGGCCAGCACGCACAACGTGGTCTACACGCAACATATCGACCGCGTGCTGGGCGAGATTCGCGCCGGCCGGGAGATTCACGAAGCACTCGCAGCGGCCAACGTCTTTCCCATCGACTTTCTCGACGCCGTGCAAGTGGGCGAAGAGAGCGGCAAGCTCACCGAGTCGATGGCCCATCTCGCGCAGGAATACCAGGACCAGGCGCGCAGCGCGATGAACACGCTGACGATCCTGCTGGGAATGGCGGTCACCGGCCTGATCGCGGCGGTGATCATCTTTCTGATCTTCCGCGTGTTCAGCTTCTACGTGGGCACGATCAACGACGCGCTCAAGATGGGGCGGTGAGGTTGTGGGACGCGCCGGCGTCAACACCGGGAGCGACCGCGGATTCGGCAAGCGGCGGCAACCGCAGCGCACCTTCCACTTGTTCCGCCGCCAGAGCCAGTTGGCTCATCACGCGCACGGCCAGTGCCTGCAGTCGATCGAGGATCTGGCCGGCGCTGGTGAGCAAGCCGCCCAGGTCCTCGCTCGCCGGCGTGGACTCGGCGCAATACACGGCGACGGAGATCTTTCCTTTGCCGTGCTGGAACGGATAGTCGATGGCGCCCAGAAGCGAACGCTCGTCGTTGATCAAGCGATGCAAAACGCGCATTTGTTCGACGATCGCATTGGTCAACTCCAGGTCTTTTTCGCGACCGTCGAGGTACTGCAAAAGCAGCATCGTTGCGCTGTGCGCATTGCGCAGCTCGAGGAGTGGCACCAGGACACTGCGAAAGGCCACCGGGGTGGCCAGCAAGTCGCGACAGCGCTCGGCCAGCGCAGCACCATCAGGAATCTTCGCGGCCACCTGCGGCACGTGCAACAGTTCAAACGCCGCGGTCATGCGCTCGGCCGCGGCGCGCTCAAACGGTTCCAGTTGCGCCGCCAGCTTCGACTGTTGGCCGCGCATCACGGCGCGCACGCGGCGAACCTGGTCGAAGCTGTCCAGTAGTTGCGAAAACGTGTTCGGCTTTACCCTGATGCCGCCGGACAGTGCCGCCGCTGCCTGATCGCATTCCAAGAGCGCGGTGTCCAGCCGCGAGAATTCGTCGCATTTCTCCCGATACGCTGTCACCAGAGCCGCGCATTGCTGGCGGGCGCGCTGCAATCGCGCCGCGCACGCCCGCGGATCGGCCGGAGCTTCGGTCCAGGCCGACGCGAACGGTACCGGCCGCAGCGGATTGAAGGCTCCCTGGAAATAGCGAAGCAAGGCTTGTGCCGCGGCGTTCTCGCGCTGCTGCCGCGCCAACAGCCGGTCGGTGGGATGCAAGTCCGAGATCTTTATTTTCGGCCCGAGCGCCACTTTGTAGAAATCGAACGTCACCGTCCGTGATAACGCCGCAAAATCCGAAAACAGCGCCGTCGCCGCACGCTCATCGCGAAACTTGCCGTGCTCGTCCGCCTGCTTCGCCCGGGCAATGCGTGCGCTATCGGCCGGATGCGTATCGAGCCAGCTGGTGGTCGAGCTGTCGATCCGTTCGTCAAGCAATACATGCACGTGCAACGGCAGCTGATCGACGTTCGCCATGATCAGCGCGGGCAAGTCGTCTCCCAGTCGTGATTCCCGAAACCAGTGGTTCAAATCTTCGTAGGCGCCGCTGGTGGCGACGTTGAGCACGGCCAGGCGGCGACAAGTCGACTCGAACGCATCGCTGCCGGCCACGCGCACTTCGTGCATGTCGGCATCAAATTCCATCTGTCGCAGCAGCACGCCCGAGACTGCGTGGCCCACGATCATCAGCAGCCACAGCGCGCGGCGTGTGAGCCACACGCAGCCGCGGGCCGTCCACAGCACGATCTGCAAGCGATAATCCGAGCCCGTCGACCAGTCGACCAGCGTCTGATCCCAGGCATCGCGCTCGTAGACGACGCGCGTCAGCCAGTGGCTGATTTGGCGAATCACATAAGACAGCCGCATGCCCCAACCTTGCGCAAAATGGCCGAACTCATGGGCCAATACCCCGGCGAGCTGCCGCAAATTGCAGCCGGCCACCAGCGGCAGACCCACGGTCAACACCATGTCGTTGCCCAACATGCTCAACCAGCCGCGACGAAAACTGGCCGACGCATTGACGTGACAATCGACGTCGATGCGCGACGGGCAAGGTGCTCCCACCACGGCCGCCAGTTTCTCCACGAAGGCGAACAACAGCGGTTCGCCTCGCCGCGTCAGGGAGCGCGGCTTTTCGCGCCGGGCCGGCCGCGCGAACAAGGGCTTGCACATGAACAGCAGCAGAATGATTCCGACGGCTAACGGACCAAGATAGAGGAGCAGCGTAAAAATGCCGACGCGAACGGAACGCCCGGTGCCGACCCCGGTGAACAGCCAGGTGCCGTGGACGGCATACAGGTAGATCCCATAGCCCACGCCTACGATCATGCCGACGTAGACCAGCGGCAGCAGCAGCATCACCAGGAACACCAGCCCGATGGCCGCCTGATACGCCAGCGAACAACGGACGGGCTCGATATGGCCGGTCAGCGTTGCCAGGATTTCCCTGGTCAGGGCCGTGGGTGGCAGACGCATTGCCGGTGCCGTGTTGCCATCGGCGGAGAACGCCTCGGGCGCGGTCTCTGACCGCACGCGCGGATGCGCGGCCGCAGCCGCCGGCAGGGCTCCCTGTGCAGCAGGCGCTGCGCGTGCAACGTCGTGCTTAGCTTGCGTTGCTGCGCCGGCCGGGGCGGGCGCTGGCTGCGCGCGCAAAGCAACGTCGCCTGCCGACGTTTGAGTCGCTGCCGGCACGTCTATGGGCGCGTGGCACTGCGGGCATTTTCCGCGGCGGCCGGCAAGCTCGTCTTTCAGGCGCAGCGTCGCGCCACATCCGCTGCAGCTCACAATGATCGTCACGGCGTGCCTCGCGAATCGCCTCCCATGGGTGACGCGCGCCGCCATGCAACACGACGCTCGTCGCGCAGACCCGCCAAAAGTGGGGTCAGGCACTTGAGCATAGCGACCGACGAGGGACAAGGCAACTTTTTTGCGTGGGGTGGGCAGCCGAACTCGGTCCAAGCGCGGCGCGTGTCAAGAACTCGCAAACACCACGTCCACCCAATAGTTTGTGGCCTGATACGAGCTCGTCGGAAACGCGCTGTTGCCGTAGCGATAGACGCCGCCGTTTACCGGCACCTGTAGCAGGCCGCTGCTGTACGGCGCACTGAAGTACGAGCGCGTCAGCGAGTAGTGACCGGTGTTGGTGTGGTACGAGGCCACGTAGGTGGCGCCGGCCGTGATGGCCAGCGGCGAGGCAAAGTTCACTTGCTGCCAGCCGCTGGCCGTCTCGCTCGTGAACGTGGCCGTGGCAAGCAACTGTCCGCTGGCCGTCCACAGGCTGGCGGTGTGCACGCCCGTATTGCCGGCGCTCTTGTAGAACTTGATGCCGGTGATGTAGCCATTGACCTGCGAGCTGAACTTCACACCCAGCTCGACCGACTGGCCGTCGCCGCCGTCGAGGACGGCGGGCGTCGTGCCCGCGTTCCAGAGACTTCCGCCGGCCGCCACGGTCGTGAAGGAGCTCGTCACGTCAGCCGCCAGGGCGTTGCCGGCCGCGTCCTTCACGCCGCCGGCGCCCCCCTTGACCACGATCGTGTACGTGGCGGAATTGGCCAGCGCGCCCGTGGGTGTGAGCGTCACCGTCTTGTTCGCGGCGTTGTACGCGATGGTCGTCGGCACGACGACGTTGTTCGCATTCCGCAAGAACACGGTGCTGGTCGTGACGGTGGCCGGATCGAGCGCCTCGCTGAAGGTGACGGTCTGTGTCGCGCTTGTGGCCACGTTCGTGGCGCCGCTGGCAGGACTGAAGGCAGTGACCGTCGGCGGCGTGGTGTCTGCCGGCGGCGTCGTGCTCAGCACCACGTCGACCCAGTAGTTGGATGCCTGAAACGAGCTGGTCGGGAACGCACTATTGCCGTACCGGTAAACACCGCCGTTGACGGGCACCTGCAACGGGCCGTTGCTGTAAGGCGCGCTAAAGTACGAAGTGTTGCGCGAGTAGTGCCCGGTATTCGTGTGGTACGAGGCCACGTAGCTGGTGCCGGCCGTGATGGCGACCGGCGAGGCAAAATCCACCTGCTGCCAGCCGCTGGCGGATTCGCTCGTGAACGTGGCCGTGGCAAGCAACTGTCCGCCAGAGGTCCACAAGCTGGCATTGTGCACGCCCGTGTTGCCGGCGCTTTTGTAGAACTTGATGCCGGTGATGTAGCCATTGACGTGTGAGCTGAACTTGACGCCCAGCTCGACCGACTGGCCGTCGCCGCCGTCGAGCACGGCCGGCGTCGTGCTGTTGGGCCACAAGCTCGCGCTCGACGAGCCGGCCGCGACGGTCGTGAAGGAGCTCGTCACGTCGCCGGCCAGGGCGTTGCCGGCCGCGTCCTTCACACCGTCGGCGCCGCCCTGGACCACGATCGTGTACGTGGCGGAATTGGCCAGCGCGCCCGTGGGTGTGAGCGTCACCGTCTTGTTCGCGGCGTTGTACGCGATGGTCGTCGGCACGACGACGTTGTTCGCATTGCGCAAGAACACGGTGCTGGTCGTGACGGTGGCCGGATCGAGCGCCTCGCTGAAGGTGACGGTCTGTGTCGCGCTTGTGGCCACGTTCGTGGCGCCGCTGGCAGGACTGAAGGCAGTGACCGTCGGCGGCGTGGTGTCTGCCGGCGGCGTCGTGCTCAGCACCACGTCGACCCAGTAGTTGGAAGCCTGGAAGGAGTTGGTCGGCATGCCGCTGGTTACGCCGTAGCGGTAGACGCCGCCGTTCGTGGGCACCTGGATCGGCCCGGAGCTATACGGCGCCGTGAAGTACGAGGTGTTCCGCGCATAGTGACCGGTATTGGTGTGATAGGAAGCGACGTACGTCGTGCCGGACGTGATGGCGACCGGCGAGGCAAAATCCACCTGCTGCCAGCCACTGGTCGTCTCGTTGGTGAACGCGGCCGTGGCAAGCAACTGTCCGCCGGAGGTCCACAAGCTGGCGGTATGCACGCCCGTGTTGGCTGCGCTCTTGTAGAACTTGATGCCGGTGATGTAGCCGTCGACCTGCGAGCTGAACTTGACGCCCAGCTCGACCGGTTTGGCGTCGCCGCTATCGGCGACGGTCGGAACGGTGCCATTGGACCAGATGCTTACCGGCCCATTGATGTCCTGCACGTTGATTGCCACCGTGGCGACGTTGGAGGTGGCCGTGCCGTCGAAGGCGCGATACGTGAACGCGTCTGGTCCGGCATAGTTGGCGGCCGGAGTATACACAAAGGAGCCGTTGGCGTTGAGCGTCAGTGCGCCGTGAGTCGTGGTGCTCACCAGGACGGCAGAGAGCGGGCTGCCCTCGGGGTCGGTGTCGTTGGCGACCACGCCGCTGGCCGGCACACTGAGCGTCGTGCCCTCTTGGGTCGTGTAGCTGTTGCCAACGGCCACCGGCGCGTCGTTCACGGCGGTCACATCGATGATGAACGTGTTGGGCGATGCGTCCAGATCGCTGCCGCCGCTAATTGCGCCGCCGTCGTCCTGCACCTGAAAGGTGAAAGTGGCGTAGTTTGTGCCGAAGGCGTTGGACGCCGGCGTGAAGCGCAGCCGTCCGGCCGCGATGTCCGTCGCGGCGACAAATTGGCCCGCCGTCACGGTCGCGCCGTCGAGCGTCAGCGTTCCGGCGGTCGGCAGCGTCGAGATCTTCACGGCCTCCAGCGAATTCTGTCCTTCGACCAGCGGCTTCCACTGCATGAGCGGATCGCCGGCCAGCGTGTTCACGAACGACAGTTGATAGTTGCCGCTCCATGCCGCTTCGGCGAATGTGTAGCCCAACAAGAGCATGCGGAACATGCGGTCTTCGTTCGTGACGGACAAGCGCGTGGCCGAGGGCTCTTCGACGTGGCCCACTCCGGCCGTGCCGCCTACTTGCAGCCACTGGGCCAGTTGCCCCTGGTTGGTAAAGCCGACCGGCCCGGCGAAGCTATAGGCGTTGTAGCTCTCCCAGCTTTGGAACACGGCGCCGTCAGCCAGCTCGGCCGTCAGACTGCTGGTGAGGTAGTTGGCCGGTGTCGAAGCCTGGTGCATACCGTGGCTGTCGTAGCCCAGGATCGGGCCCGGCGCATCGCCCACGAACGCCGAGGTGTTGTCATAAACCAGTGGATAACCGCCGGGCACGAGCACCGAATTGGGCAGCGTGGCCATGAACGACGCATAGCTCTTCGACGGATCATTATCGACCAGGAAGTAGTACGGTCCGTCGGTGTGATTGCTCGGACCCACGTAAGCCTGCTGGGCGCGATCGATGGCCGCCTTCACGTCGGCCACGGTGTAGCCGTCTAAGCGCGCGGTCAATCGCGTGCCGAACTCCGCGTGCGTGAAACTGGCATCGTCCCAGTAGTACGGATTGCGCGCCCAGTGGTTGAGCCCGGTGTACGTCTGGTCGCCCATCATCTGCCACATCGACACGCGATCGATGGTGGTCAACTCGGCTTCCAGACTGGAGAACGGCCGCCAGTTCGAAACGCTGCGCGTAACTCCTTCGGCATCCACGTATGAACTGACGCCGGATTGAGTCACTTGGATGCGCAGCGGCAGTCCCTTGGTGGTGACAATCAAGTCCGTCGTCGCGGTCAACGCCGCCAGGACCTGCGGCCGGATGATGCTCAAATAGTCATCGGCCGAAATGGTCTCGCTGTTGGGATTCACGCCGTTGATGCCCACGACCCGCACTCCCGGATGGATCTGCGCGTAGTAGTTGGCGATTTCCAGTCCGGCGGCGCTGGCCGTGTTGTATAGCACCAGCACGCGCGACTCAGTGAGCGTGCTGGGCGAGGCGGCTCCGCTGGGGATCCACTGCTGGTCCGGATCCGTAAAGCCAAAGTCGGCCACGTTGAACGTGTAGGCCGTGTCTTCCAGCGTCGCGACGGTCTTGTTCGTGCCCGTGGGTGCGCGGTTCGTGGCCGGAGTGGGTGTGGCAGCCAACACCGCGGGCGCGGCACCGGCATTTCCTTCGTCGGAATAGAGCGCCGCGATGCTGTCGTCCGCGCCGGCTTGCGTGCTGGCCAGAAACATGCGGCTGGAGAAGGCCCAGGCCGTGTCGACCGCTAACAGCTCGCGCGGTTCGAGCGGCTCCAACGCAAGGCGAATGCAGCCCGAGCGAGATCTACCAGGCACGGCGAGTACCTATCGCAAAAGCGCCCACGTAGCAAGGCGCGCGGCTGCGCTGTGGTGCGTGGATAAAGTTTCAAACCACGTCCTGCAATCGAAGTGCGAGTGGACATTGAAACTATAGGTCTCGACTGAGTGATGTCAAAACACCGTATCGGGCCGGAATTTACTCAATCAAAGGCCACGATCAGGAGACTTTGCGCGGTTTCGTCGGCCGGTGTGTACGTCGCCTCGCCGTAGGCCCGCGCGGCGCGGCGCAACAGCGGCGCCAGCGCTGCTGGGTCGAACGGGACGATCTGCCTGGCCGACCACTTTTTCGCGCCGCTGGCATAAGGCAACAGGAAGTCGAGTGCCTTGCGAAGCGAACGGCCGTCGACCGTTTGATAGTTCCACAAATCGACGCCGACCGCATCGCCCACGTTGGCCAGCGTGAACAGTCCCTCGAGATTCAAGATCGCATAATCCCAGCTTTTGGTGCGCAGCATCTCGAACGGCTGCCGCCCGTCGGGCTGAATTTGCAGGGCGATGCGATTCTTCTTGGCCCCTTCCACGGTCGCCTTCGCCAGCTCCGGATCGCCGGTGAACAGCGCCAGTGCCGCCACTTGCGCGTCGTACCAGGTGCCGTGGTTGTTTACGGCTCGGGCTTCCGCGCGGCCCAGCTCGCTCTCGCGGAGCCACGTGAGGTACTCGGCCATCCATTGACGAAAGGCCGCCCGATCTTCCGCCGACCAGTGGCGCGATTCGGCCAGCACGGCCTCGCACTTCGTAAACTGCACGAGCGCCACCCCGCGGATAATCCCGATCGGCATTCCCTTGCTTTCGCCGACGATGCACTGGCAATAGTTCAAGTTGGGGTTCATCCGCGTCTGCGGATCCACCAGCCACGCGCGCAGCCAGCGGGCCGCCCCTGCGGCGAAGCGCTCGTCGCGCGTGTGCCGGTACGCCGCGCTGAGCGTCAGCACGGCGTCGGTGAAACGAAAGTACGCCACGCGATCGTACGCGTCGGTGTTGGCCTCGGGATTCACTCGCCCGTCGCGAAAGACGGCCTTGCCGCCGGGATCGTCCGGATTCGGCCAGTGATACGGCGCCAGGCCGAACAAGTCGTGCTTGTCGCCGCTGGGCGAGACGAGCCGCTTGTTCATCACCGTGACGACCGCCTCCGCCAGTTTGCGCTCGGCGTCGCGCGTCAGCTCGTCGAGCGCCGCGGCAGGATCGGCCGCCACCAAACTCAGCAGCAAAAACAACGAGGACACAGCGTAGCCTCAGGTGGGGCGGGATGATCGCGCTGCCGCGGCGGTGAGCGAAGCGCCGCTCCGCTTCGCTCAGTTCGCCGAGATGCAATACAAATGCTGCTTGCTGCGCAGAATGATCTCGTTGCCCACGAGCGCCGGCGACGCGTCGACCGGGGCGTCGAGCTTGTTGGTGGCCAGCACCTTCACTTCCGGCGCGTCGGCCAGCACCAGCGTCGTGCCATCGCGATCGGTGATATAAATGCGTCCCGCGGCTGCCACCGGCGAGGCATAGATGTTGCGAATGTCGGGCAAGCGCTGCTTCTCGACCACGGGTTTTCCGGTGCCGGCCTCGAGTGAAGTCCAAATCGCGCTATTCGACTTGTTGAAATACAGCCGGCTGCCGACCAGCACGGCCGACGGGCAATAGGGTGTGTCCTGATTGCGCGACCAGAGGATCTTGTCCGTGCCCGTGATGTCGCCGCTGGCGTCCAGCGGCACGGCCACCATGGCGCTCTCCGGATAACCGCTCATCAGGAACACCCGCCCGTCATAAGTGATCGGGCAGGGGATGATGGCCCGAGTTTGTCCGCCACACTCCCATAGCACCTTGCCGGTCTCGGCGTCGTAGCCGCGGGCCTTCTTGTTCGAGTTGACGACGACTTGCTTGCGGCCGCCGAAATCGACCACCAGCGGCGTGGTCCAACTCGAGCCTGGTTCGCGCTCCACTTGCCAGCGTGTTTTGCCGGTGCGCGTGTCGAGCGCGTACAACCAGCTATCCCCCTCATGATCCCAGATGAGATACAGCGTCTCGCCATCGAGCGCCGGCGTGCTCGCCTCGCCAAAGAAGCGATACATCTTCATATCGCCGAAATCGCGGTCCCAGCGCGGGCTGCCGTCGAGGTCCCAGCAGTAAAGCCCGCGCGAGCCGAACGAGGCGTAGATGGCCTGGCCATCCGTGATCGGCGAAGCGGAAGCGTAGCCGTGGTCTTTGTGATGACCCTCGTGCGGCACCTGCTCGGTGGCCATCTTTTCCCAGAGCAGTTTTCCGGTCGCCCGATCGTAGCACTGCGCCACGAACTTGTAGTAGTGCGTGGGCCGTTCGATCTTGAACGGGTTTCCGCCGGGCGCCTCGGCCGTTTCGGCCGGCGGCTGCTCCTCCTCGCGCTCGGTCTTGATGGCCGTGGTGAGGAAGATGCGATTGCCCCAGACGATCGGCGTCGACTCGCCCTGGCCGGGCACCTCGACCTTCCACTTAATGTTGGAGCTCTGATCCCAGGTGGTGGGCGGATCGGCATCCGGGGCGAAGCCGTTGGCCAGCGGCCCGCGCCACTGATGCCAGTTATTGAGCTTTTCCTGGTCGAAGTCGGCGGCGAGGGCAACTCCGGCAAGCGAAGAGATCCATGCGACCACGAGCAAGATTCTCGATACGGAATGAGTCATCGTATGGCACTCGGTTGGGCGAAGGGGCGTTAGAATGTTTGCGACCGGACTTACTATCGCTGCACATTATAGGGACAGCCGCAGGCGCCTGTCATCTTTTGAGGATTTGCGCATTTGTGCGCGCCAAATTCCTGGGCCGCTGGAGCGCAGCAACACACGGACTCATCGCCCCGCAAATTGCTTCGCCTGCACGACGATGTCCACACCCACGGCCGCGCCCCAGGCCTGGATCAAGCGGCCAAAGACGGGTCCCGGCCGGCCGCCGCCTAGCGCGCGGCCGTTGAGCTCCACCACGGGCAGCATGCAGTGCGACGTGGCGGTGAGCAGCACCTCGTCGGCCCCGGCCAGATCGTCCGGCGTCAGGTCGCGCTCGGCGATTGTCATACCCAGCGACCCCGCAATTTCCGCGAGCGCCGCCAGGCTGATCCCCGGCAGCACTTTGTGCCGCGGCGGCGTCGACAGTCCGCTGCGCTCGTTGTAGAGCACGATGTTGGCCGTGGTGGTCTCGGTGACGAAGCCGTCGGCATCGAGCATTACCGCCCGGCTGCCCGGATGGCGCTGGTGCGCCTGCCGGTCGGCCAGGTAGTAGTGCATGCGACTGCGGCACTTCAAGGCGCTGGGCCAGCACGCGGCCGGCACCTGGGCCACGTCCGTCGTGGCCAGCGCCTGGCCCGTCTCGTACTTTCCGGCCCACAGCGCGAAGCGCAGCGGAAAGGTGTGCATGCCGACGGTCGGCCCCTCGTGCCCGCCGGCGACCATCGGCGCATACGGCCCGGGCGTGACAAAGATCACGAGCCCAATGTCGTCGCCGGGGGCGACGAGGGCATGGTTGTGCGCGGCCAACGCTTCGGCGGCGGACGCCAGCTGATCCAACGTGGGTCGCGGTTCGACGCCCACGATTGCGAGCGAATGGCCGAGGCGCTCCAAGTGCGGCCGCAAGCGGAACAGCCGGCCGCCAAAGGTGCGCAGTTGCTCGGCGACGGTTGTGCCCTGCACGAATCCGCCGTCGGTCACCGAGACCGTGGCCTCAGCTGCCGGCACGAAGCGGCCGTTCAAATAAGCTTGCGGTTGGCTCATGCCGGCGACGACCAATGTTTGCCTTGCCACGTGTCGCGCTGCACCAGCTCCGCCTCGAGCGCCAGCCGCACTGCCGGTTTGTCCAGGCACCACGCGGGGCCGATGAAATAATCCGGCGGCGCATCGCCGCTGATGCGTTCCACCAGCATGGTCGGCGGCAGCAGCTCCAGAAAATCGACCAGCGTCGTGATGTAGGCGTCGCGCTCCATCAGGGTCACTTCACCCCGCGCGACCTGTTCGGCCAGCGGCGTCTCGCGCACGGCGTACAGATTGTGAATCTTCACCGCATCGATCCCCAGCCGCGCGATCTCGCGGGCCGTGGCCAACATGTCGTCGTGCGAT
This sequence comes from Pirellulales bacterium, assembly GCA_050250435.1. Lineage (GTDB taxonomy): Bacteria > Planctomycetota > Planctomycetia > Pirellulales > PALSA-1355 > JBFWOR01. The sequence continues at coordinate 239,622 of JBFWOR010000006.1, read as the reverse complement.
TCGCCCGGCAGTCCCAACATCACGTGGGCGCAGATTTCAAAACCGCGGCCTTGGCTGCGGGCCACGGCATCCAAAAACGCGTCGTAGTGGTGGCCGCGATTCATCCAGTCCAGCGAGCGGTCGTGAATGGTTTGCAGGCCGTACTCCACGGAGAGATAGGTCTGCGCGGCCACTTCGCTCAACAGCTCCAGCACGTCATCCGCCACGCAATCGGGCCGCGTGCCAATGGCCAGGCCCACTACGGCCGGATGGTCGAGCGCCTGCCGATACACCTCGCGCAGCCGATCGACCGGCGCATAGGTATTGGTGGCGGGCTGCAGATACGCCAGAAAGCGGTCCACCCGGCGATAGCGCCGCCGCAGCAGCCGGATGCCTTCGTCGATCTGGTCGCGAATCTCTTGCCGGGGCAGCCGCCGGCTGGGGCTGAAGCTGCGGTTGTCGCAAAACGTGCAGCCGCCGATGGCCACGGTCCCATCCACGTTGGGACAAGTGAAGCGGGCATCGACGCTCACTTTCTGCACACGGCCGCCAAACCGGTTGCGCAGGTAGCGGTTGTAACTGGCATACCGCAGGCCCGCGCCCCGCCAGTCGAGGTAGGTCGTGTCCGCGTCCGGGGCGCGCATGATAGAAGGTTCCGAAGGGCTCGATGCAACCCCTTGCAATGTGCCAGTTTATCGCAAAAAATGGTTGACTGTGCCGCCCGCGCTGCGTACACTGCAAGTTATCTGTACGAAGGAACCGAATCTTGATTTCTGGGTAGAACCTGGCGCGCATTCGATCATAAGTTTTCATCTCCGCGGCCACAAGATACGGGAAGACGCAAAGGTATGCATGGTGAACTCATTCCGGTGGGCGGTGGCGACCCGATCCCACTGCTTAAGAAAAACCTCATGGTAGGCCGCCGGGAGAGCTGCGACATTGTGTTGCGGTTCTCGAACGTGTCGGCCCACCACTGCCAGCTCATCTGCAATGGCGGATACTGGTACGTCAAAGACCTCAAGAGCCGCAACGGCGTGAAGGTCAACGGCACACGCGTCAGCGAGAAACGGCTCGACCCGGGCGACGAGCTGGCGATCGCCAAGCACCGCTATGACGTGCGCTATTCACCGTTCGATCTGGGCGCGGTCGGCCCACCGCCGATCGACGAAGAGACGACCGACATCATGAAGCAATCGTTACTGGAGCGTGCCGGGCTGGAAGTGCGCACTCCCAGTAACTCAAAATCGACGCCGCGCGACCCGCACGTCGGCGGCCGATTTGACATCCTGGACGATCGGGCCGGCCAGATCAAAGACCCCAACGGGCTGGTCTAGCCACCCCAATTCACCCCAACGGGCACCGATTGCCTATGCAACATCCTGCGGTGATTCGCCTGTCGAAAGTTCAGCGCGGAGGTCTTAGCCTCGCTTGATGGCGGACAAACGGAAACGCAAAATCCGTGCTGACTTTCGCAAGAACCGGGTCGAGCGAGCCCGGAGCGATCACTGGACTCGTCGCTTTCAAACCGAAAGCGACGAATCCCACCAGGATGCCCCATACGAAGAGCGCGTCAGCGGCAAGGGCGAGATTACGCGCAAACGCACCATCGTGGGTGCCACGGCCGATCTGGACGACGCCGGCTTTGGCGTGCAGCGCGACGTAGACGCCGCCACGGTCAAACGCGGCCGGGTGCTTTCGGTGTTCGGGCTGACCAGCACGGTAGAGGCCGAGGATGGCACGCTGGTGACCTGCGCCACCCGGCGCATTCTCAAAACACTGAGCACCAGCCAGCGCCACGTCGTGGCTGCCGGCGACTTCGTGATGTTCCGGCCCGAGAGTGCCCAGGAAGGCATCATCGAGCGTGTCGAGCCGCGCACCAGCGTTCTCTCGCGCGCCACGCGCGGCCGGCAGCACGTAATCGTCACCAACGTCGATCAACTGCTCATCGTCACCAGCGCCGCCGATCCGTACATCAAGCCGAACCTGATCGATCGTTTCATCATCAGCGCGCACAAGGCGGGCGTGCGGCCCGTCATTTGCATCAACAAGATCGACCTGATCGATCCGGCGGCGCTGGCCCCGCTGGTCGGCGTGTACAGCCAGATGGGCTATCAGGTGTTACTGCTCTCGGCGAGCACCGGTGTGGGCATCGACCGCTTACGCCGCGTGATGCAAAATCGCGCCAGCGCCGTGGCCGGGCAGAGCGGTGTGGGCAAATCGTCGCTACTGAATGCCTTGGATCCCACGCTGCAACTGCGAACCAGCGAAATCAGTGCCGAGACCCGCAAGGGCCGCCACACGACCACCACGGCTCGCCTGCTACCACTCGCCGGCGGCGGCTACGTGGTGGACACGCCCGGCATCCGCCAGTTTCAGCTCTGGGACGTGATTCCGGCCGAGGTGGCCGCCTACTTTCGCGATCTGCGTCCTTACGTGGGCCACTGTAAATTCCCCAATTGCACACATACACACGAAGCCGGCTGCGCCGTCAAGGATGCCGTGGCCGACGGCCAACTCGATTTGCGTCGTTACGAAAGTTACTGCCAACTCTTCGCCGGAGAGATGGAGTGAAGCGAACCTGCACATTTGCCAGGTGTCTGGCTTTCTTGGTGGCCGCCAAAATCGCGGCTGGCAAGGCGATCGGCCGCCGTTCATCCCGTATTACTTGCCTGCGTTTCGCGCGCCACAACGATCCGCAATCGCCCGGCCGCCAGCATGTCGGACGGCGCGACCTACAATGGATCAGTGGGCTACGCACACGCAAACCCGGAGGAACCTTCGCCAAGTGAAAGAAACTACCCGCATCGACTCGGTCGTCAGTGAGGCCGCGGTTTTGGTGGGCGTGCTGTTGCCGCAACACCAGCATCAAGACGAGCCGCTCGAAGAGTTGCAGGGCCTGGCCACGACGGCCGGTTCGCGCATCGTCGGCACACTGGTCCAGCGCCGTCAGACCCCGGACATGACCACTTATCTCGGCAAGGGCAAGGTCGACGAGTTGAAACAACTGGTCGCCGCCAAAGACGCCGACGTGATCCTGTTCGACAATGATCTCTCGCCCGCGCAGACGCGCAACCTGGAAGAGGCCACCGGCGTGAAGGTGCTCGATCGCAGCGAGCTGATCCTCGACATCTTTGCTTCCCGCGCAAAAACCTTTCAGGCCCGCCTGGCGGTGGAGCTGGCGCAGTTGCAATACTCGCTGCCGCGGCTGAAGCAAATGTGGACCCACTTGTCGCGGCTCAAGATGGGCATCGGCATGCGCGGTCCTGGCGAAAAGCAGTTGGAAGTGGACCGCCGGCTGGTGGAAAAGCGCATCGCCGACTTGCGCAACGACCTGCGCGCCATCGAGCGCCGCAAGGAGCGCGAGGTGGCGGCGCGCAGCGACCGCATGACCGTTTCGCTGGTGGGCTATACCAACGCCGGCAAGAGCACGCTGCTCAACGCGCTCACCGGTTCGGACGTGCTGACCGAGAACCGCCTGTTCGCCACGCTCGACACGCGCACCCGCCGCTGGCAGTTGCCCGGCTGGGGGCCCGTGCTATTGAGCGACACGGTGGGCTTCATTCGCGATCTGCCTCACCATTTGATCGCCAGCTTCAAAGCCACGCTCGAGGAATCGCGCCAGGCCGATCTGCTGCTGCACGTGGCCGATGCCAGCAACCCGGCCGCGCTGGAACAGATCGCCGTGGTTTACCAGGTGCTCGAAGAGCTCGACATCCAGGCCAAAGACACGCTGCTCGTGCTCAACAAGGCCGACGTGGCCGACCGTGGCCAGATCGCCGTCCTGATGAGCCGCTATCCCCGGGCCATCGCCATCAGCGCCAAGAGCGGCCAGGGTATTGCCGAGCTGTCGAATGCCGTCAGCCGCGCACTCAGCGGCGGCTTTCTCGACGTGGACGTGGAGACGGGCGTGGAAAACGGCCGGCTGTTGTCGCAGCTGGCAAGCTACGGCGAAGTGCTGTCCAAGCGCTACACCGACAGCCGCGTGATCGTACACTGCCGCATCCCGGAGCGGGCACTGGGTCACGTGCGTTCACCGGACACCTACATCCGGCCGCACAACGGGGCTAGTGGTAACGGGGCCAATGGCGCGGAAGGCGCGAACGGGACTGCCGGAGCGACAGGCGCGATCGACGGCCCGGCCGAAACCAACGGCCTGGTGGGCGGGAATGGGCAGGCGCACTAGGCGCGGCGGGCAGCGTCAAACGGCCATCGGTCGTGACCGTTTGGCTCGCTATACTTGGGCCCATGGCACGGCGGCGGATTGCAGATTGTTGCGGGATTCTCACGGGGGCATCGAGCGGCATCGGCCGCGCGCTGGCCGAGCAGCTCGTTGGCGCGGGCGCGCAGTTGCTGGTCGTCAGCCGCCGCGGCGAGCGACTCGACGAGCTCGCCAAAGCTTTGAGCGGCGCGCCCGGCCGCATCGTCACGCTGGCCGGCGACGTGACGCACGCCGAGGTGCGGCAGGCCGCCGTCGAACGGGCCCAGCACGCGTTCGGCGAGCTGAACCTGCTGGTGAACAACGCCGGCAGCGGCGCCATGGGCCGCTTCGACCAGGCCTCACCCGAGCGGCTGCGGCAGATCATGGAAGTGAACTTTTTCGCGCCGGCCGAAATGATCCGCGCGGCGCTGCCGGCGCTTGCGCGCGGCAAGGGGTCGATCGTGGTGAACGTCGACTCTGTGCTCGCCCACCGGGGCGTGCCCGGCTGCTCAGAATATTGCGCGAGCAAGTTTGCGCTACGCGGCTTGAGCGAATCGTTGCGGGCCGAGTTCGCCCCGCTGGGCATCGATGTCTTGTGCGCCAGTCCCGCGCGCACGGAGACGGAGTTTTTCGAGGCGGTCGTCAACCCGCACGAGACGGGCTGGCCGGGCCTGCGCGGCATGCCGGCCGACAAGGTGGCGCGCAAGATCGTCACGGCCATCCGCCGCGGCCGTCACGAGGTGGTGATCAGCGTCTCGGGCAAGGCCCTGGTGTGGGGCAATCGCCTACTGCCGCGACTGTTCGACTTTGCGTTGGCAAGGTCGAAGTAGGCGCTCTGACGAGGGCGAGCCGTTACGACATACGGAGTGTGTCGACTACATAAGCCCGCAGCGCCAGCGAGGGACCACGACCCGCGCTTGCTCGCAGTCGGGCGTGTATCGCATTCCTTTGTCTGCATCAGGATACCAATGTGCCCTCGCCAGCGCGCCATCGACTATGATGGGGGTGTGAAGGCACCACCATGAGCCAAGGCATTGCGAAGCGCGGCGTGACGCTGGTCGAGATGATCGTGGTCCTGGCGATCATCGCGATGCTCTTGGGCTTGCTGCTGCCCGCGATTCATTACTCGCGCGAGAGTGCCCGGCGCGCGGGCTGCCAGGGAAACTTGCACCAGCTTGGTGCCGCGATGTTGCATTACCTGGACGTGCATCACAAGTTGCCCGATCCGGCCAAGGACGGCATGGTCGGCGGCTGGGTGATTGCGATTTTGCCGTTCATGGAAGAGTCGGCTCTGGCAGATGAGTTTGCCAGAAACCCCTCGCTCGATCCCACGACGCTATCGCCCCTGGCGCACAAACGCCCGTTCCTGCTGACGTGTCCTTCGGCCTACGAGGGGGACAGCAGCATCGCGACCGTTCCGGCCAGCCATTATTCGGCGATTCTCCATCGCACGGGGCGGCAGAAACAACTCTGGGAAATCGGCGAACTTACCACCGACTCGCGGCTCGCCTGGGTCGCCAGCCCGGAAGTGGCGCTGGGTGGCCCGGAGGAAGTGCTGCCGCACCGGGGAGGATACAACGCGATCGACGGCTACGGCGGCAAGTCGTACGGTGTTATTTTCCGGAGTCCGCATTGAAGCGGCTTGATTCGTTTTGGTGAAAAATCAGCCGTCAAATCGGCCGACGCCCCTCCGCGCCGCCCCGCTGACAACGGTCCTGCGGCGCGTTATCATCAAGGCTTCCGGCCCTCCACCTTCCCTCCGCCGAAATTGCCGGCATTCCGACCGACCAGGAGCTTCCCATGTCCATCCGCACCCGACGCGAATTTCTCGAACAGTCCATGCTCACGGCGGCCGCGGCCGTGGCCGCCGGCTCCACCGCCAGCGCCTTCGCCGCCGATGAACCGGCCCCCAGCAAGAGCGCCAGCGAGAAGTTGGGCGTCGCTGTGGTGGGCTGCGGCGGCCGCGGCGCCGACCACCTGCAAACCTGGGTCTCGCGGCCGGACACCGAAGTGCTGTACGTGGTGGATGTGGACGACGAGATCGGCCGCCGCCGGGCCAAGGCCGTGGCCGAAAAGCAGGGCACCGAGCCCAAGGTCATCGTCGACATGCGCGAGGCGTTTGACGACAAATCGGTCGACCTGGTCAGCACGGCCACTCCCAATCACTGGCACGCCCTGGTGAGCATCTGGGCCATGCAGGCCGGCAAAGACGTGTACGTCGAAAAGCCGGTCAGCCACAACGTGAGCGAAGGCCGCCGCATCGTGCAGGTCGCCCGCAAGTACAACAAGATTTGCCAGACCGGTACGCAGAGCCGTGCCAACAAGGGCATGCAAGAGGCCATCAAGTACGTGCAGGACGGCAAGATCGGCCAGCTCAAAGTGGCCCGCGGCCTGTGTTATAAGCCACGTCCGTCCATCGGCCCCAAGGGCGAATACCCGATTCCCGCCGGCGTGAACTACGACTTGTGGCTCGGCCCCGCGCAGTTCGCACCGCTCACCCGCCGCCGCTTCCACTACGACTGGCACATGCAGACGCCCTACGGCAATGGCGACCTGGGCAACCAGGGCATCCACCAGATGGACCTTTGCCGCTGGGGCCTGGGCGTCAACAAGCTCTCGAACACCGTGTTCAGCTACGGCGGACGCCTGGGCTATGAAGATGCCGGCGACGCGGCCAACACGCAGATGATCGTGCACGACTACGGCGACAAGGCGCTGGTGTTCGAAGTGCGCGGCCTGCCCACCGAGGCCTACAAGGAAGCCAAGGTCGGCGTGATCTTCGAAGGCGCCGACGGCTATGTCGTGATGACCAGCTATTCCAGCGGCGCCGCCTTCGATCCGCAGGGCAACAAGGTCCGCGAATTTAACGGCGGCGGCGACCACTACGGCAATTTTGTCAACGCCGTGCGCAGCCGCAAGCGAGAAGATCTCTTTGCCGAAATCGAAGAAGGCCACCTGTCGAGCGCCCTGTGCCACCTGGGCAACATCTCGTATCGCTTGGGCGACGCGTTGGGCGTGAACGAAGTGCGCGAGCGCCTGCAGGGCTACAAAAGTCCCGAGCACCTGGTCGACACGTTCGAGCGCTTCAGCACGCACCTGTCTGACAATAAGCTCGATCTGGCGACCACGAAGCTCAAGCTCGGGCCGACGCTCACCGTCAACACCGGCAACGAGACGTTCGTCGACAACTCGGCTGCCGATGCCCTGCTGACCCGCGACTACCGCGCGCCGTTCATCGTGCCGCCGGAAGCGCAGATTTAAGCGGATGATTCACCTGCGGTGGCGTTTCGCTCGTGTGGTCTGACTTGGTTGGTGTGCCAAACTGGTGGCCGCGCACGCGGACACCAGTGTTACGTGCGAGAATGTCTTGCACTGGGGTCTCTTCGAGCCACCAGTGGCACCCGACTTCAGCACTGGCGAGACGCCAGTGGCACCCGAACTCGTTCGCTTCTCGATATTCACGACGGTTAACGGCGTAGAGCGCCACCCGTCGCGGGGGCTCTACCCAACAGATGCAGTCGCACGGCTTCGACGTCCTGGTGGAAGACGAGCACGTGCTGGGTGTGGCCAAGCCCTCGGGCATTCCCACACAAGCTCCGCCGGGCATCGAGAGCCTGGAGACGCGGATCAAGAGTTACCTTGCGCCCGCGGGCACCGAGCCGGGCGCCCTGTACCTGGGCATTCCGCACCGGCTCGATCGGCCGGCCAGCGGGGCGATGATCTTCGCCAAAACGCGCCGCGCTGCACGCAATCTGGCCAAGCAATTCGAGCGCCGCCGCGTGCGCAAAGTCTATTGGGCCTGCGTTGCGGGCGATGTGGCACCCGCGAGCGGCACCTGGACCGATCACTTGTGCAAGATCTACGGCCAGCCCAAGGCGATGGTCGTGGCCGGTGATCACCCCAGCGCCCAGCACGCCGTGTTGCACTACCGCACGATCGGCCGGCATCGGCACGGTTCGTGGCTGGAGATTGAACTGGAGACCGGCCGCACGCACCAGATCCGCATTCAGGCGGCCTCGCGCGGCCACGTGATCCTGGGCGACACGCACTACGGCGGGGAGATTTCCTTCGGCCCGGCGTACGACGATCTGCGGCTACGCCCGATTGCGCTGCACGCCCGCGAGTTGGAGTTCTTACGCCCGGTCTCGCGTGAGCCGACGGTGCTGGTGGCCGAAGTGGATGACAACTGGCAAGACATCGGCCTGGAACGCTTCGCGTGCGAGGTCCGTTGAAGCCGCTGGGGCCCTAGATCCACAAGCCTGATGCGCTGGAGATCGCAATCCTGAACCGCGCACGACTTGCCCTCGCTCGCGCTTGGGGCTGGTGTGTTGGGAACGCCCCTCACGGCGTGCCGCCCAGATACGAAATGAGATTCCACAGCCAGGGATGCGTCCAGGGATTCCACGTGGGATAACTGGCCGACATTACCGATAGCGCCAGGAGCACGAGCGCCAAGCCGCGGCCCCATTTCGAATCGGCCAGCCGATCCGCCGCCGGCAACAGGGCGACGAGCCACAGGGGCGCGAACCAGAACATCCAGCGGAAGCCGCTGGTCATGCCGCCATAGTTGCGATCCAGTTCCGGCCGGAAGATATAGAACGTCAGGCACACGAGCGACAGCGTGGCGATCATGGCCGCCAGCGCCGGCATTCCGCGCCGCGCCAGCAACACCACGCCCCACACGCTCAAGAGCCAAACCGGTGTGAGTGAAAACACGCCGTGATGGCCGATCGTGGCGTGCAGCGCGTACTTGCCCAGGCACGGCTCGCCCCGGTCCACGCCCACGGGGCTGCGCCAATAGCTGTCGCGCACTTTACCGTCGCGCACGTAGCTGTAGTCGTACCAATTGTCGGTCGGATCGGTCGCGCTGCGATGCATGTACGGCGGACGCAAACTGTCGTGAGCGATGTAATTGGTTGCCACCGCCGCCACGGCCACCACCAGGGCCGCCGGCACGTACGCCACCAGCGTTTCGCGCGGCGCCTTGAGCAATAGCGCCGCGCCCACGAGTGCAACGAGCGACAGTGCCGGCAGCTCGCAAGCCACGGCGAAGGCGGCAAAGAATCCGGCCAGCGCAAAATAGCGCAGCCGTCGCTCGCCGTCGTACCAGATGCGCACCAGGGCATACAGCACGAGCGCCACGCAGACCGCCGCGGGCGTGTGATTGTTGATCGCCACGACAAACGTGGTCAGAAACGTGCCCAGCGTGGCCGCGGCCATCATGTAGATGCGGCCCCAATCGGTTGTCCCCAGCCGCTCGGCCAACCCCGCCAGCACACAGAAATACAGAACCATCGGCGCGAGATTGCACAACAAGATCATCGCCCGGCCGACTTCGTAGGGGTAATTGCCGAGCGACGCACCGGTCGTGCGATAGATGACCCAATACGGCCCGGCCATCAAGGTGGCCAAAAGCGGCGGCTTGCTCGAATACAAATGCGGTTCGCCGTCGCGACCGGCATGCTGCACCATGTCGATCGTGTCCCAGCCGCGCTCGGCCACGACGTCGTCGATTTCGTACGTTCCCTGTTCCACCAGCGCGCGCACCGTGGCCCAGCGGCTGCGGTCGTTGGCGCTCAAGAAGGGGCGTTGCCGCTGCCAGTCCGTGCGGCCTTGACGGTGCAAATGGCCTTCCAAGGCGATGGTGTCAACCGAATTGACCGCCAGGATTCGCCCGGCCATGCTGCCCACGGCCAACGCGATGAGCACTGCATAGATGCTAAAGCGCAGCCGCGCCGAAACGTCGCCAGCAGTCTTGTCGGCGGGTGCGTTCATGGCAGCGGAGCGTTCTTGTCGGCGTGCTCGGGCGTACGCTGGGAGATGGAGTACGTATCGCCTTCGCGGTGCTGATAGGAGGCAATCATTTCCGCCAGAAAGCCGATGGAGATCAATTGTCCGCCCAGGAGCAGCAGTCCCACGGCATAGATCACCGCCGGCCGCTGGTGCAGGGGCTTCAAGTTCCACTCGGGAAACCACTGCCCGGCAATCCAATAGCCGGTCAGATACAGCAGCCACACGGCGCCCAGCGCGAACGATAACAGGCCGACCGCGCCCAACAGATGTTGCGGGCGCTGGCCGTAGCCCGTGAGAAACTTGACCGTCAGCAAATCGAGAAAGCCGCGTACGAAGCGGCCCGCGCCATACTTCGAGCGGCCGAACTCGCGCGGCCGGTGCCGCACCGTCACCTCGCCCACCTGGAAGCCGCGGGCGGCAGCCAGCACCGGCACAAAGCGGTGCAGCTCGCCGTACAGCCGGATCTCGCCCAGCACTTCGCGGCGGTAGCCCTTCATGCCGCAGTTATGATCGTGCAATCGCACGCCCGTGAGCCAGCCCACAAGCGCGTTGAAAACGCGCGAGGCGGCCACCTTGTGCCAGGGATCGTGCCGCACTTGCTTCCAACCGCTCACCAGGTCGAGTCCGCCATCGAGCGCTGCCAGAAGCCGCGGAATTTCCGCCGGATCGTCCTGCAAGTCGGCGTCGAGCGTGATCACCGGATCGCCGCGGGCCGCCTGGAAGCCCGCAGACAGTGCGGCCGCCTTGCCAAAATTGCGCCGAAAGCGAATGCCGCGCACCCGCCGATCGCGACAAGCGAGCGCTTCGATCTGCTGCCACGAGCCATCGTTCGATCCGTCGTCGACAAAAATGATTTCCAGCGCATAGCCTTGCGCCTGGGCAATCGCGTCGAGCTCTCCGTGCAAACGCTCGAGACTCGGCCGCTCGTTGTACACGGGGATGACGATGGACAGCATGAGCACTCTCGCGCCAAGGCGCGCCGGCATTTAAAGAGCAACGTCCGTTACCGTGCGCGAAGCCCAGAGCGCCGGTCTCGGTGGCGTGGGCAGGAAATTGGGACACTCGGCCGCGGGCACCGCTGGCCGGCGAATTCCGCGGCCGTGTGTAACACCCGCTCGCAGCGCCCCTCAAGCCGGTTCGCGCGACGAGCGCTGGCCGGCGGCGACATATTCCACTTCGACGGACGCGGTCCCGCGCCGCCACCGGCGCAAGCCTGCCAAATATAGAATAATCGAAGCCGACAGCTCGGACACCAGCAGCACCAGCCGCAAAAAGATCGTGGAAACGAGCGCCACCGACGGCCCGTAGACCGGCTCGAGCAATTCGCCGGAAACCCACTCGCGCACCACGAGTCCGCCGGGGATCTGCGAGATAAATCCGGCCACGATGCCCAGGGCCACGGCGGTGGTGTGCAGCGAAAGCTCGCGAAACGGATTGTTGTCCACCGCCCCCATCGCCCGCAGCGTGGCCCACAGGCTCATGCCTTGCAGCGCCCAGCCCACGGCAATGCCGGCCCAGGCCACGATCATCGTGCGCCAGCCCATGTGGCTGAACTTGGAGGCGGCCGTCGGATTCAGTCGTCCGACACCCAGCACGCGCATCAGCCAGCGAAAGTACGTGGGCACCGTGGGCAAGCCCAACAGCACCATCGCCCCGAGCGACGTGCCGATCAACAGCAGCTGCTGCGGATGCCACACGATCAATACCAGGGCCGATACGCCCGACGCCACGGCCAGCATCGTGAACGTTTCAAAGAACACGCTCGCGGCGATGACCGTGGTTTCCACGTTGGGACTGGCCAGCAGCACCCGCCGCAGCAAGATCACCATCCATTTGCCCGGCACGTACTTGCCCAGCTGCGAAATGTAGTACGCGCGCAGCGAATCGGTCAGGGCCACGTCCTGCCCGGTATGCACCAACACGCGATGCCAGAAGATGGCCGCCGGCAGGAGCCCCGCCAGGTACAGCCCGCCAGCCACCACGAGCCACGCCGGCTCCACGTGCCAGCTATGCGCTCCCAGCGACTTGTTGCCCTCGATGAACGCGCTGTAAATGAACCAGCACAGCACCGCCACCATGGCCACCTTGGCCACGCGGATCAACCAGCGGGTCCACGATTTCGAGGTTTCGTTCACGCGGCTGTCTCGCCAAGAATCGGTGCCTTTTCGGGCCGGTATTGTCTCGCCGCCGCCGCCGCGGCACAAGACGAATCGTCACGTCGCTGGGTCCCGCCATTTTACCGCATTGCAGCCGTGTTAACGCTCTTTGCGCGTGGCTTATCCGAAGGTCCGCAGGCGGTATGTCGGCCGTCGATTGAGTTCGATTCCACGCGATCCATCATCCCCCGCGACAGCGGCTTTACCCTGGTGGCAGCCGAGGGATAGGATACATGAGGCGGCGGCGCGACCACTCGGCCGATGCTGAGGATCGCCAGTTTTATCGAAAGGGCCCAGGCCATGACTCCGCTCTTAGTTCTGTTGGCAGCCTTGGCAGTCAGCGTCGAAGCCGGCTGGCAGCCGTTGCCCGGCGGCGGTCACGAATACACCGTGCAAATCGAGCCGCCGCTGGTGCGCATGCTTGAAAGCGGCAACGACCTGGTCAGTGACGTCCCGGCCGATATCGACGTGCGCCGGCTGCGCATTACGCTGGGCACGGGCGCCCTGGCCAGAGTCGACGGGCCGCCGCGCGAACACGCGGCGCCGTCTGAGCATCCCGATATTCCGCGCGCGGCCGACGCGTTTGCCGCTGATGCAGCGACCCGGCCCGAGCATCCGCCAGCCGGCCAAACCGCGCCGCAGGATGCGATGACCGGCCCGGCCATTCCCGCCAAGTTCGACCAAGCGGCCACGCCGGCCCAGCCGTTGGCGGAGAAGGCCGCCGCCGAACCGCAATCGCACAAGACCGATCGCCCGCAATTGGGAACGGACCCGTCCGGCTCCGACGCGCTCTCACGCCCCTGGGTGCCACTGGCGGTTGCCATTGCGCTATTGGCGTGCTCACTGGGCGCGAACGTCTATCTGGGCTGGATCGCCCGCGACGCGCGGCAGCGCTATCGCGACGCGGTGAGCAAGTGGCGCGCGCCGGCCAGTGCGTAGGCAGTTGGCACTAGCGGACAAGCCCGCCAGAGGCACCCATCGCGTAGGCAGTTGGCACTGGCGGACAAGCCGCCAGTGGCACTCGTCGGCCTCTGCTGTGGGCGTCAAAACTCCAACGCTCGAAACGCGGCCAGCCCGAGCCGCATGGGTACGATGGTGGCAATCGCCCCGGTCGCGCATGCGGCGGCCATGCCCGCCAATAGCCAGTTGCGGACCCATTCCTGATCCAAGTTGGCTTGCAGCGCGGCCACGTAAAAGTGCGACGGCAATGCCGTCAGCAGCACCACGACGATGATGTAAAAGGCGCTGACCACCAGGCTCAGCGTGCCGCCGAAGCCGGCCGCGATCTTCGAGGGCGACTCCTCGCGCAAGTCCGGCATCTTGGCTCCCAATCCCACGGCAATGCCCGACAGGCCCAGGCACAACAGCACGCAGGTCATCTGGTGAATCGCCACCACCAACGGCGAAATGCGCAGCATCAGGTCGCTCAGCAGAATCAATCCGCAGCAGGGCAGGGTCGACCCGGCGGCCGCAAACAGAAACTTGCCCCACAAGATCGACTCGCGCCGCACCGGCAGCATGCTCAAGATCCAGAACCGCCGTCCCTCCAGGCTGAGCATCGGATAGATGAACCGCGTGGTGAAGGTCGAGAGAATCAGCCCTACCACGGCCAGGTTCAAGAAGCTGATCATGTTCACCCAGGCCGTGTAGTTCACGTCGTAGCTGAAGCGGCGAATGTTGGCGAAATAGAGCGCCAGCAATCCGAAGAAAATCAGGAACTGCGACCATTGCACCGGATCGCGGCGAAACAGCCGCAGGTCCTTGACGATCAAGAGTCGCATTTGCGGCGTCAACAGCGGCGTGCCGCGCATCACCAGCTGATCGAGCCAGAAGGACTGTCGCGGCCGTCGCCGCGCCCGCTCGGTGCGCAGCTCGCTGTAGCTGGCCCGATACACGCGTCCGCCCACGGCCACGGCCAGCACCCGAAAGAAAAGCGCGTTGGAGATTAACAGCGACAAGAACAACAGACTCTCCGCCCACGACGCGCGTCCCAGCGGACTGGTTTCGTTCCGCGCCGCTTCCAGCAGCCCGGAGCTCAACCACCAACTCGGCAACAGCCGATGCTCGCTGAATTGCAGCCGCGCCAGCATTTCCTGAAACCAGACGGGTGTCAGCAAATTGCCTTCGCTGCGGCCCATGGTCGTCCAGGTGACGAACGCCACGATCGCGCCGACGGTCAGCAGCGACACCAGCACCAAATGGCGCTGCACGCGCGCAATTCGGTGCACGAAGAGCATGCAGGCGATGGCTCCCAGGCCGCCGGGAATGTACACAAACGCCGCCATGAACGGCAGCAACAGCGCAAAGTAGTACCACGGCGCCGACGCTTGCAGGCCGTACGCCACGAGCATCGGACTGCCCAACAGCAGAAATCCCCAACTGCTAAAAGCGATCGCCTCCTGGAACTTGTGCAGCACGATGCGCTCGGGGCGGATTGGCGTCGTGAGCAGAAACTCCGCCTCGCTCGAGCAGTACAGACCGCCATACAGAATGATCCCGCTCGAGAGCAGCAACATCATCATGAGCGAGGCAAAGAACACGTTGTAAATCGCTTGCACGGTCTGGGCGTAGGTCACGTCGTCCCCGATCGCCATGTGCAAAAACTCAAAGCCGCCGCTGAACAACCGAAACAGCCCGTACCAGAACACCACGCTCAACACGATCACCAGCGAGACCCGCAAACGGGCCGTGGCCAATGCCTGGCGAATGGCCGCCGCGATGGTGCGGCCGCGGACCCACCACAGCAGCCGCGCCTCCGCACCGTGGCTCAGGCCGGGCGCAGGCGCCGGCGGCGCGCCCTCGAGCGGAATCGGCAGTGCCGGCGCCAGTTCGCTCATGCGATGCGCTCCTCGGATGGCGCAGCGCTCTGGGCATGGCCGTTGGCATTTGCCGCCGTTGCCGCACTCGTTGCCTCGGGTGCGGTAAAGCTCAAGTACAAATGTTCCAGCGAGCCTTCGTGCATGGCCAACGCCGTGCGCAATTCGCCGATTGTTCCTAGAAACCGCAAGCGGCCTTGGTCGACAATGCCCACGCGATCGGCGATCTCCTCAGCGATCGCCAGCAAGTGCGTGGACATGAAAATGGTCTGCCCCGCCGCCGCTTTGGCGCGCAGCAGATCTTTGACCAGCCGCACGCTGCGCGGATCGAGCCCCACCATCGGCTCGTCGATCACCAGCACTTTCGGATCGTGCAGCAGGGCGGCCGCAAACGCCAGCCGCTGCTTCATGCCGTGCGAGTAGCTCTCGGTCAGATCGTCCACGAACTCCCGCAGCCCGAAGATGTCAATCTGTTCTTCGATCTTGCGCCGCAAGGCACTGCGATCGAGCCCGTACATCTCGGCGATGAATTGCAGAAACTCGCGCCCCGACAATTTGTCGTACAGATAGGGCACATCCGGCACGTAGCCCAACAGGCTATTGGCGTCGCCGCTGTTGGTGACCACGTTGTGGCCGCACAGCCGAATGGTGCCGGTGCTTGGCCGCAGCAGCCCAACGACCATCTTGATCGTCGTGGTCTTGCCCGCCCCATTCGGCCCCAAAAACGCGAACAGCTCGCCGCGCGGGATCGCCAGCGTCAGATCATCCACGGCGACTTTCTCGCCGTAGCGCCGCGTAACGTGTTCGAATTCGATCATGGGCGGCGTGTCGTTCAGATTGCGGAAGCGCGGCCTAGGGGCACTCGGTTGCGATCCCCAAGATCTCGTTGGTCATCTCTACATCCGGCGTGCCGCTCCAATCGCTTCCCAACGCATTGGCCAGTCGCGCGGCCTGGCGATCCGGCAGACGCAAGAAATTCAACCGCGAGCGCAGCACCGTGACCTCCTGTCGCAGCACCATGCCGTCGTCGCGCACCCACATCCGGCCACGCGCCTCGTCGCCCGAGAGGCCGGAGCCCGGATCGCCGCGATATACGATCAGCTTGCTGGCCACGCGCGCGCCGTCCCAGGTAAATGCCTCCGCGCGCTCCACGCGAGCCTGCAGCACTTCGATGGGACTTGTCGGCGGCCGGAAGGGACTGTACAGCGGCACGGTCCAGCTTTGGCCCACGCGCAGTCCGGGCAAGCTCGTCTGCGGAGAGAGCTCGTCGGTCACCAGCGCATTGGGCGGCAAGTAGCGCTCGAATTTGTGCGGCATCTCGCCCGATTGCACCGTCAGCTTCAGCGACGAGCCTTCGATCTGGCCTTGCACCTTGATGGCGTCGCGAATTTCGGCAATCCGCACGTGCGACTCGAATCCCACCAGCCGCCCCAACGGATCCACCACCAGCGAGCTTTGCTTGTCGATATCGAGCGGCCCCAGATCGCGCAACACGGGCTTGAGCACATTGGCCAGCCAGCCGGGAGCCAATTCGTCGAGCGGCAAGTCCTGCAAATAAACCCGGCTGTGCAACTCCGAAATGCCGTCGGCCCGACGCACGAGCCGGTTTGCCGCCCATCCGATCGGGCGATCCTCGAGATGAATGCTCCAGCACACCGGCAGTTGCCGCTGGCTCTCGGCCAGGATCGAGCGGTAGCTGGGCGGCTCGCCCACGCGCATCGGCGGCAGCACCTTGGCCACTACCAGCCAGCCCATCGTGGCCAGCCAGAAGAGCACGACCGTGACGTTGAAGACGTGATTCCCCATAGCAAGCGCCCGGCAACCAAGGCCGGGTGCCCTCACAAAAAGCCACGGCCAGTTTTCAGTCTAATTCATCGCCGACAAGTTGACGAGCGACCGGGCTATCGCCGCGACGGGGCGGACCGTGACTTCGTCGTGGCTCACGCCACCGCCGCACCGTCCGGACGCGGCCTGGCGACTGCCGCGGGCCCTCCACACCACGAACCGCTCGGCTCCGGAACCGCTGGGCTACGAACCGCAGGGCCACGAACCTCTGGGCCACGAACCTCTGGGCCGTGCGAGCGGTCTTAACTTTGCCGACCAGGCAGTCCCTCCGCCGCACGCGTTGCAGCGGTTGATCGCGCCTTTGACCCCGGTTCCCCAGTTTGTCGAAACCTGTTCGCGGTGTCATGTTCTGACGATCGGTTTGTGATTTCTTTCACAACCTGTGGAAATGCCATGATCGCTTACGATCAGGCAATGTGATTGTACAAAAACACGGGATTCCTTATGATAAGCAGGTGCTCTCGGCCAACGGGCGAAGGTAAGGGAGGTACCTACGTTATGTCGACGTACTTCGTTCAGGAATGCCCGACATGCGGACGGAGTCTGCAAGTGTCGGTCGAGTATTTGGGCCGCCAGGTCGTGTGCCAACATTGCTGCGGCCGGTTCGAAGCCAGCGATCCGTCGAATGCGGCTCCTTCGCCGTCTGGATCCGGCATTGATCTGCTGCGACGTGCCGACGAACTGCTCGGTGGATCCGATCTGCATCGCCCGCGCGGCGTGGCCTGATCTGCGCCGCTTTGTCGACGGCCTAGTTGCTCGCGGTGGCCAACGCCGCCAGATCGTCGAAGAACTGCGGGTAGGTCTTGGCCGTGCACCCTGGATCGCGAATGACGACGCCCGGCTGGCGCAGCCCAACCAGTGCCAGGCTCATGGCCATGCGGTGGTCGTCGTAGGTGTCGATTGTCGCCGGCTTCAGCTGCGCGGGCTCAATGCGTAGCCCGTCCGGCCGCTCTTCGACGTGGGCACCCAGCTTGCGCAACTCGTTGGCCAAGGCGCCAATCCGGTCCGTCTCCTTGTGCCGGATGTGCCCGATGCCGTGGATCTCTGTCGGCCCTTTGGCAAACAAAGCCACTGCTGCGAGCGTCTGCACCGTATCGCTAATGGCGTTCATATCAACGGCAATACCACGTAGCGGCCCGCCGACGACCGTCGTCGCATCGCGTCCATAGCGCACTTCGCAACCCATCTGCGCCAGGCAATCGCAAAACGCCACGTCGCCTTGCAGGCTCTCTTGCGTGAGTCCCCGCACGGTCACGCTGCCGCCGGCGATGGCCGCGGCCGCCCAGAAATAACTGGCGGCCGACGCATCCGGTTCAATCTCGTAGGTCGTGGCCTGATAGCCCGTCCGGCCAATCTCAAAATGCGCCAGGTCTTGGGCGCAAGCGACCTTCGCACCAAACGCTTCCATCACCGCCACGGTCATCTGCACGTAGGGTTTGGAAACCAGCGGGCCGACGATATCGATCTTCACCGGTGCGTCGCCGCGCGCACACGGCGCCACCATCAATAGCGCGCTGAGAAACTGGCTGGATACGTCGCCGCGAATCGATGCCTGAGACAGCCGCACCCCATCGGCCCGGACCATGACCGGCGGGCAGCCGGTGCGCGGCTCGCTGATCGCGTCGACGCCGATTGCTGACAGGGCGTCGAGCAAGTCCTGAATCGGCCGCTCGTGCATCCGCGGCGTGCCGTGCAGTCGGTAAATTCCTTCGCCCAGCGCGGCCAGCGCGGTGAGAAAGCGGACCGTCGTGCCGCTGTTGCCGATATACAAGTCGGCAAACCGCGCGGGCACGCTGCCGCCGTGGCCGGCGACCGTGAGTTTGCGGCCGTCGTCTTGTTCCTCGATCTCGAATCCCAGCCCGCGCAGACCGTCGATCATCACTGCTGTGTCGTCGCTCGCCAGGGCGCCGTGCAGCGTGGAAGTGCCTTGAGCAAGTGCCGAGCAAACCAGCGCGCGGTTCGTCAGGCTTTTGGAGCCGGGCGGGCGAGCGACGGCCGCCAGCGGTTTGCTCAACGGTTGGATCTCAATGCTGTCAGGCACGGATAGGACGGATCTCGAACGAGAACGAACCGCATGGTTGTTCGCGGCGCCGGCAACCCCAGGGCGCGCCGGCGGCACTTCTGTGCCCACGCCGCGCGGCGCTTACGGCGCCGCGATCTTCCACAAATACTTGTCGCTGCGGACGTACAGTGCGCCATTGGAAACGGCCGGCGAGCTCTGGATGGGGCCTTCCACCTGGCCGCCACCAACCACCTGGGCACTGCTGCCGTCGGCGGCAACCTCAACCACCTGACCCTTGCCATCCTGGCTCACGGCGTACAGTCGATTGCCGACCATTGCCGGGGTCCCCCAAAACTCGCCCTCCAGCCGCGCGCGCCACAAAGTCTCGCCGTTCTTGGCGTCGCCGCACGTCAGCACGCCGGCGCGGTTGATCATGTACAGCCGGCCATCGCGATACAGCATGCTGGCCGCGCCGGGCTGCAGCCGCGATTCGTTCCACAGCACTTCCGGCGACTCGGCAGATGTCGGCCGCAGCGCCGTCACGCCCTTCGAGGGCACGAATACCACGTCGGCGCCGACCACCGCGGACGAAATTCCGTCGCACGGCACATCGTAGGCCCAGCGCTGTTTGCCGGACGCCACGTCGATCGCCGTCAGTCGCGAAGGAGACTGCACGAGCACGGCCGCCGCCTCGTTGGCGGTGGCCGGCACCAGGACCGGAGACGACCAGCTTGGCTCGCGCGGCCGGTCCAGGCGCCACCGCGGCTCGCCCGTTTCCTTGTCCACCCCGGTGACGAACGAATCGCCCTGGCACTCCACCTGGGCAACGACGACGTCGCCCACCACCACCGGCGACGACGACATGCCTACGTCGTTGCCCGCGCGGGGATAGTCAAAGGCCAGTCCGCGCAGCCATTTCAAGTTGCCGTCCAAGTCCAGGCAAACCAGATCGTTCGACGAATAGAAGGCAAACACATAGCGACCGTCGCTGGCCGGCGTGGGTGCGGCATTCGCGCTCGACGGGTGCGAAATCGTTCGCCCCGTGGCCCAAAACTGCCGTTCCCACAAGCGCTGTCCGCTGGCCGCTTCGAAGCACAAGACGTGCAACCGGTCTTGATTCACGCCGCTGGAACACGTGACCAGCACCTTGTTGCCGACCACGATCGGGCTCGAGGGTCCGCGGCCCGGCAATTCGGCCTTCCAGGCGATATTCTCCTTGTCGCTCCAGCTGATCGGCGGCTGCGCGTCGTCCACGACGCTATTGCTCGCCGCACCGCGAAACTGCGGCCAATCGGCCGCTTGCGACGCACTCGCGGCGCATACGACCATCGCCGCCAGCACATATCCCACGCTCGATCGCTTGCTCACTGCCACGATATCTCTCCACCAGGCCGAGGTTACTTCGCCGCTTGGGCGGCTGCCGGTTTTTCGATCGCTTGGGGCGGCTTGCGGTCCAGCGACAGAATGGCTTTGCCCAATCGATCGCACACGCGCACATGGAATTTCCAATCCTGGGCCCATTCTTCCTTCTGCTCGTTCTGACAGACTTTCAGCAGGATGACATTCGTGCCGCGCACCAGCTCGCCCCGGCCCACATACTGGTCCATCACGTTGTTGGCGTGATAGGCCTCGGAGGCCGCGAGCAACTTGCCGTTGAGCCAGATCTTCACGGCGTTGGGCGAGCCCATGCGAATTTCCGCGGCTTGCGGTCGATCGCTCTGGAACTCGGCCACGGCATACGCCGTGGCGCCCATGTGCTTGCCCAGCGCTTTGTTCAAGTCAACGTGTGCGTACTCGTCGTCCGTGTGGTGCGAGATCCAGGAAACGGGCCCGCTCGTGCCGGTGTAACTCGCCCCGACGTCCACCGCCTCCTCGGGCGGATAGACCTTGGGAAAGCCCACGCCGCCCACATTCGAAAACGGGCCCACCAACCGCCAATCTTCCAGGAAACCAAAGTGACGGCTCAGGTTGACCGGATGTTCAAGTTTGCCCAGCGCCTCGGTCACCGCCTTCACCTGATCCAGATCCCGGGCCGCCTCCAAAGCTTTTTGATATTCCGCCAGCGCCTTGTCGTTGTGCTTGGCAGCCAATTCGGCATCGGCCGAGGCAATCACCCGCGCCACGGCCTCGCGCCGCAACTCCGCCGACGGATCGTCCAGCATTTTTGGAATCAATCGGTCCGGCGCGGACGGGTCGGCTCGGGCAATCCATTCGTACGCCAGACGCCTGGCTCGCGCATCGTGCTGCTGTTCGTGCAGGAATTTTTCGAGCGCTGCGGTCGGCAGCTTGCCGCCCGACTGCAACTGGCGCTCGGCAATCGTGTCCACGAGCGCTCGCAACCAGTTGGCCGCCAGCGGGTCGGCGCCGTCAATGGCGGAAAGGATGAGCGGCAACTGGCCAGGCTCCGCTTCCACCATGATCTCGGCCCAAGCCTGGCTTGCCGCGCGGTTCGTTTTGCCTTCGCGCTCCACCTGCCGCAGTGTTGCCAAAGCCTGCGGCAGCACCTTGGACTCCGCCAGCGCGTCGGCGCCCACGGCCAGCCACGCCAAAAGTCCACAAACAGCCGGCAAGGTTGGTCGCATGGAGGGCTCCGACGTACAGATCGATGGGTCAAGGGCGGGCTGGTCGCGGCAGAGCGATGGTGCCGCGGGCCGGACGTTGCCGCCATTGTAACGACTGCCGTCAGGGAGTGAAGCGCGCCACGGCCGTGCCGGACCGCGCAGAGGCCTTGCCATCGGTTGCAAAACGCGTTTTTCGCCACCGCCCGGTGGTTTACAATGCATTCGATGCGAATGATCTCGCTCCGGCCGTGGCCGACCTGCCGGCCGGTTACTGGGTACCGTCTTTCTGCAATTTTCACGCATGAAACCAGCGAAACGCGGCGGCGGTTGGCAGGCGGTGTGGTACACCTGGCGCAAAGCGCGCGAGGTGGGCGGCATCGTCAAGCTCTGGAAAGCCATGCGTTCCAAGAACGCCTGCAAGACCTGCGCACTGGGCATGGGTGGCCAATCCGGCGGCATGGTCAACGAGTCCGGCCACTTTCCCGAAGTCTGCAAAAAGTCGCTGCAGGCCATGGCTGCCGACATGCAGGGCGCGATTCGCGACGATTTCTTCGGCACCTATTCGATTCCCCAACTCCAGCAGTTCTCGCCGCGCGAATTGGAAAGCTGCGGACGGATCGCCAGCCCGCTGGTACTAGAACAGGGTTCGCAAAACTATCGTGCCATCGCCTGGGAAGACGCGCTGGCACGCATCGCGGGCAAGCTCAAGAGCATCGCCCCCCGCGAAAGTTTTTGGTACTTCAGCGGGCGCAGCTCCAATGAAGCCGGTTTCTTGCTGCAACTCTTCGCCCGGCTTTACGGCACGAACAACGTTAACAATTGCAGCTATTACTGCCACCAGGCCAGCGGCGTGGGCCTGACCGGCTCGCTCGGCACCGGCACCGCCACGGTGTCGCTGGCCGACGTCGAGGGCGCGGACCTCGTGTTCGTCATCGGCGGCAATCCGGCCAGCAATCATCCGCGCTTGTTGCGGTCGTTGATGCAGGTGCGCCGCAGTGGCGGCCAGGTGATTGTGATCAATCCCGTGATCGAGACCGGGCTGGTCAACTTCGCAGTGCCCAGCGACGTGCGCAGCCTGCTGTTCGGCTCGAAAATCGCCAGCCTGTACGTGCAGCCCCACATCGGCGGCGATCTGGCGCTGCTGACCGGCGTGGCCAAACGCGTGGAAGAGATGGGCGCCACCGACAACCCGTTTCTCGAGTTGCACACCAGCGGCTGGCCGGAGTTGCGCGCTCGCCTGGCGGCTACTCCCTGGAGCGAAATCTGCGAGAAATCGGGCGTCCCGCAGCACGAAATCGACGAGATCGCGCGCCGCTACGCGGCAGCCCAGCGCGTGATCTTCAGTTGGACCATGGGCATCACGCACCATGCACACGGCGTGGAAAACGTGCAGGCCATTGCCAATTTGGCGCTGCTGCGCGGGATGGTCGGCAGGCCCAGCGCCGGCTTGATGCCAATCCGCGGACATTCCAACGTGCAGGGAATTGGCTCCGTCGGCGTCACGCCGAAACTCAAGGACGCCATTCTCGAGCGCTTGCAAACGCACTTCGGCGTGCGCGTTCCCGCTGAGCCGGGACTCGACACCATGGCCTGCATCGAGGCGGCCGCCGCCGGCAGTCTCAAGTTCGGCCTTTGCCTGGGCGGCAATCTCTACGGCTCGAATCCCGATGCCCCGTTCGCCGCCTCCGCACTCGAAAAGCTCGACACACTGGTGTACCTGAGCACCACGCTCAATACGGGCCACGCCCATGGCCTGGCGCGGGAGACCATCATTCTGCCCGTGTTGGCCCGCGACGAAGAACCGCAACCCACCACCCAAGAGTCGATGTTCAACTTCGTGCGTTTGAGCGACGGCGGACCGGCGCGCCACGTCGGCCCGCGCAGCGAGGTCGAAATCGTTGCCGAGTTGGGACGCCGCGTGCTGGGCGCAGGTGGGCCGGTCGATTGGAATCGCCTGGGCCATACCAGCGAAATTCGCCAGTGGATTGCCAAAGTCATTCCGGGCTGGGAACCGATCGCCGAGATCGACCAAACGAAGCGCGAGTTTCAGATTCACGGCCGGCGGCTCAGCGAGCCTCGGTTTCCGACGGCCAGCGGCCGAGCGCAAATGCACGTCCACAACCTGCCGCCCCTGGCCGCGGGCGGCAACCAGCTGCGGCTCATGACCGTCCGCGGCGAGGGCCAGTTCAACACCGTGGTTTACGAGGAATACGACATCTATCGCGGGCAGGATCGGCGCGACGTGATCCTGATCCATCCCGACGACCTCACGCGGTTGGGCCTTGAGAACGAAAGCCGGGTGCGAGTCCGCAGTGAAACGGGCACACTAAATAACATCGTCGTCAGGGCTTACGATCGTATTAAGGCTGGAAATGCCCTGATGTACTATCCCGAGGCCAACGTGCTGGTCTCGCGGCAGCTCGACCCAGCCTCGCGGACGCCCGCGTTTAAGAACGTGCCGGTCGTCGTCGAGCCGATATCGGCCGACGCTCCTGCGGCTACCCGCGACCAGCTCTTGGGCCAGGCCTTCGAGCTGGGTCCGGCGGCCGCCGGGTCGAGCCGGGACGGCATGCGGGCCTGCTAGTTTGCCGCTGGCCCACGCCAATGGCCGCCCCCCATTCGTCGGGATTTTATGCCCGATCAGTCTGGTAATTCAGCCCCGTTCAGCTAAGATAACGTGGCTCCACGCTTGTGGATTGTAGGTGCACGGCTGGTCTGCGCGCCTACCTACTGTTTTTCGGTGTTTGGTTTTAGGAGTGTGTGTGTATGGCGGTCGGCAAGATTAAGAAACTCGTACAGGATAAGGGATTTGGATTCATCCAAACGGAGAACGGCCAGGATGTCTTCTTTCATCATTCGACGGTAGCCGATCACGGCTTCGACGGATTGAGCGAAGGTCAACAGGTCGAGTACACCGTGGATGACGCATCTTCTCCCAAAGGCAAGGGACCGCGCGCAGCGACGGTCACTCCTGCCTAGCGTGCAAAAACTGCCCCCCAGGCGACTCGCCATCACTGTACGGGCCACGGGCCGGGAACACGTTTCCCGGCCCGTTTTTTTGCGCGACCGCGCAAGCGCACGAGCAAACCTTTCAATTCCGGTCACGCGCTACCGATGCGCACCCGCGCAGAGCCCAGGCGCGCATCAACCTTCAGCGGTCGTGGGATCGATGACGTTCTTGATTTCAGACACGCGGTCTGCCGGAAATCCGCCTTGCCGCGCATGTTCTTCAATCAATTGCTTGTTGGGCGCAATGTAGATGCAATAGATCTTGTCGTCGGTCACATAGCTGTGCACCCATTGAATCTGCGGCCCAAGTTTCTTGAGCACGCCGCACGACGTTTGCGAGGCCGCCTGCAGCGCTTCGCTCGACAAAGAGCCCGCGCCGGGCATGGTGCGTTCGATCACATATTTTGGCATGACGACGTGCTCCTGGACGAGGTTTTTGAAAGCCGGCTGAAAGAACGGCCAATCACAAAATCAGAATGAGCGCCCCACGAAGATTGTGGCGATTGCCCGCGCGGGGTGCAAGAAACGGTGATTCTCTTTTGACGCTTGCGGCGAATTGACGACCGGCCGCCGGCCGCGCATGATCGTGGGTGCCGCAGCAACGAACTCGCCAAAATCCTTGCCTGACTTGCCCACAGCGAGCCGCTGTTGCCAGCTCCGGAGAAGCATCATCATGCGTGTCACCTTGATTTTGACTGTCGCAGTCACCTGGTCGCTGTTCGGCCTCACGTTCCAACTGCCGGCAGTTGAAGTAGAGCACGTCGTCGTTTACCAGCAACCCGGCCGATTCGGCGGTTGGCCGGCAAACCACGGTATGTGGAGCTGGGGCAACGAGCTATTGGTCGGCTTTAGCGCCGGCTACTACAAGGACAACGGCGTGAAGTTTCACGCCATCGATCATGACCGGCCGGAAGAACACCTGTTGGCTCGCAGTGTAGACGGCGGCCAGACCTGGAATATCGAGAACCCAGCCAGCGACGGCGCACTGATTCCGCGCGGCGAGGCCTTGCACGGAACGGAGCTGCCACGCGTCATCGATCGGCCGTGGCTCGATTGTCCCGGCGGCATCGATTTTACGCATCCTGATATCGCGATGACGCTCCGCATGTCGGACAACCACGGCGGCCAGTCGCGCTTCTATTATTCCACCGACCGCGGCCACCATTGGAATGGACCCTTCAAATTCCCGCTGCTCGGTCTCAAGGGCGTGTCGTGTCGCACGGACTACATCGTCAACGGTCCGCGCGATTGCTTCGTTTTTTCGACCGCTTCGAAATCGAACGGCCGCGAAGGACGTCCGTTTTGTGCCCGCACGACCGATGGCGGTAAGACCTGGAACTTCGTCGGTTGGATTGGCGACGAGCCCAAAGGCTACGCCATCATGCCCTCGACCGTACGCTTGGCGGCAGGCGGATTGCTCTCGGCAATTCGACTGCGCGATGGCGACACGAGCTGGATCGACGCGTACTACTCGCCCGACGAAGGGGTGCATTGGGAGCTGCGCAGCAAACCCGCTCCCGACACGGGCGAAGGCAATCCGGCTGCCATGCACCGCCTGCGCGATGGCCGTGTCTGCGTTACCTACGGCGTGCGCAAAGCGCCCTTCGGCATGCGTGCCCGGTTGAGCAAAGACGAAGGACGCACCTGGGGCAAAGAAATCGTGCTGCGCGATGACGGCGGCGGCCGCGACCTGGGCTATCCCCGCAGCGTCGAGCGGCCCGACGGCAAAATCGTAACGACCTACTACATTTATCACGATCACAAAGAGCCCCGCTACATCGCCGCTACGATCTGGGATCCCAATTCGGCGGGCGACTAAGCGGACGACCGCCGCATGAGCGATCCTCGCGTACTCGACGCAATTCGCGTTTGGCTTCGCGCCTCCGGCGTGCCGTTCGTCGAAAAACATCATCCGCCCACGACCACTTCGGAAGCGTCGGCAGAAGCCCGCGGCGAACCCTTGCGCGTGGGCGCCAAGGCGCTGGTCGTCAAAGCCGACGACCGTTTCCGGCTGTGCGTGCTGCCAGCCGATCGCAAGCTCGACTCCCAAGCGCTCAAGCGACATCTGGGCGTCAAGAAGCTCCGTTTTGCCGATGCCGCCGAGCTGCTCGCGTTGACCGGCCTCGTGCCCGGCAGCGTGCCGCCGTTTGGCGAACCGATCCTGCGGCTGGAGTTAGTCGCCGATCCGGCCGTGTGCGACAACGAAAAGGTGGCCTTCAACGCCGGCTCGTTGACCGACTCGATCATCATGTCCGCGGCCGACTACCGCCGCGTGGCCGCGGCCGAATGGGTGGCTATCTCGGTGCCGCCGTAGTCCTGACCCGGAGTTGCCGCCCGGCCGAGCCAGAAATAACCAGCCTGCTCCTTGCTGGTAGCCTTTGCACTCGGCTAAAATTGGCACGGTTTTCATTCCGACCGGACTTTCTGAGTCCCGAACTACGAGGCCGCTCGTGAGCATCGCGTGAGATTGTCGCGGCATCTCACCCGCAAATCGCTCGCTCCGGATGTGTTGCCTCGGTAAGCAGCTCTCGATCATCTGAGGGATTACTTTCCCTCGCAGTCGCAGGTCGAGATTTCTTGTTCGGCCTGGTTGAGCTGGCTTCGAGATTTACGCCGCCGGCCGCCGTATCGATTAGGCGCACAGCGTGAAGTTCGATGGGTGAATTTCGCTCGGCGGACCGTGTCCGTCGTACCGGGACCAGTGCGATGCAGCTGGCGCGCAGAGCGCGCAAAATCGGCAATCTCCGTGTTGCAAGAGCGATCGCGAATCACTTGCACATAGGGAGATTCCCATGGCTAACGCACCGATTGGCCGCTCGGCGACCATTGCCGTCTTGTTTTGCGCCGCAGCGCTTTCCGCCTTTGCGCGGGCGGATGTAATTACTTGGACAGCCGGAGGCCCGGGAAATAGTTGGAGCACTCCAGGCAATTGGAGCAATGGCGTCGGTCCGGCAGCTACCGATACGGCGCTGTTTGACAGTGCGGGCGCCGTTTTTCTGCCCGGCGAAGTCACGAATTCTCTCGACGACGATCGTACGGTCGCCGGCCTGGCGTACAACAACTCCGGCACGTTTCATACGACCGATCTGAACGGCCACACGCTCGACGTATTGGGCAGCTTAAACTTCAACACCAACCGCAATGCGCAATCGACAACCACGATTCGCGACGGAATATTGGCCGTCTCCGACGCCGTCGGGAGCGTGAATGTGGCCCGCAGTTTTGGCAGTGGCGCCAGCGCGAGCGTGAACTTGACTGGACTCTCGCAGTTCTCTGCCACGGTCAGCCAATTTCATGTGGGCACGTCGATCGGCGGAAATGCCAGCGGCGAGCTGACCCTGGCGCACGACAACGTGATCCACGCCGACCAGGTTGTCGTGGGGGATGATGGCAACGGTCATTTGCACCTCGGGCACACCAACCAGGTGCTGGCCGGCAATTTCGCTGTCGCCAGGGATGTCAGCAGTTCCACGGTCGATATCGTCAACGGTGGCACCCTGGCCCTGGGAACCCCCGATGAGCGGACGCTGTTGTCCATTGCCGATCAGAACACCAATACGATGGGCGCCTTCAGCGGGCGCATCGATATGACCGGTGGCACGCTCGAAGCCTATCTGGATGGATTGATCGTCGGCCGCAAGTTCGGTGGTCAAGGCAGCGCCACCGGCGAACTGCTCGGCGGCACGGGGCACGTTACCATTGGCAGTGCAGGAAATACTGCCAACGTGATCGTTGGGCAAAGTGTTAACGGCGGCACCGTGCGTGGCACCGTAGATTTCAGCGGTATGCAGAGCCTAAACGCGAATGTGAATCAATTAATCGTCGGCCAGAACATTGTCGGCACCGCTTTCGGCACGCTGAACCTGGCGGCCAATAACGACATCGACGCGCACAGCATCATCATCGGCGACAATGGCAATGCCGAAATGCGTCTCGGTCAGACGAACACGATCAAGGCCGCGGAGTTGATTGTCGGCAAGGACTTCAGCAGCGCCAGGGTCGACATCACGAACGGCGGCAGTCTTAGCCTGGGAACGCCCGAGCACCGCACGCTGCTGTCCATCGCCGATCAGGACACGAATACCAACTCCTCGCTCAACGCTCGCGTTGATCTGACGGGCGGTACGCTTGAAGCACACCTAGATGGGCTGATTGTTGGCCGCAAGTTTGGCGGTCCCGGCAGCACGACCGGTGAACTGATCGGCGGCGCGGGCCATATGACCATTGGCGACGAGGGCAACACTGCCAACGTCATCGTCGGCCAGAGCGTGAACGGAGGCACCGTGCGCGGCACGGTCGACCTGAGCGGCATGCAGAGTCTGAATGCGAATCTGAATCAGTTGATCGTCGGCCAGAACATTTCGGGCACGGCCTTCGCCACCATGAACCTGCCGACCGAGAACTACATCGACGCGCATAGCATCTTCGTCGGCGACGCCGCCAGTGCCACGCTCCGGCTCGGACAATACAACACGGTCGTCGCCGATTCGCTGGTCGTGGCCAATGTGTCTGCTAACGCCAGGGTGGAGGTCCCCCTGGGGGCCTCGCTGTACCTCGGCACTCCGGCGCGGCATACCAACCTGAGCATCGGCGTGTTCGACTCCAACACGAATTCCAGCATGAGTGGAGAGATGGATTTGACGAGCGCCAAGTTTGTCGCGCATCTCGGGGATGTCCTCATTGGCGAGCGCACAGGCGGCGGGGCCGGCGTCGGTACCGGCGTACTGTCGATTGGCTCGCATCCGGAAAACAAGGTCACTGCGGAATCGATCACGTTGGGAGTTGGCGTGGGACAGGGTACCTTGAACTTCCAGGGCGGTTCACTCTCCGCCGATACGATCGAGCGTGGCACCGGCGTTGCCGCCTTCAATTGGTTGGGCGGCAAACTAGGCGTGGGAACATTCGGGTCCCCCGCACGAACGTTCGACCTGAACAATCAAGGTTCCGGCACGCTTGCCCCTGGGGAATCGCCGGGCGGGACCGATGTCTTTGGCATCTACCGTCAAGGATCGGCCGCAACCTACCAGGCAGAATTGGGGGGCACCACACCGATCACGCAATACGATCAGGTCAAAGTCTCCTCTCAGGCCCAGCTCGCCGGCGCGCTCGACATTCAGCTTTACAACGGGTTTTCTCCGGCCAGTGGCGACTCCTTTGCTGTGCTCAAAGCAGGCTCGATTGCCGGACAATTCTCGAATGCACCAGCGGGCGCCTCGAGCCTGGTAACACCATTTGGCTCGTTTGACGTGTCGTACGCGGCGAACCAGGTGACCCTTTCCAATTTCATCGCCGACCCGCTTGCTGCGGCGGCGTCCATCGGCTTTCTGAACGGGCACGCCAACGATGTGTTGGGAGGGTCCGGCCTGCCCGGCGGCGTTGACGCGGCCTTCTTGAACAATGAGCGCGGCATTCTTACTGCGCAGTTCGACGTTGTTGACGGACTTGATCTGGCAGACCTCATCGAAAGCGGCGTCTTGGACTTTACAGAGCCAAACTTCGTCCTGCCTGCCGGGCAACTGCAAGTCTGGGACCTTTCCTTCAATGGCGATGCGATCGGCCCGGGCGGACTCTCGCTGGTCTTCGGCTATGACGACACCGGGATGACGTTGGCCTTTGAGGCGGCGCTCGACATTTATCATTTCGACTCGGGCGCATGGCTGCCGCTCGGCGGAATCGTCGACACCTTGGCCAATACCATCAGCGTGGTCACGCCCAGCTTGTCACCGTTCGCGCTCGGCGCGCCGGTACCGGAACCGTCGACTCTGGCGCTGGCGGGGACGAGCCTTTTCGGGTTCGGGTTCTACGGCGCCAGGAGTTTCCGGGGCCGGTCGAGAAGTCCGAGTTGAGCCACACCGGGACCTCTCGCTTGAAGCTGGCGAATTTCTCTGCCCCCTTCAGATACTTGTCTGGACAACTGTTGTCTAAATGACTATTATCAGGCTGTACAAGCCCCGGGCAGGCGCGCGCGCCCGATGAATCCCAACGACACCCTGCAGAGCCATGAAAGCCAACGACCATCGACCCACCGACGTCATTGTGATCGGCGGCGGACCCGCCGGATCGACCGCTTCGACACTGCTCGCCCAGCACGGCTATCGCGTGCAGCTTTTCGAACGCGAGCGGTTTCCGCGCTTTCACATCGGCGAGTCGCTGATTCCGGAGACTTACTGGGTGCTCGAGCGGCTGAAGATGCTCGATAAGATGCGGAGCAGCCCGTTCGTCAAGAAGCACAGCGTGCAGTTCGTCGGCTCGAGCGGCAAACTCTCCGAGCCGTTCTACTTCATGGACAACAAGCCGCACGAATGTTCGCAAACCTGGCAAGTGCTGCGCAGCGAGTTCGACCAGATGATGCTGGAGAACGCGCGGGAACACGGCGTCGAGGCCCACGAAGGGGCCCGCGTACTCGACGTGCTGTTCGAGGGCGAGCGGGCCGTGGGCATTCGCGTCAAGTACCACGACGGAACCGAAGGTGAAGTTCGCGCGCCGGTCGTCGTCGACGCCAGCGGCCAAAGCTCGCTCATTGCCAACCGCATGAAGATCCGCGTCACGGATCCGGAGTTGAAGAAAGGCGCGGTCTGGACCTACTACGAAGGCGCGTATCGCGACACCGGCCGCGATGAAGGCGCCACGATGGTGCTGGCCACGGAAGCGAAGAACGGCTGGTTCTGGTACATCCCGCTGCACCGCAACATTGTCAGCGTGGGGGTGGTCTCTTCGTTCGAGTACTTGTTTGATGGCCGCGGCACGCACGAGCAAATCTTTCACGAAGAGCTTGATCGCTGCCCGGCGGCCAAACAGCGCGTGTCGATGGGCAAGCGCGTGGCCGATTTCTACGCCACGAGAGACTATTCGTACCGCGCCACGCGCGCCGCCGGCGACGGCTGGGTGCTCGTGGGCGATGCCTACGGCTTTCTCGATCCGCTGTATTCCTCGGGAGTGCTGCTGGCGCTCAAGAGCGGTCAACTTGCGGCCGACGCCGTGGCTGAGGCCCTGGCCAAAGGCGACACGTCGGCGGAATCGCTGGGCAAATGGGCCCCGGATTTTGCCAAGGGCATGGACCGCATGCGGCGGCTCGTGTGTGAATACTACAACGGCTTCAGCTTCGGGCGCTTCGTGAAGGCCCATCCACATCTGAAGGGGCACCTGACCGACCTGCTGATCGGCGACCTGTTCGAAGACAAGGTCGACGACGTGGTCGTCCCGATGGAATCGATGAAGGAGCAGGGCGGCTACTCGTACGCCAGCATGCCGGAGTAGCGAGACTTTCTCCCAGCTCCGGCAGAACCGACATCGGGCGCCACTGCCTGCTCGTCATGCTGAATTTGCGGCAGCGCGTTGCTCCCTTCGAGTAGCGGTAAGTCAAAGCGCCCACGGGCATCTGGCGTTTGAAACCGCTGTTACCCTCCGTCTCCGTTGCGGCCCTCGCGCAGCCGCGCTTGCCATCCCTGCAGCCACTCGTGCGCCGCGACCGGAGTCGTCTCGTCGAGATTCAACGCCCGCAGCGCGTCCACGACCGGCGGATCCTCGGCCGCAAACAGCGTCAGCTGCAAGTCCGAGGTTTTGATCCGCTGGGCGCGGCGGCCGAGTTTGCTTTGGCCGGTCGAATCGAGCTGCTCGTTTTCCAGGTGCGCGAGGATCTGCTTGGCCCGCTCCACCACGCGTGATGGCACGCCTGCCAGGCGAGCCACGTGGATGCCGTAACTCTTGTCGGCCGCTCCCGGCAGGATCTTGTGCAGGAACACGACCTGTTCCTGCCACTCCCGCACGGCCACGTTGTAATTGCGCACGCCCTCGAGTGAGTTGGCCAGTTCGGTCAGCTCATGATAGTGCGTGGCAAAGAGCGTGCGGCAGCCGACGCGATCGTGCAAATGCTCCACGACGCTCCACGCCAGCGACAAGCCGTCGTACGTGCTTGTGCCCCGGCCGATCTCATCGAGAATCACCAGGCTGCGCGGCGTGGCACTGTTCAGAATGCGCGCACTTTCGATCATCTCCACCATGAACGTGCTCTGGCCGCGCGCCAACTCGTCGCTCGCGCCCACGCGGGCGAAAATCCGATCGGCCACGCCGATGGTCGCACTCCGCGCGGGCACAAAGCTGCCAATCTGCGCCAACAGCGTCACGAGCGCCACCTGGCGAATGAACGTGCTTTTGCCGGCCATGTTCGGCCCCGTGATCAACAGCACTGTGCCTGCCTCCCCGCCGCACTGCGTGTCATTGGGCACAAACGAACCCTCAGCCAGCAGCGAGTCGAGCACCGGATGCCGTCCGTCTACGATTTGCAGAATCGGTTCCGCCACCATCGTGGGCCGGCAGTAGCCGCGCCGCCGCGCCAATTCCGCCAGCGCCACCAGCACGTCGAGCTGCGCAAGCACTCCGGCAGTGCGACGAATGCGGGCTGCCGCCACCGCCACCGCGTCGCGCAGCTCACAGAACAGCTTGTATTCCAATTCGCGCGCCTTCTCGTCCGCCGACAGCACGCGCTCCTCGTACTCTTTGAGCTCGGGCGTAATGTAACGCTCGGCGTTTTTCACCGTTTGCTTGCGAATGTAGTGCGGTGGAATCTTGGCGCTGTGGGCGTTCGTGATTTCCAGGTAATAGCCAAAGACTTTGTTGAACCCCACCTTGAGATTCGGAATGCCACTAGTGCGCGACTCCTCCGCCTGATAGTTGGCGATCCATTGCTTGCCGCCGCCGCTCAGCTCGCGCAATGCGTCGAGCTCCGCGGAATGCCCTGCGCGAATGAATCCGCCGTCACGACTCACCAAGGGACAATCATCCGCCAGCGCGTGTTCCAGCTGCGCGCGAGTATCGCTGCACAAATCCAGCTCGCTTTCCAGCTGTTGCAGCAGGGCCGCGCGGCGCGCGGTAATCTTCGCTTTCGTCTGCGGCAGGCCGCGCAGCGTGCGGCCGATGAAGCTCAAATCGCGCGGGCTGGCCCGGCCCGTGGTGACCCGCGCGAGCAACCGTTCCAGGTCGTACATGCCGCGCAGTTGCTCGGCCAGCGCCGCACACAGCGGGGCATCGCCCACCAGCTCTGCCACGGCAGCCAGCCGCTCGTCGATCTTCGGCAAATCGGCCAGCGGATTGGCCAGCCGGTCGGCCAACAGCCGCGAGCCCATGGCGGTCACCGTGCCATCGATCACTTCCAACAGCGATCCGGCCCGACTTCCGTCGCGCAAGGTGCCGGTAATTTCCAGACTGCGACGTGTGGCGGCGTCGATCTCCAGCGTTTCGCCGGCGGCATAACGCACCACGCGATCGATGTGCGCCAACGACGCCTTTTGGGTCTCCACCAGGTAATCCAGCACGGCGCCCGCCGCGCGAATTGCCAGTGTGTCGTCGTCGGCGAATCCAAACCCCTCGAGACTGGCCACTGCAAAATGCTTGCACAGCGCTGCCCGCGCCGTTTCCGCCGCGAAGGCCCAAGCCGGCCGGCTCGTGACGAGCATCCTGTGGCTGGTCACGCTGGCAGGCGGTTCTTCGGCATCGCAGACCAGGCATTCGGCCGGCGCGATGCGCGCCAATTCGTCGGCCACGCGGGGTGCCGCAAAGCGCGCCGCCTGAAATCGGCCCGTCGACAGCTCTACCCAGGCCAACCCGGCTTGATCGCGCTCGATCACCGCGGCGGCCAGGTAGTTGTTTGCCCGCGGATCCAAGAGCGCATCGTCCGTCAGCGTGCCGGCGGTCACGACGCGCGTCACCTCGCGGCGCACCAGTCCCTTGGCCTGCGCGGCGTCCTCCACCTGATCGCAAATCGCCACCCGCATGCCGGCGTTGATCAGTTTGCCCAGGTAGCTTTCGAGCTGATGATAGGGAAAGCCGGCCATGGGCACGGCGTTCTCGCCCTTGTCGCGGCTCGTCAGTGCCAGGTTCAGCACCCGCGCGGCCGTTTTGGCGTCTTCGAAAAACAGCTCATAAAAATCGCCCATGCGAAACAGCAACAGCGCATCGGGACACGCCGCTTTGGCGTCCTGATACTGTTTCATCATGGGTGAGACCGACATGCGCGCTGCTCCGTGGAGTACGCGCATGCTAGCAAACACAGCGCGGAAAGGGGAGGGCCGCACGCCACGAGCCGAAACTCGATGGGCCCGCTCTGTGCGAGCCAACGTGTGGGGCGGCTCGAACGTAGTGCACGCGGCGCGCTAGCCGGCCAGCGCTCGGGTGCGCGCGGCCAGCACGTCGGCCACGTCGTCGAGCACGGCCGGATCGGTCGGCTCCATGGCCGTCACCGCGCGGATCACGGCCAGTTGCCGCTCGGGCTCGAGCGCGCCGATCAACTCCGCGCCCAACGCGGCGCTGACATGCGAGGCCACCAGGGCGATCAACTGCGGCCGCTCGTCGGCCAGCAGGCGTGCCAGCGCGAACGAGCTCGTCCCGTTGAGAAACTCAAGCGGCCGCCGCACTGCGCAGCGGCCGGCGAAACGTGCGCCGCCATTTCGTTCAGCAGCCGGGGTGGGAAACGGAATGGGGTCGAGTGCCGCATCGCACGCGTCATCCGCCGGCGTGGTGCGCGTGTCTTCGCGGCCGGGGCCTGCGCCAAACTCGCCCAGCCGGGCGAACTCCAGAATCACGCGCTCTTGCTCGCCGAGCGAAACGCCCTCGAGAACGGCCATGGCGGAAGTGACCGCTTCGATTTCCGGCAGTTCCAAGCGCGATACGATGTCCGCGGCCTGGTTGCGCGGCAGGCTCAACAACAACACGGCCGCTTTGCGCACGTCAGCCTTTGACATCAAAGTGGCTCTCGCCCAGCGGCGTCGCCAGCCAATACTCGAGCACGCCCACAAACGCGCTGGGCCGGCCATGCGCGATCGCGTCGAGCTGCCCCTGGACGCTGGCAAACTCCCTGGGACTCCAAGCAACGCCGGTGGCATGCCACGTTCCGCCGGCCACATGCGCAGCATCCGTATTCGATTCACAGGCCATGGAACACCCACCTCCGCAAGAAACGTCCAGACAGGATCGCTGGCCGTTTATCGGCTCGCTGAGCCACCCGTCTTTAGTCTGGCGGTTCGTAGCGCGCCGCTAGCAGGTGCCATCGCACTGGATGCATCGCAGTTGCGGCAACGTGCTAGCGTGCAGGGCATGGCGTTTGCCGCTCCCCTTCCGTCCTACAGCCCCTGTCCTCACGGCAGCTGCCGAATCCGCAAGTTGCGAAATTCGACGGGCGCACCCTCTGACTCGAGACACAGGAATCCCTGCCGCGGCTGGCAATCGGTGCCGCCGGAAACTTCCGCGCCGTTGACCCACAGCCGCACTTCGCCGTTGATGGCTCGCACGTAGTAGTGGTTCCACTCGCCGCGCCCCTTCGAGCGCTGCTGCGAGGGAAAACTGCGCTTGCCGTCCGGCGCAACCGGCGGAAACGGCTTCATCTGCGAGCTGCCGACGGGGAACACGTCGCCGTTGGTTGTGAACCAGTCGGGCTCTTTGCCGGTGCGCTGCTTGTATTGCTCGGCATAGCCGTGATCCAGCACCTGCACTTCAATGCCGTGCGGCAGCTGGCCCGGCTTGAGCATGGCGAGCGACTCTTGCGGCACCCACACAAACACGCCGGAATTCCCGCCGGACGACAGGTGCCGCCACTCGACCACCAGCTCAAAATTCGTCAGCGGCTCGCGCGAGCGGATCACGCCCACGGGCTGACCCGTGCAATGAATCTCGCCGTGAGGCCAGGACCACGTATCCTTCGCGCAGTTGACGTTCTCAAAATCCGCCTCGCCCAGCGACCGCCAGCCGGGACCGGTGCCGTCGATCGCAGCCTTGGGCAGGGCCGAATCTTCAGCAGCGGCGACCGCCGCCATGAGAAGCAGCAGGGCGCACGCGGTCGCATTCGAAGGGCGGTGATGCATCATAGCGCGGGCAGTCTCCAACGGGGTGCCTTGCCGGAAGAAATCCGGACCCCAACGTACCAGACGCACGGCCCGCTGCAAACTTGCCGTCGGCCTGCGCCGGGCATGGCGCCGAAGAATCGCACTGACGCGACGCCAGCGAGGACGATTTTGAAGGCCCGGCTCGCAAGACGGCTCCCGCTCGCGGCTCGGGCCATTCCGATGGGTAACACTGGCGGCACGCCCGTGCTGGACTCTTTTCGCTATGCCGTACTCATGTCCAGGCGAACGTAGCTGCGGCCGGGTGCCATGCTCACGTTCGCGCGAGCACGCTGCAGCCCCGCGGCCGCCCATCAGCGGTGCGTACCCGACGTGCGCCCGCCGGCGCCGCCGTCCGTGGGCAGGGGAAAGTACGGAATGATCTGCCGCGTCGGATCATCGAAGTCGATGAGCATTCGGCCGTCGAGCCCGTCAATCGCGAGATTTCGGATCAGAAACACGCGGATGCCGAAACGCTCGATGTTCAGCGGCGAACCATCGGCCAGCTCCAGCGTCATCGTATCGGGCCGCAGCGGGCTGTGATGGCCCGTCAGACGCGAGCAGCCGGGCTCGCACCAATCGCGACCGATGTGGCCAATGTGTGCGATCGCGCCGGCCGGCCGCTGTTTGAGCTGTGCGACCGCGCGCGCATAGTCGCCAAAGCGGGCGCGATACGCGTTCCAAGCCCAACTCTGCCGAGTGACGATGTCCAAGTCCGCCAGCGTCGCGCGATCGAGCAGCTTGTCCAGCCCAGCTGCCTGATAGCCCGGCTGTGCCGCGTGCAGCCGATCGACCTCGCGAACCAACTGCAGCAGCCCGCGCACGCTGGCCGGGTAAATGCGGCGTCCGTTCAACGGAAAGATGATGGCCGAGACGTGTTGCCCCTGGTGAATGGCACCGCCGGAAAGTCGCGCGGCCGCTTCCGCCGTGTAGCCGCGCAGCTCGGCGTAATCGGCCACGAACGTGAAGTCCTCGTGCGGCGCGCCAAGGGCCTGCAACCGGTCGATCCGCAACACCGGGTCCGCCGGATCGTACGCCACGAGCCGCACCAGCCAATCTACACGGGTATTAGATTGGAGATCGTCGAACGCCTGTTCGGCCGGCATCGGCGGCGGGAACCGGTTGTCGTCGGCTGCGGCCCGCGTCGTGCCCAGAGCTGCGGTGCAAACCAGCACGAGCGCGCTTCGAACGCCCATGGTCAGAAACTGGGCAACGCGCTTGCGAATGTGACGAACGATCATCGCAGTGACGGGGACTGTCCCGATTTTTCGGTGCCCGGGGAGGAAAATGAGACGGTTCCCCTAAGGAAGAATTCGTCGAAGGTCCGGAGGTTGTGGCCGGCGCAGCGTTCTTCCGGCGCACTTCGTGGCCGGGTCACGAATAGTCTACGCCATTTTGCGCGCCGCGCACGAGAGCTAGCCGGCCCGCCGCTGGGTCCAAGGGCCGTGCAGCTGATCGCGAGAAAGGGTGACCGTCTTGAGCGTCTCTTCGGTTTCGGCGGCGCTTTTGCGCTCGTCGTTCATCGTGGTCACCAGCGAGCTGCCGATCAGGCTGATGAACGTGCCCAGAATGCCGATGCCGACAACCATGGTGATAGCCGCCACCAAGCGTCCCCAACCCGTCACGGGGTACAGGTCGCCATAGCCCACCGTGGTCAGCGTGACCAGGGCCCACCACAGCCCGTCGGACAACCGGCCGAACTTTTCCGGCTGGGCATCGCGCTCGAACTCGTGGATCGCCGTGGCGCTGAACAAGGCCACCATCCCCACGGCAAAGCCCACCACGGCCAGCTCGTGCCGCACATTGCGAAACGACTGTACGACCACCTGCAACGCGCGATGGTATCGATACAGCTTGAACATCCACAGCAAGGGCAGCATGCGCAGCAGCTTGAGCGACCGCGCGTTGACGGCCAGCCCGATGAGCGACGGCGCAATGGCCAGCATGTCGACCAGGGCCAGGAACGTGAACGGATAGCGGCGGCGATCGCTCGAGAAATACCAGCGCCACAGATACTCCAGGCAGAACAAGCCGATGACGGCCCGCTCGTTCCACAGCCAGAATCCGGAGGCCAGGCGCGCGGCGCCCGGCGCTGTCAGCTCCGACTCGACGTAGAACACCACGATGCTATAGACCACCAGCAGTTGCGAGGCGATTTCGAACCGTCGCAGACCGGTGGAATGGTCCGTGTGGATGGTGCGGTTCAGGGGCTGCAAATCCATGGCGTAACGCCGTGTGATGTGGCCGTGGGGCCGCGTGGTCGAGCCATGCTGCACGTGCCAGGCTCAACCGGGGCGCGGGCAAAGCGCTGGCCCTCGCGAGCCGCGGCAGCCCAAGCAGGGCGGGAAGAATAGCGGCGAACCGCCAGCAGCAAAAGGCGAGCTGGCGGCATCAGAGCAGCGTGCTGGCGATGCTGGCGCGGCAACATACTGCGATGCAATCGGGCCCACCAGTTTCCGGCGATTTCCTGCGCTGGTATCGAATCGTTGGCACAACACAAACAGCCTTCGCCAGCGCGTGACGAAGGCTGTCGCGGTGGATCGCCAAATTGAGTGGACCGGAAGGGAGTCGAACCCTCGACCTCTGCATTGCGAACGCAGCGCTCTCCCAACTGAGCTACCGGCCCGGAAGCGTTCGATTTTAGGGCGTTTGGCCCACGTTGTCCAGGCAAGCATGCGCCGCACGCACCGTGGCCGAACAACCGCTCGTCGTGCGCAGCACGCTCGCCAGCCGGCAATCGAGGGCCCTCGCTTGCGCTTCGGGCTAGTGTACGGTTCGCCCTCGCTTGCGCTTTGGGTTAGTGTACGGTTCGCCCTCGCTTGCGCTTTGGGTTAGTGTACGGTTCGCCCTCGCTTGCGCTTTGGGTTAGTGTTTGGGCAAACCGTTAAGGATCCCCGTGCGCTCACGGCTCCAGGCCCAAGCTCGCGCGATACGCCTTGCGCTGCGCGTCGCGTCCCAGTTCCTCGGTGATCTTCGACCACTCGGCCGCCGCCGCGCCGAGCGCGTCCGACGCACTCGTGCCGGCCAGCGCCGCTTCGACCGCCGCGTCGAGCGCCGCCAGGTAGCGCTGGTGACCGGGAACGCGCACGGCCATCAGGTACGCCGGACGACTCAGCGCGTCGCGCACGCTCGTCGCATATTGCCGCGCGGCTTCCACGTCGGTGCCGGCGTCGACCCACGGCCGCGGCTGGCGCAGCTGCGAGCGGCGGTACAGCGTGGTGTCGGGACTGGCGCTGCTGATCGCGCCCGTGCTGCCGCCCCAATCCTTGCCCGACAGCCAGGCCAGCAGCTGAAACGCCAATCGCAGTTCGCTTGCGGACTGGCATAGCGAGCCGAGTCGACCGGCCGCGCCGAGCAACGGCACGTGCTCGCTTTCATCGCTCGGGCGATTCTCCCAGGCGGCAACGCCGATATTGTAAACCTTCGCCGACCCCGGCAGCTCCACAAACGACACCGCGGACCGCGCGGGTGCCGCCGCAACCGCCGTTGCGTCCGGCGCCACAGCCGCCGCATTGCCGGCCGCTGCCTTCGCGGGGGCCGCATCCGCACGCCCCGCCTCAGGGCGCGCGGAAGTCGCTCGTTCGTGTCCCGGCCAGGCGATGGCCAGCGCCGCACGTCCGGCCGACAGGTGCTCCCGCGCCGCGGCGATGTCGAAATTGCGCGCATCCTGGGGCCCAAGCCTGGCGTCGGCCACCAGTTCGTCGAGGGCCCGCACAAAGCCGGCGCCGTTGATCAACGGCGCCATCGTGTCGATGTTGAACAGCGCCGAATAGTGGTCGCGGTGCTTCACGTACGGCGCGGCTCGGGCCAGCAGCACGGCCGCCGCGGCGCCGTTGGCCAATGGCTGCACGCAGCCGTGCCAGGCGGCGTCGGCCGGCGGCGCCGCATCGCCCAGGTTCTCTCGGCGCGCGAAGAACTCGGCCAGTTCATGAAATTCATCCCAGGTGCGCGGCGGGCGACGATGAAACTTTTCGAACAGATCCACACGATATAGACAAGTCAGCACCGGCGAACCCAGCGGCACGGCCAGCGTCGCCTGGCCCCAGCGCGTTTCGGCCACTTGCGAGAGCTCGAACGTGTCGCTCCAGGCCAGCTCGCGGTTCAGTTCAAAGCCCTCGGGCAACGGTGTGATCCAGCCGCGCTCTGCGAGCGTGCCCAAGAGCCACGAAGGATAGATGGCCGCATCGGGCGATCCCGGCAACGACTTCGCCGCGATCGCTTCGCTCGACGTCGCTTGCGCCACGTGCAGCGTGGCGCCGCTGATGGCCTTCCATTCGCCGGCGACTGCTTCGATTGCCGCGGCCAACGCGGGATCATCGACGACC
This sequence comes from Pirellulales bacterium, assembly GCA_050250435.1. Lineage (GTDB taxonomy): Bacteria > Planctomycetota > Planctomycetia > Pirellulales > PALSA-1355 > JBFWOR01. The sequence goes on along the minus strand of JBFWOR010000006.1, from coordinate 199,068 downwards.
AGCAGGCGCAGTTCGGCTGCGCGTAGCGCCGCGCCCGCATCTGTGTCCGAATCAGGCGCCGGCTTGCAGCCGCCGGCCAATGCGCCCACGAGCAGCGCAACGAACAGCGTATGGTTCCACGTCGACGAGAGCAGGTGCATGGCGAGATTCAGGCGCGAATGGAAGGGAGCGAACGGGCTGCCGTAGCGGCTCGCCCAACCGCATCGTAGAACGTCGCGCGGCCCGTGGTCAATCGTGGCGGCGGCGGACGATAAACGCCGCGCGGGCGAATGTTTGCCGCCGTTTTCGTGCCCATTCGCATTCTCTCGCCCGTTGAAGCCGCCGCAGCCGCCAGACTACAATCGTGAAATTCTCAATCGCCTGCGCCCAGTTGCACGGCCGCAGGTCAACTCCGGCCCAGGCTTGATTTCATGAGCGTTTTTCTCGGCATTGATATCGGCACGTCCGGCACCAAAACCCTGGCCATCAATCCGCGCGGCAAGATCCTGGCCGAAGCCACCAGCCTGTATCCGTCGCACCATCCCAAGCCGTTGTGGAGCGAACAGGATCCAGAAGATTGGTGGCAAGCCACGGTGAAGACCGTGCGTGCCGTGGTCAAGCAGGCCAAGCTCAAGCCGGCCGACGTCAAAGCCATCGGCCTGTCGGGCCAGATGCACGGCTCGGTGTTCCTCGACAAGCAGCACCGCGTGATCCGCCCGGCCATTTTGTGGAACGATCAGCGGACGGCCGCCGAGTGCGACGAAATGGAACGGGCCGCTGGCGGTCGCCCGGAACTGATTCGCATGGTCGCGAATCCCGCGCTCACCGGTTTCACCGCGCCCAAGATTCTTTGGCTGCGCAATCACGAGCCGCGGCATTTTGCCAAGACCGTTAAAGTGCTGTTGCCCAAAGACGACGTGCGCCGCCGCATGACCGGCGAGATGGCCACCGACGTCAGCGACGCCAGCGGCATGCTGCTGCTCGACGTGGCCCAGCGCGATTGGTCGCTCGAGCTGCTGGGCAAGCTGCAGCTCGATCGTTCGCTCCTGGCAGACTGTTATGAATCCGAGCAGTCCACCGGCACGTTGACCAAAGACGCCGCCAAGACACTGGGGCTGTCGACGGATTGCATCGTGGTGGGCGGCGCGGGCGATTGCGCGGCCGGCGCCGTGGGCAACGGCATCGTCAGCCGGGGCACGCTCTCCACCTCCATCGGCACTTCTGGCATCATGTTCGTGCACAGCGACTCGGTCGAGGTCGACCCGCTCGGCCGGTTGCACACCTTTTGCCACGCCGTGCACGGCAAGTGGCACATGATGGGCGTCAGCCTTTCGGGCGGCGGCTGCCTGCAGTGGTTCCGCAATCGGCTGTGCCAGGCCGAGATCGCCGCAGCCAAGAAAACCAAGATCGATCCGTATCAGATTCTCACCGAAGAGGCCGCCCAGATCCCAGCGGGCAGCGAAGGCTTGTTCTTCCTGCCGTACCTGGCCGGCGAGCGCACGCCGCATGCCGATCCCGACGCCCGGGCCTGCTTCGTCGGCCTCACGCTGGCGCACGCGCGCGGGCATATGGTGCGCGCCATCATGGAAGGCGTCAGCTACGCCATGCGCGACAGCCTGGCGATCATTCGTGAGCTGGGAGTGCCGGTGCGGCAGATTCGCGCCTCGGGCGGCGGCTCCAAGAGCCCGCTGTGGCGGCAGATTCAGGCCGACGTGTTCGGTCAGAAGGTGGTCACCATCAACGCCGAAGAAGGCCCGGCCTACGGCGTGGCACTGCTGGCTGCGGTGGGCGCCGGGGCCTTCAAGAACGTCGAAGAAGCCTGCGCCGCCACCATTCGCGTGGTCAAAGAAACGCGGCCCAACGCCAAAGCGCAAAAGCACCACGATGCGGCGTTCGACATCTATCAGGCGTTGTATCGCTCGCTGCGGGGCGACTTCAAGCGCATCGCGGCGCTCGAGGCACACTAAGCGACCGAGCACGCCAAAATGTCGGGTGCCATGCTTGGGCTTGCGCAGCATGCTCACGCGGCGAGATCTTCAGCCCACGGATCCCGAAGCACCTCAACCATCGGTGCCGCGCGCTTCGGCGTGTCGGCGCTCGAAGAGTAAGGACAGCTTGGCCGCCGAAGCGCGCGGCCTTGTTGGCTTTTGGGAGGTCGTGACGGCGGGCCAAGGCCCGCCGCTAGGGACCTAGGCCGCTGCGCGGCCGCTCTTGCGAAACGCCTCCGCTCGTGGATGACACTGATGCCTGGTCGGCACACCATCGCTGGACCCGTCGATCTGCATTCCGCGCCGCTGCTGCTGTTGAGTTCTTGCCGTCCGCTCTACAATGACGGCAGGTCGCGCCCATGGATCACGCGCGCCCCGTTCTCAACCCTCGCGAGCCCGCCATGAGTGTGTTGTACCTGAGCGAAGCCGACGTCGACCGGCTGGTCGACATGCCCACGGCGGTCGAAGTGTGCGAGGAGGCCTTTCGCCGGTGGGCTGCCGGCGAAGCCGATAACGTGCCCCGGGCCCGCGCGCAAGGACCGGGCATCATCCTGCACACGATGAGCGCGGCCGCGGCCTATCTGGGTCTGGTGGGCTGGAAGTGTTACACCACGACCCGCGGCGGCGCGCGGTTTCGCCTCGGATTGTACGACACGAGCGGAGCGATGGTCGCGATCATCGAGGCCGACAAGCTGGGCCAGTTGCGCACCGGCGCTACGACCGGCGTGGCGGTGCAGGCCATGGCCGATCCGGCTGCTACCGAAGTGGGATTGTTCGGCGCCGGCTGGCAAGCGCAGAGCCAGTTGGCGGCCGTGGCCGCGGTGCGACCAATTCGCGTGGCTTATGTGTACAGTCGCAACGAGGCAAAGCGGCAGGAGTTTGCCGAGACCATGGCCGCGCGGTTGGCCATCGACGTGCGGCCGGTCGATCGGCCGCAAGACGCCGCGGAAGATCTGCCGATCGTCATCACGGCTACGACGAGCCGCGAGCCGGTGTTCGACGGCAACTGGCTGGCCGAAGGCTCGCTGGTTTGCGCCGTCGGCAGCAACTGGCCGTCGCGCGCCGAGATCGACAGCACGGTGATCCGCCGCGCCGACAACATCGTGTGCGACTGCGTGAAAGCCTGCCAGATCGAAGCCGGCGACTTTACCACCGCAATTGAGAAGGGCATCTTCGACTGGCCCAGAGCGGTGAACCTGGCGGACGTCGTCACCGGCCGCGCCACCGGGCGCAACACCCGCGACAGTATCGCGCTATTCAAGTCGGTTGGACTCGCGCTTGAAGACGTCGCGCTGGGCGGCAAGGTGCTCGAGCGCGCTCGCCAGCATGGCGTCGGCCGCGCCGTTGCGATTTAGCGCGGCCTGCAGCAGGTGCGCGAACGGGCGCGCGGCTCAAGGCTTGCTCGCCGCCGCGGCCACGCCTCAGTCGTTACATCGCGCACGATCCGCGCAATGTCTCCAATCCGCGCTTTTCCTGTCGGCATCTCTGGCCGCGATGGTGCGTTTCTGAAACGGCCCCCGCGCCGGTTGACGTGCGGCGTGCCTTCACCCCGCCGGAAGGATGGTTTTGACCTAGAGTTTGGTTGCTGCTGCGCGCGAGTCGTACTGGCCGGCGCGGCGGTCACTTCCTTCCACCTCCCCGGGGAACCAGCGATGTCCAAGAAACTCGCGCGGCCTGCCGCCGCGCCGCACGCCAGCAGTCACCAGCCCTCCCAGCCGCGTTCCACCCCGCTACGTGCCACGCGCATGCAATTCGAACCGCTCGAGCCGCGCGACATGATGGCCGGCCCGGATGAGGCGTCGTCGGTGATGCAAGCCTCGTGCATGAGCGCGTACTTTCAGCAATCGGCGCTCTACGAAGTGCACCAGCCCACATCGCACCCCACGGTAACCTGGATTGAACATCTGGAATACCGTCCCGTCGATCTGCAGCGCGAGAGCCCCTTGGCGCTCGTTGCCGGCCTGGGTGACCTGGTCGACAAGGAACTTGAAGAAGACACGCGCCGCACGGGCGCCCTGACATTGCCGCCGGGATTGGGCGCGCGCTCGGCCGGTGGAATCCGCCGCTGGCGAGCCGACCGCACGTGGCCGGCGCACGTCTTTGCCCCGTACGTCGACATGAGTGCCCCCCAGCCGCTCGACCTCATGCACGCCGCCGACGCCGAAGGGGTTCTCTACTTCAACCTCGCCTACCTCACTGCCGGCGCGCAGCACCAGCCCTGCTGGAACGGCGACCCGGCACGAGCCGTGGACGGCGGCGCCTTCGACCAGTCGCTGCGCAGCCAGATCGAAAAACTGCGCGCCAGCGGTGGCGACGTGGCCGTTTCGTTCGACGGGCCGAGGGGCAAGTCGCTGGCCGAGGCCATCACCAACGTCGACCAGCTGCGGCGCACCTACCGCCAGGTGGTCGATAGCTACGGCCTGTCCCGCATTGACTTCGATCTGTCCGGAGCTGCGCTCGATGATCGCGCCACGATCGAGCGCCGCTGGCAGGCGGTCTCCGCATTGCAGCGTGAGCTGGCCGAAGAAGGGCAGCCGTTGCACGTGTGGGTCACGCTGCCTGCCACGCGCACCGGACTGGGCACCGCCGCGCAAGACGTGGTTCGCGCGGCCGGCCAGCAGGGCGTGAAGCTGGACGGCGTTAATCTCAAGGTCGCGCCCGCTGGCGATTCGAACTCGGGCAGGCCCGACGATCGGTCCGGCCGCGTGGCCGTGGAAACGGCCATCAACGCCTACTACGAGTTGCGGGCTGACTTGCCGCTGGCTGCGGGCGAAACGCTGTGGTCCAAGATCGGCATCACGCCGGAGCTGGCCCCACAGCCGGGCTCGGCAGCCGTATTCGCTCCGAAGGACGCCCGCGAAACAGCCAGCTTTGCCCGGGCCCAGGGCGTGGGCATGGTTGGGCTGTGGTCGCTCAGTGGCGAACGGCAAAGCGCCGGCGAGCCGCAAAGTGGTCAAGCCACCGAGGCCGATTCCGTCATCGCCGACGTGGTGCGCGAACTCAGCGCGATATTGTCCGACTGACGCGGTACCTGGGTGCTATCCTGACGCGGTTGGCGTCATATTGCCGGGTGCACACTGGCATCTTGCCAGTGCAGTGCGCCTTGGTGGCGTGGTAATCGCAGTGGTGAAGCGCCCGTGCCACCTGGCGGCGTTCCCATCGACTGCGTTCCGTGCGTTCTCAGCGTTCCTTCGCCGGCACCCATTGGCGCGGCGCGGGGCCCGTGTAGTTGGCCCGCGGGCGAATGAGGCGGTTGTTGTCGAGCTGCTCGATGACGTGCGCGGCCCAGCCCGCCACGCGGCTGACCACGAACAGGGGCGTGTACAGATCGACGTCCAGCCCCATGTAGTGATACAGCCGGGCGCTTGGCCAATCGAGATTCGGCGGCAGTCCCTTTTCGCCGCGGACGATCGTTTCGATTGTGTCGGCCATCGACTCCATGTCCTGATTGCCCGTTTCCGTGGCCAGCTCGCCACACAGGGTGCGCAAGTACGTGGCGCGCGGATCGCCCGTCTTGTACACCCGGTGGCCAAAGCCCATGATCCGCCGCTTCTTGGCCAGCGCATCGCGAATCCAATCCTCGGCCTTGTCGGCGGTGCCCACTTCTTCCAGCACGGCCATCACCGCTTCGTTCGCGCCGCCGTGCAACGGTCCCTTGAGCGCGCCGATCGCGGCGGAAACCGCCGAGTGCATGTCCGACAAGGTTGAGCTCACGACGCGGGCGGCGAACGTCGACGCGTTGTATTCGTGCTCTGCATACAGGATCAGCGACACGTCCATAGCCTTGGTCAGCCGGTCGCTGGGCCGCTTGTCGAACAACATCCACAAGATATTGCCGGCCAGCGACAACTCGCGATCGTAGGCCACGACCTTTTGCCCCTTGGCCAGGCGATAGCGGGCCGCCATCACTACCGGCAACTGCGCCAGCAAGTGCTCCGCCTTGCGCACGTTGGCGCCGTGGCTGTTGTCCGCGGTTTCCGGGTCCCAGTGCGCTAGCGCGCTCGCGCCGGTGCGCATGATGTCCATCATGGGTGTGCCGGCGGGAATGGCCGCCAACAGATCGCACAGCGGCTGCGGGATCGTGGCGCTCTCGGCCAGCCGCTTGCGATACGCCGACAGCTGGCTTGCGCCGGGCGGATCGCCGTGCACGAGCAGATAGCTCACCTCCTCGAACGTGGCGCGTTCGGCGAGGTCTTCGATCGAATAGCCCCGATACTGCAGGCCGCCGGCGATGGTGCTGATGGCGGTCTCGCCGGCAATCACGCCCTCCAAACCGGGGCTATAGATTGGTTCGCTCATATGCCTTATTCCTCTGCGTTGCGCCCGCTCGACGACGATCGGACTCCACGATGCCTGGTCAACCGTGGCGCGCCGCGCGGTCGAGCCGGGCGCCCGCTCACTGCTCGTTTGGACCCGAAAAATACGCTCGGTCGCGGGCCTCGTACTCTTTGTATTCTATCAAATCGTAAAGTTCCTGCCGCGATTGCATGCGCGACAGGAGTCCCGCCTGCGTGCCTTGCGCGGCAATCTCTGCCAGCGCTTCGTCCACGGCTTTCATCGCCACACGCAACAGCGTCACCGGATATAAGACCGCCGCGTAGCCCAGCTGTTCGAACGTGGCAAACGGCAACAGCGCGCTCTTGCCGAACTCGGTCATGTTGGCCACCAGCGGCGCTTTCACAGCCTTGGCAAACTGCTCGAACTCGCCGGCGTCGGCCAATGCCTCGGGGAAGATCCAATCGGCCCCGGCATCAAGATACTGCTTCGCCCGCTCGATCGCGTCGTTGATATTGGTCACGCCGCGGGCGTCGGTCCGTGCGAGGATCACCAGGTTCTTGTCCTGGCGCGCGGCGGCAGCGGCCCGCAGCTTGCCGCACATCTCGTCGGCGTCGATGAGCGCCTTGCCGGACAAGTGGCCGCAGCGCTTGGCAAACGGCTGATCTTCTAACTGAAGGGCGGCCGCTCCGGCATTCTCCAGCTCTTGCACGGTGCGTTCCACCTGCACCGGTCCGCCAAAGCCCGTGTCGGCATCGACGATCACCGGAATGTTTACGCGCCGAGCGAGCCGCGCCGTTTGCTGTGCCAGCTCCGTCAGCGTGAACAGGCCGACGTCGGGCACGCCGAGCGCTCCGGCCGAAAACGCCCCGCCCGAGAGATAAGCCGCCTTGTAGCCGGCCCGTTCGATCATCCGCCCCACCAGCGCGTTGAACGCGCCGGGCACTTGCAGGGTCGATTCCCTGGCAGATTCGCGCAGCAGCTTGCCTGGCGATCCCGTCATCGGCAGGTCTCGGGGTGCTGGGGCAGCTTCATTATTGGCGAATATAGGTGGCCGGCGAAGCCCGTTGCAAGAGGGTAGCCGAGTGTCCGCGGAGATCGCCGCGGGCGAGCACTGCGGCCGGCTTTTTGCCGCGGGCCGCGACCCTGGCGACGGGCGCTGGCTCAGAGTACGCTGAGATGCGTATGCACGACTCGGTCACCTGCGCTCGACCGTCTGCCCCTGGCCCGTCTTCGCGCCTGCGTGCCGCCTGCGAAGTCGGCCTGATCTTCCTGGTGTTCTTTATCCAAGGGGCTTGGCTGGCGCCCCACGTGAACGAGCCGCACTACCTCGGAAAAGCGCGGCATTATTGGGACGCGTCGTGGTGCCCTGACGACTTCTTTCTGAATTCGGCCGACGCGCACCAGGTGTTCTATTGGACGTTCGGCTGGCTGGCGCGCGTCATGCCGTTCGCGCCGCTGGCCTGGTTTGGACGCGCGCTCACGTGGGTGCTGTTGGCCTGGGCCTGGCGCCGCCTGAGCTGGGCGCTGGTGCCCGCCCCCTTCTACGCCGTGCTCTCCGCGGCGTTGATGGTGACCTTGATCGACCACTTCCAAATGGCCGGCGAATGGCTGATTGGCGGCGTCGAAGCCAAGGGCTTCGCCTACGTGCTGGTGCTGGTGGGGCTGGAGTGGCTCGTGCGCGAGCGCTGGGGCCGCGCGATCATGGCATTCGGCGCGGTGGCGGCGTTTCACGTGGTCATCGGCGGCTGGTGCGTGGTGGCTGCCGGCGTGGTCTGGCTGGCATGTCCCCAGCGGCCGCCGCTGGCGCGCCTGGTTCTCCCGCTATTGGTCGGCGGCTGCCTGTCGCTGGCCGGGCTGCTGCCGGCGCTCACGCTGGCGCGCGGCGTGGAGCCGCAGGTCGTTGCCGAGGCCAACCGCATCTACGTTTACGAGCGCCTGTATCACCACTTGCTGCCGCAGCAGTTTCCGCTGTGGTTCGTGGTCGAGCATTGGGGAGTTCTGGTCGTCGTGCGGCACCTGCTGTTGATCGGCGGATTGCTGCTGTTAATCTGGACGGCCGGCAAGCTCGACGCGGCCTGGCGCCGGCTACTGACCTTCGTCGCGGCCACGGTCGGCATTGCGGCGGTGGGCATGGTCATCGCGCTGGTTGCGCCCGCCGCGCCGGACCTGGCGGCTAGTCTGTTGCGTTTCTACTGGTTTCGCACGAGCGATGTGCTGGTCCCCGTGGGCACGGCGCTGCTGGCCAGCCACACGCTGTGGCGTTGGCAGCACACGCAGACGATGCGACATGCGGTCGCCCTCACTTTGGTGCTCGTCGTAGTGGCAGGGCACTTCGCGCAATTGTTGTCGTGGCGGCAGCGCCACCCCTGGCCGCCGGCGGATGCCGGCATCGCGGACCTGGCCGGCTGGCGCGAAGCGTGCGAATGGGCCCGCGCGAACACGCCTGCCGACGCGGTGTTTCTTACGCCCCGCTTGGCGCAGACCTTTCGCTGGTACGCCGCGCGCGCGGAAGTCGTCAGCCGCAAGGACATTCCACAAGACGCCGCGGGCATCGTCGAGTGGTGGCGTCGCAACTGCTTTGTGCACATGGCCGGCGCCGGCACGCCCCAAGCGCGCTGGCGTCGCTCGCTCACCGAGTTGAGCGCCGCGCAGTTGCGTACCCTTGGGCGGCAGTTCGGCGCGGACTACGTGATCACGGAGGCCGAGCCGCCATTGGCGCTGCCTCAAGTTGGACCGACCCGCGGCGGCTATGCGATCTACCAGTTGTCGAGCGAGCGCGGCACGGGCAGCGCAGGCAAGAACTAACTGCCCCGTAACCCCAACACAGTGAAGTGCGTTTGACCGCCTGCCGCCCCGGCAGCGATAATTGCTCACTGGCGGAAGCCAGGAATGAGGCCCAGTTGGTGATTGATTCGCTGCCTTCACGACTCGCCACGCGGCTGCAGGCGCCGTTGCCGGGCTGGGCTGCGCAGTCCCGCTTTCAGCCGGAATTGAGCTTCGGCCGGCATCGCGGACCTGCGCAAGGCGACGCCCGTCCTGCGGCGGTGCTCGTGTTGCTTTACCCGCGCGAGGGCCAGTGGCACATTCCGCTGATGGTGCGTCCCGACCATATGGTGGCGCACGCCGGCCAGGTGAGTTTTCCCGGCGGGATGATCGAGCCCGGCGAAACGGCGCGTGGCGCGGCTTTGCGTGAGTATTCCGAGGAGCTGGGCGCGCCGGCCGACGGCGTCGCCGTGCTGGGCCGCCTTTCGGAGCTGTATTTGTTCGCCAGCAACTTCCGGATTGATCCCTGGGTGGGAGTGCTCGAGCGCCAACCGTCCTTCGCGCCTAGCGTGCACGAAGTGGCCCGCGTGTTGGAGGTTCCATTGAGCCATTTGCTCGATCCGTCCAACACCGGCACGTTCGAGCGCCGTCAGGGAGATCTGTTGTTCTCGGCGCCGTGTTTCCATTTCGACAACGAGTACGTTTGGGGCGCCACCAGCATGATCCTGGCTGAGCTGGCCGCCGTGATTGAGGAGCTGCGGTGATTCAGGAAGCGGATGATGCCAGTCGCCGCGGCCCCTGTTCGCCGCGGGCATGGTCGCGCTGATGCAACACTTCCGGCAGCCAAAAGCCGTCGTCTTCGATCTCGACGGCCTGATGTTCAATACCGAAGACCTGTACCAGGACGTGGGCGCCCAGATTCTGCGCCGCCGCGGTAAAAACTTCGACGACGAGCTGCTCGATGCCATGATGGGCTGCCCGGCCGCCGTGGCCCTGCAGCGCATGATTGACTGGCACCAGCTCGACGCCACGGTCGCCCAGCTTGCTGCCGAGACCGACGAGCTGTTTCACCAGGTCCTCGACGAGCGACTGGCCGTCATGCCGGGCCTATGGGAGCTGCTGGCCCTGCTCGAATCGGCCGCGCTGCCCAAGGCCATCGCCACTTCAAGCGGACCCCATTTTGTCGCCAACGTGCTGGGGCGCTTCGAGCTGGCACCGCGGTTTGAATTCGTGCTCACCAGCGCAGACGTGACGCACGGCAAGCCGCATCCGGAAATCTACCTGGCGGCGGCCAACCGGTTCGGCATTCAGCCGGCGGAAATGCTGGTGCTCGAAGACAGCCAGAACGGCTGTCGCGCGGCCGTGGCTGCCGGGGCCCAGGTGGTGGCAGTGCCGGGCGGGCATAGCCTGCGACACGACTTTGCCGGCGCGGTTCTGGTCGCTCAGAGTCTGGCTGATCCGCGCTTGCTGGTCAGGCTGCCGCGTAAGCCGCAGGCGTGATCGGTGCCGTCGCGGAACTCGCAGAGAAGCAAAAAGGGGACATTCTGAACGTCCCCTTTTTCTCGCATCGACGCCGGTGCCCTACGCCGCCATTTCGTGCAGGCTTTCGATCGGGCCGTGCACGCGCACACCTTTCAGATGGCCGTTCGCCTGCTGCGCGGCAAACCGCGCCAAGCCTTCGCGCAACAGCGGCGTCGTCAGCTCCAAGGCCCGCCGGGCGCGGCGGCTGTTGAGCGATGTCTCGGCCGCGTGATGTTGCTCGGGGTGCGCTGGCAGCGCCAGCAACATCTCCCGCGGCACCGCTAAGCCAAACGCGGCCGCCAGCTCCATCGCCAGGCGAAACGGGCTGGTGCGCTCCGCGCCGCCCATGTGGTACACGCCTTCCAAACGCAATTCGTAGGCCCGTACCAGCAGGCCCGCCAGGTCCGTGGCCAGAATGGGCGTGGCGTGGCGGCAGCCGTCGATCGCCGGCGCACGTCCGGCCGCCAAGGCGGAATACAATCGCTCGACAAATCCCGCGTGTTCTTCGACCGCGCTCCAGCCATAGGCGTGCGTGCGCACGATCAAGGCCCGCGACGCAGCGAGTGCCAGCTCCAAGGTTCGCACCGCGGTCGCGGCTTCGCACGAGGCGGCGAGCGGTGTCGACTCATCGTGGAACATGCGCGGCCCGCGAAAGACAACGTCGCTCGAGATCACGGTCAGCCGCGCGCCCACTTCGTGCGCGTAGGCCGCCAGCCGCAGCGCGCACGCGGGCTCACCGCGCGGGTCGGCACTCGCGGGCACGTCCCAAGCTGCCGGAGCACTCGCCGGACAATGAATGATCCACCGCGGTGGCTCGCCATCGAGCGCGGCCCAGGCCAGCGGGTCGTCACCCGTCCACGCCGTCGTGCGAAACGACGTCGACTCGACCGCATAGTTGCCGTACAGCCCTTGCACGTCAAAGCGCTCGCCCAGGGCCAGGGCCAGATTCAGTCCGATGGGTCGGTCGACACCGGTGATCAGCAGTCGTTCCACGTTCGGCCTCCTTGCCTTCGTGAAGCGCTCGGTTCTGACGCTCGTGCGCCGCGCGCCGCGGCGCGCTCCGGAGGCCAACGCTTCCAGCGGTCTCCGGGCGGGGCGGGATTGTAACGGTGGTCCAGGGCACCACCAAGACAGGTTCCAGGCCGTCGCCAGCGTGCTGGCACCCCGCATCAGGCCCACATATTCGTCGTTATTTTCCGCCTGCTGTGCCCTGCACACGCGCGTGTGCAGCAACGCGGCAGGCTTGTATTGACCCTCGCTGCGCACAACTGTTAGACTCCCCGCGCGCTGGGGCAATGGATCGCTTTGGCGAGCTCCGCCAGGCTGCCAGGAAGGAACCACGAGGCAGATGATGAATACATTGGGGATTGTCCACGTCCCGCGTACGCCCGATCACGTGGAAGCCAAGTTTGTCCGCAAGCTGGGCGGCAAGTCGCTGTTGGAGTTGGTGGTGCGGCGCGCCACCGATTGCCAACGCCTGGACGCCGTCGTGATTGTCGGCGGCGATCCGCAGCAGGATGAATTGATCGCCCAGTTGGCGCCCCCCGACGTGCCCGTGTTCGCAGGCCGGCAGGGCGACGCCTTGGCCCGCGCCGCGGCGGCAGCCGTGCAATTCGGCGCGCGCTCGATCGTGCGCATTTGCACCTGTCATCCGTTTGTCGATCCGGTGCTGATCGATCGGCTGGTCAGCACGGCCGATGCCCATCCGGCTTGCGACTATGTGGGCTACTGCCGCAGCGACGGCCGACCCGCCATCTACTCGCAAGTGGGTGTCTTTGCCGAATGGTGCTCGACGGCCGCACTGCGCCGTACGGACCGCGTGGCCACCCGCGCCGTCGATCGTGACCAGGTCACGTCCTACATCGTGGGCCATCCCGAGACCTTCACCGTGCGACTCGTCCCGTTGCCGCACGAATTGGACCGCGACGACTTGCGGCTGCGCGTCGAGTCGGAGGAGGATTGGGAGCACGCCCAGGTGATATTTGATGCGCTCGGTCACGAGGAATGGGACTGGCGCCGGGTCGCGGAGTTGTTAGATCACCAGCATGCGCTGCGCCGACGAATGGCGCTGCTCAACGGCGCCGCCGCGTGACCCCCCCGGGCGATTTCGGGCCGGGTCACAAGCCTTCGGCCGGGATCGCAAGGATGTGCCACAAGGACGTTTTCTGTCGATGGATTCCGCCCTGCCGCCTGAACTCGGTTCCGCGCAAGCCGCGGCTGCCGTCCTCGCCGCGCCGATCAAACGGGTCTGCGGGGACGTGTTCGAAACCGCGGCGCCGCATGCGCCCACGGGGTCGCTCGCTTCGCCCGCGCCCCGCTTGCACGTCGACGGCCTGATGATCGACACCGCCGACGTCCTGTACGACGCCACGCGCTGGCCGCGCCGCTTGCAGCGCTTGCTCGCGGGTCTGGGTCTGACGGTCTCCTACGCCCAAATGGTGGCCGATTGGGAGCACAACTACCTGGCCGACGTGCACTGCGGCCGCCGGGAATACGACGAGGCCTTTGGGGCGTTTCTGCTGGCGGCCGGGCTCAGCTGGGCGCAGATCGACGAGGTAGAGGCCGCCAGCCGTATCGAGCGGCAGTCGCTGGAACTTGGCGTGCGGCCGCTGCCCGGCGTGGTAACCACCTGCAAAAAATTACAAGCCAGCTCCCTGCCAATGATTGCCTGGGCCGACTCGGCGCAGCCGGCTGACAAGGTTGCCCAGCGACTCATACGGCTGGGCCTCGGCGGCTGCTTTCGGGCGGTCTTGTCGTCGCTCGAACTTGAGGCTGCGCAGCCCTCGCCGCGGTGCTATCAGGCCGCGCTGGAAGTTTTGGCCCTGCCGGCGGGTCGGATGGCCTACGTTGGCCACGACACGCTGCATCTGGCGGCGGCCCGCGCCTGCGGCCTGGCAACGGTGGGCTTCAACCACGCCCCCGACGCCGCGGCCGATTTCTACCTGACCGGGTTTGACCAGCTGCTTGCATTGCTCGAGCTGGCCTGAACCGCCGTCCGGCGGCGTCGAGCTCTCCCCGGCCGCTTGCTGGCACTGCCTGCGACGGCAGCACTTGCTCAGGCGCCCGCGCGGCGGTTTTGTCGCAACAATGCCAATGCCCGCGCCCCCGCCTTGCCGATGATAACAACCGCTACATGCGCCAAAGCCTGCTCAGCCCGCGCCGTTCGCCCATCGGGCGGAAGGCTCGGCCAGAGGGCGGCGATCCATTGTTTCGCGGGAGTACCGGGTCATGAAATCTGTCGTCCGTTGCCTGGCAGCGATCGCGCTCTTCGGTGCCCTGGCGGGTTGCCGCATGTGCCAAGCGCCCTTCGACTACTGCAATCCGGCAATCGGTCCCAGCGGCGCGCTGAACTGCGACTTCAACGCCCGCCGCGGCAGCGTCTATCATCCCATGGACGACGATCCGCCGCTGCGACTCATAAAGGCCGAGCCGGCCAAGCCAGGCACCGGCTATCAAATGGGCACGCCGGACCCGGAAGCTGAGCGTGGCTACGACCCGACGGCCGAAATGACCGAAGACGATGGGACGGTCGTCCGCTAGCGGGCGCTACGTTCGCTCATTCAAGCGGCCGCGGGCGATACGCACGCCGCCTACGCCGCAACGCCGGCCGCCGGCGGAGCGACACAACTGCCACGCCGGCCGCGCCCAGAGCCGCCAGCACCAGCGACGACGGTTCGGGGATGGAACCCAACATACCGTCGACCAACACGTAGTCTTCTCCCAGCACCAACGGCCCCGTCACCTTCGAGAGCAAGGTCGGTCCGAAGATGAACGGATCCGTAAGCGACAGCGGGTAGATGCCACCGAAAACGCCGGTCGTGTCCACGGTGACATGGGCCAGCACGCCGTTGGCCGGCGCGTCGGCACTGGGACCGGAAGTGGCGTTCGGCGCCGCCCCATAGGCAACGTTCTGGCCATAGCTCGTGCCGTTGGCCACGTCCCACGGATCGCCGTAGGGGAATGTCGTACTGGGCACGGCGCCAAACACCGTGCCGGGGCCCGTCACGTCGATCGCCGTGATCCGCGGTGTCGAAGGATCATAAGCGTTGGCGTCGGCGCCGTTGATCATCAGATACAGATCCAACCCGCTGATCTCATCGCCACTGTCCGACGTGATCATGATGTCGATCACCTGGCCGGGCGTGTTGGGCAGCATGACGTGGTTGCCGGCGTGAATGGTAATGATGGCCTGCGCCGGCACGGCCGCCGTGCAGACGAGCGCCGCACTCAGGCAAATTGCACGCAAGTATCGCACGGTTGCCTCCCCTTAAAGGTATTGAGATTGCCCCCGCCCAAAGTTCGCCGCCACGCCGATCACGTCTGGTGGCAGCGCCCATTCGAGCCTCTGTCGATCCGACCCGGCAGCTTGCTCTGCCCCACCGCAGTGGTCATCGCATCCGCCAATGGAACGAAACGCATTATAACCCCTCGGCCGAGAGAGCAAGTAAATTCAACGAACAAATCACGCAAAAGCGCGGTAGCGCGATCGGCAATGGTTACTCGAAGACGCCAGGCAGCCGACATCCCAGCGCAACGAAAAACCGCACGCAGCACAGGCTGCGTGCGGTTGGAAGATTGCAATCCTCAATTCGTTTTACAGTTCAGCCGGTTGACGCTGTCAGGCGGCCCGACGGCGGCGAATCACCACCGCGGCCAAACCTGCAGCCGCAAACAAGCCCAGCACGATCGACGACGGTTCCGGCACGATCTCCAGCGAGCCGTCAACCAAGGTGTAGTCCACACCCGCTTCGAGCGGTCCGGTGACCTTCGACAGCAGCGTCGCAGCGAAGATAAACGGATCCGTCAACGACAAGGGCCACAGACCCGCGTTGATCCCGGTCGTATCGATCGTGTACTTCGCCAAGATGCCGGTCGCCGGGGCGTCCGCGCTGGGACCCGACGTCGCATTCGGAGCCGCACCGAAGGCCGTGTTCTGGCCAAAGCTGGTGCCGTTTGCAACTTCCCACGGATCGCCGTAGGGGAACGTGGTGCTGGCTACCGCGCCGAGAGCGACGGCCGCACTGGTCAAGTCAACCGCGGTGATGCGCGGCACACCCGCCTGATCGACGCTGGAATCGGCGCCGTTAATCAGTACGTACAGATCCAAGCCGCTGATCTCTTCCGCCGCATCGGTGCTGATCAGGATGTCGATCACCTGACCGGGCGTATTCGGCAGCAGCTGATGGTTGCCGGCCGTGACCGTGATGTGCCCGAGGGCAACGGTCGGCAGGCAGAGGAACAAACCTAGGGATAGAAAGGCAATGACACGTCGGTGCATACTCGTCTCCTTGATGATTCTGGTTCTGGCGGTCGCTTGAGCCGCCGCAGGCAAACCGTTTGCCCCGCGACTGAAAGCAACTCGTGGAAATCACAAGCCTTGAGACGTACGTGTCATTAGCACCCCTAGATGGTTTCTCCCTTCGAGAAAAGGTTCTGTCGTCGGGGTTCATTATAGTTGGGCCGCTACGGTAGTCAATAAAAAATCTCCTGGATTTCTAGTCCCATTTTCTCGCGACCATCTTGCCGCTCTGCAGTGGGGGGCAAAGAAGGTCCCCGGCCAGGGCCGGCCCGCCGCACGAAGCCAGGCATTTTCGCCGGCTGCGGCACCTAAAACGGCCTCCAGGGCTGCTGCGGCCGCTGCCGAAAAAGGGCCGTCCAACGCTCGGCGGCGCGGCCGGGGGCGCTCGGCCCTCAGGTAGCGGGGTGAGCGCAACGTTGTCGCCGCCGGCCGATTTGAACGACCGCAGGCAGCCCCGAGGCCGCAGGCCCGGGCTTCTGATTGCCGGGCGTGAACGTGACGCAGATTTCACCGTGGCAGCTTCGGCACACGCCGGGCTCGAGCTGCTCAGCCGGTGGAACCTCCGGCGAGGCCGCCATGCTGCCGCACCCTTGACGCTCCCTGGGCGTTTCAGCGAGCCGCAAAGGTCCCTCGACAGCTCCTATCCACGCCGTCGGTCTAGCCCGTGGTGAACCCGATGAATTCAGCAACAGCCCCGCAAAAACGGGCGTCCGCCCGCTACGAACCGGCGGCCGGGGCCGCGTTCACAACCTGTGGCATGACCCTGGCCGAGGCCGCGACACGCGACGGACGCCGAAGTTCTCGGTACGAGCTCTAGCCCGCATTTCTCGCCAGCCTCCTGCTCTGCGGAGCCCAAGTCCTTGGCTGGCGTCGTCGAGGGGCGCGTCTCGACTCTCAGCGTATGTACCAATACGCTTGCGGCCGAGCCACACCCCTCTGCTCGCCAGTCAAGGACCTAGCTCCGCTCGCTACGAAGTTGGTGAGAAATCCGGGCCAGCGGCGCAAACAAAAACCGCACGCAGCGTGAGGCTACGTGCGGTTGAGTGATTGTGATGTTTTCTAGGCTGTACTTAGGCAGCCCGACGGCGACGGATCGCCACGGCAACCAGACCGGCAGCCGCGAACAGACCCATAACCACCGAGGAGGGCTCCGGCACGATGTTGAGCGAGCCATCGATCAGCGTGTAGCCAGCCGGATCCACCGGGCCCGTAATCTTCGAGAGCAACGTAGGTCCGAAGATGAACGGATCGGTGAGCGACAGCGGCCACGAGCCGAAGAAAATGCCCGTGGTGTCGACCGTGATGAACGCCAGCACGCCGGTAGCCGGCGCATCAGCACTCGGGCCAGACGTCGCATTGGGAGCCGCGCCGAAGGCCGTATTCTGGCCGTAGCTCGGACCGCCATTGTAGACATCCCACGGATCACCGTACGGGAACTGCGTTGCCGGCACGGCGCCAAAAACCACGCCGACGCCCGTCAACTGCTCAGCTGTGATATGGGGAACATTCGGAGCGTCGGCAGAGCCGTCGAGTCCGTTGATCACCAGGTACAGATCCAACCCGCTGATCTCTTCCGACGCATCGGTGGAGATCATGATTGGGATCACCTGACCCGCTTGATTGGGGTTCAGGATGTGGTTGCCCGCTGTGACCGTGAGGTGCGCCATCGCGGGCGACGCCACACACAGCAGCAAGCCTAGTGCAAGAAAGGGTAAAACACGTCGTTGCATTGGCATCTCCTTGTTGATTCTCAGCATTAGCTTCTCGTGTCAATTTAGGCCGAGGGTAGGTCTCGCGACCTCCGCATTCCCTCAGCGACCACAACCTTGAGACATCCCTGTCGTCTGCCACCCAAAGGGGAAAGTCCCCTTAAAATCTCAACTCGGTGTTGATTGTAATCGGAACCTTCCTGATTGCAACCAAAATTCCCAAAAATCCTTCGATTAGTTTTATATGAGGCCCCCAGGGGTGTAAACCCCTGGGGGCCCCCTTAATTACGGAACTACAGCCCAGCCACGATGTCGTCCAACAGGTCGTGCTCCAGGCCCAACTCATCGGCAATGGCATCCAGCCTGGTCAGCAGCTTGCGGGAGCCCGGGGAATCGACTTCCGCCAGGTGCTGGAAGTAAGCCGCAATGCGGCCACTGTTCAGATCCAGACTGCTGAGCCGGCGGACAATGCCCGGAGGCAAGTCGCTGGTTCCACCCTTGTTGCTGCTCGGCGTAGCCGCCAGAGCTGAGGCAATACCCGAGTCGCCATCTTCCGGAGCGAACGGTCCGGCGGTGCCGACCGTGAGCCGATTGAGGGCACCGATGTTGCCCAGCGTCGCGGCCCGGTCGCCGGCCACCGTGATGGTATTGCTCTTGTCGATGTCGCGGACGTTGGTGATGCCACCGGCCGCGCCCAGTCCGCCGGCGATGATCGTCGACGCATCGGCCGTCGTAGTGGTGAAGGAGGTCGCCGTGGGCGAACCCGTATCGCCAATGCGGTTGCCGTAGAAGAAGATATCACCAACCGAGACCGGTCCACCCGGTGTGGCAACCGTGTTGTTGGCCACCAAACCGGTGTTGGCGTTGGCCTTGGTCGCCACCATCAACCACTGGTTCTTGACCACGCCAGCGGCCCAGGTGATTTCCACGCGATCGCCGCCGCTGACTCCCGCGCCGGTGCGAACCGAAACGGCCGACGGGGCGGGAGCAACCACCCACGTATTGGGCGAGTTGTTGGCGCCCACTTTGAACACGAAGTCATTGGCAGTGATCGACGTGTGTCCGCCCCCGGTCGGAGCGAGGTCGACCATGATGCCGTTGATGCCGCGCGAGTAGCTGGTGATGTTCTGGAAGCCAGCCAGCCCGTCGCCCGGCAGATAGGCCGTCTTGTCAGGAGCAATCGCACCGTCGTCGGCCGGAGTGATCGACGCATTGTTGCCGTCGAACGCGCTCTGGTTGTAGAAGATGTGACGACCCGTCACGCTCGAGCTGGTGATCGCGCTCACCTGCGTCAGCACGACGTCGTTGCCGGTGCCGCCTGAGTAGTCGATGGTGTACGCGTCGGAACCGACCGTGACCGTCGCACCCTGGGCCAGACCGGTAAAGGTGCCGACCACCGCGTCCGTGCCATCGTTGTTGACAATCGTGAACTGCTGTCCGTTGCTGGAGACGTACAACTTGCCGTTGTTCGTCGGGGCCAGTACGGCGTTCGTCAGGTTCACCGTGCCGGTGACGTCGAAACTCGAGGCCCGCGGACCCGCCACGTACGAGATCGACTCGACCACCAACGACAGGGTCTTGGTCGTCGAACCGGTCGTCGAGCCGAAGTCGCCCGTGACGGCCCAACCGGCGATGGCGCCAAGGTTGAGGACGCCATCGCCCGCCACGAACCGCACCGGCGGATTGAGCAAGTTCACCCGCATGGTGGTATAGCCGGAGGTGGTGAGCGCCAGTGTCGGGAAGTAGTACAAATCGGACGTGCCGTCCAAGTCGACCACGGACACCAGGAACTCGGGTGCCGTCATCGCGGCCCCGCCCTTCTTGACGATGACCTGCAGATAACCGTATTGCGAGACATCGTGCGGCGTGGTGGTCAGGTTGATGAGCCCGCCCACCTCGTTGGCAGAGCTCACGTTGCCGATTTGCAGCGTGCCGTCGCCGTTCTGCACGGTTTGACCCGGTGCCCAGAAGCCGAGGCGCGACGGGTTGATGAAGCCCGTGTTCCACGGATTGACGTGATCCAGGTCGGAAATGTTACTGTAGCTGACCGAAGTCACGAAATCCTCCAGCACAAATGTGGAGGAAGTCGTCACGTCGCCGTTCAACAGCGGAGCAAACGTGCCGTCGGCCGGCCAGGTCAGGTTGCCCGTGCGGATCGTATCCGGCTTGGGCAGCGTCGCCGTCGCGACGGTCGGAGCCGGCGGCGCAACG
Source organism: Pirellulales bacterium (assembly GCA_050250435.1). Lineage (GTDB taxonomy): Bacteria > Planctomycetota > Planctomycetia > Pirellulales > PALSA-1355 > JBFWOR01. The sequence continues at coordinate 179,320 of JBFWOR010000006.1, read as the reverse complement.
TTGGCCGACGGGCTCACCGGCGGAACCGGCTGATTGGTCAACGTGTCCGCGTAGCTGGCCAACACGTTGGGCAGGAACTGGCCGAGAATCACGGAACCCGGATCGACCACCGGATCGGGCGAGTTCCACTGACCGATTACCTGCACGCCGGCGTTGGCAACGTTCGGGCCGATCTGCACGCCGACCGTATTCCCACTGATGCCACTGTTGCCGCCAGCCATGAACAGCAAGTTCGGCACGGTGGAGGCCGCGTTTTGCACGCTCTTGACGCCGGTTTCGAAGCCCGAAATGTTGGTCATCTGAGCGATCAGGAAGCTGGTGTCGGAGTTGACGCCGCCAAAAGCGCCGTTGTTATCGGCCAAGATGCCCACGCTGGCGGTCGTACCGGACGCCGGGCCCATGAATTGGCTGATACCGATAATGGTGCTGGCCGCATCGCCCTGACCCGTCTTGGAGTTTTCCAGTCGGAAGCCGACCTGCGGGCCATTGCCCGCGGCGGTGACAACCGGGGTGCCGACCGGGACATCGCCCACGGTGGTGCCGATCTTGTTGCCCAGGAAGGACATGTCGGCCTGGATGGCCCAGATACCCGTGGCCGTGTTGACCCCGGTCCAGGTGGCACGGTTGGCAATGAAATCGCCGCCGGAGAGGAATTCCATACGGTAGGCGGCAACTCTGGCGTCCACCACCGTATTGAACGAGAAGGTGGTGTCGTTGCGGGCTGCGGCGCGGCTATTCCACGACCGCGTGCCGTAGGCGTTCGACCACAAGCCGATACCGGCGTTGGTGATCGTGTTGTCGTAGGCATTGCCGCCTTTGATGGCCGGTGCACCGCCCGGATCGCCCGTGTTGTAGTCGTCCAGGTTCTGGATAACGATACCGACGTGGTTGGCGCCTTGGTTGCCCGGGTCGCCCACGTTGCTGACGATGGTGTTGTGGACTTCGTTCTCGGGGGCGCTGCCGGTGCGGCCGAAGTTCGTGCCCGTCGGCGCCGAGAACGTGATGCCGCGATACCAGGTGTTTTCCACCGTGATGCTGGCGACATCCAGGTGCGGTTCGCGCCGCGCCTGGTCGACAAACGGACCATACACGTTGCTGGCGGTAACGTCGGCCAGGCTCATGGTCACTTGCAGATTGGAAGCCGCACTGCGAATGCTGGTGTAAGCGTGGGCGCCGCCGCCAGGACCATTCTGATCTTCGTAGTAAGTGGTGACACCCTGGTGAAACGAAAACGTATTCGCTCCCAAGGTGCCGTTGCCGTTGCCATTGATGTGCAGATTGCGGACGCTGACGCTGTCGCTGTAGATGAAGATCGCGGAGTGCGAACCATCGGGGAACTCTTGCTCGGCGCGGGCCGACGTGGCTTCCGGCACGATCACCGTATCGCTCGAACCGCTGCGACCCGAACCCTGGAACACCACCGACTTGTTGATGACGATATCGCTTTCGGTGTACACACCCTCGATGATGCTGACGGTGTCGCCGTTGTTGTCCACGGCCGCGCGAATCGCGGACTGAATGTATTGATAGTCGAAGGCAACGCCGTCGTCGACTGCGGTGAGGTAGTTGTTGCCGGAGACCGCGCTGGTGGCGTTCAGCACTTTGCCGAACGCGTTGGTGCCGTAGGTGGCGGTGATGCCGGAGTTGACGGGGTCGCTAATGCTGCGAACGAGCTCGTTATTCGTCAACACGCCGTTGGGAGTGAGTTCCACCCAGTTGTCGTTGACATACAGCGTAGTCGACAGCACCTTGCGCTCTTCGAGAGGCTCAAGCTGCGGTCGATAGTGCGCCTGACGCTCGGCCGTTTGACCGGGAACGATCCGAGAACTGATTCGGCCGAAGAGAGAATTGCGATTCATACGAGGCTCCTACCAAGAAAAGCGGAAATATGACGGCTGGGAGACACCTTGGGGGTGCACATCATCGACGCGAATGCACGGGTGGCGAAGGCATTGCGGTTTGTGTGGACTTTTTCGCCATCCGCCAAAGCCATTGAAACCGCCAGTCGCTATCATGTCAACCAGCTTCGTGAAAATAATTACAAAAAAAGTCCATCACGCGCCCCCACCTAGGGCTGGTGCGTAACATCCGCAGGTCGGTTGCCGTGGGCGTGCCCTGGGCGACGCCCAGTGTTGCCAGGGTCGCGCGAAACGGCTCCGCAAGGCCTCCGCCAGATGCCGCCGCACGAGGTCAGGAACGCTGCGATTTCGCCCCGTTTCGCTGCGAAAGCAGATCGCGGTCGAAACGCTCTCAAATCCCGCGCTAGAGTCTGCTGGGCCGCTTACGCTGTGGCCTGTGTGTCGGCTCGGCCGCGCGCTGATTGACACGCCTGGTCCGCCTCCGCCAGACTACTGAACAGCTGTTTCGTCCCGCGTTCAAGACAAAAAATTCGCCCTATGCGCCTGTCAAGAATTCCACTCGTGTTAATCGCGATTTTGCTCCCAACGGCCCTGCGCAGTGTCGCCCTTCACGGCGTTGCCCTCTACAGCGTCGCCCTCTACAGCGTCGCCCTCTACAGCGTCGCCCTCTACAGTGCCGAGGTCGCCCCTGCACCACCGGCGGCACCCGTTTCCACGTACGCGCCGGCGACCGACCTGCTGGAGCAGGTCGATTTCTTCACCGGCCGCGTCAGCGAATCGTTGGCAGCACCCGCGGCCTTCGATCTGGCCAAACAAAGCCGTACGCTCAAAGACGCGAATACCCTGGCCGTGCTGGCCTTGGCGCTGGCGCTGCACGATCAGGATTTTCCACAGAAGGCAGCGATGCCGGCGCTCTTGCAAGCGGCCCAGCAATTGGCGGCCGCCGATGCCGATTACGCGAAAGCCTCGTTGGCGCTCGCTCAGATCAAGGCGGCGCGGCAGGGCCAGGCCCCGGCCGTGGACATTCCCAAATGGGAAAAGGTGGCCTCCCTTCCGCTCCTGATGAAACAGGTGCCGCTGATTCACACGGCGCTCAAGCGGGGCATCGATCCGCGACGATTGGCCCGACAAAAAGCCCAGGCCGCCGGCCAGGCGGCCGCGCTGGCAGCCATCGCGCAGGCCTCGCAATTCGACGATGAATATGCGAAAACTCCGGAGCAGATCGAGAATTGGCGGCGGTTGTGCGGCGACATGCGCGATGCGGCCGGCAGCGTGAACGCCGCCATTGCCGCCGCCGATCTCCAACGCGTCGACGAGAGTATGAAGCGCCTGACGCAAAGCTGCGACGCCTGCCACGCCGCCTTTCGACACCCCTAGCTCGTGGAGCGGCGGCATCGCGACCCCCGCTGCCGCCGCGTGCTGTCGCGCGAATCGCGCAAGTGCCGCCTAAGCCGCAAGGATTCACAAAGCGACCTGACGCAAACACTCGGCACACGCGGTCGCCAACAACAGATAATCCAGCATTTCCGCACCCGGAGACCGACTCATCGCGCATCGTCAGGTGGTATGGTTGGTTAGCAACACGCTGATCTACCGACACTGATTTCCCTTCGAGCGCGACGTCATGCTCATGCTCCATCGCCATCCGGCTCTGCAATTCAACCATCCGCTGCCGTATGGGGCGATCTTGCACGACGAAGGCGTGCAATTCGTCGTCTTCAGCCGTTCGGCCACGTCGATGCGCGTGCTGCTGTACGACGAAGTGACCGACCGTGAACCCTGCGAAGTGATTGTGTTCGATCGCGCGACCGACCGATGGGGCGACATTTGGAGCATCTTCGTGCCGAGCATCGGCGTCGGCCAGTTGTATCACTTTCAGGCCGATGGTCCCTACGACCCGGAGCGCGGCCAGCGGTTCGACCGCTCGGCGCGGCTGATCGACCCCTTTGCCCGGGCACTGGCCGGCGATTTTCTGCCCGCCGACGACGGCATCATCCGTCCGCCCAAGTGCGTGGTCGTCGACGATCGGTTCGATTGGCAGGGAGACCGGCATCTGCGCCGCGAACTCTCGGAGACCGTGATCTACGAAATGCACGTGCGCGGTTTTACGCGCGATACTTCCAGCGGCGTGCAGCACCCCGGCACGTACCTGGGCATCATCGAAAAGATCCCCTACCTGAAATCGCTGGGCGTGACGGCCGTGGAGCTGATGCCCGTGCACGAATTCCCCAGCAACGGCTTTTGGGGCGAAGCCGGCGGCCGCAAGAACTACTGGGGCTACGACCCGTTGGCCTTCTTCTCGCCGCACCGGGGCTATGCCGCCAGCGACGAGCGCGGCGGGCAGGTCAACGAGTTCAAGCAAATGGTCCGGGCCCTGCATCAGGCGGGTATCGAAGTCATCCTCGACGTTGTCTTCAACCACACCTGCGAAGGCAATGAGCTGGGGCCCACCTTGAGCTTCAAGGGCCTCGAGAACCAGGTGTACTACATGCTCGAAGGCGGCGGCGCCTACTACAAGAACTATTCGGGCTGCGGCAACACGATCAACGGCAATCACCCGATCGTCCGCGAGATGATCTTCTTGTGCTTGCGTCACTGGGTGCACAATTATCACGTCGACGGCTTCCGCTTTGACCTGGCCTCCATCCTGAGCCGCGACCGGCAGGGAGAACTGCTGCCCAATCCGCCGGTGGTCGAAGCCATTGCCGAAGATCCGCTCCTGGCCGACAGCAAGATCATCGCCGAAGCCTGGGACGCCTCGGGCGCCTATCAGGTGGGCTCGTTCGCGCAGCTGCGCTGGGCGGAATGGAACGGTCATTTCCGCGACGACGTGCGCAGTTTTTGGCGCGGCGACAAGGGGCTCACGCCGCGCGTCGCCACGCGCCTGGCCGGCTCCAGCGATCTTTATCAGGCGGGCGGACGGCAGCCGTATCACAGCATTAACTTCGTCACCTCGCACGACGGGTTCACGCTCAACGATCTGGTCAGCTACGCCGAAAAGCACAACGAAGCCAACCAGGAAGGCAACCGCGACGGCGAGAACAACAACTACAGTAGCCACAACGGCGTGGAGGGCCCCACGCGCAATCCCGTGATCGAAGGCTTGCGCCTGCGACAGATCAAGAACATGTTGACCACACTGTTCCTGAGCCAGGGCGTGCCGATGCTCTTGGCCGGCGACGAGTGCCGCCGCACCCAAAGCGGCAACAACAATGCCTACTGCCAGGACAACACAATCAGCTGGTTCGACTGGAATTTGGCAACGCAACACGAGGGCCTGTTGCGATTCTGCCGTACGCTGATCGACTTTCGCCGCACCCAACCGGCCGTGCGGCGCGTCGAATTTCCCTGGGGCGATCCGCCCCGGCCCGGAGAATTGGCGGAAGTGATGTGGTTCGGTCCCGATGGACGGCGCAAGAACTGGTCGAGCGATTCGCGCAGTTTGACGTGCTTGTTCACGGCGCCCGCGGTGGCCGCCGGCGCCAGTCCCGCGCGGCACGTGCTGATCATGCTGCACGCCGGTTCGGAGGCGCGCGAATTCGCGCTGCCCAGCCTTCCCAAGCGCATCGCCTGGCGAACCTTTGTCGACACAAAGCAAGACTGCCCGGCGGACATCTATCCCGATCTGAACGGCCCGGTGGCGCCGCGCAGCGGTCGGGTGACACTCGACCATCACTCGCTGATGGTGTTCGTGTCGGATCGCTAGTGCGACGCCGGTGCGGGAGCCAAGGTCACTACTCGTCCCTGCGAGATCTCAGCACCGCGCTGCCAGCGCATTTCCGTTGGCGCCTTAGGCGTTGGACTAGTCTCGTTCGCGCGGCCTTTGACCGCGCGGCCCGCGCTCACCAACAGCACGCTCCGTGCGATGCATAAAAGCCGTCTTACGGCTCCGGTTGGCGCAAGCCATATCACCAGCGTCGCGCGGCGGCACGTTACTGCGAACCGGGCATTTCGACTGCGCTTCGGCAAAGTCCGCGCTCGATAAACACAAGAGATATCGATGCAGCAGTATTCGTGAGGTGCCCATTGCTACGGTCCGCCTGCGTGGTGATGTTGCTGGTCGCAGCGATCATTGTTCCTTACCGGTCATCCGCCGCAATGGAACCGGAATCCCTCACCTGGCACACCGATCTCGACGCGGCCTGGGCGGCCAGCCGGCAGCACGGCGTACCATTGCTGTTGTTCGTCACCAGCGACCACTGTACGTTCTGCACACGGATGAAAGACGGCACGCTCAACCATCCGGGCGTGACCAGCGTCGTCAACGGCGCGTTCGTGCCGCTAGTGTTGCACGCCAAGAGCGAGTCGCGCCTGTTGCAGGAACTGCGCGTTGTGTACTATCCCACCACCTTTGTCATCTCGCCGCAGGCCGTCGTGCTGGCGCGGATCGACGGCTATATCTCACCTACGGATCTGGCCCGGCGGCTGAGCGCACTCAAGGCGCCTGCCGGAGTGGCCAACACGGCCCAGGGCCGCTAGCGGTGAACGCAGAGTGCCACGGGCGGCTCGTGCCGCCAGTATCTGTTGCAACGTTGCGCTGCGGGACAAGCCCCGGACGAGCCAGTAGAAGTAGCCACAGCCGGCTTGGGACCTTCTTCTAGCCCGCGCGGCCTTCGGGCGGCATAATCGACGGCACACCGGCCGCGTGAACCGCATGGCGCGCCGCCTCACCGCCAGAGATCCGCACGATGATGGTTGCCGACTTGTCCACGCGTCACGAGCCGATCGGCTCGCTGCTCGCCGAAACGCGGGGCCGCGATCGGGCCCAGTATCGACTGACCGACGAGCAGGTGGCGCTGTTTCACGAGCAGGGCTATCTGGCAGGCATTCGCATCTTGTCGGACGCCCAGGTCGAAGTGCTGCGCGGCGAACTGGCCGCGCTTGTCGACGCCGCGCACCCCGGCCACAGCCTGTTTTACGAATACAACTCGAACGAGTCGACCGATCCGGCCCGGGTGTTGTTCCACGCGCTGGGCGCTTGGCGGATCACGCCCGGATTTCACGACCTGCTCTGGCATCCGGCGTTCACCGTGCCGGCCAGCCAGTTGCTCGCCGGGCCCGTGCGATTCTGGCACGATCAGCTGTTTTGCAAGCCGGCGCAGCACGGCGGCGTCGTGGCCTGGCACCAGGATTATTCGTACTGGACGCGCACCCGGCCCATGTCGCATCTGACCTGCTGGATCGGCCTGGACGACGCCACGCGCCATAACGGCTGCTTGCAGTACGTGCCTGGCAGCCATCGCTGGGAGCTGTTGCCCATTACCGGACTGGCGGGCGACATGAACGCGATCCAAACGGTGCTCAGCGACGAACAGAAGCGGCAGTTCCGCCCAGTGGCCATTGAGCTGAAGCGCGGCGAGTGTGCGTTTCACCATCCCATGATGGTGCACGGCTCGTTTGAGAACATGACCGACGGCCCGCGTCGCGCCACGGTGATCAACGTGTTCCGCGACGGCGTATGCTCGTACTCCGACGACGAACTGTTGGCCGGCGTGCCGGTCATCCCCAAGGGGCAGAAAATGGACGGGCAGTTTTTTCCGTTGTTGTACGAGCCGCCGGCGTGAATGGTCGGCCTCTTTCGCTGTTAATGGCGACAGGTCACAATGCGCGGCATGCCGACCAGTTACCATGACGCTGCTTAGCTCGAGGAGTCACCTATGGCATCCCATCGTCGTGCTGTTACGCTCCAGCTGACGCTCGCCGCTTGCGCGATCGGCCTGCTATGCGCGCCTGCGCGCGCCGACGAAGCGCCCGTCGTGCCGCCCAAGACGGGCACCTCCGAAACGATCAAGCTCTTCAACGGCGAGAATCTCGATGGCTGGGAAGGACACGAAAAATACTGGTCCGTGCACCATGGCGTCATCGTCGGCAAGAACTCGCAGCCGGTGCCGGTCAGCACCTACTTGTTGACCAAGCGCGCCTTCTCCGATTTCCGCCTGCTGGCCACGGTCAAGCTGGTTCGCTCCGAAATGCACTCCGGCATTGCCATGTGGGGCCACGTCGCTCCCGACAAGGGCGATCCGTACACCTACGCCGGGCACCTGGTGATGTTTCCCAGCGGCTGGGGAATGTACGATCTCTACGGCCGTAGCGGCCTGCCGGTCGACGGCACGGCGGCCAGGCAAGCCGGTAAGCAACACGATTGGAACCAGTTGGAGATCCTCGCCCAAGGCAATCGCGTCCGCCTGGCCGTCAACGGCGTACAGGTTGTGGACTGGCGCGATCCGGAGCCGAACCGCATTCAAGAAGGCCCGCTCGGCTTGCAGCTCCACTCGAACAACGAGGCGCAAGAAGTCCACTTCAAAGATCTCGTGCTGACGACGTTTCCCCAAGACAAGCTGACGACCATCAAATGACGACTCGCGGTTCCCAACAAAGATTCACCGCGGAGGGCGCCGAGAACGCAGAGAAGACAGATGCATTCCACAGATGACGCAGACTGTGGTGAACTTCCTCAGAACGAAAGACTCGCAACCATGCAACGCCTGCAACCCGCGATCTCCGTGGCGCTGATTCTGCTGGGACTCCTCGCGCCCTTGGCACACGGCGAGTCGACGACCGAACTGCTCTGGCCCAACGGAGCGCCGGGCGCCAAAGGCCAAAGCGATGACGACAAGCCCACGTTGGCAATCAACCTGCCACCGGCCGACAAGGCCACGGGCGCGGCCGTAGTCGTCTGTCCCGGCGGAGGCTACCGCGGACTGGCTATGAGCTACGAAGGGATCGACGTGGGCCAGTGGCTGGTCGATCACGGCGTGGCCGCGTTCGTGCTCAAGTACCGCCACAAGGGCACCGGCTACGAGCATCCCGCGCCGCTCGACGATGCCCAGCGGGCCATTCGCACCGTGCGGGCCCGGGCCAAGGAGTTTCACGTTGATGCGCACAAGATCGGCATCCTCGGTTTCTCGGCCGGGGGGCACCTGGCCAGTAGCGCCGGCACGCACTTTGACGCCGGCCAGAGCGGCGCGGCCGATCCCGTGCAACGCGTCAGCTGCCGGCCGGACTTTTTGATTCTCTGCTACCCGGTGATCTCTTTCACCACGCCCTACACCCACCAGGGCTCGAAGAAGAACCTGCTGGGCGACAATCCGGACGAGAAACTGGTGCAGAGCATGTCGAGCGAATTGGCCGTCACGGCGGACACGCCGCCGACGTTCCTGTTTCACACGAACGAAGATACGGGGGTGCCGCCGGAGAACAGCGTGCTGTTTTATCTGGCGCTGCGCAAGGCGAAGGTGCCAGCGGAAATGCACATCTACGAAAAGGGGCCGCACGGTGTGGGACTGGCGCCGAAAGTGCCTGCCGTGTCGAGCTGGCCCGAGCGGGCGATCGATTGGATGCGCGGCCGCGGGCTGCTGGACCGAACGAGTAGCAAATAGGGCCTTGAAGCGAACTCTCGTGGTACAAAATTTTGCAATGGGAGCTTCTCGACGAATCACCGATCTCGATTATGGATCATGCCGATCGCGAAGTACTCGAACGACTCTTCGGTACGAGCCTTCCGCAAACGGGCGATACCTCATCCTCAGGACCGTGGACACTTCGGAAGCGCTGGCATCGAAAGGCGAGGAAGTGCCGGCGTGGTACAACGTTTTGGAGGGCATGTGCGACGAGCACATTGCCGACTTCAACGCCACGCTCGTTGAAGGTGTACGCCTACGCTAGACTTGGATGATGAGTTTTCATCCACGCGGCGACATCCACGGTGAATTTCGTCACCTCTTTGAGCAAACCGTCGGCCTCAGTTTTGCTCACTCCGCCAGCAACGTCGTACTCAGAAGCATTGCGTTTCGTACGACAGCCTTCGAAATACGCGGACATCGCTGCGAAGGCAGGGTCAGCCGCCTCCAGGGCCCGGAACGTGTTGTAGTGATACCCTCCTTTGGACTTCGGTCGATAGCCTTCGGCACGCACGACGATCAACGATAGAGTCCGGGCGGCATCGTAGGCCTGCACAAACCGCCCATCATCCGAAAGTCCCTTCGCCGCAACGTCCGAGAGACTTCGGCTAACGATTGATCGCAAATTGTCTAACTCCGTCTTGCTTGGTGCTTCCTTGGCCACGCGATTCGCGGACAGCAGACTTGCCCAACCCATGTTGATTGCCTACGACGAAGAGCTTTGGCCTGTCCAATACGCGCGTCACAAAATGGTCTCTTTCCTTTCGTTTCTTGTCAAATTCCGCCCTTGTGTAGACCGTCGGGTTGATTTCGCGTCCGAGTAAGTCGCGTGCGTGTCGTAAGGCCATCGAAAGTTCCGCTGGCGATACGGTACCAATCGCCATGAGGTCGATGTCGCTCTCGCTATGCTCACTGCCGCTAGCAATTGATCCATACACAAAGACAAGTTGTAACTTCGCGGCTAACGGCCTCAATGCGTTGGCCAACACGTCGACCAGTCCGGCCGTTTTCACCAACAGGCCGCGAAGATCTGAGAAGATCGGCGATTCGGTATTGGCCTGAAAATAGACCATCCGCCCTTGCCGATGGCTTTTCAGGATCCCGGCGCCCTCGAGATCGCGCAACTCGCGTTGCAGACTTGAGGGTGGGACCCCCATCCGGCGCGCCAATTCCGACACGTACCAAGCCTTTTCAGGCTGTAACAAGGTCGCTGCCAAGATTCCCTGGCGGGTTTTCGGGAGCAGCGCGTCGAGTGTTGGCATATTTCGCATATTGCGTAAATAATAACGCAAAATGCGTGAATGTCAACCCGCGTTTGACGCCCAGAATTGTGGCAAGTCCTACGGCTCCACCGTCACCGGCACGTTCTGCGTGACGCTCAGGTCCTGGCCGTTGTACTTCAGCACGGCCTGCACGGGGATTTGATAGGTGCCGGGCGCGGCGTCGGCGGCCGCTTCGATGGCCAGCCTGGCCTCTGTCTGCCCCGCAGCAATCGCGGCCTCGGCCACTTTCAGGCCTTTGGCCTCGGGGGGCACCTTGACCTTGAGCTGCACGACGTCCGCAAAGTCGTAGAGCCGTGCAAGGGTCACCGGCACTTCCGTTTTCGCGCCCACTTTGAGCGTCGCCGGCTGCGGTGGGGTCAGCGTGATCGGCGCTGCCGTCACCTTCAAGGTCACCGTCGTTGACGGCACGGCAACGTTCAGATTCTTGGGCGCCGCGTTCTTGGTGGCCTGTTCAACGTCCTTGGCCACGGCCGCTTGTACGTCCGTGGCTTCTTTCACTTTTGCATCGGCGGCGGCCGCTGCGGCATCGGCGGCCGCCTTGGCGTCCACGGCGGCTTTGGCCTGCGCTTGCGCTTGCACCACGGCCGCCTCAGCGGCGGCTTTCGCTTCGGCGGCGGCTTTGGCCTTGGCCGCTGCCTCCTCAGCCGCTTTGGCGGCTGCCTCGGCCAGTTGGGTGGCCTTGGCCATGGCCGCGGCCATATCGGCGGCTTGCTTTTCCGCGGCGGCCTTCGCTTCGGCCGCGGCCTTCGCCGCGACGCTCACGTCGGCCACGATCTTGTCGAGCGCAGCCTTGCGCTCCGTGGCGGCCTGCACCGCTTCAGGATTGCGCGCATAGGCCACTTGCGTGGCGCCCACGATCGAGAACGAATATGTCCCCTCGGGGATGTTTCCCGGCAGCGCAATCTCCAGCTTGCCCTCGGCCGTCTTGTCGTCGAGCGTGATGTTCACAGGCTTGACGTTCGTGGGCAACGGCAGCGGAGCCAGCACCACGGCGGCTTTGAAATCGCCTTTGCGCACCACTTTCAGCGGCACTTGCACCTTGCCGGCTTTCGACGTTTCGAGCACGAGGTCCTTGCCCGCGTCGACCACCAGCGGCGCGGCCTCGTTGCCGCTCACGGCGATTGCCAGGTTGCGCGCCAAGCGCGTGCGATGCGACACGGCATTGAACTGCCCGCCCAGGATCATCGTGGCGCTGCGTGCCGGTCGCGTCACCTCCTGCCCGCCGATGGTCGCCTTGCCGATAACCGACACCAGAGCCATCGATTCCGGCGCATCTTCCGCCGCCGACAAAACCAGCGACCCGCTGTCCTGGCCGGGGCCAATTACGATCGGCGGTGCGGTGACTCCCTGCGGCAAGCCTTCGATCGACACGCGCACTTCGCCGTCGAAATCGTCGCGGCGAAATACCACCACCTCCAAGAGCTCCGTGCCGCCTTTGCGCAACAGCGGGCTCCACACGGTCGCCGGATTCTGATTGGGGTCGGCACTGAACGGCAGCAACCGCGGACTGACGACCAGCCGGAAATCCGGCACGGCCGGACGAATGGCCAGGCGATAGACCAGCCGCGGATCGGGCTGCGAGTACGACGCCTGATTGCGCACCAAAATGCGATAGGTGCCGTCGGCCGGCGGCGAGAACTGGAACGCCGGATCGTCGGTCTTCATTTCGTAGTAATACAAGTTGGCCTGCCGGCCACGCGGATTCTCCAGATAGTCGTCGACCGCCTGGATATCCTTCACCTGCTCTTCGCCCTTCTCGTTCTTGGTGACCTGCTGCACGAGAATGAACGGGTCGGTCGGCAAACCAAAGCGCTCCGAAAACACTTCCACCCACAGCGGCTGGCCCGCTTTGGCTTCGATGGTCACCCAATCGCGATCGCCCAGCGGATAGAACTGGCCCACGAGTTCGCACGGCGCGGTGATGGCCTGTGCCTCGGCCGGCTGATTGTTCGGCTCCTTCTCGACGACGATGGGCGCAGTCGCCAGGCCCAGCAGCACCGCATTGCTCTGGCCCTGCGGGCCGGCCAGTCGGTAGGCGAACGCGTCGATACCCGATTCATCCGGCTCGACGACCGACGAGAAGCTAAGGTCGTGCGCTTGCTCGCCGCCAGGCAGTGGAATTTGCGCCGCCAGCGTTTCCAGCGGCTTGCCATCGGCGCCCAGTAACGTCGAAGGCTGCCCTCCCGGCAGGTTGCGACCATAGATTGTGTACGGTTCGTTCGATCCCGGCATCCCGGCCGGCGGGAACACAAAATCCAGGTACGGTCCGCCGTCGATCGACAGCCGGTAGAAATACTCGTCGCCGGCGGCGTACAAGTAATCGTGCACCTCGACAAAGTAAGTGCCATCGGCGGGCGCCGTGAAATCGATCATCGGGTCGCGGCGGTTCGTGTCGCGATCGCGCGCCAACTCGCGCCCGGCGGCATCCAGCAGCACGAGCGAGGCATCCATGCGCGAGTCGATGCGGTACGACTGGCAGTCAATGATCAGGCGCTGGCCCTGCCTGGCCGTGAACTTGTAGTAGTCCTCTTCCGCCGCCGCCGGCCGGCCGTTGGCCACCGCGCCGATGGCCAGCTCCGTGGCCTGCTCGCGCGTGTTGTTGGGCTCTTTCTCTACGATTTCATCGCGGCTGCCGACGACGAAGGCCCGCGGGTTCGACACGCCGTATTTGCCCAAGGCCCGCACGTCGCAGATGCCCAGCGCGGCCGCGGGCGCGATGGTGACGGTGAACTGGCCCGGCACGCCTTGGGGCCCGCTTTGCCCGAGTGCCGGCGGAACGGTTTTTTGCACCGCCGTGATAGCCGGATCGGAAAAATGCAGCTTGGAAACGCCTTCCAGATCGAGGCCGGTGATGGTCACGTCGACGGTGGCGCCTTGCTTTCCGCCGGGCGGAAAGACCGAGGTCAGCCGCGCCACCGGCAGCGGTTGCGCCGCCGCCGCGGCGCACCAGAACGCCAGCACCGCCAAGGCAAGTGTTACCGCAATACCGGGTCGCGCCGAAACGTCCTGTTTGCGCAAAGCGAATGGGTTGGGCATCGTGAAGCTACCTGGGCAGATTGGGTTTGGAGGGCAGGTTACGTTCGCAGTCGGCGTACGCCGCGCGGCCCATCGAAGGCTGCGCCAGTGGGCCGATCAATTCGGGCGCCAAGCTGAGTTTCCCGCCGCCATTCCAGAGGCGAGTCGCCACAGCGTGGGATGTAAAGGCAGGTGGTTCGGTAGGTAGGCGTGGGGAGGAGGACCATTCTTAAAGCGTGCGCGCTGGCTCGCTCCAATGGCCTGCAGTTCCGCCTTTCCGCCGCGGCATATTATGACGCGTAAGGTGGTCCAATGCAAGGAGTTTTATGCGTTCGCAAGTCGTTACCCAAGGCGGTGCTGCGACCATTCGCAGTGGCCATTCGGTCCTTGTGCGCGCGGCGGCGGCTGGGCTACACTCGCCACGAAAATGCCACGCGGCGTGATGCAACAAGCCAACCAGCCAGGGAGTATCGATGAGTCGTCGTCCGCAAGTGATGATTACCGATTTTGTCGCCGGCCCGCTCGAGATCGAGCGCCGCGTGTTGGGCGAGGTGGCCGAGGTCGTGGCGCTCGACGCCTCAAGCGAAGCGGAAATCGCCGGCGCGATCGACGAGGCCGACGCCATCATGATGTATCACACGGTGAGCATCACGGCTCAGACGATTCACCGGTTGCAGCATTGCAAGTTGATCGTGCGCTGCGGCGTGGGCTACGACAACGTCGACTGGCGGTTGGCGCGGGAGCGCGGCATCGCCGTGGCCAACGTGCCCGACTATGGCACCGAGGAAGTGGCCGATTCCGCGATCGGCATGATGTTGTCCCTGACGCGCGGCATCATGCAATTCAACTCCCGCCTTCGCGATCAGCCGCAGGAGGAATGGATCTACAAGCTGGCCATGCCGCTGTGGCGGTTGCGCGGACGCGTGTTCGGCATCATCGGCCTGGGCCGCATCGGCACCGCCGCCGCGCTGCGTGCCAAAGCCCTGGGCATGGAGGTGGTGTTCTACGATCCCTATGTGCCCGACGGTCGCGACAAGTCGCTGGGCGTGCGGCGCGTGGAAACGCTCGACGAGCTGTTGGCCGTCTCGCACGTGGTGAGTCCGCACTGTCCGCTGACGGCCGAAACACAAGCCATGATCGACGCCGCGGCCATCGCCCGCATGCCGCGCGGGTCGTTTCTGGTCAACACGTCGCGCGGCGGCGTGGTCGACGTCACGGCCATTCCCGACGCGCTGGTTAGCGGTCAGCTGGCCGGCGCCGCCATTGACGTCTTGGAAGTCGAGCCGGCACTTCCTGACCATCCGCTGCTGGTCGCTTGGCGCGATCCGAAGCATCCGGCCCATCACCGCCTGATCGTCAACCCGCACGCGGCTTTCTATTGCGAGGAGGGCATGCAGGAGATGCGCGCCAAGGGGAGCGAAGCCTGCCGCCGCGCGCTCTTGGGCCTGCCGGTGCGCAATGTTGTGAATTGAACGGCGCGGACGACGAACCGGCGTTGCATTGTCGCTGGCTTGTTCGGCAGTGCAGGGCTCCAGCAAACACTGGCGGACAATCCGCCGGTGGCACCCTGAATTCACGCACGCAGATTCGCGCCCGGCAATTGCTCCTTCACGGCCACGCCGCTCGTTTGCGCGGCGCGCATTTGATCCGCCAACGCCAAAATGCGTTCGGCAGCTGCGGCCGGGCAGATACCGCGCGCGTGGATGTTGGAGATCAAGTTGCGGTTGGCGTCGGTGTGGCCCGCGCGCGGACGAAAGGCCAGATAAGCCGACAGGCTCACCGCCGTGGCCAGTCCGGGCCGCTCGCCGATCAACAGGATCACGACTGCCGGATCGAGCAGCTCACCCACGTCGTTCAGCACTCCCACGCGGCAATGGCGCACGACAAACGGCCGGCCAATCGTCCAGCCCCGCGTTTGTGCGCCGGCCGCAACCAGCGGCAACAGCGCCGGCACCTGTTCGGCCACGGCAGCGGCCGACAGCCCGTCACCGATCACCACCTGCAGGTCCGCGCCGCGCGGGCTTTGTTTTTGGATCGCCGTTACGCCGGCCTCACTGAGCTTGCGTCCCCGATCCGGCCGGCGCAGATACTCGGCCTTGTCGCCGGCCTGCGTCGCCACTTCGAACAGCCCGAAACGCGCGATTAGCTCGGCGCCAAAATCGCGCGCCAGGTCCATCTCCGCGTGTACCGCGTCGACCGCTGCCGCGTGATCCTCGCGCAAGTCAAGCTGGGTCTCGGTGCGATACGCCGGCCCGGCGCGTCCGACGACCAACCGCGCCGGCGTGCGTGCCCGTAGCGCCGCTAGCGCCTGGGCAACTGCTGTCGCCGGAGGAGCAGGCATGTCACTCGCGGCCGGTAGAGAATCATCACGTTTCATCGGCGTTCACTTCGTCGCCAGCGGCTGTTCAAGCACCGTCCGCAGTTCGCCGATGAGCGGATGCTCGCTCGCCGCGCGCAGCGCCAACTGCCCGGCGCGGAAAATGCCGCGCGCTTCCAACCACGCCAGAAACTCCGGCGCTGGCCGCAGGTCGAACAGCCTTCGCATGGCGGCCGCGTCGTGGAAACTGGTCGACTGGTAGCTCAGCATTACGTCGTCGGCGCACGGCACGCCCATGAAGTAATTGCAGCCCGCGGCCGTGAGCAGCACCAGTAAGTTGTCGGCCGAATTCTGATCGGCCTGAGCGTGGTTGGTGTAACACACGTCGCAACCCATCGGCAGCCCCAGCAGCTTGCCCAGGAAGTGGTCTTCCAGGCCGGCGCGGATAATCTGCCGCTCGTCGTACAAGTATTCCGGCCCAATGAAGCCGACCACCGTATTGACCAGAAACGGCTCGAACGTGCGGGCCACGCCGTAGGCGCGGGCCTCGAGCGTCAACTGATCGACGCCGTGATGCGCGTCGGCCGACAGCGCGCTCCCCTGGCCGGTCTCGAAGTACATCACGTTGTCGCCGACCCACGGCACGTCGCGCTGGCGATGGTGCTCCAGCGTGCGCTGGCGGCCTTCAGTGAGCGTGGCCAGGCTGATACCAAAACTGGCGTTGGCGGCCTGCGTGCCGGCCACCGATTGAAACAACAGGTCCACCGGTGCGCCCCGCTCCAGCGCGGCCAACTGCGTGGTGATATGCGCCAGGCAGCAGTGCTGCGTGGGCACGCCCGCGACGTCGATCAGACGATCGAGCGCTCGCAGAATGTCCGTCACGGTGTCGACGGACTCGATGGCCGGATTGACGCCGATCACGGCATCGCCGCAGCCGTACAGCAGTCCCTCGACGGCCGATAACAGAATTCCGCCCAGGTCGTCGGCCGGATGGTTGGGCTGCAGGCGGATGCCCAGCACGCCGCGCTCGCCCATGGTGTTGCGGGCCCGAGTGACGTTGCGGATTTTGCTGGCCGCCAGCACGAGGTCCTTGTTGCTCATCAGCTTGGCCACGGCCGCGGCCATCTCAGGCGTGATGGCCCAGCGCAGCTCGGCCAGCACGGCGCCATCGGTCGCGTCGTCCAGCAAATGCTCGCGAAACTCACCCACGGTCAGGCTGGCCAACGGGGCGAAGCGTGCCGCGTCGTGCGTCTCGACGATCAGCCGGCTCACGTCGTCCACGTCGGGATCGATCACTCCCTGAGCCAGAATCTCGGCCAGCGGCACGTCGGCCAGGGCCCGCTTGGCGGCCACGCGTTCGCGCTGGGTGCCGGCGGCAATTCCGGCCAACGCATCGCCCGACTTTTCCTCGTTGGCCTTGGCCAACAGCTCGCGCAAGTCAGCAAACGTGAATCGCTGGCCGCGAACCGTGCTGTGGTATGCCATCGTGAACCTCTCGTGCGTCCATTCTAGCGTGGCCGCGCGGGCAGCTGAATTCGCAGAATTCAGGCTTCCTCGCGGCGCCCTGAGTTCTGGCGAAATTAGCTACCCTCACGGCCACGCCTTCCGCTCAAGTGTACCGCCGAGACCGCCGGCCAGCGCCCCTTGCAATTCCCCCGCATTTGACCGCAAATAGACCGCATGGCGGCCCGCAGCGAACAACCCTTCGATTTCGACTACGTGATCATTGGCTCCGGCTTCGGCGGCAGCGTGTCGGCGCTGCGCCTGGCCGAAAAGGGCTACTCGGTCGCCGTTGTCGAGCGCGGCAAGCGCTGGCGAACGAGCGACTTTCCCAAAACCAACTGGAACCTGCGCAAGTACCTCTGGGCGCCGTTGGTGCGTTGCTTCGGCATCCAGGCCATCACCCTGCTGCGCGACGTGATGGTGCTGCACGGCTGCGGCGTGGGCGGCGGCAGCCTGGTGTACGCCAACACGCTCTTGGTTCCGCCCGATCGCGTCTTCGCCGATCCGCGTTGGAACGCGTTAGGCAATTGGAAAGACGATCTGGCGCCACACTATGCCGCCGCGCAAGAAATGCTCGGCGTCACCACCGCGCCTTGTCCGACCGAGACCGATCACCTGCTGCGCGAGATCGCCGTGGAGACCGGCCGCGGCGACACGTATCGCCCCACCGAGGTCGGCGTGTACTTTGGCACGCCGGGCAAGACCGTGCCCGATCCGTACTTTGGCGGTCGCGGGCCCGAGCGTGCCGGCTGCACGGAGTGCGGCGGCTGCATGGTGGGCTGCCGCCACAACGCCAAGAACACGTTGGACAAGAACTATCTCTATTTGGCCGAACAACTCGGTGCGCAGATCATCCCCGAGTCTCTCGTGGGCGACCTGCGCGAGCTGCCGGGTGGCGGCTATGAAGTGGCAACCAAAAAGATCACCGACTGGTTCGTCAAGCGGCGCCGCACGCTGCGCGCACGTGGCGTGGTGCTGGCGGGCGGGGTGCTCGGCACCGTGCCGCTGTTGCTCAAGTGCCGCGAGCGCGGATCGCTCGCGCGACTTTCGGCCGCGCTGGGCACCTATGTGCGGACCAACAGCGAAGCCCTGGTGGGCAGCACCAGCCGCCGCCGCGACGTCGATTACTCGCGCGGCATCGCCATCGCCTCGGGTTATTGGCCCAGCGACGACACGCACATCGAAATGGTGCGCTACGGCCGGGGCCAGGATTTCATGTCGCTGTTGTGCACCACGCTGGTGGGCGGCGGCCCGCCGTGGCCGCGGCCGCTGCGTTTTCTGGGCGAGATCGTCCGGCATCCACTGCGCTTCCTGCGGATGTGCAACCCGTTTGGCTGGGCGCGGCGCACGGGCATTTTGCTGGTGATGCAACTGCTGCCCAACCACATGAGCCTGCGATTGCGGCGGCGCTGGTACTGGCCGTTTGCCAAGCGGCTCGACACGCAGTGGAACTCGTCGCAATCGGTGCCCAAGTATTTTCCGATCGCCAACGAAGTCGCCGAGCGGCTGGCCGAAAAAATGGACGGCGATGCCTCGAGCAACGTGGGCGAAGTGCTCTTCAACACCACCTCCACGGCCCACATCCTGGGCGGCTGCCCGATGGGCGCCGACGCGGCGCAGGGCGTCATCGACAAGTTGGGCCGCGTGTTCCATTATGATAATCTGTACGTCGTTGACGGCTCGATCGTGCCGGTCAATTTGAGCGTCAATCCGAGCCTGACCATCTGCGCGCTGGCCGAGTGGGTGATGAGCCACGTGCCGGAAAAAACGAGCCCGCAATCGGTTCCTGAAACACGAGGTGTCGCATGTCCGCCGTAGCCGTCGAGCAACAACGTCCCGCCACGAACGAGCGCATCGATCGCTGCCTGGCCGAACTCACCGCCGGGCGGTCGCGGCTGACGGCGTTGTCGCTGGCCGAGCGGATGGCGCTTCTGGAAGACTGCCTGGCACGCGTGGCCCGCTTGGCCCCCGAATGGGTCGACGCGGCTTCCGATGCCAAGGGCCTGCTGCTGAGCAATCCGCTGCGGGCCGAAGAGATCACGGCCGGCCCTGTTGCCACGGCGCGGCACCTGCAACTGTTGATCCGCAATTTCAAATCGCTGCAGTCGACCGGCCGCATCGAGCTGCCGGCGCCGCCCAAAACGGGTCCCGAGGGCGCGCTGCGCGTGCAGGTGATGCCGGTCAAAGGCCTGTACGACACGCTGGTGTTTGCGGGTTTTCGCGCCGAGGCCTGGCTGGCGCCGCAAGTCACCCGCGCCGACCTGGAAAAGCTGGGCCAGCACGTCCTGCATCCCGCGCCGGCCCGCTGCGTGCTGGTGCTGGGCGCCGGCAACGTGTCGAGCATTCCGGCCACGGACACGATTTCCAAAGTGTTCCAGGAAGGCCACGTCGTGCTCTTGAAGATGAACCCGGTAAATGACTATCTCGGACCCATCTTCGAACGGTTGTTTGCGAAGCTGATCGAGCCGGGCTTCGTGCGGATCATCTACGGCGGGGCCGAAGTCGGCTCGGCCGCCGTGCAGCATCCGCAGGTCGACGAAGTGCACATCACCGGCTCGATCCATTCCCACGACGCAATCGTATGGGGCCCGCCGGGACCGGAGCGGGAGCGCCGCAAGCGCGAGCACGATCCGCTGTTGAAGAAGCCCATCACCAGCGAGCTGGGCAACGTCAGCCCCTGGATCATCGTGCCCGGGCCATATACCGCAAAGCAGCTCGCGTTCCAGGCCGAGAACGTCGCTTCGTCAATCGTCAACAACGCTTCGTTCAATTGCGTGGCAACCAAGATGATCGTCACCGCCAAGAGCTGGCCGCAGCGCGGGCAATTTCTCGACTTGCTCCAAGCGGTGTTGGCCAAGGTGCCGCCGCGGCGGGCCTACTATCCCGGCGCGCGCGAGCGCTTCGGCCGCTTTGCCGGTCAGCAGCCGCCTGCCGCGGGGGACACGTTGCCCTGGACGCTGGTGCGCGACGCCAGCCCCGAGCATGGCGAACACTTGTTCTGCGAAGAGTCGTTCGTGTGCGTGTGCGCGGAGACGGGTTTGGACGCCGCGGACGAGCGCGATTTTCTCCGCCGCGCCGTCGACTTCGCCAACGACCGGCTGTGGGGCACGTTGAGCGCGGCGGTGACCGTGCATCCCAGCTTCCGCAAGAGCCCGGCCGGCGAGCAGGTCTTTCAAGGGGCGCTGGCCGGGCTGCGGCACGGCGCGATCGGCGTGAACTACTGGCCGGCTCTGGTCTACGCCATGATGAGTCCGCCCTGGGGCGGATACCCATCCGGCACGCTCGAGGACGCGCAAAGCGGCATTGGCTCGGTGCATAACACCTTTATGCTTGAGCACGTGCAGAAGACAGTGCTCGAAGGTCCGCTTACGCAGGCGCCCAAACCGCTTTGGTTTCCCACGCATCGCCGGCCGGAAGCATTGGCCTGGAAGGTGCTCGATCTATACACGAAGCCATCGCTGTGGAAGCTGCCCGGCCTGATGCTCTCGGCGCTCGGCGGCTAACTGAGACGCGACGACACGACACAATTGTCTTTGTCTCTGTGCCCTTCTGTGCCGTCCTGTGCCCTCGGTGGCAGACGAATTTGTGTCTTCGTGCCCATGGTGCCTTTGTGCTTCAATGCCTTCGTTTCAACCCGATTCAACTCTGTACCTCTGCGCTGTCCGTCTAATCACAATCGACTACTCGCTTCCTGCATTTTCTCCCGCGATGCGCTGCAGAGAAAAATCTCGACGGCATCCCCCCCCCGCGTGTATAGTCAATGCGGCATGCGACGGGCCACCTGATAGCCGTGTGCCGCCGGGGCAAATCGGTTCTTCATCATCTGTGGAGTACACTCATGCTCCGGTATTATCTGTCTCTCACTGTTCTCAGCGCACGCATTCTGCTTGCGCCCGTCACGGCTCAGGCGGTCGTGATCGACACCGTGTTGGTGGGCAACCCTGGAAACGCGCCGACGACGCTCGCGGGTGTCGGCCAGATGGGCGCGGTCGACTACTACTACCGCATGGGCACTTTCGAAATCACCAACGCTCAGTATGTCGAGTTCCTTAACGCGAAGGCGGCCAGCGACCCGCTGCAGCTGTGGGACAAGGGCGGAGAGCAAGTCGCTACCACGGGCATCTCACGCAGCGGCGCGAGTGGCAGCTACGACTATGCGCCGTTGCCCGATATGGCGGACAAGCCGGTGAACAATGTCACCTTTTTCGACGCCGTGCGCTTCGTCAATTGGCTGCACAACGACCAAGGCATTGGTGATACCGAAACGGGTTCCTACACGCTGTTGGGCGGAACCCCCATTCCTTCGAACGCCAACACGCTGGCCCGCAATCCGAACGCCACTTGGGTCCTGCCCACGGAAGATGAATGGGTGAAGTCAGCCTATTTCGACGCGCGCAATGCGTCCGCGGGTGGCCCGCCGGGCGACGATCACTACTGGACCTATCCCACGGCGAGTGACGCAGTGCCCACGAAAGGCACGGCCGACAGCGCGGGCAACATCAGCAATCCCGGCGCGAACGTGGCCAACTACGGCGGTGGCGCGAATTGGAACGGACCTCCCGGCGTGGAGCTCACGACGGTGGGCAGCGCGGGTCCGCTGAGCACGAGCCACTACGGCACGTACGACCAGGCGGGGAATGCCATGGAATGGAGCACGTCCACGCTAGGGACAGCACCCCGCGTCGTGCTCGGCGGCAGCTATCTGGCGGTTTTCACCGCCCCGACGCTGACGATCGAAGGGCATTCCGTGGCGGAGATTGCAGACGTGCAGCCCGGAACTTTCGATCCCATGGTCGGCTTTCGCGTAGTGTATCTGCCGGAGCCGAGCACGTTCGCCTTGGCCGCACTGGCAGTGGCCGGTGCGATCGTCATTGGCCGGGCACGACGCGGGACGCCAGGAAGCTCGTAGTTGGGCGCGGTCGGCACGATAGGTGAACCCAGTGCTCCGGCAGCTGCCCTACGCAATCAAGAACGCGCTATCGACCAGGCGTTTGATGCTGGCGGCGAGTTCATTACTGGCGAACGCTGTCGCGCGCTCGGGCGGCACCGGTCGGCCGTTTTCCACAAGTGCCAACTGACCATTGGCAGCGCCTGTGACCAGGTGGTCGACGATGTCGGCCACGCTGCGCGTGCCGTCGAGCAGGCTCAGCACGTAGCGATCGAACGGTTCCAGCCGCACGGGCTGGTGCCGGCGATTGGTGGCAATTTCGTCGTGCGCCGCCTGCCGCCGCGCGAGCGGGCTGGAGACCGGCCGTTCGCTGACGACACCGACGAACGACGGCGGCGCACCGTGCACCTGCACCAGTCCGCCGACACAACATTGCAGGACATTGTCTTCCAATCGCCGTACGTCGAGCGCACGCATTGGCGCCGGTGTGCGCTCCGTGCCCTCGACGCGCTGGCGGGCCTGCTTCAGCAGCTCGTCGAACTCCACCGAGCTCGGCCACACGGCGCCCAGGTGCGCCAGTGCCGCCTTGACCACCGGCACGCCGGTCTCCACCGAAGTGCCATCGGGCGCCGTAAAGGTCATCAGGTCGAAGAGCTCGACCGAAGAGTCGGGCTGCGTGGTGGTCAGCCGTCCCTCGAGATACAGCCCGCGCAGCCGGAACGCACCCGCCGCGCGGTCGAGCGTGAGGCCGGCGTGGCACAAGATCGATTGGCGGTGCGACTTGTTCTGCAGTACGTCGCGCAGCTCTTCCTGCTCATCAGGATCGGTGGCGATGGCGGCCAGCTCGCGCTCCTGTCGCGCGGAGAGATAGTCGTACGCCCGGATCGACAAGGCCGCATCGCCCAGCACTTGCAATTGGTGAGCGCCGACGTGCCTGGCAAATTGCCGGTAGTAAGCGGCCTGACCCGGCGCGAGCAAATAGTTGCGCAGCACGATCGCGTCGGGCTGCTGCAAAATGGGTCGCGCGATGGCCGACAGCATGCCGCCGTAGCCCGGATCATCAGCCGGCAGCGTGGCCAGCATGAACTCGAGCACGGACCTGCCGGCGGCCAGCCGCTCGGCAGCCGTTCGCGTATCCTTGGCCGCGAAGCGCATCATCGCGCCCAGCATTTCGTGGAACTTCCAGCCCGGATAGACGTTGTGATTGAGATACACGAGCCCCTGCGGCGCCAGCCGCGCGCGGCATTCGGTCAGCAGCGCATCCCGCGTCGCGGCGTCGACCCAGGAGTACACGTCGGGCGCCAGGATGTAGTCCAACGGTTCGCCGGCGTTCGGCAGTTCACCGATCGATCGCCGCTCGAACGCAACGTTCGCCAGGCCCAGCGTGTGCGCCTCCTCTGTGGCCGCCGCAATGGCCCGCGCCGATCCGTCGATGCCCACGAAACTGGCCGCGGGATAGCGCTCCGCCAACGGGATGAGATTGCTGCCGTTGCCGCAGCCGATTTCCAGCACCCGCGCCGTGTCGACGGCGGCCGGACTCAGCCCGCGCATGCGCGCGATGGCCGCCAGTCGCTGGGGTTGCGCCTGCGGAATGGGCGAGTCGCAGCGCGGCAGTTCGTCCGCCGGTGATTGCACGTATGTGGACATTGCTTCAGACCGCCATCGACTGCCGGTTCATCGCCAGTATCGCCGATTGAGCCCCTCTCTCTTCAACCGCCCGCGCCCGCCACTCACTGCGCATCAAGCGATCAACAACGCACTGCGCGCCAATTTGGCCAGGCTCTGGTCCAAGACCTGATCGAGTATCTCATTCAGGCTACTGCCTTGGCTCGCCGGAATGCCGCTCCGCAGGATCGACAGCGCGCCGCGGTCGGCCGCTTCGACCAGCAGCGCGTGCAGCGCCGCGCGGTCGCGGTTGCCGTCGAGGTAGCGCAACAAGTTGAGCGACATTTCGTCGAGCACCAGCGGTTCGTGGCGGCGGGTGGTCACTTCGCTCGAGTGCTCCGCCTCGGCTCGGGCCCAGGCACACGCGCACGGCCGCTCGCTAATGGTCGTCGTGAACTGATCGGGTCCGCTGCGCGGCTCGATGAAGCCGTTGGCCAGACATTCTATCAGGGTTTGGCCCAATTGCTCACGATCGAATGCCGGCGCCGCCGCTGCGCCGGCGCTGCCGTCCGGCGCCTCGCGAGCCAAGTGCGCGGCGACCTCGTCGTACAAGTCGTTCACGGCGATCGAGCCGGGCCACAGCCGTCCCAGCCGCGCCAGCGCCACTTTCACCGCCGGCTGCGAAGCGCCAAACGTGCGCCCGTCGGCCGCAATGAAGCGCGCGGCCTCGTCGGTCAGCAACGCCGCGTCGTCCTGCTCGGTGTGCACGTGACCGGCCAGCTGCAAACCGGCCAGCCGTGCCGGTGTCCACGTGCGCGTCAAGGTTACCTGCCGCTGACAGAGCAGGCTGTGCCGCCAGTCGCGATTGCAAAGCAAATCCATGGACTGCTCGAGCGACGTCACGTCGCGGGCAATTTGCAGCAGATTGGCCTCGGCGGTCGGACCGAGCGGCGCGGCGAACATGGAGCTGATGTCGCCGTCGCCCAGGTATTGCAAGCCGCTCGTGCCCGCCAGCTGCGCAAACTCGTGGAAATAAAGTGGGTGGCTTTCGCGCGCTACATATTCGTTGGCCAGCGCCGCATCGGGCAAACGCAGCGTCATGTCGGCCTCGGTTTGCAGTAGCCGCTCGTAGCCATGGGGCTCCGTGGGCAACGCGTCGCTGACGAAACGCAACACCTGCCGCGCCGCGGCCAGACGCTGGGGCAGGGGATCGGTTTCGTGGGCATGGCCCTGCGCTACGTCGCGGACAATGCCCGGCACGAGCCAGCCGGGCAGCGTGCGATAGCCGACATACATCACCCCCTGAGGATTCAGCCGCGCGCGCGGGGCGGCCAGCAGCTCCGCTTGCTGCGGCGTGGCAACGCGCGAGAACAGATCGTGACAGATGATGTAGTCGAACGAGCCCAGCCGATCATCAATTTCGGCGAGGCTCAAGTGATGAAACTCGGCGTTGGCGATATCGAGCGCGGCGGCCGCTTGTTGGGCCTGCGCGAGTGCTGCGACCGCGCCATCCACGCCTACGAAGCGGCTGCCGGGATACCGCACGGCCATCGGCAACAGGTTGCCGCCGGAGCCAGAGCCCAATTCCAGCACGCGGCAGCGATCGACCCCTGGCGGCTCCATACCGAACAGTCGGGCGATGCTAGCCAGCCGGTCGGGATGGCCGTAGGGTACGGCACGCGCAGGGCGGATGAGGTCGGCGTCGCTGCGCAGTCGGGCAATCTGATGGGGCATGCAACCTGCCGGTGCGAGGGCTTGCGCAGGGTCTGGAGCCGCCGGCGACACGCCACCGCGACGCGCAAGCGGGTGCCGCCGCACAGCCCACCCCATGCGGTAAGACCGTCATGCTGGCACCATGCCGATTCTAATCAATTTCCGCGGCTGCGGTCTATCGCCGCGGCTTGCCGGCCCGATTGGCCTTTACGCCGCGCGCACGGGCCGGCACAATACCGCCCCCTCGCAGGGACAAGCACCGGCGGTCTCGCGAGTGCCAGCACAAAATGCCCCGCCGGCCGCACGGATCCGCAGGAGTGTTCGACATGAAGTCGCCCTACGTATTTATCGCCGCGATCGCCGTCAGCGGCGCGCTGCTGATCGGCTCGACGCTCTTGGCTCAGCGACCGGCCGCCGCTCCCCGGTCAGGCCCAACGACGGTCTTGGTCGACGTCACCACCATGGCCAAAGACTCGCCCAAGCTGAAACAGCAACTCGAAGCGCTCAAGAAGGAATACGAGGGCGAAGCCACGGCGCTGCGCAAAGAGAGCGAACTCGGTAATCAAATGGGCGCCGAACTGGGCAAACTTCCGCCGGGTAGCCCTGAATTCAAAAAGCTCGAAAAGGATCTCTTCAAGATGCGCGCGGACTTCGAGCTGCGCGGCAAACGGGCGACTGACGCGGTGCAAGAGAAGGAAGCTCTGTTGTACTACGAATTCGCGCGCGAGCTGCAGAGCGAGCTGGCGCGGTTTGCCCAGGCGACCGGCACGCAACTGATCTTGCGCAACGAGCCCTCGCCGCCGGACTATTCCGATCCGCGCAACGTGCTGCGCGAGCTCAACAAGCTGATCGTCTATCAGCGCGGCGTCGATGTGACGCCGGCCATGCAGGAAGCCATGGCCCGGCGCGCCGCCGCCGGTGCGAACACGGCCACGCGCCGTCCGCCGGCCAGTTCCGCCCCGCAGGTCCAAGCTCGCCCGGTACAGCGGTAGCATTGGGCTGGGGTGCGGCGGCCGCGATCGCGTCTTCACGGCACTGGCCATCGGCCGGCACAGGCATCTTGCCAGTGTCGCGCACGCTGTGACGTCGGATCACACTGGCGTGACGCCGGTGGCACTCAGACATCGCGATCACACTGGCGAGACGCCAGTGGCACCCGGACATCACGGATCACACTGGCGAGACGCCGGTGGCACCCGGACATCGCGACGCGTGGTAAGCTACTCGTCAAAAAACGGAAACAGCTTCGCGAGCTCCCCTTCGCTGGGCCGTCGCCCGTACTCGCACACCTCGAACGCCTCGGCGTAGTGCACGTCGGCGCCGCGCTTCGGTCCATACCACTTCACCAGGGCATCGCGATACTTGTCGGCCACGGCGGCATAGCGGCGGCCATGATTCTCGATGGCCCAAGTGCGCCGGCCGACGGGATCCTTGGGAATCGGCCGCACGAATTCGTCCGATCCGGACGCGCCCCCTTCGTAAACCTGCGACGGCATTTGATCGACCGCGTCGATCTTCTTGTCGAACACGTCGTCGATCGACACGGCCACGTCGGGCGTGAACGGATTCGGCCGCTGGAAATTATCGGAGTAGTAGAGAAACACGGGATTCGCGGCCAGGGCTGGAGTATCGGGACAGAAGAACGGCACGGTGACCATGAACGCCGCGTCTTGCACCAGCACGCCGGTGTAGCGATGGTCCGGATGATAGTCGTTCGGCCGGTGCGAAATCACGACGTCGGCCTTCCAGTTGCGGATCAGCCGTGTGATCAGGCGGCGGTTTTCGAGCGTGGGCAATAGCTCGCCGTCGTGAATGTCGAGCACTTCCGACACGATGCCCAGCACCTTCGCCACTTGCCGCACTTCGGCCGTGCGGCGCTGCGCGAGCGGCCCGCCGGCAATCTGCCAGTGACCGATGTCGCCGTTGGTGACGGAGACGAACTTGACGTGATGGCCGAGCCTGGCCCACTTGGCCGCGACGCCGCCGGCCTTGTACTCGGCATCGTCCGGATGCGCGCCAAAGCAGAGGATGCGCAGCTTGCCATCGGGATCGGCGGCATGGGCCGAGTGCGCAAGCGGCGCGCCCGATCCGACGACCAGCGCGATCAAGAACCATCCACAAACGACCAACTGAGTGCGCAACATGGTGTGACTCCCTGGGGCGTATGCCAATGCAAACTCTGGATCTGTTGACGACCTATCTTAGCCTGGAGCATCGCCCCAGGTAACGCGCGAGAAAAGATTTGCGTGCACCGAAAGTGCGCCGTGGGTGCCGGCGCACTTCCCTACCACAGCGTGTACCCGCCGTCGATCACGATCGCGGCGCCGGTCACGTAGCGGGCCGCGTCGCTGGCCAGGTAGACCGCCAGCGGCCCCAAATCCTCGGCCGGGCCAAAGTCGCCCATCGGTATCTGCTCGCGATACATCTCCATGAGCTTGGGATGCTCGCGCGACCAGCGCACGTTGGGCTCCGTCATGAAGAAGCCGGGACAGATGGCGTTCACCGTCACGCCGTGCCGCGCCCAATCGGCGGCCGTGGCCTTCGTGAATTGAATCACCGCCGCCTTGCACGTCTCGTACGCCCGCCCGCCGATGCCGCGGTTCACGATCAGGCCCGAGATCGAGGCGATGTTGATCACGCGTCCGCTGCCGCGCGCCACCATCGCCGCGCCGAAGTGCCGCGTGCACAGAAACGTGGCGGTGAGGTTCAGGTCAACCGTTTCGCGCCATTTGTCGAGCGGCATTTGCGTGGTCGGAACGTTCAGCCGCCGCCCGCCCACGTTGTTGATCAGAATGTCGATCGGGCCGTGGTTCGCCAGCGCGTCTTCGCACATGGGGCTGCAGGCCTCCGGCTGGCCGACGTCGCAAACGATCGTCGCGGCCTGCCGGCCGAGCGCGCGAATCTCTTCGGCCGTGGCTGCCAGGCTCTGTGCGTCCCGGGCCACCAGCACCACGTCGGCCCCGGCCGCGGCGCAGGCCAGCGCCATTTCGCGTCCTAAGCCGCGACTGCCGCCGGTAATCAAGAGCCGCTTGCCGTCGAGTCGAAAGCGATCGAGAACGCTCATCACGTGCCTCGCATGTACGAGATTGCGGCCGGACCAGTGCCTCGTTGCAATCGCCGCGCGATCCGGCTAAGGTTGAGCGCAGAGCCCGCGCTTGTTCCCTGCTTCTGACTTCCTGCCGGCGAGAGAATCCATGCCCCAGAGATGGTTACCAGTTTGGCTGCTGTGCTTCGCGGTGAGTCTTGCCTGCTTCCAAAATCTCCGCGCGAACGAGCAGGATGTCAAGCCGGCTGAGGCAGCTTCGTCGGCAGCGCCCGCAGCGGCGCCCGCGGCAGCAGCGCCCGCAGCGGCGCCGGCCACAAGCACCACCGTCGCCGCCGCGCCCGGCACGTCGACTGCGACAGGCGCCCCGGTTGCCCCTGCCGCAAGTGCCAAAACTGATGCCAAGAGCGCCGATTCCAAGACGGGTCCCGCGCCGGGCCATTCCATGCACGGCGAAGCGTTCAACGAAGGCCCGCGGCAGAAGGCCTACTTGATGGGTGGCACCGGCGGCGTGCACTTTCCCATCACCACGCGCGTCCCCGAGGCCCAGAAGTTTTTCGATCAGGGCGTGGGCCAGCTGCACGGCTTCTGGTACTTCGAAGCCGAGCGATCGTTTCGCCAGGTGGCGGCCCTCGATCCCGAATGCGCCATGGCTTATTGGGGCATGGCCCTGGCCAACGCGAACAACGACAAGCGGGCCAAAGACTTCATCGAGAGGGCCAGCGCGCGGAAAGCCACGGCCAGTCCCCGCGAGATCGCCTGGATCGACGCCTTGGCCGCCAACTACAAAGGGGACGACACGACCGAGCGCCGACTGAAGTACGTGCGCGATCTCGAGGCCCTGGTGCAAAGCGATCCCAACGACATCGAGGCCAAGGCCTTCCTGGCCCTGCGCATCTGGCAAAACGGCAGTTGGATGACGGAAAAGAAAAAGCAATTGCCCATTGTCAGCCATCAGGCGGTCGACGCCATTCTGGACCAGGTGTTCGCCGCCAATCCCATGCACCCGGCGCACCACTTCCGGATTCATCTGTGGGATAAGGAGAAGCCGGCCCGGGCCCTGGTGTCGGCCTCGCTGTGCGGCCAAACGTCGCCCTCGATCGCCCACATGTGGCACATGCCGGGCCACACCTACGCCGCGCTGCATCGCTATGCCGACGCCGCCTGGCAGCAAGAGGCATCCGCCCGGGTCGATCACGCGCACATGATGCGCGATCGCATCCTGCCCGATCAGATTCATAACTACGCGCACAACAACGAATGGCTGATTCGCGACCTGGCGTACCTGGGCCGCGTGAACGACGCCATTTCGCTGGCCACGAACATGATCGACTTGCCGCGGCACCCCAAATACAACTCGCCCGACAAATCGGGCTCGAGCGCCGCGTTCGGCCAGGCAAGACTTATCGACCTGCTGCTGCAATACGAGCGCTGGAAAGATATTACCGACTATGCGGGCACGCAGTATTTTCCAGCCCAGGCCGAGAACACGTCGGAGAAGCTCCGGCGGATGCGCATCCTCGGCCGCGCATGGCTGGGACAGGGCAACGTGGACGAAGGCCAGAAACAAATCGCCGCGGTCGAGGCCCTGCTCGCCGAGCAGCGCACCGAGCGCTACGCCGCGGCCGACAAGGCGGAGGCCAAGGCCAAGCGAGAGAAAAAGTCGGACCAGGAAGTCGCCAAGGCCATGGCCGACGAGCTGAGCCGGTTTAGCCGCGAGATGGACAGTATCGATCGGGCCCTGGCCGAGTTGCGCGGCTACGCGGCGCTGGCGGCCAATCAGCCGGCGGAAGCCAAAGCGCAGTTCGAAAAGATCAAGGACGAAGGCGCGCTGCGGAAAGATCATCTGCCATACGCATTCTCGCTGGCCGGCGATCACGCGCAAGCGGAATCGCTGGCCCGCAAACTCGTGGCCGACGGCGCGCAGGAGGTTTATCCGCTGGCCGTGCTGGTCGACGTGCTTTATCGGGCCGGCAAGAAGCCGGAGGCGCAGGCCGAGTTCGCCAAGCTGCGCACGTTGGCGGCCGATGCGGATCTGGACAACCTCGTTTTTGAGCGGCTGCGGCCGATTGCCGAAGAGCTGAAATGGCCCACGCACTGGAGCATTCCCCGCCCCCGCCCGCTCGACGTGGGGCAGCGGCCGGACCTGGCCAGCTTGGGCCCGTTTCGCTGGCAGCCCACGCCGGCCACCAGCTGGACGCTCAGTGGAGCGGACGGCAAGCCCGTGTCGCTCGATCAATTCCGCGGCCAGCCGGTGGTGGTGATCTTTTATCTCGGTTCGGGCTGTCTGCACTGCGTCGAGCAGTTGCAAAAATTCGCCCCGCTGGCCGGCAAGTACGCTGACGCAGGCATTGCGATCGCAGCCATCAGCAGTGAGCCGACCGATACGCTCACCGCGTCGCTGGCCAAGCTCTCGCCGCAAACACCGCTGCCGTTTCCGCTGGCCGCCGATCCGCAGCTGGCCGTGTTCAAGGATTATCGAGCCTACGACGACTTTGAAAAATCGCCGCTGCACGGCACGTACCTGATCGACGGCGAGGGCCTCGTGCGCTGGCACGACATCGGCCACGAACCATTCACTGACGCCGATTTCCTGTTGGGCGAAGCGAAGCGATTGCTGGGGCGCTAGGATGCATGCCATGTTGCAACGGCGACGACGCAATGGATTGGCCGCGCGGTTGCACCGCATTGGATCACACGGTGGCGCGGCCTTCGTCGTTGCTGTCTGCCTTGCCGCCGGCGGCCTGCTTGCCAATTCAGCACCCGGCTTTGCTGACGAGACAGCGGAAGACTGCGGCGGCGGCTCACCGGCCAACGTTGTCGCCGCGCTCGGCAAACTTCCCGGCAGCAGCTCGCCGCTGACTTTCCAGCTGGGCGATTTCAAACTGCCCCGCGGCGGACATTTGCAGGGCGTGCAAATGCGGTTCAATGTGGACCGCCAGCGGCACCTGGCGTTTCTGTCGCACGATTCGGAAACAATTGGCTACCTGCTGGTGGTGGAGTTTCCGGCAGACTTGTCCCGGCCCGGCCGCGCGATCCACATGCTCGAGTTTCCTTCTGACCGACACCAGCCGCCGCTGCGCCACGCGGGCGGCATTCAGCTGTGTGGCGACGTGCTGGCGGTGGGATTGGAAGACAACCAGCAGAAGTCGCGCAGCGAAGTGCAGTTCTGGAACTTGGCCGATCCGACCAGGCCCGCGCGACTGGATAACCTGACCATTCGCCGCTCCGGCGATGCCAAAGACCAGACGGCCGGCGCCGTCGCGCTCGCGCATCGCGGGCACGACTACCTGACGGCCGTGGCCAATTGGGACAGCCGGGCCATCGATTTCTACACCACGAATGGCAAACCGCTGGCCGACCCGCAATGCTTCTTCATCCACCGCACGCGCTTTCGCGTAGACCACGCGGATACGGGCGGCTGGCAGCCGGACAAAGACGTCGCCGCTTACCAGGCCGTCAACCTCGTGGTCGATCAGGCGGAGAATGTCTTTCTGGCCGGCTTCGCGACGGCGCCGAACGGCAACGATCTCGTGGACCTGTTTGCCGTCGACTTTGCCCACCCGCCGGACAAGCTGCTCTCGAAAGTGGCGCGCAAGGCGGTGCGCCTCGCTGGGGGCGCGCACTTTCAAAACGGCGCGGGCCTGTGGAACGACCGGGGGCGGTTGTCCCTGCTGGCGACGCCGCGGAACCTGAGCGCCGAAACACGACTGCGGATCGTGGGCGAGTAATTGCGCGACCTTACACGAGCCCGAAGCGCGAGCGAGGGCAAACTAGGCGCGCTGGTGTTCTGCCCTAGCTGGCGCGTCGGGCTAGTGGCCTACGAGCGCGAAGTGGCGGCGACCGCCCGTGCGGCCAGGTCCACCAATTCCACCGCCATCGTGTTGGTTTCCAGCACGGCGATCGTCGGCCGCCCAAAAGTCCAACCGCTAGTTTCACCGGGATTCACCAGCAGCCGGCCCGCGTTGTCGCGGCGCACGCGCGGCTTGTGGGTGTGGCCATAGACCAGCACGTCGAAGGGCTCGGCCAGCCCGCGCGCTTGCGACAGCATGTGCACGATGACGAAGCGGCGGCCGTCGGCCGATTCGTAGCGCACGGGTGCCTCTTCCAACCGGCCGATAACGCGCATGCCCGCGCGCAGCCCCGCGAGATTCCCTTCGTTGTCGCCGAAGCAGCCCACGAACGGGCACTGCAATCGGCGCAAGGGGGGCACGGCGAACGTGGAAACCAGGTCGCCGGCGAACAGCACCACCTCGCACGCGCGGCGATTGAATTCGTCAACCGCCAGCCGCACGTTGGCCAGGTGATCGTGGCAATCGGCAAAGATTCCGATGCGCAAGTGTGAGATTCCTACTGGTGGTTGCGCCGGTAACGCCACCTTTTGCGTTGCACCGTCGTGTCCTTCGCAGGCATGCTCACGCAGACGTGAGCATGGCACCCAGTTTAGCACAGCCCTGGAATCGGCCGACCGCCCTCGGTAACGATTGGGATGGGCCGGCCCTGCGGATTGACCCACTGGGCGTTGAGGTCGATGCCAAGGTGTTTGAACGTGGTGGCGGCCAGATCCGCCGGCGCGACGCGCGCTTCCTTGATGCCGTAGCCCTTGTCGTCGGTGGCGCCGATCACCTGCCCGCACGGCAGCCCGCCGCCGGCTACGAGCATCGACATGACGCTGGTCCAGTGCTCCCGCCCGGCCGTCTTGGTGAGCACCGGCGAACGGCCGAACTCGCCCATCATCAACACCAGCGTTGAGTCCAGCAGGCCGCGGCTCTCTAGATCGTTCACCAGCGTGTACATCACCTGATCGACCGTGGGCAGGATGGGCGTGAGGCCCTTGGCGATGCCGCCCCAGCGCACCTCGTCGCCGTGGTGGTCAAAATATCCCCAAGCGCCGCTCACCAGCACGAACGTGACGCCGGCCTCGACCAGGCGTCGCGCCAGCAGGGCCTTCTCGCCGATGCTCACGCGGCCGTACGCGTCGCGCGTTGCGTCCGATTCCTGACTTACGTCGAACGCGCGCTGCACCTTGCCCGAGGTGACCATGTCGTAGGCCATCTCGGTGTAGCGATCCGTGGCTTGCACGTCGGCGGCCTGCGCCAGCCCGCGCCGCAGCCGATCGAACTGCTGGCGCAGATCGCGTCGGTCGGCCAACCGGCCGATGTTGATTCCCTCGGGCACGGCGACACGGCCGGCGAGCTCTTTGCCTTGAATCGGTTCGTAGCGTCCGCCCAGGTGGCCCGCGCCCCACACATCGGCCTTCCAGCTGTCGGCCAGTCCGATGAAGCCGGGCATTCCCGGCGCGTTCGGTCCGCGCAGCCTGGCGGCCAGCGAGCCCATCGACGGATAGCCGGCACCGTCATTACCGTCGTCGGTGCGTCGCGCCAGCGCGTTGCCCGCTTGAAACGTGATCGGCGTATGGTTGCTGGCCGAGCAGTCGACGCTGCGGATGATCGTCATCTTGTCCATGATGCGCGCCTGCAGGGGCAGGTGTTCGCACACCTGAATGCCCGGCACGCTGCTGGAGATGGCGCGGTACGGCCCGCGAATTTCTGCTGGAGCATTTGGCTTGGGATCCCACATGTCGATGTGGCTGGGACCGCCGGAGAGCCAGAACAAAATGACCGCCTTGCGATCGCCCGTGGGCGATGCGGCCTGCGCGGAGCGCGCCAGCACGTCGGTCAGGCCCAGGCCGGCCAGCCCAGCCACTCCCGTTTGCAAGAACCAGCGGCGCGAGCCGACGCGAATCAGGTCCCGCGCCGGCGGCAACATGGGATTGCGGCCCGCGGCCAGCAAGTGATCCGCGTGGTGCTTCGACAGACCGGGCAGCGATTCCATACGTCGGGCTCCCAGGGTGGGATGTGGAGCAGGGCGGGCCGAGCGAGAGTATAACGAATCCAAGACGGCTGATGCAACGCGACGCGACGCAAATGGCTTGCAGCCGGAGCCAATACGCACGAAAGTATTCCGACCGGCGAACGTCCGACGAAGAAAGCGAGAAACGCGTGCGCATTCTGGCCCTCGAAACCGTAGACACCGGCGGCTCGGTGGCGGCGCTCGACGACGCCAGGCTGCTGGCCGAGCAGGCGCTGCCGTCCGCTCAGCGCAGCGCGCAGTCGCTGGCCCCGGCCATCGCCGCGATCCTGGCCGAAGTGGGTTGGCGGCCCACCGACGTGCAACTCGTGGCCGTAGCCAGCGGTCCCGGGTCGTTCACGGGGCTGCGCATCGGCGTCACCACGGCCAAGGCGTTTGCTTACGCCGCGGGCTGCGAATTGGTCGGCGTCCACACCATGTTGGCGATTGCCGAACGCGCGCCGGCCCATGTAGCGCGGTTGTGGGTTGTGCTCGATGCGCAGCGCAAGGAGCTGTTCGCGACCGAGTTGCTCCGAGATTCCGCGGGTGTGTGGCGCGAGGTGGGCGCCACGGACATTGTCGCCGCCGACCGTTGGCTGGCGGGACTAGTTGCCGGCAGCGTAGTCGCGGGGCCGGGTTTGTCGCGAGTCGTCGATCGGGTGCCGCAAGGCGTGAGCGTTTTGGACCAAGCCCTATGGCGGCCTACGGCCGGGGCCGTGGGCGCTGTCGGCTGGCGACGGTATCAGGCGGGTGAGCGCACCAGCGCCTTCGAGCTCCTGCCGGGCTACGTGCGGCGTGCGGCGGCCGAAGAGAAGTTCGGCGAGAAGTCGTAGGCGCGCCTCCACCGCGCAAAATGAACCGAGCCCTCGGTATTCCATACCGAGGGCTCGGGTGGGTGGTGAGCTTAGTGCTCTGCGTATCTCAAGGTTTTTAGGCAATCACAAGCCGCGTATTAAGCAGCCTGTCGCTTTCGAGCACGCCAGGCGTAGCTCAAAAGACCAACGACACCGCAGCCAAGCATGAGCATGGTCGACGGCTCGGGTACAGTCTGAGGATGGGCCACAATCTGGCCAAACGTCGTAATGTGATAGACGTCAGCATCATCGGGGAAGGTCAATGTAAAGTTGACCGGAATGGTCAGCGTTACGCCGTCCCAGGTGATGTTGTTGCCAGCGAACGGGCTCGGGAACGGAGTGTCTCCCGGGCCAGCTTCCGGCAAGTAGATCTGATCGACAACAGCGCCGAAGAGATCTTGCCAGCCATCCTGCGCCATCAGGGCATTCAGCAACGGCGAGGTAGGAACGTAGCTGGTTCCACCGGCAAACGGCACAAGAGGACCACCGTCGGTCGCTCCGGTCGCCGCTGTGCCAAAGTCGTGCCACAGGTTGAAGATGTTGGCATAACCGAAACCAGGCACCGCCGGATCGGGTCCGGCGTTGTCGAAGTCGATCTTCTGCTCAAGGCCGATTTGCGCCATGGCAGGGTTGCCGCCGGGAGGCGCCTGTACGTTCCCCAGTCCGTTGCGATAGGGCAAATAGGGGAACGCATTGAAGTAATTGATACGGCTGCCGGACAGGAACTGGATACTGGTACCCGTGCTTACGTCGGCGTAAACCCGGCCCCAAGCGGTGGCCACATTCGAAGGATCCGGCTCACCGTACGACGAAACGATGTCACTAATCTCAAACGTAATGCCACCGCTTTCGACCCGTTCGACAAAGCCGAGAGAGCTTTGCGACGAATCGATCACGAACTCGATGACACCGGCTTGTGCCGTTGTGGCGAACAGCAGTGCTGCGAACGCAGCAATCGCCACCTTCCCGCGATCGACGCGCCGATCGCGAGGCGCTACACCACCCTTGTTTTTCACACGCATTAGCGGTCTCCTTGTGGAAAGAAACGGTAATTGCCTAACCTTGCTTAGCTAGGAAGCTACGCACATGACCCCGAATATAGTCACAACCGATACCACTTACAATAATCTCATCAGGAATTTTTTCTTTTTCCTAAATGCCACCGGCCAGGGGAGGGGGGATCGCAACTGCGACGTGCTGCGGCACTTAACCCGGCCGGTCCGGGACGTCGTTGACGGCCTGCCCCCCGTTGATGGGGAAATCGCCGGCTCCAAGCTGGTTTTTTGCGTTTTTACGCAATGTTGGGGGGGCGAATCGCCGCTTTGGGAATCGCCGTTGTTGCCAGCCGTTTTCAAAGACCCGGCGACAGAACTTCCGCGGCCGCGGCCAGCGTGGCCTCGATGTCAGCCTCGCTGTGGGCAGCCGACACAAACAGGGCCTCGTATTGGCTGCACGGCAGATACACTCCGCGGTCCGCCAGGCCCCAAAAAAACCGCGCGTAGCGGGCCGTGTCGCTGGTCTTGGCGACGCTCCAGTCGGTCACCACGCGGGGATTGAAGAACAGCGTCATCATGCTGCCCACGCGCGCCAGCGTATGCGGCAGACCGGCAGCGGTGGCCGCCGCGCAGAGTCCGTCGGCCAGACGGCCGCTGAGTTGCTCGAGGCGCTTGTACGGCGCCTGATCGCGCAATCGTCGCAACGTCGCACTACCTGCCGCGGTTGCCAACGGATTGCCGCTGAGCGTGCCGGCCTGAAACACTTTGCCACGCGGCAGCACGTGATCCATGATCTCGGCCCGGCCGCCATAGGCGCCCATCGGCAATCCGCCGCCGACGATCTTGCCCAGCGTGGTCAAATCGGGTGTAACGCCCAACAACGATTGGGCTCCGCCGTACGCCACGCGAAAGCCGGTGATCACTTCGTCAAAGATGAGCAAGCTGCCGTGCCGCTCGGTGAGCGATCGCAGGGCACTGAGAAACTCTGGCTGTGGCACAACGCAGCCCATGTTGCCCACGATCGGCTCGAGAATCACCGCGGCGATGCGCGGCGCGTGCGCGGCGAACGCTGCCTCGAGTGCCGCCACGTCGTTGTACGCCAGCACCAGGGTATCTTGCGTGGTGCCGCGCGTGACGCCCGGCGAATCCGGCACGCCCAAGGTCGCCGCTGCGCTGCCGGCTGCCACCAACAGGCTATCCACGTGGCCGTGATAGTTGCCGGCGAACTTGATCACGACGTCGCGGTCGGTAAAGCCGCGCGCCAGACGAATGGCGCTCATCGTAGCCTCGGTGCCGGAGCTGACCAGCCGCACTTTTTCGATCGAAGGCACCGCTTCGATGATCAGTTCGGCCAGCTCGTTTTCGGCCAGCGTGGGCGCGCCGAAACTCGTGCCGCGCTCGGCGGCCTGGGCAATCGCCGCCAGCACCTCCGGGTGCGCGTGCCCCAGGATCATGGGGCCCCAGGAGGCGACGTAATCGATGTAACGATTGCCGTCGATGTCGTAGAGGTAGGCGCCGGCGCCACGCTCGAAAAAGATCGGCTCGCCGCCGACGCCGCCGAACGCGCGCGCCGGACTATTGACGCCGCCGGGAATGAGCGCTTGCGCTTTCGCAAAGGCCACCTGGCTTTTAGGGCGCTTTGCCGCGTCGGGCGATGGCGACATGCGAGATGGTTTGGCCGTGGACATGGTTTGCGCTTTGCGTGGAGGGACGGGTGGCGGAAATCGGGGCTGCCCGAGCAAACGGAGTGATCGGCACGAGCGGCGAGGCGCGGTTGACTAGGGCCCGCCCGCGGCCAACCACCTAGCGGCTTGCTTGGCCCAATATGTCAGGATGATGCCGGCGCCGGCCCGGCGAATGGCGGTGAGCGATTCGAGCGCGACGGCCCGTTCGTCGATCCAGCCGCGCTCCGCGGCCGCTTTCACGACGCTGAACTCTCCCGAGACGTTATACGCGGCCAGCGGCACGCCGGGAAACCGCTCTCGCACTTTGTGAACGATATCCAGATAAGCCAGCGCCGGCTTGACCATCACGATGTCGGCGCCTTCCGCCAGATCGAGCTCGACTTCGCGCACGGCCTGGTCGGCCGCGGCGGCCGGATCCATCTGATAGCCGCGGCGATCGCCGAATTGCGGAGCACTCTCGGCGGCTTCGCGA
Source organism: Pirellulales bacterium (assembly GCA_050250435.1). Lineage (GTDB taxonomy): Bacteria > Planctomycetota > Planctomycetia > Pirellulales > PALSA-1355 > JBFWOR01. Next base: position 140,838 of record JBFWOR010000006.1, on the reverse strand, counting down.
AACGGGCCGTAAAAGGCACTGGCGTACTTGGCCGCGTAGCTCATGATGGGCACGTGCACGAGGCCCGCGCCATCGAGCCGCCGCCGAATGGCGCCGACCATGCCATCCATCATGCCGCTGGGTGCGACCAGGTCGGCCCCGGCCTGGGCGTGGCTCAGCGCCTGGCTGGCGATCATTTCCAGTGTGGCGTCGTTGTCGACGTCGGTGCGACCGGTGCGATCGGTGATGGCGCCGCAATGGCCGTGATCCGTGTATTCGCAAAAACAGACGTCGGTGGCCACCAGCACGCCGGGCGCGGCTTTTTTCGCGGCGCGGATGGCCCGTTGCACGATGCCATTGTCGCTCGTCGAATCGCTGCCGGTGGCGTCCTTGGCGTCGGGAATGCCGAAGAAGATCACGCCGCCCAGCCCCAGCTCGGCGGCCTCCTCCACCTCGCGCTCGGCCTGATCGACCGACAGCTGAAAATGCCCCGGCATGGAGCCGATCGCCACGCGGACGTTGCTGCCGGGCCGGACAAACAGCGGCAGGATGAAATCGGCGGGCGAAAGCCGCGTGTCCTGGACCAGGCGGCGCACGGCCGGATGATAGCGCAAGCGACGCAGGCGCGTGGTGGGAAAGTGGCCGGCGGAGAAGGCTTCAAGCTCGTGGCTCATATCATACTTATAGTGAGAAACGGGCCGCAGAGTCCATTGGCCCGCAGCCCAATCCGACGCGCCAGCGAGGGTTCCTGGTGGGTTCTCCCTCGCTGGCGCTTCGGGTTAGTGATCCAGGAAACGCGCGGCAGATAGGTCATTGGTCACGGAGGCCGCACTCGCCGGCCTTTCTAAGAGTCGTGAAACCGGAAGTTGTTTAGCGTCGCGCTGGGCGAGGTTGCTGCCGGCATTGACGCCGTGCGGAAACTGCTGGCGCGTTGCCCGGTCGCGTAGGCGGTGCAAGTAGTCGAGAATCGGCGCCAGCTTCTGCTGTAGCGTTTCGAGCTGGTCGGCTTTCAGGTCCGCGGATCGCATACCCTGCACTCTATCACGGGCGAGCCGCGCGCTAACAACGCTATCGGGCGGAAACTTAAACGTGCAATTCGTTGCCCGCATGCTTAGAATGATCGCATGGGCCACCAGTTCAGCATCCGCCGCTGGTTTCAATTCTCGCTACGGACCTTTCTTCTCGCCGTGGCCGCAGTTGGATGTTGGCTTGGTTGGAATCTGCACGTCGTGAAGCAGCGTGAAGCGGCACGCGCAGCGTTCGTAGCCGAAGGTTGGGAGTTATCGGAGTCCGACGATCTCCATGTTCCCTGGATTCGACGCCTCCTTGGTGACAAAGCGTTCTATTCGATTCACGTCGGGTTTCCACCCAGTCGCAGCTTGGTCGAGGCGCGGGCGTGGCTTCCCGAGGCGGAAGTGTGGGAAGGTGATTCGTGCCTCGTTCATGTCGACGCTGAGCACGAATCATACTACCTGGAATTTAACCCCGAACGCCGCGCCCTGTACACGGCGGCCGGCCTCAGACCGGTCGCTCATCCGGCGGAGCCCGCTTCGAGTGCGTTCGGCGATCCTGGCGTGCTGAGTCGCTGAAGGTGGGGACTAAAAGCGACAGTATTTTCTCCCGTTGCTCTATTGCCGCTCGGTCCAGTGGTCGTGAAAACTCACCTCGCCTTTGACGCAACCTCGCATTAACACTTCAACAAACTGCAGCTGCAGAATCGCGTGCTCCAACGAAATGGACGTCAATGAATCCAGCGGGATATCGTAAAAAGCGCCCACAATTGCCACGTCTGCTACGTCGTCGCCGACAGGTTGCAGCATTGGCCTTGCAAAATTGAGAAACTCAACAAGTACATTAAAGCACGTGTGCGGCTCACTTTTGGGCAGGCCGCAAAACATTGGCTTTCCAGAGCCATCTCGAAATGGCTTTTCAATGCGAATTGCGGGTCCGAAGCCAGCCGGTGGATCTGCTGAGATTCCGAATTCGTAGTCTTGGCCGCGGCACTGCATATAGCCCATCACATAGCCGCCTTCTGGAAACTGATTGGCAACCACATTTCCAAACTCGGCGTTGGGCGCTCCGGGCACTATTCCAATTTGTTCTGGCATCGTCGCGTTGTACTCGCTGACAACCCGGCTGAGCACTGCAAGCATCTCTTCATTCGATGGCATGAACGGCACCTAGGGATTTTGGGGGCGGCTCGTCTCGCGAGCACCACCCATTGTAGGCGTTCGGCTCCATGTTGCACTCCCCAGGGCCGCCGCGGTTGCGATCCGCATGGCGGCCCACCGAATTGTCAAAGATCGATCCCGCTGGCACATCCTCCCGCGTCACGCCGCGGCACTCGCCCCGTGCCTCTCCACTCCGCTCGTCATCGCTTCGCCTCTTGTGCCCATCTGGCACGCTCGATTTCCTGTTGTGTCTCGGTCGCTGGTCGGAAGTAGCGCCGATGTCGCGGCCGTCGCTTTTTGCGGACCTTGCCGTCTGGGCTACTTACTTGCCCCGATCTCGTCGGACGAGACCGCCTGGTCCGCCGGCTGGGGCGGCGCGGCACTTGCGAGGCCACGCCGGGCGCGCTCGACGATTTCCGCCGCCCACGGCTTCTCGGCGTATAGCGTGATCACGCCTTCGTAGATCTTACGGGCCGCGGCGGGATTGTCCGCCGCTAAATCGTCGGCCCGAGCCAGCCGGGCAGTGAGTTGCTCGCGATCGACGGCCACACGGTCAGCCAGTTGCTTCTTCAGTGTCTTGAGTTTGACTCTGGCGTTCTTGACAAAATGCCGTACGGTCTCCGGCCCGCCATCCCCTTCGTCATACACGTCGATCAGCGCCTGAAAGCGCGCGGCGGCCAGATCCGGATTGAGCAACATCAGGCGCTTGGCCTCCGTGTAGGCTCGTTGCACCGGATGATCTTGCTGGGCCTCTTCAGCGACGGCCCGCACTTGATCGGCCCGCGGGTCGTCGGCGTAATTTGCCAGGAAGGCCTGAGTTTTGGGTAGCGCGGCCTGGAGTTGCTCCACGTCGCCTTCGGCGGACAGCTGTTCGATCTCGTTGAACAGCCGGTCGGCGCTGGGCGGCCGCATGAAGTACCAGCCCGCGCCCAGCAGCATAGCCAGCGATGCGATCAAGAGCACCGTTTGCGGTGAGAACAGCCCGGCGTGGTGTTCTTCGTGATCGAGCGGTGAATGGGCGCGGTCTTCCACTTTCGTAAAGCGGTCAGCGGTTTGCGAGGCGGCGCTTTCCTCCGCCGCGGCGGCCCGCTGCCGCGCGGCCATTTCATCAAACGCGATCGTGGCGGCCGTTTCTTCGATGCCTGCCGATGGACTTGCGCCGCCGCGTTCCAGGGCGGCCAGGTCAGCGGGCGAGAGCGTGGGCGACTTGGGGTCGTAGGTAGCCGCCGCGGCCGGCGCCGGCTCGCCTGGCGAGGAGATCACAAAGTCGTCGCCCCGGCTCATCGAAATCGACAGCCCGCGCTCCATGGCCTCCAGGCTGCGGGCCAGGATAAGCGTGTTGGCAAAGCGGCGCTGCGGCTCCTTTTCCAACAACTGGTGGATGATCCGCGCCATTTCCGCCGGCGTTTGGGGAGCGTAACGCGTGACGGGCTCGGGCTCGGCATAGCGCTGCAACTGCAGCATCTCGACCAGCGTCTTGGCGCGAAACGGCGGGCGACCGGCCAGCAGCGCATACAATAGTCCGCCCAGGCTGTATTGATCGCAGCGCTCCGTCACGACGGCTCCGCTGGCCTGTTCAGGGGCCATGTACTCGGCCGTGCCCAACACGCCGCCATCGGCCGTCAATCGCGCGTTGCCGAACAGCCGGGCGATGCCGAAATCGGAAAGTCTTACCTCGCCCTCGCCCGTGAGCATGACGTTGGCCGGCTTCAGGTCGCGATGGATCACGCCGTGGTCGTGAGCGTGTTTGAGCGCACGGCACAACTTGATGGCAATGCCGGTCACCTCGCGCCAATCGAAGCGGCGGCCCGCGCGAACTTCTTCCTCCAGGCTGGAGCCTTCGATAAGCTCCATGGCGTAGTACAACGTGCCGGCCTGCTCGCCGTAGCCGTACAGCCGGACGATGTTCGGGTGGCGCAGTTTTTTGAGCGATTCGATCTCGGCTTCGAAGCGGACACGAAAGCCCTCTTCGGCCGCCAGGCTGGGCGACAACACCTTGATTGCCGCTGCCTCCCCGGATTCCAATTCGCGCGCTTCGTAGACCGTGCCCATGCCGCCCTTGCCCAACTGTTTTCCAAGGCGATAGGGGCCGAGCTGTTCAAGTGGCATGGCAATGCACGCGAAATGGAGAAATGGCAGATGGGTCCGCGCCCACCGTCTCGCGTTGGCGCGGCTTGCGGAGGCGGAGACTCGCAGCACGTCTGCTGGCGCCGTGCTCGATGGCCGCACAGGCTGCTGGAGTCCATCGTAGCATCGCTCTCGGCGGGCGACCAGCAAAGACAGCAGCAGCGCGGGTTTACAGCACCGGCCAAACCCCGGTAGATTGCCCGTGAGAAACGTCGATCGACCTATTGCGAGCATGAAACAAAGAGGGATGCGTGAGCAGCAAAAGTGAGTTTGTCGTCTTGCCGCGCGGCGAGAATCAGGCGCGCGGCATCGGCCAATACGCCGTGGACTTCCTGGCCGGCAAGCTGGGCGCTCCGGCCGCCAGCGTGTTCGCCAAGGTGGAGCAGTTTCATCTCGACAGCATTGCCTGTGGAGTGTCGGCGCTGGCCTGTCGTGCCAATGCGCCCACGGTGCTCCGGGCCGAGGCCTTGGAGTATCCTTGCCCCCAGCCGCCGGGCGTGCCATTGTTTGGCTCGCGCGCCAAGGTGATGCCCGAGAAGGCGGTGGTAGCCAACAGTTCCGCCGTGCGCGAGTGGGACTCGAACGGCACGAACTTTGGTTACAACCCGGCGCGCGGCGCGACCAAAGGCGAGTTTGGCCACAACGACTTTTATCCCGTGGCCGTGGCGGCTGCGCAGACCGCCGGGCTCGACGGCCGCGGCACGCTCTTGGCCATGATCCTGCTGGACGAAATCCGCGGCCGACTGGCCGAAGTGTTCGCGCTCAAGAACTACAAGATCGATCACGTGGTGCATGGAGCGATTGGCTCCGCGGCGACCTACGGCGCTGTGCTGGGCGCAACGCCCGAGCAAATCGAAAGCGCCATCGGCCTGGTGGTGGCGCACTACATTCCGTTTCGGGCGATTCGCGCCGGCAAGCAACTTTCAGACTCCAAGGGGGCTTCGGCCGCCATCAGTGCCGAGGTGGCCGTGCTGAGCATGCGCCGCGCGATGCGCGGGTTCGTCGGCCCGGCCGATATCTTCCGCAATCCGGAGGCGATCTTCTGCCTGTTCGAAAAACCGGCAGAAAAGAACACCAGCCCCTTCGACCTGGCGCTGGGCGCCGCGGGCGACGATTTTGCCGTGATGGGCATGCACTTCAAGCTGGGACTGTACGAGCATCAGTCGGCCGGCGCGATCCAGGGGCTCATGGATCTGCTGGCCAGGCACCCGAAACTGCTCGACGACGCCGACCAGATCAAGTCGCTATCGATCACCATCTACGAGCCGGCGTTCGGCATTATCGGCGATCCGGCCAAGCGCGATCCGCGCACCCGGCAGAGCGCGGATCATTCGATGGTGTATATCGTGGCCACGCTGGTGCGCAAGGCGTTGGAAGCGCGCCGCGCCGGCTGGCGCGAACTGATGCTGGTGCCCGCCGACTACGACGACGCGGCCTTGGTTCACCCGCTGACGCGCAAACTGATCGAGCGGATTGAGTTTCGCCACGGCGGCCGCGAGTACGACGACAAGTATCCCGACGGCATTCCCACCACGCTGGAAATCGAGCACGCCGATTTGGGCCGGCTATCGAGCGGGCTGGTGATGTATCCCGAGGGTCATGCCCGCAACACGAGCGGCAACCTGGCGGGGCTGTTGGAGCACAAGTTCCGCACGCTGGCCGGGCTGGGCGTGCGCGATACCGACGCCCTGTACCGGCGCTTCACGGGCCTGATCGACAAAACGCCGGCCGAGATCGCGGCGCTTTATGATTTTGAGATCGCGGGGCTGTAGCCGAGTAATTTCAAAACGCGGTTCCTCTCCTTCATGTTCGGCCTTCTCAATCTCAACAAGCCCGCGGGCGTGACGTCGCGGCGGGTGGTCGATCAGGTCCAGCGACTGGTGAAGCCGGCCAAGGTGGGCCACGCCGGCACGCTCGACCCCTTGGCGAGCGGCGTGCTGGTGATCGGCGTCGGGCAGGCCACGCGGCTCGTGGAGTACGTCCAGCAAATGCCCAAGCGCTATCGCGCGCGATTTCTGCTCGGTTGCACCAGCGACACCGAAGACGTCGAGGGCGAGGTACTGCACCTGGCGGATCCGCCGCAGCCGACCGTTGCGCAGCTTCAGCAGGCGGCTGCCGGGCTCATCGGCCAGATCGCGCAGCGGCCGCCCGCGTACTCGGCGCTCAAGGTTGCCGGACGGCGAGCCTACAAGCTGGCTCGAGCTGGGCGGGAGGTTGAGCTGGCGCCGCGTCCGGTGCGGATCGACCGCCTGGTAATTCTGGCCTACGAGTATCCAGAACTCGACGTGGAAATCGTCTGCGGCTCGGGCACGTATGTGCGCTCGTTGGGTCGCGATCTGGCGGAGCGCTTAGGCACCGGTGCCGTGATGGCGGCGCTCGAGCGAACGGCTATCGGTCATTTCACGATCGAATCTGCGGTCGATCCGGCGGCACTCACGCGCGAGAACCTGCCGCAGTTTCTGCTGCCGGCCGACGCCGCCGTGCGCGATTTGATGCCGATGGTCACCGTGACGGACGACGAAGTGCGCCGCCTGGCCAATGGGCAGACGATCGCCTGTGCAGATCAGCCGGCCGAGTCGTGCGCCGCGGTCGACGCGTCGGGACGATTGGTGGCGATTCTCGTGCGCCGCGACGACGGGACGTTTCGGCCGGGGAAGTACTTCCCCGCGGAACGCTCGTCATAGCTGAAAGCGCCCTAGGTCTGGGGGCCGCGCGCCGGCGGCTGAATTCTGGCGAATTCAGCTACCATGCAGTTGACGCAAATTCCGCTACCGCGCAGTCGAGGCGACTTGAGCTACCCAACACGGCCGCACGCCAACTGTCTCGTGCGCGCAGTGCCGTCGCCGCCGTGATTCACTGCCGGCAATCAGGCGTTAACCATTCCGTTTGGGCAAGGTTGGCGAGCGCCCCGGTCGAAGCAGTCGTCACAATCGGCGCGGCTGAGTGCGTCTTGATGAGCGCCAGGCGGTCCCGGCCGACCCGGCACCGCGGCGCGTGCTAAACTTCCCAGTGGACGGTCGACCGAACGCGGTCCGTTTGCTTGCCAACCCACGCCGCGACGGCTGCACGATGCCGCCGGCGGCCTGCCTTACCCAACAAAACAAAAACGGACACGAACCACGGGCAAGGACGCGCCCACGCGTAGCTGGCTGCACCACGAGCCGCTCGACAGGATTATCGCAGCGCGTATGCTCGAATCGCGGAGTCTCAAGCTCGATCTGCTGGCCTTAGGGTTGTTCGCCCTGGCGATCTTCCTGGGGATCGCGCTGTTCACCTATGACCCGGCCGACTCGCTGGATGGGCTGATCTACCCCGTGCCCGGCAAGTCGCACAATGCGTGCGGCCGCTCGGGCGCGCTGGCCGCGGACCTGTTGTTTCAGGCGTTGGGCGTCGGCGCGTACTACCTGCTGGTGTCGATAAGCGTGCTCGATGCCTGGCTGTTGGCGCGGCGGGCGATCTCCGATCGCTTTCTGCGGGGCTTCGGTTGGTTGATGTCGCTGGTCGGCCTGTCCACCCTGTCGTCCCTGCTGGTTAGCGGTTGGTCGCCGGGGCCGGTCATTGGCCCGGGCGGATACCTGGGCGCCGCCGGCCGCGCCTTTCTGGAAATGCACTTCGCCAACGCCGGCGCCATCTTGCTCACGTTGAGTGTGTTGATCGGCGGGCTGCTGTTATGCACTGAGTACACGCTGCCGCGGCTGTTGGGGCTGTTGCTCACCGCGCCGGGCAAGACGTGGAAGCAAATTCGCTTGCACACGGCGCGCTCCGAGAGGGACGCCAAGGCCAAGAAGGGCCCGCGCACGGACCTGGATGGAGCCGACGCCGACGAGAGCGAGCCGACGATTAGAATTCGCGGTAAGACGAGCGGCGGCTCGCGCGCTGCCGTGACCGACGACGCGGCGGACGATGACGTGGAAGACGCAGCGGCCGAGGGCGCGGAGGGCGACGAGGAAGAGGAAGTGGCAACGCCGGCGGCCGCTATAGCGGCGCCGCCCGCTCCGCCGGCCGATTCCGGCCCGCGCTTGCGCCGTCCCAAGAAGGACGACCGCGCTGAAGTGATGACGCAGCTCGACGCGGCCAGCCTGACCGACGACGCGGAAGACTACGAGCTGCCGGGGGTCGACTTGCTCATGCCCGGCGAAGAGATTTGCTACGACGAACACGAGAAAGAGGTGCGCCGCCAGGCCAAGATCCTCGAAAAGACGTTCCTCGATTTCGGGTTCCGCGTGAAGGTCGTGGAGATCGAGACCGGACCGGTGATTGCGCAGTTCGAAGTGGAGCTGGAGGCGGGCCTGCGGCTCTCTAAGATCACCAGCCTGGCGGACGATCTGGCAATTGCCCTGCGCGTGCCCAGCGTGCGCATCGTGGCGCCCATTCCCGGCAAGAACACCGTCGGCATTGAAGTGCCCAATTCCGAGCGGCACCTGGTGCGATTGCGCGAAGTGATCGAAGAGGCCAACGGCAAGGCCCAAAAGATGCGCATTCCCATTTACCTGGGCAAGGACGTCTCGGGCAAACCCATGGTGGTCGACCTGACGACGCTGCCGCACTTGCTCATTGCCGGTCGCACCGGCACGGGCAAAAGCGTGTGCCTTAATTCGATCATCGTGTCCATGTTGATGACGCGCCGCCCCGACGAAGTGCGCATGTTGATGATCGACCCGAAAATGGTCGAGCTGAGCTGCTACAAGCGGTTGCCGCACCTGATGCACCCGGTGGTGACCGACATGCGGAAGGCTGAGGCGATTCTGGCCTGGGCTGTGGAGAAGATGGAAGAACGCTATGCGCTGTTGGCCCGGGCCGGCGTGCGCCACATCAGCGTGTACAACCAGCTGGGCGAAGAAGAGCTGATGGATCGCCTGGAGCCGGAAGACGACGAACAACGCAAGGCGATTCCCACCAGCTTGCCCTACATCGTGATCGTGGCCGACGAAATGGCAGACCTCATGATGACCGCCGCCAAAGAGGTCGAGCAGCACATCATTCGCTTGGCGCAAAAGAGCCGGGCGGTGGGCATTCACCTGGTGCTGGCCACGCAAAAGCCGACCGTCGACGTCATCACCGGGTTGATCAAGTCGAACCTGCCCGCGCGGATCGCCTTTCAGGTGGCCAGCCGCACAGACAGCCGCGTGGTGCTGGACGAAATGGGCGCCGACAAGCTGTTGGGCAACGGCGACATGCTGTTCTTGTGGCCCGGCACCAGCACGCTGCTGCGCGGCCAGGGCACGTATGTGAGCGACGACGAAATCAACTCGATCGTCGACATTTGCGGCAAGACCGAGCAGCAGTTCGTCAAGGAGCTGGTGCAGCTCAAGGCGCCTGAGCGTCCCGGCGAAGAGGGCGCCAAATCGAACAATCGCGACGAGCTGTACGAATCGGCCGTCGAAGTGCTGGTGCGCGAAGGGCGCGGCAGCGTGTCGCTCTTGCAGCGCGCGCTGGGCATTGGTTACGGCCGTGCCGCGCGGCTCATCGACTACATGGCCGAGGACGGCTACGTGGGCGAGTACAACGGCTCGCAGGCCCGCGAAGTGCTGCTCTCCATGGAGCAGTGGGAAGCCATTCAGGCGGCCAAGCAAGGTGGCGGAGGATCGAGCGCGCCCGCGCCGGCCCCGAAAAGTAGTGCCGAACCACCCCGCCGTTCGCACCGTGTGCTGACCGTGGCCCCGCGGTCGAAACCGCGTTTCGATGACGATGAGTTCGCGGAGGATGATGCCGACGACGAGGCGGATGACGAGCTGGCAGCCGAGGCCGGCGAGTTAGAGGAAGCCCCGTTCGACGATGAGGCCGATGACGCGGCACACGAGCTGGACGACGAGGAGTCTGACGCCGAGGACTACGACGAGGACGAAGGCGAAGACGATTCTGACGAAGACGGGCCCGAGGCGAAGCAACGTCCCGGCGGCGACCGTTCGTCAGGCGGCCAACACGGCAAGCCTCACCACGGCCGCAAGCGCGAGAGCGCCTAGCGCCGTCGTCCGCCCGGTACACTGCCCTTGAAACTTGCGCGCTGCCGCATTCCGTAGCAAGCCACTCCCAGGCAGCCGAGCGTTGCAATGATCCACGTGCCCGGCTCGGGCACGGGAGTGACGGTGACTTGAAAGAAGAGGTCGCTCGACGAGGACGCCGTAAACGGTCCGCCGTTGAAGCTCGACGCCAGCTGGCCGCCGGAATAGCCATTCGATCGTCCGTGCAGGCGGTAGTTGGCATCTAGCGTGTCCGAGGAGAATACGATCGCGTATCGCGTGCCGGCATCCAGCAAGATCTGCTGTGATGCGAAACTGGCAACAGCGTTGAACGAGGTTGTGTTCGAGGGCGGCGCAACCGTGGGCAAGCCGACCTGCGAAACGAACGCCGAGGCGATGGACGTGCTCGGCAGGTCATTGACTTCCGTGGCCAGCGTGACACGCAAGTCGACGTTCGTGGGCGTTCCCTTATGGACCAAAAACGCAATTTCGTCGAGGAAGCCATCGGCCAGCGCCGTGAAGGTCTGTGATTTAGCGGCTTCACCCTGCGTAGTTTTGCCGGCGCCGGTGTCAAACGTACTTCCGCTGCCGGGCGGAAGGTGCGAAGCAACGACGATGGAAACCGCCTGCGCCTTGCCGCCGTTAAGAAACCCCAAGAGGCCGACCATCGTCAGGATCCAGGGCAGATTACCGCCCCACGTTTGTTGCCGTCGGTAGAACATCAGTGAAAAACCATTGGGGTATGTTGCAGCGAAATCGAACGCCCGTTCACGCACGCAGTCCATCGAAACGAAACGGCAGATGGAACCGCAGACGCGACGGTTAATGGCGAGCCGGACGGAACTGGGCCCGGTCCGCATTGCCGCGAAGTCGATTTGGTGATCGAGGCGGTTCTAAAGAGTGCTCAGGCGAGCGTTTCTCAAGCAGGTGGAGCGGAACGTCGGCGGATGGCGGCGGCGAGCTTTCGGCCGCACGCTGCCACTCTAGTCTGCCGTACCCCCCAATGCAAGGAGGATGGATGCACGGGCGTCCGCCGTTGTTCGTCCGCACGGATGGTCTGGCTTACCCAGACGGAACCGTCGTAACCCGGCAGCTCGACTCGCCCGGCAGCCCTGGCCCGCTACGTTGCATCGCCTGGTCCGGCATGCTTGAATGAGGGGCGATTTGTCCGTCGCCCACCCGACCGTTCCTGCCTCGAGGAGTTCTCGCCGTGATTGTTCGCCGCGCGTTGTTCGTTGCGTTGTCCCTCGTATTGCTGGGCCATGGCTTGGCGGGGGTTGCCACTGCCGAAGACGCGCCGAAGCAAGGCGCGCGGATGCTGTTCGTAACCCAGAGCGCCGGCTTTCGACACGGCTCGGTCACGCGCAAGGACGGCCAGCTCTCGCCCGCGGAACGCGCAGTGACCGACCTGGGCGTGGGCAGCAATCTGTTTCGCGTGGATTGCACGCAAGATGCCGGCTCGATCACCAAGGAGCAACTCGACAACTACGACATCGTGATGTTCTATACGACCGGCGACCTGCCTTTTGCCGACGACGTGCGCGACTATCTGTTCAACGACTGGGTGAAGCGCAAGGGGCACGGCTTCATCGGTGCGCATTCCGCGGCCGATACGTATCACAACTACCAGCCGTATTGGGAAATGCTGGGCGGCACGTTCAACGGGCATCCGTGGAACTCCAACGAAACCGTGGCCGTCACCGTGCACGATCCCAACCACCCGGTAAGCAAGCCGTGGGGCGGCGAATTCACCATCACCGACGAGATCTATCGCTTCAAGAATTGGCAGCCCGACAAGGTCCGCGTGTTGATGAGCTTGAACATGGCGCAGACCAAGCTCAAGGAGCCGTACCACGTGCCCATCGCTTGGGTCAAGCAGTACGGTGAAGGCAAAGTGCTGCACATGAGCCTGGGCCATCGCGAGGACGTGTGGACCAATCCCAAGTACATGGAATCGCTGTTGGGCGGCATCAAATGGATACTCGGCCAGGAGGCGGGCGACGCCACGCCCAACCCCGACGTGTCGGCCGCTCAGGAGGCCAAGGCCAAGGCCGACACAGAGGCCGCGGCCAAGTAAGTGCCCCCCAGTAAATGCAGCACTACCCACGCCGCGATTGGCTTGCCGATTTCACAACCTAGTTGATACCATGCTCGGTATCCGTGTTGTGCACAGGGCGCTGTCGATTGGGCGCCGCGCTGGGATGACGCGCGGACGTCAAAAAACGGCGTAAGGATGCTACGCAGGAATGAGTCCGAATAGGCGCCGGCCGCTTGATAGGAAGCCGCCGTTGGCCGCAGCAAGCCTATGCGAACGAGTACGTATCGCAAGTCAACGTATCTGATCGCCGTGCTGGCGACGATCGCGGCGACGGCTGTGCGCATTCTGAGCGACCCGTGGCTGGGCGAGATGTATCCGTTTCCCACCTTTGTGCTCGCGGTGGCGTTGACGACGTGGTATGGGGGCGTGCGGGCCGGCGCGCTGTGCGTCAGCTGAGTTGGCTCGCGGCGGATTGGTTCTTTCTCGAGCCGCGCGGTTCCTTGTCGATCGTGCCGGCGAAGCCGCGCGACATCGTGGGCTCTGTCGCGTTTCTGGTCATTGGCGCGCTGTTGCTGAGCCTGGCCGAGGCGATGTATCGTGTTCGCCGCCGGGCACTGCTCAACGCCGTGCCGGCCGAGATTGCCCTGCTGAGCAGCGCGGGACGGGTGTTGGCCGTGAACGCGGCCTGGCAACGCCGTCAGGCCGACGGCGAGTCGCGGGACGAAATGGCGGGGCCGGGCCAAAGCTATCTCGACGCCTGCGCGGACCTTGAAGTGGACGAGGCGGGGCTGCCGGTAAATGCCGCCGAACGCATCCGTGCCGTCCTGGCCGGTGAGCTGTTTCGCTGGGAAGCCACCTATCGCGTGCATGCACCGCGTGCAGAGCGCTGGGTCGACATGACCGTCGCTCTGGTCGACGAGAACACCGCCCGTTGTCGGGCAATCGTGATGCGCGTCGACGTGACGGTGCGCATGTTGCTCGAGCAAAACCTGGCGGAAACCAACCGCCGCTTTGCCGAAACCCTCGACTCGGTCAGCGATTTGTTTGCGGCGTTCGACACGGAATGGCGCTACACGATTTTGAACGAGAAGGCCGCCGCGATCACCGGCTACCAGCAGCATCAGCTGCTCGGCCGTAATATCTGGGAGTGCTTTCCGGACGCGGTGGGCGGCGAATTCCATCGCGAGGTGACGGCTGCCGTTGCCAGCCGGACGGCGCGCACTTACGAAACGTTCTACGCGCAGGTCGACCGTTGGTTCGAACACCGAATTTATCCGTCTGCCAACGGAGTGACGGTGCTTACGACCGACGTCACCCATCGCCGCGTGGCGGAGAAGATGTTCGAGGAATTGTTGGAGTCAGCGCCCGACTCGATGGTCATCGTCAACGGACAGGGCCGCATCGTGCTGGTGAACGCGCAAACAGAAAAACTGTTTGGCTATCCGCGCGACGAGCTATTGGGGCAGTTGGTGGAGATTCTGGTCCCCGATCGATTTCGCGAGCGCCATCTGGACCATCGCAATCATTACTTTGGCAACCCACAGGCGCGCGGCATGGCGCAGGGCAAAACCCTGTACGGCCGCCGCAGGGATGGCAGCGAGTTCCCCGTCGAAATCAGCTTGAGCCCTTTAACGACGGAAAAGGGGCTGCTCATTTCCGCCGCCATCCGCGACCTCGGAGATCGTCTGGCGCTGGAGGAGCAATTGCGGCAGGCGCAGAAAATGGAGGCCGTCGGCCATCTGGCGGGCGGCATTGCCCACGATTTCAACAATATCCTCACGGCCATCACGGGCTTTACTGAGCTGCTCCGCGAAGCGAACGGCGGTCAGGGCACGTCGGCGGAACAGCTGGCCGGAATCGCCAGTTCGGTCGAGCGAGCGAGTACGCTGGTGCACCAACTCTTGGCGTTCGGGCGCAAGCAGGTGCTCCGTCCCCGCGTCATCGATATCAACGAAACGCTGATGGCGCTGGAGCCGATGTTGCGGCGGTTTATCGGCGAACAAATCCTGGTGGTCACTTCCGCCCAGACGGATCTCTGGCCCGTTCGTGCCGACTCGAGCCAATTGGAGCAGGTGATTGTCAATTTGGTGCTGAATGCCCGCGATGCGATGCCCCGGGGCGGATCACTCACCTTGGAAACCAGCAACGTTTGCCTCGACGACGCGTATTGTGCCCGCCAGGTCGAATTGGAACCGGGCGAATATGTCCTGCTGGCGATCGCCGATACGGGAACGGGCATGGACGAGCGAACGCAAGCGCGCATGTTCGAGCCCTTCTTTACTACCAAGCCAACCGGCGAAGGAACCGGCCTGGGACTTCCCACGGTCTACGGAATCGTCAAACAGAGTGGTGGACATATCGCCGTGGACAGCCTGTTGGCGCGCGGCACGACCATCCGAGTCTATTTGCCTCGATCGGGCGAGCCGGCGATTCCCGTGCAGCCGGCACTGCCGAGCCCGGTGGGCCTCGGCGGTCGAGAGACGGTGCTGTTTGTGGAAGACGACGATCTATTGCGCGACCTGGCTCAGATCAACCTGGGCAAGTTTGGCTATACGGTGTTGACGGCCCTGCATGGCGAAGAGGCGATGGAAACGATTCGCGCGCAGGGCGACACCATCGATGTCTTGGTGACCGACGTGGTCATGCCCGGCATGGGCGGCATGCGATTGGCCAGAGAAGCACTCGGCCTCCAACCGCAGCTGAAGGTGGTGCTGATGTCCGGTTACTCCGACCGCGTCGTGGCCGAACAGGGTGAACTCATGCGGAACCTGATCTTTCTTTCCAAGCCGTATTCGCCCGAGGAATTGTTGGCGGCCATTCGCAATTCCCTGGACGGCCGGTCATCCGCCCTGGCCAGCAACGCCTAGTGGGCTTTCGGCCATCGCACCGGGCGGGCGCTGTAAACATTGCTTGCGATGCATGTTAAGCCGCCTTTAGCGGCATGCCACGGCGCCAAAAAGAAGGTACGATTGCAAGCGGATAATGGTCCGCGTTTTTCCGATTTCGTGTGCCCTCAATCTTTGGTGATGCGATGACCCGATCTGCCGTTCACTTTCTGGCGATACTCACGCTCGCGGCTGCCGTGGGATGCGGTCAACCGGCCATGGAGCGGCCCGTCGCGGCGCCGCCGGTCGTGACGGTCAGCACGCCGATCGAAAAAGAGATCGTCGACAAGTACCACTGCGACGGCTACACGGCCGCGGTTTCCACCGTCGATGTGCGTGCTCGGGCCACGGGCTATCTGAGCAAGGTCTACTTCACCGACGGCCAGGATGTGAAAGTCGATGAGCCGCTGTTCTTGATCGACAAAGCACCTTATGAGGCGGAAGTCGCTCAGGCGAAGGCCGAGCTGGCGCGCTCCGAAGCACAGCTCAAGCGCCTGACGGCCGACCTGACCCGCGCCGAGCGGCTGCTGCCGATGCGCACGATCTCGCAGGAAGAGTACGACCGCATTGCCGGCGACCGGGCGCAGGCGGCGGCCGACGTGCAGGCGCGCGAGGCCGCCGTGAAACGCGCCGACCTGAACCTGCACTTCTGCGCCATCAAGTCGCCGATCAACGGCCGCATCAGCCGCACGCTGGTGACCGTGGGCAACCTGGTGCTGGCCAACGACACGCTGTTGACGACCATCGTCTCGATCGCGCCGATTTATGCGTACTTCGACGTCGACGAGCCGACGGTGCTCCGCATCCGCCAGATGATCCGCGAAGGGGAGATGAAATCGCGCGAGGAAGTGCAACCGCCCGTGAAGCTCGGGCTCGATATCGGCGCGGGCTATCCCTTCGACGGCGTGATCGATTTTGTCGAGAACCGCATCGACCCCAAAACCGGCACGCTCAAGGTGCGGGCCGTGTTTGCCAACAAGGACCAGGTATTGTCGCCCGGCTTGCACGCCCGCATCGAACTGCCCATCGGCAAGCCGCACAAAGCTTTGATGGTGGCGGAGCGGGCCATCGGCTCCACGCAGGGAACACGCTACGTGTTTGTGGTCGACGGAAAGAATCAGGTGGTCGAGCGCCCCGTGACCGTGGGATTGCTCGAAGGCCACTTGCGGGTGATTACCTCCGGCCTGGCCGCGAACGATCGTGTCATCGTCAACGGCTTGCAGCGCGTGCATCCCGGCGTGACCGTGGATCCCAAGCCTGCCGAGATGGTTCCAACAGAGCCGGCGCAGGTCTCGGCGCTCGGTAGCAGGTAGCGGCGCGGGCCAACAAAAATCGCTCGGCCCGCTTTGGGGAGCAGACATGGCGCGTTTCTTTATCGATCGCCCGGTATTGGCCTGGGTCATTTCGATCGTAATCGTGATCGCCGGGCTGGCCGCGGTGTGGACGCTGCCGGTGGCGCAATATCCCGAGATCGCGCCGCCGACGGTGCAGGTCACGTGTCAGTATGCCGGCGCCAGCGCGGTGGTGGTGGCCGACACCGTGGCGGCGCCCATCGAGCAACAAGTCAACGGCGTGGAGAACATGCTTTACATGTCCTCGCAGAGCGCCAACGACGGCACGTACTCGCTGACCGTCACGTTTAAGCTCGGCACCAGTTTGGACATGGCCCAGGTGCTGGTGCAAAACCGTGTTTCGCAGGCCATGGCCACGCTGCCCGACGTGGTCAAGGCCACCGGTGTGACCGTGAAGAAGCGCTCGCCGAGCATTCTGCTGGTGGTGAATCTGTACTCGGATACGAATCCCGAAACGAAGCAGCCGTACTTCGATCAACTGTACCTGTCAAACTACGCCACGATTGATGTGAAGGACGAGCTGGCGCGACTCGCAGGCGTGGGCGACGTAGTCCTGCTGGGGCAGCAAGATTACAGCATGCGAGTGTGGCTCGACCCGAATCGCCTGGCCTCGCGCAATCTGACGGCCGACGACGTGGTGCGCGCCCTGCGCGAGCAAAATGTGCAAGTTGCCGCCGGCCAGCTGGGCCAGCCGCCCGCGCCGACCGGTCTCGATTTTCAGTACACCATGACCACGCTGGGGCGGCTGAAAGATCCCCTGCAGTTTGGCGACATTGTGGTCAAAGCCGGCACCAGCGGCGAACTGGTGCGGCTGCACGACGTGGCCCGCATCGAACGCGGCGCCAAGAACCAGGACGTGCGCTGCCAGCTCGACGGCAAACCGTCCGTCGGCCTGGCCATCTTCCAGTTGCCCGGGTCTAACGCGCTCGACACGGCCGACCGCGTGCAGGCCAAGATGGAGCAGCTGCGGCGGAAGTTCAAGCACGGCCTGGCATACGCCATCGTCTACGACACCACGCCGTTTGTGGAAGAATCCGTCGCCGAGGTGTTTCACACGCTGCGCGATGCCGTGATCCTGGTGGCCATCGTGATCCTGATTTTCTTGCAGGATTGGAAGTCGGTAATTCTGCCGTTGATCGATATCGCCGTGTCGTTGGTGGGCACGTTCGCTGTGATGTACGCGCTGGGATTCACGCTGAACAACCTCACCCTGTTTGGCCTGGTGCTGGCCATTGGCATCGTGGTCGACGACGCGATCGTGGTGCTCGAGAACATCGAGCGTTGGCTGGCCAAGGGGTTGCCGGTGCGCGAAGCCACGATCGGTGCGATGGGCGAGATCACTGGCCCGATCATCGCCATGACGCTGGTCATGTGCTCCGTGTTTCTGCCCAGTGCGTTGATCCCGGGCATCTCGGGCCAGTTCTATCGCCAGTTTGCGTTGACCATTGCGGCGTCGATGATTCTTTCGGCAATCAACGCCATGACGATGACACCGGCCCGGGCCACCGCGATTTTCAAGGACCGCAAAGTGTCGGCCGCCGGCCACATGGAAGGCCACGAAGCCTTGCCGTGGTGGGGCGTAGCCATCGCCAGCGGGTGGATCTCGTATCAACTCCTGGCGGGTTTGGGCGTGCCGTTTTTAGCGCCGGCCAAGATCGGCAACGACTGGGCGGCCTGGTTCGCCTCGTTGTTGTATGCAGTGCCCGGCGTCATCGTGGGCGTCCTGGTTGTACGGCCGGTCAACGCAATTCTCGGCCGCGTGTTCCAGGGATTCAATTGGCTGTTCGACCGCATTACGAACGTGTACGGCTGGGTGGTCGGTCGCGTGCTGCGCGTGAGCATTGTGGTGCTGCTGGTTTATGTCGGCCTGATCGGCTTGACGTACTTGGGGCTGACGCGTGTGCCCACCGGCTTCATTCCGGAGCAAGACAAGGGCTACCTGGTCGTCAACATTCAATTGCCCGATTCGTCGTCGCTCGAACGCACGATGGCCGTGACCAACAAGTTGGAAGCCATGGCCCGCGCGATCCCGGGCGTGCAGCACACCATGTCGATTCCCGGCCAGTCGTTCGTGTTCAATGCCAATAGCTCCAACTTTTCGTCGATGTTTGTGGTGCTCGAGCCGTTCCACGATCGGCGCGATGCGGCCGAGAGCGCCAACCGCGTGGCGCAGATTCTGCGTGCCGGCGTGAACCAGCAAATCCTCGAGGCGGTGGTGGCCGTGTTCGGCGCGCCGCCGGTCGACGGCTTGGGCAATTCCGGCGGTTTCAAGCTCATGGTGCAAGATGTGGGCGACGCGGGCCTGGACGTGCTGCAAGGACAAGCCGACAACCTGGCCGAACAAGCCAATCGACAGCCTGGGCTGGTGGGCGTGATCGACACCTTTCGCGCTGATACCCCGCAGCTCTATGTCGACGTGAACCGCACCAAGTGCAAGATGATGGGCGTGGCACTGAGCGACGTTTTCAATACCCTGCAGTACTACTTGGGCGGATACTACGTCAACGACTTCAACGAGTTCGGCCGCACCTGGCAGGTGAACGTGCAGGCCGAATCGCCCTTTCGCATGACCGCTGCCGGGGTGAAGCAGCTCCGCGTGCGCAATGCCGACGGCGACATGATTCCGCTGGGCACCGTGGCCGATATTCGCGATTCGAGCGGGCCGGTCACGCTCACGCGCTACAACATGCGCGCGGCCGCCGGGCTCAATGGCGCCTGGTTGCCGGGCGTCAGCTCCGGCCAGGCCATCTCCACGATGGAGCAACTCGCCGATTCGCAACTGGCCAGCACCATGGCCTACGAATGGACCGACCTGACGTTCATGGAAAAGGAAGCCGGCGGCACCGCCGTCTTCGCGTTCGCCGGGGCCGTGGTGCTGGTGTTTCTCGTGCTCTCGGCACAATACGAAAGCTGGTCGATGCCGCTGGCCGTGATTCTCGTGATGCCGATGTGCGTGTTGTGTTCGATCGCCGGGGTGGCGCTGGCGCACATGGACATCAATATCTTCGTGCAGGTGGGCTTTGTGGTGCTGGTGGGACTGGCAGCGAAGAATGCGATCCTGGTGGTCGAGTTCGCCCGCGAAGCACAAAAGGCGGAGGGGATATCGGCCTATGACGCCACGATCCTGGCCTGCAAGACTCGGCTGCGGCCGATCATCATGACGTCGTTCGCGTTCATCCTGGGCGTGGTGCCGCTGGTGTTTGCCACCGGCGCGGGCGCGGAAATGCGACGCACGCTGGGCACGGCCGTATTCAGCGGCATGCTGGGCGTGACCGGCTTCGGCCTGTTTCTGACACCCGTGTTCTACTACGTGATCGAGCGGCTGCGGCCGAAAGACGAGGCTCAGAAGGCGGCCCCGGCAAAGGCCCCGCCACCGGCCTCCGGCGCCGACGGGCATGCCGTCGCCACGCCGACGGCGACGCCGACACCGCCCGCGGAGGCACCGCCCGTCGAGGCACCGCAACACGAATCGACGGCAGGCGGCTAAGCGCCTGGGGACAAAACGGCCGCACCGAGGGGGACAGCCCCATTTTTCTCCCAAGGCACCGAAAAATCGGGACAGTCCCCGACGTTTTGTCCCCAGGCTCTAAATCATTTTCCGTCTGCCCGCATGGCCTTGCCGAATCGCGACAGGTGTCGCCACAGGCCCACCTTGGGCGCATCGACCGCGTGCGGCAGTGATTTCTTTTTCTCCACGTGCAGGTGGCGCCGCTCTTTGGCCGCTTCGCTTTCCATCCACTCCGCCATCTGGTCGTTCAAGGTGGGCGCCGCCGGACCGTCTGTCCATAGCCCGCGCAACTTGAGATAGCCGCGCGGGTGAACGGGAAAGCGATGGAAGAACCGCTGCCACAGCGGCGTTCGCAAGACCCCGTCGAGCAGCTTGAGCGGCTCGGAGGTGCAATTCGTGGCTGTGCCCGGCGGACGCATCATGAAGTACGGCCGGGCCAGGCCCGCGTCGTGACTGGCGCGAACCGCTTCGCACAGCATTTGGCACAACAGTTCCTCGTCGAGCGGCAACGGGGGCGATTGCACCACCGTCATCCGCTCGCGCATGATGCGTTCGAACGCCACTTCTTCGGTCGACAGAAACCGATGCACGATCGCCAGGTTGCCCAGCAGCGCGTCGGAGAGGTTCCATTTGCGCCCGTGCGGGCCTACGGCCTCAACCGAATACGCAAAATCGGTCACGTGGCACGCGGGTTCGCCCGCGGGCTCGGCCTGCGGTTCGTATAAGGGCACCGCGTGCTCGGGCCGCATGATCACGCGGGCCTGCACGTGGTTCAGGAAGAACAAGCTGGGGCGCGTGGTGCCGTCGTCCTGGCGGCGCGGCTTGGAAAAGTTCAGCCGCTGGCCAACAATCTGCGCCACGCCGCGCTTGGGCACGACGGCCTTCCAGAACTGCGCGCGATGGTAAAATCCGTCGACAACGAAGGCTGCGGCCGTCTCTTCGAGGATCATCAGCGGCCGCCGCTCGCTGAGATTGAACGGCTCGCCGGCGTAGGCGCTCCAGGCGGGCATCACGTGCATTGAGGATTGCGGAGCGTCGTTCATGGTACACAAGCCCATAGCGCCAGCGAGTGCATGTTTTTTCCACACAAGCCCGAAGCGCCAGCGAGGGATTGGTTTTCCAATGCTGGAGCGAATTGTAACTGGCCGCACTCGCATTATCATAGTGAGCTTATGAGCCGTAGTGACAACATCCCGCTTCCAGAACCGTTGGCCTACTTTCTCACTTGGACCACCTACGGCTCCTGGCTGCCCGGGGACGAGCGCGGATGGACGAAACGGAAGAAAGGTGCACGCCTACCTGATCCGGAGCGCAAGAGTGCTGCTGCGAAGCGGATGTGTGAAGCGCCTTGCGTCCTGGACGGAGATCAACGCGGCATCGTCGAATCGACCGTCGCTCGCCATTGCGGACTTCGAGGTTGGGCGTTGCACGCCATCAACTGCCGCACCAATCACGTGCATGTGGTATTGACTGCCGCGCGCATGCATCCCGACGATGTGCGTGACCAACTCAAAGCATGGTGCACGCGGAAGCTACGCGAATTGGAGGTGGCGCGCATCGGCCCGCGGCTTAACTTACTCCGCAAGCGCTGGTGGACCGAAAAGGGCAGCAGCCGGTTCATTAACGACGAGGACAGCTTGGAGGCCGCCGTGACGTACGTGCACGATCGACAAGACAGAGTGCGGTAGCGGCACATCTGCGTGAATGGTTGAGAGCGAACCGACGCGCAGGAACTAAGCCGTGGCGGCGTCAACTGCGGTCGCCCTCGCTCGCGCTTCGGGCTTGTGTGTCGCGCGCACGCTTCGGGATTGTGTGTCGCGCTAATGCTTAGTGGCGCCCGTTTTCCACCGCCCGCACGTCCACGCTGACACGCATCGAGTGCTGCCCGCCGCCGACGAACACACCCTTGATCGGGCAGACGTCGCCGTAGTCGCGCCCCCAGGCCACGGTGATATGGTCGAAACAGGGTACGACGTTATTCGTGGGATCGAAATCCACCCAGCCCAGGCCGGGACACCAGGCTGCCAGCCAGGCGTGCGACGCATCGGCACCGACGAGCTGCGGCTGACCGGCCGGCGTATTCGTCAGCAAGTAGCCGCTCACATAACGGGCCGCCAGGCCCAGCGATCGCAGACAGCCAATTTGCAAATGCGCAAAGTCCTGGCACACGCCGCGCCGCTGCTCGAGGACCGTGGCCAGCGGCGTGCCGACGCTGGTGGCCTCCGGATCGTACTGGAAGTCCTGATAAATGCGGGTCGTCAGCTCCAGCACGGCGTCGAGCCATGGGCGGCCGGCGGTAAACGACGGCGCCGCGTAGTCCCGCAGCGCTGCGCTGGTGGTGACTTGCGGCGAATCGTACACGAACTGCGAAGCTTCCAGCGCCTCGCGATACGAGGGGTTGCGCAATGCCGACGGAACCTGGCCCCAGGGCGGCGTCGCCTCCGGCGCAATGTACACCGACGGCGTGAGCACGATCTCGCTGCGTGAGGTAACGGAAAACTCTCGATGCGACTCTTCCAACGTGAAGAAACTCACCTGGTTGCCGAAGTAGTCGACCGAGTGCTCCATCTTGAGCGTGGTCGGCACGATCGACAGCTCGTGCGCCAGGCAGCTTTGCCGCATCGTCGCGCGCGGCTGTAGATGCACTTCATTGTGGCATAGCGCAACGGGCTCACTATAGAAGTAGTTGGTCGCGTGCGCGACCTCGTACCGCTTGCCTAACACCATGGTTGCAGTCGCCGCCGGCATAGGTGCTTGTTTATCCCGGGAGAATTTCCGAAATCTGGTGCGCCGGTCCGGCGTGAACCAGGTATTTATGCGAGATGCTGCGGGCCAGCTCGCGAAGTTGGGTGCTCAATCGTTCGAGCAATTGATCCAGGGCCGTGCGCACGTGCGTTTCGTCGACCGCGGTCAGCGCGTTCATGTCGGCCAGCCTCACGGTCGACAGCATGGAAATCACCAGCCGCTGTTCGGGACTGAGCAACGGATCCGATTGTTGCCGCGGCAATTGTTCGACGTGCCGGGCCAGCGCGGCAAGCTGAAAGCCGATGGAACGCGGATTGGTCTCATCGATCATCAGCAAATCGAGCACGGCGGACACTTGCAAATTGGTGGCGTAGCGGCTGCGATAGGTCATCGCGCTGTCGGCAATTTCCAATAGCGCCTCCAAGAGTGCGTGCTCGTAAGGCGTGACAACGTAGACCGTGTTGCGCAACAGGCCGATGGTCGATAACGCCCGTTCCACGCGGCGTCCCAGATCGAGAAACTGCCAACCCGGCCCGCGCGTCATGTTTTCCGTGGCTACGCCGCTAAAGGCCGACAGCGTGACGAGCACCTGGTTGAGCATGGGCAGCACGTCCGACAGGGACACCACGCCCAGCGGGTAGCCCGGATGCAGGTCGTCGTCGATGCGGCTCAAGATGCGCCAACTGTCGAGCGACAAGCGGTCGCGCACAATCGAAGCCGCGCGCGCCAGCGAATCCACCACCATCTGCAAACTGCCGCCATGCGTGCGATCGAACAAACACGCCAAGGCCAGCGACTCCGTGACGCCGGAGGTTTCCATCGATTCGAGCGCCAGGTTCGGCTGCGGCCAATGAATCACCAATGCCCGCACGAGCGCTGTAAGCTCGGGCGACCCGCTACTGACGGACTCGCTGATCAGCCGGTTGAACACGCTGCGCAACAGGCGCGTGGTCGACTCGGCCCGCTCTACGTGCCGGCCCAGCCAGAACATGTTGTCGGCCACGCGGCTCGGCAGATCGAGCCCGCTGCGCCGCGGCGTGACCGTGGTGCCAGGCGGCTGCAACAACGACACGTTCGACACGGGGCCGTCCGACAATACCCACACGTCCTTGCTGCCGTGGCCCACGAACATGCTTTCGCCCGAGACGTGACTGGTGTTGCTCACGTGTGCCAACGCGCCAGGCATGATGTGGTAGTTTTCGCCGCCAGCCACGGCAAACGTGCGCAAGCTCACGTGACCGGGGCGCAGGGCGCCCTCGCTCCAAACCGGCGCCGTCGAACGCAGCACCAGCTCTTGCGCAATGAAGCGATCGGGCCGGGCCTTGATGCGCGATACCAGGTCCTCTTTCTGCGCCGCATCGAGACTGGCCGCGCGGACCAGCGGATAATTTGTTTCGGGCACGGCCGGCCGAATGGCCAATTGATCGAGATGCGCCAGCACATAGGAGAGCGACGTCCGATCGCCGCACCACCAGGTAGGCACGCTGGGCAAGAACAAGTTCTGCGCCAGGAGCCGGCGACAAATGGCCGGCAGAAACGCCATCAGCGCCGGTGTTTCCAGGATGCCGGTTCCCAGCGCGTTGGCAAAATGCACGTTGCCGCGCCGCGCCGCGTGCACCAGACCGGGCGAGCCGGAATTCGAGGAATCGTCGAGCTCCAACGGATCGCAGTCGGCGTCGCGCACGCGGCGGAGCACGACGTCGACATTGATGAGCCCGCCCAGCGTCTTCAAATACGCGCGGTTGTCGCGGACCGTCAGGTCTTCGCCTTCGACCAGCGTGTAGCCCAAGTAGCGGGCCAGATAAGCGTCTTCAAAATACGTCGGACTGTTGGGGCCGGGGCTCAAGAGCACCGTGTTGGGGCCGTCGCGCCGATCGGCGCCCAAGGCGCCGAGCGTTTCGCGCAGGGTGATGAAGAACCCGGCCAGCCGCTGCACGCGGCACTGATGAAACACGTGCGTCAGCGTGCGCGAAATGACGATGCGGTTTTCCACCGCGTAGCCGGCGCCGACGGGGTTTTGCGTGCGGTCTGCCACGACCCACCAGTGACCCTCGGGCGAGCGTGCGATGTGCGCGGCCGACCAATGCACGTACGTTCCGCGCGGCACGCGCAGCGCGTGGCAGGCGCGCAAGAATCCCGGATGCCCGAAGACGAACTGGCCCGGCAACAGACCCTCGCGCACCAGGTGTTGCGGGCCGTAGATATCGGCGGCAATGGCGTTCAGCAGCCGCGCTCGCTGGGCCAGGCCGGCGCTCAAGCGGTTCCATTCCTCAGCCGGCATCAGCAAGGGCAGGGCGTCGAGCTCCCAGCGGCGGTCGCGGCCCAGCGGGTCGCCGTGGGCATTGTAGGTGACACCGTTCTCCTGGATCAGCCGGCCGGCTTGCTCCCAGCGGCGTGCCAGCTCTGCCGTGCCCATGCCCGCGATGAACTGGGTGAACTGTTGCCAGTGCGGGCGCAGGGTGCCGTCGGCCGCGACCATCTCGTCGTAGACGCCCGGCAGAGGTCGGTAATCTTGAAACAGGTCGTCGCTGGCAATCGTGCGCGGCGCCGTATCAGTGAGGTTCATGCAGGACTCGAGCCAGTTACCGAGAAGAATCGCGCGCCGCGTCGACGCCTGCCGGATGGTTGTGTCGTGTGCATCGTGCAACGGCGGCAGGCGGTCGTGCCAGTGGTACTAAATTGAGGAATGCGGAGATTCACCAGCCCGGCGCGCCAGCGAGGGCGATTTGGCCTGCGCGTTCACAGCGGGCCCACGCTCGTGCTGCGGGCTGGAGTGAATCGTGCTGCGCCGTCGCCCACAGCATAATTTGACTCGACGGGTTGACTCAAGAACAATCGGCAGCGGCACAAATTGCCGGGAATGGAAATTATTGTTGCGTGGCCGTGGCCGTCGCGGTGACCGGCCGTAGTGCGAAGAACGTTTCGTGGATGGCGTCGCCCACCAGGTTCAGTTGAATCTGGAAGGCATCGATGAATTCGTGCAGACCCTGGTCGATGATCTCGACAATCTGCGTGTAATCAAGATCGGATCGCAGCCGGCCCAGTCGCTTCTCGGCCAGCGAGCGAAAGCGGCCATGCTGTCCGCCGGTGATCGACAGCAGCGAGTCTTCCGCCTTAATCAGGCAAAAATGGATCGCCCGCGGAAACTCGCGGTCGAGGATCAAAAAGTCGGCCACGTTCGATGGCGCAATCCGGCCAAAGCGCTTGCGATACATTTCCAGCGCACTGGCCGAATCCAACAAGGCCGACCATTGCACGGTATCGAGCGGCGTGCCCACGTCGGCCGCGGTGGGCAAGAGCACATAGTACTTCACGTCGAGGATGCGTGAGGTTTTGTCGGCTCGCTCGAGCAGCCGGCCCAGCCGGGCGAAGTGCCACGCCTCGCCGTGCGACATCGTGGCCACGGTGATCCCTTCGAGCAAATGACTGGCCAGCTTCACCTGCTTGAAGAAATCGTAGCCCGAGTCGAGCAGGTCGATCGAGCCCTTGGCCGAGCGGACCATCAGGTAAAACTTGTTCAGCTCCTCCCACATGGAAGAGGAGATCATTTCGCGCACCGTACGGGCATTTTCGCGGGCCGCGCTCAAGCAGGACAGAATCGAATTGCGATTCCGCTCGTCGAACGTCAGGAACTCCATCGCCTTACGCTGATCGGGTTTGCCGCACAACTCGGTAAACCGCTCGTAGTCGCCGGTGGTGACTACCAAGGGAGCCCATTGATCATGCGGCGACGTCGTGTCGCTGCCGACGTCCATGGCCAGCTGCATGTTCACGTCGATGAATCGAGCCACGTTCTCCGCGCGCTCGATGTATCGGCTCATCCAGAAAATCGAATCCGCCACGCGACTGAGCATGCTTCACCAGGCTACTCATCGGGTGACACAGGCGGCTTGTCCGCCCGTGCTGTCTCACTGGCAGCAGGCTGCCAGTGGCACCCCCTCGGTCTAATTCAAAATGCCGTTGCGCAAGACCCAGGTATCCTTGCTGCCGCCGCCTTGCGACGAGTTGACCACGAGCGAGCCCTTGCGCAGCGCCACGCGCGTCAATCCGCCCGGCAAGACATAGATATCCTTGCCATACAGGATATAGGGTCGCAAGTCGACGTGCCGCCCTTCCAACTGGTCGTTGACGATCGTCGGCACCTGCGAGAGCGACAACATCGGCTGGGCCACATAGTTGCGCGGATTGGCACGGATCAGATCGCGATACCTGGCGTGTTCCTCGGACGACGATTTCGGCCCCAGCAGAATGCCGTAGCCCCCCGATTCGTTGGTGGGCTTGATCACCAGCTTGTCGATGTTCACCAGCACGTGTTCGCACTGCGCCGGATCGCCGCACACATAGGTGGGCACGTTGGGCAGAATGGCGTCTTCGCCCAAATAGTAGCGGATAATCTGCGGCACGTAGGCGTACACTGCCTTGTCATCGGCAATGCCGGTGCCCGGCGCATTGGCCAAGGCCACGCGGCCGGCGCGATAGACATCCATCAACCCCGGCACTCCCAGCGTCGAGTCGGGTCGGAAGGTCAGGGGATCGAGAAAATCGTCGTCGATGCGGCGATAGATGACGTCGACCCGCTGGAAGCCATGCGTCGTCCGCATGTGAACATAGCCGTCCGAAACGATCAGATCGGAGCCCTGCACGAGCTCCACGCCCATCTGCTGAGCCAGGAAGCAATGCTCAAAATAGGCCGAGTTGTAGATCCCCGGCGTGAGCACCACCACGTTGGGCTGCTCGGCTGTCGGCGGCGCAATGTCGTGCAGCATCCGCAGCAGCTGCTCGGGATAGTCTTCCACGGGCAGGATCGATAGCCCGTCGAACACCTGCGCAAAGGTGCGCTTCATCACTTCGCGGTTTTCCAACACGTAGGACACGCCCGACGGGCAGCGCAAATTGTCTTCCAACACGTAGAACTCGCCGTCCGCATCGCGCACCAGGTCGGTGCCGGTGATGTGGCACCAGATGCCGTGCGGCGGCTTCAGCCCGGAACACTTGTCGAGCAGGCATTTGCCGGTGTCAACCAGCCACTCCGGCACGACACCTTCGTTGATGATCCGCCGCTCGTTGTATACGTCGTCGATGAACAGGTTCAGCGCGTGAATGCGCTGCTTCAATCCCCGCTCCACGCGGTCCCATTCGCGGGCGTCGATAATGCGCGGCACAATGTCGAACGGCCACACTTTCTCCGTGCCGGCTTCGTGGCCGTAGACGTTGAAGGTGATGCCCATGTTCAACAGCGCCAGGTCGGCCGCTTTTTGCCGCCGCTGCAACTCGCCGTCGGAAAGCGACATCAGTCGTCGGGCCAAGGCCTCGGCGCGCGGCCGTGGCCGCCCGTCCGCCTCGAACATCTCGTCGTAGAAGCCGCCGATCTGATAGGCGTCGAATCTCATGGCGTCTCTCCTAGACGGTTGGCCGCGAGCAAGGCGCAGCGCGTCGGTTGCCCGCCAATCAGGCAGGAGCCGGTGAAGAATTAGGCACGAGCATGCTCAAATACTCGGCCAGGAAACAGTTTGCGCTTTTCTAGCGTAGCGAACGCAAACGGTATGCCCAAGTGCTCCGACCAGCGGCACAAGCGACCTGACAACGCGAGCGCTACCACTCGACCGCCGTGACCCGCGGCGCGTCTTCAATGGGCTTGGTGCCTAACGCGAGCCGCAGCCAGCCATTGTCGACCTGCGCGCTTTGAATGCGCAGTTTGGGCTGCTCTTTCGGCGCGCCGGGCAGCCCCGGACTACTCCAGATGTAGGTCTCGGCCAGAGCCTTGTTGAGTTTGCGCTGCACGGCCAGGCGCAGCGTCTGCTGCCGGCCGCTGAGCGTGGCCGGCGTTTCACCGCGCTCCGCCAGCGGACGCACGCGCAGGCTGCCCTGTCGCACTAGCGCCAAATCGCCCTGCCGCGGGACGACGTTGTACTCGGCGTCGACCGTCATGGCCGGATACTGCACGTCTTCCGAGTCGAACGAAGTGATGTAAAACTTGGCGCGGATTTGGCCCCCCGCCATTTGGATTTCGCAGGGTCGCGCCGCAAATTTGGCGTTAAAGTCGCCGCCGCGCGGCGGGGGGGCGTCTGGCGGCGCTCCGAACAGCTCGCCGATGGTCTCAGAGAGCTTCGCGCCGGTCATTTCGCGGCCGGCCAGCGAACTCAAGGCCTGCTCCTCGAGCGCGCTGGCGGCGATGCACAGGGTTACCTCAGCAGTTGGGTCACGCTCGGGCGGAGCCGCCGGCGCGGCGAACAGGGCCGGACTCTCCAGCCGGCACTCCCAGCTCAGTGAGTCTTTGTCGGTGCGCACGCGCACCTCAGGGGCCGGCCGCCCCAGAGCAAACTGCCGATCGCGCAGCTCGCCGTACGAGCGATTAAAACGCGCTACCAGTTCGTTGCCTTCGGCGCCCATGCGGGCTGCGATCTCCCGGCGCGTGGCCGCTTCGGCATCGGCTTCGGCCTGGCCGCGGCGTGCGTGCGTGCGGCGAACGGCTTCGCTACGGCGCCGGCGCAGCCCGGGTGCGTCGATGTTGTTGTAGACGATCGAGGTATCGGCCGTGACGGCCGGCGCGGAAGTCGACAGGCCCTGTGCATCGAGAGTGAGCCGCTGCTCGCCGTGGACGCGCGTGGTGGCGGTGCTCGACACGCTCACGCCTTCGCTCGAGCCGTTGGTGCGGGCGCGCGACATGGCATCGAGCACGAAGCGCGCCCGGCCCACGGCTGTGCCCGGCAGAAATTCACAGCGCAGCGTGCCTGCGAGCGTGCCGTTGCCCACGGTGCGGGCGCCGGCATAAACGTCGTTGACCCGGTAGCGCTCGTTGAACTCTTGCGAGAGCTCTTTTTCGAGCCATGCGGTGCGGGCATAGAGCACGATATTCGGGCGGGAATACTGGCGACGGATCGAAGCAGTCAGCCGCGTGCCTTCGCCCAGCCGCTCGCGAAGGTGAATCAGCTCGGCAATGCGCGCAGCGGTTTCCGCGCCTTGCGCCAGCTCGCCGGCGAGCAGTTGGCCAAGGTCGTTCCAGGCGGTGCGGTGTTGCTCGGCGCTTTCGTTGGCCAGGTAGCGGCGGTACAGCCGCAGGTACGACTGCACGGCCAGCGAGGCTTCCACCATCTGCGGCACATCCCAAACGGAGGGCGCACCCTGCCAGCGCGCGTCGAGTTTGTCGAGCAAGTCGGCCTCGCGGGCGTCGGTGTAGACCAGATTGCGCGTTTGGGGCCAATACAGGAACGCCCGCCACGCGTCTCCCTGGCGCGCGATCGCCGGGTACAGTTGCTCAACGTCGTTCAGTCGGGCCAGCAACTCGACGCGGGCCGCCTGAACGTCGCGCGCGCCGACCGCCTGGGGCGTTTCCGCCAGACGGGCGCACTCGGCCTGCCAGCCGTCTGGGGAAATCGGCTGCAGCTCGGCGGCACGCTTTTCCAGCGCGCCGGCGAGCTTCTGCAAGCTGGTCGCGCGAAAATCGGTCTTGGCGCCGGCGCGGATTTTTTCGGCGGTCGATTGAAACAGCGTGGGCTCGGCCCGGTCACCCAGCTGCAGCTCGTACTCGATGTCTTCCAGTGCCAGCCGCTGCGACCAGGTCGCCCAGCCGCGCACACTGCCAAACCTCGCGCGCACTTCGCGTAGCGCCGACCGTGCCTCGCGCGCGGCCGGAGAATCAAACTGGGCGTGCGCCGTAGCGGCGCAGACCAAGAGCGACATGGCCGAAAGGGTGCAGCGGAACAGGCCAGCGCGAGTCGAACGATTCATCGTGAGGTTTCCGTTGGGTTCGATCATGAAGTCTGCTCGCTAAAACTGCTTCCCGCCCGCGCCCAGCACGCCGAATTGTAGCAACCAGCCGTCTGCTGTTTGCGACATCACGATGGCGCCGCGCGGCAGAGCGTCGCGCAATTTGTCGAACGCCGGGGCAGCGGCATACGGAGTCTCCGGCGACCCCTCGGCCGTTCCGAACAACAGCAATCGCCACAGCCGTGCCAGCGCGGGCTCCGGCGGCGGGCCCGGTTTGGCCGCCGCGTCTGGATTGGTGGCGGACGGCTTTTTTGTGTCGGCCTTGGCTTCCGGAGGCGGTGCTTGGCTGCCGGCACGATACGAGCCCTCCACCGCCCGGTCAACTTGCAAGAGCGATTCAAAGGCGGCACCTTCGGTGCGGACCTTCTGTGACCAGCCCAGCAATTGATTCCACGCGGCATCGCTGGTCAGCGGCTCCGCATGCTGCGGCGTGTCGATGGCCTGGCGCAACAGCGGCACGTCGGTGCTGAACAGCAATTGGCCTTCGCCCACCGCCAGCCCGCGCACGGTGACGAGCGAATCGCTCTCGCCTTCGACGAACAGCGAGGCGTTGTCGCCGACAGTCCACACGTCGTACCCGCCCCACTTGTCGCGCTTCACCCGCTCGTCGTCCCTATAAAATCGGGCCAGTGCGCCGCTGACCGCGGCGGCGTCGGTGAGCCGCGTCATGTAGAGCCATTGGCGCGTGTCGCGCGGTTTGTCGGGCGCCTTTTTGGAATCGGCCTGCGCGCTCTCGGGCGCCGCGCCGGCCACGCTGATCCGCAGCATCTCCGGCGCCAACTTTTCGAACAACTCGCGCCGCAGGTCCACTTGCACGCCTTCCGGGTCGTCGCGCAAGCCGTCGAGCATATCTTCGAACAGACCTTCTCCGTCCGGCCCGGGCTCATTGGCTTCGTCGTACAAACTGCCGAAGCCCTTCATCGCCAGGGGAAAGTCCCAGCGCCAGCGGCCCAGCGTCAACACGTCAGCCGGCGCCCACGTGGGCAACTCCGGCAATGGCCCCGGCCGAAGTTCCAAGAGGCGTAGCGCGCCTTGATACGGCCGTGTGACATGCAGCGCGGCGTGCACGGTCCACTCGCATACATCGCCGGTAGTTGCGAACTGCACCGTGCCGTTCACGGATTCGATCGCGCCGAGGCCCAGGCGGCGAGTCGCGGCAACTTCGTCTTCGCGCGGCTCGTCGGCCGTTTCCGCGGCGACGGCGGGCTTGGTTTGTCGTGGCTGATTGGATTTGGCCGCGCCGGCTGCTTCTTTGGAGCGTTTCGCTGCGTCGGTGCGCATCAATTCCCACAGGGAGATCGGTTTGACGAAGAATGCAGCATCGGACGAGGCGCTCGCTTGTGGGCTCGCTGGTTCGCCGGCCGTTGCCGAAACCAGTGCCGGTTGTTTTGTGAGTGAGGCCGCCGGCTGCACGGCCAACAGCGCGTCGGCCGCGGCCTGGGAGTTGGCCACGCCGTAAATCGTCGACGTGGCGAACAGCACGCGGGCATCCTCGCTCTGGCGGTCCGCGGGCGGCGCATAGACCGAGAGATTCGCGCTCGCACGCTTGGACACGGTGCCGCGATAGCTGCGCTGGTTGAAGTAATCGGCCGCGGCGACCAGGCAGGGCGGCGTCTCCCGCAGCGGCTCCGCCGGCACAAACAGCCACGCCGCGCCGAGCGAGCCGTCGGCCAAGGGCCAGACGACGATTCCGCCCGGGTCGTGCACGGCGGCCAATTCGCTCCAATCGAAGCCGAACAACGGTCGCAGCCGCAACAGACTGGCCTGGTCGCGCTTGGTCAGCTCCGCCACCAGCGGCGCAAACGTTTCACCGCACAGCTTCTCGCCGATCCGCGTTTTTCGGAAGGCGGCGCAGGTAGCGGCCACGTCGGCCGAGTAAATCGTCAAGCACGCGTTGGCCGGTGCGCGCTCCAGGAACCGCTGGCGATGATCGGCGGCAAACAAGGTTTGCGCCAGGCACAGGGGCAGCGCCACAGCAGCGATAAACATGCGAACGCAGTTCACAGATGGATTACCGATTGCTCGAAGAATCGAAGGCGCCAGCGATCAACGTAGAGGGGGACCGACGACGCAGAGGCGCTGCCGCCAAGCGGCATGCGCCGCGCCGGCCCGGGTGCCGGCACCTTTCAGCGTCTTGGGCCTCAATGTCCTGGACAGCCTCGGCCCTCGCACCGCACGGGCGGGGAATCCTTCCGGCACGCGGACCGAGCATTACGGTCTTGCGCACTGCGCTCGAGAAACTGCGGCCTTTATTATGGGCGCGAGCCGCAAAACGCGACAGTCCCTAATCCCCGCGGCGGTGAAAAATGGTGCCGCCGCGGCGCCGTTGTCAACGGAGTACTAACGACTTACGGCGGCTGGGTGCAACGAGTGCTCAGCTGTTGGGGAACGAGGATCGCGAGCGAGGACGCTGCTGCGATCCGCACATCCGGCGCAACCCCCACCTCTCGGCCATTGGCGGCTCACGGCGCACGCAACTATCATGAAATGCTCCCTCCACCGCGGCGCCTCACCCCTCGACATGCGCCCCGAAAGCAATTCATGGCCGTGCTCGAAGCAATCCAGGTCACCAAGGAGTACGGCGACGGCGCCGGCAAGGTCCGCGCTCTGCGCGCGGTCGATGCACGCGTCGAGCCGGGCGAATTCCTGGCCATCATGGGGCCTTCGGGCTGCGGCAAAAGCACCTTGCTGCACGTGCTCGGCGGCATCGACTCGCCGAACTCGGGGCGTGTGCTGCTTGATGGTGCCGATTTCGGCAGCCTGAGCGATCACGAGCGCAGTCTCGTGCGGCGGCGACGGCTGGGATTTGTCTTTCAAAAAATGAACCTGTTGCCCACGTTATCGGCCTTGGAGAACGTGGCCCTGCCGCTGCGCATCGATGGCGTGGCGCGCCAACCGGCCGCAGCGAAAGCGCGCGCCGTACTCGAACGCGTCGAACTGGCCGAGCGCATGGCCCACTTTCCGCACGAACTGTCGGGCGGAGAACAGCAGCGCGTGGCGATTGCCCGCGCCTTGGTCATCGAGCCGGCCGTCGTCTTGGCCGACGAACCGACCGGCGCGCTCGATAGCGCCAACGGACGCAGCATCCTGGCATTGTTGCGCGCCTGTGCCGATCGGGGACAAACCGTGGTGATGGTTACGCACGACGCCGCCATGGCCCGCGCCGCCGACCGGCTGTTGACGATGCGCGACGGCCAGATTGTGGGCAGCAACTCGGCCCGCGAAGCAGGCGACGTTTCCGCGGCCTCGAATACTCTGCGTTAGGCGGGCCATGGACTTGTTGCACCTGATTTTGCGGCAGTGGCGACAGCGGCCCGCGCGCACGGCGCTGTCGATCGCCAGCGTGGCCATCGCCGTGGCGGCGGTTCTCGGAGTGACGTTGGCGCAGGCCTCGGTGCGCGGCGCCTACCGCAAGTTGCTGGCCGCGACCGAAGGACGGCCGGCTTTGGAAGTCGTCTCGGCCGAGGGCCAGCGCTTCGAGCCCGGGCGTGCCGGCGATATTCGCGCGGTGCCGGGCGTGCAATCGGTGGTGCCGGTGGTGGCTCGCGCCACGCTGGGGCGCGTCAGCGGCAAGCGTTTTCGCGGCGTGCTCTTGGGCCTGCCGCTCGACGCGGATGACGCTTGGAAATCACTTTCGCTCGTCAAGGGCGAGCCCTGCCGCCGCGACGGCGAAGCGGTGGTGTCGGCAGAACTGGCCGCCAGTCTCAAGTTCGACGTGGGCGATCGCCTGGTGGTACTCGGCGCCACAGGGCCACGCGGCGCCACGATCGTGGGACTCGTCAAGGGCGCCGCGCTGGGCGAATTGGCTCCGGCCGCCACGATGGCGATGTCGTTGCCCGGCGTGCAGCGGAACTTTCGATTGGGCGACCGGGTGAACCGGTTGCGCGTAATACTAACTTCGGCCGACGGGCGCGATGCGGTGCAGGCGGCCATTGCGAAAGCGTTGCCGAGTGACCTCACGGTGCAAGCCCCCGTGGCCCAACTGGAGTTGGCCGGCGGCATGTTGCGGTCCACGGAGTTGGCGCTGCGATTTGCCGGCACACTGTCCATGGCCATGGCGGCATTCATCGTGCTCAACACGATGCGCATGAATTTTGGCGAGCGCCGTCGCGACATGGCCGTGCTCCGCGTGCTGGGTGTCACCGCGCGGCAACTCGTCTCGCTGCAACTGATCGAAGGCCTCGTGCTGGGGCTGATTGGCGCAGTGCTCGGCGTTCCCGGCGGTTTGTTGTTGGGGCGCGGATTGGCGGCCCTTATGCAACGCCTGGCGGATGCCGAAGTCACCGATACACAAATGCCGTACTGGACGCTGCTGGCCGCGCTGGTGGCCGGACCGCTGGTGGCCGGCGTGTCGGCACTCGTGCCGGCCTGGCAATCCCGCGGCATTTCGCCGATCGAAGCGCTGGGCGACGTCGAGGCGCGGCGCGGCGAGCGCTTTCCCTGGTGGAGCGTTGTGGCCGGCTCGATTGCCTGGGCCGTTGCCGTGGCGTTGCTGGTTTTGGTGTGGCGGGAGCAGTTGCCGGCCGAAGCGGCCATTCCCGCGGGTGTGCTCATGCTGGTAGGTTTCATTGCGGTGATTCCCGCGCTGCTGAAGCCGGTGGTGGGCGTGGCGGCGCGGCTGTTGGCCCCTTGGTTGCGCATCGAAGGCAGCTTCGCCGCGCAGCAACTGCTCGAGCGGCCCACGCGCACCGGACTCACTGCCGGAGTGCTCGTGGTGGCGATTAGTGCCGGCATCGGGCTGGGCAATGCCATTTTGAACAACGTCGCGGACGTGCGCGGCTGGTATCGGCGGATCGCCGCCGGCGACATCATGCTGGCCGGGCCCGCGCCCGGTGAAGGCGCCGTCGATGGGCGCGACCAGAGCAGTGTGCGCGAGCGGATCTTGGAGCAGCCCAACGTGAAGCGCGTCGTGGAGACTCGCTATTTGCCGGCCCGTGCCGGCGGCGTGCCCACGATCTGCGTGGTCCACGACATCCAACCGCAAGTGGAACTGCCGTGGGATATCGCTCCAAGCGCGGAGGAACCGCTACGGGCTGCGCTGGCCCGTGGCGAGGTGGTGATCGGCACGGCCTTGGCCCGCCGGCTAAACCTGGCCCCGGGCGACATACTGCGCTTGGATGTGCAGGGCCGCGCGATGAATGTTCGCGTCAGCGCCAGTGTGCGCGACTATCTGCAGGGCGGCCTGGCCGTGTTTCTCGATCAGGGTGCTGCGGCCAGGCAGATTGAGCTGGGGCCCGCCCAGATCTACACGGTCATTACCCGCGCGGGCAGTCCAGTCGAGCCGATCGTCGAGCGGCTTCGGGAAACCCTGGAGTCAGAAGGATTGGTCATCCTGCCGTACAACGAAGTGCGCGGACAGCTGGATTTGCTGATCGGCGGAATCGTCGGCGCCTTGTGGGGGCTGCTGATGGTGGGCTTCGTCGTGGGCGGCCTGGCTGTTGCAAATACACTGTCGATGAGCGTTTTTGAGCAAACGCGCGAGCTCGGACTTTTGCGCATCATCGGTATGACCCGCAGCCAGGTGCGAAAATTAATCTTCTGTGAGTCGCTACTGATTGGGATTCTAGGCACGCTGCTGGGCGCGGTGGCCGGAGTGACCACTGCCTGGATCATTCACCTGGGCAACGAGCCCCTCTTGGGCCATTCGCTACCGTTTCACCTTCATCCCTGGTTGATAGTGGCCAACATGTCGACCTGCCTGGTGGTTGCCGTGCTGGCAGCCTGGCTGCCTGCCGAGCGCGCTGCTCGATTGGATCTGCTGGCGGCACTTGCTAGCGAGTAAACGCTGTCAATCCGTTGCACCTGCAAAGATCCCCGACTAGCCGAGCAATCTGCGAAATCGAGGTGCTCGGCGGTACGAAAATCGCTCTCGTTGGCACCCCCTTAGTGGGACTTTTCGAGCGCCGCTGGCAGCTCCGGCTCGGCTATTGACAGGGGTTAGAGCGCTACGATAATGGGAAACTACGTTACATGCGGTGAATGGACTAACTGCATTGCCTTTACCAACTTCGACATCTGGGCGGTATCTGAGACGAGGCACCACGCGACATTATGACCCAGTCAACCAACGGCAAACTGCAACCAGCGGTATCGACCACCAAGTCGGAGCGCTCGCTCGCGCGTGCCCGACATTGCATTGCCGGTGGTGACAACAGCACGATGCGGGTTTTGCCCTACCACTTGCCCCTGGTGGCTGCCCGGGGCCAAGGCTCGCGCGTGTGGGATGTCGACGGGCACGAATACATCGACCTGAACATGGCCTATGGGCCGCTGATCTTCGGTCATCGGCCGCAGCCGGTCATCGACGCGGTTGTTCGGCAACTGACCGAGTCGGGCAGCCAGCTGGGCTTTCCGGCGGAAGTCTCGGCCCGGGTGGCCGAAAAGGTCATCCGCCTCTACCCGCACATCGAGATGCTGCGATTTTCGAGCACCGGGTCGGAAGCCATCGCAGCGGCGCTGCGGCTGGCACGCACCGTGACCGGCCGCCGCTATATCATCGCGTTCGAGGGCCACTATCACGGCTCCAGCGACGGCATTTTTCACCGCTATCACGCTCCGGTTGAGAGTCTGCCCAAAGGTCTGTACGGCCCGGCCATCCCCGGCACGCTGGGCATGAACGGCGCTCCGCACGACGTGCTGGTTTGCCGTTGGAATTCGCCGGAAGCGTTGGAACAGTGCTTGAGCGATCACCAGGACCAGGTGGCCGCCGTGATCATGGAACCGGTCATGGGTAACTCGGGCACCATCCCGCCACAGCCGGGCTACCTGGAGATCGCCCGCTCGTTGGCCCATGAGTTTGGCGCCTTGCTGGTTTTCGACGAAGTGATTACCGGCATGCGCGTGGCCAGCGGTGGCGCCCAGGAGCGTTACGCGGTCGAGGCCGATATCACGGTGCTCAGCAAAGCTTTGGGCGGCGGATTTCCAATTTCCGCCGTCGGCAGCACCCGCGACATCATGCAGTGCATTGTCGACGGGCAGTTGTTCCACGGGGGCGTCTATTCGGGCAATACGCTCGTCATGTCCGCGGCCGACGCGGTGCTCGACGAGATTCACCGCAATCGGACCGGCACTTACCGGCATCTCGAGGAAGTGTCTACCGAGTTTGCCCAGGGCGTCGACGAAATCTTCACGCGGCTCGGCATTCCGCACCACGTGCACCAGGTGGGCCCGATCATCTCGATGTTCTTGACGCACAACGATTGCGGCCCGATCATGAGTTATCGCGACGCACGGCAAGCGTGCGACGTGGAGAAGTACATTGCCCTGCAGCACCAGTTGCAGCACAACGGCGTGTACTTCCACCCGAACCAGTTCGAACCCATGTTCTTCTCCACCGCGCACACGCATCAGGATGTGGCCGTGGCGCTGGAACGCATTGAGGACGGTGCCCGCTCAGCACTCTTGATTTGAGCATGGACCTGTCGCCGTCGCCCATTCTGGATGCTGCCGCAAGCTATTCGGGCGAATTCGCGGATCTCGACACCGGTCGCGTGGTCAAGGCGGCCGAGTTTCACACGGGGTGCAAGGAATTAGCCCAGCGTCTGGCCGCGCACGGCTTGCGATCGGGCGAGCGCGTCGTCGTGGCACTCGACAATGGCCCACATTTCGTGGCCACGTTCCTGGCCGTGCTCACGCAAGGTGGTTCACCCTTGTTGGTGCACCCCAAAGCTCCGGCGCCGGAACTGGCGCGGACGGCGCGCCGTTTTGGCGCCACGCTGATCCTGGCCAGTGACTGCCCGGCCGAGAGCCTGCAGTCCGAAGCGAGCGCCGTGACCCGGATCGAAGTGGCCGATTGGATTGATTTCTCCGCCGCGCGGATCGACCCGCATGCGCCGGGCTTTCAGAGCTATGGCGTGGAGCTGCCCGGCGTTCCGCTGCATCCCACTTCCGGCACGACGGGAATGCCGAAAGTTGCTGTCCGTCCGGGACACGCCGCCGCCGAAGAAGCACGGCACTATATTGAAACCATGGGGGTCACCGCGTCCGACTGTATCGCGGCCGTGGCGCCCATGTGCCACGCCTATGCCTTTGGCATGTGTGTGATGGTGCCGCTGTTAAGCGGCGCGCGAGTGCTTTCGTTGCGGAGCTTCCAGGCCGGGCGCCTGTTGCAGGCCTTGGTCGAGCGGCGCGTGACCATCCTGCCGGCGGTGCCTGCGATGCTCGACGTGCTGATGTTCGGCGCGGCCGACCGCCTGCAAGGCGCGGTGCGAACCGTGCTCACGGCCGGTTCACCCCTGGCAGAACGTACGGCCCGGCGCTTTCACGACAAATCCGGCGTGATGGTCCGCCCGCTGTACGGCACAACAGAGACCGGCGGCATCACGGTGGCGCCGGCCAGCGACGAGCAGGTTGCCGGCGCGTGCGTGGGCCCGCCCATGCGCGGTGTGGAGGCCGAGGTGCGGCCAGAAGCGAATACCACCGATGCGCCGCCGGGCGTGGGCCGCGTGCACATTCGCTCATCGTCCATGATGTGCGGCTATCTCGGGCTCGATGGCATCGACAGCTCGATGATCAAGGACGGCTGGTTTGCCACTGGCGACCTGGGTCGCATCGACGAGCGGGGCCGCATTCATCTGCTGGGTCGCGAGACCGACGTCATCAATCTCGAAGGACTGAAGGTTATTCCCAGCGAAGTGGAAGAAGCCATCACCGCTTTGGCCGGCGTGGTCGACGTGAAAGTGTACGGCGGCCAGCGGCGCAACGGCAGCCAGTTTGTGAAGGCCGCGGTGGTGGTCGAAAACGGACTGGACGAAGCGGCCATCCGCAAGCATTGCGAGTCGAATCTGGTCTATTACAAACGGCCCGAGCGCATCATCCCCGTCGAGCGCCTGCCGCGCTCGCCGGCGGGTAAGATCCTGCGCGATCAATTGCCGTAAGTCGCACGCACCCGAGTGCGAGGCAGGCCATGCAACTTGGCAATTGGCAAATCGATACGATCAACGGCGGCACGTTCTGGCTGGACGGCGGCGTGATGTTCGGCGTCGTGCCGAAGTCGATCTGGCAGGCGGTGGCCCCGCCCGACGCGAACAATCGCATCCTTTGCGCCAATAATTGTGTCTTGGCGCGCGACGGCCGGCACACCGTGCTCATCGATACGGGCTACGGCGGCAAGTTCGCTCCGTTGGATCGCAAGTTTTACACCATGGAAGCAGGCGAACCGCTCGTAGAAGGATTGGCAGCGCTGGGCGTCGCGCCCGAGCAAATCGATACGCTGGTGTTGAGCCACTTGCACTTCGATCACGTGTGCGGAGCCACGCGCCAGGGGCCAGGCGGGCAACGCGTGCCTCTGTTCCCCAACGCGCGCCACTTTGTGGGCCGGCTGGAATGGGAAGACGCCACCGGCGGCGCGGTCGAAGTGGCCACGGCCTATCCGCTCGACGATATCTTGCCGCTCTACGACGCCGGCCTGATGCTGGTCGTCGAAGATGGGCAAGAGATTGTGCCCGGGCTGCGCGCTCAACTCACCGGCGGCCACACCCGCGGACACATGGCGCTCGTTTTCGAATCGTCAGGCCAGACGGCGGCGTATCTGGGCGATATCTGCCCGTCGACGGCCCACTTGCGCCGGATGTGGCACCTGGCCTACGACACGTATCCGCTGGAGACCCGCAAGCGCAAACCCGAACTGCTCAATCGGGCCGCGGATGAAGGCTGGTGGATTCTGTGGAATCACGATCCGCAGGTGGGCTGCAGCCGCGTGGCGCGAGATACCAAGCGCGAATTCGTGCCGGTCGAACCGCGGGCCAAGGCGTGAGAACTAGCGGGCCGGCGTTTCCTCAAGCCAACCCTATTGGACCGACATGTTTGCGTTTGCGCAAGCATGCTCACGTGGTGTGAGCATGGCACAGGGTAATTAGCAACTGATCGTGCATGACATTGATGCTTGGTCGGTCCACTAGAGCGCACGGTCGAATGGCTTGGCTTGACTCACATCTAATCCCCTGCTCGGTATGTTTGCCGCCCTCGCCTGGCAATCGGGACTGTGCTGGTCGCCCTACACCTGAGACATAGCTTGCGTGGCCCGTCGGAGGGGCTAAAATCAGCCGACATGAAGGAACGACTTGCTGAGATGCTTACGATCCACCGCTTGCTAGTCTGCGTGGGGGTTCCGCTCGCGGTTCTGTTTCTCGGGACCATTGGCAAGAAGTTGGCTCGCGGCCCCGGTGGATTTATTCCGAAAGACTGGGATCTAGGCGGAGACTTGATGCTGGCCGGACTGACAAGTTACCTTGTCTATATGGTCGAAGCAGTCCACACGATATGGACTGCCTTTTTCGACGATCTCGGCCATCCGCAGCCGACCGTAGACCCGAACGCTGGCGGAGCGTTATGGACACTCATATGTGCGGCAATTTTGGCTGTGGTCGTCTTTTACGTATACTTGTGTTATGTGTCGGATGCTCAGGAGCTGAGCGACGAAAACAAGCTGTTTCTGCCGTTTCAGCACAACATTTTCGGCCTTGCATCAATGGTGGTTTCCATCGCGTTGATGAAGGGGTGAAACGAGGCCAACGAACAAATGAAACACATCAAGCTTATCCGCGGCGGGCTTTTGCTCAGCGCTGCTACGGCAGTGGCGGGCGCACTCCTAGAGTCGACGTATCTGCTCACCATCGCGGCCATCTTGGGGGCCGCAAGTGTAGGGTTGCATATGTACCATCGATGGCGCAACAAACCGCAACAGGTGCCATTGTCAGCGCTGCAATCCCAAGCCGTAGTAGGGCTTGATCCTGAGCTCCGCGCTCCGGTGTGACGCCGCTGAGCTTGCTAGGTGCCGTAGCCGTAACTCGGCGAGCACTCTTTTAGGTCGGAGTCACAAATGGGAGTGATCGTTGAAATCGAGTCATCTCTCGCAGGCAGGAACAGCCCCGGATCCCTAGGGTTCTTGTTGCAGTCTGGCGGCTTCCATGAGTTTCTCGTACACGCCGGCGCTGGCGAACAACTCGGGCACCACCGCCAGTGCCGCCGCGGCGCCTTCGTTTGCCGTCACGCTCAGCGCCCGATCGATCAGCGCTTCGGATCGTTCCAATGCCACGAGCGGCCGCGCCGCGACAGCCCGAACGGCCGCCGCCACGATGCGATCCGCCGGCAGCTCGATGCGCTGTAGCTCGGCCGCGCGAACGCCGCCAAACAACGCTTCAAGCGCGGCGAACTCGGGTGCAATCGTCGCTGCAACCGGCTTCCAGTCGCTTCCGGAGTCGGCGAGCGACCTGGCCAGCGCCGTCGCCGCGGCCGGCAGCTCGTGCGGCATGACCAACTGATCAACCAGGCCCAGCTTGACCGCCTTGGGCGGCGCCAGGATGTGGCCCGCATAGATCAGCCACTTGGTGAGCGCCGCCCCAATGCGTCGCGGCGTGCGATAGGTTCCGCCCGAAAACGGCAAAATTCCCAAGCTCGTTTCGGGGAAGGAGAAACTGGCGCGCGGCGTGGTAACGATGCGATGGCAGGCCAGTGCCAGCTCGACGCCGCCGCCGACGGCCGCACCCTGCACAGCCGCCACGACCGGCTTGGGGCAGTCGGCAACGGCCGCGAATACCTCTTGCGAGGCGCGAATGCAATCGACGATGGCCGGCACGTCTTGGCGATCGAGGCAACGGACAAAGAAGCCCACGTCCGCCCCCGACACAAAGCGATTGCCGGCGGCGGCCACAACAATCGCGCGAGCTTCCGGGTCGGCGACGACGCGGCCCAAGGCGCCGCGAAGCTGCTCGAGCAACGCGCGGTTGAGCGCGTTGCCGGCCTGCGGACGATGGATCGAAAGCGTGGCCACGCCGTCGACCACTTGCGTGTCGACAAACGTGTTCGGCATTTTTCCCTGAGTGCCCGGCACGAACGTTCTAGTCACTGCGAGTCGTACGGTCGAAATTCGGCGGCTCCAAAATAGCCAGCCTCACGCTGCTCGACAAGCGCGCTCTCCAATCGTTCGTGCGCGAAAAGCCGCCGCGGTACGGACGGTCTCAGGCCCCACATTTCCCCAGGATTTCGCAGATTTCTTGAGTTACTGGCCGCCGCCAACTATCCTAAAAGCTTCGTTTTCTTGACGATACGACGTTGGTGGGTGGCGGCGGCACGTCGCACTCTGGGTCACGACCATGCAGCGCGAGCCGATGATTGCCACGCCTTCTGTGACGCCGCGGCCGCCGCGATTAGCGGGACCCTTGTTGCCGCTCATTGCCGCGCAGGCCGTGCAGGCCGATCGCACGCGCAGTGTTTCGCCCGAAGTGATCCGGGCCATCAAACAGAGCGACTTAATGCGGATGGCAGCCGCTGCGGAACTCGGCGGTTTAAACACGCCGATTGCCGAGATTGCCGAGGAATTGGCCGCCGTTTCCGTGGCTTGCGGCTCGACCGGCTGGTGCCTCTGGAACCATTTGCTGGTCTTCCATTTCTTCGGCACGGTCTTTGGTCCGGCGCACGCCGCCTTGTTACGCTCGATTGTCGAAAACCACCACTGGTGCAGCTATGCGGCCGGTGCCGGCACCAGCGTGGTTGGCCATCCCGAGGGAGACCAACTGCGGTTGAAGGGGCGTGCGGCCTTTGCGTCCGGCGCGCGCTATGGCGATTGGGCCGGCGTGCCGTTCAAGTTGGACACCGAACCGGACTACATGGCGCTGAAGTACATGAACCTCACGCTGGTGCGCACCAATGCGCCGGGCGTGCGCGTCGACCCCACGTGGGAATCGATGAGCCTGCGGGCGTCGGCCACGGATCACATTGCCTACGACGACGTGGCGGTGCCGGCCGGCCAGTGCGTGAAGCTGGAGTTCAAGTTCCGCGAGCGCTTTCGCACCCCGGCGGAGCCTGTCATTCATCAGCGCTATCGCGAAGACTTCGTCGGCGTGT
The DNA here is from genome assembly GCA_050250435.1 of Pirellulales bacterium. Classification (GTDB taxonomy): domain Bacteria; phylum Planctomycetota; class Planctomycetia; order Pirellulales; family PALSA-1355; genus JBFWOR01. Next base: position 97,463 of record JBFWOR010000006.1, on the reverse strand, counting down.
CGAGCTTGTGGCTGGCGGCGCAGGGTGCGGCGGTAGCCCAGGCGGCCCTCGACGAGGCGTCGAGCGGCATCCGCGAGCGGATCGCGATCATGGGCGTCAAGATGTCGAACAAACCGACGGTACAGGTCAATTTGGGTCAGGCCGCGGCGATGATTGCCACCGCGCGCGCCTCGGTAATGGAGTGCTGCCGCGAAACGGACCGCCGCATTCTGGCCGGCATCGCGCCCACGGAGACGGACTACCTGCAGCAAACCTCACGGGCGATGATGGCCCTGGAGATGTGCGACCAGGCAATGCGGCTGGTGTTGCGCGTGCTGGGCGCCAATGGGCTGCGCGAAAGCGATAGCTTTGAGCGGCGCTATCGCGATCTGACGGCCATGCCGTTGCACATGAACGTCCATCACGATCGCGTGTCGGAACAACTCGGCCGCCACCTGATCGGGCTGGAAACGAACAACTTTTATTGAGCTCGCACGCGGTCAGTCGCATTTTTCGATGCGTCTACCGAGCCGCGGCTGCTGGGCCACTGGTCTCGCCCTTTTGGTGGAAGGCGCATTTCTCCCATGCTCCGTCGTTGGCACTTGTTTGAATTCTGCGACCAGCCCTGGTGGCCCGCCGGCCTGCGGCGCATGCTGACGGATTATCTGCAGACCGCGATGGAATTGGTTCAGCCGTTTCGTCCGCGGAACGACTTGCTAGTGCGAGCCTTGCGCGAAACCGGCACGTCGAGCGTCGTGGATCTGTGCTCTGGCGGAGCCGGACCGTGGGTTCAGCTCGTGCGCGACTTGCGCACCGCGACCGGCCGCCCCATTTCGGTCATTCTGACCGACAAGTTTCCCGATCCCGCTGCACCCGGTCGATTGGGTCGCTTGGACGGGATCCGCTATCACTTGGACTCCATCGATGCCTTGGCCGTTTCTCCCGAGCTGGATGGCGTGCGCACCGTGTTCAACGCGCTGCATCATTTCCGGCCTGCGCAGGCCAGCGCAATCCTGGCAGACGCGGTGCGGCAGGGTCGCGCCATCATAGTGTTCGAGGCCTTGAATCGCTCCTGGCCGAACCTGCTGTGCATCAATCTCACGCCGCTGATGCTGTGGCTGGTCACGCCGCGCATCCATCCGCGCACCTGGTATCGCACGGTCTTTACCTATTTCCTACCCATCGGAACGTTGGCCATCTGGTGGGACGCGGTGGTCTCGACCCTGCGGTGCTACACCCCCGACGAGCTGCTGGAAATGGCGCGCGCTGTCGATGGGGGGCAATATACCTGGGAAGCCGGCACCTATCGCGAGAACAACGTGCCGGTGACGTTTCTGGCCGGATTTCCCAAAGCTCCGGTACCTACCAGTCCGGCAGCCCCACAGCACGCCGCGCAATCGACCGGGCGTGACTAGCAGCCGACGCGGCGACGCGCCTATCGCCATGCCTGATCAACGCCAAAGCGCCATCGTTACCGGCACGGCCAGCGGCTTGGGCCGCGCGTTGGCGCTGCGGCTGGCCGCCAGCGGTTGGCAAATCGCGCTGTGCGATGTCGACGCCGAGGGCAATGCGGAAACCGCGCGGCTGGTCGATGCGGCAGGCGGGCTGGCCCGTATCGAGCAGCTCGATGTCGCCCTGCCCGGCGATTGGCAGGCGCTCAGCGATCGGCTGCGCGGCGAGTGGCCGCAGCTCGATTTGCTGGTGAACAACGCGGGCATCGGGCCGCTGGGCAACGTGGGCGTCTTTCCGCTCGACCAGTGGCACAAGACGATCGACGTAAATCTCTACGGCACGATCCTCGGCTGTCACACGTTGCTCGACTGGCTGCGTGCCAATCCCCGCGGAGCGCACATCATCAACGTTGCCTCGTTCGCTGCAATTGCCCCCTCGCCGGCAATGGCAGCCTATAACGTGAGCAAGGCCGGAGTGGTCGCGCTCTCGGAGACCCTGTACGGCGAGTTGCGCACCAGCCGGGTGGGCGTGACCGTGGTTTGCCCCATGCACTTTCCCAGCCGGATTCTGGCCGCGTCTCCGCACTTTGACCAGCAACGTTTCGAGATGATGCGTGAAAGCACCGAGCGCTCGACCCTGACCGCCGAATTTGTTGCCGACGTTGCCTTACGGGCAATGCGGCGCAAGGAGCTGTACGCCATCCCCGGCCGGCGGGCGCGGTGGTACTGGTGGCTGCGCCGACTGACGCCCGTCCGCTTCTTGAACGGCCTCGCGCCCGCTCTGGAAAGAGATGCCAGCGGCGGGCTCTCAGGCTGACCGTTGTTGGTACGCGCCGGACACCAAGAAGCCACCCGGAGTGCTCGCCAGTCAGATTCGACTTGCCTCCGAGACGGTCACCGGGGAGGCCGAGCGACGGCGTGCCATTTGCACTCTGTGGCGGGGGGCTGGGACCGCTGGATTGCACTGCACGTCCGATGGAGTATCCTCGCCACCCGTAAGACCCTTCGCAATCGTCGTAAACTCTTTATTTGCACCATATTGACATTGAATCGGTGGATTGTAAAATCACAGTTTTGCCGCCTTGTTCCGGCACCTGAGAGTGGCTGGGTCGCAAGCATCCCCTGCTAGCTGCCGATCCGGCTCGATGGCGACTGCATGAAGTACCTCCTCCTCACTGGCGCAACCGGACTTGTCGGACGCTATCTGCTGCGCGATCTCGTGTCGGCGGACGTGCCGGTGGCGGTACTCTGCCGGGGGAACCGCGTGTCGACCGCGCGCGACCGGATTGAGGTGCTGATGCAGCGCTGGGACGGCCTGGAGGGGCGCGCCTTGCCGCGGCCGGTGGTGCTGGAAGCCGACCTGCGCGAGACGGCCCTGGGCCTGTCGTCCGAGGATGCCGCCTGGATTTCGGCCAACGTGGGGACCATGCTGCACAACGCGGCCAGCATGACGTTCCGCGAAGACAAGCACGGCGAGCCGTTCCGCACCAACAACGACGGCATGCGCAACGTGCTGGAGATGTGCCGGTCAACCGGCATCCGCAAATTCCATCACGTGTCGACGGCCTACGTCTGCGGACTGCGCAACGGCCGCGTGTACGAGCGCGAGCTCGACCTGGGCCAGGAAAACGGCAACGTTTACGAAGTGAGCAAGCTGCTGGCCGAGAAAATGGTGCGCGCCGCCGAATTTCTCGACGAGGTGACGATCTACCGGCCGGCCAGCGTCGTCGGTGACTCGGCGACGGGCTACACCGTCTCCTCGCACGGCTTTTACCTGCCGCTGCAACTGGCCTACGTCATGGCCGACAAAATTCCCACACAATTGATGGGCGATCGGTTTTTCCGCCTGCTGGGACTGCGCGGCGACGAAGGCAAAAACCTGGTGCCCGTCGATTGGCTGTCGGCGGCCATCGTACACCTGGTGCTCAATCCCGAGCACCATTGTCAGACCTATCACATGACGAATCCCCAGCCGGTCACGGTGCGGGCGATTCAGGAAGTGATTCAAGAGGCCATCGAGAAATACTCGACGCGGCGTTTTGTAGGCGAGCTGAGCGAACAGCAAATCGTCGAGTACGAGGCGCTGTTCCAGCACTACATGGAAATCTATCGCTCGCACTGGCGCGACGATCCGTTGTTCGACCGTGCGAACACCGACGCCGCGCTGCCGGATTTGCCGTGTCCGATGATTGATTACGAGATGCTGCTTCGCATCGCGAGTTACCCGGTGAAGGAGAACTTCGTGCTGAAGCGGATGGAGTCGCCCGAGCCCTGTTTTCAACCGCTGGTCCATTTGCAGCAGTTGCAAACCACCGGCCGCCCCGTCGTGCCCGGCACGCCGCGGACGGACGTCGTGGGCTTTGAAGTCACTGGCCGCGCGGGCGGACAGTGGCGCCTCGTGATGCGTGAAGGAGTGGTGGTTGGCGTCGAGACCGGCCTGGCGCCGGTCGACCGCGTGCGATATCACCTGAATTCGCACACGTTTTCCTCGCTGGTGGCGGGCAGCGTCACGGCCGAACAATCCGTTCGCGCCGGACGCGTGTTGCTCGCAGGCGGTGAAGACAACCCAACGCACGAGGAAGACTACGTCCGTTTCCTGCAATCGATTGTTTCTCACTCATGACGAGTCAGCCCACGCGCTGAATCAATTCCTGGCGATCGTTCGGTTTTGCGCCGCGCGCGGACCGTCACTTCGGCGCTAGCGCCACCGATCGCACGCCACGCCAAGGGTAGCCGATTCATGGACAACCGCTTCGACCACACGAGCATCCCGATTGCGATTATCGGCATGGCTTGCCGCCTGCCGGGTGCCGACAATCTCGACGGCTTTTGGAAGCTTGTCAGTAGCGGCGGCTGCGCCGTGGCGGAACTGCCGCACGAGCGGCTCGATCAGGAGCTCTACTACCATCCCAAGCGCGGTATGCGCGGCAAGAGCTATTCCAAGCTGGGCGCGATCGTCTCCAGCCGCCAATTCGATCGCCAGGCGTGTCCCATCTCGCCGGAATTGGAACGCGGTGTCGACAACGCACACCTGCTGATGTGCCAGGCGGCTTGTGAGGCTCTGCGCCACGCCCAACTCGATCCGTTCAACCTGCCGCTGCGAAACACGGGCGTCTACATCGGCCATGCCCAGGGCAGCAACCTGGCCGGCGATGTGATCTATCACACCTGCGTCAACGAAGCCGCGCAGTTCCTCCGCGAAGTGCCGGGCTTTCAGCAGCTCAACCCGGCCGAGCAGGACGCGATCATCAACGAGCTGGTGCAAGCCGTTCGCGCCGAAGTGCCGGGGCTGGCGGCCGATTCGCCGGACGTGACGATCAACATGATCAGCGGCACGATCTCCAAGGCCTTCCGGCTCTCCGGACCGTTCTTGGGCATCAATTCGGCCTGCGCGTCGTCGCTGCACTCGGTGCTGTTGGCCGCCCGGGCGCTACAGCTGGGGCGCGTGGACATGGCGATTGCCGGCGGAGCGTCGGACTGCAAGGGCGATTCGCTGGTGCTGTTCTCGAATGCTCAATCGATGAGCGAGACGGGCACGCGGCCCTTCGACGCCGATGCCGACGGCCTGATCTGTGGCGAAGGCTATGTGGCGCTCGTACTCAAAACGCTGCCCCGCGCGTTGGCCGATGGCGACCCCATTCAAGCGATCATCCTGGGCCTGGGCGTCTCGAGCGACGGCCGCGGCAAGAGCTTGTGGGCGCCGCGCAAAGAAGGCCAGGTGAAGGCCATGGAGCGGGCCTATCGCCACGGCCTGGACATGAGCACCCTGCAATACATCGAAGCGCACGCCACCAGCACCAACCTGGGCGACGCCACAGAGCTCAACGCACTGGGCGAAATTCTCGGCGCGAAATTTCCGCCCGGCAAGAAAGTGCCCATCACCAGCGTGAAAGCGAACATCGGGCACGCGCTGGAAGCGGCCGGCGTTTCCAGCCTCATCAAAACCGTCCTCTGCTTGCAGCATCGCACGTTCGTGCCGGCCGTCAACGTGCGCGAATTGAATTCGAAGATCGACTGGGCCAACGCGCCGTTCTATATCCCGCGCGAGGTCACGCCCTGGCCGGCTCAACCCGACGGGCTGCCGCGCCGGGCCGCGGTCAACGCGTTCGGCATCGGCGGCCTGAACATGCACGTGGTGCTGGAAGAATTCACCGAAGATCGCCGCGCGGCGCTCCAGGCTCAGTACGCCGCACACCAACCGGCAGCGCCCGATCCCCAGCGGGATTCCGTGGCCATCGTCGGCATGGGTTGTATCCTGCCCGATGCGCCGCAGCCGACCAGGTTCTGGGAACTCGTGGCCAGCGGTCGCGATCCCAAGCGCAGCACTCCGGAAGGTCGTTGGCGCACCGATCTGGGCTATCAACCGGGCACCGTCACTCCGTACACCACGCCGACCCTGTTGGGCGGATACGTCACTGACTTCGCCTACGACTGGCGTGCCCACAAGCTGCCACCCAAGCAGGTCGAACAAGCCGATCCACTGCAGTTCATGTTGCTGGAAGCGGCCGATCAGGCCCTGCAAGACTCTGGCTACGACCAGAAGCCGTTCGACCGCACGCGCGTGGGGGTGCTGGTGGGCAGCGAGTTTGGCAGCGACTTCGGCACGCAGCTCGAATTCGGTTTGCGGCTGCCGCACATGGAAGTCATCTTGCATAAGTCGTTCGCGCGGCGCGGCATGGATCCCGCGGCAGCGGCCAAGATCACGACCGATTTCGCCACGGTGCTCTTGAAGCACTGGCCGGCACTCGTTGACGAGAGCGGCAGCTTTAGCACCAGCACGCTCGCGTCGCGCATCACCAAGACCATGAACCTGATGGGAGGTGCCGCGGCCATCGACGCTGGAGACACGTCATCGGCGGCCGTATTGTCCACCTCCGTCGATCAGCTGCTCTCGGGCGACTGCGACATGATGATCTGCGCCGGCGGACAGCGGCGCATGAACCTGCCGCAATACATTGGCGTGGCCCTGGCCGGCGCGCTGAGCACCAGCCCCAACCCGCGCGCTCCGTTCGATGCCGCGGCCGACGGCACGGTGCCGGGCGAAGGCGTGGCCGTGGTAATTCTCAAGCGGCTGGCCGACGCGCAGCGCGACGGCGACAAGATTCACGCGATCATTCGCGGCATCGGTGCGGCCCATGCCGACAACCCGGCCGAAGGCATGTCGCTGGCCATTCAACGGGCCATGGCAATTGCCGCCGTGAACCCGGGCGACGTGGCCGTAATCGAGATGGATGGCACGGGGCTGCCCGCGCGGGATCAGGAACAGTTGCGCGGCGTGGTGGCCGAATACGGTCGCTCTCCGCGAAAGGAGCCAATGTTGCTAGGCACCGCGACCGCGCAGATCGGTCATACGGCCGGCGCATCGGCCATGGTGTCGCTGCTCAAGGCGACGTTCGAAGTGGAAACCGGCCAGATGCCGGCCACTTTCGCGCTCGAATCGCCGCTGCCGATCTTGGCCGAGAATGCGAACGTGATCGCCCCCGCGCCGCGACCGCTGGCCATTCGACACACCACACACGACGGGCGACGGTTGGCGGCCGTGTGTTCCACGGGCAAAGGCCAGGCCTACCACATTCTGCTCGAGCGCGGCCAGCGCGTGCCCGTGACGGCTGCGGCACCGGCGCCCGCGGCGCAACGACCGGTGGCAGCTCCCGCGGTTGCGGCGTCCGCTCCGGCTCCTTCCGCAACCGCAGTACGGGTGGCTGCACCTGCCGCCAGCACAGCCGATTGCCGGATTGTGCGCGTCGGCGGCAGCAGCGCCAGCGAAGTCGCTGCCAAGCTCGAACAGGTAGTGGCCGATTGCGCTCGGGCCTTCGCCAGCGCCGACACGGTGCAATTTACCCCCGCGGACCATGCTCGGCTGGCCATTGTGGCCACCAGTCCCGAGGCGCTGGCCAAGAAAGCACAACTGGCGGCCAAGCAGTTTTCCAATCCCGACGCGCGGACCGTGCTCGAACAGCAAGGTTGCTTCTATCGACAGGTCGGCCTGCGCAAGCCGCGCATTGCCTTCGTGTTTCCCGGCCAGGGGTCGCACTACGCGGGCATGCTCCGTGAACTGGTGCGCGACGTGCCGGCCGCTGCCACCGCAATGCGCCGCCTGGACGACGTGCTGCGCGAGCGCGGTTATCAGACCTTTGCGCAGATGGCCTGGGAACGGCCCGAGCAGTTGGGCAACGACGTTTGGCTCACTCAGGTCGTGATGTTGTTGGCCGACACGATCGTATTTGCTGCGCTCGATAGCATGGGTGTCGTGCCCGATCTCGTGCTGGGACACAGCTACGGCGAGTTTGCGGCGCTGACGGTGACCGAGGCCTGGGATCTGCCGGGCGCGATCACGGCGGCGCGGGCCCGCTACGACGCGATCGAAGCCACACCCACGGCACGCGGCACGCTGCTGGCCACCACGGCGCCGCCACCGGTTATTGAACAAGCGGCCGCGGCGCTGGCCGAACGAACATACCTGGCCAACTACAACGCCCCCGATCAGACCGTGGTCGGCGGCAGTCCGGCGGCGCTCGGTCAACTGTCGGAGCGGCTGGCGGCCCTGGGCCACAAGTCGCAGATGCTCGCGGTGCCGTGCCCCTATCACACGCCGCTCATGGACGGCGCCGGAGCGATCCTGGCGCGGACACTCGAATCGCTGCGGATGCGGCCGCCGCGCGTGCCGCTGTTGTCCACCGTGACCAACCGCTACGTGTCCGATCCGCAAGACATCCGCGCCAACCTGGCGGCGCAGTTGACCACGCCGGTCCGCTGGGTCGACGCGATCAATCGCATTGCCGACGAACAGGACACGGTGTTCGTGGAAGTCGGTCCGCACCAGGCTTTGACCAGGTTGAACCGCCGCATCTTGGGCGATCGGCCCAATGCCGGCGTGATCGCCAGCGACAACGCCAAGAATCCCGGAATCGAACAGCTGTTGCAGGTGCAGGCACTGTTGGAGTGCCTGGATCGAGCCGGAAAGTCGGCCGCACAAGTGCCCGCGCACGTGAGCGCTCCTGCGCTTGCCCCGGTTCCGGTTGCTGCCGCCGCACCGGCCGTTGCAGTTGCCCCCTCAAGGAGTTCGCAGCCCGCCATGAACAAGCCCGCCAAAGGAACGATTTCGCATGTAGACGCCACGCAGCGCCGCATCGAAAAGATGCGCCAGATGGCCGGTGGTGCTCCCAAGACCGCGAATGGCCAGCACTCCGCGCCGGCAGCGGCCCCCGCGAATGGCGCTAACGGTGCCAACGGTGACCAGCGCCATGGCGGACCGACCAACGGCGAACATGCGCATGCGGCGCCTGCTCCGCCGGTAGCGCGCAACGGCGGCATGCCCACACGAGCTCCTGCGCCCGCGGGTGTTGCTGCGGCCGCAAGTGCTCCCGCCCCGCCCATGCGCCCAGCGCCCGCGCCAACTCCGGCCCAGCCATCCGCGCCGGCTCCGGCAGCTGCTCCCGTTGCGTCGGCGCCCGTTGCCGCGGCGCCGCCTGCTCAGCCAGCCCCGGCGACCGGCGGCAGCTTGAATGCGGCGGAACTGGAGAAATTTCTGGTGAACTTTGTGGTCGAGCAGACCGGCTATCCGCCCGAGGTGGTCGAGCTGGATGCGGACCTGGAAGCGGACCTGGGTATCGACAGCATCAAGAAAGCGCAGCTGTTCGGGGAACTGGCCGAGTACTTCGACGTGCAGCCGACCGAGACCATGTCGCTCGACGATTTCCCAACGCTACGGCACGTGGTGAATTTCCTGGCCGGCGCGAAAATGAAGGGCGATCTGCCAGGCGGAGTGGCGATTGCCCCAGCGCCGGTTGCGACGCCAGCGCCCGCGCCTGCTCCTGCCGCCGCGGCACCCGCTGCTCCCGCCACGGGCGGCAGTCTCGACGCGGCCGAGCTCGAAAAATTTCTGGTGAACTTTGTGGTCGAGCAGACCGGCTATCCGCCCGAGGTGGTCGAGCTGGATGCGGACCTGGAAGCGGACCTGGGCATCGACAGCATCAAGAAAGCACAGTTGTTCGGCGAGCTGGCCGAGTACTTCGACGTGCAGCCGACCGAGACCATGTCGCTGGACGATTTCCCGACGCTACGGCACGTGGTGAATTTCCTGGCCGGCGCGAAAATGAAGGGCGACCTGCCAGGCGGAGTGGCGATTGCCCCAGCGCCGATTGCGACGCCCGCGCCCGCGCCTGCTGCCATCGCGGCCCCGGCGGCTCCTCCCGCTCCTGCGCCTGGAGGTACCCTCGACGCGGCCGAGCTCGAAAAGTTCCTGGTGAACTTTGTGGTCGAGCAGACCGGCTATCCGCCCGAGGTGGTCGAGCTGGATGCCGACCTGGAAGCGGACCTGGGCATCGACAGCATCAAGAAGGCGCAGCTGTTCGGCGAACTGGCCGAGTACTTCGATGTGCAGCCGACCGAGACCATGTCGCTCGACGATTTCCCGACGCTACGGCACGTGGTGAATTTCCTCGCGGGCGCGAAAATGAAGGGCGACCTGCCCGGCGGAGTGGCGATTGCCTCGGCACCCATTCCCGCTGCGGCTCCCGCTCCCGAACAGGTTGCGGTGGCAGCGCTTGCTCCTGCCGCCGCGCAACCCGCTGCTCCGGCAACCAGCGGCGGCAGTCTCGACGCGGCCGAACTCGAAAAATTTCTGGTGAACTTTGTGGTCGAGCAGACGGGCTATCCGCCCGAGGTGGTCGAGCTGGATGCCGACCTGGAAGCGGACCTGGGTATCGACAGCATCAAGAAGGCGCAGCTGTTCGGCGAACTGGCTGAGTACTTCGACGTGCAGCCGACCGAGACGATGTCGCTCGACGATTTCCCGACGCTACGGCACGTGGTGAATTTCCTGGCCGGCAGCGCCTTAAAAAAAAACTTAACAGCGAGCCCATCTGACGCTGCCGAGACGGACTGGGCCGCAGATACGGGGCCCGCGGAGCCCGTCACCGTCGAATCGCCCGCTCCCGCGATTGATCAGGGCACCCACGGCGCGTCCGTCCAAGTTGCAACGCTCGCCGCGCCGGCGGCCAGTTCGGCCCCGGCTGTCGCCAGTGCTCGGCAATCTGCCCGTACGCCGCATTCCGCCGGGCCGCGCTTTCAAGCCGGCTTCGCGCGCGGCCAGCGCCAACGCGCCGCCATTCTGCATCGGCTGCATGTGTTTGCCGATCGGGCCGGCTTCGCCGACGAGCAAGTTGCCGCGCCGACGGCCGCCGATATCAGCTCGCTGACTGCCGATGAACGCGATGAGTTGCATGGCGTGGCGGCGGGCGTGCAGGTGTCGCCGGCGGCCGTGCTGGCTCACGGTCGGGAATTCTTGCTCGATTGCGCAGGCGGCGCCGCGCCGATGGCGCCCGATACTCCCGCGCCAAAATTCGCACCGCAGACAACAGCGCCGCCGGTCGCCGCCCCCGAGCTGGCCGTCGAGACGGGCCCCGCATGCGATCTCGCGGCAGACGACTACGCGCACGACGACACGCACCGGTTCTACCTGCGCGAAGTGCCCGCCCCTTACAAAACGGAGCCGGCGGCGATGCCTGCCTGGGCCGGCGCCGCGCTCATCGTCGGCGAGGGGCCACTGGCCGAAGCGCTCGAACGACAACTGGGCGCCGCGGGCGTCGCAGTCCGTCAGTTGCCGATCAGCGACGACCTGGATCAGACCGTCGCCGCGTTCGATGCGATCTGGAGCGAGCAGCCCACGCCGCATTTGTTTATCGTCACCGGACGCGAGCCGACCGTCGATCCGCGCGACGCGGCCGCCTGGAAGCGGCGCTGGCACCGCGTGGCGCTCGTGCCGTTCTTCGTTTGCCAGCGCTGGGTGCAGCGCGTGGGCGAGGCGAATTTGCTCGATCGCGCGAGCGTCGTGGCGGTCACCAGCCTCAACGGCACCTTCGGGTTCTCCGGCCAGATCACCGCGCCCGAGTGTGGCGCACTGACCGGGCTGATGAAGTCGATCTACATCGAGGTGGTGCACATGCGCAATCATCGCAGCATGCGCGCCAAAGCGATCGATGCGCCGCCGGATGAACCGCCCGCGGCGCTGGCCGCCGACATCTGCCGTGAGTTGGCGTCCGGTGAAATCGACTATGAAGTGGCGTTCGCCGGCGGCCGGCGCTTCGTGCAAGGCGGCTATCCACAGCCGGCGCCCACCCGGCGCCACGCGCCCGTCCGGCCCGGTGGTGCTTGGGTCATCACGGGCGGTGCCCGCGGCATCACGGCCGAATGCGCTCTGGAACTGGGCCGCCGCTTCGGACTGAAATTGCACTTGATCGGCACGTCGCCGCTGCGGCCGATCGACCATGCCTGGCGGGAACTCACGCCCGAGGCGCTCAAGCAGCTCAAGGCCGACGTGATGCGCGCCGCGCGCGCCGCCGGCAAGCCGATGGACCAGGAGTGGAGCCGCGTGCAGCGCGACATCGAGATCGACCGCTCGCTGCGGACCTTCGCCGACGCGGGGCTAAATGTCACCTATCACGCTTGCGATGTGGCCGATGCCACGGCGCTGGCTGCCGTGCTGGCCGACGTGCGCCGCACGAGCGGGCCCATCGAAGGGATTCTGCACGGCGCCGGCATCGAGCGGGCCGCCGGCTACGAGCGCAAGCAGCGCGACAGTGTGCTGGCCACGCTGGGCGCCAAGTTCGACGGCGCGCTGAACCTGATGCTGCTTACCGAGCAGGACCCGGTGCGGTGGTTTATCGGCTTTGGCTCGATCAGCGGACGGCTGGGCAGCAACGGGCAGACTGATTACAGCCTGGCGAGCGACGCCTTGTGCAAGCTGTCGGCCTGGTATCGCACCCGCCGGCCAGAGGTGCACTCGGTCGGGTTTCACTGGCATGCCTGGAGCGACGTGGGCATGGCCGCGCGGCCCGAGTCGACCACGTCGATGCGCATCGCCAACGGCCCGAGCTTGATGCCCAAGCGTGAAGGCGTGGCGCACTTGCTGCGCGAAGTGTATGCCGGCGCGCCGGAAGGCGAAGTGCTGATCACCAGCTGGGAGTATCACGGCCGGTTCTACGGCACGGACCATCATCCGAAATTCGCTGGCGCGGCGGATGAGATGGACGGGATCGCGGCGAACAAGTCTGTCGCCGTTGAGCCGTCCACGGAGCCCTGGCCGCCGCTACCGTTCGAGCCCATCGTCGCGCGCCATGAATTGCAGATGGTGGCCGCGCCGCTACCGCCCGGCTCATCCGGGGAGCTGGCCTGGAAAGGCCCGGCGATGATCCTGGGCGACAACCCCACGGCGCAGGCGCTAGCGGCGCGACTACAGGCCGCCGGCGTGCGCGTGCAATTGTTGCCGATCACGGCGTCGCCCGAGGAAACCAAGGCCGCCGTCGAGGCGCTGTATCAGAACGATCCGCCGCGCTATTTGTTCCTGATGACTGGTCGCGACCTGTGGCAAGGCTCGCCGCTGGATCGCGCCGCGTGGCAACAGCGCCGCGCACTCGGCGTGGTGGCGCCGTTTGTGGCGGCGCAGCATTGGTTCCGCCTGCGTTTGAAGGCCAAGGACCAGACACCGATCACGATTGTCGCGGCTACGTCGTTGGGCGGCGATTTCGGTATCTCCGGCCAGGTGGCGCTGGCCGACGGCGGCGCTCTGACCGGCATGCTCAAATCGATCTACGTGGAAGACACACGCTTGCCCGCCAGTCAAACTCGGGTCAAGGCCATCGACGCGCCCGCCGACGAACGGCCCGAGGCAGTGGTCGACGCGATTGTTCGCGAGCTCGCGGCCGACGATCCCGACGTGGAAGTCGGTTGGTCGCGCGGCCAGCGGAGCGTGGTCCGCGCCGTCGCGCGGGCCGCGGAAACATTCGTGCGGCGCATGGTGCCGCGCGGCGGCAATTGGGTGATTACGGGCGGGGCGCGCGGCATCACGGCGGCCGTGGCATTCGAGCTGGGCCAGCGCTACGGCTGCAAGCTGCACCTGATTGGTCGCAGTCCGGCGCCGAGTGCCGACGCTCCGTGGCACGAGGCCGGCGACGAGCGGCTGGCGCAAATCAAGGCCGAGATCGTTCGCCAGGCCGTGTCGGAGGGGCGCTCGCCGGAAAAGGACTGGGAGCGCGTCAAATACGACCTGGAGATTCGTGCCACGTTGAAGAAGTTCGCCACAGCCGGCATAGAGGCCACTTACTACTCGTGCGACCTGTCCGATTGGGGTCGCCTCGGCGCGACGCTCGAGCAGATTCGTGGCGCGGGACCGATCGAGGGCCTCATCCACGGCGCCGGTTACGGCAAGTCATTCCGCTTTGCTGCCGCGAACCCCGAGTCGTTCGAGCGCACGCTGGCCGGCAAACTGGACGGCGCGGTTGCCTTGATGTCGCTCACGCGTAACGATCGCGTGCAGTATTTCGTCGGCTTTGGTTCGATCGGCGGGCGCTATGGCGGCAACGGACTGGCCGACTATGCCGCGGCCAACGACATGTTCGCCAAGCTGTGCGCCTGGTATCAGGCCCAGCGGCCCGAGTTGAAGGTCTGCTGCCTGGATTGGCAGTCCTGGGACGAGGTCGGAATGGCCATGCTGGGTGACAACACGGCCGGCACCAAGGCGGTGCTCAAGATGCGGTTCATCCCGCCGCGCGAAGGCGTGGAGCACTTGTGCCGCGAGCTGGAAGCCGGCCTGCCGACGACGGAGATCGTGATTACCGATCGGCACTTCGAGCGGACGTTCTATCCGTTCATTCAGGATCAGAGCAGCGCACGTCCTGTCGCGCAGGCAGCTGGCGAAACGAAGGGCGCGGCGCCGGCAACCGCCGCGGCCGGTTCACCGCCGGCGGCAGGCTTTCCGCTTGTGGCGCGGACCGCGCGGCGCGATGACGGTGGCAGCGAAGCCACAATCGAGTTCCATCCCACAGCGGATCCGTTCTTGCTGGACCACCAGTTTCGTGGCAAGCCGCTGTTGCCGGCTGTGATCGGCCTGGAATGCGTGGCCGAGGCGGCGCGGCTGGCCAGCGGCTGCCACGTGGTGGCGATTCGCGATGTAGAGCTGGTCGAAGGGCTGCTGTTTCACACTGAGCGCCTGCTGGAGGCCCGTGTGCGCTCCGGCCCGCTGAACGACGGAGCGCTGGCTTGCGAGTTGTTAACCGATTTTCGCAATCGGGCCGACAAGCTCATCAAGCCGGACAGGGCTCATCTGCGGGCCACGGCCGAAGTGAGCCAGCAGCCCCCGGTTCTGCACGAGCGAATGGATGAGCCGCCGGCGAACCTGCACGCCTTTGCGTTTCAGAACAATGGCCCGCTGTATCACGGGCCGACGCTGCACGGCGTGAAGGCCACCACGTTCGACGCTCGGGGCGGCTGGGGCAAACTGGTCGCACTGTCGCTGGCCCGGCTGGGCGGAGCGCGCAGCGGCCGGGATTGGCTCGTGCCGGCCACCGCGCTCGACGCCGCCTTTTACGTGTGCGGTATTCACGCCTGGTTCCACGGCGGACAGTCGTTCTCACTGCCCGCCGGCATCGAGCGCGTGAGTTTCGGCGAGATGCCGCGCGACGACGAAGATTGTTGGTTGTGGTTCGCCTGCCGGCAGATCGACGCCAAGCAGGCCCTGTACGATTTCGTGATTTTTGGCGCAGACCGACGGCCGCTGTTGCGCGTCGAAGGTCACCGCATTGTGATGGTGCGACCGTAAGCGAACGGCGGCCGGCCCCAGCCGGTGTGCGACAATCATGCTGCGATCCAACGAAACCTGCGAATCAGAGATCGACACACGTGCCCCGGCGCACGTGGGCCACTCCCGCAGTGCGCGGATCCTCCGCGATTATCGCAACTTTGCCGAGTTCGAGATGCTGTGCGGAACCGTGGGTGACCACTGGCTGAGCCGCCGCGAGCAGGCCGAGCTGTCGGCCTGGCGCGATGAGCGCCGGCGCCGCGCATGGCTGTTGGGACGCGCCGTCGCCAAGCGCTTGGTGGCGGGGTTCATTGCGTTGCGGGCCGAACCGTCGTCGGTGCCACCCGAGGCGATCGAGATTCTCTCGCGCGACACGGCCGGTCGCGTCAACCGGCCGCTCGTTTGGATCGAGGGACGGCTGCGGCCGTGGTCGCTGTCGATTTCGCATTCCCATCGCGGCGTGCTGGCGGCACTGGCCGGCAGCGACACGGTGAGTCTGGGTGTCGACCTGGCGGATAGCGCCGCGTTCGGCGACGGCTTTGTCGAATTGTGGTTCACGCCCGCCGAGCGCGAATGGTTTGTCGAAACCGGCTCGACCAGCATTGCCTGTTTCATCTGGGCGGCCAAAGAGGCACTCTACAAGGCCTGCAACACCGGCGAGAGCTTCGCGCCGCGCGAGTTCGAAATTCGGCCCGACGGCCGGGCCAGCTATCGCGGCCGGTCGCTTGTCGGCTGTCGACTGCAATCGTTTACCATCGATTCACAACTGGCGGTCGTGGCGAGTGTCGCTCGCGACCCGGCACTTACAAGACTTTCCCCCACTGCAACGAACGGGTAACTACCATGATCGATCTGACGGGATATGTGGCCCTGGTCACCGGCGGCTCGCGCGGCATCGGCCGGGCATGCGCCCTGCGTCTGGCTCAGGCCGGCGCGGACATCACGATTAACTATGTCGTCAATCGCCAGGCGGCCATGTCCGTGGCCGACGAAGTTGCCGAGCTGGGCCGCCGCGTGCTGGTGGTGAAGGCCGACGTCAGCGAGCAAGACGACGTGCGCAGCATGATGGACGCAATTCGCGAGCACTTCGGCACGCTCGACATCCTGCTGAGCAATGCGGCCACCGGCGGGTTTCGCCCGCTCTTAGGCGCCACCGCGCGAAACTTTCAGGCCGCGTACAATACGAACGTCTTGGCGCTACTCTACCTGGTGCAGGCTGCGATGCCGCTCATGGAGCGCAAAGACGGCGAGCGCCGCTCGAAGGTAATCACGCTGTCCAGCCACGGCTCGAACATCGCGCTGCCGTTCTACGGGCTGATCGGCAGCTCCAAGGCGGCGCTGGAAAGTCTGGTGCGGCACCTGACCTTGGAGATTGGCGATCGGGGCGTGAACATCAACGTCGTGAAGTCGGGCCTGGTCGATACCGATTCGACACGCCGGCTGCCGAATGCTCAGGCCATTTTCGACGGCCGCAAGGACAAGGCCATGATGGGCCAGCGCATGCTCTCGGCCGACGACGTGGCGGACGCCGTGCTGTTTCTGTCCAGCCCGCTGAGCGATCTGGTGCAAGGCGAAGTGCTGACCGTCGACGGCGGCGCGGCCATTCATCCGTAAGGCAACGGGATGCGAATGGCGTCTCGCCAGTCCCAGCACACGGGCAGGATGCCCGTGGCCCCCCGCCTGCACCCTCCCTCACTCGCCTGTGCGGATCGTTTCGTACGTTAAACTGCGAAATGCCTGCAGCAATTCGCGCGTATTTTCCGGTGCAAAATCGTGCGGGTCGCAGCGCAGCCCCAGCGTCAACTCGCCGGCATATTCCAGCACCACCATCGATGCCCTGGTCAAAGGTCGCACCGGTGGCACGCCGGCAATGTGCTCGAGCACGATGTTGCCGCACCGCAGTTTGCCGTCGTCGCGGCGGGGCAGGGGCGTGCGTGCCAGCGCCGGCCCCAAGTAGCTCAGTACTACGGTGGCCAACGAGCGCGGTCGCCCGAGCGCCCATTTCATCAATCGTGGCCGGCGATTGCCGATGGCCAGCCCGGCCAGGAAGTACAAGGCCTGCTTCCAGTTCTTAATGCGTTGGGTCTCGCGGTGCACCGCGCTCAACAGCGGCCCGGGGCCGGCGTGTTTGTCGGGCGAGACCGTCACGAAGCCAAAGCCGATGCCGTTTGAGGCCGGGATGGGCGCGGCTTTGCGATCGCGGACGTACACCGGCATGTTGATGCGGCACAGGCCGGTCCGCCGCCGGCCGTGTGCGCTGTTCCACGTTTGTACCGTCAGCAGCATGTCGCGCAGGAGCAAGTCGTTCACCGTCACCTGCCGCGCCCGGGCGACTCCTTTGTATTGTTCCGATGGCGCGCGCGGCATCACGAGGATCTGGAAACTGAGTGGGTCGCTGGCCGCCGAGGGCCGGGGCGCGGCCGACGCCAACACCGCGCAGCGCCGCACCAGGATGCGCCACCAGACGTACAGCATCATCCACGCGTCGCGCGCAGCAACCGCCGGTGACGGCCGCCGGGGCGGCCCGGCATCGAACGCTGCGCGCTCGGTCAGCCGCTCAGGGTCGAGCGGCGGCAAATCGGCAGTGCCCTTGGTATTGGCAGCGGCGTACAAGACGAGCAAGTCGCCGACGAAGTCCAGCACGGCCAGGCCGTCGCAACAAGCGTGATGCATTTGCAGCCACACCGTCGAGCGACCCGGGCCCACGCGCACCCAAACGCGCAAACCCGGCCGCTGTCGCAGGTCGAGATGTTCGGACACCTGCGGTGCGGACGGCAATTCGGCGTCGGTCGTTTCCCAATCGAGCCGCGGGTCGGGGCACGCGCCGGCAATCCACCGCGGCCCGTCGGGCCCTTCGGCCACTGTGGCGTTCAAAAGCGGATGCCGGGCGACGACTTGCTGGAGTGCGGCGACAAACGCCGGGCGATCCAACTCGCCGGTGAATTGCAGCTCGACGGGAATGGTCGTGGGATAGTCGGCGCGATCGTCGGCCAGGTAGTACCGTTCGAAGGGCGTTAACGGCAGAGGGAACGGCAAGGCGACACCGGGCGTGAAGTTCGGCGATGCGAGCGATTTGCGGCCGCACTGGGAAAGCCAGGGCCGGGTCGCCGGAAATGGCAGCCGATCCAAACCTACGCTGCGCTGGCGCGCGTGTCAAACGGCGGCCTTTTCTTCCGTCGTCAGCCGCCGGCGTTCAGTCTAATTCCTCCAAGTGTTTGGGCCACGCGTCGTGCAGCAGCCGCGAGAGCGAGCGGTCGGCCAGAATCTTCCCGCCGGTCTGACAGCCGGGACAATAGTTCGTCTCATGATCGGCGTAGCGAATGCGCTGCACGGGCGCGCCGCACACGGGGCACGGCAGGCCGTAGCGGCCGTGCACGTTCATCTCCGGACGAAAAGCGGTCACCCGCTCGGGAAAGTCATCGCCGGCCGCGGCGCGCAGGCGTTCGGCCCATTCTTCAAGCACTTCGCACGTCGCCGCTTGCAGCCGTGCGACTTCGTCGGCCGAAAGCTTCTGGGTCTGTGCGAAAGGGGACAAGCGGGCGCGATGCAGAATCTCGTCGGAGTAAGCGTTGCCGATGCCGCTGAAGATGTGCGGGTCGGTCAACGCGCGCTTGAGCGTATGATTCTCCGCCGCCAACGCCGCCTGGAACTGCGCCGCGCTGGCGGCAAACACGTCGATGCCGCCGGGCTCGTGCGCCGCCAGTCCCGCGTCGCCGCGCACCAGGTACAACGCCGCTCGACGCTTGGCGCCCGCCTCGGTGAGCACCAACGAGCCGATATCGAAATCGAAGGCCGCCAGGTTGTACTTGCCGGTGAGCTTGGCGCCCGGCTCGCGCCAATGCAGTCGACCGGCAATCATCAGGTGTAGCACCAGCCATAGCTCGTCCTCCAGGCCGATGGCGATGCGTTTTCCCAGCCGGCGCAGCTGCTGCACGGTTTTGCCCGCGACCGCTTCCAAGGGCGGCTCGAAGGTGCGCAGCAAGAACGGCCTGGCCACCCGCACCTGCGTCAGCCGCCTGTGCAAAATGCGGCGCTCGAGCGCTTCGAGATAGACGGCAATATCGGGCAGCTCGGGCATTTCGGGGTGCTCAGCAGCGACGGGACCTTCGGTCGATTACATCATGCGGCGCGGCGTGGTACAAATACACCGTTGTTCGACCGGCATGAGGAACCGCTTCAACGGAGCATTCGCTCGACATGTACCGACGAGCCATGGCAGCAGCGCGTCGCCGTTGCGCATTTGTCTGCACTTGCTGCGCGGCAGCGGCGTTGGCCGCCACGTGCGCCTCGATGGGGCTGGCCGACCCGGCCGGGCCGAGGTCCGATGCTGCGCCGAGCACGGGAGTAAAGGACGTGCCCGCGGCAGAGATCGACAAGATCTTCGCCCGCTGGGACAAGCCCGATTCGCCGGGGGTGGTGATCGCCGTGATTCACAACGGCCAGATTATCTACCAGCGCGGTTACGGCATGGCAGACCTCGAGCACGATGTGCCGCTGTCACCGGAATCGGTCTTCTATATCGCTTCCACGTCGAAGCAGTTCACTGCGGCCAGTATCGCCATTCTCGCGCGGCAAGGAAAAATCTCACTCGACGACGATGTGCGCAAGCACATTGCGGAGCTGCCCGACTATGGCACGCCGATCACGATTCGCCAGCTGGTGCACCACACCAGCGGGCTGCGAGACTATCTGTCGCTGGTGGCGATTGCCGGCGGCACAACTTACGACTTTTCGCTTGACGACGCGGTGCGACTCATCGTCCGCCAGAAAGAACTGAGCTTCGTTCCCGGCGAAGAGTATTCGTACTCCAATTCCGGCTATGCCCTTCTGGCCGAGATCGTCCAGCGCGCCAGCGGCAAGTCGCTGCGGGCCTTCGCGGACGAGCACATCTTTCGTCCTTTGGACATGCGCCATTCGGTGTTTCGCGACGATCACACGATGATCATCAAGCAGCGGGCGGTCGGACACGCCGCCACGGCGCAGGGCTTTCGCACGGACGATCCAGGTATCGAATCGGTCGGCAGCGGGAACTTGTGGACCACCGTGGGAGACTTGCTCTTGTGGGACCGCAACTTTTACGACAATCGGCTGGGCGATGGCTTCGTCGATCAACTGCTGGAAACCGGCAAGCTGGCCGGCGGCAAGCCGTTGGACTATGCCTTCGGCCTGACAATTGATGACTACCGCGGCCTGCGGCGCGTGTCGCACGGGGGCGCGTTCGCCGGCTTTCGCACCGAGATGGCGCGGTTTCCCGAGGCCAGGTTTAGCGTGATCTGCCTGGCGAACTTGAGCAGTGTTGAGCCGACTGCCCTGGCGATGCAAGTGGCCGACTTGTATCTGGCCGACCGCTTAGCGCCTCAAGGGGCTGCGGCGGAAAAGCTCGCCGAGGTCACCTTGCCCGACGACGCGCTGGCGCTTCTGGCCGGGAACTACCGCGATCCTCGCGACGGCACGCTGTGGACGTTCGAGCCCGTGGGCGGCACTTTGAAACTAGCGCGATTCTTTCCCTGGGGCGTGAAGCTGCGGGCGCTGGACGCGTTAAAGTTTCGCGGCAGCGGACCGTTTGAGGCACTCCAGTTCGAATTTGCAGCCAGCAGCGAAGGCGGTCCGCGGCAGCTGCGCTTGAGCTTGGGCGATTCGCAGCCGCGCGTGCTCGCAGCTGTCGCGCTGGCTGCGCCGAACGCGGACGAATTGGCCCAATATGCCGGTAGCTACTATAGCGACGAGGTGGAAGCCACCTACAACATAGTTCTGGAAAACGGCACGCTGCGGCTCGCGGGACCCCGCGCTGCACGGCAGAATCTGCAGCCCAGCGTGCGCGATGAGTTTGTCGCGCCGGAGGGCGCACTCGTGTTCGAGCGCGATGCGAACAATGCAATTGCAGGATTCCGCCTCAACACGCCGCGCGTTCGCCGACTGCACTTCGTGCGCAGGTCCGGATCGTAGGCGCCGCTGATACCGCACAAGAGCCGCGGGGCGCAAGTTTTCTCACACCGCATGGACAACAACTTGCAGATGACAAGTCCCGCCGCTTACGTCCTGGCCGTTGACCTGGGCAGCAGCGGGCCGAAGGTCGCGCTATTCTCCGAGCGGGCCGAATTGGTGGCGCAAGCCACGGCCGCGGTTGCCACACGCGCCACGGCGGACGGCGGCGGCGAGCAGGATCCGGCCGAATGGTGGCGGGCCACCACCGCCTGCGTGCAGTCGATCGTCGCTGAGCGTCACGTCCCTGTCGAGCGGATCGCAGCCATCAGCTGCGCGGCCCAATGGTCGGTCACGGCGGCCGTGGACGCCGCCGGTGAGCCGCTGATGAACGCGGTGCACTGGTCGGACTCACGCGGCGCACCCTACACGCGACAGATCACCGACGGCTGGATCAAGGTGAGCGGTTACGGCCTACGGCGGATGCTCGCGTGGGTCCGGCTGACGGGCGGCGTGCCCACGCATTCCGGGGCCGACGCGCTGGCGCACATTTTGTTCATCAAGCACGAACGGCCCGACGTCTATCGCCGCACGCACAAGTTTCTCGAGCCCGTGGATTTTCTGAACTTGCGGTTGACCGGCCGCATGTGCGCCTCGCACGCCAGCGTGTTTCCCTACCTGCTGACCGACAATCGCGACAACACGCGCGTGAAATACGCGCAGCAATTGATCAGCTGGTGCGGACTGGATCGCGAGAAGCTGCCCGAGCTCGTGCCGGTGGGCAGCATCGTCGGCACGCTGTTGCCCGCGGCCGCTGCCGCCTGGGGCTTGCCGGCGGGCACCCCGGTCGTGGCGGGCACGCCCGATAGTCAGGCAGCCGCGCTGGGCTCGGGCGCCACGCGCGATTTCGCCGCGCATGCCTGCGTGGGCACCACGGCCTGGCTGAGCTGCCACGTGCCCTTCAAAAAGACCAACCTGCTCGACTACCTGGCCACCATGCCTTCGGCCCTGCATGGCCGCAACATGGTGACTGCCGAGCAAGGCGCGGCCGGCAAGTGCCTGGAGACGCTGGTCGAGCAATGGCTATTTGCCGACGCGGATCGCTCGCCCGACGGGCGTGCCGGCGTGTATGAGCAAGTGGAGCGCCTGGCGGCAAGTGCCGCGCCGGGCAGCGACGGCCTGTTGTTTCTGCCGTGGCTGAACGGCGCCGGGCCGCCGAGCGGCGACAGCACGATGCGCGGCGGGTTCCTCAACCAGTCGCTGCGCACCGGCCGGGCCGAGGCCGTGCGGGCCGTCATCGAGGGCGTCAGCTTCAACCTGCGCTGGCTGCAAGCCAGCGTCGAGCGCTTTGTGGGCCGCCGCTTTGCCGAGCTGAATTTCATTGGCCGTGCCGCCAAAAGCGAGGTCTGGTGCGAAACGCTGGCCGACGTGCTCGATCGGCCTGTGCATCGCATGAGCGAACCGCAAATGGCCACCTCGCGCGGCGCGGCGCTGGCGGCGCTGGTCGCCCTGGGGCGGATCAGCGTGGCGCAAATACCCGATCTGGTGCGCGTCGAGCGAACGTTCCAGCCCGATGCTGCTCGAGCGGCCATGTACCGAGACCTGTTCACCACGTGGTTGGCGAGTTATAAAGCCACGAGACCCATCTTCCGCCGACTGCAGCGCCACAGCGCGGGTGCCAACGGCGCCGCCGCCAAACTGTCTACCATCGACCGTCATTGATTGGAGTATCACCAGTGTCCACGCCGTCCGATTCCGAACTCGGGTTCCTTGCGCCGATCGACGAAATGATGCACCCCTACCGGGCGAAGTTCGACGGCCAGTCGTGCTTGCCCGCCAAAGGACGCGATCGGCAGGCCATCATCGCGGAGATGGAGCAATTGCGGGCGCTCGAACAGGCACGCTGGAAAGCCGGCTATGCCTCGGGCTCGGTCTATCACGGCGACGATGAGCACATCGAGTTTGTGAATCGCGTGTACGCCATCCAATCGCAGTCGAACCCGCTGCATCCCGACATCTGGCCCAGTGCCGCCAAGTTCGAAGCCGAGATCGTGGCCATGACGGCCAACATGCTTGGCGCCGGCGAAACCACGGCACCCTTTGGCAGCGAAGAGGGGGTATGCGGTTCGGTGACCTCCGGCGGTTCGGAAAGCATACTGCTGGCGATGAAGACGTATCGCGATTGGGCGCGCGATACCAAGGGCATCACGGCGCCCGAGATCGTGCTGCCCATTTCCGCGCATGCCGCGTTTCACAAGGCGGCACAGTATTTCAACATCACGCCGCGCGTGGTGCCATTGGACGCCGACTTTCGGGCCGACCTGTCGGCCGTGGCCGCGGCGATCACGCCCGACACGATTGCACTGGTCGGCTCGGCGATCAATTTTCCCTACGGCACGATCGACCCCATCGACAAGCTGGGGGAGCTGGCCGAGTCGCACGAAGTGGGCCTGCACATCGATGGCTGCCTGGGTGGTTATTTCCTGCCGTGGGCCGAAAAACTCGGCGCGCCCGTGCCGCCGTTTGATTTTCGAGTAACGGGCGTCACCTCCATGTCGTGCGATACGCACAAGTACGGCTATGCGCCCAAGGGCACTTCGGTCGTGCTCTATCGCGGGCAGCCGCTGCGGCGCTATCAGTATTTCACCATCGCCGATTGGCCGGGCGGGTTGTACTACTCGCCCACGTTCTCTGGCAGCCGTCCCGGCGGTTTGAGCGCCGCGTGCTGGGCGGCGCTGGTCTCCATGGGCGAAAGCGGTTATCTGGCCACCACGCGCAAGATTCTCGCGGCCGTGGCTACGATGCGCCGCGGCATTGCCGAGATTGGGGAACTGAAATTGCTGGGCCAGCCGATCGGGCCCTTTGCTTTTGGTTCCGACGAACTGAACATTTACCAGGTGCTCGACCAGATGAGTGGTCGCGGCTGGGCGCTGACGGGCCTGCTGAATCCGGCGGCCATTCACGTGAGTCCCACGCTGCGGCAGGCGGAGCCGGGCGTGGCCGAGCGCTTCGTGGCAGATCTCAAGCAATCGGTGGCTTACGTGCGCGATACGCCCGATATCGAAGGCGGCATGGCGCCCATCTACGGCCTGGCCGCCAGCATTCCCGATCGTAGCATCGTGCATGGCATGCTGCAGCAAGTGATGGACGTGTACTATCGGCTGTAACCTGGCCAGCGGGGATCACACGCCACGCCCTGCCGATTTGATCGTGCACTGTCACGTTAGAAGTGCACTGTCACGCCGACGGAATCGCCCGCCGCTGCAACTGCTCAATCGAATCCCACTTCGGCCAACATACGGTTGGAGCGCCGGTCGCGCGCCCGATGGACAAAAAACTTGAAGGGTTGTAGCTGTTTCCAGGTCATCAGATACGCGCCCTTGATCGTTGCGCGAAAACACGTCCCGGCCGCGTTAAGTTGGACGTAACCATCTGCGGCAGCGAAGTCCAACTCCTCGCGAATGGTTCCGGCGATATAGGCTAGAGGATCGCCGCCAAACTCGTCGAACAAGCGAATCGTGCGTGGCGCGCTGGATCCCTTCGCTGCAGAAATCGCCTGGTGCACTTCGTACAGCTCGAGCGCGTCCTGGAGCCAAGGTACGTGTGTCGTAATGTTCTTCGGTGGCACGGGAAACGCGCTGACTTCGGCGGGGTTGCCCGTGATGATCGAATGACCGTCGCGGTAGCGCGTGACAAATGAGATGTATCGGACCAATCGTCGATTGTTCTCGGGCCCAGCCTGAATTGCGATGGCGGAGGCCGTCTCGAACGTGGCGCGGTTGACGAACAACTGCCCAATTACCTGAGCGTTCGGTACCTGGCGCGGCAGAAAGAAAATGCCTTCCGACTCGAAACCAACTTGTTGCAACGCAGTTTCGGCCGATTCGAAATGTTCTGCGATCTTTGTCGGCAACGAATCGGCGGCGGGATCAATTTCTTCGACCGCTGGATGCGCGTCATTCTTCATGCCCACGAGAATCAGCAGCGGCAACCCCAGTATGTACGCGGCGGCCAAGGCCGCAACCACGATGGGCCAGTTGCTCGCAGTCCAGGGGTCAGCCAACAGAATTTCCACGCCGGTGACTCCCGCCGTTGGTGCGCGGTCTCGCGCCGCGCGCTTCGAGTGTAGCCGACTCAGGCGCGCAAGTGAAGTATTTTTCAGCGCCGCCATGCGCCCATCGATTCGCCCGCAGACTGCCAGGAGCCTCGCTGGCACGTTTAGGCGTCCACCGCGCCCGTGCGATCCGCGCCCGCGCTTGCTACAATGCTTGTCAATATGAGCAACGCGGCCGCGCGCGGAGGCGCTCGTCGGACATGGAGGAATTGCAATGCAATTGGGAATGATCGGTCTGGGCCGGATGGGCGCGAACATGGTCCGCCGGTTGATGCGGGGCGGACATCAATGCGTCGTTTTCGATATCCATCCGCCGGCCGTGGCGGAACTCGCGGGCGAGGGAGCCGTTGGCGCCAGCTCGCTCGACGACTTTGTCAGCAAGCTGAACAAGCCGCGCGCCGTGTGGCTGATGGTGCCGGCGGCCATCGTCGACGACTCGCTCGCGCAGCTGCAAAGCCGTTTGAACGCCGGCGACAACGTAATCGATGGCGGCAATTCCTACTATGTCGACGACATGCGCCGGGCCGCTGCGCTCAAGCCCAAGGGGCTGCACTATGTCGACGTGGGCACCAGCGGCGGCGTGTGGGGACTGGAACGCGGCTATTGCCAGATGATCGGCGGCGAAACCGACGTCGTAAAGCATCTCAATCCGATTTTTGAAACGTTGGCGCCCGGCGTCGGCAATGTGCCGCGCACGCCGGGTCGCGAGCAGCTCGGCGGCACCGCCGAGCACGGCTATTTGCACTGCGGGCCGAACGGCGCCGGCCACTTTGTGAAGATGGTGCATAACGGCATTGAGTACGGCATCATGGCGGCCTATGCCGAAGGGCTGGCCGTGCTGCGCGAGGCAAATATCGGCAAACGGCCGCGCGCGGCCGACGCCGAAACCACGCCGCTGCGCCAGCCGCAGGACTACCCGTTCGACATCAACTTGCCCGACGTGGCCGAAGTATGGCGCCGCGGCAGTGTGATCGGCTCGTGGCTGTTGGACCTCACGGCCAGTGCGCTGGCGGGCGACCCGGCGCTGGCCAGGTTCGCCGGCCGCGTGTCCGATTCGGGCGAAGGCCGCTGGACGATCAAGGCCGCCATCGACGAAGGCGTGCCCGTGCCCGTGTTGACCACCGCGCTTTACGAGCGCTTCAGTTCGCGCGGCGAGGGCGATTTTTCGGATAAGCTGCTCTCGGCCATGCGCTATCAGTTTGGCGGACACGAAGAGAAGAAGGGCCCCTAGCATGCAGGACGCACCTCAAAACGACGCGCCGCTTAAGAGTCCCCGGCCGCGCCCGAACACGCACGCTTCGACGAGGGCCGGCGCATGACCACGGCGACTCCCTCGGATGCCCTGGTGTTCTTCGGTGCCACGGGCGATCTGGCTTACAAGAAGATCTTCCCGGCGCTGCAGTCGATGGTGAAGCGCGGCACGCTCAACGTGCCGGTCGTGGGTGTGGCCAAAAGCGGCTGGAAGCTCGACGATTTAGCGGCGCGCGCGCGCGACAGCCTGACGCATCATGGCGGTGTGGACGTCGCGGCCTTTCAGAAGTTGACGTCGCTGTTGCGCTACGTCGACGGCGACTATCAGGATCCGGCCACGTTCGCCGCGCTGCGTCAGCAACTGGGAGACGCGCAGCGGCCGGCCCACTACCTGGCGATTCCGCCCGTCCTGTTTCCGGTCGTCGTGGAGCAGTTGGGCCGCTCGGGCTGCTCGCGCGGGGCGCGGGTCATCGTCGAAAAACCTTTCGGGCGCGATCTCGATTCGGCGCTCAAGCTGAATCAGGTGCTGCTTTCGAATTTTCCCGAGGACGCCATCTTCCGGATCGACCATTTTCTCGGCAAAGAGCCGGTGCAGAATTTGCTGTTCTTCCGTTTTGGAAATGCGTTCCTCGAGCCCATCTGGAACCGCACCTACATCGAGAGCGTGCAGATCACCATGGCCGAGTCGTTTGGCGTGCAGGGCCGCGGCGGATTCTACGAACAGGCCGGCGCCCTGCGCGACGTCGTGCAAAACCATCTGCTGCAAGTGCTCGCGCTACTGACGATGGAGCCGCCCGCCGGCTCGGACAGTGAGAGCGTGCGAAATGAGAAGGTGAAGATCTTCAAGTGCATTCCACCGCTCGATCCGGCGGATGTGGTGCGGGGACAGTTTCGCGGCTATCTCCAGGAGAAGGGCGTGGCCACCGACTCCGCGGTCGAGACGTTCGTTGCCTTGCGGTTGGCAATCAACTCGTGGCGCTGGACCGGCGTGCCGTTCTACATTCGCGCCGGCAAGTGCCTGCCCACCACCTGCACCGAGGTCTACGTCACCTTGCGCTCTCCGCCCGACGTGTTTCTCAAGCAGCTGCTCCCGAACCATCTCCGATTTCGTTTGAATCCCCAGGTCACGATCGCCCTGGGTGCCATGGTCAAATCGCCGGGCGAGGCAATGCGTGGTGAAAGCGTGGAGCTGGTGTTGAGCCACTCGGCCCAGGGGGACGAAATGGATGCCTACGAGCGCCTGCTCGGCGATGCGATGCACGGCGACGCGTCGCTGTTCGCGCGCGAGGACTCCGTCGAGGCGGCGTGGCGCATCGTCGATTCGGTGTTGGACAACCGGGTGCCCGTGGAGGGTTACGAGCCGGCGACGTGGGGCCCCGGCGCGGCCGCCGCCATCGGTCCGTCCCAGGGTTGGCACAATCCGCTGACGACGTAACGTTCCGGGCAGTTGCCCGGCAGCAGGCGTGACCGGGGCTGTGAGGTATAACAGTTGACGCGGCGTGGAGACTCTCCCGTGCACGTGGAAGTGTTTGCCGATCCCGACGAAGTCGCTCGCCAGGCGGCGCGCTTTGTCGCCACGCAGGCCAGAGAATCGGTGACCGCGCGTGGCCGTTTTGTGATGGCTGTCAGCGGCGGGCAGACGCCCTGGCAAATGTTGCGCGCGCTGGCCGCGGAGCAAATGCCTTGGCAGGCCGTGCACATCGTGCAAGTCGACGAGCGCGTGGCGCCCGCCGGCGACGCGGCACGAAACCTGACGCATATCAAGGAATGCCTGCTGCCCGCCGGGCACGTGCGGCCGGAGCAGATTCTGGCCATGCCGGTAGAGCGCGCCGATTTGGAGGCGGCGGCCGACGGGTATGCGCGCACGCTGGCCACGGTCGCCGCAACACCGCCGATTTTGGATCTGGCACACCTGGGCCTGGGACCGGATGGTCACACGGCGTCGTTGGTTCCCGGCGACCCCGCGTTGACGATTCGCGACCGCGACGTGGCGATCAGCGGAGTGTATCAAGGTCACCGGCGTATGACGCTGACGTATCCGATGCTCGATCGTGCGCGGTGCATCTTGTGGCTGGTCACGGGAACATCCAAAACCACCGTGTTGCCGAAGTTGCTGGCGGCCGACGCTGCGATTCCCGCAGGCCGCGTTGTGCAAACCCGTGCCACACTGTTTGCCGATCGCGCGGCGGTCGGAGAGGAATAGCAAAGAGCGGACATTCTACTTTTTGTCGGTCACCCAGAAAATCACTGTTACTCGTTGGTGCCGGGAGGAATTGTAAGGAGTCTTAGCGATTGCAGAAAAAGTAGAACACCCCTTTTTATGTCGCGCACCGAATTGAGATTCAGTTGACGATGAGCGCCTCGCTACCAAGTGTGTATCTGGCTCGGCACGGCGAAACCGCCTGGTCGTTGAGCGGGCAACATACAGGCCTGACCGATTTGCCGCTGACCGAGCGCGGCGAAAAGAACGCGCGCCAACTCGGCGCCTTGATCGGAGACGTTAACTTCGCGGCGGTGCTGGTCAGTCCGCTAGTGCGGGCACGTCGCACATGTGAGTTGGCCGGCTACGGCGCAGAGGCCCAGATCGACAACGACCTGGTGGAGTGGAACTACGGCCTGTACGAAGGTCAGACCACGGCCCAGATTCGCGCCACGCGGCCGGATTGGCAGTTATTTCGCGATGGTTGTCCCGGCGGCGAGTCGCCCGCGGAAATCGGCCGCCGTGCCGACGGCGTCATCGCCCGGCTGCGCGGCATCGGCCAGAACGTGCTAGTCTTTTCCAGCGGGCATTTTTTGCGAGTTCTCGCCGCGCGGTGGCTCGGCCTGGAGCCTGCCGCCGGCAAATACTTCCTGCTCACAACGGCTACGCTCAGTATGGTCGGATACGAGCACAGCCTGGCGGAGCCGGTCGTTCGGCTGTGGAACGACGACCGGCACGTTTGCCGCTAGGCCGCTGGCGGGCCGCATCGCAATCAGGCAGAATGATCGGCCGGCGGATTTCGGACCCCTGCGAGACTATGACGATGAACATATTGGCGGTTGACGTGGGCGGCACGCACGTCAAGATTTTGCTCAGCGGTCAGACCGAGCCGCGCAAGATGGTCTCTGGTCCGGCGCTGACGGCGGCGGAAATGGTGCAAGGCGTGCACCACCTGGCCGGCGACTGGGAGTTCGACGCCGTCAGTATCGGCGTGCCCACGCCGGTCGTGCGCGACAAGCCGATCGAAGAGCCGATTCATCTCGGCCAGGGCTGGGTCGATTTCGACTATGCCGCCGCCTTCGGCTGCCCTGTGAAGATCGTGAACGACGCCGCCATGCAGGCGATGGGCAGCTACGTGGGCGACAAGATGCTCTTTCTAGGCCTGGGCACCGGGCTGGGGTCGGCGCTCGTCATCGATGGCGCGCTAGTTCCACTTGAACTAGGCCATTTGCCCTACCGCAAGCGGACGTACGAGGACTACGTCGGCGTAGCCGGGTTGGAGCGCATGGGCCGCAAGAAATGGGAACGCCGCGTGCACCACGTGGTGGATCTGCTGTGTTCGGCCTTCGAGCCGGACTATGTGCTGTTGGGCGGCGGCAATGCGAAATTGTTAAACCAGTTGCCGCCGCGCTGCCGCTTGGGCAACAATGCGAATGCGTTTGTGGGCGGATTTCGCTTGTGGCAAGACCGCAGCGCGGGGGCATCGGACGGAAATCGTGCCGGCGCCGCGCGTGCGGCCAGTATTTGAAAAGGAGTTTGTCGATGCCCGCCCCCGCTGCGCCGCTTCTGGAACGGCCCGCCTGGACCGCGCTCCAGCAGCACTTCGAGCGCATCAAAGACACGCACCTGCGGCAGCTCTTCGCCGACGATCCCACTCGCGGAAAACGGCTGGCTCTCGACGCCTGTGGCATTTATCTCGACTATTCGAAGAATCGCGTCACCGAGGAAACGGTGCGTCTGTTGGTGCAGCTGGCACAAGAGTCGGGCCTGGCCGAGCGCATCACGGCCATGTTTCAGGGCGAGAAAATCAACGTCACTGAAGGCCGGGCCGTGTTGCACATTGCCTTGCGCGCGCCGCGCGGCGCAACTATCGAACTCGACGGCCAGAACGTCGTGCCCGAGGTGCACGCCGTGCTCGACCGCATGGCCGAATTTTGCGATCGCGTGCGCGCCGGCCAATGGAAAGGCTATACCGGCCGGCCCATCAAGAACGTCATCAATATCGGCATCGGCGGCTCGGATCTGGGCCCGGCCATGGCCTACGAGGCGCTGCGCTTTTACAGTCAGCGCAACATGACGTTTCGATTTGTCTCGAACGTCGACGCCACGGACCTGGTCGAAGCCACGCACGATCTCGATCCGGCGGAAACGCTGTTTGTCGTTTCATCCAAGACGTTCACCACGCTGGAAACGCTTACGAACGCGCGCTCGGCCCGGGCCTGGCTCGTCGACCACCTGGGCGACGAGCGTGCGGTGGCGCGGCACTTTGTAGCCGTGTCGACCAATGCTGAAGAGGTCGCGCGCTTCGGCATCGACACCACGAACATGTTCGAGTTCTGGGATTGGGTCGGCGGCCGGTATTCGTACGACTCGGCCATCGGGCTGTCGCTGATGATCGCCATCGGCCCTGCGCGTTTTCGCGAGATGCTGGCCGGCTTTCACGCCATGGACGAGCACTTCCGCACGGCGCCGTTCGAACGCAACCTGCCGGTGCTCTTGGGACTGTTGGGCATCTGGTACAACAACTTCTTCGGCGCCGAGACGTTGGCCATCTTGCCCTACGACCATTATCTGAGCCGCTTGAGCATGTATCTCGAGCAGCTCGACATGGAGAGCGACGGCAAGCACGTCGATCTGGCCGGCCGCACGGTCGACTATCAAACGGGGCCAATCGTGTGGGGCACGCCCGGCACCAACGGCCAGCACGCCTACTTCCAGCTCATCCACCAGGGAACCAAGTTGATCCCTTGCGATTTCATCGGCTTCTCGCAATCGCTCAATCCGCTGGGCGATCATCACAATCTGCTGATGGCGAACTTTTTTGCCCAGACCGAGGCGCTGGCCTTCGGCAAAACGACCGCGGAAGTGCAGGCCGACGGCGTGAGCGCCGAGCAAGTGCCGCATCGCACGTTTACCGGCAACCACCCGACGAATACCATTCTGCTGGAACGGTTGACGCCCGCGGCTTTGGGCAAGTTGGTGGCCATGTACGAGCACAAAGTTTTCACGCAAGGCACCGTGTGGAACATTAATTCGTTCGATCAGTGGGGCGTGGAGCTGGGCAAAGTGCTGGCCAAGCGGATTATTCCGGAGCTCGAAAGCACCCTGCCGCCAAAGCTGACGCACGACAGCTCGACCAACGCGCTCATCGAACGTTATCGCCGGCAAGCCGCCGGCTAAGTGTCGCAGCAGATGGCCGCAGCGCATGATCGGCGACCCGCGACGCGGTGTTTTGATGTGCGGATGGCCGTAGCAACCCAGAATCGCCCCAGCCCAGATCGTCGGCCAGGATGAAGATGATGTTTGGCCGCGGGGTCCGTGGCGCAGGCGCGGTTCGCTCGTCGGCCAAAATGGATGCACTGGCCACCATCGGCGCGACGATGAACCAGGCAGCGACCCTAGCGAGCGAAGGAAAGCTTCGCATGGCAGCCCGCAGCCTCGCTACTCGGGAATGGTTTCCGCGGGTTCTTTGTCGGTGGCTTTCTCAGGCGGCTTGCCCGCGCCGGCCGGAACTCGTCTTCGCGGGCCCTGCGGAGGATTGCCGTCGGGCGGCGGCCCGTCCGGCGGGCCAAACGCGCCCGGTCCACCGGACCCACCCGGGCCGCGACTCTGCAATTCGGCGATCTTCTGCTTTTGCTCCTCGGTCAGTTTGTTCGCCAGGCGGGTATCCACTTCTTTCTGGAGCGCCGCCAAGCGTTTCTTCTGGCGCTCATTGAGCGCGAGCATTTCTTGCACGAACTCTGGCAGAACCTGGCCGATCTGCGGAGGTCCGCCCGGTCCGCCCGGACCGCGTCCGCGAAAACCGGGCGGCCCTTGCTCGTTCGGGCCGCGTGGCCCGCCGGGGACACCTTGACCGCCCGCGCCTTGACCGCCCGCGCCGGGAGCTCCGCCGCGTGGTCCGGCCGTGGCGGCGAGTTCTTCGCGCGTGACGAAGCCGTCGCCATCAGCATCGGCCCGCGCAAAGATAGGTAGCACGCGCGGGTCGGACATTTCGTCTTTCGACAGTTTGCCGTCGCCGTTGACATCCAGCATCATGAGCCGCGCCACGAGCGCCTCAGGCCCCCCGGCATTGCCCGCGCGGCGCGCACCGGGCTGCTGAGCGAACAACACCGGGGTCGACAATAGCAGGCAGCAGCCGATGGTCGCCGTGGCGAAGACGCCTCGCATAAACGGCCCTTTCATGTGGGTGACGCGAGAGTTTAGTTACGTGTGTGGCGCATTTCCAAATATTTGGCCGGTGCTCACACTCTGATCACGGACGGCAAATCATCAAATCACGCGTACTTAATGGTGCCTTGATCAAGCTTGCACATTGGTTCTTTACGATCTCGACAGGTTGGTTCAGACCCAAGGGATCGATTTCGTCCACACCAGGAGATTGCTAATGCGCCTAATGTACATTCGCGCCGCACTGGCCGCCAGCTTGGCCATGGGATGGGCCGTACCAGCGGCCACGGCCGCACCGCTCGGTTACACCGGCGGCACCATCACGGAAAACTTCAACACGCTGCCTACGGATGCTACCAATCCCACGCAGCTCGGATTGCCGAAGACGGCCTTCGATCTCAATCCGGCGATCAACAACGTGACCGGCCTGACCGGATGGCAGGGCAACAACGTGCTCGGCAGCAGCGCCACGACCGACTTCCATTCGCAGGACGGCAGCAGCGG
The DNA here is from genome assembly GCA_050250435.1 of Pirellulales bacterium. Lineage (GTDB taxonomy): Bacteria > Planctomycetota > Planctomycetia > Pirellulales > PALSA-1355 > JBFWOR01. The sequence continues at coordinate 64,299 of JBFWOR010000006.1, read as the reverse complement.
CAGCAGTGCCGGTCGCGGCATCAACAGCCTGGGAACGAATGGTTCCACGGAACGCGCTTTGGGCGCCATTCCTACCAGCAACAACATCAACCAATTCGGCCTGGCGCTGACGAACAATTCGTCCGACACCTACGGCAGCTTCAGCTTGTCGTACACGGGTGAACAATGGCGCCGCGGAGAGGCAGGCGTGACCAACACCATGACGTTCGCCTGGGGTCTGGCGGCGAATATCGATGCTTCCTTGACGGACGTCGGGGCCCTCAGTTTTGCGAACCCCAACAACCAGGCTGCGCCGACGCAGGTGGCGATCGACGGCAACGACCCATTGAATCAGGTGGGAGTGGCTGGAGTCGTCAACAGCATCAACTGGGCCCCTGGCCAAACGCTGGTGCTCCGCTGGACAATGAGCGAAGGCAGCGGCCAGGACAACGGCCTGGCGATCGATGACTTGAGCTTCTCGGCGACTCCGGTGCCGGAGCCTTCGAGCATGGCGCTCTTCGCCGTGGCGCTGGTCGGTCTGGGCGGCTATGTCACGCGTCGCCGCGGACGCCGTTCGTAGTCGGTTTCCGAATCGGCCGCCACAGCGCGGTCCCTTGATGTAGAAAACACACCGCGCCCATGGAGGTTCACCACCCTGCCTCCATGGGCGCCTGTGTTTGCTGCCTGCGAAGGTGCGCGGCGGCGGCATGAATCTGCCCTCTGGCTCGCGTTCAAACACGAAAGGACCGCCGATGACGCGTTCTCGAACAGGCGCCGCAGGCCTTACGCGGCTCTGCTGGCCGTGCATTGGGTCGCTGATGATCGTGGTTGCGCTTCTTGCGTCGGCAGCCGAAGCAGAGACTTTCACCTTTGGGTTCGACGCGAATAATTTGAACGGCACGCCGAGCACCACGCTCACCGCCGGCGCCTTCTCGATGGATCTGGCTGCCGGACCGGCCGGTTCCGGACTGTGGGAGACGAACAGTATTTTTGGCATGGGCGTCGACTCGGAGGCCGTGTTGGGGCCCGGTGGCCTGCCGGCACGATTCGACCGCATCAACGGCACCAGCGAATACATCGAGTTTTCCTTCGGCCAGTCCGGCATCTTGACCGGATTGAATTTCGACGGCGTGAAGGACGAGTCGCTCGAGTACTTCCTGCTGGAGAGTACCGGCGTTCACGTGAATTTCTTCGACTCCTTTGCCAACACCACGATTCCCGGCGCAGTCGACAATGCTCTGCTGCAGGGCGCCATCACCGGCGGCGTCGTGTACCTGCTGGAGAACGGCACCTACGACGACGAGACCATTGACCTGGCGATTCCGTTTGTGGCCGGACAGATATTCAGGCTCTCGTACCAGGAAGTCGGCGGAGGACTGGGCGCCCAATACGAACCGACCATCGCGCCCAACGGCGCGCGCTTGCAGGGCATCAGCGTGGTGCCGGAGCCCGGCGCGTGGAAGTTGTTCGCCGTGGGTGCCTTGCTGTTTGCCTGGGTAACCTTGACGCGACGACGATTCACGGCCCGATGACGGCCTGGCGGGCCGTTGATAGTCGACGCACCTGTATTCATCGCAAGGATGCGATGTCCCCGGCGCGCCGGGGCGAGCCGTGCGTTTGCTCCGCACTTGGCGAGGTTAAAATCTCAGGATGGCATTGTTTAACAGGCTGCTAGGTTGCGTCGACCCCGTCCTGCCTGGCCGCGATCTCTAGCGCTTTCGTGTCGATCGACGCCGTGTACTTTTGCCAGGCCGTGGCGTCCTGCGCGTCGTCGTTCGCCAGCCGCCACATGGTGAAGTGGCACGTCGGCGCACCGGCCGGTATCGTACTGTCGAATCGCACGTCAAAATTGTGTTCGGCGCCGAACTCGCGCATGGCCTCGATCATGCCCTGCACGAAGTAACGCTGCACGCGACAGTCGAACGCCTGGTAGTGGTCCTGGTGCGGGCACCACAATATGTCAAAGCTGACCGTGTCTGGCCCGTCGATTTTGGGAGCCTCGAGCGACGCGTAGACAATGCGATTGATCACCGAGGCATAGAAGCTCAGAAACTCGGCCTCGCTCATCTCCGGCGGCTTGCGGGTGCCGGCCAGAATCTGCCGGCCGATGTCCAGGCCCACGCGGTGCAGCGCTTCGTACACGGCCTGTTGCCCGTTCTTGCCGAACAGCCGCTCACACGTCTTGAGCACTTCGATCACGGCCATGGCCTGCATCGTGCCCCACTGCCACAGCGTGGCGGGATCGAAATCGGTCTTGGCCAGCACCTCTTCCTTCAACCGTTTGAGTCCCTTGGCGTAGGGCTGATTGAATTGGAATTGCTGCCACGCCGGTTCATCGCGATGTTGCCAGTGTGCCATGTCGGATCCTCCAAGAATTGGAGATTCATGCGCATCAACTCAGGGCGCAGTATCTCATATGCCCGGCCGCAACGCGATCATTACTTGGCCGGATACCTGGCCACCAGCCCCTTGGCGATGATCAGCCGCTGCAGCTCATTGGTGCCGCCGCCGATGATCAACAGCGGCGCGTCGCGATAATATCGTTCGACGCGATGGTCTTTGGAGTAACCGGCCCCGCCGAACACGCGCAGCGCCTCGAGCGCCACTTCCTGCGCCGTCTCGGTGGCGAATAGCTTGGCCATGCCGGCCTCCAGATCGCAGCGCTCGCCGCGGTCCTTCTTCTCGGCCGCGGAATAGACCAGCAGCCGGGCCGCTTCGATCTTCGTGCCCATGTCCGCCAGCTTGATCTGAATGGTTTGATGCTCGGCGATTGGCTTGCCGAACGTGTGCCGCTGTTGGGCATAGTGGATCGCGTCTTCGAAGGCGGCCTGCGCCAGGCCGACGCCGCGGGCCGCCACGTTGATCCGTTCGCTCTCCAGACCGGTCATGATCTGTTTGAACCCCTCGCCTTCTCGCCCGCCGATCAGGTTGGCCGCCGGCACGAAGAAGTTGTCAAAAAACAGCTCGCACGTTTCCACTCCCTTGTAGCCCAGCTTGTCGATATCGCGGCCGACGCGAAAGCCCTCGCCCCCTTTCTCGATCACGAAGGCCGAGATGCCGCTGCGCGGCGGGTCGGCGGCCGGATCGGTCTTCGCCGCCAGCACGAATGTGTTGCCGTGCCGGCCATTGGTGATCCACATCTTGGAGCCGTTGATGAGATAGCCGTCGCCGCTACGCGTGGCCGTAGTGCGCAATCGCTCGACGTCGGTGCCGGCGTCGGCCTCCGAGAGCGCCAACCCGCCGCGGCGCTCGCCCGATGCCAGCCCTGGCAAAAACGCGCGGCGCTGTGTGTCGGTGCCAAAGCGTTGGATGATGTCGCAAATGACGGAATGCGTGCCCAGCGGTCCGACAATGCTCATCCAACCGCGGGCAAGCTCTTCGATCACCATGGCGAAGGTCGTGTAGTCGAGCCCTAGCCCGCCGTACTCCGCCGGCACGTTGGCGCCGAACAGCCCGAGATCTTTCATCCCCGCCACGATTTCGGTGGGATATGCGTCGCGATGCTCCAGCTCGCTGGCCACGGGCAGCACGTGCCGCGCGACGAATTGCCGAATGCTCTGCACGATGTCGTGCCGCATTTTGTCGGCATGAGCGGTTGCAAACATGGGTGATCCTTGCAAGAGGCTTGCGATCAAACGGCCTTCGCGCAGCATTTCGCTCGCTGACGAGCGAAGAGCTGACCCGCGGGAATAACGATAACCTAACCTGATCCGAGCGCAAAAGCACGTTGACCGTATTTCAGAGCCCAACTACTCTGCACCGTTTCATAGATCGCCAGCCCGGCGGCAATGTCTGGGACACACCGCAACTCACAGTTTGGGCGTCGCTAGAAACTGGTTCTAGTGACTTCGATTCGTCAGACACCCTGAGAAAGCAATCGCTCGTGAAACGGACCAAAGCACTTGCGCATCTGATCGCCCTACTGTCATTTGTCGCGCTACTGGGTGCACCCGCCTCGGCAGTTACGGTTTCGCCGCCGGTGCAGGTCGGCACGCTCACTTCCACCCTGCTCACCGAGGTCTCCGGGATCGTGGGCAGCCACTCTATGCCCAACACCCTGTGGGTGCACAACGATCGCGGCGACTCCGCACGGTTCTTTGCCATCAACAGCCAGGGGACGCTGCTCGGCCAGTTTCCGCTGGCAGGCGCGACCGCCGTGGATTGGGAGGATCTGGCCATCGGTCCCAAGCCGGGCGGCGGCAGCTATTTGTATTTGGGCGACATTGGCGACAACAGCTTGCAACGGACGCAGATCTCCGTCTTTCGGCTCGATGAACCGCAGACGTCGTCCGGCGCCACCATCCCCGCCGGTGCCTACACGCAGGCGATCCTGCAATACCCCAGCGGCGCTCGCAATGCCGAGTCGCTGCTGGTCGACCCCATCAGCGGCGAGCTGCTGATCGTTACCAAGAGCGCGGTGGGACAGGTTTATAGCGCCGCGGCCAACGTCTTCGCCACGCCCGCTGTTCCGCATACCATGACGGCGCTGGGCAACCTGAACGCGCCGCTATTCGAGCCCAGCGCCGCGGACATCTCTCCTGACGGCCTGCACATCTTGATTCGCGATCGCTCGACCACGGCCTATTTGTACGAGCGCAGTGTCGGGCAGAGCGTGTGGGACGCGCTGCAGGGCGCGGCCATCGCCGTCACGCTGGCAGCCGAGACTCAAGGCGAAGCGATCGGCTGGGCGGCGGACGGCTCGGGATTCTTTACCACCAGCGAATGGGACAACTCCGGCCCGCAGCCGCTGTACTTCTACGCCTTTGCCGTGCCGGAGCCCGCCACGCTGCAGCTGGTCATCTGCGGCTTCCTGGTGCTGGCCGGGGCGCTTCTCGCGCGCTCGCAGCGTGGCTAGCAGCTCTGCCCACCACGACCCTGTGGACAGCCAACCGGGATGGGCAGCGGCGGTACTCTTCCGCGCGGCATGACCATGGCCGGCACGGTCTGCTAAGATTAGTGATGGAAAGCCCGTGACCAAAGATCGTGGCGCCAGCGCCCATATGCCCGCGATTAGCACCCACCGAACCATCGCATCGGCGGCCGCCGTACGAAACGTGGCGAAAGAAGCTGTTTGAGTCGCCACGCAATCGGTCCATCCTCGAGCCGCCATTTCCTGACACCATGTCGTCGCGCGTCTCGGAACTATACGATGAACTGCCCTTTTTGGGCGATGCCGTGCCGCATGCGCATTCAGGCTTCATGGAAGTGATCGGGCGGGTGCGGGGCATGCAGCCCGCCGCGGCCGCGGAGGCGAGCGTGTTGGAGCTCGGCTGCGGCGTGGGCGAAAACTTGTTGCCCATGGCCGAGCGCTATCCGGGGGCGCGATTGGTCGGCGTTGATCTATCCGAGCGCCAGATTGCAATGGGCCAATCACTGGCCCGCGATTGCGGGCTGGCGAACGTCGAACTTCAGCACGGCGACATCACGGCCCTGGGCCCCGAGCTAGGCACGTTCGACTACGTTCTCTGCCACGGCGTGTACTCTTGGGTAGAGGCCCCGGTCCGCGACGCGCTGTTGCGGGCCTGCCGCGACCATCTCGCGCCCCAGGGGCTCGTGTACATCGGCTACAAGACCTATCCCGGCTGGCACGTTCACGACATGATTCGCGCGCTGATGTTCGCGGCGGCGCGCGGCGCCGTAACTCCGCGGGAGCAAATCGCCAAGTCGCGTGCCATGTTCGACGTCATCCGCGCGTCGCTCCCGCCGGACCGGGCCTATCATACGTTGCTGCGGACAGAGCTCGACAAACTGGCGGCGGCCGCGGACGACTATCTGTTTCACGAATACCTGGAGACGACGAACCATCCGGTATATGTTGACGAGTTCCTTCGGCACGCGCATTCGCACGGGCTGCAATACGCCGGCGACGGAGCGATTGGCGTATGCTGGAAAAGTCAGTTGCCGTCGGATGCCGAGCGCGGCCTGGTGGCCATCACTTCTGACGCGGTCGAACAAGAGCGGTTTCGCGACGTGATGTTCAATCGCGCGTTCCGACAGACCTTGTTGTGTCACGCGGACGTCACTCTGTCGCACGCCATCACGGCGGATCGGCTGCGCGGGCTGTTCCTCGAAGGAGCGTTCTCGCCCGGGCGGCCCAACATTGATTTTGCGCCCGGCGCGACGGAGTGTTTCGTGCATCGCAATGGCGGACGGCTGTCCACGTCGCAGCGGTTGCTCAAGGCAGCGCTGCTACTGTTGGGTCAGGCATGGCCTGGCTTCGTGTCGTTCGAAGATCTGGTGGCGGCCTGTTGCTGGCGCGTCGAATCGGCCGGGCAACCGCCGATCGATCCCGCGGAAGTGCGGCAACTCGAACATAGTCTGGCCGATTGTTGCGAGCGGCCAGTGATCATGCTGCACAGCCATGCCGCGGTATTCGCGTCTGTCGCGACGGAATCACCCGTAGCCAGCCCGCTGGCGCGCGTGCAGGCGCGGGACCGCCATCAGGTCTCCAACCGACGCCATGAGCCGGTGAATCTCAACCCGCTCGATCGCTGGCTATTGACGTTGCTGGACGGCCGGCTCAAGCGGCAGCAACTGATCGATCATGCGGCGGCCGCGGTCGCTTCTGGAAGGCTGGCCGTCTCGAAGCAGGGCCAGCCCATTCCTTCGCACGACGAGGCGTTGCGCTTCCTTGGCGACGAGGTGCCAGCGGCGCTCTCGCGGCTGACTGCTGCCGCGCTCCTGGTGGGATAAGCTCGAAATCGTGCGCGGACGGATCGCACCTCTCGTCGCGTCGCCCACTCACATGATGGTCCGCCACCCATTTTGCGCGTCGTTGGAAAACCACGCGAACGTGGTTAGCTTACCACACCGCCGCACCCGGCTACACGGTACTCAGCTGATCTGGCGCGTTTTGCGAACCCGCCGCTGCGCGCGGCAAATCGCCTCCAAATCGCGCCACCACGGGTCGAATTATCCGAACGTAGGGCGACAATTCGCAGATTCCAGATGACATTTCCTTAAGATCATCGCGTCTTCTGGACGTGCGCAGTAGGCGAATTTAGAATCGACGGAAGTTTAGGCGATTTAATGTTTATCGTAGACGAATGCAGCCGCACGTCGCCCAGTTCGCGTTGAACTTACAGCGCGCTTGTTCTCGCCGCCGCCGGCTGACCGCTTGTAGTGCGCGCTCCTCTGGACGCGCCATTTTGGCATACCGCGGTTTGATCGCCGAGCGTATGCTGCTCGGTGACTTTCAATTGGCGGGCCATGCTCAGCCGCGCGGGCCAGGTTTCCGCCGACAGTTGCCGTCGCCCGCCTTGCCCGGCATCGATTCGCAGCGTCGTCCGCATTGCCGACCGGCGACCCGAAGAGAGAGGCACCATGGCAGGACTTGCTAAGAAGGGTTTGGCTGGTCGGTGAAAACTACTGCCACTGCCGCGCACCTTTCGTCGCAGCCCGGTGGAACCCCCGAGCGTTTGTTGCATCTTGCGCACTCGATTGAGCATTTGGCGCACTTGTTGCCCAGCCAAGCGCCCATTCGCGTTTTCGTGCACCACAATACGCTGCACGCGTTCGAAGAGTTGCCGTTTCACGCGGCCGTGCGGCAAGGCACGGAAACGTTTGGCTGCCATGCCTACCTGCCGGAGGAGCGCTATCGCCAGAAGCTGGCGCGGGGACGCATCTTGCCGCAGGATTTGGCTGCCGAATTGATCGACTCCTACGGCGATGACGCGGATCAGCTGATTGGCTTTCTCGGCACGCGCTATCAACTGCGTTTGGCCATGCTCGAGCATCCCTTGCGCCTCGGCACCGATGCCGAATTGCGCTGGCTGATTGCCGAGACCGACGCGCTCAAGAAGTTTCGCCGCGAAGCGTCGATTGCGGTGCGCGACCAGATGATCGAAGGAACCCGCCGCTGGATCATGCGCGATCTGCGTCACCAACGCAGCGGCGCCGGCTCGAAGCAAAACAGCGCGGCGCTGCTGCTCGAGCGCTACGGCGCTGGTACGATCGAACAATGGGACAACCCGCGCTGGGAGGCCTTTACGCTGCACCTGCTGTGGTTGGTGTGCCGCGAGGGCGTGCACGGCGTGGCGCCCCATGCGCCGACCCAGCGACCGTCGCCGCGTCCGCGCGAACTGTTGTTGCAAGTCACGGGCACCGACACCGACAAACTGGTGAACGACGAGCTCATTCGGTTCTGTGGTGCGTTTGTCGATCAGGGAATTGCCCGCTGGGCGCTGCCGCGCCGCGCGCAGGGCTTCTTGCGCTCGTGGATTGACTTGTATAGCGACAGCCGGCCCGTCGACGGCTGGCTGCGCGAGCTGCCTGCCGAGCTCTCGCGCATTGAGCGGTTCGATCTGGGGCCGCTGGCTATCATCGACGAATCGTTGGAGCGGATGGGAGTCACGGAGGGCCAGCGCGAAGAGTATTTGTCGCAGTCGCTTTTGGCGCTGCGCGGCTGGGCCGGAATGATCTGGCAGCTGGAAACCAATGCCGAGTGGGCCGTCCATCCCGCGCCGTCCGGGACACTGGTAGAGTATCTCGCCGCGCGGCTCGTGCTCGAGCGTTTGGCCGTTACGCATACCGCGCGGCAAGCCGTGTACGAAGGTGATTTGCAGAATTTGCGCCCATGGTTGCAGCGGCAAGTGGCGCACAGTCCGCGTGTCAGCGTTGAGCGGCGCGCGTTCGCAGTGTTCCAACTGGCTCAATTGCTAGGCTGGAAGCCCGAGGAGCTGCACCGCCAGTCGCGCAACGAATGGGCGCTGCTCGTACGTGAGATCGAGACATTTTCGGCCTCGGAACGTCGACGCGTCTATCACGAGGCCTATGAGCGCCGCTATCGGATCCAGATTCTCGACGCGCTCGTTGCGCACCGGCCCGCGCCTCCTGCCGACGCCGACAAGCCGCTGTTTCAAGTCGTGTGCTGCATCGACGAGCGCGAAGAATCCTTTCGCCGCCACTTGGAGGAAGCCGAACCGCACTGTGAGACGTTTGGCGTAGCCGGGTTCTTTGGCGTGGCCATGTACTATCGCGGTGTGGCCGATGCGCACTATGTGCCGCTGTGTCCGGTGGTGATCAAACCCAAGCACTACGTCCAGGAAGAGGTCGTGTATTCGTTTGCGCAGTCGCACCGGCGCCGCGCGGAGACGCGCCGCGCAATCGGCAAAACGCGGCGCTGGTTGCACGTTGGCAGCCGTTCGATCAGCGGCGGCGCCGTCACCGCACTGTTTGGCAGTCTGGCCGGCATTCCCCTGGTAGCGGGAGTGCTCTTTCCCCGCTTGACCGGCCGCATCCGGCGATTGTTCGCGCGGCTGGTGCAACCGCCCCCCATCACGCGCCAGCTCATCGAACGCCACGAAGCGGAGCCCGGACCGCAGAACGGACACCTGGGCTATTCGGTCGACGAGATGGTGCTCATTGCCGAACGCGTGCTGCGCGACATCGGACTGACGAAGCAATTTGCACGGTTGGTCGTGATCATGGGTCACGGCTCTTCCAGTCTGAACAACCCGCATGAATCGGCCCACGATTGCGGCGCCTGCGGCGGCGGTCGCGGCGGCCCGAATGCGCGCGCCCTGGCAGGGATGCTCAACGATCCGCGCGTTCGCGAGCGATTGCAAGCCAAGGGTCTCGAAATCCCGCGCGACACCATTGTAGTCGGCGCGTATCACAACACGTGCGACGACAACGTCGAGTATTATGACCTGGATCGGTTGCCCAGCTCGCACCACGATGAGTTCGAAGCCGCCCAGCGCGTCATCGACGTGGCTCGGCGGCGAAACGCTCACGAACGCTGCCGGCGCTTCGAGTCGGCGCCGCTCGATCTATCCGACGAGGCGGCCCTGCGCCACGTTCAGGCTCGCGCCGAGGATCTCTCCCAAGTGCGACCCGAATACGGACATGCGACCAACGCGGTGTGTTTCGTCGGGCGACGGACGCGAACCAAAGGACTGTACTTCGACCGTCGGGCGTTCTTGAATTCCTATGACCCCACGCAAGATGATGCACAGCATCACGTGCTCGAGCGCATTCTGCAGGCGGTCATTCCGGTCTGCGCGGGCATCAACCTCGAGTACTACTTTTGCTACGTGGACCCGACCGGTTATGGCTGCGGCACCAAGCTGCCACACAACATTACCGGCCTGTTGGGCGTGATGGACGGCGCGGCCAGCGACCTCCGTCCCGGCCTGCCGTGGCAAATGGTCGAGATTCACGAGCCGGTGCGCATTTTGTTCGTTATTGAGACCACGCCGGCGGCCATTGACGAAGTCCTGACGCGCAACGAGGCGCTCAACCGGCTGGTCCGCAACGAGTGGGTCCAACTGGCGACGATCGATCCGTCGGGCCCCCGAATTCAGTGGTTTCGCCGCGGCCGTTTCGAGCCCTACCAGACCGAGCACGCGGCCTTGCCGATCGTCGCCTCGTCGCTCGACTGGTATCGTGGCTGGCGCGATCACTTGGGCTGTGCCGCGATCGTGCCCGGCGACGCTCGGGCCCACGATGCTACGAAGGAACCGTCATGACGATCGACGCGCTGTTCACGCTGCTCGGCACCGCGACCATCGCCGCGCCTCTGCTGCTGTTGGCCCTGATGGGCATCACCATGCTGGTCGGCTTTCCGCTCAGCGAGCGTGCCACCGCTCGGTGCACTCAACTCACCGTCGTGGCCGGACTGGCGATGGCAATTGGAATTCTGATGCTGATGCTGATCACGGGCCGTCGGGATATTTCTGTCGACATCGGAGATCTCGTCGTCATTCCCGAGGAGCACTTTCATTTCCACGTGCGGTTCATGTTTGACCGGCTGTCCGTGCCGTTCGTGATTCTTTCGTTCGTGCTGTTGGGCACGATCGGCGGGTTTGCTAACCGCTACTTGCATAAAGAGGCCGGCTTTCGCCGCTTCTTTTTGTTGTATGCGATATTCCTGGTGGGAATGGTCGTGGCCTCGCTCGCCGGCACCATCGAGACCTTGTTTCTGGGCTGGGAATTGGTGGGGCTGTCGTCGGCGCTGTTGGTGGCGTTTTTCCATGAGCGAACCGCGCCGGTCATGAATGGGCAGCGCGTGTGGAGCGTTTATCGGATCGCAGACGCAGCGTTTCTCGTGGCAGCCGTTGCCCTGCACCACCTGACGGGCGAGGGCAACTTCAGCGAGCTCATGGGCCGCGGAGCCTGGCCGGAAGGTCAGGCCGCATTAACCTCCCAGCAGGCGTTGTTCATCGGTCTGTTGCTCCTGGTGGCAGCAGCCGGCAAGTCGGCATTGATACCCTTTTCCGGCTGGTTGCCGCGCGCCATGGAAGGCCCGACTCCTTCGAGCGCCGTTTTTTATGGTGCGCTGTCCGTGCATTTGGGGGCCTTTCTGTTGCTGCGAGTGAGCCCCTTGCTGGAGCTCTCCTGGGCGCTATGTGCCATTGTGGTGCTGTTGGGTTCGACCACCGCCTTGTTCGCGACCATGGCGGCGCGCGTGCAGACCGATGTGAAAAGCGCCCTGGCGTTCGCTTCGTTGACGCAGGTGGGCATCATCACGGCAGAGATTGGACTCGGTTTTCGATACTTGGCGCTGGTGCACATCATCGGACACGCCTGTTTGCGCACGTTGCAGTTGTTGCGGGCCCCGACGTTGTTGCACGACTATCACAACCTGGAGAACGCCATTGGAGACCATTTGCCCGCCGGCTCCGGCCCTTCGAAGCGTTGGACGTCTGAGCGCGCGCGGCTGCGGTGGTATCGGCTGTCGCTCGAGCGCGGCTATCTGGACGCCATAATCAATGAATACTGCGTGCGCCCCGTGCTGGGGTTGTTTCGCTGGTGCGATCGGATGGAACAGACGTGGACGAGACTCCTGGGCGGCGCGGCATCGCAGCCGGCCAAGCGAATTCCGCCGGCTCCCAGCGTTGAGGATCTGTTGTGAACCTGTACTCGCTGCCGTGGGTTGAGATCGCGCTATTGGCTCCGCTGTTGGCGAGCCTTTGGGCCCGTTGGCTGCGCGACCCGGAATCCGCGCGCCGCCATAGCCTGATTGCCTGTGGGCTCACGCTGGCCGCGGCGTGCCTGGCCTGGTTCGGTCATCTGTCGGCCGACGACGCGGCCGCCCCTCGTGACGTTCTGCTGAACGACCCGCTGTTTTCCCTGAACGACTTGAGCGCCCCGCTGCTGCCGTTGGTGGCGCTCCTTTACCTTCTTACCGCTTTAGCCACCTTGGGCGCCAAGGTGCGGCGGTTTTCTTTTTCGTCGATGCTCGTATCCGAAGCGATTCTTTTGGCAACCTTGAGTTGTCGGCACTCGTGGCTTCTTGTCGCGCTATTGTTAGCGGGCACAGTGCCTCCGCTCGCAGAGCTGTTGATGAGTCGCCGGCCGGCACGTGTCTATGCCATCTATATGGCGCTGTTTGCTGCGTTGCTCGTCGGCGGCCAGGTACTGCTGACCACAGCCGGCGGTGATCCATTGCAGTTCAACACGGGCCTGTTGATGCTCGCGGCCGCAACGCTGGTGCGGGGTGGCGTGTTTCCCGTGCACAGCTGGATGCCCGACCTGTTCGAGCACGCCAGCTTCGGCACGGCCCTGTTGTTTGTGACGCCCATGGTAAGCACGTACGCAACGTTGCGACTCGTCTTTCCGATTGCGCCAGACTGGGTGCTGCACGTTCTTGCGGCGCTCACCCTCGTGACGGCGCTGTACGGAGCCGGCATGGCGCTGGTGCAGCGCGATGCACGGCGGCTGTTCGCATATTTCTTTTTGAGCCATTCGTCGTTAGTGCTTTTTGGCGTGACGATGGCCACGCCCGTCGGCCTGACGGCCGCGCTGTGCGGGTGGATCGCCGTGAGCTTGTCGATGGCCGGCTTCGGACTGACGCTGCGAGCGATTGAAACCCGCACGGGCCGGCTATTGCTGAACGACTTTCACGGGCTGGTCTCCTACACGCCCCGCCTGGCCGCGCTGTTCCTGATTACCGGGCTGGCGAGCATCGGCTTTCCCGGCACGATCGGCTTCGTCGGGACTGAGTTGCTCGTCGACGGTGCCGCGCAGACATTTCCATTCGCGGGAATCGTCATCGTGTTGACGGCAGCGCTCAACGGGTTGGCCGTGCTGTACGCGTATTTTCGCGTGTTCACCGGCACCCGGCACGAAGTGTCGATCGATCTGCGCAGCCGCCCGCCGGAACGATTCGCCGTGCTCGTGCTGAGCGCTCTCATTTTGGGTGGCGGGCTGTATCCGCAGCCGGGAGTCGAGTCCCGGTACCGCGTGGCGGTCCAATTGACTACTCAACGGGGGCGCTCGCTCACCGGCGAACCCCCGGCACTCGTCGCCCGCGCGGGCGGACGGGATACCGTTGACCGCCGATCACCGGGCGTCGCCGCCGTTCGGCCGGCTTCTCGCCCCGGGCCCACGTTTCATGCTCCAGCATCCACAGCCGTTCGACCGTTGCTGGACCGATGACGTAGAATTGGTCATGATTGAGGTGGCTGACCATTTCATCTTTGACGCCTTTGACGCCGAAGCAACTACGCACTTTGTGGCGCCGTTGGCGCAGGTAACCGCACGATGAAGACGATCGACTACATTTATCGCTTCGATCCCAAGAACCCTTCGGCCAAGCCGTTGCCGAACGATGCGGACCATGCACGGCGTATCCTGGAAGACGGCAACCGCATGTTCTCGCGCTGGATGGAGAGCTGCCACACCGGCATGCCCAGCGAGGGTGAGCCGCGCTACGTGGTCGCCTGCAATGGCTTGGAGGTGGGCATGCAGCGATTGCACGGGTCGATGCCCAAGCAGACGCCCTTTGCTGTTGTGGTCGGCTGTTCCGATGCGCGCGTGCCCACCGAAATGCTTTTCGGTCAAGGGTTCAATGATTTGTTCGTGATTCGAGTGGCGGGCAACGTGCTGGGCGACGTGTGCATGGGCAGCGTCGACTTTGCGCTGAACGCACTGAGCGACAGCGTGCGCGTGGTGGTCATGCTCGGTCACAGCGGCTGTGGTGCCGTCACGGGTGCCGTCGATGCGTACCTGCAGCCGCAACGGTATTGGTCCCGTTCGCTCTCGCCCATGTTGCGTTCGATCGTGCAGCGCATTTTTGTGGCGGTGCGCGAGGCAGCCAACGGGCTGAAGGACTGCTGGGGACCCGGTGCGCGCGAAATGCCCAATTATCGCGAAGCACTGATCGAAACTGCCGTGTGCATCAACGCCGCCCAGGCCGCGTTCGATCTGCGGCAAGAGGTCGAGCGCAATGCCAAGTGGGAAATCGACGTGCTCTATGGCGTGCACAATATTCGCAACCACCAGGTGTGCATGCCGGTCGATCCGCACGCCGGACGGAACGACGAGAATGTGCGCCTGGCACACGCGCCCACCAATCCCATGGAGTTCCGGGCACTCGCTCGGCAAATGGCGCAAATCCTGTTAGAGCAGCAGGCCCGGACCTCGGTCGCGCAGAACAACACGCCGCATTGATCCAACCTGCCGGCAAACAACCCGCGCATCAATCCGACACCGCTAGCCGGCGCGCGCGCGGCGATGACCCGGTGCTTTCGGCAATGCCCGCCAACGTGCCAGGGCTTCGCCGCTCAGTTCCCGCAGCCGCTCAATGGCGGCCTCGCCCATTGCCGTCAGTCGAGCGTGCTGGGCAATCAGCTCGAACGCTTCCTCGATCTCGCAGTGCACGTCTTCGCCCACGTCCCAGGCATCGTCGAACGTCTGCCAGGGGAGGCAGGCAAACCGCCGTTCGACGAACAGCATCAGCAGCCACCACTCGAACAGATGAACGTATGGCACTTGAAACAGCGTGCGAACGCTCAGGCTCCGCCCGTAGCGAGGAATAACCGGGGTCAGGTCGCCCGGGTTCTCGAGAAAGCGCCAGCCGTGCGTGTGCGATACGCTGTCGATCAGGTAGTGCAGCGTGTGTCCCAGCTCGTGGCCCAGCCACATGAAGCAATATGGGCTAAGGCACGGCTCATCGCGAGGGGTGTAAGCCACGTTGAAACCGATGATGCCCGGCGAGGTCGGCACCGAGAATGAGGCAATCTGTCCCTGCCCGTACGACGGCAGCTCAAAGCCGTGGATCGTCCGAATGCACTGGCAGAGCTGCTGGAAAATCGACGGAGCGTTCTCAGCAATCGCCCGCAGCAGCGAGACCAGAATTGCACCCGTGGTTTCACTGTGCAGTCCCGGCGCGGCCGGACCAATGGGCTGGAATACAATCCGCGTATCACCCAGCCGCCTGCCGCGTTCCAAGCGTGCCCGCACCGACCCGGAGGCACAGTCTACACCGCGGGGGTCAATCGCCGCGCGATTGTCAATAAACGCGCCGTCGAAAGTTGCGCGCGGCATGCGACACAACGACGCGTCCCGCGCGTCCGACAGCGACCAGCGGGCTTCGTGCTCGTCGAGTTCGAGCAGAATGGTCTGATCGGCAAGAAGCTCTGCATCCGTTCCGCGCTCGTCCACCAGTGCAATCGCCCAATCACAAAACGGCAAGTGCATGCGGCCGTAGTGATCCGTGGCCAGCGCCACCTGGCCGCACCACGAACGCCGCTGTCGCAGCGCAAGGGCTGCGACAATGTTGCCCAACCGGCCGTGGCCCAAGCTTGATTCACGCTCGGCGGGAGGTCGCGGGCAGCCCGGCGCCACGGTCGCGTCCCACTCGGCCAGCGCGGTCGATTCGCCGGCCAGGGCGTGCAGCGCTTCGACGAATTGCGGATCGTCCAGCACGAGTCGCTTTTCCAACGCCGACGCGGGGCTGTGCATAAACTGATTCACAACTTCGCACAGCCGGATGAGCGACTCGTGCCGCGTGTCGCCCGAACTTTGCAGCAGGCGTGCGTGCGCGCCGGCCGCTTGCGCCAGCAGGTGTCGGGTATGGGCGGCGTCGGCGCCGGGAGGCGCGAACAGTTGCCGAACGAGCACTTGCGCGGTCATGCCAGCACCTCGCGCGCCTCTCTCTGTTCGCGAGAAAGTGGCGCAGCCGATGCTCTGCTCGGGTGCGTGGCACGGCGCATGCGCGCAGCCGCAACCGACGCCCCAGGAGCTCCGCTGAATCAAGTGCCTCGTCGCTACCTGGCGACGGGCACATCAGACGCTTCGCGCAGTTGCTGCAACGTACTGGTGCAGGCCTTTCTCAGCCGACGCGAACGAAGAAATGAAGTGGCACGACTGCCGAAGTGGAATGGCATTCGCGCCGCTCGCCACGCACGCTCCGTCGCCGGGCCAAAGTGGACTGGCAGCCCCGCGACGATTCGCGAACTGTCCGAACTCGTACTTACCGAACACTTGTCCGCTAAGGAGCCATCCTAGCACGCCCGGGGGGCCAAAACCACTCCGGTCCGTAACAAAATCCACGACGCGAAGAAACAGGCCCCGGCGACCAACCGCCATCCAGGCGCGCGACCCACAGAGACATCGGCAACCCGCCGGCCGCTACTGCCGCGGAGATTCGCTCGGCCGGCACAGAACTTCAGGCCGATCCAGCACGAGCAGGTGACCGTGGTCGGCGGTCACGATGACCGCGGACTGATCCCAGCCGATGTGCTTCTCGATCCAGGAAGCGACGGCGTGAAAGGCATCATCGCCGGCCAGCGTGGCGCCGATCGAGTTGTCGATGTTGTTGGCGTGGTTCGCCCAATCGACGTCGCCGGCCTCGACCATCAGCCAGAATTTCTCGGATCGTGCGGCCAACACGTCGAGGGCGGCGGTGGTCATTTGCGCCAGGGTCGGGTTCTCGGCGCGGTCTCCGGGCGAGTACACCTCGGCAGCTTGATTGATGCTGACCGCCGGGTCGTATTGTCCATCGGCGGTTGCGAACGGGAGGTGACTGTTCGTGGTGCCGAACATGCCCAGCAGGCGCTTGTTTTCGGCGATGGCCGTTC
Organism: Pirellulales bacterium; assembly: GCA_050250435.1. Classification (GTDB taxonomy): domain Bacteria; phylum Planctomycetota; class Planctomycetia; order Pirellulales; family PALSA-1355; genus JBFWOR01. The sequence continues at coordinate 47,515 of JBFWOR010000006.1, read as the reverse complement.
GGGCCGCGGCGCTCAACAACTCCTCGCCGCAGCGATCCTTGGTGCGCTCCGCGACGACATATTTACCTCCGTTGCGGACGTCGATCGCGCGGCGATCGGCCTCGGTGAGGTAACGATTACCGGGCACGAAGTTTGTGCCCTGGATGCCGTCCGAAGTCTTGTTGTCACCCCAGCCGGCGCCCAGCAAAACGTCGACGCCTTTGAGCGGTTCCGAATGTGCTACCGAGGGCAGGCCGACCATGTCGCGAGTCAGATCCTGGTAGTCTTCGCGATACACGTTGTTGGCGTAGGCGCAAGCTGGAGTGGCATGGCTGATCGGCACACTGGTAACCACGCCGATGGCAAAACCTTCGCGCTCCAGCTTTCGCGCAATGGGCTCGACTTGCCGGCCCACCGGGTCGACGTTTACCGCGTCGTTGTACGTTTTGACGCCCGTCGTCATGGCCGTGGCCGTGGCCGCCGAATCGGGAAAGGCGTGCGTCACATCTGCGCCTTTTCCAATGAGGTAGTCGGCATCGCCCGTGGCCCAAGGTACATCGCCTGCAATGCGCGCGGAATAACCGCCGCGCACGTCGCCGCCAGGATTCGCGATGGTCTGCCGATTGACGTCGATGTTCGTACCCTCGTTGTGCGGGCTGGCTACGAAATAGCCGAAATCCGTCGGCGCCTTGCGATAGTCTTGAAAGCACAGGCCCGTGCCCCGGCCGTCGCGATAGCGCACGCAGCCGTTCTTATACGTCGCCGCGGCCCAGGTCGTCTGCCAATCCATGCCGTCGAAAACAATCAGCACGACGCACCGCTTGCCCGCTTTCGCAGCCTGGTCTTGCAAACGGTACACGTCGGTCTGATCGAAGTACTCCGCCGCGGGGTTCAACGTGTCGGGCGGCAAGTCGCCGTACAGTTGGCGAATCTTCGCTTCATCGCGATAGATGCTGTTCGCGCCGGCGACGCTTTTCGTGTCGAGGCCGAACGTGTAGATAGGAATCAGCCGGTTGCTGTGGTTCGTCCACGACGAATAGGCAGCCGGATTCGGTCCCCAATGTCCCCAGTCCGCGGTGCGGGTCTTGATGGCCGACTCTTGCAGCTGGCGAACAAAGTCGTCGGCCTGTGCCGGCACCGAGCTGCCCAGCAGAAGAATAAGTGCCAGGCAGGTCCGGCAGGAGATACGTAATTTCATGGATTTCGTGGCGAGGCGCCGTGCTACCGATCTCCCAAGAAGTAAATGCCTCGTTCCGCGGTAAATTGTCGTTCAGACGCTGCCCGCGGTCAACTCACGTTGGACGCAAACCACTCGACCCGGAAGGCCCTGAATCGCACGTTTTTGTATGGCTGGGGCAGGCAGTGCGCGGCCGATGATCGTCCGACGAGGTCTACGGTCCGCCTGCGGCGGGCGCGGCCGGCTTCTCGACGACGGACTTAATGCCGGCGAGCCCTTGCTCGAAGTTCGGCCCCAGCGTCGCGTCCATGTCCATCACCAGACAAATGGCCTTGGCGATGAAGCTATTCGTGCCGTCCATACGCCAGGTCACCTTAGTGCCGTCGTCCTGGGGTACGAGCAGGAACTTCATCCGGCATCGTCCGGCCAGCGGTCGAACAAATACCTGTTCCAACTCCACGAGCGAGTCGGGCCGGCTGTCCACGATCGTCAGGCTGCCTTCGCCCACGTCGTCGTTGCCATTCCAGGCAAAGTTGGCGCCCTCACCGGACGAAGGGTCCGAGATCGTAGTCTTGGCCTGTGGATCGAGCTTGGCCCAGGGCGACCAGCGATCCCACGCCGCGAGGTCGTCGACTTGCGCGAAGATGTCGCTGGCCGGCGCAGCCATCACCAGCGAACGTTCCACGGTGAACGTATCGGGCTGCATCGCGATGGCGATGATGAAGCCGCCGATCAGCAGACCGACTGCCAGTGTGGCGCCCAGCAGGATCTTCGTGCGCGTAACGATGAGACAGCTCCCAATTCAAGACCAGGCCGGCGGCCAACTGCCTCGTTTTAGCATCAGGCGCGGAGCCTGTTAATACGGGCGCGAGATTTCGCGATGCGACGCCCCAGTACGGTCGAGGATTCCCGGCACGTAAGCGGTGCGCCGCCTCGCCGCGTGAATCATAACCGGTTTGTCCCAGCCGAGCTGTGCCGACGCGACTTGGCCTGCCGTTCCGTTTGTTCCTGCGCGGGAGCCGGAGTGACGCAGCGATCGCCATCCGCGCGAACTCCATCCAGCGGCCGGTGCGGGACGTACTCGTGCGCAATCCATTCGCGTTCGGCCTCCGCCCAGAACTCCAGTTCCCGGTCGCCTGGGCAGCCGGCGGCCTGCCATTTGCAATAGGCCCTTGTCCGCACGATATCTCGGCTGCGTTGCAGTTCTGCGGGCGTTAATTCGAGCGATTCGAGAGAGACGTTCATGGTTACAACTTCTATTTGCTAGACATACTTATGACGTGACACACTTGCGGACGCGCTACACCCCGAAACAATCTCGTGCATTTTGCGTACCGTTTGGCATTGGCGATGCGCTCAGCAAGGCTCAGGTTTCTCGGCGAACCGCCCGTGGTAACGCGACCAGAGGGTGTGCTCTGCGCGCTTCTCGCGCGCGAATTCGCGCGCCGGCATCGCCTGCGAGCCGCCAAAAGCGTCCCCGCCCCTTAGGCCTTCGTTTGAGTCTCCAGATGGTCCAACGCGTGTAGCACTTCCGGAATGTTAGTGAACGCGGGTCCTCCCTGCATCATGACCGCCACGCCGGCGGCCTCTAGTATTTGCTCGCGGGACGCACCGGCCTTGACGCACCCCTGGGTGTGCAAGTTGATGCATCCTCTGCAATGCATCGCCAGCCCGATGGCCAGAGCGATGAGCTCCTTCTCGCGGACCGTCAATGCTCCTTCCTTCATCACGGCTTGATAGAACCCGCCGAAGGCCCGAGCCATTTCGGGTGCCTGTTCCTTCATCGCCTGCCGGTCGGCCTGCCAGGCAGCAAAGAATTCTGCGGTCGTGTCCGCCATTTCATGCTCCTTTTGCATTCGTCCATGTCAACTGATTCAACCAGAGCGCCTGCAGGTTTCCGCAGAAATGCATTTTGCATGCCGCTCAGCGTTGGTCGCTGTGCACCGCTTACGGGCTCAACAACAAATACTTTGCCGATCGCCAGTTGCGGGGGGATGGCTGCGCAACCGGCACGACCAGCGCCAGCGCAATGGAATTGCGCAACCGCTGTACGGCGTGGCGGGATTATGCGTTCCCCCTCCCCTGCGCGGGCACCGAGGACATCGCTGGTCGAGTTCGCACCCGCGGGCAACGAGCTATTCTTTTCGTGAGCTATCGACAGGCGGCGATTTGTTCAATTTGCGGCGGAGCGAGGCAACGAGCCCCAGGGGGGCAGTATTTGCCGCTCTGAAGATTTGCCGCGGACGACCAATCTACGACAAGTCCAGCCACCGGGGCACGAATGAGCATGTCTACCGCAACCAGCGAAATCGACGAGGGTTTGCGCTCCGCTCTCTTTGCCGATGACGATTTCAGCCCCGTCGAGCCCAAATCGCTCGACGAGACCGGCCTGAGCACGTCGTTCGTCGAGGGCCTGATCTGCAAGTTGCTGGCCGGCACCGGCACCGCCAGCGGCCGGATGATTTCCGAGACGATCTGCTTGCCGTTCAGCATCCTGGCAGAATCGTTCAATTCACTGCGTACGCGGCAGATTCTTGCCCCGGTTGGTGCGGCGCCGTTTAACGACCACTACTATTCGCTCACAGAGCACGGGCAGTCTCGCGCCGCCAGCTATCTGGCCGCGTGCGCTTACGTGGGACCCGCGCCGGTCCCGCTGGCGCAATACGTCAACGCCGTGCACGCTCAGGCGATCACGTGGGCCACGCCCATGTACGAGCAGCTGATCGAAGCCTTTCGAGGCATCTCGGTCGAGCCGACGCTGCTTGCCAAGCTGGGTCCGGCCGTGAACTCGGGTGCCGGCATGTTCTTGTACGGTGCGCCTGGTAACGGCAAATCCACGCTGGCCAAGCGCATTACCAGTTGCTTCGGACAGCAAATCTGGATTCCGCACGCCATTATCGAGAGCGGCCAGCTCATTAAGTACTACGACGCGGCGTTCCACCACGTTGTGGACGAAGAAAGCGGCAGTCATCTGCTGGCCAAAGAGCGCGACTCGCGGTGGCTGCGCATCTGGCGCCCCACCGTGGTCGTGGGCGGCGAGCTGCGGATGGAAGATCTCGAAATTCATCACAGCCGCGAGGGCAACATCAGCGAAGCGGCGCTGCAGATGAAGAGCAATTGCGGCACGCTCCTGCTCGACGACTTCGGTCGGCAACGCATTGCGCCCGGCGAGTTGCTCAATCGCTGGATCGTGCCGCTTGAGTGCCGCCACGATTTCTTGACGCTGGCCAACGGCAAACGCATTCAGGTGCCGTTCGAACAGCTGATCATTTTCTCGACCAACCTGGAGCCGGAAGATCTCGTGGACGAGGCCTTCCTCCGCCGCATTCCCTACAAGATCGAGGTCGGCGACCCCTCGGCGGAAGAGTTCCACTATCTGTTCCGCCTGTATTGTGAATCGATGAATTGCGAATACCGCAAGGACATCGTGAACTACTTGCTCGACACGCACTACCGGCCAAAAAACCGTGCCATGCGCCGCTGCCATCCGCGCGACTTGCTCAGCCAGGTGCGCAGTCTCACGCGCTATCAGGGCGTGCCCTTTGAACTGCGACCGGAGTATTTCGACCAGGTGGTCGAGTGCTACTTCGCAATGGTGTTGAAGGAGCGCGTCCGAATGGACGGGTAACGCAGCGCCCTTCGCTCCCCGCCGTACGTGCGCGAGGCCGCCCGCAGTCGCCGACAGACGCCATCAACCATGGATAACGAGATCACACCAACTCGAGGCTTCAACAAACAGGAGCCCATCCCCGGCTATATCACCAAGGAGCTGCTGGGCGCCGGGGGATATGGCGAGGTCTGGCGCACGTTGGCCCCCGGCGGTCTGGTCAAGGCCGTCAAATTCATCTATGCCGATGCCAATTCCAAGCACGCCTCGGCCGAGCTGCGTTCGCTCAACCGTATCAAAGAGGTGCGGCACCCGTTTCTGTTGTCGATTGAGCGCATCGAGGTGATCGACGGAAACGTCGTGATCGTCACCGAGCTGGCCGATCACAGCCTGAAGCGACAGTTTCAAAAGCAGCGCTCCAAGGGATTGCCCGGATTGCCCCGCGAGGAACTGCTGGGCTACTTGCGCGACGCCGCCGACGCGTTGGACTATATCTACGACAATTACTCCCTGCAGCACCTCGACATCAAACCCGAGAACCTGCTGCTGGTCGGCAATCGCGCCAAGGTCGCCGACTTTGGCATGATCAAGAATCTGTACGATCGCACGTCGTCGATGGTCGAAGGCCTGACGCCGACCTACGCTCCCCCGGAGCTGTTCGACGGCAAGCCCAACCGGCACAGCGATCAATACAGTATGGCGATCGTGTACCAGGAAATGCTCACCGGCGATTTGCCGTTCGACGGGACGTCGGCGGCGCAACTCGCGGCGCAGCACCTGCACATGGCGCCCGCGCTGTTGTCGCTGCCACGGGCCGATCAGTCCATCATCGCCCGCGCACTGTCCAAAGATCCCGCCCAGCGGTTTCCCAGTTGTCGGGCCCTGGTGGAAGCGTTACTTGAGGCCGGCAAAACCAAGGCCACTACCACCGATGAACCGCTCAGGTCACGGCAGCGCGCGACCGCGCCCGCGGCGCCACTCAAGACGCAGGACCTGGGAGAAGGCTCGATCGCAGCGCTGACGCCGGAGCAATGCTTCCCGGCAAAACCGCACTCGTCGCAGCGCGGTATCGAGTTGCCCGCGATCGAGCTCGATGACGAATCGCCTGCCGAATACGAGCCAATGCTGTTTCTCGGCATCGGCGGCACGGCCACGCACGTGCTGCGCCGTCTGCGCCGCCGGCTCTACGATCGGTTGGGGCCCTTGGAAACGATCCCCGCCATCGAGATGGTGCTGATCGATACCGACATCAAGAGCCTCAACCGCGCGACCGATGGCGAGCACGGCTCCGCGCTCGACGGCAACGAGCGACTGCCGATGCCGCTACGCCGCAGCGAAGACTATCGTTCCGCGGCCGGCAACATCCTGGCGTCGATCAGTCGCCGCTGGCTGTTCAACGTCCCCTACAGCCTGGAGACCAGCGGCTACCGACCGTTGGGACGGCTGGCCTTGATCGATCATTCCAAGCGGCTGTTGGAGCGCTTGCAACAATCGCTGATAAAAATCACGAGCGATGCCAGCATCGCCGCTGCGAGCGAGGTCACCGGCTTGAAGTTCGCCTCGCGGCAACCGCGGATCTATATCATTGCCTCCACGGCGGGCGGCACCGGCAGCGGCATGGTGATCGACGTCGCCTATGCCGTGCGCTCGATCCTGGCCAAGCTCGACTTGCCTGACGGCAACGTCCACGGAATACTCCTGCACTCCACTCCGGCCGCGCAGCGCGACCGCGACAAGGCCGTGGCAAATACCTATGCCGCGCTCAATGAGTTGTGGCACTACAGCCGGCCGGGCAAATGCTATCCGGGCGACCGCGGCTGCGGTGTGCCGGCGTTTCACGGCAACAACCGCACTTTCGCCAGCTGCTACTTCGTGCACCTGGGCGACGAGCTTACCGAGTTGCAGTTCGACATCGCCACCGACCCGGTCGCCGAGTATCTCTACGCGAGCACGCTGACGCCGGCCACGCGCTTTTTCGACAAGTGCCGCCAATTGGATTATGTGCGCTGGGGAACGGAAGTGACCGAGCCGGTGCTGCGCACCTTTGGTTTGTGCCAGCTCGGTGGCTCGAACAGCGAAATTCCCACCGTAGTGGCGGAACTCTTGTGTCGCGACCTGGCCCAGCGGTGGCGCGGCGTGCTGGCTGCCGACAATCAGCAGACGGCCAAACTGCTGAGCATTACCGCCGCGCTCTCCGTGATGGATCAGGAGACTCAAGATGCGCGATTCGCCCGAATCGACGCCGAGGCGGCTGCCAAAGCCGTGGAACTGGGTGTGGACCTCGAACAGATGCGGACAGCAGCACGGCAAATTCTTGACGAAGAACTCTCCGGCGACGCACAGGCTTACTTCGACAAGTTGATCGTCGCCAGGCACGGCAAGAACGAAGCCAACGCTAATGCACAAATTATCGCGTCAATTGACGCCGCCCTGACTGCCGGTGACGACACGGCGCTCAACTCCGTAAGCACGGCCCTGAGCACGCGCATCGAAGGCCGGGCGTCCAAACTGGCTTCCGCAGTCTGCGACTGGATCTTTGATCTGGTGGATCGTCAAGGCGGCGTAGCGGGCGCCAAGCACGCCGCCGAATGGTTGCAAAGCCGTTTGCGCGATTTGCAGGAAAATATGCTCGCCACGATGACCCGCCTGCGCGAAGAGGCACTGGCGCGGCATCATGCCATCTTGCGCGGCGGTGACGAGGAGCGGCCCACGGGCATGCGACTGTTCGCGCGCAAGAAGCAGGGCCCGGATCTCGATACTTTGCTGCGCTGCTACGCTCAAAGCCAGATCGATCAGGCCATCGCCTGCTCGGTAACGCGCTGGCTGCGTTTGGTCGAAGCCCAGGTAAACGCCGAGCTGGAACGGCTACAAGTGTTCTGGAAAGACTTGGGCTTGCTCGCGGATCGCTTTCAGGTCTCCGAGTCGCTGGAGGAGGCATTCGAGAGTCGCGGTACGGCCGAGGCGGTGCCCGGCGGCTGGCGCGATCTGCTGCGCGATCTGATCGGGCGGCGGTACGACCTGGTGGAAGCCCTGGACCGCGAGATGGAGCGCAAACTTGCCAAGGGCCCGCACAAACTGCGCTGGTTTCTCAACGAGCGCCGGCCGATCGACATTGAGCTCGCCGCGCCGATGTTGACCGTAGCCCGGCAATTGATTCTCGCCACCATGCAGGATCTCAATGCTTCGCGGATGGGTGTTGACGGGCAGAGTGCGGCTGGACCGCCGGACTATGCGCACTGCGTGGAAACGGCCCGGCCCGCGCTGGCCGATCAGGCGGCCGGCATGCGGTTGTTATTGATTGTGCCCAACGATACCGACGCAGAGTCGGTACGCAAGGATCTGGCGGAACACAATCATTCGGCCACGATCGTGCATTCCGCCGAGGGCGACTTGATCGCCTGCCAGGAGGGCGAACTGTTGGAGGTGCGGCGCGTGGCACAGTCGTTGATCGATGGTCGCAGTGAGTTTGTCGAGCTCGCCCAGCGCTTGCATACGCGAATTGATGTTCACTGGGACGACATGGCTGCCAGCGTTGCCAGCGGCGCGTTCAACTTCGTCGGCGGCAACTTGCCGCGGACCGACTATTCTATGAGTGAGGTCAGCAAATGAGTTCGACTTGGGTCTTAACGGGGCGACTGATCCAGGATGAACCGCCTTCCAACATCGCACTTCGCGCGCTGCCGTTCCAGGTCGGCCGGCGCACCGACCTGGCCTTGTGCCTGGCGCGCCGTTCTGTGTCGAGCGTGCACGCTGAGTTCAATCTCGACAATGACCTGCTGGTGCTGCGCGATTTGGGCAGCACCAACGGCACGTACGTAAACGGCGACCGCATTTCCACGCCCAGGGAATGCCACGAAGGCGATCTGATCCAATTTGCCGACATGCCGTTTCGACTTGGCTGCCACTCGCGCGAATGCGACTCGCGCACCCTGCAGGAGGATGTTTGCGACCGCGCCCTGGGCTTTGTGCAGTTCGACAAACTACTTCACGATCGGGCGATCGTCTCCTACTTTCAGCCGATCATCGATCTACGCGACGGCAGCAGCCAGGCCTACGAGATCCTCAGCCGCAGCCGCCTGGTAGGCTTGGAGACACCGGCGGCGATGTTCTACACCGCCGCACAGCTCAATATGGAGCACGAATTGAGCCGGCTGATGCGCATCGAAGGAGTGCGCACCAGCACCATGTTCCCCGAGCCGCCGCATATCTTCCTGAACACCCATCCCGTGGAGTTGGCCTCGGCCGACTTCCTGGAGATGATGAATGGGCTGCGCCGGCTGGCCATGTCGCAAGAGATCACCGTGGAAATCCACGAAGCCGCTGTCACCGACGTCGAGACGATGAAACGGATCAAAGCCGGGCTCGACCAGCTCGACATGCGGCTGGCGTTCGACGATTTCGGCGCCGGCCAGGCCCGGCTCTTCGAGCTCGGCGAAGTGCGGCCGCACTATCTCAAGTTCGACCGTCAGATGATCCACGACATTCATCGCGCCAGTGCCGACCGCCAGCAAATGCTGGCCAACCTGGTGCGACTTGTGGGCGAGTTGGGCGTGGTTCCACTGGCCGAAGGCGTGGAATGTGCCGAGGAAGGCGTCACCTGTGCCCAAATGGGATTCCAGCTGGCCCAGGGATATCACTACGGCATGCCCGCGCCGGTCACCGAGTATATGCTGCCGGGTGCGACCATCGTCGGCTGACGTCGGCCCTGTGCGCACGCGGGGTCTAACGTCAGTCGTGAGACCGGGCGCGCCGTGAATTCACGCGCTTTTGATGGCCCCGAACGCCGCAAAACAGGAGTTCTTATGCAACAGCTCCACGCGGACAAAGCCCGCCGCGCGCAATAAATCGAGCTGATACGTCACCGGCCGCGGCGAGTCTTCGCGGTCGACGTAGTCGAACACTTTCTCCCGATACGCATCGCCGCCGAGCCCAGCCAGGTATTCGCCGTAGCGTTTCCACATGAGCTGCTGCACGGCATCGGACTCGTGGGCCACCAGGTCGCTGATCCACACACTTCCGCCCGGCGCGACGATGCGATAGAGCTTGGCAAACGCCTGCTGCCAGTCCGTGTCGTCACGCAAATGGTGCAACACCGCCGCGGCCAGCACCACGTCGTACGCGCCGTCGGCCAGTTCGGCCGCGCGAAAATCGTTGTTGAGCGTTCGAATAGGCGATTGCATCACCGCCGAGACGCGCTGTTGAGCACGCTCGAGCATCGGTCGACTCAAATCGAGCAGGTCCACGGCGAAGTCCCGGCCGAGCTCCTGCCTGAGCTTCAGGGTATTGTTGCCCGCGCCACAACCGATATCCAGCACGCGTCGCGCGTTGGGCGTCGAGTGAACCGCCGCCTGCGTAATCAACTCCATGGCCAGCGGCGCGTCGATGGTCGCCGATTGGCCTGTCTCGAGATTCGAAAATCGATCGACGTCGCGGTCGAATCGTTCGCGGATCTCGTCCGTCGTCGATTTGGCAGACAGCGGTCGCGTCATGGTCGCCACAGGCGCGCGGTTGTAAGGGCCGATCTCCAGGGCATTATCCTAGCAGAAATCTCGGAACTTCACCCGGCGCTCTCGACGGCTGACCGCTCAGCCCGGCGGACTCGTCAACTTGCAGTTGGCGCCTCAGGCAGCCGAATGGTCAGTCGGGCGATCTTGCCGCCGTCGACCACGGCATGGTGCTCGAGAATCAATGGGTCTGGCAGTCCGGTCTTGTCGTAGGTGCCATCCACTTTGGTCGTAACGATCACCTGCCTGTCGTGTTCGGCGACATCGAGAACGTCGAGCGTAACCTGCGCGGCAACAATCTCCTTGTCGCACCACGCCTTGATCGCTGCAGCACCGCGAAACTCGCGGCCCGCGTCGTTCACCAGCGCATCCTCGGCAAAGCAGGCCACGAAGCCGTCGCCGTCGTGTTGGTTGGTCGCCCGGATGTAATCTGCCACTTCTCTCGGCATCGTCGTCGGCATGAGAGCACCTCGATGGTTGGGGTTGCGAACGGAGTCTCCGCGGGCTGCGGGCGCGAAATCCATTGGCGAACGGGTCTCGACACGCGCTGTCCACTGCCCGATGAGAGTTAGACCCAGGCCAACGGCGACTGTGACAGTCGCGCACGAGATTCTCAATTCAAATGCAGCGCCGCACGAACGTCCGGCCGCTCAAAAAGCCCGCGCAACCAGGCGATCTGGTCCGCGGGCCGCAGGAATGGGTGCTCGCGGAACAACGCCGCATAACGGCCCTCGACCACGTTGTCGATTTGCCGAACCGTTTCCGCGGCCACGTCCTTGATTCGCTCGACGTGCTGCGGCACAAAGCGCAGCTGTGCCGGGTCGACGTGACCCTCGGCGATAAATCCCTTCGTCTTCCTTGCGCAGCGACATGGATTCTTCTCGTTCACCAGGCCGCACTGGTCGTTCATAAACCGATACAGGTCGCGGCGGGCTCGGGCGAGGCACTGACGAAAATTGTCGGGCGACATTTCCAGCACGTCGCCCCCCACGGTATCGCTCGCGCCGAGAATCTCGCCGAGCGTAAACACCAACCTTTGGCGCCGGTCGAGACACAACAGCATTCCCGTGGTGCAACTCAACTTGGCCTCCTCCACCAGCAACGGCACGTCGACAGGTATGCTGTGGGGATCCGGCAAATCAAGATCGGGCGTGCGGTCGATGGCGGCGCCATACGCGGCAAACGTCGTCGTTTGCGCTTCCGCGCGGCTGCGCCGCATGTTCAGCACGTGGTTGGCCACAATCCGGTAAAGCCACGTGCGAAACTGACTCTCGCCCTGGAACGTGGCGAGCCTGGTGATGACTTTCACCAGCACTTCCTGCGTCACCTCCTCGGCATCATGCGGGTCAAAAACCATTCGCACGGCAATGTTGAAGACCCACGCCTGATGGCGCAGCACCAGCTCTTCCAGCGCGGTTCGGTCGCCGTTCTTGGCGCGCTCGACCAGCGCCGTATCGGTGAGGTCGCTCGTGGCGCTCTGGGCAAAAGGGTTGAACATGGCATTGGACCCACCGGTGCGCGTAGGCTTGACGTCGCGCAGACGGCGGCGCCCTATCAATTGGACACGCCTGCCGGCCGAGTGTGACAGTGCAGCGCACGGGAAAATTCCGGACACGTGACCTCCGCCGCGCCGCAGCTATCCTATTCTACGGCTGGGTCCGCACCGCGCAACATTTCCACGATGGCGGCGTGACCCAGCTCGCTGGCCAGTTCCAGCGGCGTCTTGCGGCTCTGACCCGGCGTTTCCGCCACGCCCCCCAAATCGTCTATAATCGAGCCTGGTTCTGGCATCGCTGGAGGCAGGCTTGTGCGTGTGTTGCCCGACACGGTTGATTTCGACGGCGCCGTCGACGCGCACGTAGAAGTGTTCAATCAGGCTATCGAGCAGTGCTTCGAGCTCTATCGATCCAGCGGCCAGGCCTGGAACGCCAGCGTTGCGGCGCCCCCCATTCAGGCCGCCGAAACCCTGAGCGTGATGGATGATCTGGCCCGCGGCCTGATGATCAAGATCTTCCTGGCCATCGTGCAGGCCGGCCAGCACTTCGGCGCCCCGGAACGCCAATTGGCGCAAGCACTGGCGTTGAAGCTTTGGGGCCGCGCGTTCACGCACGACGAGATCGGCACGGTGTTGCTCGATCTCATCCCCTTGGCCGACAAGTTCAACTGGTATCACCTGGTTCGCCCGTTCGACGAAGTGCCGGTGTTGCGCGAGCGGATCGACGAGGTGGAAACCGCAGTCATCCGCTTCGGCAACCTGGTGGCCAAGGCCGACGGCAAGATCAACGCCGATGAATCGGCCCGGCTCAAGGGCCTCTTGGCCGAAGTGAATCGGCACTTGCGGCCCGTGCCTCTCGAGAGCGGCGTTCCGCAGGCTTCGGCCGCGGCGGGCCGGCAGGAAATCCGCCGCGCCCTCGATACGGTCCCCGGCATCGAAGGTGCCGGCGGTAAAGCCGGTCAAACGTTGGGCGCCGTGCCTTCGCCGGCGTCGCAGCCAACCAACGAGCAACGCTTGCAAACGGCGCTGCAATCGCTCGATGAGCTGATCGGCCTCGACTCGATCAAGAACGAAATCCGCGAGCTGACACGCTTCTTGCGCGTGCAGCAGCAGCGCGAGCAGGCGGGGTTGCCCCGCACTCAGGTGAGCTTGCACACGGTGTTCGCCGGCAACCCCGGCACTGGCAAAACGTCGGTCGCCCGCGTGCTGGGCGAAGTGTTCGGCGCCCTGGGCATCGTTCGGCAGGGACACCTCATCGAAGCCGATCGCTCCACGCTGGTGGCCGGCTACATGGGCCAGACCGCCGAGCGCACGAACAAAATCGTCGACTCTGCGCTCGACGGCGTGCTGTTCATCGACGAAGCGTACAGTCTGGTTAGCGATCGGGGCGACGATCCTTTCGGCCAGGAAGCCGTGCAGATTCTGCTGAAGCGCATGGAAGATAATCGCGGCCGTTTGATCGTGGTGCTGGCCGGATACTCTGACGAAATGCAGCGGCTGCTGGGCACCAACCCGGGCCTCGCGTCCCGGTTTCAACGCACGTTCGACTTTCCGGATTTCACCGTGGTCGAGCTGTGCCGCATTTTTCAATCGCTGTGCGAGAAGAATCACTACTCGCTGCCGCCGGCGACGCGCGCGCGGCTCGTGTTGGGCTTTGCCTATCTGCTGGCCGCGCCCGACCCGCACTTTGGCAACGGGCGCGTGGTGCGCAACGTGTTCGAGCGCGCCATTCGCCGCCTGGCCAACCGGATTGCCGACGTCGCGCCACTGACCAAGGAACTGCTGACGCGGCTGGAGCCGGAAGACATCTTTCTGGACGACGTTCCCGCGGCGGCCGTGGGCGCCGAAGCGACGTGTGAGCTGGCCGTAAACATCGTCTGCCCGGGCTGCAAGAACGTGAGCCGGCTGCAGGCCATCTACCTGGGCCGTCGGGCCCAGTGCAACAAGTGCCAGGTCCAGTTCACGGCCGACTGGGGCGAACCGGTGGACGGAGCCTGAACGGACTCGGGCGGGTACGGCGTTGAGTCGCTCGTCAAAAATTGTCACGGCCGGTCGTCGATTTGCCCATCCGCCAGACGACTACTCTCTGAAAGCCGCCGCCGGCAGGCCACAGGCCCGTCGGCTGCCAACATATCCTGAAGCAACCCGCAAACCGAGAGGAGACCCCGTCGATGTCCAACCCCATTCCCCCTGACATGCACACGCTCACGCCGCACCTGGTATGCAAGGGTGCTATCGAGGCCATCGATTTCTACAAGAAGGCTTTTGGCGCCGTCGAAGAGTTGCGCCTCGTGGCGCCCAACGGTCAATTGATCCACGCTGCCCTGCGCATTGGCGACTCGATGCTCATGCTCGCCGAAGAAACCCCCTCCTGGGGCAGCCTCGGCCCGATCTCGCTCAAAGGCAGCCCCGTGACCATCCATCTGATGGTCTCCGACGCCGACGCGGCAATGTCCCAGGCCGTTGCCGCCGGCGCCACCGTGACCATGCCGGTCGCCGATATGTTTTGGGGCGATCGCTACGGTACAGTTACCGATCCGTACGGCCATCACTGGTCGATCGCCCATCGCGTGCGCCCATTGAGCCCGCAGGAAATGCAGGAAGCCGCCACCAGGATGTTCGCGGGCTCCACGAAGTGAGCGGCCCTCGATCGGTGTTGTGATTGTCCATGACATCAGCAAAGGGAACCGAGCGATGATCCGCCAAAAAATCACGACCTTCCTCTGGTACGACCACCAGGCCGAAGAGGCCGCAAGGCTCTACTGCACGCTCTTCAAGGACTCCAAAATCCACAAGGTAACCCGTTATCCCGACGGCGGGCCGGCACCCGCGGGATCGGTGATGACGGTCGAGTTTCAACTGGCCGCAGTGCAGTTCATCGCGCTCAACGGCGGCCCACACTTCAAATTCACCGAGGCGATTTCGCTGTCGGTCGCTTGCGAAGACCAGGCCGAGGTCGACACCCTGTGGAGCAAGCTGACGGCAGGGGGCGGGCAGGAGAGCCAATGCGGCTGGCTGAAGGACAAGTACGGCCTGTCCTGGCAGATCGTGCCCAGGGTCCTCATGGAACTGCTGCAAAGCCCCGACGCCGCCGTGGCCACGCGTGTCACGCAGGCGATGTTGGCGATGCGGAAGATCGACATTGCGACGCTCAAGCGCGCGGCCCAGCAAAAGTGACCGCCGCCGCCTGCCGGGCTTGCTGAGCCGACAATGGCCACTACACAAACTTTCAACCGTCATCATTTCGCCTCTTGACATATTCCTGTATCGGAATATATTTAGGGCATGTCACGCGCCGCCACCACTTCCGACGTCTTCAACGCCATCGCCGAGCCGCGCCGCCGCGAGATCGTCGCGCTTTTGGCCGGTGGCCGGCCCCGCAGTGTCAACGAGCTGGTGTCGGCCCTCAAGCTGGCGCAGCCGGCCGTTTCGAAACATCTGGCCGTTTTGCGGGCGGTTGGCCTCGTGTCGGCGGAAAAGGACGGCAAGAGCCGCTTGTACCGGCTGAACCCAAACCAGCTCCGCGCCGTGCACGACTGGGTGGGCCAGTTCGAAAAGCTCTGGTCCAACCAGCTCGATCGTATCAAAGAGCGCGCCGAGCGCAAGGCTCGCGAGCGTACGCACAGAAACTGATTGTTATCCTGCCATCCTCAAACACTGGAGAAGCCGATTATGGTGGCCTCTGTCGAGAACGAAACCGTCCAGACGCTGTGCATCGAAAAGGAAACGTTCATCGAGGCCCCGCTCGATCTCGCCTTCGAGGCGCTGCTGGAAGAGCTGGGGCCGGGCAATGAAGCTCCCGGCTCGCCCATGCCCATGGTCATCGAACCGTGGCCCGGCGGACGCTGGTTTCGCGATTTGGGCAACAACAGCGGCCACCTCTGGGGCCACGTGCAAGTCATCAAACCGCCCACCCTCCTGGAAATCTCCGGACCGCTCTTCATGTCGTACCCGTCCCTGAATCACATTCAGTACCGGCTCGTGGCGGAAGGCCGCGGCACGAAACTCAAGTTCGTGCACCGCGCGATTGGCGAGATTGCGGCCGATCATCGCGAGGGGGTCAGCATGGGTTGGGAGCACATCATGAATCGCATTCGCACGCTTGCCGAGTCGCGCTCGAAGACCCGCTGACCCGTGGCCCACGATCAGCACCAGCGTTTGCCACTTCACCCAAGAGGAGGGTCCGCGCCATGACCATTTCTGAAGCATTGCTGGCGGAGTTTCAGCAAGAAGCGCGCACGACGCGCAAGTTTCTCGAGCGCGTGCCCGACGAGAAACTCGCCTGGAAACCGCATCCGAAATCCATGTCCGCCGGCCAGTTGGCCCTGCACATTGCGGTCGCCCCCGGTCAGGTTATGCAGATTGCCACGGCCGATGAAGTTCCCGTTCCGAACTTCGACCGGCTCAACCCCGAACCCAAGAGCAAACAGGAGGTACTGGCCGCGCTCGACGAGAGTATCGCCACCGTCCAGAAAGTGCTGCCCACGCTCACTGAGGAGCGCATGCAGGCGGTGTGGCGCATGAAGGCCGGAGACAAGGAGGTGCTGGCCATGCCGCGCGCCGCGTTCTTGCGCAATATCTTGCTCAACCACTGGTATCATCACCGCGGCCAGCTGGGAGTCTATCTGCGGCTGCTGGGCGCGAAGGTGCCTTCGAGCTATGGACCCAGCGGCGACGAACCTCCGGAGTTCTTGCAAGAGCGGCCGGCAGGGGCGTAACCCTGGTGCAAAAGCTGCGGCGCGAAGGGAGCGTGGGGCGGCACGGCCTGGCGCCACAGCCCCGCCCATTCGACCGCCGACAGCAGGAACAATTTTCGGACACCACCGCATCGCGGCGGATCTGGAAAACGAAAGTTCCCGCGCGTTATAACTGGGGTGGATGTCACCGTCGCGGATAAGCTCCCGCGAGTAGCCGAGCGCAACGGCGCTGTCACCGTTGCGGCGTCGGCTGGAGCCCGCTGACGGATTCGCGCCAGGGAGCCGCCTCGGATGAGCAATTCATCGATGTCCAAGGGCCTCCGCGATGCCGAGCCGAAGGCCGTTGTCGATCTGCAGCCCAAGGTTATTCAAGACGCGGGCGAAGTGCCGCTCGTCCTGCATTCGGATGTGCGGGCCCCGCTGGCCACGTTGAGTTTCTTGCGCCGCGCGCTGGCGCTGGCCGAGCTCGCAATGATTGCCTACAACGACGAAGCGGAGGCGCTGCGAGCGGCCCGGGCGATCGGATTCTCCGAGGCCCAATTGATCGATCGCGATGGATCGCAGGCGTATCGATTCCGTAACGAGCATGATGTTGTCATGGCGTGCCGTGGCACCGAACCGAACGAGTGGAACGACATTCAAGCCGATGCCAATGCCGTCATGGCGGTTGTGGGCACGATGGGCAATGTCCACAGCGGCTTCAATCGCGAGGTGGACGATCTGTGGCCGCTGTTGGAAGACCTGCTGCGCGACACGCCCCAACCGGTCTGGTTTTGTGGTCATTCGTTGGGCGGCGCGATGGCCACGATCTGCGCCTACCGCTGCAAAACGTCGTCGATCTGCGGCGATCCGCAGGAGCTGCACACGTTTGGCTCACCGCGCGTCGGCTGCAAGCGATATGTTCGTCACGCGAAAGTGAACCACTTCCGCTGGGTTCACAATAACGATGTGGTGACGCGCGTTCCGCCCGTGTGGATGGGCTATCGGCACTGCGGCAACGAAGTCTATTTGGACCGCTACGGACGAATTCGCAAGCTCACCGGAATCTTCCGCAGTCGCGACCGTTGGCGCGGCCTGATCGCGGGCTTGCTGAAGTGGCAGGTCGACTTGTTCACCGACCACAGCATTGGCCTGTACGCACAGCATATTGCGGCCGCGGTAAGGGAAGAAAACGCCGCGCTGGCGAAGAACCGCGATATTAAAGAAGCCGACGACCTCGTCATTTCCGCCGGCAACAGTGAGCAACCCTGCGAGTGAGCCACGTCTGGGGGCCTGGCTATTGCGGCGCGGCTGCGATCCGATTCTCATGGTGTTTCGCGGTGGCGACTAAGCAGGGAGTGCTCCCGTTGGCGTCGCACCCTGGAACTGATGGAGAACCTTTCATGCGCTGGCTGATCGCACTGATCGTTTGCGGCTCGACTACCTGCTCCGTGGCGGCCGACACGCCGCCAGCGTTCGCGCCCTACACGAAGCCCACGCTGATCGCCCATCGCGGCGCTTCCTGGGACGCGCCGGAACATACCATCGCCGCCTATACGTTGGCGCTCGAGCAGGGGGCCGACTTCATCGAGCCCGATCTGCAATTGACCAAAGACGGAGTGCTCGTGTGCCTGCACGACACCACCCTGGAGCGCACGACCAACGTGGAAGACGTTTTTGCGGATCGCTGCCAGGTGGCGGGCGGCCGCAAGACCTGGCCGGTCGCCGACTTCACGCTCGCCGAGATCCTCGAACTCGACGCCGGTTCGTGGAAGGGGCCTCAATTTGCCGGCACGAAGGTCCCCACGTTTCAGGAGATGATCGACACGGTCGAGGGCCAGGCCGGCATCATTCCCGAGACCAAAGCGCCAGAGGCTTACGGCCGGCGTGGAATGAGCATGGAACGGGTGCTGATGGACGTCCTCAAGACCAACGGGCTCGACAGTCCGGGCGACGACCCGGAAACGCCCGTCGTCATTCAGTCGTTCAGCGCCGCCAGCCTGAAGGCGCTGCGGAACGAGCATGGCTGCACGTTGCCACTTGTGTTTCTGTTCGACAACGACGTCACAACCGCCGAGCAAATCAAGGCGATCAAACAGTTCGCCGACGGCATTGCCCCCAGCAAGTCTTTGGTGCAGCGCCACCCGCAAATCGTGGGCGCTGCCCACGACTTGGGGATGAGCGTGACCGTGTGGACGTTCCGCCCCGAGAAGAACGGCGATCGCGATTCGGTGCGCAGCGAGATGCGCCACTTTCTCAATGAATTGAAAGTCGACGCGTTGTTTACCGACACGCCCGCGCTGTTCCCGCGCAACTGATCCGCTCCGCGCCGACCAGCGGCAGCACGGGGCCGTGCACTTCTTGATTTCGGTCGATCCATGAACTTCATCTCCGTCACGCGGCTGCGGATCCGCAAATGGCGGTTCCTGCCCGCCTTCTTCTACTACACGCTGCGCTCGTTTTTTCAGGCCCGGCGTGCCGCGGGCAACCTGCACACGTCGATCGAGCGCGACGCGCAGCTGGCATTCTGGACCATCTCCGTGTGGCGCGACGAGCAATCGATGCACGCCTTTCGCAATCACGGCGCGCACCAGCGGGCGATGCCCAAGTTGCTCGAGTGGTGTGACGAGGCAACCTATGCCCACTGGCTGCAAGACAGCGCCGAGCCGCCGGAATTGGCCGGGGCCTACGAGCGGCTGATCCGCGACGGCATCGTCTCGAAGGTCAAGCACCCGTCGCCCGAGCATGCGAAGCGGAATTTTCCACCGCCCAAGAGTTAGGTCGGCCTCGGTCGGTTCGGCGGCCCCACAAGCGCCCGCCGCCGGCCCGCGGCAGGGCGGGCAGCGCAGCTGGCTGCGGCCGCAATCAAATGGTGCGTCAGGGCGGGGACCTGGAAATGCCAGAAAGTCCGTTGCGTCGCGACTTCTGGCAGTGCCGGCCCGCGCCCCCACGGCAACATCCACTTCCCAACGGCCGCCCGGCCCTGGTGCTTGCATTCCCCGCCTTGCAAGCATGCCACTTGCGTGATGGCAGGGCGCCGGCATACACTCTTTCAACGGAAAACGACTGTCTGGCTATCGTAAGCTGAGCGGCGTTCGTCCGAGCGACTACTTCGGGTAATCCACAAATGGCTGAAGGCACGATCAAGAAGTTGACCGACAAGGGTTTTGGGTTCATCAAGGCGGGCGGGGAGAAAGACCTGTTCTTCCACTCCAAGAGCGTCGAAGGCTGCACGTTTGACGATCTGGAAGAAGGCCAAAAAGTCTCGTATACGGAAGGCCGCGGCCCCAAAGGCCCGTGTGCCGAGCACGTCAAGCCCGTATAAGCTCGCTCACTCTGTAGCTGGCGGCAATCAACTCACGGACGAGCGTGGAGTGCACGGTCGTTTCGTCGGGCCGGGCCCCTGCACGTACCAACCCCCATTGGTCACTCGCGCGGGTTCTTGGCGGGCCAGCGCGCGCTGAATGTTCGGCCCCCCGCGCGATGGCCCTCGCGCGGCCGGTGTCCGCCAGCGGCGTCAATTGTCGGTCGGGCGATTGCCAACCAGATTGACCAGCATGCGCCGAGCGGCGTACTCAAAATCTCGAATTTCTTCATCCGACCAATTCTGGTCGTGTCGCAAACTGTCGATTTGAGCTGCCAACTGCGCAAGGGCCGGGCCCCTCTGGCTGGAAATGATTCAACCAGTCACAAACGGTAGCGTTGATTTTGGGGCCGGATGCCATGCGCGCGCAAAACAAACGGGCGCTGGTGCAATGGTGCAGACTTCGGACCGCGATCACGCCCCAACGCCGTACACGGCGTCGCGCAGCGCAATGGGATAGTCGCCGATCATCTCTGCACCAGGCAGCAACGGCTGCCGTACGATGAGCGGTTCTGGGATGCAACCTAGAGCGACTTGAGAATCTCCTGACGACAAGGGACGAATGATGACCAAGAACAAGGCAAAGCCCAAGCCCCAGGGCACCTCGCGCGCGAGCAAACCACGTACGGCGGCCTTCCGGACCAAGTCTCGACCGCAGTCAGGCGCGAAGGCCAAGGCCGGTGCGCTCGGGGGCTGGCGCGGGGAGACCCTCGCCCGCATGCGGGCTCTGATTCTGGCAGCCGATCCCGAAATGATCGAAGAGCGGAAGTGGAGGAAGCCGTCGAACTCGATGGCCGGGATACCGGTCTGGTCGCACAATGGAATCGTCTGTACCGGCGAGACGTACCAGAAGGTCGTGAAGTTGACTTTCGCCCGGGGCGCCGCCTTGAAGGACCCTGGGAAGCTCTTCAACTCCAGCCTCGAGGGAAACACGCGTCGCGCCATCGACATCCGCGAAGGAGAGGTGCTCAACGCGACGGCGTTCAAGGCCTTGATCCGGGCCGCCGTCGCCGAGAATCTCCACTCCAGCGTCCCGCCGCCGAAGTCCCCGGCGAAGACAGGCGCGAAAGGCAGGCCGAGTGCGAAGGCCAGGCCAGGCGCAAAGGCCGGGCCAGGCGCGAGTGAGGCCAAGCGGGTGAAACTCCTCTCGGGCGGCAACCCGCAAATCGCGAAAGCAGACGGAGACGCGCCGGTGCAGGCGTACATCGCCGCGATGCCCCTCGGCAAGCGCGACCTCGGCAAGCGCCTCGATGCCCTCATCGTGCGCGCCGTGCCCAACGTGCGCAAGGCCGTGAAGTGGAACTCGCCATTTTACGGCATTGAGGGTCAGGGCTGGTTCGTGTCGTTCCACGTTTTCACGCGCTACGTCAAGGTGACGTTCTTCCGCGGCACTTCGCTGCGACCGGTCCCGCCCGGAGGCACCGGCAAGGACGCGCGCTGGATCGACATTCACCAAGACCAGCTCGACGAGGCGCAGCTGGCGAGGTGGGTGAAGCAGGCCGCCGCGCTACCCGGCTGGCTTGGTTAGCCGACCGGTCGAGGGCTGACTTTGATCCCGAGCCGCGGCTGTTTCTCAGCGGAAGCGAAACGCGCACTTTCCGCGCGCGTGCTGCGCTATGAATTGCCCGTAGCGCTGCCGGCCGAACGAGGCGCAACGGCCGGCTCGGCGTGCCGGGGAGTGCGGTAGGCGAACGATTCTCGACTTTTGATCTTCAGCAAGACGATCGGCGTGGCCATCAGTCCGGCACCGAACACGCCGGACAAAACGCCTGCGTTGATCGTCAGCACGCCATCCGCCCACGCTCCGTAGTAGGCCCACGCGGCAACGGGGTAGAACAGTCCCACGCCGGTCGCCAATCCAGGCGAATAGACGCGCGTGATGATCGTCGGCAGGACATGGAAGAGCGTCGCATTGATGAGCATCAAGGCCGGGAGGCCCAGCGCGAACCACGGCTCCCGCCAGCCGACCTCCGCGCAGCACGCGCCGATGACGACAACGAGCGCGTTGACGACGTAGAACGATCCCCACTCGACTGGCAAATGCAGGACGGACCTTGCCCAATCGCGCCAGTTGAGTTCGTATTCTTCCAGTATGTGGAGTCCGTAGGCCACGACTGCGATCCACAGGACGTGCTCGTGGGCCATGGCAATCTCCAACGGCGTATGTCAACAAACGGCAGTTTTCTGTGCCCGGCAACAGGGACTCCCGCAAACGCGTGCCCATTGTGCACGAATCTGAAAGCGGGCGTCAACGCGGATTGCAAGCAGTCAATTCGTCAAGGAGGGGTCGCGCCCGTCGCCGCTGGCGCTCGAGACCATGCTGGCAGCGCCGGGAGCCTATGGGCAGTCGGAGGACGGATCGCTGTCGCTTCGGCATCCCACATGCGCTGCTCGAATCCTTGCAGACCATGAGAGCAGAGCAGGCCCGCTGCAGCAGCCAGTGTCTCCGAGAGTCTTTGGGCGTGGCGATGGCGTCAACGTGGGCGTTGCCCACGTTGAGACGCGCCGGGCCTAGGGCCGCTCACTTGAAATGGTCGGCGATGAGGGCCAGCACGGCGTCGTTGCAGGCCTTGTCGTTGGCCTGGTTGCAGGCGACGAGCACGGCGAAGTCCTTCGCGGGCGCGAGCCAGGCAACGGCGAACCACATGGTGTTGCTGCCGGCGTGGGTGAGCGCGGGGCCGCCCGCCCAGGGTTGGCCGTCGGCGATGATCCAGCCCATTGCGTATTTCGGCTGGCCAGGGGCTGGCGTGTGGAGTTTCTCGAGCGTTTCCGGTTTGACCAGTTTGGTCTTGGACGACGGGAGGTTGGCGGCGACGAACCTGGCCCAGTCTCCGATCGAGCAGTGCACGATGCCGGCGGGGCCGATCGCGACGGGATTATCGGCGCCGGGGCCGGGTTCAACGGGCGAGCCGTCGGCCTTGTGGCCGCGCGGCTGATCGTTCTTCGCGCGCGCCCCCGGCGCGCCGAAGCCGGCGGTCTTCATTCCCAACGGGCGGAAGATCTTGGCACGCATGAGGTCTTCCCAGGATTTGCCCGTCACCTTCTCGGCCATGTGGCCGGCGATCGAGGTGCCGGCGTTGGAGTAGATGTACTTCGTGCCGGCCGGCGCCTGGGGTGGTTTCGACGTGACGCCCTGGAGCAGCAGACGGCGCGCGCTCGTGGGCGTGCCCTTGTGCTGCCCGAGCTTGTCCCACAGCTCCTCCTTTTCAAGTTCACCAGGTGCGCCGCCGCGGTGAGTGAGGAGTTGTTCGAGCGTGACCGCCTGGTACTGCGGGTCCATCGACTTCTTCAACTCGGGGAAAGTCTCGCCGATCGTCTGATCCCATTTCAGTTTTCCTTCATCAACAAGGATGCCGCACAGCATGGCGGTCATCGCCTTGGTGTCGGAGCCGATGTGGAAGCGATCGGCGGCGGCAACTTTGTCGGGCTTTCCCCGCGTGCGGACACCGGCAACGCCCAGGGCGACCGTCTTGCCGCCCTGAACGACGGCGGCCGCGATGCCGGGAACGTCGTGCTTCTGGATGACCGGGATGAGGAGCGCGGAGACGTCTTTTGGCGGCGGGTCTGCAGCGTGAACGGTGCAGGGGGCGAGGCAGAGCAGGGCGAGAGCAATGGCGAGGAGGGGCTTCATACGCGTAGCTCCTGGTTGGGATGGCATGCGCACCAACGCACAGCGAAGTGTCGTGTCCAACGCCGTAGGTTGTCAAATGTTTAAGCAGGCGCGACAATCCGCCCGGCGGAGCCGGAGTTGCGTTTTCTGGCGGCGCGGGTCACAGAACTGGGCGTCCCGGCCAGTTTTCTGAGAGAATCTTGTCTCGGTTGTCGATGGCAGCCTGGTCCGTTCGACTAGTGGATGAGAGAGGCCTGGCGGCAGCCAACGCCGAGCAAGTCGAGAAAGACTGTCGTTCAAGGAGAAGTCGGATGAAATTCATCTGTTTAGGGTTCTTCGACGAGACGAAGTTTGCGGAGATTCCGCAGGAAGTCGCACAGAGAATGATGGAAGAGTGCATTGCCTACGATGATGAGTTGCGACGAGGTGGGCATTTTCTGGGGGGAGAGGCCCTCGATTCCGCCCGCAACGCGGTCACGCTCAGGATGAAAGATGGCGAAGTCGAAGCCACCGATGGTCCGTACGCGGAGACCAAGGAAATGCTCGGCGGCATCTTGCTATTGGAAGCCCGCGACATGAACCATGCCATCGCGCTGATGTCGAAGCATCCGGGCGTGAAAATCGGGCCCTTTGAAATCCGGCCCGCCGACGAAACGATCCACCGCCTGGTCGCCGAGCGCAAGGCAGCATTCTCGAAGCAGACCTGAACTTGCATGAACCGCCATGCAGGACCGGCGCAAGAATCGCCCGTGCCGCCGGAAAAAGGTCTCGCCCCCGGACTGCCTTTGGCGACACAGTCCCCGGGGGCGAAACACAACGAGTCACGCTGGGTAGACAATCTAGAGGGACGTCGAGAGCGCGACTCGAACACTGGTCTGACGTGCGAGGCAAAGGGCAAGTAGTGTGCCGCCCCAAGACCTCTTGGAAACTGCGCTTGGCGTCTAACGGCAGCCAGGCAGTGCGGCGCGCCGTTTCTTGACACAAGGACGAGCCGCCACGCATGTTTTCGCTGGCCTCACGGTCGGCTGCAGGCGGTCGAGCGCCCGGCCAGGCCGGCCCAGTCGCCGCCCGCTGTACCACTATCCCGCCGACCCACTAGATTGTCGCTCCCGGCGCGGACGCGTAAACTGACGGCTTGTCGAATCCCCGGCCTGTTAGATCGAAGTGCAGACAGCCCGCCAGCTTTAGGTCCGTTCAACCATCCACGAGTCGCGAAAGCAGAACACAAATGTCAACCGAAGCCCAATGCCCGATTTCTCACACCGCCGGCGGCGGCACGACGAACCGCGACTGGTGGCCGAAAGAGTTGAGACTCGAACTCCTGCACCAGCATTCCTCCAAGTCCAATCCGATGGCCGCGGACTTCAACTATGCCAAGGAGTTCCAGAGCCTCGACCTGGCGGCGGTGAAAAAGGACCTCGCGGCGCTGATGAACGACTCGCAGGATTGGTGGCCGGCGGACTTCGGCCACTACGGCCCCTTGTTCATTCGGATGGCGTGGCACAGCGCCGGCACTTACCGCACAGGCGACGGCCGAGGCGGCGGGGGCAGGGGCCAGCAACGCTTTGCGCCGCTCAACAGTTGGCCGGACAACGTCAGCCTCGACAAAGCGCGCCGGCTCCTTTGGCCGATCAAGCGGAAGTATGGCCGCAAGATCTCTTGGGCCGACCTGATCATCCTGACTGGCAACGTCGCGCTGGAAACCATGGGATTCAAGACCTTCGGTTTTGGCGGCGGTCGCGAGGATGTCTGGGAGCCGGATCAGGACGTCTATTGGGGCGCTGAGAAGACCTGGCTGGGTGACCAACGTTACTCCGGCGACCGGCAGCTTGAGAATCCGCTCGCTGCCGTGCAGATGGGACTGATTTACGTCAATCCGGAAGGTCCCAACGGCAACCCGGATCCGATCGCCGCGGCGCGCGATATCCGTGAGACCTTTAAGCGGATGGCGATGGACGACGAGGAGACCGTCGCGCTCATCGCTGGCGGCCATACCTTTGGCAAGACCCACGGCGCCGGCCCTGCGTCCGATGTCGGGCCCGATCCCGAAGCGGCCGGCCTTGATGAGCAGGCCCTGGGCTGGAAAAACAGCTTTGGCACCGGCAAGGGCGCTGACACGATCACCAGCGGTCTGGAAGTGACCTGGAGCAACTCGCCCACAAAGTGGAGTAACAGCTTCTTCGAGAACCTGTTCGGCTACGAGTGGGAACTCACGAAAAGCCCCGCCGGCGCCAATCAGTGGAAACCAAAGAATGGCGCCGGCGCCGGCACTGTGCCGCACGCGCATGATCCCTCGAAGCGGATCGCGCCCTCCATGCTCACCACCGACCTCGCGCTGCGCTTCGACCCCGTTTACGAAAAAATCTCGCGCCGCTACATGGCGAATCCGGACCAGCTGGCCGACGCGTTCGCGCGGGCCTGGTTCAAGCTGACACACCGCGACATGGGCCCGCGCGCGCGGTACCTCGGGCCGGAGGTTCCTGCCGAAGAACTCCTCTGGCAGGATCCCATTCCCGCGGTCCATCACCCGCTGGTCGAGGCGCAGGATATCGCCGCTCTGAAGAGCAAGGTCCTGGCCTCCGGCCTGAATGTCTCACAGCTGGTGTCGACCGCTTGGGCGTCGGCGTCCACGTTCCGTGGCTCTGACAAGCGCGGCGGGGCCAACGGCGCCCGAATTCGTCTGGCTCCGCAGAAGGATTGGGACGTCAACCAACCCGCTCAGCTGGCCAAAGTGCTGAAAACCTTGGAAGGCATCCAGACCGCGTTCAACAGCGCGCAGCCGGGCGGCAAGCGGGTCTCGCTGGCGGACTTGATCGTCCTGGCCGGTTGCGCGGGCGTTGAGCAGGCTGCGAAGAACGCCGGTCACGCGGTGACGGTTCCCTTCGCGCCGGGACGCATGGATGCGTCGCAAGAGCAAACCGATGTGGAATCTTTCGAGGTGCTCGAACCCATCGCCGACGGCTTCCGCAATTACCTGAAAAGCAAATACACCGTCCCGGCCGAATCGCTGCTGATCGACAAGGCTCAATTGCTGACCCTGACCGCGCCTGAAATGACGGCACTCGTAGGCGGCATGCGCGTCCTGAACACCAATGCCGGCCAGGTCCGCCACGGCGTCTTTACCCAGCGACCCGAAGCGCTGACCAACGACTTCTTCGTAAACCTGCTGGACATGGCCACGCAGTGGAAGCCTGTTTCGCCAGACGCCGACGTGTTCGAAGGCCGCGATCGCAAGACGGGCGAGCTGAAGTGGACGGGCACGCGCGTCGACCTGATCTTTGGCTCGAACTCTCAGCTCCGCGCTCTGGCCGAAGTCTACGGAAGCTCCGACGCAGAGAAAAAATTCGTCCACGACTTCGTCGCGGCCTGGAACAAGGTGATGAACCTGGACCGGTTCGACCTCGCCTGATGGAGAGCGGATAGAGGGCTGCGGCGGTTAAGTTGCTGGCTGGTGGGGTTCATTGCCTTGCGCTCCATGCGGGGAATGGGCGCGCCGCATCCCCTCCTGGATGCTTCCAGTTCGCGCGGTCGGGTGCGGCGCCTGGTTCCGCCTAACCCAATAAGCGGTCAGTACTCCCAGGTGGCCGGTACCCAGCGAACGGCGATCGCCGGCGACCGCCACATGGCAGACGGACGCGAACGACTGGTGCGTGGCCACCAGCGCCTCGCCGGTCGCCGCCAGCTCCCGCAAGAGACCGACCCGCACGCGGGCCGCCTCCTCAGGATCGTGTTCGAATCCGTTAAACCACTCGGGGTGGTCGAAACCGACCTCGAACACGGCGTCTTACCCACGGCCGTATCGGCTACCTCTGCCGCCGAACGACCCAGCTCACCGGCCCGGCCGCGGCACCCGTCAGCGGCAGAGACAAGCCAGCAGGCAGAACAAAGCGCACCAGACGGCCGGCGTCCGGTGCAGCGCCTCACATGTTAACTTACCCCGGCCGAAGAGCCGAACAGAACCTGCCATCGGAGATCCCGCGCGGCCCGCGGCCGCTCGTATTCCAAACGCGTGACGGCTATTGAATTTTTTTCGAGTGCCCGAAGAATGTGGGCGAGAGTTCTTCTCGGTTTGGCAACACGAGTTCTCGCGGACTCCAACTGTCCGCCAGGGACCATGACGAGATAGAGCCAGCGAATGCCATGCGCCTTCGGTCGAGGTGACCGGGGCAGCTATCGCTGAGATCTGGCTTCCGGTCGGTCCACTGATCGAACCACCATGAAACAGACGCTACCAATGGTTGCTGCGGGTTGACTTGGCGCCCGAGGTTAAGTTGAATAATCGGCTAGGCGGTATTTTTGAACGAGGCTTGAGTCATGCCTGCCGCCAGTCTCCAGCGCGACCCTCGGTCGGCACCATTCGCAACAGCCGGCCACTTCTCTCGAACGCCCGGACAGTCAAAGTCCGCCTCGCGCGGCTTGCGGCTGGTAAGGGGTTCCTTCGTCGAAAGTCGCTGTGGTGCCCACGGATACGCCAAAGGATTCAGTCATGAAAGCCGCCCGCATTCAGGAATACAACCGGCCCCTCGTCCTCGAAGATGTGCCGGTTCCTGACGTTCAACCCGACGAAGTTCTGGTCCACGTCCGGGCATGTGGAATGTGCCGCTCTGACGTGCAACTCGTCGACGGGTACTTTCGAAAATACAACGACATTCCGACGCCGATCATACCGGGTCACGAGATCACGGGTGTCGTTTACAAGCGCGGCGCGCTCGTGCCTCAGTCGGCGAACCTGCTCGAAGGCGACCACGTGGTTGTGGCGCCCGGCTGGGGCGACGGCACCTGCCGGCACTGCCAAGTCGGCAATACACAGATTTGCCCCAACGTGCGTTGGCCAGGGTTCGGCCCACACGGCGGGTTCGCCGAATACATTCCGGTGCCCGCCCGCTACGTCATCAAAGTGGACAGCCGCCTCAAGTTCGAGGAACTCGCGCCGTTGACGGACGCGGGCCTCACTCCCTATCGCGGCGTCAAAAAACTCCGCGATGCGGGCGTGCTGGGCCCGGATCGGATTATGGGAGTCTTCGGCATCGGCGGGCTTGGCGGTTATGCGGTTCAGTACGCCAAACTCTTGGGAAGCGGCGCCACAGTGGTCGCTTTCGCTCGCAATCCCGACAAGCTCGCCGTCGCCAAGGAGTACGGTGCGGATCACATCATCAGCATCAAAGACAAGTCGGCCACCGACGTCAGCAAGGAACTCAAGGATACAACGGGTGCCAGCGATCTCGATGCCATCATCGACTGCGCCGGCGCGCCCGAGGTGCTACAACTCGGATTCAGCCTGCTGTCGATTAGCGGACACTACGTCAATGTGGGGTTCGTCGGCGATCGCCTCGACGTCCCACTGTTTCCGCGGGTATCGCGCGAACAGACCCATCATGGCTCATTTTGGGGTAACAACCTCGATCTGAGCGAGGTCATGACACTCGCCGCTCGTGGAAAGATCCGCCACACGGTCAGAACCATCGCGTTCGGTCAGATCAACGAGTATATCGATCTGATCAGGACAGGAGACGTCGTCGGCAGGGCGGTAGTCAAGTTCTAATCGCCCCGCAACATCAGGCCGCGTAGGCCGAGGATTCCATCATGCCAAAGAAGATCCTGATCATTGCATCGAACGCATGCGAGATCGGCCCGCATCATCGCAGGACAGGCGTCTTTTTGCCGGAAGTGGCCC
Source organism: Pirellulales bacterium (assembly GCA_050250435.1). Taxonomy (GTDB): domain Bacteria; phylum Planctomycetota; class Planctomycetia; order Pirellulales; family PALSA-1355; genus JBFWOR01. Next base: position 18,429 of record JBFWOR010000006.1, on the reverse strand, counting down.
ATCCGTTTGCCGAGTTCGATCGGGCACAGTACCAAGTCGACTTCGCCACTCTCACCGGAGAAGCGCCCTTTCTCGACGCGCTCCATTTGGCGAACGACCCCGACAATCTTTCCTTCCTGGTGGGCAAAGGATGGGCCGCCATGTTGAAGGCAGCGAAGCTGGCAGACGTGGATGAGAGTCAGTATGACGCCATCTTCGTTCCCGGCGGATTGGCGCCGATGGTGGATATGCCCGAGCACCCGCTTCTGAAGCAAGTCGTTAGAGCGACTTACGAACGATTGGCCGTCGTCGGCGCGGTTTGCCATGGGCCGGTCTCGCTGCTCAACGTCAGACTCAGCAGCGGCGCCTATCTGCTCGACGGAAAAGACATCACCTCGTTCACCAACGACGAAGAAGAAAACTACGCGCAAGCGGACGTGCCTTTCGAACTGGAAACGGCCCTCATCGAACAAGGCGCGATCTTCCACAAAGTGGCACCTTGGCAACCATACAGCATTGCCGACGGCAATCTCGTCACAGGCCAGAATCCCGCTTCGGCCAAGGGAGTCGCCGAAAAGATGATATCACTGTTAGAAACTGCCTGAATCGAGCTGCTCGGCAAGCGCGACAATGATGCCCTCTGGCCCGCGGATGTAGGCTATCCGGTACGTGTCCTCGTACTGCATTTCTCCAATGAGTTCGGCCCCGTGGGCGCGCAGGCGCGCAACGACAGCGTCGATGTCATCGACGGCGAACATGATGCGACGGATGCCCAGCGTGTTCACCGGCGCGTCCACGGGCCCGAACCTGATCGCGCTAGGCGTGTGGAACTTGTCCAGCTCAATGCCCTGCCCATCGGGAGTCCGCATCATTGCGAGCGTGGCGCGGACATCGTCGAGCCCGATCAGTCTGCCAACCAGAGGCCCTTCGACGGTCGTCTCGCCCTCAAGCTTGAGGCCCAGTTCGATGAAGAACGCCTTGGCGGCTTCAAGATCGTCGACAACGATGAGGACGTTGTCCATCCGTTTAAGCGTCATATCCTTCCGTTCCTCGCATCATTGCTGATGCCCGTGCTTGCCGCACGTGGCGCATAACTTGTGATTCTCCAACCAGATTGCGCTGACAATAAGCGGCCGGCCAGAGGCTCGTCAATCACCGTTTGAACCCCAAACGCCCACCTGCGGCAAGCAGTTGCAGCGTTGAGCGAAGAATACCCTGGCCCAGGCGGTAACTTTTTGAACAGGGCGCGACGCCGGGAGAAGATTCATCGGCGCGACCCCCGGGCCTGCGTTCGGACAAAGACTCGAAGAAGGTTCCAACAGTGTCAACGGGTGAAGGAGATCGACAGCGAAGGTGGACTTCCCAACTCGTGAAATTGAGAGAATCGTTCCGGCAAATCCGGCGGCCGACTTCCAGCAAACGCGCGAATGTACATTGACGACAATCTATATAGACTATAATCTATTAACATGAAACAACTTGACCAAGCCTTTGCTGCTCTTGCCGATCCCACGCGACGTGGAATTGTGGTGCGTCTGGCCCGCGGTGAGGCGTCGGTGTCCGACCTGGTTGGTCACTTCTCGCTGACGCAACCCACGATTTCCTCGCACTTGAAGGTGCTGGAATCTGCGGGCCTGATTTCGCGTCGCAGAGTGGCCCAGCTGCGGCCCTGCAAACTGGTGCCGGCGCGACTGAAAGCGGTCACCGACTGGTTGGAACAGGTGCAGGAGATTTGGGAAGGCAACTACAAGCGGCTCGATGCGTTACTGACTGAGTTGAAGCAAGCCGAGAAAAAGGAGCGAAAGAAATGAAACCCGCGGAAGCCAGTCTGCCATCAGATACCGAAGTCCTGGTCAAACGCAGCTTCGATGCACCCGTCAAACTGGTGTGGCGGGCGTATATGGAGCCGGACTTGATGCGTCGTTGGTGCGGGGGCCATCCCGGTTGGTCGATGCCTGTCTGCGAGATGGATATGCGCGTCGGCGGAAAGTATCGCTGGCGCTGGCGCAGTGATGAGAACGGCCAGGAGTTTGGATTCACTGGAGAGGTTCTGGAGGTCTCTCCGCACGCGAAAATCGTGCATACTCAAATCTTCGATGCGGGAGACCTGGGCGCTTCCATGGGGAGTGAACCATCGATCATCACTGTCACCTTCCACGAGGTTAACGGTATCACAAACGTGGCGACCTCGATCAAATATGCATCGAAGGCCGACCGCGACGCGGCGTTTTCAACCGGCATGACCGACGGTATGGAAATGAGCTACAAGCTGCTCGACGGAGTACTGGGAGAATTGTGATCGCTGAGAATCGTGAGTCGCGTTCTTCGCCGTTGACTCTGTTGTAGCTGGATTCGCGAGAATTCAGCCCAGAGAGTCCCCATCCAAGGTGTGCAAAGCGTGCAGCCGCCTTCGCAAACTGAAGAAGGCAAGGCCGCCTGGGAGAGCGTAAGCTTTAGTGCTGATAGCTACCTTCTCGGTTCATAGCGCATCGCCACCGCGCCCGAGCCGAACTCCCGCCGGCTCACGAGCTTTAAGTCGACATACTTCGATAGCCCCGCGAACAACGTCGGCCCGTGTCCCGCCAGCCTGGGGTGCACCACGAACTCGTAATCATCGATCAATCCCAGCTCCGCCAATGCCAGTGGGAGCGTCACGCCTCCCACGAACAGTCCCTTGCCTGCCCCTGCTCCCCGCTTGAGCTGCTCCACCGACTTAGCCAAATCTCCGCGCACCAGCTCCGCGTTCCAATCAACCCGCTCCAGCGTGTTCGACACGACGTATTTCTTTGCGGCGTCGATCGTGCGGGCGAAGGGTTCCATCCACTCGGCCATCCATTCGGGCCGCAGCCCACTTGCCGGCCACCGCCACGCGGCCTGCATCATTTCGTAAGTGACTCGGCCAAAGAGTAGGGCATCGGACTGGGCGAGTTTCTCGGCCCAGAAACGATGCAGTTCTTCGTCCGCAGAACCTGCACGATGATCGACGCAGCCGTCCAACGTGACGTTGATTGAATAGCAAAGGGGTCGCATTACGTAAGAGTACCACCGTAGGGGTAGCCTGCAAAGTTGGCCCGATGCTACCAAGATTAAGCTGCTGAGGTTCGACACCACCGGTGCATCGTCCGTGACAAGGACGCAGCCTGACATTGTCACCTGAAGATTCTGCGAAGGTAGCAACTGGATTTGAACTCAAAAACCTTTTGTGGGTCAATAGGTTGCCGTCGATCATTGGACCGTTGCCCGCAACTCGCCCAATAGTCAACGCAAAGTCTGGCTGCCAAATGCGAAACCGCACTTCACAAATGGATTGTGAAGTGCCGTTGTTCGATCAAATCGGGACTTGAAACTGCGCGTTATCGAGTGTCGCGGCGGAGAGTTGTCGCAGCAGCAAAGCTGGCGCGACCAAGCCCCCCAGCGCAAATCTCGCCAGGGCCGGATTCGCCAGCGCGAATCATCAACAGTGCCGATCGCTTCATGGGAGTCATGGCCCGAGAGAGCAGGTGCCGCAGCAGCATCGCTTCCCATCCGAGCTTGACGCACGTGACGATCATCAGGCTGTAACAGATCGCCGGTCCGGCGGAGGCCGCGAGGGCGAGGTGTGATTCGGTCGGAGTCATCAGAGCCAACGCCGCCGGGGGTGCCTGACAACACGCCTTGCCGAATTGCTCCTGCCGTACGCTGCGGGACGAAGGCCGGGTGGCACGGGCGGGGGCCCAGCTGGCGGCCTGCTGCCCAAGGCACTTTGGATTGTCGCCAACGATTTGAGCGGCCGAAGTTTGCACTGGCCGAGTTGTTGCGGGATGATCTGCACGAAGGGGCCGACTCAATTGCGTTGATGCACTTTAAGTGCATTTGTGGAGGGCACGAATGATGGATATGGACGAGCATGTCAGAGAGATTGAGCGTCGGGCAGAGCAAGCGAAGGGCTCGCGCTCGTGCGGCTCTTGCAATGCGTGCTGCACCATTATGGCAGTGGGAGAGTTGCACAAGCCGCAGCGCACGAAGTGCTGCCACTTGGCGGAGCGCTGCACCATCTATGCAGACCGGCCGGCATCGTGCCGCACGTTTTACTGTGAATGGCTGGTTGGCGACAAGTTGTCGAGCGATGAGCGCATGCGACCCGATTCGATTGGACTGATGTTTACAAGGCAATACCTGCCGAGCATCGGGTACATACTCGAGGCTTGGGAAGTTTGGCCCGGCGCTGCTCGGGAACCGCGGGGACGCTACCTGCTGGACCGCCTGAGCAAGCGGGAGGCGATAGTGCTGCTCCGAGACGAAGGCATTCAACAGAAAACGGTCGAGTGGCTGTGTCCGATGGACATGCGGCACGCGATACCGACGATCGATGAGGTCTTCAAGAGTTCGCGGGTGGCCATGCTGACGCGCAGCGGCGCGCAACTCGACAAAAATTACGGCGAACGCACCGGGGGCGCTGAGATGCAAAGCTCGGACTGACGAGCAGAACAGCGACCAAGGCCGCGTGCGTTCATTCTGGGGCAATTCGGCGGGCCGAACTACTCGGCGGGATGAACCCGAGGGTCATCGGACAAAAGTCGGCTGACTTCTACCGCCGCCTGGTACGCGGCATTCCCGCGCATCCGGGCGTCTTGCGTTGCGTCAAGCGAATCGCTGCATCCCACAAGACGCTGGCGCTGGGCCGAATTGCAATATGCAGCCAACAGTAATATGTGGCGATGTGCTTCGGCGACCAAATTGTGGTCCGTGATGTACTGTTCTGTATCGGGATCTTGGGCCGCGTTTTTCCGAGATCGACCATTCTGTGAAGGTGAAACAAGCAGTCGCTGTAGGCGGTGAGAAGCTGGTGCCGGAACCACTCTCGCTCGCTGCGCCTCTCGTCGGCCCTGCGCGATAGGTACGTCCTTAGCTCCACTACTGCGAGAGTCAGCAGCGAGAAGACCCCCGTCACAAAGGACGCGATGATCGCTGCGGTGGCTTCTGGCCCGAGCCCCAGCATACCCTTGTCTCCCGTAGCAATGGCGTAGCAACGGAGCCAACGCAGCAACCGGCCACGCAAAAAGGCTCGCCATAACTCTCGTCACAGCAAGCCTTTATGAGTCGGGGCGACAGGATTTGAACCTGCGACCTCTTGACCCCCAGTCAAGCGCGCTAGCCAGGCTGCGCCACGCCCCGTTTGTGTGGCCGAAGCGCTGCTGGGCGCCCGAACCACGCAAGCGGCTCAATATCGCACATCACGCCCGCGCTTTCAATGTCCCTTCGCGCGGCGGTCAGACTGCCCATTGCGCAAGTTCCATTGCCCCGCAATTTCCAGCGCGACCACGTGCGCTCCGTCAATTGCCGCACGAACCGTGCGCGGCGGCGCGCAGCGCCTGGCACGCCGTCGCGGGCACGCTACCATACACGCTGGCTGGCGCGCCGGCAGCGGCCTGTTCCTAAACCGTCACTACAAGAATCTTGCAGTGCATTCCAGCGACGCGACCGAACCGAACATCTCCGCAACCGGCGCCGCGCACTTTGGCGATCGCCTGGTGGCGGCCGTGCGCCGTGCTGGCAATGCCGTGCTGGTGGGCCTGGATCCGCGCTACCAAGAACTGCCTGGCAGCTTGCAAATTGGCAACGACCGGCCCGCGCATGCCCGTGCCTATGCCGAGTTCTGTCGCGGCGTGATCGACGTGGTGGCGCCGCTCGTGCCGGCGGTCAAGCCACAGGCGGCGTTTTTTGAGCAGCTTGGTCCCTCAGGCATGGCGGCGCTGGCCGACGTGATCAACCACGCCCGCGCGCAGGGCCTGCTGGTGATTCTCGACGGCAAGCGCAACGACATTGGTTCCACCGCCGCGGCCTATGCCGACGGATACCTGGGCGACGCCGCGAACTCCGCCTGGGGCGCCGACGCGCTCACCGTGAGCCCGTACCTGGGCGACGACAGTCTGACGCCGTTTGTCGATGTGGCCCGCCAGCGCGGCGCGGGCATCTTCGTGCTGGTCAAGACATCCAACCCCGGTGGCAAAACGTTCCAGGACTTGCGCATGGGCGACCCCGCCATCCATCCGCTCTATCGCCAGGTTGCCGATTTCGTCGAGCGACTGGCCGAAGAGACAACCGGCCACAAGGGCTACGGCATGGTGGGGGCCGTCGTCGGCGCAACCTATCCCGAACAAGCCGCCGAATTGCGCAGCGCCATGCCGCACACCTGGTTCCTCGTGCCGGGCTACGGCAGCCAGGGGGGCACCGCGCGCGACGTGGCGGCCGCTTTCGATTCGCAAGGCCTGGGTGCGATCGTCAACAATTCGCGCGGCATCATTTTTGCGCACTCACGGCGTGAATATGCCGAGCGGTTCGGCGCGGCGCGCTGGCAAGAGGCCGTCGAAGCGGCCACGCGCGACATGATCGCGGCGCTGGCGGCCGAGACTCCTAGCGGCCAGCTTTCGCGGCGCTAAGCAGCCGCCGAGCGCTCAGCTTCAAGCCGGCACTTTGTCGGCAGCCGCGTGCTGCGCAGCGCTCTTGGCGTGGTCAGCACTGCCGACGCCGTGCGCGTTGCCGCCGTTGACAGTGCTTGCGGTGTCGCTGCGGTTCGCACTGCTCGCGCCATTGCTCGCGACACCCTGGGCCACCGGGCCCGCGCCCTTGCTCAGGTCGTCGTCGGCATGCAGCGGCATCTCGACGTGAATGCGCGTGCCGTGCCCCGGCGTGCTCTCGATCTGGGCCTTGCCGCCGAACAATCGGGCCCGCTCTTCGATGCCACGCAGTCCAAAACGGCTCTCCGGCACGTCGCGTCGCAAAAATCCGCGGCCCGAATCGCGCACATCCAGGCGAATGATCTCGCCGTCGCGCCGCAGTTGCACGTGCGCGCTTCTGGCGGCGCTGTGGCGATTGACGTTGGTCAACGCCTCCTGCACGATGCGAAACAGGGCACTCTCCAGAAAGGGCGGCAAGTCCCGGCCCACGTTGGAATGTTCGAACGCCACGTGTATCTCGTCGCTGCGCGACAGTTCGCCGATCAAGTGGTCGATGGCCGCCACCAGGCCGGCTTCGTCGATGATCGGCGGCCGCAGACCGCTAATCAAGCGGCGGCCTTCGCGCACCGCCTCGCGCAAATGTTTGCTGGCCAGTTCGAGTTTGGCGGTCGTGGCCGCGTCGTGTGGGTCGAGCGTGGCCCCGCACGCCTCCACTTGCATCTGCGCGCCGACCACGTATTGCACGATTCCGTCGTGAATGTCGTGCGTCACCGTCTGCCGTTCGCGTTCCTGCAAGTCGAGCAATTTGCGCAACAATACGCGCTCGTTTTCGGCCTCGCGTTCCGCCACCTTCTGCTCGGTGACGTCTTTGACCATTAAGTAAAATCCGACACAGCCTTCGCGCTCATCGAGATCGGGCACCATGCTGACTTGCGCCCAACGGTTGCCCTGCTCGCGCACAAACTCGTGATCGAAATGGCGCGGCACGCCTTGCAGCACCGCTTCGACGTGCTGCGCAAGACTCTCGTAGTCAGCGTCCAAATGATCCTGCAGGCGCAGACCCGCCAAATCCTCGGTCGAGCTGCCAAACCACTCGGCGTACCGGCGGTTTACATAGCGATAGCGGGCATCGCGGTCCACGCGGGCCACCAGGGCCGGCACGTGATCCACAATCAATTCGCGCTCGTGGCGTGCCTGGGCAAGATCCGCCTCGGCCTGGCGGCGCTCGGTGATGTCGACACTCATGCTCACGCCGCATTCCACGCCCCCCTCGTCGCGCAACAGAGGGAAAGCATGGCCCAAGCGGCGCCCAACCTGTCCTGACTTGGCGCGGTCGAGCCACTCGCTCACGAGCGAAGCCTGGCCCTGGAAAACGTCGGCCACCATTCGCCGCGTCGCGGCCATCGATTCCGGTGTGCCGATGAGGGTGGCAGCATCCGCGCCGATAGCCTCTTCGGCTGTGTAACCATAGGCAATTTCCGCCGCCCGGTTCCAACTCAAGATACGCCCCGTCCGATCAAACGTGAAACAAACCGTGGGCATGTTGTCGAACAGGTTCTGATAGCGGGCGTTGCTCTCGCGAACACTCGTGGTGCGCGCCGCGAACTCGTCGAATAGCAAATAGATCACCACCAAAATCGACGCCCCGGACATCACCCACAACAGGCGCTGCGCAGCGGAGTGGAAACTGCTGTTCGACCCCAAGATCGGTATCTCGTTGAGCGCGGGCACCTGGTCGGCAACGTCCGCCAACCGCAGCACCAGAATCACGAAGAAACAGATGTAGATAGCGCGGCGAATCGCGCGCGAGCCCACGCCGGGTCGCAGAAATACCCCCAGCGGCAACAGGTACGAACACCAGGCCAGCAGTTGAAAAACGTCTTCGCTCAGCCGGTCGATGAACCCCGCCCGTCGCGCCCACACGGCTCCGGACGAAATGCAAGCGCCAATCAAGAGCGCCAAACCGACGTAGCGGGCGAACTGCCTGCGCTTCGTGATGTCGAACATAGACGTGAAGCCGATACGCGTTGAAGTGAGGCTGGCGACGGCCATTCAATTCTGAATCGACGGCGCCGCGCCCGTCAATAGCGTGACCCACCCAGCGCAGCCACGAAAGGCGCGCGGAATGACGCGGCATGCCCCGAGTGGGGGCTCTGCGAGCGGGTTGGGCGGGCGAGCCGTACCGCGAAAGCCGCCCCCTAGTGTTCGTCGCTGGCGCGCAGCCACGGCGAAATGGTGGGCTCAAACGCACAGATCTCGGCCGGCTTGAAGTACAGCTCGATCTCGCGCCGCGCCGCGTCCGGGCCGTCGGAGGCGTGCACCAGGTTCATCTGCCGGCTCGAGCTATAGTCGCCGCGAATGGTACCCGCCGCGGCCTTCAAACCGCTGGTGGCGCCCAGCATCTCGCGCACCACGCGAATGGCTTCCAGGCCCTCGATGACGCCTGCCACGATGGGGCCGCCCGTGATGAACTTCTCCAGCGTCGGATACCAGTCCTTGGCGGCATGCTCCGCATAGTGCTGCTTGGCCAGGTCCGGCGTGATGCGCATCATCTTCAGCGCGACGATATTGAGTCCTTTGTCTTCGAAGCGGGCCAAAACACGCCCGGCCAGACGGCGCTGGATGCAATCGGGCTTGAGCAGAATTAGTGTCCGTTCCATGTGTTCCTCGGTGGCGTAAAGTAGACGGCAACGCGGCCGATTTTAGAGCATTTTCGCGAGGCCCTCAATGCGCGTCTCCAGGCACTCAGGCCGGCGCCACGAGCGCCTCGGCCGGGCCGATGGCCAGCGTCGTATTGGCAGACAGGGGGTAGCGCGCCAGCACGTCCGCGACGTCGGCCAAGGTGACCGCGTCGATCGACGCCAGGTCGTCCTTGACCGCGCGATATTCGCGCCGTTGCAGCCAGTTCCCGCCCACGGTAAACAACCGGCCGCGCGGCCGCTCGCTGGAAAGCACGACGCGCGAGTTGATCTTGCTCTTGGCTTGCAGCAACTCCTGCTCCGCGATGCCTTCGCGCTGCGCTTGGGCATACACTTCGGCAATCAGCGCCAGATTTTGCTGCGCGTTCTCAGGCGCGCAGCTCATGTAGGTCATGAAGATTCCGGTGCCCTGATAATCGTGATGGCCCAGGCTTGCATTTTCTGCCAACCCGCTGTCGACCAGCGCCCAATACAGTCGGCTGCCGCTGTCATCGCCCAGGATCACGGCCAAGAGCTTGGCGGCAAATCGATCGGGATCGGTTGCCGCCGGCCCGGCAGACAGGGCCAACACGTACTCCAACGTGGCAGTGTCCTTTTGCAGGCATTGAAAGCCGCGCTTGGGCGTCGCGGGCATGATCTGCCGGCCGGCTGCCGTGGGCTGCCATTTGCCGGCGACGCGCTGGGCCGTATCCACCAGCGCCGCAAAGTCGATTCGCCCCGCGCCCACCAGCACGATGTTGTCCGGCGAGTAACGCTGGTTGAAGTAGGTCCGCATGGCGTCGACCGGCAGCTGTGCAATGCTGTCGACCGTGCCCAGCACGCTGCGGCCCAGCGGATGCCGCCCGAAATAGGCCTCCTTCAGGCGGTCGTCCGCGCCGAACGGCGGCTGGTCCAGATACATGCGGATCTCTTCGATGATCACCTGTTTCTCGGTGTCGAAGTCTTCGGTCCGCAGGCTGGGGCGAATGATGTCGCCCAACAGCTCAACCGCCGCCGTTTGATACTCCGGCAGCACCGCCGCGTAGTACACGGTGTGCTCTTCGCTGGTGAACGCATTGTAGTGCGCGCCCATGTCGTCGAAATCGCGATTGACGTCCTCGGCGCTGCGCGTGGAGGTGCCCTTGAACATCATGTGTTCGAGAAAGTGGCTCACGCCGGCGATCTCGTCGCTCTCGTCGCGGGCCCCCGTCTGCACGAAGAAGCCGACGGCCGTAGAGTGCGCGTCGTCGTTGCACTCGGCCACGATTTGCAGGCCGTTATCCAGCGTGTGTCTACGAAACTCCAACAGTCACCTCCAACGGGCTGGGGCCAAGCGTCACCACCGCAAAATCACGCGGCGGATTCGCGGCCAGATACGCATTGATCGATTCACAGGACAACCCGTCCACCAGCGCTCCCACCTCATCCAGCGTGCGCACGCGCCCCAGGTAATACCAATCGCGGGCGATCGATCCGGAACGCGACGAGCTCGACTCCTGCTGCATGATCAGGCTGCTCTTCATGCGGGCCTTGAGGCGTGCCAGCTCGGCCGCTTCGACGCCGTCGGCCAGCCGTACCAGCTCCGATAGCGTCACATCCAACGTCTCTTGCGCGCGTTCGGCACTGGTGCCCGCATAGCACAATACGCTGCCGCGGTCGCGCAGCGTGTGATTCGTGGCATACACGCTGTAACACAACCCGCGCTTTTCGCGCACTTCGGTAAAGAGCCGAGAGCTCATGCCGCCGCTGAGCACGCCCACGGCGCCCCACGATTGAAAATAATCCGGATGGCGATAGGGCAAGCTGTCGTAGCCGATGCCGATTTGCGTTTGGTTCGACTCCTGCGGCAAGTGTTCCCGCCGACTCTGCGTTGCGCCCGTGGCGGGTTCCGCCAGCACGCCCGGCGCCCAATCGGCAAACAGCCGGCCCACGTGATCCTTCACGCGCGGCCAATCGAACTTACCGGCCACGCCCAGGATGGTGCCGTTCGGGCGAAAGTGCCGGTCAAAGAAGTCACGGATACGCGGCACGTCGATCGACTCGATCGCGGGCTGGTTGCCGTGCGGCGAGCGGCCCCACGGTTCCGGATAGATGTGCCGCCGCAGTTCCAGCATCACCTTGTGCGAAGGCTCGTCTTCGATGGCCCGCAGTTCCTGCAGTGCCATTTGCTGCACCGGTTCGAGCTGGGCCTCGGGAAATTGTGGCCGCAATAACAAGTCGGCATAGATTTCCAAGGCTGGCAGCAAATTGCCGGCCAACGTGGCGCCGCTATAGCTGGTGTGGCTCACGCCCACCGACTCGGCATGCTCCACGCCAAGGTTTTCCAGTTCGCGCACGAACTGCCGCGCGTCGCGCGTACCGGAGCCGCGCAATCCCAGCTCGCAGGCCAGCGTTCCCAGTCCGCCCTGATCGGCCGGCTCGTAGGCGCATCCGGCCGGCACGAGAAACGTAAACGCCGCACTCTCCAGCGACTCATTCGGCTCGGCCACGAGCACCATTCCGTTGGCATAGACGTGGGTTTGAATGGGTGCGGTCACAGTAGCTCCTGCACGAAGAAAGGACGAACGAGGGCGGGCGGGGAGTTGGTGCGCGACGGGGACGATCCGCGCAGCGCACAACTCATGTGTACGCGACTTCTACCGCCTTGTAGACGGTGCGCGCTTTGCTGAAGCCGAACCGCTGGTACAAGCGAATGGCACCCGTGTTTTGTGCCGTAACTTCCAGGAACGCACGGCGCAGGCCCGCTCGCTGAAAGCCTTCCAGCGCCTTGATGAGCAGGCACGTTCCCAGCTGCCGGCCGCGATGCTCCGGCGTCACACCCAGATTCTGGATCGCGCCCAGCCCGGCGTAGTCGCGAATTCCCTGGATCGTCCCACAGTACTCCGGCGAGTCGTCGAACCGCGTGGAATGGGCAACCAGCCAGGTCGCTTCCGGCAAGAATCCCTGCTTGCCGCAGATCTCGTGCATCAACCGGTGGCATCCCGCCCAATCGCCCAGGCAGGGAAACACGTTCGCGTCGATCTCGGAGCGAAAGCTGTGGAATTTTGCCTCAGCATGCGCTTCGAGCAGCGAGTCGTCCCAGGCAATGAGGCGATATCCCCCCGGCAAACCGTGGTCGCCAAACTTGCGACCGGTAAGGTCAATCTCCATGCGGAAGCGCTTGAAATACGTCAGTCCCATGGAACGGCCCGGTCGAGGGAGGTGCGCGTGTGCGGAAATCCGTTTGGCTACCCTTAAATCTACAGGTGGATTCAGGGAAGTCAACTTTTCCCAAAGCTATTCGGCCACGCGACTTCCGCCGCCCGCACTAGGGCTGCCAGGGCCAACGAGCCTCAGATGCCAGCATCCCCAGGCCGTTTTTCCTCAGTCAAAATTAAAATTTATAGTATTGAAAATCACGGCCGATTCACTCATAATGGCCAACGAGCGCCCCGGGCAATCCGGCGTGCCCGAATTTCGCCCCTGAGGAATTGGCGCTGAGGAAACCGCTCGTGCGTTCGATCGCGTGCCTTGTCGGAGTCGTTTGCCTCACGCTCATGGCGGGCTGCAGTTCCCGCGGAGATTTCACTGCCAGCGCCGACAGCGAGAGCCGCACAAGCGATGCCGCCGCGCACGCACCCGCGGGCCAGGTTCGCGCCGTCGCCACCGTTGGCATGGTGGCCGACATCGTGCGCAACGTCGGCGGCGACCACGTCGCCGTCATCCAGATCATGGGCTCCGGCGTCGATCCGCACCTCTACAAAGCCACGCGCGATGACGTGCAAACGATCATGCGCGGCGACATCCTTTTCTATGCGGGCCTGATGCTCGAAGGCAAGATGGTCGACACGCTGGTGAAGATCGCACGCACCAGGCCGGTCTATGCGGTTACGCAGCTCATCGACACGGAATACCTGCTTGAGCCTGCGGAGTTCGCCGGCCACTACGATCCACACGTGTGGATGGACGCCAGCGCCTGGGCTCAGTGCGTCGAACCCGTCGCCAAGGCCCTGGCCGAGTTCGATCCCGCGCATGCGGCCGACTACAAGGCCAATGCCGCAGCGTATCGCAAACAAATCGAAGCGCTGCACGAGTACGGCCTGCGCACGGTGAAAACCATCCCCGCAGACCAGCGGCTACTGGTTACTTCGCACGACGCGTTCAACTATTTCGGCCGCGCCTACGGACTCGACGTGCAAGGGGTGCAGGGCATCTCGACCGAGTCCGAGGCCGGGCTACAGCGCATCAACGAGTTGGTCGACCGCATCGTCGATAAGAAGGTCAAGGCCGTGTTCGTCGAGAGCAGTGTGCCGCGCAAGAGCATCGAAGCCATCATCCGTGGCGCAGCGTCGCGGGGCCACAACGTGGCTATCGGCGGCGAACTCTACTCCGACGCGATGGGCCAGGCCGGCACCTACGAAGGCACGTACCTCGGGATGATGGACCACAATATCACGCTCATCGTCCACGCCCTCGGCGGCCAAGCGCCCCAGCGGGGGATGCAAGACAAGCTCTCGCTACCGTAAACTCTAGGCACTTCGGGTGCCACTGCCGGCCTGGTCCAGCAGTGCGAATCCCGACGCAACTACCATGGCGTCCTCCATTCAGCATTCGACCAGCCCGCAATCGCCGCCGACCGGTTCCACGCCGGCCGCCGATGTGCCGTTGTCGATCCACGACCTGACGGTCGCCTATCACAGCCGTCCGGTGTTGTGGGACATCAGTGTCGACATTCCGCCCGGCAAACTCGTCGGCGTGGTCGGTCCCAACGGCGCCGGCAAGAGCACGCTGCTCAAAGCCGTCATGGATCTGGTGCCCCGCGCCTCCGGACGCGTGCTGATCTACGGCCAGCCGTATCAGCAGAACCGTCAACGCGTGGGCTACGTGCCGCAGCGCGAAAGCGTGGACTGGGATTTTCCGGTCAACGCGCTCGACGTCGTGACCATGGGCCTGTATGGCAAGATCGGCTGGTGCCTGCCCGTCACCCGCAAGTATCGCAAAGCCGCGCTCGAGGCGCTCGATCGCGTCGGCATTGCCGATCTCGCCCAGCGGCAGATCAGCCATCTCTCGGGCGGCCAGCAGCAGCGCACCTTCCTGGCCCGGGCCCTGGCGCAAAATGCCGACTTGTATCTGATGGACGAGCCCTTCGCGGCGGTCGACGCCGCCACCGAGCGCGTCATTGTTCAGCTCTTGCACGAGCTGAAACGGGCCGGCAAGACCATGCTGGTGATCCATCATGACCTGCAGACCGTGGTCGACTACTTTGACTACGTGATCCTGCTGAACATGCGGGTCGTTGCCGCCGGTCCCACGCAAACGACGTTCACGAAAGAGAATCTGCAAAAGACCTACGGCGGCAAGCTGACGCTCCTCGATCAGGCTGCCGAGGCCATGCGTCAAGCGGAGCGGCGTTCATGAGTTGCCGGCGCGCACGCGCGATGGTGCTGCTGGCCGCGATCTTCGCGGCCGCCGCGCTCCTGCCGGCCGGCACGGCACTGGCTCAGGCCGTCGACGCCGATCGACTCGGGTCCATTACCGATCGCACGGTCGAGTGGCCAACCTGGGACCAGTGGCGGCGCGTGCTCTTGCTCGAGGACTACAACACGCGGCTGGTGCTGCTGGGCACTTCGCTCTTGGGCCTGGCCGCGGGGGCCGTCGGCAGCTTCACACTGCTGCGCAAGCGCTCATTGATGGGCGACGCGCTCAGCCACGCCACGTTGCCCGGCATTGCGCTGGCCTTTGTCATCGTCACGCTGGCCGGTGGTGACGGCAAATCACTCGTCGTGCTGCTCACCGGCGCCACGCTCACCGGCGCGTTGGGCCTGGCGACAATCCTCTTCATACGCAACGCCACGCGCATCAAAGAAGACGCCGCGCTTGGCATCGTATTGAGTGTCTTCTTCGGCGCCGGCGTCGCCGTGCTGGGCGTGGCGCAGCAGATGAGCACCGGCCACGCCGCCGGGTTGGAATCGTTCATCTACGGCAAAACCGCGTCGCTCGCGCCGATCGATGCCATGCTCATCGGCGGCGCCGGTCTCGTGGTGGCCGCCGCGTGTCTGTTGCTCTTCAAGGAATTGCGGCTGTTGTGTTTCGACGAGAGCTACGCCGCCTCGCGCGGCTATCCGGTGGTCCTGCTCGATGTGGCGCTCATGGCCCTGGTGGTCACGGTCACGATCATCGGCCTGCAGGCCGTGGGGCTGATCCTGATGATCGCGTTGTTGGTGGTGCCGGCGTGCGCCGCCCGCTTCTGGACGGAGCGGATGAGCGTGATGACGCTGGCCTCCGCGGGCATTGGCGCGGCCAGCGCCTTTGTGGGCGCGGCCAGCAGTGCGCTGCTGCCCCGGCTGCCGTCGGGGGCCATGATCGTCGTGGCGGCCACGCTGGCCTTCGCGGTGAGTATGCTCGTCGCGCCCGCGCGCGGTCTGATCGCGCGCTATATTCGCCGTCGCCGTCTGGAGGCCAAGGTGCAGCGCCAGCACTTGCTGCGCGCCGTTTACGAACGGCTGGAAGCTGCCGGGCAGGCCCCTCTGGCCGACCAGCAATCCGAATCCGCGCCCGTCCCGCTCGATGAGCTCGTGCCGCTGCGGTCCTGGTCGCGCCGCGAGTTGATTTCCTATCTCGATCGGGCCGCGGCCCAGGGCTTGCTGCGCGTGGACGAGGGCAACTGCGTGCGCCTGTCGCCCACGGGCTGTCAGCAGGCGGTCCGCACCGTGCACCATCATCGGCTGTGGGAGTTGTACCTGATTCAATATGCCGACGTTGCCGTCTCGCAGGTCGATCGCGATGCCGACGCCATCGAGCACGTGCTCGACGCCCAGATGGTCGCCCAGCTCGAGTCGCTGTTGCGCGCCCAGTCGGCCGGTGCTGCGGTGCCCGAAAGTCCGCACGCCCTCGAACCGACTCCAGGAGCCACGTAAGGTAACCGCGTGCCACCGGCGGCTCGTCGCCCGTGTGGCATGCAGCATCGTGATTGATACGGACTTCGTCCCGACCCATGAACGCATTCCTGGAAAATTGGAACTGGATGCTCGACGGTTGGATCATCGTCGCCGGCATTCTCTGCGCCGTGGCTGCGTCGCTGCTCGGCAATTTCCTCGTGCTGCGCCGCATGAGTCTCCTGGGCGACGCCATCAGTCACGCCATCCTGCCCGGTCTGGCGGCCGCCTTTCTCATTACCGGGGCCCGCGAGAGTCTGCCCATGTTCCTGGGTGCGGCGGCCGTGGGCGTGCTCACGGCACTCGCCACCGAGTGGATTCGCAGCTACGGCAAGGTCGACGAAGGCGCGGCCATGGGCGTGGTGTTCACGGGACTGTTCGCGCTGGGGTTGATCATCATCGTGCAGGCGGCCGATCACGTCGATCTCGATCCCGGCTGCGTGCTCTACGGCGCCATCGAGCTGACACCGCTCGACACGGTTGAAGTCGGCTCCTGGCCGGTGCCGCGCGTGGTGCTGGTGCTGTCGATCGTGCTCTTGATCAACTTGCTGGTGGTCGTGCTGTTCTATAAGGAGCTGAAGATCTCGTCGTTCGATCCGGCTCTGGCCATGTCGTTGGGCATCAATGCCCGCGGAATGCACTATCTGCTGATGACGCTGGTGGCCGTTACAGCCGTGGCCAGTTTCGAAAGCGTAGGCAACATTCTCGTGGTGGCCATGTTTGTTGTCCCGCCGGCCGCCGCGCATCTGTGTACCGACCGGCTTTCGGTCATGATGGTGATCAGTGCGCTCGTGGCCGCGGCGTCCGCCGTGTTGGGGCACCTGGGCGCGCTCACGCTGCCGCGCTTGATCGGCTATCACAGCACGACCACTGCCGGCATGATGGCCGTGGCGGCGGGCACGTTGTTTGGCGCGTGCGTCCTGTTCGCCCCCCGCTATGGCGTGCTGATGAAGCTGGTGCGGCGGCGCTTGTTGTCACTTTCGATTCTGGCCGAAGACGTGCTGGCCTTGATGTTCCGCGCCGAGGAACGCGCGCAGCCCGAGCTGGCCAATTCGGCCGCCATGCGGCACGCGCTGGGCGCCGGCATCGCGGCCATCGGTTCGGCAATCTGCTGGCTGCGCCGCCAGGGCGACGTCGAACAAACCGCCACCGGCATCGGGCTTACGGCGCAGGGGCGCCGCCGCGCCGCCACGCTCGTGCGTTCGCACCGCTTGTGGGAACAATATCTCGTCGAGACAGGCGGCCTCGAGGGCCGGCACTTGCACGAGAACGCCGAGCGGCTGGAACACTTCACGGACGATGAACTGCGCCGCCGCCTGGCTGCCGAAACCGCCAGCCCGCGCACCGATCCGCACGGCGCGCCCATTCCGCCGGAAGCGCAAGAGTAGCGTCGGGGACTGTGC
This sequence comes from Pirellulales bacterium, assembly GCA_050250435.1. Classification (GTDB taxonomy): domain Bacteria; phylum Planctomycetota; class Planctomycetia; order Pirellulales; family PALSA-1355; genus JBFWOR01. Next base: position 1,018 of record JBFWOR010000006.1, on the reverse strand, counting down.
AATTGTTCGGGGGGCGCGCGGGGACTGTCCCGATTTTTCGGTGCCCGGGGAGAAAAATGGGACTGTCCCCTTGGGGGCGCCCCGTGCCACTGGCGTCCCGCCAGTGCCGGTCATCCAACATGAGTTCCGCGCGCCCGGGTGCCACTGGCGTTTCGCCAGTGCAATGTGTGCAACAGCGCGTCCCCACTCACACCACCAGCCTCCGCCCTGGTGCCACTGGCGTTTCGCCAGTGCGAAGTGTGCAACGGCGCGTCCCCACTCACACCACCAGCCCCCGCAGCACGCGCAGGTTCACGGAGTCCATCTCTTCGCCGTCGATCGTCTCTTTCGGCGTCTCCAGATACATGGGCGTCCGCGCGAACCGCGGATCGTTCAGCAGATGTCGAAACGGCTCGAGCCCCAGTGCCCCCTGGCCGATGTGCGCGTGCCGGTCCACCCGCGAACCCAGCGGCTTCTTGCTGTCGTTCAGGTGAAACGCCTTCACGCGGCGCAGCCCTACGGTGCGTGCGATCTCCTCGATCGTGGCTTCGTAGTCGGCCCGGGCCGCCAGCGGATAGCCGGCCGCCAACAAGTGGCACGTGTCGATGCACACGCCCACGCGCGCCTTTTCCTTGACTCGCGAAATGATCTCCGCCAGCTGCTCGAGCCGCCAGCCCAGGTTCGTTCCCTGACCGGCCGTGTTCTCCAACAGCGTGTGCGTCTTGATCCTGGGCAGCTGCTGGTGGACGAGGTCGAGCGCTTGGGCCACCCGGGCCAGGCCCAGCGCTTCCGTGCTATCGACGTATGCGCCGGGATGCGTCACGACGTAGCGGATGCCCAGTTTTTCCGCGCGCTCCAGCTCGACGCGAAAGGCCGCGACACTTTTGGCCCACAGTTCGTCGTTCGGGCTGGCCAGGTTGATCAGGTACGAGTCGTGGGCGATCGGGTGCTGGACGCCCGTCCGCTTGAGCGCCGCACGAAAGGCCCGCGCGTCAGCGTCGGTCAGCTCCTTGGCCCGCCACTGGTTGTTGTTCTTGGT
>JBFWOR010000005.1:0-394950 GCA_050250435.1 Pirellulales bacterium | reverse complement strand
AGAGGGTAGAGGGGGCTTGGGGGAGAGGGGCCTCGTCTCCCCCAAATCCAAAAACAATCGCGGCGCAGCCGCTCCACTACTTACGAACGATCACTAAGCGAGCGCCCACTTTTTGTGGGGAAGTCCAAATAATGGCGGACAAATCTAGCCAGGCAGCACCACTACATTTTCGAGCACTTCGTGCTTTGAGCCGCCTTCGAGTTGATCGAGTTCCCAGGTGATGACCCATCGCCGCCAGGTGATGTCCGTCGCCGCGAAGACCCATTGCGGCCGATCGGTCGGGCTCACGTCCGGGAGCACGTCCAGCGCCTCGATGTGGCCGTTCACGCTGGGCCATTCGCTCAAGCGATAGGCGCGGCGCAGCCGATTGTCGCTCGACCAGACCAATAGCGCGTCGTCGGTGACCTCGTAGCCGCGCGAGCCTGGCTCCAGCCGCGCCTCGATCTGTTCGCGCACCAAGGCAACCCCGGCCATCTTGTAGAAACCGGCCAGCGCGCTGGCCAGCGTGTGGCGCCGCTTCTGGGGCAGCGCGTCGGCCCAACCGCGCCGCGGGATCGATGCGACGAGCCAGCCCGATTGCTCCTCGAACTCGAGCCACATGCTCTGTTCTCCGAGGTCCGCATAGTACAGTTCGATCTGGATGCGGTTGCAGGCCAGACGGATTTCGCCGCTGGCGACGGAACGGTCGGCCCAACTGCGGCTCTCGTGCAGCACCTCCAGCAGCTCGCGATCGACGAACCGGCGCACTTCTTTGGCCACGTGGTTCAAGCTATCCACAAACTTGCTGCTGGCTTTCCAATTGTCGGTGTACAGCGCCTTGCGCTTAGCCCGGCGGAGCTTGGCGTACAGCTTGGGAATCGTGCCGGAGCGAAAGCCGATGCGCAACAGTTGCAACACTGTTTCGCCGTGTTTGCCGATTTGCTCTTTGCCCAGGTCCGGCGGCCGATTGGCCTCGTACAGCCGCCAGTTTTCCTTCAGCTCCCACACCAGAAAGCCGAACATGCCCGGCACCAGGAAGATGACCGGCCCGGCAATGGCCGAAGCCCACCACGGTCCCAGCGGCGCGGCCAGCGCCTGTTGCAAGGGGAACAGCCAGGGGAGCAGAAACTTGTGCGACACCGTGACCACGGGAAAGTGTTTGATGGGGTTGATCTGCGGCTCGATGAGCAGCGTGACGCAGAACCGGATCAAATAATTGACCACAAACCACACCCCGCCCAGCAACACCTTGGCGACGGTGGCCGAGCGCCGCTCGCCGGCGCGAAAGCGCAGCCATTCGTCCACCGTGTAGAGCAGCCGCTCGATCGTTTCCAGGATCCGATTGAACAGATCCATCACGAAGCGGAACACGGCTGCAATCACGTGAATGCGAATGCGGTGCCACGTGTGCACGAACCAATCGGTGACCATCTCGTCGACGTCGCGGCCGACCGGCGAGTTGAGCAGCAAATTAATAACCAGAAAAATTCCCAGCGCGCTCAACAGAGTCACTTCCATGTCTGAGACGGCCGCGATCAACAGTCCGGCGAACAGTGACACCACGAAGGGCTTGGCCACGAAGGCGATGAATAACCGGAATTCGCGACTCCTTACGATCCGCTCCACCAGCGGCAAACGCAGCAGCCACGAGGGCAAATCGACAAGCAGCCGTCGCAAGCTGTGTCCGGTGCGCAGCGCCCCGTCGAGAATGGCCACGCGAAAGCGATGGTTGTAGAGCAATCCGAACAGGAAAGCGCCCAACAGCACCACGCTCCAGGCGTTCATCAGCTTCAATTGAACCGTGCCGCCGCGAAACACCTCTTCGAATAGAATGATCATGTGCTGCAAGCCTTCGAGCGCGATGTACGCGCCGCCGAAGGGCAGCGCGATATAGCGCGTCAGCACGCGGCCCAAGGGCGTGCCAAAGCCCAGCGAGCTGAGCCGCTGCGGCAAGCGCAGGTAGACTTCGCCGCCGTGGTACACGCCGTCGAGGCTTTCGGCCAATTGCCGGTCGGCCTGCAGCAGCTGGTCGCCGGACAAGAACTGCCGGGCGCTGGCCAGGTCCGGCAGTTTCAGATTGTTGCGCGACAGGGCGTCGCGCAAGTCGCTCATGGTGAGGAATCCCCGCTCGACGATGCGGTCGAGGATCTCCTCCACGAGCTTTTTGCGAGCCACGCGTTCCGGCGGATTGCGCGGCAGCAGTTTCACCTTGTCGAGCGCGCGTTCGATGGCCGGCTTGAATCGTGCCCGCAGGTTGTCCTCCGCGCGACGCACGGCCGTTTGCAGCAACGCCAGCAGCCGGCCTCGGGCGCGGTGCGACAAGTGCACCGAGCGCACGCGCCGCGCCGCGGAGTGCAAATGCTTCGAGATCAGCACGTCGCGCTGGCCTGGCAAAAAGCGCTTCAGGCTGCGGCGACCCAGCGAGCGAATCCAGCCCCACACGTCGAGCGTATAAATGCCGCGCTCGTGATCGACGCACACCTTCTGCAGGTCATACAGCATCCGCGCCTCGGGCGTCCACATGCCGCGAGCCGTGTTGTCGATCAACGAGCCCAGCGAACGACTCCATTCTTCCGCTTCCGTGGTCGTGAATTTCAGGGCCGCTTGCAGGCGCCGGGCCAAGCGCGCCAGCTCGCCGCGCGCAGCCTCGCGCGCCTCGTGTGCCAATTCATGACCTGCCACGCGCGCCGCACGGGTGCGCAGAATGGCTGCCCGCACGAGGTTGCCCGACTGCCGCGCGCGGTCAGCCCGCGCCACCAGCGCCCGGGCCGACCGGTCAGACCGCTTCGCCGCGGGCAGGCGCTTCGGCGCCAGTTGCTGATCGTGCACCTGGTCGACGAATTGCAGCCGCTCGCTGCGGGGCACGTCGCCCTGCCAATCGGGCATGTCCGCGCCACTCAGCCGCGTGGCCGACAGCAGGGCCGCGGCGTCCACGTCGCGCCGCAGCACGTCGTCCACGTGATTTAAATCGAACAAGCCGGGGAAGTAGTCGCGCAGCAAACTCGGCAAAAAATACCGCAGCTCGAGATATACCGCCGCAAACTCGATGTACGTCGTCCGGTCATCGTGGGGCGGCAGCAAGTAGTCTTCCTGCCGCAAGACCAGCCGGATCTCCTCGAACTCGGTGGCGCCAATGGCAGCAATGCGGTTCTTGATCTCGGCGTCGTTCAGCCGCCCGGCGGCAATGGCCGCGTCCAACGTCTGGTGTACCCGGGCGTGAAACAATTGACGCCAATATTTGATGAGCGCCTGTTGCGTGCTCAGCTCGGACAAATCTTCGGCGCTCGGCCGTCCGATCAGAATGACCGTTTCCGGCAGTACCGCGTCCAACGGTAAGTTGAGATCCGCCAGGTCGACGATCGCCAGCAACCGCTCGCGCGTGATGACGTAAGTCTTGCGGTGCGGCACGCGCAAGCCGATGCCGCCGATGCCCGCATCGTGCTTGATCGCGCGGCGCAAGATACGCGGCGCCACCAGCAGCGCAGCCGGGTCTGCCAGGCGCAACGCGTCGTCCAGCTCGCCCGTCGTCAAACCGGAATGACGCTCTTCGCCGGACGTGTTGGGAACCACTCGGGTCATAGAGAATTCACCATGGCTGCGACCACGCGTGGGTCGCCGGGCGGGCACTGGCCGCTGGCACTTCGACCGTGGCCGCCTGTGCGTATTCTATCCCAAGAGCGCCGTGCCACGAGAGACGTACTTGAAGACGCCATGGAGCACTATCGGCAATTCCGCAGTGTAGCGCGCCACCGCGCAAGCGTTGGGGCCTGGGCGGGCGGTATTGCCGCGGATCGCCTGGCGAGCTCGGCTACCACGGGCGGCATCAGGCCTCGGCCGGTTCGCTGCTCATCCACCGTAGCACGTGCAAAATCATGGCCAGCACGCCGATCGCGGCCAAGACCGTTTTGGCTTGTTCGGCCAGGGTGTCGCCGGCCAGATCGGACCATCCCACCACGTGTACGGCCGGTTCCGCAGCGCCGCGCGTGCTGGCTACGACGGGCTCGTGAATCGGGGTGGAGGCCACACGGGTTACATTCCGAGCTGTGCCCATACTGGCCGGCAACACGGGGGCCGGTGCAGACGCCGTGGCTGCCGCATTCAGCTCCCGGCCTGCGTCTACGTTGGCGATCCGTCCGGGCTCGCGCGCGGCGCCGTCCGTTCCTGGTCGCGCAGCAACGGGCGCCAGCGGGGCCATCGCGATGAGCTGGCCCTTGGCTTGGGCCGCGTCCGGCGCGACGCTCGCCAGGAACCACTGCACACGCCCGCAGTAACTTCCCGACGTGCGTCCGTTGCCCTCGCCGAACAATACGCCGGCAAGTTCACCACGCCGATTGAGGATGGGTCCTCCCGAGTCGCCCTGTCGCGCGGAGACCGCCACTTCCACCATTTCGAAGGGAAACGTTTCGCCCGGCGCCACATATTGCGTGCACACGCCGGTCGCCGCGCGGTAATCGCCCGAGCCATAGCCGATGATCGTCAACCAATCGCCCGGCCGCGGCGCTTCGCTGGCCAGCGGCACCGGCTCCACATTCGGCTTGCGGATCGCCAGGATCGCCAGGTCCCAATCCTGGTCCACTTTCTGTACGGTTGCGGGCGAATAGAAGCCGTCTGGAAAGTGAACCGAAATCTGGCCCGTCGCTTCGTTGATCACGTGCCAGTTCGTAATCACCAGGCCGTAGTCTGCGGCCACGTAAATCAACGTCCCGGACCCGAACGACATGCTGTTGTGGCCTGGCGCAACAATTCGCACCACGGCCGGATGAACTTGTTGCGGCGCGGCTGCCGCCGATGATTCGGACGGCGGCGCATGGGCTGGCGCCGAGGCGAGCGGCCACGGCAGCGCAGCCTGCTCGAGCGCGCCGTTCATGGCGGGGGGCGATTGAGCCAGCGCGGAGCCCAACAATGCAGCAAATGCCGCGCCCAGTGCCACGGCCAACAACGCCGCCCGCGGCGCAGCTCGTCCGTGCGCGCGCGTTCGCAGCGGTTTTGATCCGCCGGCCGATCGGATTCGCAGGAGTGGCGTCACTTGACGGATGTGTCGCGGGGTTTGCGGCGCAGCGACTCGCGCTCGACGATGCGCTTGAGCAGTTCGCGCCGTAGCGCCTCGTGAGCTGGCTTGTGCGGGGACGGACTGCTAGGGCTGGCCATGGAGGAGCCTGTTTAAGCGGCGATGGGCCGGCCACCGCGCAATTCGTCATCGCGCTGCGGAAAGTCCGCGCCGCCGGTGTAGCGCTGCTTGAGACGTGCCAGTTCACGCCGCAACGCGTCTTCCGCGAGCTTGGTAAGCGTGAGCCGCTCGGGATATCCGCCTAAGTACACGGCCGCATTGCGCGCCTGATTGAGCACGTCGGCCGAGAGGTACAACGTCGCCCTGACCTTCGGGCCATCCGTAGGGCTGCTGCCGCCGGAGATCGATTGCATGACAGGAACTCGCCGGCGGGAGTGCGGCGGTATCGGGGGTGTCTGAGACCGGATTGCGAACCGTTCGCGAAGGGTACTGGCGACACGGCGCCTGAACGGTTCTTCGGACGTTTGGACACCAATCATCAAACGTCTGACGTTTGCCGCTACCGCTTCGCCAGCCGGCAGGGTCGCAGCTCGCGCAGGTGGAGAAAACGCTTGACCCAAATCGCGTGAAATTGTCCAATCACCAACCGGGTGGTACGTTTCAGCCACACAAGGGAGCGGAGGGTCGGCAATGAACGCGAAGACCATGAACGCAATCTTTGATGAAATTGACAACGCCAAAGATGAGCTGGGCTGCAATGCGGACGACGCCTGTTGTTGGTACCGCGGCCAGGCGGATGCTGATTGGGGGCTTGCGCCCGGGCTGATTCGGCCGTTTATCGACCGCCATTGGGTCGTCAGCGAAGAGAAGCCGGCTAAGAACTGGGACGAATTAACCAAGACTGCCCAACAGGCAGTGCGTGATGAACTATGGGAAATCGAATCTGACATGTTCTGGGAGGCGTTCACGCAAGCTCGCGACCTGCAGGAGCCCGGCCTTGATTCTTGGGATGTGTTGTTCCTGATGCAGCACCACGGTTTTCCCACAAGGTTGCTCGATTGGACCGAAGTATTGAGCGTCGCACTCCATTTCGCAATTTCAAAAATCGACAGATCTACCGGAGACGAACCGGACGCCGCAGTGTGGCTGCTGAATCCATATCGCTTGAACAAGAAATCGTGGGGCGCCAAGGATCTGATTGATCCGCGCATACTCGGTTGGGACAGCGATGAAGAAGATTACTATGACTACCGTGACTACATGACGGAGCGATATGCGGACGACTACTCCGAGTGGCCCGTGGCAATTTATCCTGCGCAGAAAAGCGTGCGCATGCGCGTGCAGTCAGGCCGGTTTACGATTCACGGACGTGACATCGCGTCGCTCGACGAGCTGTGCGCCAAAGTCGTTCGCAAAGTCGTCATACCGCGCGCGGCGTTCGACGAAGTGTTCCGGTTTTTGGAGCGGGCTGGCGTCTACGAACACGTGCTGTTTCCAGACCTGGACGGAATGGCACGCTCGGTTCGACAGCGGCGCGCAATTGCGGCCAAGCGCCGTTAGATTCATGCGCTGCCGCGGGCACTGACCCATCGCGCAAAAAACGGGCCCGCGGCAGTGTTGCCACAGGCCCGGTTGAGTTGCGTCGCCTGAACGGCCGCCAGCGTCGTCGCCCGCAGGCCGTGAAAGTAGTTGCCTAGTTGCTGCCCAGCGACTTGCTGGCCAGCGGGGCACCCACGTGACCGATCGCCGTCAGTTGGGCCGTCGACTTGTCGCCCAGATCGGTAATGATCTCGATCTTGCACGTGAATTTGCCGGGCTCGTCGCCCGCGGTAAATGTCACGGGCAGCATGTGTACCGCCTTGGCCTCTTTGGCTGCACTGGTGTCGAAGCTGAACGCGCTGTTTTCGCAGTGCACGTCCAAAATCGTAAACGGCTTCGTGCCCTTCACGACGATCTGCTTGACGATCTTCTGGCCCGGAGCAATCGTGCCCAGCATCAGCGTGGCAGGGCTGACGGTCAGCGGAGCAACGATCCGCCCTTCGACCATCACCGGAAATTCCTTTGTCTGGTCGTTGGTGGCCAGCACGAGCTGATCGTTCAGGTAACCGGCCGGAGCGCCGTCCTTGAGCTGCACGTCGAGCTCGTATGTCACGCGGCCGTTGGCCCGCGACGTCTCTTTAATCGAGGGCGCGAGAAACTCGGAATTCGCGGTCACGTCCGTGACCTTCCAATCGCTGTTGCCGTAGTGCGTGATCTGGATCTTCTTGTCGGCGGTCTGGCCCTCAGGCACCGAACCCAGGCTGACCTGGCCCGGCTCCAGCACGAGGTCCGTGCGGATATAGCCCTTCACGTTCAGCTCGATTTCGGCCCATTTCGGCCGGTCGATCGTCACCGTCACGCGGGCGCCGTGCTGACCGCTGAAGCTATGGGTGTTGAAGGCCGCCACGATCGCGCCCTGCTCGTGCGTCTTCAGCGTGTCTTTGACAATTCGGGGCGACGTACAGCCACAGCTCGTGCGAACGCCGGCGATATGCACATCGTCTTTGTACAGGTTCGTGATGACAAACGTGTGTTCCACCTTGGCAGAGCGCGGCACCGAGCCAAAGTCGACACTGCGCTCGGTGAACATCTTATTTGCCCATTCCTGGGCTGAAGTGGTTGCGGCGCACGCGCTCAGCGCGCATGCAAAAACAAAACGAATCATGGCCGACCTCGACGTACCGAAGGTATGGTGGATGGACCGCGGCGACGGTTGTCGCAGGGATGGCGGCTGGCCCAGTGCGTGACACGCACGGTGGACGCCGTTTCGCGGCTCAGGAATGTTGTAAAAGCGAGACATAATCGAACATACCTGTCGGCTAAGCAAAGTCAAATATTCCCATCGCGCGTGTCGGGTAAGATTTGCACCCTGCGAAAGGCCGACCGATCGCAGCCGACAGTCCAGCGCTTTTCACGGCGCATCCTGCACAAGCCTTGCCCGTTCCACACGCTACGCGCAATCTGCAAGTCAGAGGCCAAATAGGCTAAAGTCCCCCTCCCGCGCCGGATTCTTCGCGGGAAATTGGGCGTGTGCCAACCGCACCCGCGCAAATGGCGTTGGCGCGCGGCCGAGTGGCTTCCAGCCTGGCGCGCGGCCGAGCAGCGCGAGCTTGCGCGGCCTGGCGAAAACAGGCTCGGCAGCGGCTGGCACAGGACCTGGCTCAATGGAACAACAAGCTCGCCACCGATCCAGCCGCCAAATCGAACGTAGCCGCAGTCTAAGAGCAGTGGCGGGCAGATGAGGCGCTCAACGGGCTGCGCGAGCGGACGGTTCCTGAGATCTTCTCCCCGGACGCGCGCAGAATGTAGCGCGCAGCGTAGCAACGTCGACGCATTGCTCGAGCGCGCACGCGGCGGCAACGAATGCTCCCGTCTTGCACACCAGGCTATCCGGTCGTCGTCATGGTCGAGGGGAATCCCTGTTTTCCCGTGCGGCGCTTCGAGTTGCGGCGAAATCCATATGGCGTTAGAATCGCCTGTCTGTCGCTTGAGCCAACCGGCGCCTGCGGCGAACACGCACCCCTAGCTCAATTGGATAGAGCATCGGTCTACGGAACCGAAGGTTAGTGGTTCGAGCCCACTGGGGTGTATTGAACAACGAAGCCCCGGGTCGGAATCGACTCGGGGCTTTTGCCTGCGCTCAATAGCGAGAACCGCAGGCGCGAACTGCGTCGTGGTTGTGTTTTCCGGCCGTCGCGCGGCAGCGCAATTCGAAGGGCACTCCATCTCAGCGGCTGATGGCCCCGCCGATCACCGCGCCGGCGCCCGCTCCCTGCGCACCGCCAATAGCGCCGCCGATGTAAGCGCCGCGCGCGGCACCCGGATTGTAGCCCGGTACGTTGCCATAGCCTTGCCCATAGAATCCCGGCGCGTAGCCATAATAGCCCGGGCCATAGTAATTGCGCCCATAGTAGTAGGCGCCGGGGCCATAGCCGCCGCGATTCCGACTGCCGTAGTAGCCGCGATAGCCAGCGCTATAGTTCAACGCCGACTGCGGAATCCAGGCGTTGCCTTCCCAGATGACCCAGCTGTTGTTCGTTTGCCAGTACCACCAGCGGCCGTCGTGCCATTTGTAGCGCCACTGGTTGTTAGGAACGGATGGTTGACCCTGGCCTGCAACGTCGGCGTTGACGGCCCGGGCTTTGTCTCGCGTGGATTGTTCTGGCGTTGCCGCCGGCTGTTGGGCCCACGCGGTCGCAGCCACGAGCAGCAGGGCAATGGTCGATAAGGTTCGCATGATGTCCTCCATCGTGTCGCGCAAGGGATCGTTCGGCGGCGAATGCAGTCGCACGTCGGGGCTGATCATAACAGGTGCGATCCTGGGAGTTGCAGTACCCAGAATTGCAATCTTCGTGCCGCTGGTGCCGCAGCCGTGCCGATCAAAGCGGCAAAGCTGGTTCACAACCACCTGCCATCGAGGAGCTTGTGTCGAATACGGAAGGCTTCGCGGCAGAATCGTGCGAAACGCCGAGACGGCCTTGCGCGGCGCGCGCCTGGCGCGCCCCTAACCGCGCGGACCCGATATACGCATCGGCCCGATCAAGGGGCATCGAGCGCCCCACCAGGGCCCGCAAACTGTGCGCGGCCTGGCGACAATTGCAGCTGAGAACTGGCGACCGCTACAAAGTCTGTCGCACGGTGAAGAAGCCTTCCCACGGGTCGCGTTTGAGTGCGCCCAGCCGGCGCGGCACGTTCCGCACGGTGAACTGGTTTGCCGCTGTGAGCTTGCCCAGCTCTTCCCACCGCAAGGGCAGCGCCACGGGCGCGCCCTCGCGAGCCCGCGTCGAGTACGACGCCACGGCCGTTGCCCCGCGCGAGTTGCGCAGGTAGTCGATATAGATCTTGCCGCGTCGTTGGGACTTGCTGGCCGTGGCCACGTACGCATCGGGCTGTTCCCGCGCGAGCTGTTCGGCAAGCTCGCGGGCGAACGATTTTATATTGTCCCACGTGCTGCCCGGCTTCAGCGGCACCACCACGTGCACGCCCTTGCCGCCGGAAGTCCGCACAAACGACTGCAGCGCATGTTTTTCGATCTGCCGGCGGATTTCCCTGGCCGCGGCGACGAGTTGCTCCCACCCGACGCCCGGTCCCGGATCGAGATCAAAGATCATCTGATCGGGCGACTCCACGGCGTCGGCCGGTGCTTGCCAGGGATGAATTTCCAACACGCTCATCTGCACCAGCGAAATCAAGCCGGAAAGATCGTCCAGCACGACGTACTCGGCCGCTTCGTCCTTCTCCTTGATGGCCACTCCGCGCAACGTGTCGGGCAAAGAGCTCGTCATGTGCTTCTGATAAAAGCAGTGGCCGCCAGTGCCCTTGGGACAACGCACCAATGTGAGCGGCCGGTTCACAAGGTACGGCAGAATCCAATCGGCAATACTTTCATAGTATTCGGCGAGCTGTTGCTTCGTGATGTCGTGCTCGGCATACAGCACGCGGTCCGGATTGCTGATGCGCACGCCCGCAATCAGGTTGTCGGCCGCGCTTGGTCGGCCGCTCTTTGAGCGATCGGTTCGACTGTCGGCGGCGGCCGCGCGACGCGCCGTTTTTTTGACGCGGCCCGCGCGGGCTCGCGGCGAATGGTCGCGGCTCGCTTCGGCCGGCGCGGCGGTCGGCAGCGCCACCTCTCGCACAATCTGCCGCGGATCCTTGTCTTCTCTCAGGCCCTGAAACGAAGGATGTCGTAACACGCCGTCGTCCGTCCACTGTGAGAACTCCACCTCGGCCACCAGCTCCGGCTGCACCCATGTTACGCCGCGGACTGCGGCGCCGCGCGGAGGATTGCTGAACGGTGTCGTCTCGGCCTTTCGCTTTGTGAGCTCGGCCAGCATCTGGCGCAAGGTGTCGCTCGTGAATCCGGTGCCCACGCGCCCGGCGTAGACCAACCGCCCGGCGTCATAATATCCAAGCAACAGCGCTCCAAACCCCGCGCGCGATCCGCTCGGCCTGGTGTATCCGCCGATGACGAACTCTTGTCGCTTGAGACATTTGATCTTCACCCACGATTGGCTGCGGGCCTGTTGATAGGTGCTGTCAGCCCGCTTGGAAATGATGCCTTCCATGCCGGCGCGGCACGCCTCGGCGAGCACCTCCTGACCATGGCCCTGGATGTGATCGCTCAACCGCAAAGTTCCCGCCGGCTCGGCACCACTCGCCTGCAACAATGCGGCCAGCGCGTCCTTGCGTTGCAATAGGGGCGTGCGGGCCAGATCGAAACCATCGAGATACGGCAGGTCGAACACATAATAAGCCAGGGATCTGTTGCTGCCGCTCCGCATTAGATTCTGCAGCTGCTGAAAGTTGGAACGGCCCTGGGGATCGAGCGAGACGATCTCGCCGTCCAGTACGGCCGACTGAAGTGGCAGCTTTCGCACGGCGGCCGCGACCTTCGCAAACCGCCTGGTCCAGTCATTGCCGTTGCGCGTGACCAGCCGCACGTGTCCGTGATCGATGAAAGTCAGTAACCGGTAACCGTCGAACTTCAGCTCGTGGATCCAGTCGTCTCCTGCGGGAACACGAGCCACGAGCGTCGCCAGCTCCGGGCGCAACGCTTTGGGAAGTGCGGCGCGTTGCGCACCCGGCAGAGCCGCCAGCAGCTTGCTCGGCGCGGCCTGCGGCGCCGCCACTGACTTGACCTTGGTCGGCGACTTGCCCTGGGCCTTTACGTCACGAGCGCGCGACTTCTTCTTCTTGCCGTTCGTGGTCGCAGCGTCTCGATCGCTGTGCCAGATGCGATCGGCGTCGGCCGCGATTGCGTTCATCGCACGACCGGAGACCACGCTATCAGGTTCGTCGTTGAGAATGTCCGTTTTCCTGTCGGCGAACGCGTCGTTGTGTTTGATCAAGAGCCAGTTCTTGCCCCCCTCGCCGGCGCTGCCGCCCATGCGCACCAGGGCCCAGGAACCGTGCAACTTCTCGCCGTGCAATTGAAACTTTAGCTTGCCCTCGCGAAACTGTTCGCGGGCGTTGGCCTCGCCCTCGGGTTCCCACGTGCCGTGGTCCCAGACCATCACGGTGCCTCCGCCGTATTGTCCCTGCGGGATCACGCCCTCGAACGTGGCGTACTCCAGCGGATGGTCCTCCACCTGCACGGCCAGCGCCTTCACCGCCGGGTCCAGGCTCGGCCCTTTCGGCACTGCCCAGCTCTTCAACGTGCCATCGAGCTCGAGTCGGAAGTCGTAGTGCAGCTGCCGTGCGGCGTGTTTCTGGATCACGAAGCTCTGACCGTGCGCGCGAGCAGGTTTACCCTGGGGCTCCGGTGTGCGGCGAAAGTCTCGTTTGCGTCGATAGTCCTTGAGCGCCATCAATCGGCTCGTCAAGTTGTGGGATGGTTCCAGTTAGGCAATGGCTGACCGAGAATACGGCGCATTCTTGAATCATGTGCTGCCCAGGCGCCCTGGCGGCCGCGCTTCACCTTCCAACTGATGTCCTGGCACGCTGGGCGTCAGGTTGATTGCCAATCGGCCAGTCTCCGGCAAGCGCTCAGCGAAATTCGCTCGGCAAGTGCTGCAAACAGTATACCCCTAGGATCGTGCCATGCGTTTCGTCGCACGTAAACGGGTTGCAGCCCCCAGATGGCGTCGGGTTCGCAGGCGGTTGCCAATGGACTTGGCACGCGACGTGCATTCTGCGTTCGACCATCAACACCTGATTCGCAACTTCGCCTGCGGCCGAACGACCCAAGGCGAATCAACCCCACACGGTGAACGATCATGGGCAAAACCAAATATCCTGCACCGCCCTTTCCTAAGCAGGACACCGGTCCGCCGCCCGGGCTGGAGCAAGACATGGATCCCCGGCCGCGCTACAAGGCGCCCCAATATCGGGCGGCCGGAAAGCTGGCAGGCCTGGTGGCGCTGATCACCGGCGGCGATTCGGGCATCGGTCGCAGCGTGGCGACACTCTTTGCCCGGGAAGGCGCGCAGGTGGCGTTCACATATTTGCCAGAGGAAGAGCCCGACGCCCAGGAAACGTGCAGCGCCATTGAACGGGAAGGGGGCGAGGCGCTGGCCCTGCCCGCCGACGTCCGCGATCCGGAGCGCTGCAGCGCCGTAGTCGACGACACGGTGCGTCGTTTTGGCCGGCTCGACATTCTCGTCAACAACAGCGCCTACCAACAACACCAAGACGACATCGACTCAGTCACGCTGGAACAATGGGACCGCACGTTCCGCACCAACATCTATGGCTACTTTTTCATGGTGCAAGCCGCGCTGCCGCATTTGCACGAAGGCGCCACAATCATCAATACCGGCTCGATCACCGGCCTGGAAGGGTCGGCCAGCCTGATCGACTATGCTTCTACCAAAGGCGCGATCCACGCCTTCACCAAGTCGCTGGCGCAGAACCTGGTCAAGAAGGGCATTCGCGTCAATTGTGTTTCGCCAGGGCCCGTCTGGACACCGCTCAATCCGGCCGAGCGGCCGGTGGATGAGGTGCGCGATTTTGGCAAACAGACGCCGATGGGTCGGCCGGCTCAGCCGGAGGAAATCGCGCCCGCCTATGTATTCTTCGCGTCCAATGCCGACTCGGGATACATCACGGGCGAGGTGCTGACCCTCTTGGGAGGTGAAACGACGGCAGCTTGATTGCCGGGCCGTTAGCTGCTGGATGAAATCATTGCGACGGATGTTGCCGCACGAAGATCAGATGCGTCAGGTTGTCGCGGTCTGTCGTAACCCGCTGAAGATCGTGTTTTCGCATCTTCCACGGTTCGAGGGGACGTCGGCGCAAAATGCCCGATCGATGACGCGGCATATGCCAGGCAACATCCGTCGCATGACATTGGTGCGGAAAGTGACGTAGTGGACCGAGCACGCCAATCTGTCGGGTGCCATGCCTGCGTTTGCGCAAGCATGCTCACGTGGCGTGAGCATGGCAGCCAGTAGTTTGCAACGGATCGTGCATGACATAAATGCGTGGTCGGTCCACTAGGTGCGGAAAGTCCGGTTCGGTTCCAGTGCAACGTGGTAGAATTCAACAGCAGCCCTTAGTCGCGGCCAATCAGGAGTAGCAGATATCGTCGTTGGAGCGAGTCGACTCTATGCAGTACCTGGCCCTGGCGACTGACTACGACGGTACGCTGGCGAAGGATGGCCACGTCGCCGCGCCCATCCTGCACGCCCTCGAGCGCCTGCGTGCCGCGGGTTTGAAAACGTTGCTCGTCACCGGTCGGCAAATGCCGGAGTTGCGGGCCATTTTCCCCAACGTTCGGTTGTTCGACGTCATCATCGCGGAGAACGGCGCCGAGCTGTATTGGTGCGCCGAGGATCGCGAAGAAATCCTGGGCGAACCGCCGTGCGACGAGTTTTTAACGGAGATGAAGCGGCTCGACGTCACTCCGTTCGCCGTCGGCAAAGTCATCTTTGCTACCTGGCGGCCGCACGAGGGCACGATTGCCGAGGTCGTGTTGCGCCTGGGGCTCGACTACCAAATCATTTTCAACAAGCAGGCGGTGATGGTCTTGCCCAAGGCGATCAACAAGGCCACCGGGCTGTCGGCGGCGCTCAAGCAGCTGCGTATCCCACCGGCGCAAGTCGTCGGCATTGGCGATGCCGAAAACGACTTGCCGTTCTTGCGGCTGTGTGGGCTGGCCGCGGCGGTCGACAACGCGCTGCCGAATGTGAAGGCGCAGTGCAAATTCATCGCCACCGCCGATCACGGCGCGGGCGTTGTGGAGCTCATCGAATCGCTGTTGCCCAACGTGTTGGATGGTTCCGTCGGGCGCACTTCGGTGGAAACTTCCACCGGCAAACGTGAAGGGTGAGGAAAGGTCCTATGGATGTACTCGTCATCGACGTCGGCGGCACGAGCGTCAAATTCTGGCACACCAGTCATGAAGAACATCGCAAATGCGCTTCGGGCAAGGAGATGACGCCGGAGAAAATGGTGGCCGAAGCCAAGGATCTGCTGCACGACTGGAAATGGGAAGCCATCGCGCTGGGATTGCCCTGCCGCATCAGCAACGGCCGGCCCGTCGAAGACCCGCAAAATCTGGGGCCCGGCTGGGTGGGCTTCAATTTTGCTTCGGCGTTCGACAGCCCGGTGCGGATCATGAACGATGCCTCGTTGCAGGCCCTGGGCAGTTACGACGGCGGGCGGATGGTCTTTCTGAGCCTGGGCACTGCCGTGGGCTCGGCCTACATTGCCGATCACATCATTCTCGCCCTCGATCTGGGACGCATGGCCTATGGCGATGAGAGTCTCGCGCATCTGCTGGGCGATGTAGGGTTCGAAGAGTTGGGGCTCAAAAAGTGGCGGGCCATCGTGATGGCAGTCGTGCCGGCCATCAAGAACGCCATGATGGCCGACTACGTGGTGCTGGGCGGCGGCAGCGTCAAGCGATTGGAGGAGCTGCCCGAGAGCGTCCGCCGCGGCCACAATCGCACGGTGGTGGAAGGCGGTCGATTGCTGTGGGAAGAACTGCCCGACCCCACGGAAAAGTATCCTGGCGTGTGGCTGGTTCACTAGCCGACTGTGAATCCGTCATTCCGCTATTCTCGTGACGGCCTCGCCCGGCTGCTGCGTCCCCTGGCGGCGTTTGCATGGGGCCTGCCAGACGTTCATACTTCGCTAATACTCGGCGGCTACGATAGACCGCCGATTGGCGTGCGGCGTCCCGTTCACCAGGCAATCAAGGGGTTTCCACCATGCGCAGCCCGCAACTCTCGCGGCTCACCTTGTTCTCGATGTTGCTGGCGTTGGCCGCCCATCGTGGTGCCGGCGCATTCGCGGCCGATGTCGTACGGCTCTCGGAATCAACCTGGGAAGACGCCGCTCCGCAGGGCAAAGAAGTCGACTGCATCTACGGCGACTGGGTGTTGCGCAATCGGCATCTCGTTGCTGTCATCGCGGAAGCCCTACCGAGTCGTAACGCCAACATGACCGTGCGCAACGTGGGCGGCTCGGTGATCGATCTGACCCAGCGCGATGTCCAGAGCGATCAGCTCAGCGCGTACTATCCCTTGGGGGGCGAATATGCGCTCGAGGGTCCCCAGGCCTCCGGTGACGGGGCGACAACAGCGGCGACCGCCAATGCCAAAGCGGTCGAGCTGACCTTTCACGGCACCCATGCCGACAAACACTCCACGGCGGAAGTGACGTACCAGCTGGTCGACGACGTCCCGTGGCTGAAAATCACCACGCGCGTCAAGAACACCGGTACGGAAGCGATGGAGCTGAAGCCTGGCGAGGCGATTCGCGCCGACGGCGAGTTCAAATTCGGCACGGCCGCCGACAGTGCGCTGTTGTGGGCCTACGATGCGCATTGGCGGCAAGCGTATGGTGCGCTCATCGCCGGCCACCTCTGGCGTTTCGCTCCGGAAGACGGCGGGCGTGGCGACAATCCCATCCTGAAGCTTGCCCCTCGCGAGGGCGCGCCGGCAAAACTCGCCCCAGGTGAAACTCTTGAAGTTGTGCGGTACCTGTTTCCCGCCGCCAATACAATCGAAGTCTTGGCCCTGGCCGAGCAATTGAGCGGGCGTCCCCTGGCCGAAGTGGCGCTAACCGTTTCCGATCCGGACGGCCCGGTTGACGGCGCCGAGTTGACGCTGCACACGTCCGACGGCAAGCCTTACGCTCACGGCAAGACGGATGCTCAAGGGCGACTGACCGCGCGCCTCGCCGCCGGCAGCTACAAGGCTGTCGTCGGCGCGCAGGGCCGTGGCGAAAAACCGTTCACCTGGGAAGCAACGGGAAACCGCGCCGAGGCCGTGCAGTTGCCCGCGCCGGGCTACGTGGTGGCCAAGATCACGCTGGCCGACGGCAATCCCGTGCCGTGCAAGGTGCAGTTTCGTGGCCGCGGCGAAGTGTTGGACCCGAACTTTGGCCCCGATAGCGCCATCCACGGCGTGCGAAACGTCTATTACACCGCAAACGGCGAGTTCCGCGCGCCGCTGGCGCCCGGCGAGTACGACGTCATCATCAGCCACGGACCAGAGTTCGATGCCGTTTTCACAAACATCTCCCTTGCTCGTGGAAAATCGTCGCCGCTCGAGGCGAAACTCACCCGCTCGGTTGATACCAGTGGCTGGCTGAGCGCCGACTTCCACAGCCACTCGACTCCCTCCGGCGACAACACGTCCAGCCAGCGCGGGCGGGTGTTGAACCTGTTGGCCGAGCACGTCGAGTTCGCGCCGTGCACGGAGCACAATCGCCTCACGGTCTATGACGAGCACCTGGCACACTTCAAAGCCACGGCCGCGATGCTCACGTGTCCGGGCATGGAGCTCACGGGCCGGCCGCTGCCGATCAATCATCAGAACGCGTTCCCGCTGGTGCCTAAGCCGCGCACGCAGGACGGCGGCGGTCCGCTGACGGACGTTGATCCCGTGGTGCAAATCGAGCGGTTGGCCATGTGGGACAACGGTTCGGAGAAGCTCGTGCAGATCAACCACCCGAACATTCCACAAATACTTGGCGACCGCGACGTGGACGGCTCACCCGATGGCGGCTTCGAAAAAATGTTCAGCTTCATGGACGTGATCGAGGTGCATCCGCTAGACCGGATTCTGACGAAGCCCGAAGCGCTGCCTTCGGCCCGAGAGATCGGCAGCGCCGTGTTTCATTGGCTGCAATTGGCCAACCTGGGCTATCGCGTGCCGGGGGTGGTGAACACCGACGCGCATTGGAATTTTCACGGCTCGGGGTGGCTGCGCAACTATGTGAAGTCGGCCAGCGATGACCCGGCGCAGGCCACTGTGCCGGATTTAGTGCACGCATCGGAGCATGGCCACATCGTGATGACCAACGGACCATTCCTGGAAGTACGCGCCACGGCCGGCAACGGAAAGCAGACCGCCCTGGTGGGCGACGATTTGCCGGCGGCTGACGGCAAGGTGCGCCTGAAGGTGCGGGCCCAGCGCCCCAACTGGCTCGAAGTCAATCGCGTGCAAGTGTTCGTCAACGGCCAGCCCGACCCGAAGCTCAACTTCACGGCCCGCTCGCATCCGCAAATGTTTCGCCAGGGAACCGTGGCGTTCGACGAAGAACTACCCATCGCGCTGGCGACCGACGCGCACCTGGTGGTGGCCTGCGTGGGCGAAGGCAACAAGCTCGGTCCGGTGATGGGGCCCGACCACGCCGACGACATGCCGGCGGCCGTGTCCAACCCAATCTTCGTCGACGTGGACGGCAACGGATTTAAGCCCAACGGCGACATGCTGGGCCTGCCGTTGCCCGTCGCCCCCGACCAGAAACCGTCGAAGGGCCATCACCACCACCACGGGCATGAACACAAGCACACTGAGTAGCGGCAGCAACGCTCTCGGGTACCACTGCGGGCTTGCACAGCATGCGAGGGACAACGCTGGGTGCCGCCGACATCTTGCCCGTGCGGCAGACATCGCGACTCGCACTTCCGATGGCCGTGCGTCAGTGCCACCAGCCTGCTACGGATTCGGCGGCGAAGTGCAGATCAGCACAATGAGCATCTCCGTGCCGGTGTTCTCGATGCCGTGCAGACACCAGGGCGGCAGGTATACAAAGTCGCCGCGCTTCACCGGCCGCGGACCACTGCCGAAAGTCATCGTGCCCGAACCTTCCAGGATCACATAGGTCTCTTCCGTCTCGTGCGAGCCGGGCGTGAGCACCGCATGCGGCGGGATGTAGAACATCACCAGACCCAGGTTCTTGGACGGCGCGTTGGGATTCACCGGGTGCACCACCCGCACGGCGGGCGCCACGCAATCGGGATACGTCAACGGCACGCCTTCTTGCACGGTCACGATCATCGGCTCCGGCGGCGTGGCCGGCTTGGGGATCTTGGGCGGCGTGCCGCGATCGTAACTCTTGAACTGCGTGTACTTGGCCATGGCGATCCCCTGCAGGGCGATGGTTAAAAGTCTCTGGTATAGCCGGCTGTCCAGCCGCCGTCCACCGTCAGCACGTGTCCATTGATATAGCTGCTCTCGGGCGCAGCCAGAAACAGCGCCGCGTGGGCCACTTCGTCGGTGGTTCCCGGTCGGCCCAGGGGAATGTGGTCGAGCAAGCGCTGCACGGCGTCGCGAAACTTGCCGTCTTCACCGTAGAACAGTTGCTGCGTGCCTTGCGTCATGATCGATCCGGGTGCAATGGCATTCACCAGCACACCACTCGGGCCCAGCTCGAGCGCCATGGCCTTGGTCAGATTAATCACGCCGGCCTTGGCCGCCACAAACGCACATTGCAGCCGCAGCGGCACCAGTCCCGCCACCGATGCGATATTGATGATGCGGCCGCGGCCCTGCGCGCGCATCACTTGTGCCGCGGCCTTGCTCACCAGGAACAGCCCGTTCAAATCGACGTTGAGCAGACGGTCCCATTCCGCGCGGGGAAATTCATCGATCGTCACGCGATGCGCCAGCGTGTTCACGCCCGCGTTGTTCACCACGATGTCCAACCGGCCGAATTTGCGGGCCGTCGCGCCGATCACTTCCGTCACCTGGGCCTCGTCGGTCACGTTGAGCGCTTGGGCCGAGCAGTTGCCCAGCTCGCCGGCCGTCTGGGCCGTTTTGGCCGGGTCCAGATCCGTCACCACCACGTGCGCGCCGTTGGCTGCCAGTGCCGCCGCAATGGCGCGGCCGATGCCTTGCGCAGCGCCGGTCACCAGGGCGACTTGATCCTGCAGATTGACTTGCATCGGGAATTCGCGGGGCAAAGAACGGCCACTTTCGAACGATTGCAAGCGAACAGTCATAGCACGCAGGGCAGCCGGATTCAACCGGCCGGTTCGCAGCGGGGCCGCCCGGCCGGGCTAGCGCCCAGCGCAAGGCCGGCGTTCAAAGATTTGCGCGGCCGCAGCGAATGACCGGATAGCGCCGCCCCGTGAATTCCAGCGCTGCGGGCGACGTTGACGGGCCTGCGCAGCCCATTGACAATACACATACACCACGTGCGTGCACCCTCCCGACTGCGGCGTCGCTTTCCACGAGACGCGCCCATGCGATCGATCACGGTCCGTCGACCGCTCATCGGCTGTTGCCGCGGGGCTTGCTGCGCGCCGCACGCGCCCACGCGTGGTTTCACTCTGGTCGAGCTGCTGGTGGTGATTGCGATCATCGGCGCGCTCGTGGCCCTTCTGCTGCCGGCCATTCAATCGGCCCGCGAGTCGAGCCGCCGCACGAGCTGCACGAACAATCTCAAGCAATTCGGCATTGGGCTGCACAATTTCTACGATGTGAACAAGAAGTTTCCGCCCGGACGCGGTGCCCCGCCGCCGCGTATCTTTTCGGCACACGCCTATTTACTGCCGTACGTCGAGGAGTCCTCGCTCCAGGGCATGATCGATCTTTCGCAAGCGCCCACCACAGTGGTGGTGGCCGGCGTGTCGTATTCCGGCGCAGCGAATAAGCCGGCAGCCTCGCTCACGGTCTCGCTCGTGCAGTGTCCCAGCGATGCTCTCGCCGGCGGTCGCGTGCCCGGGCTCGATTTCGCCGGCACGAACTACGCGGCCAATGCCGGCAGCGGCACCGTCGACGGCGGTTCCATCGCCACGGCGGATGGCGTGTTCTTCCTCGGCTCGGCCATGTCCTTTCGGCACATCACCGACGGCACTTCGCACACGGCGGCATTCAGCGAGCGTATGCTGGGAAATGGCATCAAGCCCACGCTGTTGCCGCCGGGGGAAGAGGACCTGTATATCCTCGAGATGAGCAACAGTTATGCGATCGGCGCGACGACCTGCGCCGACCCGTCGACCGGCGGCTGGTTTCATCAACGGGGCGGCAAATGGATTTTGGGCAACTACGGCAACACGATCTACAACCACTACTATGCGCCCAACGCCAGCCAGTGGGACTGCATGAACCTGCCGCAACAGAAAGGGCTGTTCACCGCCCGCAGCAATCATCCTGGCGGAGTGAATGTGCTGTTCTGCGATGGCAGCGTGCGCTTTGTCGTCGACGCGATCGAGCTGGCGCTGTGGCGCGCCGCCGCTACCCGCGCGAAAAACGAATCGGGCACGGGCATTTGATAGCGATTCTCGCAACCCCGAGCCAGCACGAAGTGCCCTGTTTGCTGCTTGCCCTTCCGCTTGCAACAATGAATGGTTGTCGATCCATGCCATCGGATGCAGTGAAGGGCACACCATGATTGCGCCGCTGTTGGCGATGCTGGCCGTGAGCGGCGTGGCGCTGCATGTGGAGCCGCAATCGCACCTCAGCGATGCGCGCTGGCCTTCGCACGCGTTCGTTACGCTGCCCGCCGGCTGGGTTAAGCCCAACGAGCAGATGTTTCTGCTCGAAGACGGCAAGCCAATTGCATCGCAAATTGAAGTCGCTGCCCGTTGGCCCGACCAATCTCCCAAGTGGGTGCACGCCTATGCGGCCTGGCGCTATACCGCCGGCAAGCCGGCCGCCTACGAACTGGAAAAGCGGGCGCAGCTGCCGGGCGAGATTCCCGCCTCACCGTTGCGGGTGGTCGACAAGCCCGGGGCCATAACGGTCGAAACCGGTGCCATCACGCTCACCGTGGCGCGGCCGTTCGCCGGCGTGACGATCGCCGACGCGCGCGGCACGCCGCGGGTGCAGGGCGGCGGCGCCGGTATGGTCGACGGCCGCGAAATCGCCTTTGCCGCCCAGTTCGACGACCAGGCCGAGATCATCGTCGAGCAGCAGGGGCCAGCTCAGGTCACCATCAAATGTTCCGGCTGGTATCACAGCGATCTGAAGCGCGTGGCGCCTATCTGCCGGTTTGTCACGCGGATCACCGTGTTCGCCGGCTCGAACATCGTCAAGTTCGACCAGGCCACGGCCTTTGCCGACGATATGCACAAGTATTCCGTGGGCGAACTTCCTTTTCGCTTCGCCATTCCCAACGTGCAGGGCTACACGTCCGGCGAATTGAGTGGGCGCTTTGACGATCAGCACCTGGCTACCTATTTCGCGCAGCTGGCGGCCGATCGGCTGTTGACGATCGACCAGCGCACGGCCGAAGAGCCGGCGCTGCCGGAGTTCACAGAGCATAAGGCCAAGAGTCCCGGTTGGTTCGTCGCCGAGCTGGCCGATGCGCGCGTGGCGCTGCTGACGAAAGACTTCTGGCAGAAGTTTCCCAAGGAAGTGAAAGTCGGGCGCGACGAGCTGGTGTACTACGCCTGGCCCCGGCACGGCGCCCTGGCACGCCAGGATGCCGACGCGCTGCGGTGGAACAAGATCTACAAGTTTCAGTGCTTTCACACTGGTCGATTTCTCGACTCGCGTTTGCCCGACAGTTACTTCACCGCGCTGCAACTGCAAACCGACACCACCGAGTGCAAGGCGGAGTTCGCCCGGGCCGGCAATCTGTGCGGCGTGGCCATGCACAATGAGTTTGCGCTGGCCGTGCTTCCCCGCGGCGGCGAAGCTCCCAGCGACGACAAGCACGTGGCAGCCCTGCACGCCTTGTACCTGCAGAATCCGATTGCGCGCGTCACGCCGGCGGCCGTGGCAGCCAGCGGCGTGCTGGGACCGGTCGCCGCGTCGGGCCGCGATTTTCCGGAGCAATCGCGCACGCTACGCGACGGCATGTTGGGCTACGCGCACACCATCGCGCGCTACGGCGACTACGGCTGGGCCATCTACGGCAATACGCATCACGTGGAGCTGATGCACCCGCAAGCCGCCGGCATTGCCGAGGGCCGTCCATCGCTGCATCGTTGCTGGACCAACAACCACTACCAGCACGTTAGCACGGCCTGGCGGTTATATGCGCTGCACGGCGACCCGCGGCTGCTCGATTGGGCCCGCACCTGCACCGACACCTACTCGAGCATCGGCCAGGTGCGCTACGACAGTATGGCCGGGCATACCGACGGCAAGGGCGATCATTATCCTGGGCCGACCATCAAATTCCACAACCCAGGCTCGTTCTATCACTGCAAGGGACTGGCGCCGTGGGGACTGCGCGACTACGGCATGGACCGGTCGGATGCCGATGCCGGCCTGCGCGGACACTGGCCCGATCCTTCCGGATTGCTGTACGCCTGGCTATACGACGCCAATCGCTGGGCCAAGGACGGCTACGACCTGTGGCGCAAGCATCTCGATTTTCACACCACAGGCGCTAACCGCGAAATCAATTGCAGCCTGCTGCACGCGATGACGGCGCATGAGTATCAGCCGGCCGACGATCTGTTGGCGGCCATCAAGGCCATGTCGCAGAGTTTGCGAAACGTGCCCATTCTAAAACAAAAGCCCGGCCCTATCTGGGAGCCGACTTGGATGTCGCGCTACTACGAGATGTTCCCCGAGGACGAGGAGTTCAAGGCATACCTCCTCAAAAGCGTCGACGAGCTGGGGCTGCGCAACGAGGGAATTTGGACGCTGGCATTGTCGGCCACGGCCTACCGCATCACGGGCGATGACAAGTATCTGCGCCGGCATGGCGCGTCGCTGCTGCGCCTGCAGCGCAACGTGTTTTATGATCCGCATCCGGACAAGCGCTGGGATCGCTACGGTCTGGCGCCGTCGCCCTCGCGTGACGGGCACTTCATGCTGCAGTGGCATCGCTTTCTCTATGCCTTGCGCCAGGCCAAGATCGAATCGCTCGAGGCAATGGGTGTGCCCGCGGAACCTGGTCACTATTTGCACAGTCCGCAGGGCACGCGGCTGTTGGTGCTCAAGGAGGCCGGCCGGCCGTTGCCCATCGAGCTGCAAGGCAGCACGCTGGCGGGCGGCGACATTCATGCGACTTCCATGGAGGTGTTATCGCCGGCCGGCGCCAGTCTGTTGAAGGTCGACCGGCTTCCCATGTCGGCGGCCACTCCGGTGATTCAGACGCACGTCCGACCCTCGACCTGGGACGCCGCGCTCGAGAACTATGCGGTGAAAGACGCGGGCGCCGGTCTCTACAGCGTGTTGTTCAACAGCTATCAGTTTGGCGTGTATCAGCCGCTCACCGGTCTGCCCGAGTGCGAACCTCTGCGGAGCCAACGGCAGCGTACCACGGGCCAGGAGTGCTACTATTTGGCGCAGCTTTCGCGCGGGCATCTGGTGCCGGTCGGGCGCGGGCGGATTGCGCTCACGTTCACCGCGCTGGGTCGCACCGATGGATCGCACATCGCCGTTTACAATTCCGCGGGCGAGCCGCTGGTCAATCAGTGGTTGCGCGCCGGCGACACGGTGACCGTCAACTTGACGGGACGCAGCGGTGGCGCGGGCGGCAGCGCCGGCCCCTGGCTGCTCGACGCGTTCTCGGATCACAGCGGGTATTTCCGTATGGACGTCGCGGCCGACACCGAAGAGCCGCTGCTCTATGGCAGCAACTTGGACCACATCCAACAGATTCGCCAGCGGCTGGGACGTTAACGCTTTCTTTCCCTTGACCCTGCTGGCAGAGCGCGATATGGTCGACAGGGAGGACCGAATGCCATGAAGATTACGATCGAAATACCTCCGAACGTCGAGCAGGCGATTGTGAGCGCGTTCGGCGGAAACTTTGATCGAGCTGCCAAAGAGGCGCTGGCGATCGAGTGGTACCGAGCCGAGAAACTGAGTATCGGTCAGGTAGCGGAACTCTTGGGAACGTCGGTCTACGAGGCCGAGGGTTTCTTGAAGAGCCACCAGGTAGCGTCGCACTATTCCGCTGAGGACTTAGCGCAGGACCGCGCGACGCTCAAGCGACTACTCCCATCGTGAATGTCCTCTCGGACACTTCACCGCTGAACTACCTCATCTTGATCGGCCATGCCGACATTCTGGGCGCACTCTTTGGACGCCTCATTGTTCCGGCGGCGGTCTGCGCTGAATTACAGCACCCCAGATCACCCGCGATGGTTCGAAACTGGATAGCGCAGGCGCCGAGCTGGCTTTTGGTACAAACACCCGTCAAACTCCTGGCCGGCTTGAGTCTTGGCCGCGGCGAGACGGAATTGATTAGCCTGGCAGTGGAATTGGGCGCTGACCTATTGCTCATCGATGATCGACTGGGTCGGCGTGCAGCGAAGCAACATGGTTTGATGGTTGCAGGTACGATCAGTGTGTTGGACGCCGCGGCCGAGCGCAACTTGATCAATTTGGGGTCGGCCTTCGCACAGCTCCGCAATACAAACTTCCACGTGTCCGATAGCATTCTAGCCCGCGCTCTGTTAGCTGACTCGGAACGCCGGAAGCAGCACGGTTCCGAGCCATAATTGCAGCGCCAGGAAGTTCGATGGTCATCGACCCCATCGTCCGCGAATTCGACGCGTATCTGACGCCCGAGGAGCGCGCGTTGGTCGAGCGGGCGCAAGATTTTGGCCGCCGCGTCGTGGAGCCGCAAGCGGCAGGCTGGGAGCGCGAGCGGCGCGTGCCGGTTGAGGCGCTGCGCGAAGCGTGTGCTGCCGGCCTGGCCGCCGTCGAAGTGTCACCAGCGCTTGGCGGCGCAGGCCTGCGCTTTTCGGCCAAGTTGCGAATGGTCGAGGAATTGGCAATGTTCGATTTTGCGTTTCCGTTCGCGCTTGTGAATCATCACAACGCTACGGCGCGAATTGCGGCCAGTGCGTCGTCGAAGGTGGCGGAGCGACTCGTGCCGCGAATGCTCGCCGGCGAAATCTTCGGTTGCTCGGCCTACACCGAGCCGGGACACGGCAGCGACCTGTCGGGCATTGTCACCACCGCGCGCCGCACGAGCGACGGCTGGTTGCTCGACGGCGCCAAGGCCTGGATCACGAACGCCGCCATCGCGGGCGTCGCCATCACCCTGGCGCAAACCGAGCCCGGTGCAGGCGCGCGCGGCATGGCGTCGTTTGTGGTCGAGACCGACCGGCCGGGATTTGAGCGCGAAGCGGCCTACGCATTGGAAGGCTGTCACGCGATCGGCGCCGGCGGGTTTCGCTTGAGCTCCTATGTCGCGCCGGACGATGCCCTGCTCGACCCCCCAGGCCAGGCCTTTCGCCGGGCCATCAACGGCATCAACGGTGCCCGCACCTACGTTGCCGCCATGTGCGCCGGCATGCTGCAATCGGCCATTGAACACGCCGTGCGGTACGGCTCGTCGAGACAAGCCTTCGGGCGGCCGCTGGTCGAGCATCAGGGGCTGCGTTGGTCGCTGGTCGATGCCGAGGCTGATCTGGCGGCCCTGCGGTTGTTGACTTATCGCGCGGCCCGGCGGATCGACGCCGGTGAGCCGGCCGAGGAAGATGCGGCGCGAGCCAAGAAGTTGGCCGGCGAGCGCACGCTCGGTCATTTGGCGGCCTGCGTGCAGGCGATGGGAGCGCACGGATTGCGGGCCGACCATCCGCTTGTGCGTCATATGCTGGCCGCAAAGACTGCCTGCTTTACCGATGGCACGACCGAAATGATGCGCGAGCGCTTGGGCAAGTTGCTGCTGTCGCGGTATTTTGACGCCGGCTGAGCGCACGCTCGAGTCGCGAAGTGGAGCGGCCATGCAACACGCTTTCACGGCAAACTGGGCCGCAAGTTAAACGAGACCGAATGTCCGGTTCGCGGTGTTTGGAAAAGACAGCGAAATTCACGGGCGCAACGCAGTCTCTGACCGGCGACGACTGCCGCAGTCGGCATTTGCCCGTCGCCGTTCGTGAGCCATAATTGAGTTCACGGTTGCGCACATCATTTGATCGCCGATCGCAGCGAGGTGGGGTTCATGGCTTCGGGCAAACGTTGCATTTCGCGCCTGGCGCTCGGTCTGACACTGGCCTCATCGAGTGCGGGCCAACTGCTGGCGCAGTCGCCTGCACCGCCGCAGCCGGGAGTGGAAAAGGCCAGCGCCGTTACGCCCACCACCCACACTTCCAGCCGGCCCGAGCCGATCGGACTGGAGCAAGTCGAAACCGGACACGCGCTGCTGCCGGTGATCCAGTACGCCCGTAAAGAACAGGCCTACTTGCGTCAGGCGGTTCGCGATTTCACGTGTCGACTGGTGAAGCGCGAGCGCATTCACGGAATTCTTCAAGATCACCAGTACATCGACTTGTGGGTCCGCGAGGAAGTGCGCAGCGGCCAGCGGGCGGTCGTGCCCTTGTCGATCTATATGGAGTTTCTGGCGCCCAAGAACGTTTCCGGGCGGCGGGTGCTCTTCGTCAACGGGCAGAACGACGGCAAAATGCTGGTGCGCAACGGCGGCAAGCACTTTGACTACGTCGTGGTCGACGTGGATCCCTTCGGCGAGAGCGCCAAAGAGGAATCGCTCGTGCCGGTGACCGAGACCGGCTTCAATCAGATTCTGACGCAGATGATCGCCGTGCTCGAGCGGCACGCCACGGCCGATCCCACCGGCCAGAACACCCGGGTAGAACAAGTTTCCGGCGCGAAACTGGACAAGCGCCCCTGCAAGGTCATTCGCATCACGCACCCCAGGCACCAGCCGGGGTTCGAGTTTCATCAGGCCAACGTGTTTGTCGACGATGAGCTGCACGTGCCCGTACGGGTCGATTACGCAGACTTTCCGGCTCACGAAGGCGGCACGCCCCCGCTGATTGCGGAATACACTTACACGAACTTGAAAATGAACGTCGGGCTGAGCGAGGCGTCATTCAGCCCGCGGCTGCTGCGCGCCAAGCGGGCCAAATAACCTCCGCAGGTTCGCGCGCCGTTCACGTGGGCACGGGTGTCTTTTCCACCTGTGCCGGATTTGCCCGCCACTGGCACGAGCGCCGTTTCGCGCCCGCGACAAAATCGCTCAAGTGCGCCTATCAGTTCGCCGGGCACGTCCTCGCGCCGGCAGGAAACTGTGGTAAACGAATCGCGCGCACGGTTCCGATAGAACTAGATATTCGCGTTCTGCTCAGCATGCGGTGCCCGCGCGCCGAGTTCGATAAGGGTACGCAAAGGATTGCGAGGTTCTCATGCGTCGGTTTCATGGAAGGAATCGGGGTCATCGTCGGTCCCCTGCAAATCGCTGGGTTTGGCTCGCGCTGGGCCTGCTCTGTCTGCCGTCCGCGGCCTGGGCGCAAGGCTTCGTGCCCGGCACGGGCCAGAAATTGACCAAAGTGGGCGACGATTTTGAAGATCCCCAGTGGACCTACGTCTACAACACTCCCAAGAGCAGCGAGGAAAACGACGGCGCTCATCGCCTGCCGGGCGGCAGTTCCAAGAATGGCCGCTGGTTCGAAGGCGCGATGCGCGGTCAGCCCGACCTGGTCAAGCGCGTAGACACGCCCGAGGGCGGGCCGGAAGGCAGCACGGGCGCCCTCTTGTTAGGCTCCAAGCAAACCGGGGTGCCGGGCCACTATAGCGGCAAGTTTCAGCAGGACGATTTCATTTGCAACGTCTCGGCCAGGCTGGGCGGCGGCATTCCCATTTGGCGGTCGCCCAGCGTCGTGGTACGGGTGTGTCTGCCGCCGTGGGAAGAATGGGAACGGCGCAACGGACCTTCGTTCGGTGTGCGTACGGCCTGCCAGACGCATAAAACGGAAACCAAGCCCGGTCGCGGCTTCTTCGGCTCCGCCAGCCGCACCACGAAGCCCGAAACCTACTGGCCCGGATTCTTCATTCACTTCGTGCCCGGCGATGGCAAAGAAAGACAAGACTCGGCGCTGATCACCGTCCGGGCCGGCGCCTACGGTCAGGACCTGCGCGGCCCCAAGATCACCGAGACCGGCTGGTGGACATTCGGCATGTCGTTCACGCCCGACGGACGCGTGCACTACTATGCCCACCCTGGCGTAGAAGATTTGACTGCTGCCGATCACTTCACCACGCAATATCCCTACAGCTACCACTGCGAGCGCATGGACACCCTGTTTTTCAATGTTGTCAGCGGCGACAACGGCAACTGGTCCACGCCGTGGATCATCGACGATGCCGAGGTATTCGTGGCGCGCTAGCGGCGGCGTCCAACCCGGTCTGGAAATGGAGCGCGCCAGAAGAATGCGCAAGCCCGCCGCGCCAACGTGGGCAATGGCTCACCGCGCTAGTCGCTTTTGTCCCCGCGCGGCGGCCGCACTAAGCAAAGCTCGCCGGCGCATCAGGCAAAGCTCTCCAGCGCTGCCGGCGCGTCTTTGTGAATCTCGAACAGCTTGTCGAGTCGCGTGATCTTGAACACCTCGAGCGGGTTGTTCGAAATGCCGCAGAACTTTAGCTTGATCTTGTCGGCCTTGCAGCGCTTGTGAAGCTGCACGAGCTTTCCCAGCATGGCCGATGACATGTACTCGACGAATTGAAAGTCGACCAGCATCTTATGGTTGCTGGAGGCCTCCAGGCCGGCCTGGTTCAACTCCTGGCCAATCTGATCGATCACCGCCTGATCGAGGATCGACGCCTGGCGAAAGCCGACGACGAGCACCTCGCCCGCATCTTTGAGATCGAGGTACGTGTATTTGATACTCTTGGCCATCGGTGATTCCCTAGGTTGGCAACGGGCGCGCTGAGACGCAGTGCGTAAGCCGCGCCTGGCGTGATTCTACGGCCGCCCGCCGGGGCTCGCAATTGTTCCCGCCACCAATTTGTCGCCGCGGCCGGAATCTTGCATAAACCCTGGCAACTCGGACGATTGCGACGGTTCTTACGTCGGCCCGGTCGCAGTTGCGCGCAAGCGGCAAATGAGTTGCCCGCGTGTCTCGGTCAGGCCAGAATGACGGGCGGTCGGCTTGTCTACTGGCACCCATTTCTCGCGAGGGCGGCGTCATGTCGTGCACAAAGCATTTCCGCGGTGTTCTGGTTGCGTTGGCTGTTGGCGTGCAATGCGGCACGCACGCCGTGGCCGCCCAACCCGTCGATGGCACATTTGCCGCTTCGGACGGCGTGAAGATTCACTACTTGGAAATAGGGCAGGGATCGCCCGTGATACTTGTCCACGGGTACACCGGCAGCGCGCGCGGCAACTGGTTTGCCAACGGCGTGGCCGAAGCGCTCGCCAAGAACCATCGGGTCATCGCCATCGACTGTCGCGGCCACGGCGACAGCGAAAAGCCGCACGACCCAGCAAAATATGGCCCGCAAATGGCCAAAGACGTGCTGGAGTTGATGGACCACCTGCAGATCGAAAGGGCGCACGTCCATGGCTACTCGATGGGCGGTGCTATTGTGACACGCCTGCTGGCGACGGCTCCCGAACGGTTTCTCACCGCCTCATACGGAGGCTCGGGCGTTCCGGAGGTCGACGAAAAACACAAGGCCGAAGTGCCGGCCGACTCGACCGCCACCGACCCGCAGGAAACGGAGGCCCGAGCAAAGCTCTCAGCCGCCCCGAACGATCGTGAGGCCCTGGCTGCCGTGCGCCAGTCGTTCGAATCCATTGGAGCCAGCGGCATCGATCTGACCACCATCAAGATCCCCGTGCTGGCGATTAACGGCGAGCTCGATCGGCCGCACGCAAAGACCCATCGCATGCAGCGCGAGCTGGCCGACTTTCGCGCCGTCGTGCTGCCCGGCAAATCGCACCTGACGGCAATCATGGCGGGCTACATTCCGCCGGAATATATCGCTGAAGTGGTGAAATTCATCAACGAACACGACAGCTCGCGGTGAAGCTTACGGTTCCTATGCGCAGGATTTCGTGCGACTCTGTGCTAAGATCGTAACGGAACTGAGCGGCCCCGCCGCAAGCCGCTCAGTCGCGGCACTTTGTAACCTGTTGTTTGGTGGAGCTATCACGTGGATCACTTCGACGATTTTCTTTCGCGGCACCGCGATCTGACGCGGCGGTATTTTCTGAAATTGGGCGTCGCGGGCCTGGCCATGCCGGCCGTGCTGCACTCGACGGGCCAGGCGCTCGCCGCCACGGGTGGCTCGTTGCTGCCGAATGCGGAGGAAAAGGCCAAACGGTTTGGCAGTTACCTGACGCCCGACGAGTTGTTTGCCGATGTCTCGCGCGGCGAGCCGCTGCCGCATTCCCTGCCCGAGGAAAAAAAGGCCGAGGTCGGCATGACCCGCGACACGTGGCGGCTGGAAGTGATCGCCGACCCCGACCATTCCGTGCGGCTGCGCCATCCACTCACGAAGAAGGACAACACGGCACTTGATTTCAAGGCCCTGCTGGCGTTGGGCGAAAAGCACGCGGTGCGGTTCCCCAAGATCATGACCTGCCTCAATCTCGGCTGCCCGCTGGGGATGGGCATCTGGGAGGGCGTGCCGCTACGCGAAGTGGTGTGGTTGACCGAACCGCGCGAGGACACCCGGCGCGTATTCTTCTACGGCTACCACAACGACGACCCCAAGCAGATCTTTCGCAGCTCGTTGCCGATTGGCCGGGTGCTGGAAGACTACTTCGACTTGCCGCCGGTCATTCTCTGCTACAAGCTCAACGGCCAGTGGCTGAGCAGCACGCGCGGCGGACCGGTGCGCATCGTCGTGCCCGAGGCATACGGCTTTAAGAACGTCAAGTGGCTCTCGCACGTCGTGCTCACCAACCTGTTTCACGCCAACGACACGTACGCGGAGCAGGGCAACGACATCGACAGCCCGATGAAAACGGTTGCCGCGACCATCGCCGCGCCGCGAAAAGTGAAGGCCGGCGAGCCGTTTCCGCTCACCGGCTACGCGCAAGTGGGCATCAGCGGCATCAGCAAGGTGCAAGTTTCCGCCGAGTTGCAGGGCACCAAGCGCACGGACGACCCCTACTTCACCACGGCGCCGTGGTTGGACATGGAACTTCTCGCCGCGCCGGAAACCTGGGGCGGAGGATTGCCCGACGACAAGATTCCGCCTGACACCTACGGATTCGATCCCAAGACGGGCGGGCCGCTGGCCTGGCCCATGCGGTTTTGTGCCGCCCATTGGGCCGGCGTCCATCCGGGCTTGTCCGCGGGCAAGTACAACTTCCGCTGCCGGGCCATCGACGGCCGCGGATTCGCCCAGCCCATGCCGCGCCCCCTGCGCAAAGCCGGCAGCAACACGATCGAGCAGTTCACGCTGGAAGCGACAGAGGCGTGAGGGTGAATCGCGAACAGGCTGCGAGCATTGGCAGACCTGCGTCGATTGGCGCCTCATGATCCGAACTCCCGAGAACCAGGAAAGTCCGGTAATCGCATCGCAAATTAAACGGACGGGGAGGGATTCGAACCCCCGGTACGGTTTCCCGCACAGCGGTTTTCAAGACCGCCGCCTTAGACCACTCGGCCACCCGTCCCATGCGTCGCCGCGCGCGGCGGCGTTGCGACTATTCTAGCCTGTTTTCGGCCAGGCGGACGAGAGCGGCCGGGGCACCGTGAGCAGGCGGCCGCCTGAATGGCCGCCCTTATTCGCGCAGGGCGCATGCACTCCGCCGAAATTGCCGACGCAGCGGCAAACCCGCGCAAGTCCAAAACAAACCGCGCGCAGGAGGCCCCATTCTGAATTCGTGGAACCATCCTGCGCGCGGCCGCCTGCTACCGTGCCCCACGGGAACCTACTCGATTCCCAGGGCCTTTTTGCCTACTCGATTCCCAAGACCTTCTTGATAGTCGCCCGGCGCGCCTTGCGGCGGGCCTTGCGCTTGGCGCGACGTTTCTTCACTCCCGCGACGATCTTTTCCACCAGCTTCTTCACGGGACGCTTTTTCTTTGCCGTCTTCTTGGCAGTCTTCTTCTTGGCCATTGCAGCCTCCTTGGGAAATGGACCTAACTTCATCTCGTCAATGTAGCGAAACCCTTTCGCCACACCAGTAGGAGCGTCTCCACAGTAGCACAACGCAGCACATTGCATGCCACCGCTTGGCGGACCTAAACTACCAGCAGCAGGCGCCGCGCGACTCGAGCCCCATGCAACCAAAGGAGCCCACCACGATGCGATTCATGACAGCAGCCGGCCTGTGGCTCGCGCTCATTGCAGCAAACTGGACAGCGGCCTGCGCCGCGGACGACGTCGTGATCGAGCGCGTCGTCGGCCCGGAGATTCCCGGCCGCTACAAGCATCCGGCGACCATTGCCGAGTTTGACAACGGCGATCTGTACATCGCCTACTACGGTGGCGCAGGGGAATACGAGGGCGATACGGCCGTCTATGGCATGCGCCTGGCCAAGGGCAGTGCCAAGTGGACACGGCCGCAAATCATCGCGGACACGCCGAACCGGTCCGACGGTAACGCCGCCGTTTGGCAGGCCCCGGACGGCGTGGTGTGGCTGTTCTATGTCACCAATTACGGCCCCACGTGGTCGAGCGCCCGCGTGAAGTGCAAGATCTCGAAGGACCGCGCGCAAACCTGGTCCGATTCCGACATGCTCGCCTTCGAGCCGGGCAGCATGGCCCGCAGCCGGCCGATCCTGCTCCACGACGGCGACTACCTGTTGCCCTTGTATCACGAAACGGGGGAAGACCGCGAGCGGACCGCGCCCGATACGTGCAGTTACTTTCTGCGCTACCATCCGGCCGATAAGACCTGGACGCCCACCAACCGCATCTTCTCGAAGATCGGCAACCTGCAGGCCTCGCCGGTGCAGATCGACGATGACTACGTGGTGGCCTACATCCGCCGCGGCGGCGGCTTTGGGCCTATGAAAGATGGTGTGCTGTACCGCTCCGAATCGCGCGACGGCGGCCGCACCTGGAGCCCCGGCAAGGAAACCGAGTTTCGCAATCCCAATTCGGCCGCCGATTTCATCAAGCTCAAGAACGGCCACCTGCTGTTGGTGTTCAACGACAACAACGAGGGCGAGCGGATGCCGCTGACCGTGGCCATCTCGACCGACAACGACCAGAGCTATCCGTATCGGCGCGACGTCGTGACCAAGCCGGGCGACGATGCGGCCTACCCTTCCGCCATCCAGACGCAGGACGGCAAAGTCCACGTCGTGTACACGTCCGACGAACGCACAGTCATCAACCGTGTGATGTTCGACGAAGAGGCGATTTTGAAAGCGAAGCCGGGGCGATGAGCCAAATGAGCGAAGGCCTAGAATCCACCCAACAACTCTATGGTGCAATGTGGCTATTTACGGATACTCGAAGAATGTTGTGAACGAGCACGGCCTGCATGAGATGGCCGAGGTCACTCTCGACATTTCATTGGACGATTTGCGGCGAGTTGCGGCATTTCTAGTCGACTGCGCCGATCGAGCCGAATCTGGCGAGTGGTGCAAGAGCCACCGGCATATCGACGAACTTCACCGAAACTGGGAAGATTGTGACGTGATTGTGTGCCACCCTTCGCCGGCTCCGCCGACTTCCCTATGAATTCCCGGACGCGTTGACCCGTTCCGTCCCGCCTGATAAAAGTAAGGGCTTGCCTCGGGCCCCGAAGGGCCTGACGACGTAGTCAACGTTAAACGCAACCGACCGAACCGGGAGACCTGCACGTGGGTGGCATCAGCGAACGCGGCAAGGAAATCAAGCGCCGCCGGCATCGTCGTAAGAAGCTGGCGCATCTCTCCAAGCGGCTCAAGAAGGCCACCGTCTCCGAGAAAGGCGTCATCGTGGGCAAGATCCGCCGCCTCACGCCCGGCGCCGAAGTGATCATCGACTCCTGGCAACTGCGCGAAAGCGATCGCTAGGACGGCCGGTAGCTGAACTCGCCAGAGTTCAGTGACCGACGCGCGGCCCTCTGCATTCTGGCGAATTCAGCTACGGGCTAAAGCGGTCCTCACGGCGCCAACAGCAGCCGGCCCGGCACCTTGAGGTAGTTGATCACTTCGTTCAAGAAGCGCGCCGCCGTCGCACCATCCACAATGCGGTGGTCGTAGGACAGGCTGAGCGGCATCAACAGCCGGATCTCGATCTGATCGTTCTCGCCCACCACCGGCACCTTGCGCGAGCGACCCACCAGCAGCACGGCCACTTCCGGTGGATTGATGATCGGCGTCGAGGCGATGCCGCCCACCGCACCCAGGTTGCTGATCGTAAACGTCCCGCCGCGCAGATCGGCCAACGAAAACGCGGCCTTGCGGGCCTGCTCTGCCACATCGGTCAGAGCCTGGGCGATGCGCGGAATGCTCATGCGATCCACGTCGCGCACCACGGGCACCACCAGTCCGCGCTCCGTGTCGACCGCCACGCCAATATTCACGTACTGCTTGTAAATGATCTCGGCCGACTCCATGTCGATCGAGCAATTTACCATGGGATGCAGCTTCAGCGACTGGGCCACGGCCTTCATCACGAAGGCCATCATCGTGAGCTTCACCTCGGTGCCCACGTAATCGGCCAGTCCGCCCTTGCGAATCCGCTCGAGCTCGGTGATGTCCGCGTCGTCAAAGTTGGTGACGTGCGGAATCGTCGACGACGAGCGGGCCATGTTCACCGCAATCGTCTTGCGAATCGCCGTCATCTTCGCGCGGCGCACCGGGCCCCACGCGTCGGCCTCGTCTTGTCCATCGGGCAGCGTCGTCGGGCGATTGGCCGGCGCGGTCGCGGCGCGCGGCACATGCGTGGTTTCACGTACCGCGGCTTTGACGTCTTCTTCGGTGATCCGCCCGTTCGGACCGCTGCCGGCAATCGCCGCCAGGTCGACACCCAGCTCGCGGGCCAGCCGTCGCGTGGCGGGACCGGCCGGAGCCGTGGCCCCCGGCGAACTCGGCTCAGGCGCCGCAGCGCTTGGCTTTGCCGCAGCCGTCGCCACGGCCGCCGCGGGCTTTGGCGACGCCGGTTTCGGCGCCGGCTCGGCAGATTTGGCGGCGTGGGCAGCCGGTTTCTTTTCAGCGGGCGCGGCCGGCTCGCCATTGCCGTCTGATTCCGGCGATTCTTGCGGCGCGGGCGGGGCTTTCTCCGCGGCTTTGGCAGCGGGCTTCGCGGCCGGCTTCTCCTTCGCTTTGCTGCCGGCGCCCTCGACCGTCAACAGCGGATCGCCCACTTTGACCTTCGAGCCCTTCTGCACGTGCACTTTGGTGATGCGTCCGGCAATGGGGCAGGGCAGCTCGACGACGGCCTTGCCCGTCTCGATCTCCATCACGTTCTGATCCGCCTGGATCTCATCGCCCTCTTTCACCAGCACATTGACGATGTCTCCCTCATCGACGTTCTCGCCGAGATCGGGAACTTTGAAGTCAGTCGCCATGAATCACCGAAAATCCTGCTGCTGTGCGAAACGTCAAAGTGCACATTGATCGATCACAGGGAACCGCCCCATTTTCTCCCAGGGCACCGAAAATCGGCACAGTCCCCGCGCATCCCTTACGCCTTGGCCGGGTCGATCTTGCTCGGGTCGAGGCTCAGTTTTTTGATCGCCTCGGCCACGCATTTCGGCTCGATCTCTTGTTGCTTCGATAACTGGTAGAGCGCGGCCACGGCGATGCTCTCGGCATCCACTTCAAAGTGCCGCCGCAGGCTGTTGCGCGTTTCGCTGCGGCCGAAACCGTCGGTGCCCAGCGGCAACAAAGTGTGCCCTGCCGGCAGATAGGGACAAATCTGCTCGCTCAACGCGCGCACGTAGTCGCTGGCGGCAATGATTGGCCCGCGCTCGCCGGCGAGCACTTGCGCCAGGTACGAGGTCTGTGGTTTGGCGCTGGGATGGAGCATGTTGTGGCGCTCGACCGCCACGGCGTCTCGCGCCAGCTCCGTATAACTGGTCACGCTCCACACATTGCTCGAGATGTTGAACTGCTCGGCCAGGATTTGCTGGGCTCGCAAGGCCTCGCGCAAGATGGCCCCCGAGCCGAACAATTGCACCCTGGGCCGCTTGGCGCCGGCGTCGCGACTGGCGCACTTGTAGATGCCGCGAATAATGCCTTCTGCGGCTCCCTCCGGCAGCGGTGGGTGCGTGTAGTTCTCGTTTTCGACCGTGATGTAGTAGATTGCGTCTTCACCCTCTTCGTACATGCGCCGCATGCCGTCGAGCACGATGATGGTGGTCTCATAGGCGTAGGCCGGATCGTAGGCGCGAACCGTGGGGAACGCCAAGGCGTTGAGCAGGCTCTGGCCGTCCTGATGCTGCAGGCCTTCGCCGGCCAGCGTGGTGCGGCCGGCCGTGCCGCCGATCATGAAGCCCTTGGTGCGCGAATCGCAGGCGGCCCATATCAAATCGCCGATGCGCTGAAAGCCGAACATCGAGTAGTAGATAAAAAACGGAATCATGTTGATCCCGTGCGTGGCGTAGGCCGTGCCGGCGGCAATGAACGACGACATCGAACCCGCCTCGGTGATGCCCTCTTCCAGCAACTGGCCGTCTTTCGCCTCGCGATAGTAGGTCAACATGCCGGCGTCGACCGGTTCATACAGCTGACCCGCGTGGGAATAGATGCCGCACTGGCGGAAGAAGCCCTCCATGCCGAAGGTGCGCGATTCGTCGGGCACGATGGGCACAACGTACTTGCCCACTTTCTTGTCCTTGAGCAATTTGGACAAAAAGCCGACGAACGCCATGGTGGTCGACGCTTCGCGCTCGCCGCTGCCGCGAATGAACTCCTCGTATTCGTTGATGCGCGGCACTTCGGTGCGCACCGGATGGTTGGACCGCTGCGGCACAAAGCCGCCCAGCGCCTCCCGGCGCTCCTTCAAGTAGCGAATCTCCGGGCTGTCATCCGGCGGACGATAGAACGGCGCCTGCGCCACTTCCTCGTCGGACACCGGAATGCCGAAACGGCTGCGGAACTCGCGCAGTTCCTTTTCGCCGAGCTTTTTCTGCTGGTGCGTAACGTTGCGTCCTTCGCCCGCTTCGCCCAGGCCATAGCCCTTCACGGTCTTGGCCAGTATGACGGTGGGCTTGCCCTGGCAGGCCACCGCCGCGCGATACGCCGCGTACACTTTTTCCGGGTCGTGGCCGCCGCGCTTCAGGCGCTTGAGGTCGTCGTCCGACAAGGCCCGCACCATCTGCAGCAGCTCGGGATACTTGCCAAAGAAGTGCTCGCGGATGTAGTCGCCCGGCATGACGGTGTATTTCTGGTATTCGCCGTCGACCACTTCGCCCATCCGCTTGACCAGCAGGCCGTGCTTGTCCTTGGCCAGCAGTGGATCCCAGTTGTCGCCCCAGATCACCTTGATCACGTTCCAGCCGGCGCCGCGGAAGATCCCTTCCAGCTCCTGAATGATCTTGCCGTTGCCGCGCACCGGACCATCGAGCCGCTGCAAGTTGCAGTTGATGACGAAGATCAGGTTGTCCAGCTCTTCGCGCGCGGCCAGCGTAATAGCGCCCAACGATTCGGGCTCGTCGGTCTCACCATCGCCCAGGAAGGCCCACACGTGTTGGCCGCTGGTGTCGCGAATACCACGGTCGTGCAGATACTTGTTGAAGCGCGCCTGGTAGATCGCCATGATCGGTGCCAGGCCCATCGATACCGTTGGGAATTCCCAAAAGCCGGGCATCAGCCACGGATGCGGATAGCTCGACAGACCGCCGCCGGGCGCAAGCTCGTGGCGGAAGTTGACCAGGTGCTCTTCGGTGAGCCGCCCTTCGAGAAACGCCCGCGCATAGATCCCGGGCGAAGCGTGCCCCTGGATGTATACCTGGTCGCCGGTGTGATCCTTGCCCTTGCCCTTGATGAAATGGTTGAACGCCACTTCGTAGAGCGTGGCCGCCGACGCAAACGTGGAGATGTGCCCGCCGATGCCGTCGTGCGCCCGATTGGCCCGCGTCACCATGGCCATGGCGTTCCAGCGAATGAAGCTTTTGATGCGGCGCTCCAGCTCGCGATTGCCGGGATACGGCGGCTGCTGGTCTGCCGAGATCGTGTTGATATACGGAGTGGTGGCCGTAAACGGGATTTCCACCCCGTCGCGATGGGCGGCCGCACTCAGCTCGTGAAGCAGAAAACTGACCCGCTCCGGCCCTTGGTTTTCCAGCACACTCCGCAGCGATTCCACCCACTCGGCGGTTTCCAGCGGGTCCGAATCGTCGGCACGCGAAGGGACGGTTTCTGCTTGTGCCATGGCCAACTCCAGGTCGCGGTGTGTTTCTCGAAGGGGGGCAGGTGAGGGTGGGCCGACCGCCAGCTTGGCCGCGCCGCACAATTATCCCCTAGGATCGAATTTCGGTAAAGGGCTGTAAGTCCATGCAGCACAGTCCGTTCGGCACCACACGCGACACCTCGACAATGGGTCCGCACGGCAACTTGGTCGCGCTCGCCGGGCGCGACACGCTTTTGTCAGGCTTTGTGCGCAGGCCGCGGTCGATATATCTCGGTCGCCGTGCCCAGGAACGCCTCGGCCGCGAAACCCAATGTCTCGCTCAGCGTCGGGTGCGGGTGAATCGTTTCCGCCATGTCGCGCGCCGTCGCGCCCATCTCGATCGCCAACACGGCTTCGGTCAGCAGGTCGCCGGCGTTGATGCCCACAATACCCACGCCCAGAATGCGCTGACTGTCGGGATCGATCAGCAACTTGGTGAAGCCGTCGGTGCGACCCAGCGCCACCGCCTTGCCGCTGGCGGCCCACGGATAGCGGGCGACTTCCACTTCGATGCCTTCGGCCTTGGCTTGCTCTTCGGTCAGTCCGGCCCAGGCGATCTCCGGATCCGTGAACACGATGGCTGGAACGGCGAGCGGCTGGAAGACGGCTGGTTCACCCAGCAGTGCCTCGACGGCGACTTTGCCTTGGTGCGAGGCTTTGTGCGCGAGCATGGGCTCGCCCGCCACGTCGCCGATCGCCAGGATGTGCGGGTCGGATGTGCGCTGATACTCGTCGGTGATGACGAAGCCCTTTTCGTCGAGCTCGACGTCGGTATTTTCCAGCCCCAGCCCGGCGCTGTTGGGGCGACGGCCCACGGAAACCAGCACGCGGCTGAAAGTTTCGCTGCGTGAGCCTTGCGCATCTTCGAACGTGACTTCGATGGAATCGCCGCGGTCGGCCAGCGATGCGACCTTGGTTTCCAGGTAGATCGCCGCGAAGGCCTTCTTCAAGTGATCCGCCAGCGGCTTCACCAGGTCGCGATCGCACAGCGGCAGCAGCGTGGGAGTCAGTTCCACGACGCTCACCTTCGACCCCAGCGCGGCATAGACCGTGCCCATTTCCAGGCCGATGTATCCACCGCCCACCACCAGCAGGCTCTCCGGCACGTCCGCCAGTTCGAGCGCGCCGGTGGAGTCCATCACGCGATCGGTCTTCAAGCGAAATGCCCCGGGCATGGCCGGCAGCGAACCGCTGGCCAGAATGCAGTGTTCGAACGTGAGTCGCGGCTCGCTGTACGTTTCCGGGTTTCCGCCTTCGAGCCGCAACGTGCGCGAGTCCTCGAAGGTGGCCCGGGCGCTGATCACAGTTACCTTGCGCTTCTTGGCCAGCTGCGTCAGTCCGCCGGATAGCGACGAGATGACCTTTTCCTTGCGTTGCCGCAGCATGGCGACGTCGATGGCCGGGGCCGGAAAACGCACGCCCCACTGATCCATCTCGCGCGATTCGGTGATCACGCGGGCCACGTGCAGCAACGCCTTGGAAGGAATGCAACCCTTGAGCAGGCAGGTGCCACCCAGCCGCGGGTCGGCCTCGACAAGCGTGACTTGCATGCCCATGTCGGCCGCCAAGAAGGCGGCTGCATATCCGCCGGGACCGCCGCCGACGACAACCAGTTGCGTCTCCATGGCTCAAACTTTCGAAACCGACCGGGGCGGATGGATGAGGGCCTGACGGAACGCGGAATTATACGCTTTTGAGCGCGAATTGACACGAGCGCCGCGGCAGAGCGGCCCATCGTACTCGGGCCACTGCAGGGCTCAAACCCGCTTTTGCTCGCTGGCACCGCGCAACATGCGTGTCGCGCGCAGGCCAGCATGAACGCGGTTAATGGAAGGGCGCCAAGTTACGCGCCAGGCAATTGCCAAACCGGATGTGGGGCGCGTGCCAGAGTACACGCGCCTGGCGAGTTTTGACTATGGATTGCCGTTCGTTGCGTCGGCGGTGGATTGCGGCGGCTTCGACGCCGGCTCGTCAGCCACCTGAGGCGGCGATTGAAGTGCCGCGCGCACAAGCTCCACGTTTTCGGCAAAGCCGTCCCGTTGCGCCATTCGCTCGAACATTTTGCTAAGCGCTTCACGGTCCTCGGGATAGTCGATAATCGGCGGCTCGTGCGTGCGAGAAGGTGTGCTCATGTTCGATTTCTTCTTCTTGGGCTCGTTCAGGCGGCGGGCCATGCACGAATTATAGCAGCTATTGCTCCGCCTGACGCGTCTACTTGTATACCACGGCACGGCAGCGAGAAAAGGTTAGTCATTTCTCGCCCAAACCGGCGGGGTAGGGTGTTTGAT
This sequence comes from Pirellulales bacterium, assembly GCA_050250435.1. Lineage (GTDB taxonomy): Bacteria > Planctomycetota > Planctomycetia > Pirellulales > PALSA-1355 > JBFWOR01. The sequence goes on along the minus strand of JBFWOR010000005.1, from coordinate 354,013 downwards.
CTGGTGCCAGTCAGAAAGCTTAAGACCCAGGCTCATCCCCTCGTCTGAACGACCATCCATCGTAAATCCTGTCTCCTGCACCGGCGTGAGAGTCAGCAACAGCGAGTGATTTCCTGGCGTCAGAGGCACCGGTATCGGCTTACCTTCCGCACCTTTCCAAATCATCACTTCTCGCGCCGGTTCCTCCGGCGGCACTGCTTGCCTACGCAAGAGGCCCATCGAAGTCAGCACGAGAACGGCTGATCCAGGGTCGTCCGCTAGCACCGTGGCGTAGCGTGCTCCCCAGCGCTCTGCCAACTGCGGACCATCCATGAGCAAGGCCAGCACTAGATTTGGTCCAACTGCGCGAATTACGGCCTGGACCGGATCAATCCGCGCCAGATCTTCGCAGATCAACGTTACGACGCTCATCCCGTGTTTGAAGACGTAGAATGCGCACTTCCGATCTTCGATATCAATCTTTTCCCACCAGCAGGCGTGCGGATGCAGGCGGTCGGTGAGGTGGTAGCTCGTGATCTGCGACTCTTGCAGCATCCATCGATGGTGCTTGGACTGCATCCAATCGGTTAGCACTCTCCCATTCTGATAAATGCACGAGTACACGCTATTGCGAGGCAGTCGATTCGCCTGGACCTCGGTTGCCACGCCGCATACGAAGAGTTCAAGGTTCCGTTGCCCGGCCAAGCGTCGTGCAATGTCGATGGCGAGCGTTTCCGTCAGCGCGAGCTCCGGCATGACGATCGCGTTAACAGCATGATGCGTGTTCTCGGAAACGTTGATCAGTTCGCTCAGAAATTGAGTCAATTCGGCCGCGGTCAGTTCGCGTCCACATGTGGTAAGCCAGTTCTGTGCGACACGAAAATACCGGGATCTCAGTCGCGATCGCCGGTACGCGTCCCGTTCCTGGTCCACCAGAGCTTCGTTCGCGACGAAACAGTTATTGTCGATCACATAAGGAAACGGAACAAACAGGATATTCATGGTCTGCAGCTCCGGGCTCGTCAATGCATCGTCCGACGGCTCGTTGCCGATCAACCAGGTTGTCGACACCTGTCCCACGGACGGAAGGAGCGCCAGGTTGTGAGACCAATTGCGTAGTGTGCAGCCCAAGTTGGGGGTTCGATTCTTCGGCTGGACGCAAGCCTCCTCTGGAGGAACCATGTAGCAAAGGCTCCAGGGGATGTGAGGCAGTGTCTGCGCCGATTTTTGCGATCGCAGTCGGTGTTCGTTGACCAGAAAATCTACCAGCGGATATTTGTCAGTGGGGGCATAAAAGCCCATGCCTTCCGATGCCGCGTCAGAAATAGCAAGCAGCTCCATCACCGCATCGCACCACGACTGAGCGTTCGGCGCATCCCAATTGCATACGTCGCCACACGCTGGGTCCAGGAGCTGGTTCCACAATCCTTGGATATATGTCCGCGCTTCCTGGTCTGCAACGGCCTCTCGATTGATGAGTGCCCAAGACTCCGCGCGTGCCTTGACCTCGTTTAGGAACGGGCGGTCGGCAAACATGTTTCCCGAGTCCACTCCCCGCAGGTATCGGGGGCGACAATAGCAGCCTGATAAATCTGCCAGTTTGGCTGCCGCAGCGAAAACATCTGGCGGCCATTCTGGAAACCGATCGATGGAGTTTCCAGGCGCTCGTGGATTTGTGCCGTTGGGAAAGAGACGCTGCAAAACTTCGCGGACGTAAGGCATGGTATACCCGCTACCGCACTTAGGATGGGGATAATAGTCCCCCCATGATAAGTAGTTCTCCGCCGCAGACGCAAGCAAAGCACCTGAAAATGTCGCGCATCAACTCCTCGGTCCTAGCCAACGGTTGCAGCTGGCTATTAGAGCCGCCCGTCACGCGGCACTAACCGTGTCGCTTTTGAAACTCCAGCATCAGCTCGCGCAGCGTTTCCACGCCCTCGCGCGGCATGGCGTTGTAGATGCTCGCGCGAATGCCGCCCACGGAGCGATGGCCCTTGAGATCCAAAAGTCCCCGCTCCTTGGCTTCTTTGAGAAACGCCCCCTCGAGTTCCTCGTTGGGCATACGCCAGGTGACGTTCATTTGCGAACGGCTGTCGGGCCGAGCGTGGCCGCGATAGAAGTCCGGCTGCGCGTCGATCACTTCGTACAGCCGCTGAGCCTTGCTGCGATTCATCGCGGCCATCTTTGCCAGCCCGCCCATGTCGTTCTTCAGCCACCGCGCTACCAGCAGCAACACGTACACTGCGAAAACCGGCGGCGTGTTGTAGCGCGAGTCGTTGGCCGCCTGCAGCTTGTAGTCGAGCATGGGCGGCAAGCCCTCGGGCACGCGTGCCAGCAGCTCATCGCGCACGATCACCACGGTAACGCCCGCGATACCCGCGTTCTTCTGCGCGCAGGCATAGATCAGGCCGTAGCGAGCGACGTCGACCGGTCGTGACAGGAAATTGCTCGACGCGTCGCACACCAGCGGCACGCTGCCGGTGTTGAGCTCGTGTTGAAACTCAATGCCTTGGATCGTCTCATTGGCCGTCATGTGCACGTACGCCGTGCCGCTGGTAATTTGCAGCTCGGCGTCGGTGGGCATGTAAGTGTACTTTTGCGGCTTGCCGTCCCAGGCTACGTGCGTGGCGCCTTCGAGCCGCGCGGCCTCAAGCGCCTTGCTGCCCCAGGATCCGGTGTTCAGATAGTCGGCCGTTTTGCCGCTGCCGCGCAGCAGATTCATCGGCACCATCGAAAACTGCAAGCTCGATCCGCCTTGCAGAAAGATGATGCTGTAGCCCGCCGGAATGCCCAGCAGCTCGGTCAGCAGTGATTTGGCCTCCGCGATGACCCCCTCGATCGGCTTCGCGCGATGGCTGATTTCCAGGACCGACATGCCGGTGCCGGGCAGTTCCAGCACGGCCTGCTGGGCCTCGACGAGCACTTTCTGCGGCAAGACGGCCGGTCCGGCCGAAAAGTTGTACACTCGCTGGGTCATAACCGGGGGCTCTCCTGGCGATTCAGGCGAAACGCCGAATATCGCAGGAGCGAGCGAAGTGGGCAACCGCGAATTGCCGCAGTCAAGCTCATGCCGGCCGTTGCGGCAATGGCAGCATGAATGCCGTGAATTCATTGTGTGCACGCCGGTTATAATGCCGGAGCCACCCCAGGGTTCACCACCTCAGTCATAGGTCTATGCCGACCCGCGAGCCAATCATCGACGCCTGGGCCCAGCCGGTGATCAAGTCGGCGGCCTTGCCGGAAGTCGTGCGGCTGTTCGAGCGCAGCGGTTCGGCCCATCTGCTCGCTCAAGATCTGAGCCCCGCGGAATTCGTCCGGCTGATGGACGAGGCCGGCATTGCCAGGGTGATGCTCTGCGCCTGGTGCCGACCGGACCGGTGGATCGTCACCAACGACCAGGTCGCGGAGTTCACGCGGGCATTTCCCGAGCGTTTCGTGGGCGTTGCCACGGTCGACTTGGAAAAACCGCTGGAGGCGGTCCGCGAGCTCGATCGCGCAGTGCGCACGCTCGGCTGCAAGGCGCTGCGCATTGTGCCTTGGCTTTGGCGGCGGCCACCCAACGACAAGTTCTATTTTCCCCTGTACGTGAAGTGCATCGAACTCGACATTCCGTTCTGTACCCAGGTCGGGCACACCGGGCCGCTGATGCCGTCGGAAACCGGGCGGCCGGTGCCGTATCTCGATGAAGTGGCGCTCACGTTTCCGGAGTTGCGCATCGTCGGCGGGCACATCGGGCACCCTTGGACCGACGAGATGATCGGTGTCGCCTGGAAGCACGACAACGTGTTCATCGACACGTCGGCCTACCTGCCCAAGTATTATCCGCCGCAATTGATTCACTACCTGAAGTCGTACGGTCGCGACAAGGTGCTGTTCGGCACGAACTTTCCCCAGCTGTCGTTTGCGCGGTGTGTAGAACAGGTCGACGCGCTCGGGTTGCCGGCGGAGGCCCGGGCCGCGTTTCTGTACGGCAATGCGCAGCGTGTATTCAAGCTGTAGAACACGGTTCTCTCGACGGCGGCTAAAACGCTTGGTGCGGCGACCTCTGCTGGCGGCGTATCAACGAACATCACGAGGCGGCGAACGGATTCTATGAAAATCTTCATCTCCGGCGCAACGGGTTTGATCGGCGCCACATTGTCGGCCGATCTGGCAGCCGCTGGGCACGACGTCTATCGGCTCGTGCGCAAGCGCGCAGACGCCGTCGGCGGCAACGTGTATTGGAACCCGGCTGCCGGCGAGCTTGATGCGTCCGCGCTGGCCGGTGCCGACGCGATCGTCAATCTGGCGGGTGAAAGCATTGCGGCTGGTCGCTGGAACGAGGCGCGCAAGCGCGCGATTCACGACAGCCGCACCGCTGCGACGCGCACGATTGCCGCAGTGCTGGCTCAGCCTAATGGCCACCCGCAGGTGCTGATCAACGCTTCGGCCACCGGATACTACGGTGATCGCGGCGACGAGTGGCTTGACGAAACAAGCGCGGCCGGCAGCGGCGACTTTCTGTCCGGCGTCTGCCGCGATTGGGAGGCCGCGGCCGAACCGGCCAGACGCGCGGGCGCGCGGGTGGTGTTCACGCGCTTTGGTGTGGTGCTCAGCGGCGCCGGTGGCGCGCTACGGCAAATGCTGTTGCCGTTCCGCCTCGGCGTGGGCGGCGTCATCGGTAGCGGCCGGCAATATCTGAGTTGGGTGTCGTTGGACGACGTGGTCGACGCCATCATCGAGTGCCTGTCGAACGACTCGCTCAGCGGACCGGTGAACGTCGTCGCGCCCAACCCGGTCACCAATCGCGAATTCACCAAGACGCTGGGGCGCGTGCTCCGGCGGCCGACAATCTTGCCGATGCCGGCATTCGCCGCGCGGCTGGCGCTCGGTCAGATGGCCGACGAGCTGCTGTTGGCCAGCCAGCGCGTCCGGCCGGCGAAACTGTTGGCCGCGGGATACGACTTCAAGTTCCCCACGCTCGAGGCGGCGCTCACTCGCGCGCTCTACCCCTGGGCGCACGGCGCAGGGTGATGGGGGCAAAGATCGGCGAGCGCAACCTGCCAGCAGCTGGCCGACAGAGCAACGCATGGGCGACGTTCCGGAAACTCGTATTCGCGCCGTCAACACCGCGCCCGTCGCGCGCGATCGCCCGTTCGTCCTTTACTGGATGATCGCCGCCCGGCGGACAACCTGGAACTTCGGTCTGGAGCGGGCGGTCAGTTGGGCCGCCAGGCTCCAAAAGCCGCTGGTCGTCCTCGAAGCGCTCCGCTGCGACTATCCCTGGGCCAGCGATCGCCTGCACCGCTTTGTGCTCGCAGGCATGCGCGACAACGCCGCGCGACTGCACACCGCCGGCGTAACGCACCATGCCTATGTCGAACCGGCGCAGGGAGCAGGCCGGGGGCTGCTTGCAGCGCTGGCTGCTCGCGCGTGCGTCGTCGTGACCGATGAGTTCCCCTGCTACTTTCTGCCGCAAATGGTGGCGGCAGCGGCCGCCAGACTTGACGTCCCGCTCGAGGCGGTTGACTCGAACGGCCTGCTTCCGCTGCGGGTCACCGAACAAGTGTTTTCAACCGCGCACTCCTTTCGGCGCTTTGTGCAGAAGCACCTGCGCGAGCACCTGGCCGCGCAGCCGGTTGCCGATCCGCTGAAAGAACGCGTGCTGCCCTCGGCGGCTGCCTTGCCTGCGGACATACTGAAACGCTGGCCGAAGGCGCCGCTCGCGCAGCTGCTGGACGAGCCCGCGGGCCTTGCCGGGCTGCCGATTGATCACACGGTCGGCGCGGCGCCGTTTTCCGGTGGCGCTGCCGCGGCCACGGCGGCTCTCGAGCGATTCCTCGAGCGACACCTCGAACACTACCTCGACTTGCGAAACGTGCCCGACGAAGATGCGGCCAGCGGCCTCTCGCCCTATCTCCACTTCGGCCACATTTCGGCGCACGAGGTGTTTTGGCGGCTCATGCGGCGCGAACGCTGGTCCGAGGCCAATCTCGCCGAGCGTGCCTCCGGCAGCCGCGCAGGCTGGTGGGGCACCAGCCCCAATGCCGAGGCCTTTCTCGATCAACTGGTTACCTGGCGCGAGCTGGGCTATCAGTTCGCCGCTCGGCGCGGCGACCACGCCCAGTACGCGTCGCTGCCCGACTGGGCTCGTGCGACCCTGGCGAAGCACGCCGGCGACCGGCGCGAGCACGTCTATTCACTCGACGAGTTCGCCGCCGGCGCCACGCACGATCGCCTTTGGAATGCGGCCGCCAATCAGCTCCGCACGGAGGGCCGCTTGCACAATTATCTGCGCATGTTGTGGGGCAAGAAGATTCTCGAGTGGTCGGACTCGCCCGAGCAAGCGCTCGAAACGATGATCGCGCTCAACGATCGGTATGCCGTGGACGGTCGCGATCCGAATTCCTACTCGGGCATAGGCTGGGTCTTGGGCCGTTTCGATCGCCCGTGGGGACCCGAACGGCCGATCTTTGGCACCGTGCGCTACATGAGCAGCGCGAACACAGCCCGCAAGCTCGCGGTGCAGAAATATCTCGAGCGTTACGCGCCGTGACGACGGCCGCTCGAGATTTGGCATCGCGCAGCCCAGCGTACAATGCGGCCCCATGAGACATGCCTTGTGCCTGATCCACGAGCTGCTGCTGGCCAGCCAGCGCGTCCGGCCGGTGAAACTGTTGGCCGCGGGATACGACTTCAAGTTCCCCACGCTCGAGGCGGCGCTCACTCGCGCGCTCTACCCCTGGGCGCACGGCCCGGGGTGATGGGGGCAAAGATCGGCGCCGATCAGCCTAGAGGGCGCGATCGCTACGACTCTTCGCCCAGCGCATTAAGTATCCGCTCGCGCACTTCCAGGGAAAGTGGTGGGATCGCGGTCTCGTCGCGCGTCGCCCAATGCCGCATCGCCGCGGTGAGGAACGTCAATTGGCGCCGAAGCCGGCGACAGGGGGTGCACAACAGCAAATGGCTGTACAGCGCGAGCCTGTCCGGCCATTCCAGCGATACATCGCAATTTCGCGAAACCAGTTCGGCCGCGTCGCCGCACGGCATCGTCAAGATGCGCTTCAATTGGGCCCAGCGGTTCATGATACCCCCCTGCGCTTGTGACGTTGTTCTCCGAACCAGTTCCGTTCCAGGCACTCTCGCAGCGACAACCGCGCCCGATGGAGCCGCACGCGGACGTTGCTAGCGTTGGGCGCGAACGAGTCGGCCGGTTCGCCAACTTGCAGATCTGGGAATTCGCGAAGCAGGAACGTACTGGCCAGCCGCGCCGGCAGCTTCGCCAGGCACGCCTGAAACACGTCCCAGAACTCGCGGTTTTCAAGTAGGTCACACGGAGTTTGCCAGGGTGCCGGAGACATGCGCCATCTGCCATCGTCCGCAAATATCCGCAGGTGCTCTAGGGTTGAGCACGCAGAATCCGTTTCAGCGTCAGGCGTCGTCGATCGCTTGCGATAGTGATCGACGATCTTCCGCCGCAGAATGGAGATCAACCAGGTCCTCACGTTCGAATCCCCGCGAAACGGCCGGCGCGCCTGAATTGCCGCTAAGAAAGTGTCCTGAACGAGATCCTCTGCCAGTTCCCGGCGCGCGACACGCAATCGAGCATAGCGGTACAACGCGTCGCCGTGGTCGTGCAGCCACTGCTGCGCATCCACGCCGCGATCGCCGGTATCGCGCTGCTCGCCGCTGCGAGGTTTATTGAGCGTCATCACTCCTCCGCGGACGTCATGACCGAAGCCCTTCGTCAATCGTCCTTGTCGTCGTGCAGCACGTCAATAGCCGGACATTTTTTGGTTTTGCCATGTAACGTTCTGCGGCCAATCGCGACTAACCCTACAACGTTGATCGTCCTTGTGAGTTCCCGAGAAAGGGCGCTGCACCGATCGATCAATCCGTGCCGCCCGCTGCGCCAGAGCTCGCACGACGGCTGGAAGTACAGTCGACGGTGACTGAGTAGACTCGCGCACCCGCGAGGAATCGCTAATGCTGACAGGCTGGGAGGCGTCGTTTTGATGCCGGCGCGATGCGCCGCGCGTAAGCGTCGTTCCTGCCGTCGAAGCTGTAGCCCCATGCCGCACATACTCAATGGCGGCAATTCTGCGTCTACAAGTTGCCGTGCGCCGCACACAGTGCAGCGGCTGCCTTATCACGAAGTTGGCCGCGCAGCGATTCGCGACCGTACGTCAACCAAACCCAGAGGAGAAGCGCATGCGTTTCGTAACGTTTTTCGCGTTGATCGTCGCCGCCGTTGCAACCCTGCCGGCGGCGCTGCGCGCCGCGACTGTCGAACTTTTGGTAACCGTCGAAAACCTGGCTCCCACCAACAGCGTTGCGTTCGCGCCCTTGCGCGTGGGATTTAACAACGGCTCGTTCGACGCGTTCAACGAGGCCCAGGCGGCGACGGCCGGCATCGTCTCGATTGCCGAAGGAGGCAGTGGCTCCGATTGGTTTCCCGCGTTTGCCGCGGCCGATCCCACCGCAACGCTCGGCACGGTCGTTCCCGATCCTCCCGGGCCGCTCGTGCCGGGAGCAACCGCCTCGGCGATGTTTTCAATTGACACGGCTCTCAATCCGTTTTTCACGTTTGCGGCGATGGTCGTGCCGAGCAATGATCACTTCATTGGCAATGACTCGCCGATGCAATATCTGCTGTTCGACGCCGGCGGCAATCTGAATATCACCAGCATCCTGCAACGTGGCGAAGACGTGTGGGATGCCGGCTCCGAGACGACCGATCCAGTGAACGCCGCGTTTCTGGTCGTTGGTACGAACGCGCTGCGGACTCCGCAGAACGGAGTCGTCAACTTCAACATCTCGGAACTGAGCGCGTACAACGGCCTGGAAACCCCGGCCGGCTACACGTTCGACAGTCAGTTGACGGCCGATACCGAAATCTATCGCATCTCATTCGCGCTGGTGCCGGAGCCGAGTTGCCTCGCGCTGTTTGCCGCGGGCGGGGCCGGAATCCTCGTCGCGCTGCGTCGACGCTTTCGATCGTGACGTGCCGTGGGAAGGGAGAGGCTGCATCGGCGCGCGGGCGATTTGTCCCCGCGCCGATGCCTTTTGCGTGCCGCGCTAAACTTGCCAACCGCTCGCTCTTCGTGCAACGTGCTGTACAATTGCGACGGTATGAGGATGATCGTCCTGACGGTAGCTTACTTCTGCGCGGTCGCATCGTCGGCCCGCGCCCAGCAAACCGGTCCCGATTGGGTCCGCGTGACCGATCACGCTCCCTGGCAGGCCCGCGATAGCCAGGGCGAAGTCGTCTTTCGCGATCAACTGTGGATCTTGGGCGGCTGGTTCGATTCGTTCAAAAGTGCTCCGCGCGACGTGTGGAGCTCGCCCGACGGAAAATCCTGGCGCCAGGTCACGACCGCAGCTCCCTGGCGCCACAGCGATTTGCCCATGAGCCTGGTGTTTGCTGACCGCATGTGGATGCTCGGCGGTTGGACCGAGGGTCGCTTGCCCGGGCACGCAGCGGGCCGCGAAGTATGGAGCAGCACCGACGGCGCTCAATGGACCCAGGCTACTGCCGCCGCGCCGTGGAGCGCCCGCCTGGCCGCGGCCGCCGTAGTGTTTCAAGACCATATGTGGCTGCTTGGCGGGACCGAAGACTACTACTTCGGCAACCGGCAAAGCCTGAAGAACGACGTCTGGCATTCAGCCGACGGCAAGAACTGGACGCAGGCCACGGCCCACGCCGAGTGGTCGCCGCGCGCCTATCACCAGGCCGTTGTGCTGGGCGGCAAGATCTATCTGTTCGGCGGCGGCAACTACGTGCCCGAGTACGAGGCCCGCAACGACGTGTGGAGCACGAGCGACGGCACTCGCTGGCAGCAGGTCACGGCCCACGCCCCGTGGTCGCCGCGGCTCTGGTTTTCGGCGGCGGTCTATCGCGATCACATGTGGGTCGTGGGCGGCTGGTCGAACAATCCCTCGCGCAATTGGCCCGACGTCTGGTTCTCCCGCGACGGCGCGCACTGGCAGCAGTTGCACTCCCACGTCATCTGGAAAGAGCGCCACGAGCACTCGCTGTTCGTGCTGCACGACAAGCTCTGGCTGGCCGGCGGTCACGCGCAGCCGCTATCGAACGAAGTGTGGTCGCTGGAGTTGCCGCGCGATTGGCAGGGCAGCGACTAAGCGGCCGCGAAACGGACGCCATCACGTTCCGTACGGCTATTCGGGCGTTACGTCCGGCGTGGCCGTTGCTTCCGCCGGCGCGTCGATGTTCGCGGGCTGCCGGTTCCTCCAGGCTTCGTACTGCGGCGATTTTATAAACTCGGCGTAAATCGGCTCGTTGCCCAGGTTCTCGAACGCCAGGGCAAATTTCTCCGTCACGACGTCGAAAATCCGCACGACTTCATCGAACCGCTGTTCCTCGAGTGCCACCGCAATCGCCGTGAAGTATCCATCGACCATGTCCGGCAGATCGCGCATGGCCGCGTCCGCTGCCTTTCGCGCCGCGGGCAGGTCCTTCATCAACAAGTAAGCGTTGGCGCGCATCACGTTCAGGTACGGGTCCCCGCCGAGCGCAGCGTCCAACGCGTCGACGCTCTCCAGCATCTTCTGATGCGCGCCGCGCAGCGCGTAGCTGTCGATCAGAACCAGGTGGATCGACGGATCCTTGCCGAAGTGCTTGAGCATCGCGCGGATCGCCTCCAAGTACTCCTCGTCATTGGTCCCCTGAGCTGCGCGCAGCCGCAACGCCAGCACTTGCTTGTTCGTTTGCACCTCCTCATCCATGCTGCGATAAGCGGCCAGCGCCGCGGCATGATTGCCGGAGCTGACGGCCCGGGTCATCTCCATGATCTTCGGCATGTTGCGAATGTAGGCGCTCTCCTGTCCAGTGAGCCGGGCCACGACGTTGCGATTCTGGTGCTCCATGCCGGCGGCAAACGTGCGCCGCAGCGATTGCGAAAGGTCTTCGCCCACGATGAACATGAACATGTCGCCCATGCGCGGCTGACCGTCGGCCGAGCGCACGAACAGCACGTCGATGTAGTTCACCCCGCCCCCGTTTGCCAGCAACATCCGGTACAAGGCCCGCGGCTGCCCGTCCTTCAGGCGCAGCCGCAGCAACCGAAACGAGCCGCCGTCTGAAATGGAGCGCAAAATCTGCTCGTCGAACTTCGCGCCGTTGCCGCGCATGCCGGTGAGGAAGTCGCGGCGATATTCCGCTGGCGGATCCAGCCCCGCGGCGATCCGGTCCATCAGCGCGTCCCAGTCCATCGCGTCTCGCATGGTCGTGGGAGACCCGGACTGAACGCCCTCTTCAATCCGTCGCGCCAGTTGCTCCAGGTCGGCATCGATCGCCAGCGACGCGTTCGGCCCTTGCGTCGCCGCGGCGGGTTTGGCCGCGGCCGCGTTGGCCCCCGCTTGGGCACCGCCCCCGCCCGTTTTTTTGCCGCAACCGGCCAGGCTGCAGCACAGCGTCACGAGCGCGAGCGCGGCGGCCGTTTGCGAGCAACGGGTGAATTGGCAGTGTCGCGGCATGACGACCTCGATTTTGGTGGACGATGAACTCAATTAATCCGCAGGTTGCGTCTCATCTTAGGCGCGCGGCCAGCGGGAGACTACATCGCCTCTTGCCGCCCGGCGGTGGCATTCCGCCAGTGGCATTCGGTCGGTGAGTTGGCCCAACAAAAGAAGGCAGTTTGACGCACGGCGGACGCCGCAAAGCGCTCTGACCGTCCCCGCACACTACAAAGCCATCGTGCTTAATCGCGCCAAAGCGTACCGACGCGCCGAGAAATGCCCCGATCGAGCGAAATCCGTGGGGTCGTGCGCGGCCAAAAGAGTAGTCGCATCCAGCCGGGTGAATATGATAGAATCCAGGCACGGCTGCTGCCTTTTTCCCGCCCCTGCCGCCCTGCCCGGACAACCTCAACCGATGCACCCAGCACTCGGCATGCTGCGCTTCCTAGCGCTATTGGTTCTCGCGGCGACACTGGCCGCCGACGCGCGCGCAGCCCGCGCCGATGAGCCGGCCCAGCTGAGCCCACCAGCCGCCGCCCCGGCCGCATCTGCAGCACCCGCCGCAACTCCGCCGACGGCCGAGCAAACGGCCCAGGCATTTCGCGAACAAGTGCAGCCGCTCCTGGCAAAATACTGTACCGATTGTCATTCGGGCGAAGAGCCTGAGGGCAAGCTGCAGATGGCGGCCCTCGCGGAACGGTTGACAGTTCACGCCGACCGCCCCCAGTGGGAAAAAATCCTCCGCCGCGTGCGCGCCAAGGAGATGCCGCCCGAGGATGCCGACCAGCCGGAGCCTGCCCAGCGTGAGCAGATCGCCGCCTGGGTCGAGGCCGAGCTGGTGCGCGACGAAGCGGCCCATGCACGCGATCCTGGTCGGGTGACCCTCCGCCGGCTCAACCGCAACGAATACAACAACACGATCCGCGATCTGTTGGGCGTGGATTTCCGCCCGGCCGATGATTTTCCGTCCGATGACGTGGGCTACGGCTTCGACCACATCGGCGACGTGCTGTCGCTGCCGCCCATCCTGCTGGAAAAGTACCTCACCGCGGCCGAGTCGGTCGTCACCCGCACGCTCGGCACCGACCTGACGAACCACGTGCAAAACGAGCTCGAAGGGGGCCAGAAAGTCGACAGCGGCGATGTCGTGCTCGCCTCGCAGGGAATCATCAATACCAAGGTGCGCACGCAAGGGCAGGGGCACTACATTCTCCGCGTCCGGGCCTATGGCGATCAGGCCGGCGACGAGCCGGTGCGAATGGCCCTGATGGTCGACGGCCACACGGTCCGCATCTTCGCGGTCCGCGCGGATAAAGATCGTCCTGAAATCTACGAAGCCTGGCTGACCACGCGCGGCGGCCACCACACGCTGGGCATCGAATTTCAGAACGACCTGTACGAGCCCGAGAAGCCCGCGCCGCACGATCGCAATCTTTACGTGCGCAGCGTGGAGCTGATGGGCCCTTATCCGGAAACGTACAAGCGGGTCGTGCCGCGCGAGCACACGCCGGAAGACCGGCTGCTATTGGCGCGAGAGATTGTGAACGCGGTGATGGCCCGCGCCTTTCGCCGGCCCTCGACCGCGGCGGAAGTGGACCGCGTGCTGGAGCTCGTCAAGCTGGCCGATGCCGAAGGCGAGAGCTTCGCCAACGCGATCGGTCTCGGCCTACAGGCCATGCTGGTCTCGCCCCATTTCTTGTTTCGTGTGGAGCAAGATCCCGCGCCCGATGATACCGACGGCATTCGCGAGCTGAGCGACTACGAGCTGGCCACCCGGCTGTCGTATTTCTTGTGGAGTTCGATGCCGGACGACGAGCTGTTCGATCTGGCGCGGCGCAGCAAGCTGCGCGAGGGCGACACGCTGGTGCAGCAAGCGCGGCGCATGCTGGCGGACCCCAAGTCGCAGGCCTTGGTCGAAAACTTTGCCGGCCAGTGGCTGCAGTTGCGCAACCTCAAAACGTCCGCGCCGGATCACGGCGTGTATCCCGGCTTCGACGACGCGCTGCGCGATGCGATGCGGCAGGAAACCGAACAGTTCTTTGCCGCGATCATGCGCGAAGATCGCAGCGTGCTGGAATTCCTCGACGCCGACTTCACTTTTGTCAACGAGCGGTTGGCGCAGCACTACGGTCTGGCGGACGTGAAAGGCAAGGAATTTCGACGCGTGACGCTCGACCCGGCCCGCCGCGGCGGCGTGTTGGGCCACGCCAGCGTGTTGACGGTTACCTCGAACCCCACGCGCACCTCGCCCGTCAAGCGCGGCAAGTGGGTGCTGGAAAACCTGCTGGGCACACCGCCCCCGCCCCCTCCCGACGAAGTGCCTCCCTTGGCCGAAACCGCCGAGGCCGCGCTCACCGGATCGCTGCGGCAACGCATGGAACAGCACCGCACGAACGCCGTGTGCGCCAGTTGTCACAAGGCGATGGACCCGCTGGGCTTCGGCCTGGAGAACTATGACGGCGTTGGCGCCTGGCGCGACAAAGATGGCTCGTTCGACATCGACGCCTCGGGCGAGCTGCCCAACGGCGAAAAATTCTCCGGTCCGCAAGAGTTGAAACAGATCCTCAAGGGGCGCCAGCAGGATTTCCTGCGCTGCCTGGCTGAAAAGATGCTCACGTATGGCCTGGGCCGCGGGGTCGAGTATAGTGACAAGCGTACGGTGTCCGATATCGCCCAGGCTGTGAGCGCCAACGAGTTCAAGTTTTCGAGCCTGATCGTGGCCGTCGTCCGCAGCGACGCCTTCCAAAAGCGCGCACGCACAGGGAGCAACCCATGATGAAGAGCTGGCAAATCTCGCGGCGCACGGTCTTGCGCGGCATTGGCACGGCCGTGGCATTGCCCCTCTTGGACGCGATGGCTCCCGCCCTCGCCCTGGCCGGCGACGAGCAGAAACGCGCCCCGAAGCGCATGGCGTTCATCTATGTGCCCAACGGCAAGCACATGCCCGATTGGACGCCGCAGGCCGAGGGTGAGGCCTTCGAGTTGCCGTATATTTTGGAGCCGCTGGCAAAAGTGAAGGATCAGCTGCTCGTGCTCAGTGGGCTGGCGCAAGATCACGGCCGCCCGCACGGCGACGGAGCCGGCGACCACGCCCGCGCATTGGCCAGCTTTTTGACCGGCGCGCAGGCCCGCAAAACCCACGGCGCGGACATCAAGGTGGGCGTCTCCGTCGACCAGGTGGCGGCCGGCAAGATCGGCCACCTCACCAAGTTCTCATCGCTCGAGCTCGGTTGCGATCGCGGCGCCCAGGCCGGCAACTGCGACTCGGGCTATAGCTGCTCCTACTCGACGAATATCTCGTGGCGCTCCGAATCGACGCCGCAGGCCAAGGAAATCGATCCGCGGCTCGCGTTCGAACGGCTGTTTTCCATCGGCAGCGCCGGCGAGCAACGCTCCAAGCGCGAAAGGTTCAAACGCAGCGTCTTGGACTACGTGTTGGAAGATGCCCACGATCTGCGCGCCAAGCTGGGCGGCAAAGACCAGCACAAGCTCGATGAATATTTGACCAGCGTGCGCGAACTGGAAAACCGCATCGACGCGGCAGGCCGCCAGGCCGAGACGCCACTGCCCGACTATCCGCGTCCCGCCGGCATTCCCAAGGACTATGCCGAGCACATCCGCTTGATGTACGACTTGCTGGCACTGGCGTTCCAGGGAGACCTGACGCGCGTTTCCACGTTCGTCGTGGCCAACGAAGGGAGCAATCGGGCCTATCCGTTCATCGGCGTGCCCGACGGACATCACGATCTGTCTCATCACGGCGGCGACGCGAAGAAGCAGGAAAAGATTCGCGAGATCAATCGCTTCCACGTCACGCACCTGGCTTACTTCCTGGAAAAGATGCAAAGCATCGCCGACGGTGAGCATTCGCTGCTCGACAACTGCATGGTGCTCTACGGCAGCGGCCTGGGCGACGGCAACGCGCACAACCACGACAACCTGCCGATCCTGATGGCCGGCCGCGGCGGCGGCACGATCCGACCGGGCCGCCACTTGCGCTACGCCAAGGAAACCCCGCTCAATAACCTGTTCTTGTCGATGCTCGAGCGCGTCGAGGCGCCGGTCGACAACCTGGGCGACAGCACGGGCCGCGCTGAAGGGCTGGCCTAGTCGCTCGGCATTGAATCGACAGCGGCCGATCGCGCACAGCATGGGCGGCGATGGTGGGGCATTGCCTCAGTCATCGCGTCCTCTCGCGTTGCGTTCGTCCCCTCGGCGAAGTCAGTCTGCCGTCAGTTCCTGCACCTGCGGCAGCAACTTGCGGATGCTGGTCTCGCCACCGCGGCGAATCACGGATGCGAGGCGTACTGCGATCATCAGCTTCCCATCAGAGACGGCCCAGCCCCAACCTTGCGGTTCCAACATCGCGTCCAGCACTTCCGCCAGGGGTCGATTCTTGTAGGTGCCGGAAATCGTCAGCCTCGGGTCGGCTCGGGCAATCGCCGCCGCAGGCTCGTCGATTTCAATGGGAATCCCGTGCAAGTCGACCAGGTACGCCACGCAGTCTTCGAGTGGAACCAACTCCATTTCGATCATCGTGTTTTGCCGCAGCTCGTCAAGCACGGCCAGATCGCTGCGAGTGCGAACGTACGTGAGGCTCTTGAGCGACTTAAGCGGGGCAAGCTGTCCCAACCCGTCGTGCGTGACGGCCGTTCCAATCAGGCTCAAGCGCGAAAGTGAGCGCAGTGGCAGCACGTCGTTGACCAACACGTGATCGGAAACGTCGCCGCCGCTGAGCGATACCTCGCCTGGCCAGCGCAGGCCCCAATACTCGCGCCACCAGGCCGTCAGCGTGCGCTCCGGCGGCACGATCCCGTACGACTCGTCGTGATAGAACACGCTCCCGCCCCGGGCCATGATGGCGCCCGCGGCCTGCCGTTCCCGATAGAACCGATTCGCCCGACTTCCCAACAGCACGGCGATGATGGCGATCAGTACCAGCAGCCCGCGCAGACTGTAGCGCCAGGCTTTGCGGCGGCGTTCGACGGACGCAGCTTCGCTCATCATGCCGCTCCATTAGTCAGACGTTACCCGCGTCCGCGCAGGCCACGCGACCGGTCGCCTGTTCCGTGATCCCCAATTCCTAACCCCTCACTTGTCATGCTACCACAGCCCCGCGGGGAGCGCCCGGTAAGCAGGGAACCCGGCGCCAATTGGCTTGTCCACCGGGCATGCCACGGTCTCTCCGCACGGTGCTGTTGCGTCCCAAATGTTCGCTCGGCTGTAACTTCGGGAGGATCGGCTCGCCACCGGCCGGCCTGCCAAGTGGCAAGATGCGCAGAGAACGCATAAGATATCGGCACCTCCGGGCCATCGAAGGTGGCGACCGGCACAGGACAATCACACACCAGGCAGGATTGAACGATGGACAACAAGCAAATGAATCGTCGCGATTTCGAACGTTTCACGGCCGCCGCCATGGGTGGACTATTGGCCGGCGCCGCCGCGGCCGGATCCGCCTTTGCGGCCGACGAACCCAAGGCTCCCGGCAAGGACAAGAACAAGAACCCAATGCTCGGCGAGCCGCACGTCTGTCGCGGCATCAACATGTGCAAAGGACTGGGCGAAAGCAAAGACAACGCCTGCGCCGGCCAGGGCACTTGCGCCACGGCCAAAGCCCATACCTGTCATGCCGACAACGAATGCCGCGGCCAGGGCGGTTGCGGTGCCAAGCCGGGCGAAAACGAGTGCAAGGGCAAGGGTGAGTGCGGCGTGCCCATGAGTAGCAAGGCCTGGCAACGTGCCCGCAAACGCTTCGAAGAGCTGATGGTCAAGGAAGGCAAGAAAGTCGGTCCCGCACCGGCCAAGAAGGCCTAAGACAACCGCGCTTGGGTGCCGCGGCCGGCGCGTTCAGCAGGGTTGCACGCGCGCCGGTAGCGAGCGTACAGCGGCGCCCGAACATCGGTCACAACGCTCTCAATCAACATGCTCACCCGTCGTCTCACAGGGCGGCGGGTGAGCATTCGTCTTGCGCCGCGCTCGGAAGGTACTCGATGATGACACACAATGTGCAGCCGCGGTTGGGCCACCCACAGCTCGGCTTGGGCGTCGGACTGCGCACCGTTCACTTCCCCCACATCCTCGAACATTGGCCCGCGGTCGATTGGTTCGAGGTCATTTCCGAAAACTTCATGGACACCGCCGGCCGGCCGCGCTACGTGCTCGACCAGATTGCCGAGCGCTATCCCACGGTCATGCACGGTGTGTCCCTGTCGATCGGCAGTAGCGACCCGCTGAATTTCGACTACCTGCGGCGGCTCAAGCGGCTGGCCGACGAAATCAAGCCGCGCTGGATTTCGGATCATCTGTGTTGGACGGGCGTGCTCGGTCTGAACGCGCACGACCTGTTGCCCATTCCACTCAACGAGGAGTCGCTGGCCCACGTAACGTCGCGGGTCCGCACCGTCCAGGATTTTCTGGAACGGCCGCTGGTTCTGGAAAATCCCAGCACCTACGTGACATTCGCCCAATCGACGATGAGCGAGTGGGAGTTTCTCTCGCGGCTGGCCGAGGACGCCGACTGCGGATTGCTGGTCGACGTGAACAATGTGTACGTGTCGAGCGTGAACCACGATTTCGATCCCGGCGAGTACCTGCGCAACGTGCCGCACCGGCGGATCGTCCAATGTCACCTGGCGGGCCACACCAATTGCCGCACCCACCTCATCGACACGCACGACGACCACGTGATCGATCCGGTGTGGGAGCTTTATCGGCTGGCTCATCGGCTCACCGGCGGCATGTCGACCTTGCTGGAATGGGATGCCAGAATTCCGGAGTTCCCGGTCGTCCATGAGGAGGTGCTCAAGGCCAGGCAGTACATGCACGACCTGGATTTGCCGGGCGTCGCATCTCACGCGAATCGCTCGCCAACAGCTTCGGCGGAATCGCGGTCTGGCAGGCCGCTGGCAGCCGCGGCCGACGGCCGCTCCGGCCCAGGCGTGTCGAACCCCATCGCGTACATCGTTCCGGACCTGCAGTGAGCCGATCGATGCTTCCGAAACCCGCCCATCTCGCCCAGGTCCAACGTTGGATGCAAAGCGTGATCATGCACCCCGGCGGTGTCAGCGAGGGCGTGGATTCGCCCGCGGCGCGCGAGCAAATTGATGTTCCCTTGGCGGAGCTGGAAAGTGTGATTCGGCGTTCCCGCGCGCTCTCGTCCGAGGAGCGGCTGGATATCTACGTTAACGCCTACTATGAGCGGTTGCTGGAATGTCTGCGTGAAGAATTCCTGGGCACCCGGCATGCCCTGGGTGATGACCTGTTCGATGCGGTCGCGTTCGGCTATTTGCAGCACTATCCTTCCCACAGCTACACGCTCGCACAGCTCGGGACCCAGTTTGCGAACTATCTCGGCGAAGCGCGTCTGCACGCGCAGGATCCGCCGCCCGGCGCAGGACCCAACTGGGCCGAATTTATCGTGGAATTGGCCACGTTCGAGCGCGCCCAGCGTGAGGTGTTCGATGCGCCAGGCAGCGAGCGCTCGGCGCCGCTGACGGCGGACCGATTGGCCGCCGCTTCCGCCGATCTGGCGTCCTTGCGGCTTACGGTGACTCCCTGTTTGCGGCTGTGCACGTTCACGCATCCAGTGCACGTTTATTGGGTCGACGTGCGCGAAGGGCGGGGACCGCAAGTCCCAGAGCCATCGCTGACGCATTTGGCAGTTTCAAGACAGGACTACGCCATCCAGCGGCACGAGCTTTCGGCCGCGGGCTATGCGTTGCTGTCGAGGTTGGCGAGCGGGAGCACTTTGGGGATGGCCATGACCGAGGTCTTGGCAAGGTCGGCAGCGCCCATGGCGCTGGACCCCGGCGAGCTGCACCGCTGGTTCCGGCAGTGGATGCAGCTGGGATTCTTCGTCGACGTCCGCGGCGACCAGTGACGTCCCGTCCTCATGGGCGCAATCAACTATTTGCGCCCTGTTCATTTTGCCCACCTTGGCACCCCCCAGGGGGCTTCCAAAGCCTCCCGCGGCAAACTTTCTGATCCGGGATGGGCTGTGCCGGGAATAACTGTTTTGGGGGACGACGAAGAGAGAGCGATGCACAGGCATCGCGTCGAACACGGAACACGAAGAACGGCAACGCTCCAGAAGCACGCGCACGAACGATGTGCAGGGAAACCTACGGACCGAGCCGCCTGCCGACGGAACCGGCTGGCCTGGCCCATCCCACGAGTCCACCACCAGACCGTCCGCCTAGTTGGTCGCGCCTGACGCTGCGCGCGACCGTTGATCACCCGGCAACCTCTCCGCGCAAATTCCCGCCTGGCCCTTGAATGCGGATACGCTTTGTGCCTATATGGAAAGGTCTTCCGGTCGTGCTGCTGGAACCAGCTCGACCTGCGCTTGTGCCGCCGGAACGCACACGTATTTCCGCAGAGAATTACCACCGAGATAGTGCGCTTTTATTCCGCAGATTTTGGTAAGGTGGGTAAATTGAGTTGAATTGGAAATATAGGAATTGTTTTTTGTAACCCCTGTAAGCATACTCGCAACTTATGCCCCCATCGGCATTTCGATGGCCTGGCAGACTGACGAGAGGCAACGCGGCAGCGTGCGGACAGACCGGCAAAAGGGGGGCGAACAGCCTTCTGGCTGCCACCTCCGGTCTGATGTCCGCCCGTAGTCGTGCGCGGTAGAACACCGGAGAAAGCCACGGTTATGGCCATTCGCAACAGCCATTCGCGACGTTCCCATCGCAGTTTACTGAGTCGCCGTGCGCTACGCGCGCGCAGCGGTCCCCGAACGCTCAATCTCGAGCCGTTCGAAGAACGGACGCTGTTTGCCGTCGGCCTGGTGGCGGCTTATTCCAGCGAGAACGTCGTGCTGGCCCCCGATCAGATCCTGCACACGGCGCCCACCGAGCTCACGTTTCGCTTCAACAGCACTATCGACCCGGCCTCACTGGTCGGCGCCGGCGGCGCGAACCTGCGTGTCACCCGCGGCAGCGATCACATCCTCGGAAACGGCAACGACATCAACGTCAACGTGCCCTACGTGGGTATGACCGCCACACCCACCGACGTGGTGTTGCGATTCGCCAACCCTCTGCCCGACGACCTGTATCAGTTCGAGATCGTGGGTGCGGGCGCCACGCCGCTCAAGAGCAAGGCGGGCGAAGCCTTCAATGGCGGTCAGAACCTGACGCGGCAATTCACGCTCGATTTGGGCGCCCAGGTCGTGGCCATCGTGCCGCAGCCGGTCACCCGCAACGATGCGACGAATGGGCTGTCGCAGGCATCGTCGCAAATCGACGTGTACTTCAATTCCAACGATCCGCTCGACCCGACGACCGCCACCAATCGCACGTTCTACCAGTTGATCCGCACGGCCGGCACCGCGAGCACTACGGACGACGCACGCTTCAATCCCGCCTCGGTCACGTACGACGCCGCCGCCGGCAAGGCCGTGCTCACGTTCGACGCGGGCGTCCTGAGCGTCGCGGGCCTGTATCGCTTGCGCATTGGCAATAACGATCCGCTGCCTTTCGCACCCGCCACGCCGATCATTGGCAGCCCGGGCACAACCTTTTCGTCAGCGGCCGACTTGGGCACCATTTTCCCCGCCGCACAAGGCACGCAAACCGTCAACGCGGCCGGCACCATCACGGGCGTGCCGCTCGACGTGCTGTTTCCGGGCGGGCCCGACGACCCCGGCTCGCGCGACATCCCGATCGAGAGCCATCTGAACGGCTCGCCGAACACGAGCGGCAATATCCCGATCGTGCCTTACAACTTCAAGAACAACATTGGCAGCGTGCTGGGCGTACCGGCGTTCAATTCCATCACGGAGGCACAGAAGCAGCGCGTCCGCGAAGTGTTGTCGTACTATTCGCAGTACTTGGGGGTCGAGTTCTACGAAACGCCCAGCTCGGGAATTACCATCGCCACGGGCGATCCCCGCGTGGTCAGTCCCAACGTGCCGCCCGGCGGCGTCGGCGGCATTGCCGGCGGCGGCCTGGCCGTCATGAATGCAGGCGTCGACTGGGGCGCCAGCGAAGCGGGCGGCGGTTACTTTCAGACTGCCATGCACGAAATCGGCCACGTTCTCGGACTAGGCCACACGTACGAGCTGCCCCCCCTGACGATCCAGGGCAGCGGCGAAGCCATCACCGATGCGCCTACTGCCGAAGGCGTGTTTCCCGGCGACGCCGACGTCGTCCTCGGCCAGTATCTGCTGCCGCCGATTGGCAACGATATCGACGTCTACAAGTTCACGCTGGCCCGGCCCGGCACGTTGAACCTGGAAACGTTTGCCGAGCGGTTGCGCGATTTCGATCCCAGCGTCGATCCCAGCCAACTGAACGCGGTGATCACCGTGTTTGATTCCGCCGGCAACGTGCTGGCCCGCAACGATGACTACTACGGCGCCGACGCGTTCTTGCAACTGGCGGTCGGCTCCGGCACCTACTATGTCGCCGTCACCAGCACCGGCAACACGAACTTCGATCCGAACGTGCCCAATTCCGGCTTCGGCGGCACTACGCAGGGCGCCTATCGGCTGCGCTTGACGTTCTCGCCAACCGCAACCGTCGGCATCAAAGACGCCACGGGGACATTGCTCGACGGCGACGGCGACGGCGCGCCCGGCGGCGTGAACAACTTCTGGTTCCGCGTCGCCAGTCCTGCGCAGACCATATTCGTCGACAAGGCCGCCAGCACCGGCACGGGCGCGTTGGGCTCGATCACCAATCCGTACAAGTCGATTTCGCTGGCGATGGCCGCGGCTTCCGCCGGTTCGGTGGTCCGCATTGTCGGCAACGGTGGAGCCGACAAGGACCTCGCCACGCTCGGCGACAACCAGTCGTACAACATCGGCTTCGACAACATCGGCGGCCAGCTTTCCGATGGCGCGCGCTTCGAGGTTCCCAAAGACGTCACGGTCATGATCGATGCCGGGGCGATTCTGAAGTTCCGCAGCGCCAATATCGACGTGGGCACCGTGGCCCAGGGCATCAATCACAGTGGCGGCGCGCTGCAAGTGCTGGGCACCACGGCCCGCAACGCACAAGGCGCCGACGTCGGCAGTGTCTACCTCACGTCGTACTACAACTCCACGATCGGCACGGACTCCGGCACGTCGAAAGACCCCTCGCCGACGGCCGGTAACTGGGGCGGGTTGGTATTTCGCGAGGATTCCGATCTGGAAGACCGCGGCATCTTCCTGAACTATGTGAATCGCGCAAAAATCAGTTACGGCGGCGGCGAAGTCATCGTCAACTCCGTGCCGCAAACGTTCGATCCCATCCACCTGGTCATGTCGCGGCCGACGGTCAGCTTCAACACCATCACCAATAGCGCCAACGCCGCCGTTTCCGCCGATCCGAACAGTTTCCAGGAAAGCCAGTTCCAAAGCCCCAGCTTTGCCGCCGACTACACGCGCAGCGGGCCGAAGGTCTATCGCAACGCGCTATTGAACAACAGCATCAACGGCCTGTTCGTCCGCGTCCGCACCGATACGGACACGGGTGCCGTGATCGACCGCATGTCCGTTTCCGGTCGCTTCAGCACCACCGACATGGTGTACGTGATCGAAGAGAACCTGGAAATCGCGGGCAATCCCGGCGGATTTATCCAGTTGAACGGACAGCTCACCGCGCGCCCCAGCGGACGCCTGGCAATCGACCCGGGCGTGATCGTGAAGATGGGCGGCTCGCGCATCGAGACCGAGATCGGTTCGCAGTTCATTGCCGAAGGCACCGCCGCCAGGCCGATCATCTTTACTTCGATCTTCGACGATCGCTACGGCGCCGGCGGCGTGTTCGATACGACCAACGACCAGGCGGACACTTCGCCCGCTGAGGGTGATTGGGCCGGTCTGTATTTCGGGCCGTTGTCCATCGCCAGTCTCGATCACACGCTCATTACTTTTGCCGGCGGACGCTGGGCCATCGAAGGCGGATTCGGCACGTTCAACGCCGTCGAAATCCACCAGGCCCAAGTGCGCATGGCCAACAGCACGCTCGAACACAACGGTCCGGGCGGCGACACTTCGGGTCGCGCGGGCCGTGGCACGACCACGCCGGCCATCATCTTCGTACGCGGCGCCCAGCCCCTGCTGCTCAACAACATCATTCAGAACAACGACACCGCGCCCACGGAACTCAACGAGCCGCTGCGCCAGACTGCGGCCATCAGCATCAACGTCAACGCTCTGAAGGCGACGCTGGTGACCGACTACGGTCGCAGCACGGGCCTTGCCGACGTGCTGGTCCGAACGCTTACGAATTCCGGACCGCTGGTTCAGGGCAATCGCATTGGCAACACCCCGGTCAACGGCATGATTGTGCGTGGCGGACGGCTGACCACTGACGTCGTGTGGGATGACACCGACATCGTGCACGTGGTGCTCGACGAAGTGCAGGCCGACACTCAGTTCGCACTGTCCGGCCGCTTGCTGCTCGAGAGCAGCGCCACCGAAAGCCTGATCATCAAACTGCTGGGCACCACGGCCGGCATCACTGCGTCCGGCGTGCCCCTGGACATCAACGATCGTACCGGCGGCGCGGTGCAAATGATCGGCATGGCGAATCATCCGATCATCATGACGTCGCTGTTCGACACGACCGTCGGCGCGGGTTTTGCGCCGGACGGCACACCCCAAAACGACACCCACAACATCCTGGGTTCCAGCAGCCAGCCCACGCTATCGACGAATTCCGGACCGGTGGTGATCGACGGTGGCGACCGCGACGATCACGGATTCTTTGATGATGACGCGGACGAGAACCGTGACGGCTGGAAGTTTCTCGAACAGAGCGTCAATTTTGCGTACAGCCAGTCGCTGAACACCGCCGGCACCGGCGTGCTTGTGATCGGCATCGACAACGATGCTCAGGACGACACGCGAGCGGAGGACGCGATCGAAAGTGTCGCCGACGTTCTGAATCTCGATCTGACCTATCTGTTCGGCGCAGATATCGCCTCGCGCGATACTGCCTCGTTCCGGCAGTTCCTCTCGCAATTCCGCATGATCTACGTCCCCTCGGATGCGTTCAATACCGAGGGGGGCATCACCGACGCCGACTTGGATCGTCTTGCCGCGCGCAAGTTTGACATCCAGAACTACGTAAATACCTTGGGCGGCGGTCTGGTCGCGCTGACGGAAGACTTCGCACAGAATCCCTACTCCTGGCTCGAATTGCCGCAGCCCTTTACGATCCAGACCGGGTTCGGTGTCGACCTGGTGCAGACGCCGCTCTTGGCAGCCGCCGGCTTCAACATCACCGACGAAGAACTGTCGGCCGGAACACCGTGGCATAACACGTTTATCGGCCCACCGGGCTACAACCGCCTGCAGGTGTGGGTCGTCGATCCCGTTTCCGGACAGCCGGTCACGCTGGGCATCGGTGCCGGCCAGGGTGGTATCGGCGTGCGGCTCGCGGATCCGCAACCGGGCGATTGGCGCAGCATCAAGCTCGACGACTTCAGCAACGATCGCAACGTCGACATCCTCAACGAATTCGAACAGCGGTTTGCGCCCACGGGCGATACGAACGGCCTGCCGACGACGGCCCAGTTCATCGGCGAGTTGGCCAAGGATCAGAAGAGCGGCGACGACAATCGCCGGTTGGGATTCGAAATCCACGGCACCATCAGCCAGACCGCCACGGGCCCCAAGGGGGGCGACGTCGACGTGTACAGCTTCCGCGGCACCGCCGGCAGCGTCGTGTGGTTCGATATCGACCGCACTGCCCAGTCGCTCGATACCGTAGTCGAGCTGATCGACGCAAACGGCGCCGTCGTGGCCCGCAGCGACAACTCCAATGTGGAGCAAAACGATCCGGCGCTGCTGGTCGGCATTGCGCAGCCCATGCGCGCCGGTTTCGTCAACAATCCGGGGCCCTTCACCAACCCGGATCACTATTCCACCAACGGCAAAGACGCCGGCATGCGTTTGGTGCTGCCCGGTACGGCCAACAGCGTGAACACGTATTTCGTGCGCGTGCGGGCCTCGAGCAGCAATCTCAACCAGTTGAACAACGGCGGATCGCAGGGCGAATACGTGCTGCAGATTCGCCTGCAGAACCTCGACGAGTTCCCGGGCTCCACCGTCCGCTATGCCGATATTCGCTACGCCGCCATCGGCATCGAAGTCATCGGCAAGCCGGGCCAATCGCCGCTCTTGGGCGACACGGCCAGTTCCAATCTGCCGCATAACACGTTCGAAACGGCTCAGGACCTGGGCAATCTGCTGACGACCGACCGCAATGAGATCACGGTGGCCGGCAACCTGGCCAACGCGAATGACGTGGTGTGGTTCAAGATGGACCTGAACTATGACCTGATCCAGTCGATCGGCGGCTTTTCGAATGGATTGAAGTCGTTCGCCACGATGTTCAATATTTCGTACGCCGACGGCCTGACCCGTCCGGATACCACGATTTCGATCTTCGACCAGATTGGCAATCTGCTATTGATTGGCCGCGACTCTCAGATTCCCGATACGCAACCGCGCGAGACGTTGGGCAGCGACACCACGAACACCAGCCACGGCTCGTTCGGTGCGTTAGACGCCACCGTCGGCAGCGTGCAAATGCCCGCCGGTGGTCCACAGCCGGGCACCGGTCCCACGCCCATCGGCGGCACGGCCGGCCGTACCTATTACATTGCGGTTTCTTCGAGCGCGCAACTGCCGACCGTGCTGGACGCAACGTTCCAGATGGAGGCCACGAACCCACGCGTGCGGCTCGAGCCGATCAACTCCACCAAACGCCTGGTCGACGACCGCATCGGTTCCACCGGCGACACAACTGCCGCCGGCTCCCAGCAGATTTTCACGGGCAACTCGCCGGTCGAGCTCAATGTCGCTGCGGTGCCTTACACCCTGAACGACGTCGTGCTGTACGCGAACACGGTCACCGATCTGCTCACGATCAATCCGTTTACCGGCAAGGTCCAGACGTTCATTACCGACCCATTCTTCACCAGCAGCCCGGGTGCGGACCCGCAGGAATACTTTGCCAGTGCTAGCCCCGGTTCCGATGTGGGCTATTTCGACATTGCCATGCGGGACGACGGCCGGCTCTATACGTATCGTGTTGGCTTCGGCGACAACAACACCGCCGACACGAACGGCGGCTACACGCAAGCTGACCCGGGCGATGCGCGCACCATCGACCTGCGCGAATTCGCCATCGAAACCTTCGTCGTCAGCCCGGACAATCCGGTCAATCAGGATGGCACGTGGGCCTTCGTGGCTCCCGACGAAGACGCGGGCGTGGCCTTCAACGCGATGACCATCACGCGGAGCACCGACGTCTTCAATCCGCTGACCGACGGACGCACGTCGCGCTTTCTGTATGCGGTGGGCAACCGGAATCCGGGCGGCACCATCCAATTCAACGGCCAAACCGTCGCCCCCATTACCGAATTTCAGAACCTCCTGTTCCGTCTCGATCCCGATACGGGCCTGCCGTTCGATACCGATCTCATCACCAACGAGGACGCTTTTCCGCGGCCCGACGACGTGACGTTCATCGCCTGGCAGCCGTATGCGCAGGGTTCGCCGTCGCCGTTGTATCCCACCGACATCCTGGCCGGTTCCGGTACCGTCGTGGTGCCGCGCGGCACCTTGCGCACCGGCGTGTTCCTGGTCACGGTCGACGCTACGAACACTGACCCTGCGGCGCTTTTCGCCACCAGCGTCGAGGGCGTGCCGATCGACGATCTCGATCTGAACGATGACGAAACGATCGAAGTTTCCGGAGTGCCGGTGACGTTCGAGGGGGGTTGGGAGCTGCGGCTGCGAAACGCCAATGCCGCCACTCTGATTCCTGACGGACTCACCTTCGACATCAGCGGCAGACGCTTCGAAATGGACAGCAACGGAGTGTTCAATGGCGCCAACGTGCGCGTGCAATTCAACGCCTCCGATAGCGTGGACGCGCTGTTGGAGAAGATGACGGTCGCCGTCAATGGCGCCGCCATCAGCAACCTCGGTCAAACCGTCGTGGCCAGCCACGCTCGCGATCGGATCTTATTCCTCAATCCGGCGAACAATACCACGAACCTTACCCAGTTCACGAATCTGTCGCCAACGTTTACCGTCTCCGGCCGCACGGGCGCCGCTGGCGTGGTAGTAAAATTCCTGGCCACCGACACTGCCGACGATCTGGCCAGCAAAATTGCCAGTGCGATCACCAACGGGATCCCGGACGTCAATCCGAACAATCCCGGCACGCCGATCACCGTGCCGAATTGGGGCATCAACATCACTGCCACCAACCTGGGCAATGGCATTGTCCAGCTCAATGCCGGCGTCTTCGACGCCGAAACCGGCAGTCTCGATTCGCCCTTCGAGTCGGACGCGCCTGAAGTAGTCAATTTGGGGCAATTCTTCGACGCTGTGGGAGATATCACCGGCGTTGCCGTGTTGCCGCAGCCATCCGACGTGTTCTTCTTCGACGAGCTGATGTACACGGTCAGCGACACCGGTGGGTTGTACCGCGTCAACAACTACTTCTCGGACGATCGCGCTTCGCTGGAGTTGCTGTCGCTGGTTCACGATCCGGATGGTGAACGGGCGCACTTTACCGGCTTGACTCAGGGGCCCGGCACGGTCGAGAACGGGCGCTACGCGCAAACCTTGTTTGCGGTGGATGAAAAAGGCAACTTGTACGCCTTTGATTCCGAGGGTCGGCCGGCCAACATCTTCGTCAATGGCGCGTCGGTGGTCTCCAGCGGGTTCGGTAGCCAACTAACTTTTGGCTCGATCCAGGGGCTGGCGTTCTCGCCGCTCGATTACAACCTGTGGCACACCACATCGACCCGCGGCGGCGACGCGGATCGGGGCGAGCACGGCGTAAACAGCAGCTTCGACTACGATGCGGCCCGCGGCGTGACCACCAACGGCGGCAACAGCTTTTACTTCGGCTTGGAGGATCCGCGGACCATCGGCGGCGACTACCGCCAACAACCCAGCACGTGGGCGTATATCCCCTTCGCGGATCAGCCTTTGCTCTCCGGCAACCAGGCCCTGTTTGGTAGCTACAATCTGCCCGGTGGCGCCAAGGGCAGCCTGATCTCAGGCGAGTTCAGCCTGGAAGGTTATGCAGCCACCGACAAGCCGACGTTGTACTTCAACTACGCCTTGGATAGCGAAGGCGCCAACAGCAAACAGAGCGGCATGTTGGACAGCTTCCGGGTGTATGCCTCGTCCGATGGCGTCAATTGGACTCCGTTGGCCACGAACAACTCCGTTAAGTCAGCCACGTTCAGCACCGATGCCGAATTGCCCACCTATCTTTCGCAGTCCGGCGGCGAATACCAGAACGACAAGTCGAACCAGCGCGTGCAGGAACTGTTCGACCCGCCCGGCGAAGAGGACGAGACGCCGAACTATCCCACCAATCCCTTCGACGAACCGTTGCCAACCACGGCGGTCGAATGGCGGCAAGCGCGGGTCGATCTGGGAGACCTGGCTGGACAGTCGAATATTCGCTTACGCTTCGATTTCAGCACGGCCGGCACCATGGGCACCGGGAATCTGCTGCAGGGGGGCGTCTATTTGGGTGCCGTCGCTGCCCGCGATATCAAAGACGGCGACCAGTTTACCCTCGATCGCACGTCGGAAAAGCCCGGCACGACCTTCACGTTCCGCGAGGGCCTGTCGCTTGTGGTTCCCGCCGGCGGCGGCAGCGTGATCGGCGAAGGCGAAACGTTCACCGTCGGGACCCGCACCTTCGAATTCACCCGCGACGCGAACGTGACCGGCGCCAACGTGCCGGTGCTGATCACCAGCGCGCAGACTCCGCAAGAGGTCGCCGACTCGATCTTCGCCGCCATCGTCGGTAGCCCCATTGCCGGCGTCACGCCGGTTCGCGACTCCGGCTATTCGCTCCAAGTGTCGATCAACGGCAGCGTCGACCTGGTCAATGGCGAAACGCTGACGGTCAATGGCAGAACGTTCGAGCTGCGGCGCGCCGGAGATTTTGGGGAGCCGAACATCGCCGTGGCGTACGACTCCACGCTGATCCTGGAAGCGCCTGCCACCGGCGGCTTCGACCTGGTCAACGGTGAAACGTTCACCATCAACGACACCACCTTCGAGCTGCGCAGCTCGGGCGTGTTCACGCCCGGCAATGTGCCGATTCAGTTCAATCAACTCGACTCGCGTGTCACGGTCTCGACCAAGATCATTACCGCCATCAACAACGCCAACATCCCGAATGTCGATGCGGTCCAATTCGGCACCGGCATCGCGCTGCTCGGGGCAACGTCCGCCACACGCAGCACGCTGCAATCGCTGCGGCTGTTCGCCGAGCCCGATTTCGGCACGACGCCGGCGGACGATGTGGTCGCTTTGATCCGCGATGCGATAGCGTTTGCCGATCTGGGCGTATCGTCGGTGCAAACTGGCAACAACCTGCAACTCGTGGGCGCAGACAGCGTCACGCAGAGCGTGGCCCATTCGCTGTTGCTGGCGCTGCAAACCGATGGCGTGCGCGTGCAGCTGCTTGGCGCCACTGGCGTCACGCAAAGTTCCGGTGCCTCACTCATCGTCGAGGGATCCGCCCTCGGCACGCTCACCAACACCGACATTTTCTACCAGGTCAACTGGACGGCGGAGCAAGTGGCGCAAGCCGTTGCCATCGCCCTCGATGCCGCGTTGACCATCAACGGCGGTCAGGACAACCCAGACGTCTTCACCTCCTCCAAGCGGGATGGCGACCGGTTGCAACTCTTTGGCCACTTTGTGAACGATTCCGGCCCGTTGACGACTTCCAACTTCCTGCAGGGCGATCAATACGGGGTCTACGACGCCGCCTACAATCCGGCCACCGGTTCGTACAACATGGCCGCCCGCGCCCGCGGCCAAAACAACGAACACCAGGGCGTGTTCATCGACGACATCATCGTCGGCTTTGCCGCCCGCGGCGAGATGGTTACCGGACATTTCGATCCCACCACTCGGTTGTTTGACGACACGATCCCCGTGGAGCCGGGCGTCAACACCTTCACGCCGGCGCCCACCAATCCGGATTTCACCGATCCGCAGCGGGTGCTTGCCGGCCCCTTCCAATTGAACATTCGCCGCGGCACGGAATACGGGGCCAGCAGTTCCGGCAACACCCCCTTCATCAGCCTGTTCCAGACATTCGATGTGAACGACCGCTTGGCGCAGGGCTTGTCCCTGATCGTGCCGGCGGCGGCACAACTGGTCGACGGTCAGACGTTCGCGATCACCTTGGTCGATGGTCGGACACTTACCTTCGAGTTCGACTCGAACAACGCGCTGACGAATCCGAACAACTTCCCCGTCCTGATCCAGGAGGGGGATCTGGCGACCACGGTCGCTCTCCGCGTTCGCGACGCCATCAACAATGTGCCGGCCAGTTTCAAATTCGACGTCAAGGCCTCGGTCAAGCCGGAGAAAGATCGGGTCGATGTCTTCGGCGGCGTGCACATCGAGGCCGGACCGCTGACCTTGCTGATCTTCGACAACCTGGGCGATGCCACGCCCATCCGCACGCAGGGTGAGACGATCGTTGCCAACAACCGCATCAGCAATGTGCAGCAGGCCGGCATCATCGTACGCCCCGTGCTCTCGGCCAGCGGCGAATCCTTCTCGGTGGGAGTTCCGGGCCGTACCGCGTCGGTCATCAATTTGCCGGTGCTCAACGGCAAGGGCTATGTCCCGGGCGTGGCCATCAAGGAAAACCTCATCGTCAAGGGCGGCCAGACCGGCATTGTGTTCAGCGGTTCGCCAACGACCGATATCGCTCACTCCGTGCCCTTCGGACGCATTCTGAACAACACGATTGTGCAGACGCCGTTTGGTATCCAGGTGGTCAACAACGCCAGTCCCACCTTGCTCAACAATGTTGTGGCGGAGACGGGCACGGCCATCCGCATTGACAACTCTTCGGCATCGACGGTGCTGGGCGCCAGCGTCTACCAGAACAACACGACGAACCTGGCCGCGCCGGGCGGCTTTCTGCAGACCGATCCGATCGTGCTGCAACCCACGGCGCCGTTGTTTGTCGATTCCAGCAAGAGCAACTTCTACCTGCAGGCCGCGTCGCGGGCCATCGACAGCTCGGTTAACACCCTGCAAGACCGGCCCGAACTCACCGCGGTCACCAATCCGCTGGGCATCCCGGCGTCGCCCATCCAAGCGTCCGAACGCGACCTGCTCGGTCAGTTGCGCGTCGACGACGTGACCGTGCCCTCGCCGCCAGGTTTGGGGAGCAACGTATTTAAGGACCGCGGTGCGCTCGAGCGGGCCGACGTGTTGGGCCCGGCCGCACGGCTGCTGAACCCGCTCGACAACGACGCCGGCCTGATCGACAAATCGCAGACGGTGAACAAGGTCATCGTGGTGGGCCGCAAGCTCTCCAACTTCGAAATCCAATTGGTGGATGCCGGAGTGGGCGTTGACGACGCCACCGTCACGGCCGAGAAGTTCGTCATTACGCGCACCGTCGGTGGCGTGACCACCACGCTCGTTCCCGACGTTGACTACTCGATCGACTACCAGACGACGGCCGACATCGTGCTCGTGACGCCCACCGAGGGCGTGTGGAGCAATGCCATCTACAACATCACGCTGAATAACGGCACCGGCGGCATTGCCGACTCCCTGGGCAACAAGCTGCAGCCGAACGAAACCGGCGGCGGTACCAGGTTTACCATCGAATTGACCGACACCCTGACGAGCCCCTGGCAAAATCCGGTCAATAAGTTCGACGTCAACGGCGACGGGAACATCTACCCGCTCGATGCCGTCATCGTGATCAACAATCTGTTGTTGGGTCGCGCCGGCACGTTGCCCCCCGTGGCGCAGGTACCGCCGTACATTGACGTCAATGGCGACGGTATTCTGTCGCCCGTCGATGCCAACCAGGTGATCACGTACTTGACCTTGTTTGGTATCCAAACGGGCGGCGCCACACCGCTGGCAGCACCGCAAGTCGCGGTGGTCGCCAGTGCCGACGACACGGCCGCCCCAGCCGACGCCGCCCCGGCCGCAATGGCGACGAGCACAGCCGATGTGGCCGACGCTGTGGCCCTGCCCGCGAGCTCGGCGGTGGCCTTCAGCTTGAGTTTGGATACGGCGGAGCTACCGGCGGCAACATTTGCCAGCAGCACCTTCGACGTGGCGCCGGCGCCGGTCGCGACCCCGGTGTCGCCGACGGCACACGCCGCCTATGCGACCGGCGACGATATTTGGGAAGCGGAAGATTGGGATGCCTCCGCGGACGAGTTGGATGGAATTGTGGCCGACTTGTTCGACGACTCAGAGGAAACGGACGCGGCGTTTGCATAGCCTCCTAGCGCGACGTGCCTCGCCACAATCGGGCAACCCCAGTCAACCCCGGGGGACGCGATTGCCGGCGGCGACGCGTCGCTTGGGCACTTGAGCGCGGCGATTGAATGCGGCCGCGCGAAGAACACCTAGAGATACCGACTATGAGAATCAATCGGCGCTCAAAGACACAATCGCAACGTTCGGGCAAGCGACGATTTGCCGGACGCCAACGATTTGCTCGCTCGCTGGAACCGCTTGAGCGGCGCGAACTGCTGGCCGCCGACGGCGTTGCCGCTCCCTGGCACAACGCGGCCAATCCGCGCGACGTCAACCACGACAATCGTGTATCGCCGATCGACGCCATGCTGGTGATCAACGAGTTGATTCTCAATGGCGTGCACACCGTACCGACGGCCGGGGTGACTCCTCAGGCGGCCACCGGCAAAGTCAATTCCAACGGCAAGCTGTCGTATTTGGACGTCAACGGCGACAACATCATCTCCCCCATCGACGCGGCCCGCGTAATCAACTTGTTGGCCGTCGATAAATTGGTGCGCATCACCACGATTCCGACCGATTTGGCCGGCAATCCGATTACGCAGATTCCCGCGGGCAGCGACTTCCTGCTGCAATCGATCGTCGAAGACATTCGCGTTCCGGAGGTTACCGGAGGCGGGCTCTTCTCCGCCTATTTGAACGTCAGCTACGACTCGGGCCTGGCGACCATTCCCCAGCCGGCCACTTTCAGTTTCGATCCGTTCTTCAGCATTCTCCACACGTACGACGCCAGTTTGCCGGGACAGATTGTCGGCGCCGGCGCGAGCGCGACAACGTTCCCCGGGCCCGGCAACGACCCGCAGGATCTGTGGACCGTCTTGGTGCATGCCGAGGCCGGCGGCGTCGTGAACTTTACGCCCAGCTTCGACACGATTCCCGGTCACGATGTGGTGCTCTACGGCGAATTCGACGCCATCACGGAGCCGCAAATCGACTTCGTGGGCGCCGCGCTCACGATCACCGAAAACCCGACGATCAGCGTGGCCCCCGTTTCCGCGAACGAGGGCAACGCCGCGGCCACGGCCTTCGTGTTCACCGTTACCTTGTCGAACTCGTTCAATCAAACGATCACCGTACAGTACAACACGGCGACGCCGGGCGGCGGCAGCGTCGCCACCGCCGGGGTCGACTATACGGCCACCAGCGGCACGGTCACCTTCACGCCGGGCCAGACGCAGCAGATCGTCACCGTGCTGGTCAATGGCGATCTGACCGTCGAGCCGAACGAGAATTTCAACTTCGTGCTCTCCAACCCAACCAACGCCACGTTGGGCACCAGCAGCGTCACTGGCACGATCGTCAACGATGACGTCCTGTCCTCGCTCGTCATCGGCGACGTGACAGTGATGAATGTCACCTCCGGCACGACGAACGCCGTGTTCACCGTGTCGCTGTCGCCCGCGGCCACCAGCGACGTGACGGTACAGTTCACAACTGCCAACGGCACGGCATTGGCGGGCACGGATTACACCGGCACCAGCGGCACGCTCACGTTCAATCCCGGCATCACCACGCGGACGATCACGGTCTCGATTATCGGCGATCCGTTGCCCGACGAGACCGAGGCCTTCCTGGTAAACCTGACGAATCCTTCGGCCAATGCGCTGCTTGCCGACGGCCAGGCCACCGGCACGATTCAGCCGGCCGTGCCCATTCCGAATCTGGCATTCAGTGCGGTCTCGGCGACCGAAGGGAATTCAAGCACCAAGGATTTCGTCTTCACGGCCACGTTGTCGTCGCCCGCATCGCAGCAAATCCTCGTGGCCTTTGCCACGGCCGACGGCACGCCGCCGAATGCGGCCACCGTCGCGAACAATGATTACCTGGCCACCAGCGGTACCATCACGTTTGCGCCCGGTCAGTCTGTGGCGCTGATCACCGTCGTGGTCGTAGGCGACGCGACCGAAGAGCCCAGCGAAACGTTCCGTGTGAATCTGACGCCCATCTCGGGCACGCTCGGCACCGTGCAGAACCAGGCCATCGGCACGATTCAGAACGACGACGGACCGGCGTCGATCTCGATTAACGATGTGACGGTAATCGGCGGCGCTGACGGCACCGATGCCGTCTTCACCGTCACCCTGTCATCGGCCGTGACCGCGCAGTCAACCGTCAGCTATGCCACCTCCGATGGCTCGGCCGCCGCCAACGAAGACTACCTGACTCAGACCGGTATTTTGACCTTCGCGCCCGGCGGGCCGTTGACGCGGACGATCACCGTGCCCGTCCTGGGCAGCGCGCTGCCGGGACCGGACGAGACGTTCTTCGTGAACCTCTCCAGTCCGACCGGTGCACTGGTTGTCGACGATTCGCAAGGCGTCGGCACGATCGTGCGGCAAGGCCTGACGATTGGCGGCGCGAGCGTGGTCGAAGGCAACTCGGGTCCGACCAACGCGCTATTCACCGTCAATCTCTCGGAATCGCAGGACACGCAGGTGACGGTCGCGTTTGCCACTTCGAATGGCACCGCCACGACAGCCGGAGGCGATTACGCCGCCACGAGCGGCACGCTGACGTTCGCGCCCAACGAGACGCAAAAGATCGTTACCGTGGCCGTTTCGGGAGACACCACGCAGGAGGCCAACGAGACGTTCTTTGTGAATCTGTCGAACGCCTCGGGCGCGACGATTTTCTCCGCTCAGGGAACCGGCACGATTCTCAACGACGACGGTCAGAAGGTGGCCTTCATTGCCCGCCTGGCCGACTCGAGCGGCAATCTGTTGGGCGAAGACGTGACGCTCGACGTGGGCGACGAATTCCAGCTCAAGGTCTTCGTGCAGGATGTGCAATCCGATCCGAACGGTATCGTCACCGCGTTCCTCGATGCCGTTTACGACTCGAACCTGGTGATGGTCAACGGGCCGATCGTCTTCAGCCCATTCTACTCGAATGTCCCCTCCGGCAGCACCGCGACGCCGGGCCTGATCGACGAAGTGGGCGCCCTGGGCGACCTCTCGCCGCCGGCCAATCCGGGCGCCGAACAGCTGCTATTCACGATCGACTTGAAAACGCTCGACGTGGGTTTGGCGCAATTCACTCTCAATCCGGCGGATTTGCCGGGTCACGATGTGCTGGAATACACCTCGTCCGATCCGATTCCCCCGGCCGCGATCAACTTTGTCGGAACGTCGATCAACATCGGCACGAACGTATTCACGGTCAGCAGTGTGCAGCAGACCGAAGGCACCGGTGGCACTACCGACTTTGTGTTCACGATCACGCGCTTCCTGCCCTCCGGCACCGAGGCCAGCATCGTCTATTCGACCAGCAACGGCACCGCCAACGCCGGCGCCGACTACGTGACTCAAACCGGCACGCTGACGTTCGCGCCGGGCGATACGGCTAAGCTGATCACCATCACGGTCAATGGCGACACCACCGATGAGACGGACGAAACGTTCTTCGTCAACCTGAGTGATCCCGTGGGCGCCGTGGCCAGCGCTTCGCCGGGCGTCGGCACCATTTTGGACGACGACGGCCCCGTCAGCATCTCGGTGGCCAACGCCAGCGGCAGCGAGGACAATTCGGTGCCGTTTACGGTCAGCCTCTCCGCCGTCAGCGGCAAGACTGTCACCGTCGTCTTCACCACGGCCGATCCGTTGTCGCCTCCCACGGCGACCGCGGGCGTGGACTATCAGCCCACCTCCGGCACGCTCACCTTTGCACCCGGCGTGACGCAGCAGGTGGTCAACGTGGCGGCCCTGCCGGATCTGGTGATCGACGAAAACGAGAACTTCCGGCTGCTGCTGAGCGCTCCGACCAACGCTACGCTCTCCGGCGCGAGTGCCGTGGGCACGATCATCGACGTGCCGCCCGCCACGATCGCCGGCTTCGTTTATGCGGACCTGAACGACAACGGCGTCAAGGAAGGAAACGAAGTCGGTATCGAGAACGTTACCGTGCACGCCCTGCGCAACGGCGTCGTCGTGCAAACGGCGATCACCAACAGCAGCGGCGAGTACCGGCTCGTGGGCCTGCAGCCGGGCACTTACTCGGTGCATGAGGTGCAACCCGGCTTCTTCATCGACGGCCGCGACACGCGTTTCGGCGTGCTGAGTGCCACGAACGATCATTTCGACGGCATCACGCTGGCGCCCAGCGGACTGGCCGGCGGTTACAACTTTGGCGAAATCGGGCTGCGGGCCGAGTTCGTGCCCATCTTCTTCAATCGCCGCGCGTTCTTTGCACTTGCGGTGCTGCAAGGTCACTACGGTCCCGCCACCTCCACCAGCAATCTCGACTTGCGCAACGGCGACGCCTGGATCTCGATCGACGGCGGTTGGCAAGGCCCGCGCACGGTAGAAGCCCTGTTCAATGCCACGCAGGGCTGGGCCACCATGACGCTGTACAACAATTCGCTCCAGCAAATCGCGGTTTCGTCCGCGACGGCCGACGGTGCCAAGATGTCGTACTCGGGCACCTCCGGCGAAACGTACTTCCTCAAAGTCTCCGGCACCAATTCCAACGTCACGCTCCACGTCACCGACACGATCAGCGTCAACAATGTCTCGCTGTTCGAAGGCACCGGCGGCACCACGAACATGGTGTTCACCGTCTCGCTGTCCACGCCGCGCTCGCAAGAAGTCACCGTTTCGTTCGCCACTGCGGACGGCACGGCCACGGCCGGCGAGGGCGACTATGTCGCGCAAAGCGGCACGCTTTCCTTCGCGCCCGGCGAAACGACAAAACTGGTCACGGTGGCTGTCAACGGCGACAGCTTGAACGAGGCCGACGAAACGCTCTCCCTCGTGCTCTCGTCGCCCACCAACATTGTCCTCGGCGTTCCGGCCGGGCTGGGCACCATTCGCAACGACGACGGCCTCAACTTCAACGGGTTCATCCCGTTTGCCAACGGCGCCAACGCCACCATCCCGCCGGCTCCTGCAGCGGCTCCGGCAGCCGCTCCGGTGGCCGCGACTGCTGCCGCAGCGCCGACCGCCTCGCCTTCAGTCGTCATGTTGGCGGATTCGCCCGCGGGCGGCTCGGTGGCGACGGCGCCCAGCTCTGCCATCGCGACCGATGTGGCGCTCGAGGAAGATGAGGACTGGGTGACCGAGCTGCAACTGGCGTAACTTCCCGGCTGGAATGACGATCGAATCGGGCTTCGAGCGACGCGGCTCTCTGCGCATTGCGTCGTTGGCCCCCACCGAATGCAATCGCTTTCGCGGGGTTGCACGCCCGCCGCACGCCCGCGTCGCTGCTCGCGATTGCCTCCCTCTGCTCCAGCGGCAATAATCTGTCGGCACAGCAAAGGGCCCACCGGCTGCCCACCGGGTGCAGTGCACTTTACGGATGGTGACCTCGGGAGAATAGCGCATGAGGCATCGCATTGCGGTTTGCACGATGATTGCCCTGGCGACGCTCGCCGGCGGCCATTGGGCCTTGCGCGCGGACAATGAATCGCCCACGGAGCCGCGCCGGGCAACGTCGTTGATCGACGAGCGAGTCGACCGTTCGCCCGCCGACCTGGTCCTTACGCCCGACGAAGCCTGGATTCTGTCGGCCAACCAGACCTCGCACACCGTGTCACTGGTAAGGGCCAGCGACGGTGTGGTCGTCGACGAAGCGCCTTGCGGCCGGCGGCCCGCTGCAATCGCCGTGACGCCCGATGGCCGCCGCGCCCTCGTCACTGCTGCCCAGAGCGGGGAGCTGTGCGTTTTTGAGATCGTCGATCAATTGCTGCGGCCGGCAGGAGTGGTGCAGCTAGGGCACGAGCCGCACGGAGTTGCCGTCTCGCCCGATGGTCGCACGGCCTATGTGGCGCTGGCCATGGCCAACGAGGTGGCTGTGGTCGATCTCGAATCGCTCAAGCTCAGCGCCAGCATTTCGGTCGGCAGATGGCCGCGCTACTTGTCCCTGACGCCTGACGGCCAGCGGCTGGCCGTGGGCGCCAGCGGTGACGGCGCCATCTGCGTTGTCGACACGGCCACGCGGACCAGGCTGTACGACACAAAATTTCAAGGGCTCAATATCGGCCATCTGCAAGTGTCCAGCGATGGCCGCTACGCCTACTTCCCTTGGATGGTCTATGCCGACCGGCCCATCACACCCGGCAATATTCGCGAGGGCTGGGTGCTGGGAAATCGGCTGGCCAGGGTGCGACTCGACGACCAGGCCCCGCGCGAAGCCTTGGCGCTCGATCCGCGCGGCCGCGCCGTGGGCGATCCGCATGGCCTGGCGCTGGCGCCCGACGAGCAGCACGTCGCCCTAGCGGCCGCGGGCACGCACGAACTGGTGGTGTTTCGATTGGACGACCTGCCCCTGTTGCCCGATGGCCCGGGCGATCACTTGCCGCCGGGCATCGCCGCCGACGAACAGCGATTTTTCCGTATTGCCCTGGGCGGACGGCCGATGGGCATACGCTTCGACCGCGCTGGCCAGCGCGTGTACGTGGCCAATTATCTGACGAGCGCGATTCAAGTGGTGAACGTTGCCGAACGGCGCGTTGAACACAACTGGGCGCTGGGGCCGGCGCCCGAACCGTCGCTGGCGCGCCGCGGTGAAGCAATCTTCTACGATGCACAGCGCAGCGTTGACGGTTGGTATAGCTGCCACAGTTGTCACTACGAGGGCGGCTCCAATGCCGTCACCATGGACACCAAGAACGACGGCTCATTCGGCACCTACAAAATGGTGCTCAGTCTGCGCGGCGCCCATCAGACGGGGCCCTGGTTCTGGCACGGCTGGCAGCAGGATTTCCCGACCGCCGTCCGCAAGAGCATGGGCGACACCATGCAAGGCCCCGCGCCGACCGACGAGGACGTGCAGGCGATGGTGGCGTACTTGAGCACGCTCTCGCCGCGCGCGGGCGCGGCGCTGGCGACGAACCATGAGCAGTCGGTGCGTGCCGAGCGCGGCAAGCAGCTGTTCGAAAGTGAGGTCGCCGGCTGCGCGACCTGTCACCGTGGCCCCCAGTTCACCGATGGCGAAGTGCACGACGTCGGCCTGGGCTCCAGCTTCGACGTGGCGTACCAGGGCTACAATACGCCGTCGCTGTTGGGCATTGCCAACCGGGCCGGCTATCTGCATCACGGCCGCGCCAAGTCGCTCGCCGAGCTTTTGACCGACTTGCACAGCCCGGCCAAAGTTTCCAGCACGCGCGAACTGACAAACCAAGAAGTTGCCGACCTGGTGGCCTATCTCGAGTCGCTGTAGCACGCGCCGCCGCCTGTCCAGTTGGCGTAAAGTGTCGCGGTCGCGTCAGGGTTCGTCGTCCCCGTCGCTCTCCTCATCGTCCGAATCGTCGTCCATCGCGGCAGCCGTGCGGATCAACTCAAACGTTTGCTCGATCATCGTGCGTCCGGGCTCACCCGTGCCGTGATACAAGTAGTGCAAAAATGCGAGGGTGCGCTCCGCGGCTTCTTCGAAGTGCCAGTCGCAACCGTCGAAGTTGCAACCGACAATATCCGGAATGCCGCCGCCGCAATACACGATCCCGCAGCGCAAAAACGTGCAGGCCACGTAACGGTTCCCGTCCACGACTTCGCGAACGTCAACAAAGGTCTGGCCCTGATATTCCATCGTTCGTCTCCGGCGCGCGTTCGTGAGGAGTTGCCAATCAAAGGTGCCCGCGGCTTGCCGCGGCAGCCGGTTGTGAGCAGGCACCAGCGTAACCCACCGACCGCCATTGTGCCACGGCGGCTGGGGCCCGCTGCACACGCTCGTGAAATTGCCGCTGGATTCTCCCGTGCGCCCTGGCAATAATCCCTGCCGTGCAGGGCCGATGAATTCGGAGTCCACGTCGATGTTGCCGGAAGTACGCGTTGCCGCAATGAGCGTTCCCAGCCAGCCGGGCCAGGTCGAGCACAATCTCGAGCTGCTCGACGCCGCAACCGAGCGCGCCGCCGCTGCAGGCGCGCAGCTGGTCTTGTTCCCGGAACTGTCGCTCTCGGGCTTCATTCCCAATCATCCTCGCGGCGATCACGAAGTGTGGTTGCGACAGGCGCTGCTGGTCGCGCGCCGCGCCGCGCTGCCGCTCGAATCCGATCCGGTTCGCCGGCTCGCCGCCATTGTCGCGCGCCATCGAGCGCTGATCTGCGCCGGCATGCTCGAAGACGCTGGCAACGTCCTCTATAACACGCAGCTCCTGGTGGGCCCCACCGGCACGCTCGGCCACTGGCGCAAAATGCACGTGCCCATATTCGAAATGCCGTTTTACAATCCCGGCCCGGGACCGTGCGTCGTCGAGACGCCGCTGGCGCGCATCGGCGTTAACATCTGCTTCGACGTGCTCTTGCCCGAATCGACACGCTTGCTTGCCGTGCAAAACGTGGAGATCGCGCTATTGCCGTTCGCGGCCGATCCGCCGCCCCGCACTCCTGCCGGCTGGGCTGCCTGGGCGGGCCCTGCCATTCGTGCGCGCGCGATGGAGAACGGCATCTACTGTGTGGCCAGCAACTACGTCGGCCGTGTGGAATGCGCCGGAGTGGAACAGGAGTTTCCCGGTGGCAGCCTGATCGTGTCGCCGCGTGGCGCGGCGCTGGCCGAGAACGTGAATGACGCGACGCCAGGAGACATGGCGATCGCCACGCTGACCGCCGCCGATTTGCAAGCCGCACGAGCCGAGCCCGAATACCTTTTCCGCTTCCGTCGTCCGGAACTTTATGGCCCGCTGGCAGAGCGCTGTCCATCCAGGCCGGAGCGGCTGTAACACACGGGCATCCGTACACGCGGCATTCGCATCCGGCGGCCGTCCGGGCCCCAGCACAATGGCAATAGAGCCCCAGGGCGGCCCCCGAGCAGCGGTTGACCGAGCCGCTAACAGCCAGGATGATTTCAATCTCCGTCGCTGAGAAAAACCGGTATTTGCCGCAGCCGGCGGTGCCTGCGATAATTGCATGATACAGGTGAGGGGCCACGTCTGTTGGGAGCGAAGAATGTCAATTAGCGCGAGCGCCCACGTGAGGCGTACTGCCGTCATGGTGGCCATCTGCCTCGCGAGCGCGCTGGGCGTCCGCGCCGCTCTGGCGGCCGACCAGACTGCCGATGACAATCGGCCCGCGACAGAAACCAAGGTTGCAGCGCTCGATCGTCCCGCGGCGAACATGTCGTCGGCAGAGGCTGCCGACGCCCGGGCCCTGGCGCAAGGCGTCACCATCTATCGCGATTCGTACGGCGTGCCGCACATTCACGGCACCAGTGACGTGCACGTGGCGTTTGGATATGCCTACGCCCAGGCGGAAGACTATTTCTGGCAGGTCGAAGACACCTACCTGCTCAGTCTGGGCCGCTACAGCGAAGTGCATGGCCACCGCGGCCTCAACTCCGACCTGTTGAACCGCGCGTTTGAGGTCGTGCCGCAGTCGCAGGCCCAATTTCCCCGCCTCGATCCGCAAGTGCAGGCCTATTGCCGCGCCTTCTCACTAGGCCTGAACTACTACCTGGCCAAACACCCGGAAGTGCAGCCGCGCTTGCTGACGCGCTTTGAGCCGTGGCACATGCTGGCCTACGGCCGGCACATCATGCTCGAGCTGTGCTTTCGCTACACACGACTGTCGAACAACTATCTGCCCCGCACGTACGATCGGCTCTGGAGTGCCAGCGGCTCCAACGGCTGGGCCATAGCGCCCGCGCGCGCGCAAAGCGGCCACGCCATGCTGTTTGTGAATCCGCACCTGCCGTGGTTCGGCTTCTCGCAAATGCACGAGGCGCATTTGCGCAGTGATGAGGGCTGGAACTTCAGCGGCGCCACCATGTTCGGCAACTGCGTGCCCACTCTGGGACACAACGAACATCTGGGTTGGACGCTCACCACCAACGAGCCCGACATCGCCGACGTCTGGCGCGTCACGTTTGACGATCCGGCCAATCCGCTGCGCTATCGCGCGGGCGACGGCTATCGCGACGCAATCGAATGGAGCGAAACCATCAAGGTGCTGACCGATGGTCAGCTGCGCGATCGCATTGTCACCTTCCGCAAGACACACCACGGCCCCATCGTCGCCCGCGAAGATGCGCAGCACTTCCTGGCCGCCCAGGTGGCCGGACAAGACAACCAGTCGATGTTGCGGCAGCAGCTCTCTCTGGTCCGGGCCCGAGACTTTGCCGAGTTCAAGGCCGGGCTGACGATGCAGCAGTTCCCGATCATGAACGTGCTCTACGCGGACAAGGCCGGCAACATCTTCTACCTGTACAACGGCCTGGTGCCGCGCCGCGACCCGCAATTCGACTGGAGCAAACCGCTCGACGGCGCCGACCCGCGCACGGTCTGGAAAGGCATCCACACGCTGGACGAGCTGCCGCAACTGTTCAATCCGCCGGACGGCTTCGTGCAGAACTGCAATTCCAGCCCGTTTACCACCTGCGATACCGGCAATCCCGAGCGTGGCCGGTTCCCGCCGTACATGTGCGAAGACGCCGACGACGACAAGCGCCGCGCCAAAGTCTCTCGGCAGTTGCTGCGCGAGATGCACGACGTGACCTTCGAGGACGTCGAGCGGGCCGCCTTCGACACCACCATCTACTGGGCGCAGGAGCGCCTGCCCGAATATCGCCGCCGCTACGAGCAGCTCCAGACAGACGATCCGCAATTGGCCGCTCAGGTGGGTCCGTATCTCGAACATCTGCTGGCTTGGGATTGCAAGGTCACGGCCGATTCCTCGGCCGCCACGTTGTGCGAGGCCTGGTACGAAGAACTGTACGGCATGGAGTATCCCGCCGAGTCGCTGCTGCCGAAGTTCGTGGCGGATCCGAAGCAAGAGTTTCGCGCCTTGGTGCGCGTGGCGGAAAACCTCAAGTCGCGGCACGGTGATTGGCGCGTGCCCTGGGGTGATTTGTTTCGCATCCAGCGGCGGCCGCAGATGATCGATCTGATGAGCGTCACGTTCGACGACCGCCTGCCAAGCCTGCCGACGCTGGCGGCGCCCGGGCCGTTGGGCGTTGTCTTCACGCAGTACTACTCGCCGTCGATCCGCATTCCGTTTGTCGTCGACTTGAAGCAGCGGTATGGCGTCGTGGGCACGAGCTATGTGGCCGTCTACGAATTCGGTCCGCAGATTCGCGCCGCCAGCGCGCTCAACTACGGCAATAGCGGCGATCCGAAATCGCCGCACTACTTCGACCAGGCCCAGCTGCTCTCCGATCGCAAGCTCAAGCGCGAGCTGTTCTATTGGCCCGACGTGCTGGCCGGCGCCAAACTTGTGTATCAACCGGGCGAGCCGCC
The DNA here is from genome assembly GCA_050250435.1 of Pirellulales bacterium. GTDB lineage: Bacteria > Planctomycetota > Planctomycetia > Pirellulales > PALSA-1355 > JBFWOR01. The sequence continues at coordinate 310,106 of JBFWOR010000005.1, read as the reverse complement.
GATCGAGCAGGCGCCCAAGCCGGAATAGTCGCCGGGCTGTCGGCTCTGGGCGGCAGGCCAGAGCCATCCCGCGAGACCCGTTTTTGAGCCATTCTGGGCGGGCCGGATTGCTCTGGCACAAACGGGGCGATTTTGCAACACTCTTGCCCCTCTCGCGGCACGGGTACCAGCTTCATGATCCACACGGCAATCTGGCGACGCTGCAAGTGGTGCGCTTGTGCGACGGCGATCGGCATCGCGCTGGCCGGTACGGGCTGCAAACGCTGGGATCTGCGCGGCCACGGCTTCGAAGACAAATCGAACGAGTGGGTTCAGAAAATGCGCCCGCCGGCGGACGAAAGCAGATTCTCGGGCACGGACGCGCGCGCCCGCGAGATCGAGCGCAACCTGGGCGTCCGCTGAGCGCCTCCAGGCTATAGGCTTCGCCGTATCTCCAATAGCCAATAGCCTATTGCCAATAGCCTATTGCCAATAGCCTATTGCCAATAGCCTATTGCCTATAGCCTATTGCCTATCGCCTATTGTCGCCTGGTGGCGATAGGCCGGGCTGTCGCAGATGCGGCGCAATTCATCGGCCGAGGTTCCGCCCGAAAAGCGGTTCACTTCGGCGCCGTTTTCCACGAACACAAATGTCGGCACGGAGCTGATGCCGTACTTCTGCGCCAGGTTGCGGTTTTTGTCCACGTCGACATCGCGCATGTGAAAGCCGTCGTGCCGCATGGCGGTCACGATGGGCTTCATTTGTTTGCAGGGTCCGCACCACGACGCGTTGAAGAACAGCACTTCGCCGCGCGCGTGAAATGCGCCGCCGGCCTTCACCTCGAGCGCCTGGTGCGCTTGTTGCTTCTGGTACTCTTTGATCCCAAACACCACCCCGACGGGAATCAGAAACAAGAGCATGCAACCGATCACGATGCGCATAAATGGAGCCTCGGCGGAGGTTCTACGAATGAAGCGACGCCTTGCAAAGGTGCGCCGCGACCGCACGCGCGGTCCCATACAAATGAACGTTAGCTTCGCCAGTCGTGGTTGGCAAAACTCCGGTCCGTTCGATGCGAAAATGCCGATTGTGCAGGCCGCACGGACGCTCGAGGGCCCGCTTGAACGCCGATGGACCGCGGCTCGAAGAGCCTTTAGAATCGTGCCTGGCCGGTGACGACCTTCGTTCAATTCCCTCTTGCCTTGGGGGGAGCGGGCCAGGCCCGGGCCGCTTTGATCACGAAAACCATTGAGGTAACGCAATGCGAATGTCGATCTGGCGGGCGGCCATGCTTTTGCCGGTAATCGCCCTGGCGACGTCTCACTGCAGCACGATCTCCGCGGCCGAAACGTCGCCGCGGCTGCTGCGGCACATCGTCATGTACAAGTACAAGGACGGACTATCGGCCGCACAAGTCGCCGAAGCGATCGAAGCCTTTGCCGCGCTCAAGCAGAAGATCGATTTGATCGTGAGCCTGGAGCACGGCCAGAACGTCAGTCCCGAGGGCAAGTCAGACGGCCTGACGTACGCGTTTGTGGTCACATTCAACAACGAAGCCGACCGCGATGCGTACCTGAAGCACCCGGCCCACTTGGAATACGTCAAGCTGGCCAGCACCCGCCGCGACAAAGTAGTGGTGTTTGACTATTGGACGGGCGAGTGAGGGCACTCGCCCTTCGCAGCTTGCCCCTGCCTTCCGCCGCGCGCCATAATAGGCCCCTTTGGCGGCCCTATCTCGACTACCTACCAGGCTCAGTGAGCGGAGGATCGGCGGATGACAAGTCGCGTAGCATGCAGGCGGACGTTACGGCTGGGTTTCGCAATGGCAGCGATCGCGCTGGTCTCGGCGCCCGCGCGCGCCGCGGACGATGCGCCCGCCGAGCAGCCCCAGTCGATCTTTCATCACGTGCACATGACGGCCACCGACCCGCCCGCCGCCGTTCAGTGGTATCTGCATCACCTGGGCGGCAAGATCGTGAAGGTGGGGCCGTTCGACGCCGTGCTCTCCAACAACGTCAATCTGCTGTGGGCCCGCGGCAAGCAGGGCTTTCCGGGCAGCGTCGGCAGCTCGGTCGACCACATCGGCTTTGCCTATCCCGACATCGCGGCCAAGATGAAAGAGCTCGAGGCCGCCGGCGTGGAGATTGTTTCGCCCATCGAGCAGGAAGGGCCTATCAAATACGCCTTCGTGAAAGATCCTTTCGGCACGCTGATCGAGATCGTCGAGGATCCGCAAGTCACCGGCTTTCATCACATTCATCTGGCAACCGCCGACCCGCAGAAAACCTTGGCCTGGTATGCCGACGCGTTCGGCGGCCAGGTGGCGAAGTACCGCGACCTGATCCCGGGCGTGGCCTATGGCGACGTGTGGGTTCTGGCCAAGAAGGTCGACAACCAGCAAGCGCCCACCAAGGGACGCGCCATCGATCACGTCAGCTGGGGCTTCCCCGATCTCGATGCCGCCGCGGTGGATCTCAAGGCCAAGGGGATCAAGTTCGTCTCCGGGCCGATCTCGTTCGGTGGCGGCCGCATCGGTTTCATCGACGGTCCCGAGGGCGTGCGCATCGAGCTGGTCGGGCCGGGCAAGCCCGCCGAGCCACCGGCCGCGCCGCCGGAAAAGAGCCAAAGCAGCAGCACGAGCGGCGCCGCCGGAACGATGAAGCCGCTGTTTGACGGCGCCTCGCTGACCGGCTGGACGCAGCGCGGCGGCAAAGCCAGGTACACGGTTGAAGACGGCACGATCGTCGGCACCAGCGTTCCCAATACGTCAAACTCATTCTTGTGCACGGACAAGGACTATGGCGACTTTGTGCTGGAGCTGGAGTTCAAAGTCGACCCGAATCTGAATTCCGGCGTCCAGGTGCGCAGCGAGTGTTTCGCTGAGCCCAAGACCGTCGAGCGCGACGGCAAAGAGCGCACGATTCCTGCCGGCCGCGTGCACGGCTATCAGGTGGAGATCGATCCCAAGGAGCGCGCCTGGAGCGGCGGCATTTACGACGAGGGACGTCGCGGCTGGCTCGACGACCTGGCCGACAACGACTCCGCCCGCAAGGCGTTCAAGCAGGGCGAGTGGAACGCATTTCGCATCGAGTGCCGCGGCGACTCGATCAAGACCTGGATCAACGGCGTGCCGGCGGCCGATCTGAAGGACAGCATGACGCCGCGCGGTTTCATTGCCCTGCAGGTGCACGGCGTGGGCGACGCGACGGATCCGCGGCAGGTTCGCTGGCGCAATATCCGGCTGGAAGAAATGAAGTAGCACGGCGTCAACCATGGTGCCACTGGCGTCTCGCCAGTGGCGACCGAAGTGGGCCGAGAAGTGGAAACCGGTCCCTTTGGGTGCCACTGCTTGCTTGTCAAGCAGTGCGAATTCCAGACGCGCGAAACTCGCCACCGGGCGGGTGTGGCCCGCAGGCACAAGAGGGTCCCTGCGGCTCAGGGCCGCCACCACGCATCGAGCCGCTCCGCCAGCGCACGCACACGCGCGCCGTCATCCGCCGCCAGGTCATGCTCTTCGCGCGGATCGGCCCCGATGTTGTACAGCTCGACCGTGGCGTCAGGCTCGTTGCGCGGCTCGGGCACGATCAGCTTGTAGTTGCCGCTGACCACCCAACGCCAGCGTAAATTGGCCGCCGGGTCATTCAAATCGACGGCGTTGTGCGTAAAGCATTCGCCAAAAATCGCCTCGCGGCCATTCACTGCCGCGTCGTCCAGCAGGTTCACGCCTTGCATCAGGTCCGTCGGCTGCTGGCCGAGTGCCGCCAGCAGCGTGGGCGCGATGTCGATCGAAATAACCGGCGTAGCAACTTGCCGCGGCGCCACGCGCGCCGGCCAACGTACGATGATCGGCGTGCGCACGCCGCCATCGTAGGGCGATTGCTTCGATTTCGCCGCATAGCGGGCCGCATCGGGATCCTGAATCCAGCCGTTGTCGGCCAGGTAGACGACGATCGTGTCGCGCGCGAGCCCCTGCTCGTCCAGGTGCCCCAGCAACTGCCCCACGGTCTCGTCGAACCACTCGATCATGGCCCAATAGCGGGCCACGTGCGGCGAGGGCGCGAGCGATTGGTACTTCTCGAAGAGCCGCTCAGGCGGCGTGTGCGGCGTGTGCGGCAACATCGGGGCGTACCACACGAAGAAGGGTTTGCTGTCGGCTCGCGCGGTGGCGATGAAGTCGTAAATGGGCTGCATCGTCTCGCGACCGATGTCCAGCCCGCTGTCGCCGTGCCGCTCGCCCTTCGTCATGCCGTGGGTGAAACCGCCGTGACGATAGTGTCCCTGCCACCACTTGCCGGTTTGCAAACTGCGGTAGCCCTGCGCAGCCAGCAGCCGCGGCAGGGTGGGAACGGCCTCCAGGTGGGCGTTCATCACGTCGCGGCCGGCGCGAAATGCGGCCGACTTTGCAAACTGGCCGCGCGGGGTGCCCGGCGGCACGGGCGGGTCGTTGCTGGTGACTTTGTGCTGGTGCGGGTACAGGCCGGTAATGATCGACGCCAGGCTGGGGCAACACAGGCTGGCAGGCACGTAGCCGCGCGGGAAGCACAGGCTCTCGCGCGCCAGCCGATCAATGTTTGGCGTGCGCACGTGCGGGTGGCCCAGGAACGAGTAGTCGCTCCAGGCATGATCGTCGGACACGATCAGCACAATGTTGGGTGGCGCGGCAGCGGGTTCGGCGGCCGCCGACATGGTCGCGCGCAAGCTCGAAAGCGCCAACCACACGGCAGCGATTCGCCACAACGGATGGGCACACTTCATAAGTGGAGGAGACCAGCTGAAGTAACGGGGCTCTGCACGTCGCGGGAGATCGTCGCCACAGCAGCCATCGTAATCCACTGAGCAGAGCGCCGCCACGAGGTGCCTGCGCGCAGCCTCAGGCCACCGCCATCGGGCTGCGCGCAAAACGCGCCACTGAGAAAACAAAAAAGGCCCGTTGAGGGTCGGGTGAGGAAGCCCCCAACGAGCCCAAGCGAAGCGCTCCGACAACCGGCGCAAGAAACGCCGGTGGATGGGAGTGCTCGCTATTTTCGGTCGATCATTCCGCGGCCGCGCCGTTCCCTTTTGCGGCCCCCACCGTCGCGCTGGGGTTGATCTCGCTTTCGGCCAGCTCCGTCAACGTCGTGTCCGCTTCGGCTTCTTCGTCCAAAATCTCCTGCAACGTCAAGGCGATCTTGTCGTGGCCGAGCAGGCGGGCAAACGTGCGGGCACAGCCATAGCCGGCGATCTCATAGTGCTCCACCCGTTGGGCGGCCGCAATCAGCGCGGCGTCCATCACGGCCGGTTCGGCATCCTCGCTCATCAAGTCTTTGCCTTCCTTGAGCAGCCCTTCCATCGCGGCGCACTTGGGTCCGCGACTGCTCTTGTCCAGCTTCTCGAAGATCTCGTCGAGCCGCTCGATTTGCTTCTGAGTCACTTCCAGATGTTCCTGGAAGGCGTTCTTCAGATTCGCAGATTGGGCCGTTTTGACCATCTTGGGCAAAGCCTTGGTAATCTGGTTCTCGGCGCTGTACAGGTCGCGCAGCTCGTGAACCAACAAATCTTCTAGGGTCGAAAGTTTCATACTTACCTCCATCGGGTGTTCGGGCGTTTGTCGCATGCTCCTGTCCGATCCGCGGACGATTGCGAATACGAGCGGACTGCAACCGGGCTAATGCAATTGGTATGCCGACGCTGCCGCTGAATTTGACGATGCGATTAAGATGCGATCAATTCGCCGCGCAACCCCATTTCTCGGACACAACCGCGCGATCGAACGCGCTCGCTGCGGCGCCTCACGTAAGATTCTGGCAAGTCGGGAACCAAATTGAATCGCCTTGGCTCAGGGGGCCGCGAACGATACGTGGCTTTCGCGCCCAGCTTTACGGGACCACAGCCGGCCAGCGCTGGTCCCGCCGGCATCAGCATGGCTGTGGGACACCCGCCGGCACTTGCGCTGGGTCGATATCGGCCATGGTCGGCAATCATCCAGGCACAGTTCGGCCCCCCGGCCGCGCCCGCCACCACACGGAGCCTTTTCGGCGCGCTTGGCACGCAGCGTGCAATGCCTTTCCGGATGGACCAAGCCGCCTCGTCGACCGCATGTTGGCAGTCAGGCGGTTGCAAACCAGTATCATTACACGAACATTGGAGGGCCCATCATGCCACGCGGAGACAAATCGAAATACACGGACAAACAGCAGCGTCAGGCCGAGAAGATCGAGAAAGGCTACGAGCGCCGTGGAGTGAGCGAAGACGAAGCCGAACGTCGCGCCTGGGCCACCGTGAACAAGATGACTGGCGGCGGCAAGAAGCCGGGCGGGTCCGGCCGCGGCAAGAAAATGGATACTGGCCCGGCGAAGAAGGGGGGAAAAAAGGGCGGCGCCGCCTCGGCCGCACGCAGCAAGAAGGCCCGCAGCGAATCGGCAAAGAAAGGGGCTCGCACCCGAAAGCGGCGCGCCAAAAGCGGCGCCAGCCGTTAGCGCCGCTCTCGATCCGCCTCGTCCTGAGCGAGATTCACACAGCTCCGCAGCACCTCGGCCACGCTCCACGCCTGCGAGATACAGCCGCGGGCCGTGTAGGGCGGCTCTGCGTCGAAGATCTCGCTGATCGTGCCCACGCCCGCCTCCGCCAGATGGCGCGCGAAAGCGGTGCTCAAAGTCGTGAGCGAGACCCGCTGCGCGTTGCCCAGCTTGCGCGCAGCATCCACATAGGGACCCAGCAGCCACGCCCAAACCGTGCCCTGGTGATAGGCCGCGTCGCGGGCACGCAAGTCGCCAAAGTACCGCGGTTTGTAGTCGGGCTCGAAGGGGGCCAGCGTCCGCAGTCCAAACGGCGTCAGCAAATGCTCGCGCACGGCCGAGAGCACATGCGGCCAATAGGGTTCGGCCAGCACGGGGTGTGGCAGGGAAATGGCCAGCAACTGGTTGGGGCGCAACGACGCATCGAGCCGCGTACGGTCGCCGTTGTCGTCGATGCAGTCGATCACGTCGTACAGCCAGCCCCGCTCGGCACACCAGAATCGCTCATTGAACGACACCCGGGCCGCTTCCGCATGCCGATCGATGTCACGCGCGGCGTCGGGCTGGCCCTCTTGCATCAACCAGCCGGCAAGCAAGCGCAGCGCGTTGTACCACAAGGCATTGATTTCCACGGCTTTGCCGCGCCGCGGCGTCACCACCCAGCCGTCGACCTTGGCGTCCATCCACGTGAGCTGATAGCCTGCTTCACCCTGGCTCAACAGCCCGTCCGCTGGATCGACGTGGATGCCAAAATGCGTGCCAGCCAGGTGCCGCGCGACGATTTCCTGCAGCGTGGGCAGCAGCAGTTTCAGCGTACTTTCATCCTGGGTGGTGCGCAAATAGCGATCGAGCGCGTGAAAGTACCACAGCGTGGCGTCGGCCGTGTGGTACAGCCCCGTGTTTACACCCTCGGGGAACATGTTCGGTATCAGGCCGTCGCGCACATGCTGCCCAAACGTGCGCAGGATGAAACCCGCTTCCGCGCTGCGACCGGTCACGAGCGTCAGCCCTTCCAGGCTGATCATCGTGTCGCGTCCCCAGTCGGTAAACCAGTGATAGCCGGCGATGACGCTGCGGGCCTCGTCGCCGGCGGCCCGGGCACGCACTTCGTCTGCCAGGCGCGTGGTGGGCGTGATGATGAATTGATCGGCAGCCAACACCAGGTCGCCGCAGATATCGCCGTGCGCCAGCTCGGTTGCCTGAGCAATGAGCCGCTCGCGACGCTCCAGTTCCGCGCCCAACGCTTCCTCCGGCTGCATGGCGCCGATGGCGTCCCACGATTCCGTGGAGGCCGTTAGGTCGACGCCGCCGCCCGGCGTCAGCTCCGCGCGAAAGTAGCCCGGCGACCAAAGCATGTCGCGATGCGGATAGCCGCGCTCGTGCTCCAGCGCATACTCGACTTCCAGATGGCTGGCGTCCACCACGAGCGAGCTGTCGCCACTACGCATCTGGAGCTTGAGCGGCGGCACGTCGCCGTGCCGAATCTCCACGCGCTGGCCGGTCGTGTGCATTTGATAGGCGCTCGAGTCGGGCACGCCCACGGCCGCTTCGTGACCGCGAAAGTGCAGCCCCGGCCGCAGTCGCAGCCGCGCGGGCGACGCGCCCGCGAGCAACCGGTACACCAGATGCGTCGTGTTCGCTCCGTGCGCCATGAAGATGCGCTTTTCGAGCACGTGGTGATCGAACCGGTAACGCCAGATCGGCAAACCCAACTCCAGGGCGAACGACTCCAGGTGCGCCAGGCCCGGGTCTAACAGCGACACGTAGCCGCCTGCACCGAATCGAACGTGCTCTTCCAGATGATTGAGCATCATCATGCGGCCGAACGGCGTGGGCAGCGCGGCCACCAACAGCCCGTGGTAGCGCCTAGTCGTCTCACGAAAGATCGTGCCCGATGCGTAACCGCCCTGGCCGTTGGTAACAATCCACTCTTCGCCGAGAAACGGAGCTGCCGCGGCGACGGCGCTGCGTGACCAGTAGACGCGCACTCGACGGGACTCGCTCATGCTTTGGTCACCGTATCCACTGGCTGCAAGATAATGGCCGATTCGGCCGGGATGCACCAGCCTGAGGCAGTCACCACCGCGGGCGTGGCCGGGCCGCCATAGCGCGGATCATCGCTCGACCACAACACTTCCCAGCGTTCTGCGAGCGGCGGCGCAGCTAGCGGCGTCGAGATCGAATTGAACCGCGCCGCGCCGCCGAAGTTCAGGACCAACAACCGAGTATCGTCACCCGGCGGCAGAAATCGCAGCAAGAGCGCCCGCGGCCCCAGCGTGCTCCCGTGCATGATCGCGGCGTCGTGAACTCGCAGCACGCGGTCCGCACGGCGCAACCGCAACAGGTCCTGGTGCAGCTGGTAAATCGGGCCACGTTTGGCCCGCTCGCCGGGATCGAGCTGCGAACGTACGTACGTCTGCTCGGCGCATGGATCGGGCAGGCGTGCTTGCACCTCCTCCAGGGCCAGCGAGGGGAATTGTTTCAAGAATTTAAACCGGCCGTGGCGAACCACTTCCTGCGCGTCGGCCGCGCAGTCGTTGAAATACAAAAACGGCGTCGTCGCGCCGTATTCCTGTCCTTGGAACAGCATGGGCGTCTGCGGGGCCAGGAGCAACAACGCCGTCATCGCCCGATACTGCCCCGGGCTGGTGCGCTGATGCACGCGGGCCCCGTCGGCCGAATTCGCCAGTTGATCGTGGTTCTCCAGGCAATGAATAAAACGCGGCGCAGCGATGTCCAGGGCCGGCGTGCCGCGCGGATTGTCCTGCCAGTGATAACGCTGTCCTTGAAACAAAAACCCCCACCGCGTCGTCGCGAGCAGCTCTTCAGCCGTTCCGCCGTAGTCGGTGTAGTAGGCCTCGCGCCGGCCGGTGAGACAAACCAAGGCTGCATGATGAAAATCGTCGTTCACCAGCGCGTCCAGTTCGCAGCCGCCCGCCGCTTCCGATCGCAACAATTCGGCCCGCTGCGGCTCATTCTCGCCGATCAGCAAGATGCCACGGCCGGCTGCGGCGGCCCGCGCCGCCCGCGCAACCTCCAGTAAGAAGTGCGGCCGTGAATCGTCGAAGATCGACTGTGTGGCGTCGATGCGAAAGCCATCCAGGTGGAATTCATCGATCCAGTACCGCACGTTTTCGAGCAGAAACGCCCGCACCTCGCGCGCCGCAGGCTCGTCGAGATTGAACGCCGTGCCCCATTCACTTTTGTGCCGCGTCGAAAAATACTTGTCCGTGAACGCCCGCAATAGTTCTTCGCCCACGCTGCCAATATGGTTGTAGATCACGTCGAGCAGCACGCCCAGGCCGCAGGCATGCGCCGCATCGACAAATCGGCGCACGTCATCGGGCCCTCCGTATCGATGCGACGGCGCGAACAGGTTTGCCGGATCGTAGCTCCAGCCGAACCGGCCGGGAAATTCGCAAACGGGCATCACTTGCACGAGCGTGACACCCAGGTCGGCCAGGCCGGGCAACTGCTCTTGAGCCGCCCGCCACGTCGCTTCACGCGTGAACGTGCCCACGTGCAGCTCGTAGATCACGTGCCCTTCGCGGCCGACGCCCGCCCAGTCGCGATCCTGCCAGTCGAATGCACCCGGATCGACGACTTGCGATGGTCCACGCGGGCCTTCCGGTTGAAAACGCGAAGCCGGATCTGCTAGCGCTGGTCCCAAACCATCCAGGCGAAACGCATACAGCGATCCGGCAGCCGCGCGGGCCACCAGGCCGGAAAAGTAGCCGTCGCCTTCGGCGGCCAGGCAAGCAGCGGACTCGAGGTCGCCGCCCAATAGCAACTCCACGCAGCGGTGGCCTGGCGCCCAGACGCGAAAGTGCACGCCGCTCCTGCATACTTCTGCACCCAGACCGCGGCGTCGCGACGGAACCTGCTCGTCAACCACGCGTTCGGAAACGGACATGCTTGCTCACCCTCGAGCCAATCGACGCCGATCAGCCGCAAAGGGCAGCAAATCGCATGCCGGCTTGGGGGGGCGGGTACGGCCACTCGGAGACAGCCGGCAACGGATCCTGCGACTACTGCACTTGCAGGCCAGTGAGCGCCGCGCCGGCACGTTGGGCGGTCGTCATCTAGTGTGGCTGCTCAGGCTGCAGGTAGGTCTTGCCTTTGTAGAACAACGCCAGGATCAAAAAGATCGTGGCAGCCAGCCCCATCAGCACAAAGAACAGCCAAAAGAATTGCGAGAGCGAGATTGTCTTTTGCAGCGGCGCCAGGAACGCCACCAGCAAGTTGCCGATCGTGACGCACAAGAGCCAGAAGCTCATGATCGTCGATTTCATGGCCCGCGGCGCTTGCGTATAGGCGAATTCCAATCCGGTGACGGAGATCAGCACCTCGGCCACGGTCATGATGAAATACTGTATGGTCTGCCACAGTGCGTGAACCTGTCCGTCGCCCGCCGTCTGGATCGCTTCTTGCAGAACCGCCGCGGCCGCGAATGCACAAGCGGCCAGGAACATGCCGACCGTCATCTTCTGCAGCGGCTTGATCTCGATGCCCCACTTGCGCAAGGGCGCGTAGACGAGCACGTTCAGCGTTGGAATGACAATCATCACGAACAGCGGGTTGAATGCCGAGAGCTGCGCGGCGTCCATGTTGATGGTCAGCAAGCGGCTGTGCACCGTCGTGCCGTCCGCTTGCGTGATCACGTCGCCCCGCGGCGGCGCCGCAAGATCGCACACGGCGGCCGCCACTCCCAAGGCGAGCACCAGTCCGACCACTTGCACCGTCAGTGCGCGTGGTAGTGGCGTGTTGCCAATCCAGCGGAACAGCCATACGCCGGCAAACAGCGACAGCCCAATCGTGCTGGCCACGGCCCAATAGCCCAGATACGCAGGCACGATCACGGCCAGCGCCATTTGCTTGGCCTGGTCGACCCAGGTGGAAGCGTGCTGGTCGAACAGCGCCCAGAACACGCTCACCATCGAGAACACGACCATCACCTTCAGCACCGCGGGCGGGCCGTCGCCGGCCTCGTCGCCAAACTTCGCCCGGCCAACGTCAAAGTAGCTCATGCCTGGCCGGCGCTCATGCTGGTGCGTGAAGTTATAAAGCAGCACGGGCAGGAAGCTGCTGCTGGCTTCTACGCGCTGCCGCACCCGAAACAGAAAGAAGCCCAGCACCAACGCGGCCACCGTGGTCACCGGCAACCACCAGTAGTGGGCAAAATACTCGCCCACCAGTGCCCAGGTAACGCCCGGGAATTCTGTCTTGGCTTGGGCCGCCGCCTCCTGCGCCGTGGAAAGAAAATGCTCCCACAGCACGAAGTAGCCCACGATCAACGAAAACAGCGGCGTGAAGAGCAGGGTGGTGACCAGCGCATCGAACAGGCCCAGCTTGCCGCCGGGCTTCGGCGGCACGTGCACGAATTTGTCGCGCCCCAGCCAGAACACGATCGTGGCGATGCCCATCAGCACCCCCGGCACGCCGAATGCCACTTCGGGTCCAAAGCGGCGCAACAACAGCGGTGTCAGCACCGTGGAAAAGAACGAGCCGTAGTTGATGATGAAATAGAAGATCTGAAAGACCTTCGTCACCAGGTGCGAGTTGGCCGCCGTGAACTGATCGCCCACGTTGGCCGACACGCAGGGCTTGATGCCGCCCGAGCCCAACGCGATCAACCCCAGCCCCAGGTACATGGACATTTCCGCGGCCGCGTATTGCTGCATCGCCCCCACGCGCCCGGCCACGGCCAGCACCGCGTGCCCCGCGCAATAGATCAGCGAGACCCACAAGATCGTCTGGTACTTGCCGAGCAGCCGGTCGGCAATGATGGCGCCCAGAAGCGGAAACGCGTACACGCCCGCGATGAACAGGTGCACCACTTCCGTGCTGCGAGCCTGCGCCTCGGCCAGCACGTCCGGCGACACCGTCGACTCGTCGACAAACCGCACGAACAGCGCAATGAGGTAGACCTTGAGGATCGCCCGCATGCCATAAAAACTGAATCGCTCCGCACCCTCATTGCCGACGATGTAGGGAATGCCGGGCGGGAAACGGTCCTGCGGCGCGAGAGCGCTGCGGCCGGACGGTGCAGACGAGGCGGTACTTTGTGCGTGCATGAAACTCTTGGTTGGCTACGGTTCCGGGTGCCACGGGCGGCTCGTCCGCCCATGCCTCTGGTGCCACTGGCGTCTCGCCAGTGTGACTTCTACTCTCAGTCTGCTCGGTGCAATTTAGAGCGTCTCACAAAAATGGCCGGGGACTGTCCCGATTTTGCGGCGGGCACCGTCCGTAAAATGGTCGGGGAGCAAAATGGGACTGTCCCCCTCTCCAAAGGCCATTTGTTAGACGCTCATAGTTTTCTCGGCCGCCGAAGGTGGAACCGGTATTTGCCCGGGCAACGCCGGCAACGCCCCAGGTAACGCCTACTGATCGCCGTCGAGCATACGACCCAAGCCGCCCAGGATGGAACCTTCTTCCTTGCCGCCCCGGCCCAAGCGCGGCGCCGCCGCGATGATCCGTCCGGCCAGCCGCGAGAAGGGCAACGACTGGCACCAAATCTCGCCTGGGCCGGTAAGCGTGATCAGAAACAGGCCCTCCCCGCCGAACAGCGTGTTCTTCACGCCGCCCACCAGCTGAATGTTGTAGTCCACGCTCGGCTGCAGCGCCACCAGGCAGCCCGTGTCGAGCCGTAGCGTCTCACCAGCCGCCAGCGTCCGCCGCATCATCGTGCCGCCCGCGTGCATGAGCGCGACGCCGTCGCCGGTCAATCGCTGCATGATGAATCCTTCGCCGCCGAACAGGCCGACGCCAAAGCGCTTCTGAAACGCGATGCCGATGTGCGTGCCCCGCGCGGCGCAGATGAACGAGTCTTTCTGGCAGACCAGTTCGTTGCCCAATTGATCGAGGTGCATGGGCAGGATCTTGCCGGGAAACGGCGCGGCAAAAGCCACGTGCTCGCGACCGTTGGAGGCCGCGTTCGTGAAGGTGGTCATGAACAGCGACTCGCCGGTCATTACCCGCTTGCCCGCGGCGGCCACCTTGCTCCAGAACCCGCCGGACGACGCCGATGGATCGCCGAACACGGTCTCCATCTGGATGCCGCGGCTCATGTACATCATGGCCCCGGCCTCGGCGATCACCATTTCGCCCGGATCGAGCGTCACTTCGACATACTGCATTTCCGAGCCGAAGATTTCGTAGTCGATCTCGTCGGAGCTGCGGGTGCGGGGCGCGGCCGGCGGAGCGCTGGGCTCCCGCGTGGCCTCGGCCAGCGCCGCCAGATGCCGGGCCTCGATCCAATCGGTCGTCCGCGGGCCGTAGACCAAGGTGCGATCCCCGTCTAAGCTGGGCAGCTTCCGCACTAGCTCGTCAAGCGTCATCGGCCCAAACGTCTGTCCGTCTTTGGCGTAATACCAGTCGCCGCTCGCTGCCATGGAACACCCACTGGGCGATCGAATCGCGAACCCCGTGCCGCGGCGGACATCATATCAGGTAGGTCGTCTGCGCGGCCAGCCAGTTATTCAGCTGGGGAGGCGTAACGCGGCGCAGCTCATGGCGCGAAGTTTGCCGGCTTAGCGAGGCTCCGATAGATTGAAGGAAGTGCGTAGTGGCTCGCGGGCCGAGGCGGTGCGAGCTGGTTTTCGGGAAGATTTCCATGCCGTTGCATTTGATACTCGTTGCCGTCGTGCTTGCAGCGCTGGTTGGAATTGGCGCAGGCGCTGCCCTTGCGCACCGGCACAGCACGCCGAAATTCGCCCGCTATCTGCGGCGGCATTTCGGCCCGATCAGCGTCTCGTCGCTGACCGTGACGGAGCGCGACTTTCCAGCCCGCGTGCGGGTTGACTTGCAACAGACGCTCGACAGGTTTTTGGCCGAAAACGCGCGGGTCAACGAAGTGCTCGGCGTAGCGATGAACGACTCGTCGATGTTCGGCATGAGCCTGTCGGCGCTGTTGACTTACGACACGACGTCCGGCGCTGTGCCGTTGCAATACGACGAGATCGGCATCGGCGAAGCCGCCCCGGTCCGCTGCCTGGGCAACGCGCTGTGGCTGCTCACCGTCGGTTCCAATAAGTATGCCGTACTGTTGTCAAAGGTATTCAACTTCCAGGCGCCACCGAAGGTGCGCATCGACGTGGCCGCCCCTCATAACGACCAGGGGACAGCCTTCAGCAAGCAACTCTTCGAGGCGCTGGAAACGGCCGTCAAGCAAGCGCGCAGCTACCGCGGCCGGGTGCTCTCGATGGAGAGCACGGAGGAGTACACGGGGCAGGCCACCGGGATCAAGGTGCACAAGTTGCCACCGGTGCAGCGCGAAGACGTCGTGCTGCCCGAGTCGACGCTCAAGCTTCTCGAGCGCAATGTTGTCCAATTTGTCGCTCAGCGCAATATGCTCGTTGAGCTTGGGCAGTCCGGTCGCAAGGGCTTGTTGTTTTTCGGTCCGCCGGGCAACGGCAAGACGCACACGATTCACTACCTGATCAACGAGCTGGCCGGGCACACGACCATCCTCATCTCCTCTGAGCAGATGGGCGATCTGGGCGAGTACATGTCGCTCGCTCGACTCCTGCAGCCTTCGATCGTGATCATCGAAGACGTCGACCTGATTGCTCGCGATCGCCACGATCTTGGCAGCGCCTGCCAGGAAAGCCTGCTGAACAAGCTGCTCAACGAGATGGACGGGCTGAAGGGCGACGCGGAGATTCTGTTCGTGCTCACGACCAATCGTCCGGAGGCGCTCGAAGCGGCGTTGGCCTCGCGGCCCGGCCGCGTGGACCAGGCAATCGAGTTCCCCGCCCCTGATGAAACAGGCCGGCGTAAGTTGGTCCGCCTTTATTCGCGAGCCGTGGAGATTCCCGAAGCGGTGGTCTCCGGAATCGTCGAGCGTACCGAGGGCGCGAGCGCCGCATTCATCAAGGAGTTGATGCGCCGCGCGCTACAGTGTCATCTGGCCCACTCGACGACTCGGACCATCGAATTCGAGGACGTGGAGAATGCTTTGGAAGAGTTGCTGGCGTCGTCGGCATGGCTGAACCGGCGAGCCATCGGCTTTGGTGAACAAGGCGCCAACGGCGGCGCGTCGGGCGCCGCTGACCGCAAGCCGGCGCCATTGCACGTTCCGCGTGCGTAGCGCCCGGTGCAGTAAAGCATTGCGGGGGCGCGGCCCGCTCGCTGCGGCCTTCTTGCGGAATCTGTCGCGACTGCCTCCCGCCCCGTGGTCAACCTTGGCCCGGCGGCATAAAATAAGGCTGCTCGCCATTTTCCCACCCTCGGAACGAAACCCCTCATGGCTCACGAGCGAAGCCGGCTCCGATTTGCGCGCTACCGTCGCGAACTGGCCGCCACGCGCAAAAATGGCAAAGCCGCGCCCCAGCAGGGCAGCGATCATCGGCCGCCCCGCGATCATCCCCGCTCGTTCTGGCGGCTGATCAAAGAGTTCTGGAAGCTGTTGGCCGGCTATCGTTTGCCGGTCTTGATTTCGCTGGCAACGCTCACCGTGGCCACGGTGCTGTCGCTGGTGCCGCCGGCGGCCACCAAAATCACCATCGACAACGTGCTCGACGGCCAGCCGCTCGTGCCGCCGTGGTCGACGCTTGTGCCCGCGGATCTCACCCGCTGGCAGCTCCTCTGGTTCCTGGCGTTGGCCGTGGTGGTGATCTCGCTGGTGGAGACGGTGCTCCGCTTGTGGGGCCGCTGGTTTGCCACCCGCACGGTCAACAAGATGCAAGTGGCCATGCGCAAGCGGGCCTTCGAGCACGCCGTGCGCTTGCCGCTGCATCGCGTGCACCAGATCAAAAGCGGCGGCGTGGCCAGCATCCTCCGCGAAGACGCCGGCGCCGTGGCCGACCTGGTGTTCAGCCTGCTCTACAATCCCTGGCGGGCCGTGATCCAGTTGACCGGCAGCCTGCTCATTCTGGCCACGATCGACTGGCGGCTGCTGTTGGGCTCGTTGGCACTGCTGCCGATCGTGGCGCTCACGCATCGCACCTGGATCGCCCGCATCCGCCCCATGTATCGCGATATTCGTTTGCAGCGACAGGATATCGACAGCACGGCCACCGAGTCGTTCGCCGGCATGCGCGTGGTGCGGGCCTTCGGCCGGCAGCGCAGCGAGACCGGCCGCTTCACGCGCAACAATCACTTCATGGCCCGCCAGCAATTGCACGTCTGGTGGTGGGCCCGGCTGATCGAAATTATTTGGGAAGTGCTCATCCCGTTGGCGTCCGCGGCGCTACTGCTGTATGGCGGCTCGCGCGTGCTGGCCGGCAAGCTGACGCTGGGCGAGCTGACGATGTTCTTGTTCTACCTGGCCATGCTGCTGGGTCCGCTGGCCACGCTGGCCAATAGCGCGGCCGCCTTTCAGAGCAGCCTCGCCGGCCTCGATCGCCTGCTCGACCTGCTCGACGAGCCGACCGAGATGGAAAAATCGGCCGGCGCCCTCACGATGGAAAAGGCCGACGTGCAGGGCCAGGTGTCGCTCCGCGGCGTGAGCTTCCGCTATCCCACGGCCAGCGAGTTGGTGCTGCGCGACATCGAACTCGACGTGGCCGCCGGCGAAACCATCGCCCTGGTTGGCCGCAGCGGCGCCGGCAAGACCACGCTCACCAACCTTGTGGCCCGCTTTTACGATCCGACCGCCGGCAGCGTGGAGCTCGACGGCATTGACCTGCGCGAGATCGACGTGGAAAGCTACCGCCGCCTGCTGGGCATCGTCGAGCAGGACGTGTTCTTGTTCGATGGCACCGTGGCCGAGAATATTGGCTACGCCGTGCGCGATGCCGCCCTCGGTGATATCGAGCGTGCGGCCCGCGCCGCCAATGCCCACGAGTTCATCGCCGGCCTCGACCAGGGCTATCAGACCGTCATCGGCGAGCGCGGCGTGCGCTTAAGTGGCGGGCAGCGACAGCGCATCGCCATTGCCCGCGCCTTGCTGGCCGACCCGCGCATCCTCATCCTCGACGAAGCGACCAGCAATCTCGACAGCGAAAGCGAGCGACTGATCCAGCAGAGCCTGGTGACGCTGATGCGCGGGCGGACGTGTTTCGTCATCGCCCATCGCTTGAGCACGATCACCCATGCCGACCGCATCGTGGTGCTCGACGGCGGACGGATCGTGCAGATTGGCTCGCACCAGGAGCTGCTCGGTGTCGAAGGCCCGTATCGGCAGATGGTCGACGTGCAGACCTTGGCCGACGTGCCGCTGGCGGCCGATCCGCTGGACAGGTGACGCACTGGCCGCGCGGCGCGCGATTTTCGCGTGCCCCTGGCGGCTCGTCCGCCAGTGCGATTTTTTGGTTCTACTGGCGTTTCGCCAGTGCGACTTCACAAGGGTGCGTTCCACTGGCAAGATGCCGGCAAGATGCCAATGCCACCTGGCGATGCGACGGCCTCAGGCGTTGCCGCGTCGTGATTGTCGCGTGCCGCCGCCGCGGGTATCATGGCGTTCGGTGCTGTCGCCCTTGGCTGTGGCGGTCCGTGGGACTCGCCGGCGCAACCGGCGGCAGGTATCCCGGGGGTCCCGTCGCAATGCCTGCTCGCCGTCCCCGCCGATCGCCGCGCTTGCCGCTTGCCGTGCTCGTGTCGGCGGTCTTGGTGGGCGCCGGCCTGTCGTCGGCCGCCGCTGAGCGGGCACCGTTCAAATCCGGCAACTGGCCGTTTTGCCCGCCTGTGCGTCCGTCGGTGCCGGCCGTCTCGAACACCGCGGCGGTCGCCAATCCCATCGATGCTTTCCTGCTGGCTTCCCTCGAAGAAGCCGGCCTGGCCTACAACCCGCCGGCCGACAAGCTTACGCTTTTGCGGCGCGTGACGTTTGACCTGACCGGCCTGGCGCCAACGGTTGACGAGCAGCGCGCGTTCCTGGCCGACAACGCGGCCGACGCCTACGACAAGCTGATCGATCGCCTGCTCGATTCGCCCCACTACGGCGAACGCTGGGCCCAGCACTGGCTCGACGTGGTGCGCTACGCCGAGAGCGACGGCTTCAAGGAAGACGCGCTGCGGCCGGCCGCGCACCGCTATCGCGACTACGTCATCCGCGCCGTCAATGCGGACCTGCCGTACGACCGCTTCATCAAGCAGCAACTAGCCGGCGACGAGTTGGAGCCCGATAATCCCGACGCCCTGATCGCCACCGGCCTCAATCGTCTGTATCCCGACGAGTACAACGCGGCCAACGTCGTGCAGCGGCGGCAGCAGATTCGCGACGATCTGACCGAAGCCACGGGCCTGGCGTTCCTGGGACTGACCATCGGCTGCGCCCAGTGCCATGATCATAAGTTCGATCCGATCTCGCAGGTTGACTACTACCGGCTGCAGGCGTTCTTTGCGCCGCTCTTGCCGCGCGACGACGTGCTGTTGGGCTCGGCCGACCAGCGCCGTCGCCATGCGCGCGAGCTGGCCGTGTGGAACGAAGCGACGCGCGGCATCCGCGCCGAAATGGATCAGATGCTGTCCGCCAAGCGCACCGCCGCGCTGGACGACAGCCTGCAGAAGTTTGCGCCCGAGCTGCGCGACGCCGTGCGCAAGTCGCCCGACGAGCGCAGTCCGCTGGAAGCGCAGCTGGCCTTCCAGATGATGAAGTACATTCAGCCCAAGTTGCGAGACCTGCCCGGCGCGCTCAAGGATGACGCGCGCCAGCGCTACGAGGCGCTCGAGCGTGAGCTGGCGGACTTCGATCACCTGCGGCCGGCGGAGATGCCCGTGGCCATGGCCGTGGGCGATACCACCGGTCCGGCGCCGCCGACGTTTCGCCTGGCCGGCGGCGACTATCGCAAGCCGCTGGAAGAGGTGTCGCCCGGCTTTCCCACATTCCTCGGCGCCAGCGAGCCGGCGATTTCGCCGCCGCGCGCCGGTGCGTCGACCGGTCGCCGCGCCGCGCTGGCCGAGTGGCTCTGCCGCGCAGATCATCCGCTCACCACGCGCGTGTTCGTGAACCGTCTGTGGCAGCATCATTTCGGCCGCGGCATCGTCGCCACCCCCAACGATTTTGGCGCCATGGGCCAGCCGCCGACGCATCCGGCGCTGTTGGATTGGCTGGCGGTCGAGTTCGTCGAACGCGGCTGGAGCCAGAAGGCCATGCATCGTTTGATGGTCACGTCGACCGCCTATCGCCAGTCGTCGCAGCTCGATCTGGACGACCCGCGCGTCGCCCGGGCCCTGGAGCGCGACGGCGAGAATCAATTGCTGTGGCACGCGCGCCGTCGCCGCCTGGAGGGCGAAGCCATTCGCGACGTGATGCTGCAGCTGGCGGGCCAATTGAACGCCCGCATGTTCGGCGAAAGCGCTCGGCCGGAGCTGCCCGCGGGCGTTGAGAAGCGGCTGGCCTGGAAGGCCGACAAGCAGGTGGAGGATCGCAACCGGCGGTCGATTTATGTGATCGCGCGGCGCAATTTGCGCTATCCGCTGTTGGACGTGTTCGACATGCCCGACATGCACAATAGCTGTCCCGAGCGGCCGCGCACCACCACGGCGCCGCAAGCCCTGGCGCTGTTGAATGGTGATTTCGCGCTCGCGCAGGCGCAGCACTGGGGCGGACGATTGCTGGTGCAGCATGCGGCCGACAGTGGGGCGCTGGTGCGCCAGGCCTTTGTCGAAGCGTTTGCTCGCCAGGCCCATGACGACGAGCTGTCCGCGGCCCAGCGGTTCTTGGCGGAGCAGTCGGCCGCGATTGCGCGCTCGGGCGAGGCAAGAGGCACGTCGCCCGCCGTGCTACCGGCCGGCATCGATCCGGCGCACGCGGCTGCCGTCATCGACTTCTGCCATGCGATCTTGAATTCCAACGAACTTCTGTACGTCGATTAGAGAGCAGCGCAGCGCAGCGTAACGTTTCCGAGTGCCACGGGCGGCTTGTCCGCCGGTGCGAAATGTCAGGGTGCCAGTGCCGTCATGACCACACCGCTCGCCTTGCCGAAGCTAAGCCCGCCGCATCGCGAACTGGCCGTGTCGCGGCGCGACTTTCTGACGCGCGCCGGCGGCGGCTTTGGCGCGGTGGCGCTCGCGTCGCTGGCGGCCGGCAATGTGCGCGCTGCGACGAGCGACGCGGGCGATCGCAACGCATCGTTCCTCCCGCGCCAGCCGCACGCGCGGCCCACGGCCACCAGCGTGATCTGGTGCTTCCTGGACGGCGGGCCCAGCCACATTGACCTGTTCGATCCGAAGCCGGCGCTCGAAAAGCTCGCCGGTCAGCCGCTGCCCGATAGTTTCGAGCGTCCGCAGACCGCCATGGGCCGCACGGCGTACACGCCGCTGTTGGCCAGCCAACGCAAGTTTGCGCAGCACGGCCAGTCGGGCATTTGGGTCAGCGATTGGTATCCCGAGATCGCCACCTGCGTGGACGATCTGGCGGTGATTCGCAGTTGCCATGCCGAGGGGCTGAACCACGTCGGCGGCTTGTGCCAGATGAACACCGGCAGCATCCTGGGCGGCAGGCCGGCCTGGGGCGCTTGGTGCTTGTATGGCCTGGGCAGCGAGTGCGATGAGCTGCCGGGCTACATCGTGCTGGCCGACAACGCCGACAACCCGCCCGGCGGCACGCGCAATTGGGGTACCGGCTTCATGCCGGCGGCCTACCAGGGCACGCGCTTTCGCGAGGGCAAAGTGCCCATCCTGCACGTCGCGCCGGCCGATCCGTCGCAGGGTGTGCGGCAGCGCGGCAAGCTCGATTTGATTCACGACCTCAATCGCCGCCATCAACGCGGCCGCGAGAACGACAGCGATCTGGAGGCCCGCATCGCCAGCTACGAGCTGGCTTTTCGCATGCAGGCAGCGGCGCCGCGCGCGACGGATCTGTCGGACGAAACTGCCGAGACCCGCGCACTCTACGGACTCGACGAGAAAGAAACCGCCCGCAACGGCCATAATTGCCTGCTCGCGCGGCGGCTGGTCGAGCGCGGCGTGCGCTGTGTGCAGGTCTACATGGGCTCCGGCAGCAAGTGGGATGCGCACAGCGACGTGGAAGGCAACCACGGGTTGCACTGCCGCGAGAGCGATCGACCCATCGCCGGCCTGCTCAAGGATCTCAAGCGCCGCGGTCTCTTGGAATCCACGCTGGTCGTGTGGGGCGGCGAGTTCGGCCGCACGCCGATGAGCGAAAGCGGCAACGGTCGCGACCACAATCCCTACGGTTTCACCATCTGGATGGCCGGCGGCGGCGTGCGCGGCGGCGTGACGTACGGCGCGACCGATGAAATCGGCCTGTATGCCATCGAGAACAAAGTGCACGTCAACGACATTCACGCCACGCTGTTGCACCTGTTGGGACTCGACCACGAGCGACTCACCTGGCTGCACAACGGCCGCGAAGAGCGCTTGACCATCGTAGCGGGCAAGGTCGTCTCGGGAATTCTGGCCTAGCGTCGTTTTTTATCGCCCGGGGCGCTCGGCCCCGCACTCGCATCCCACACCGCATTGGCCCCGCGCATGCTCGACACCATCAGTATTTTCGATCGCTACACGACCAAAACGCCCACCTCCAAAAAGCTGTATGAAAGGGCCGTGCAAGTGGTGCCCGGCGGCGTGACGCACGACACCCGCTACTTGCAGCCCTATCCGCTGTACATCGCGCGGGCCGCGGGCGCGCACAAGTGGGACGTCGACGGCAATCAATATGTTGACTACATCGGCGGGCACGGCGCGCTGCTGTTGGGTCACAACGATTCGTTTGTCACCGAAGCCGTGCGCGAACAGCTTGCCAGGGGCACGCACTACGGCGCCGCGCACGAACTCGAAGTGCTGTGGGCCGAGCAAGTCGTCCGAATGGTGCCCTGCGCCGACAAAGTGCGCTTCACCGGATCGGGCACGGAGAGCACGCTGTTGGCCATTCGCCTGGCGCGGGCGTACACCGAAAAGCCAAAGATCATCCGCTTCGTCGGGCACTTTCACGGCTGGCACGACCAGGTGGCCTTCGCCGCCACTTCGCACTTCGACGGCTCGACCCCGCCGGGCATCTTGCCGGAGGTGACCGGCAATGCGCTTGTCTGCCCGGCCAACGATGCGGCGGCGCTGGCGAAGCTGCTCGACGAGCACGACGACGTGGCGGCCGTGATCATGGAGCCCACCGGCGCCACGTTCGGGCTGGCGCCGTTGGCCGCCGGCTTCGCTGCCAAGGTGCGCGAGCTGACCGCGCGGAAGAACGTGCTCTTGATCTTCGACGAGGTGATTACCGGCTTCCGCGTGGCTCCCGGCGGTGCGCAAGCGTGGCTGGGCGTCACGCCCGATCTGGCCACGTTTGCCAAGATCATCGCCGGCGGCTTTCCCGGCGGCGCCGTGGCCGGCCGCGCCGACGTGATGGCAACCCTCACCATGCGGCCCGACCGCGAGTGGAACCTGAAGCATCGCGTGCCCCACCAGGGCACGTTCAACGCCAACCCCATCACCGCGGCCGCCGGGCTCGCCACGCTCAAGCTGATTGCCGAAGGAGGCGTGATCGAACGAGCCAATCGGGCCGCCGATCATTTGCGTACACGGCTGAACGAAGTCATCGCCGAAGTCGGTTCCAACTGGGTCGTGTACGGCGAGCACTCCGGCTTCCATTTCTTTACGAATCCGCGCGGCCGTGACGTGACGCTCGACGATATCTATGCGTTCCGTGTCGGCGCCGATGAACTCAAGGGCGGCACGCCGCCCGGCGTGTTGCACCGCTTCCGCTGCGGACTGATCTTGGGCGGTGCCGACGTGTTTCCCTGGCCCGGCGGCGTCGTGTCGTGCGTGCACGGCGAAGACGACATCGAAACCACGGCCGAGGCGCTGCGCAGCTGCCTGGAACGGTTGGCAGAGGAATGAGGGGCGCGACGCGTCGCTACTCGGTACCTGAATTCGCCAGAATTCAGTCGTCCTGCGGCGCGGAAGTGTCCCGAGCCCAGCTCACTGCTCTTTCGCTTCCAGACGCAGCGCACGTTGCAGATCGAGCACGCGGATCAGATCGACGTTCGCAGGCTTGTGCTCCACCAGCCAGTCCACGTCCGCGCGGGCGCCGTCCTTGTCTTCCAGGCGAAACCGGACGACGGCCCGCAGCCAGCGATGCGGCCCGCTATCGGAATCGATCGTGACGATCGCGTCGAGATAACGCAACATCGTGCGCGGATCGCCGCTGGAAACTTCCAGCAGGTTTTGCAGCATCCGCGTGACAATGCCGCGCTTGGTGGCTGCGCGCAGATCGTCCTCGGTGAGCTCGTGATCGGTGGCGTTCTTGACGCGCTCGGCCGCCTCGTCACGCGACACGGTGCGGGCGTTGTCAAACACGTCGATCAACGTGGTTTCGCCGGCCGCAGGCACGTGCCGCACGACGAAATGACCGGGTAACCCCACGCCCTCGAACCGCAGCCCGATCCGTCGCCCGAGCTCCATGTAGACGACCGATAGCGTAATGGGCAATCCCTCGCGATCGTCGAGCACCTCGTTCAAATAGCTGTTCGCGCGGTTGTAATAGTCGCCGCGGCTGCCGTGAAAACCGTTCTCTTCGAACAAATACTTGCGCAGCATTTCGAGCTTGACGGCGTCACTGGGTTCGGCCGGCAACGCCGCCTTCAGTTCCTCGGCCATGCGGTCCAACTCGCCGCAATAGGAGTCCACGTCGATGTCCTGATTGTCCAACCGGGCCACGAGCAGGCCGGCGCGGAACAGATCGATCTGGTCTTCTTCGGCGGCGAGCGCCGCGGACAGATCGGCAATCGCCCGATGATCTTGAGCGGCGCGCGACAGCTCGCGCAGCCGCTGGGCCTGGCGGTCGAGGGCCGCGGCCCGATCGCCCAGCACGCGCGCGGTCCGCGCCGGATCGGCGGACAGCGTGGTCACCAACTGGGCGTCCAAGGGCCCGGTATCGCCCAGGTCTTGCACCAGCGACTCGATGCGCGCGGCTTCCTCGGCCGGCACGCCGCTGGGCGGCAGCTCGCGCGCCAGGCGGAAGTTCTTGAACTCCGCCCGCGTATTGCGGAACTTCACCAGGCCCACGCGACCACCGATAAGCTTGCTATCGGCCATCTCCACCACCTGCGCGTCGTTGACGAAGCAGCGCACCTTGCCATCTTGCAGTCGCACGCAGAGCGTGTTCCACTGCCCGGGCACATAGTGCGGATCGGCCTGGTCGAAGAGGATGGTCCAGCGGCTGACGTCCGGACCTTCGAAGCGCGTGAGCCGCAGTCGGCCGTTGCTCGGATAGAAACCAAAATGCTCGTGACCGCCGTTGGAGCAGAAGGCCAGCCCGGCGGCGCCGTTCTCGTCGTCGAGCTGCACGGCCACGGCCACGTCGAGCGGTGCGCCAGGCGTGTCCATCTGCCACAGGCACAGCGAGCGTCCGCCAAACCCCTGGCCGGATCCTTCCACTGTGATGCGTCCGGCGCGCTGCCGCCAGGTGGCGCCGAACACGGGCTTCCACTCGCGCGGATCGAGAGCGCCAATCGTCAGCCAGCGCGACATGGGAATGGGATTGGGCTTGTCCAGTAGCGGCTTGAGCACGTTGATCGACACGGCGAAGCCGAGGTTCGGCGTCACCAGCGACTTCATGCTCAACACGCCCAGCACGCGCCCCTCGAGATCCACCAGCGGCCCGCCGCTATTGCCCGGCTCGATGGGGATGGCCACTTGGATCATGGGCCGCTCGTCGATCGTCCGCACCGCCGAGACCACGCCGGCGACCACGCTATATTTCAGGCCCGCGGGATTGCCCAGCGCCACCACGTTCTGGCCTTGCTTCACGAGATCGGTATCGCCCAGCTCGAGCGCCGGCAGGTCGTGCGCGTCGATGCGGAGCACGGCCAGGTCGAGCTGGCGGTCGAAGGCGTGGATGGCGGTGACGTCAAAGCGGCGACCATCGGCCAGTTGCACGCGCACGCCGCGGCCTTCGCCAATGACGTGATAGTTCGTAGCCACGAGGCCATCGGCCGCGATGATGAAGCCCGTGCCGATGTTATCGCGCGAGCCGTCGCGACTGGCCGAGGTGATGGTGACCACGGCCTGCCGGATGCGCTCGGTGAGCCCCTCGATGGAGGGCTGCGCGGGCGGCGCCGCGGCGGGCTGCTCGGCGGCCGGCTCCGCTTTCGCCGGAACCGGCTCGGCGCTGGCGGGCGGCGGGCCCTCGGCCGGCGGCGTGTCCTGCGACCAGGTTGGCGGGGCGGCGGCCCAACTCAGGCACAGCGCCCCTAACGTCCATCGAATTGCGTGCGTCATCCCCGGCTCCTTGGATTGCCGCCAGGCAGCCGCGGCGGTCGTGCGGGGCCCGGCAGGTCTGGCTGCAATCGATGATAGGCCAAGGCAGGCGCGACTGCCAGCGCAGACCGCCCAGCGGCGGCGCAGCCAGAGACGGTCGGCGCGGCCTGTGCGGCGCGACGGCAACATGATTGCGCGTGTGCGCGGCGGCTATTTGCCGGCTTTGGTGGGTCCGATCAGCTCAATCAGGTTGCCGTCGGGATCGCGCACCACAGCTAGCGACATGCCCGCCGGAAAACCTGCCGGCAAGGGGAGCGGCCCTTTGGCGAGCGGCTTGACGCCGGCTTTTTTCAAGCGGGCGTGCGCGGCGTCGGCATCGGCCACGAAGATGGTCAGATAGCGATAGCCCAACTCGGAGTGAATGAAGCCGTTGTCGTTTTTCTTGCTGGCGCCCGGCACCGACATCAATTTCAGCTTCGTGGCAGACTCGTCATTTCCCAGCACCAGCACGCGAATTTCCAGCGGCTTGTGATCCGTCAGCCCGGCGTCGGCGGCATAGTCCGCCGCGACCGAGAAGCTGGGAGCTTCGCCAAAACCGATGGCCTCGGTATAAAACTTCACGCTCTTGGGCAGGTCGCTCACCAGCACGCCCAAATCGATCGTCGAGCGGGCGAATTGGCCCGCGGGCTCCGCCGCCGAGCCGTGTGCCGCCAGGGCCGCCAGGGTGATCGCGCAAGCGAGCGCGCAGTTTCGCAGTTTCATGTCGTCAGCTCCTTGGTTGAGATTCACAGTCGTGCCGCCGGTGCGCGGCGCCGCCTACTTGGATACCTTCTTCCACACTTCGTTGATCACGTTGCTGCCGGGCAATGCGACGGTGGCCGTCGGCCGCTTTTTGTTGTCCTTGTCGAGGCAGATCATGAGGCCCTGCTCGCTCGTACTGTAGATGGCCGTCCAGACCTTGCCCTTGTCAGGGCCCGACTCCACGACAATGTCGACTTCGCGCGGTTCCTTCATCACGTCCCATTTGTAGGAGCCGGTTTCCTGGAAGTCGCCGTTCTCGAATTTGTACTTATTGCCTTTGACGGTCAGCTTGCGATTTTTCAGTTGTTCGGGCGGCGTTACTTTGCCGTCGACGACAATCGACACCGCTTCGAACGTGCCCTGCCAGCGCTGGAGGTTGCGCCTTTCGCGCGACTCGCGCTTGGCTTTGTCGGCATCCGCCTGCGGGTCGGCAGCCACCAGACAAACGGCCGCCAACGCAATCCACAACGAAAGTTTCATGACACACCTCGCGTGGTTTGATGATCCGATTGCCAGCGTGCGGCAAGTAGTATGACGGTGGGCAAACGGCGTGTAAAGCAAGCGGCGCAGCGGCGCGTAGTGGTAGCTGAATTCGCCAGAATTCAGCATGCAACCCGCTACCGGCCGCGCGCCATGGGCTCCGCGCGGCGCGGCTTATCCTTCGGCACTTCGACAAATCGCAGGGCCGTGGAATTGATGCAGTAGCGCAATCCCGTGGGCGGCGGACCATCGCCAAACACGTGGCCCAAGTGGGCATCGCACCGCGCACACAGCACCTCGGTGCGCGCGGGCAGCTCGCTCACGTCGATCCCCAGCGCGACGTGCTCTTCGCTCGTAGGTTCAAAAAAGGCGGGCCAGCCGGTCTGGGAATCGTACTTGGCTGCCGCGTCGAACAGCTCCAGCCCGCAACCCACGCAGCGATACGTGCCGGGCCGTTTGTAGTGCAGATAGCGGCCGGAGAAGGCCGCTTCGGTTTCCTTTTGCCGGGTGACGGCGAATTGCCGCCGCGTGAGCAGCTTGCGCCATTCGGCGTCGGTCTTCTCGACGCGTTCGATCTTCTCGGGAGACGTTTTCTCGGCGGCGGGTGCCTCCTCGGCGACGGGGGTGTCGTCCGCGAAACACGGCGAGCGCCCGCGCTGGCCCGACACGCTCGTCAGAGCCACGCACATGACGATGACCAGCAAGTTGCACCGCAAACCCATCGCGGACACGCTCCCCGGAGAGCGGGAATTGCCGCGGCCTGTCCGTGCCGTCAGGCGATGATCTTCAGGCGATGATCTTCTCAATGACGTTCCCGAAAACGTCCGTCAGCCTCTCCTCTCTTCCCTGGTGAAAATACGTGAGCTTTTCGTGATCGATTCCCAACAGTGCCAGAATCGTGGCATGCAGATCGTGCAGGTGGACTTTGTCGACGGCAGCGGCGAAACCGAACTCGTCGGTCTCGCCATAGTATATGCCGCCTTTCACTCCGCCGCCGGCCAGCCACATCGTGAAGCCGTACGGATTGTGATTGCGGCCCGGCGCGCCTTCGCCCTCGGCAAAGGGCATGCGGCCGAACTCTCCGCCCCACACGACCAGTGTGCTGTCGAGCAAGCCGCGGCGCTCCAGATCGGTCAATAGCGCGGCGATCGGCTGATCGACTTCCGCGCCGTGCCGGCCGTGATTCTTTTCCACGCTTTCGTGTGCGTCCCAAGTATCTTCCAGATGGCCGCCGCCGGAATACAACTGCACGAAGCGCACGCCGCGCTCGACCAGTCGCCGGGCCACCAGGCAATTGCGGCCAAACTCATCGGTCGGTTGATTGCCCACACCGTACATGGCCAGCGTGGCGGCGTCTTCTTGCGCGAGGTCCACGGCCTCGGGCGCTTCGGACTGCATGCGGAACGCCAGCTCGTAGCTCTGCACGCGCGCGGCCAGTTCCGAACCGCCCGGCCGGCTCTGCAAGTGACGCTCGTTGAGATCGGCCAGGAGATCGAGCTGCGCACGCTGCGCCTGGCGACCGAGCGGGCCGCGCAAATCGAGCACGGGCTCGCCCACCGGGCGGAACAACGTGCCCTGGTAGCTGGCCGGCATGAAACCGCTGGACCAGTTGGGCTGCCCGCTGATCGGTCCGCCGCGCTTGTCCATGATGGTCACGTAGCCGGGCAGTGATTGGTTGCCAGTGCCCAGTCCGTAGACGCACCAGCTGCCCAGCGACGGCCGGCCAATGAACGTGCTGCCGGTGTTCATGGCCACCAGCGCCGAACCGTGCGCGTGGCTGTCGGTGTGGCAGGAACGCACGACCGCCAGCTTGTCAGCGTGCTCGCGCACTTGCGGAAAATAGTCGGAGATCATCAGCCCGCTCTGGCCGCCGGGACGGAACGGGCGCCAGGCCCCAGTGAGGTAGCCCATCTTGCGATTGCCGGAATTGGTGAACGATTTGTCGGCCGGCAGCGGCTGGCCGGCATACTTCACCAACTCGGGCTTGTAGTCAAAGGTGTCGACGTGGCTGGGTCCGCCGTTCATCAGCAGAAAGATGCAACTGCGCGCCTTGCCGGAATAGTGCGGCGCTTTGGGCGACAGCGGGCTCTGGCCGCCGGCCGTGGCCGCCCGCGCGTGCCGCGCGAAAAAACCGTCGCCATCCAGCAGGCTCGCCAGCGCCAGACCGACGAAACCGGCCCCCATCTCCCACACGAACTCGCGCCGCGTTTGTCCGCATGGGAACAGACGGGAGGCTGCCGACGGGAGGCTGGAGGCCGCAGCGTTCTGGCCAGAGGCCGGAGGCTGGCGGTGCGAACTCGATGGTGCGCTGCGACCACTCGACACGGGCCCACCTCAGTCGATGTAAATGAACTCGTTGGTGTTCAAGAGCACGTGGCACAGCGATGTCAGGGCCTGGCGTTCGAGGCCGGCCGTCGAATCGAAGCGGCCTTGCGAAGCGGCCTGAGCCGCAAAGTTGCGGCGCTGCTGGTCGACGTGGGCCTGCGCCGCAGCCAGCTCGTCGGCCGTCGGCGCGCGCGACAGCGCCAGCTGCCAGGCGCGCTCGATGCGCGCCGTGAGTTCGCCGGGACCTTCACCCAGCACGCGGTCGGCCAGTGCCGCACTCTGCGCGTGCACGAAGTCGTTGTTCAATAGCGCCAGTGCCTGCGGCGCCACCGTGGAAATATTCCGCTGGCTGCAGGGCTGCGTGGTGTCGGCAAAGTCGAACGTGGTCATCAGCGGCAACAACAGCGACCGCTTGGTCATCATGTAGATGCTGCGGCGGCGCTGCTCGGTCGGCGGCGATACGCCCCAGGCGTCGTCTTTCTTGGAGAGTCCTTCCAGCGCATCGCCGCTGGCCGGCGGAAAGAAACTGGGTCCGCCGGCCGCCGGGTTCAACTGACCGCTGACGGCCAGCATGGCATCGCGCAAGGGCTCCGCCTCGAGGCGCCGGCGATTGCGCCGCCACCAGCGCTCGTTGGCAAAATCGGCCTGGGAATATTCGGCCTCGCGCGGGTGCGAGGCGTCCATTTGATAAGCGCTTGAGAGCATGATCAGCTTGTGCATGCGCTTGACGTGCCAACCGCGGGCCACGAATTCGTCGGCCAGCCAGTCGAGCAGCTCAGGATGCGTGGGCTCGCTGCCCATGGCGCCGAAATTGTCGGGCGTGCGCGACAAACCCTCGCCGAAATGGTGTTGCCACAGCCGGTTGACCATGACCCGTGCGGTCAGTGGATGACGCGGGTCGGTGATCCACTGGGCCAGTTGCAGCCGAGCACCGCTGGTTGCCGCGCCGGCCGGAGGCGGATTGACCACGCGCGCGACGCTGGGCAACATCGACAGAAAGGCGGCCGGCACCGTTTCGCCCAAGCGCGTGGGATCGCCCCCTTGCAGCAGTTGCACGGGCGGCGCCGTGGGTCCTTCGTCGGTATAGGCCAGCAGTTCTCCTTCCACCGGCTTGCCGCCGATAAAGAAGTTGAGCATGCCGTAGTAGTCGCTCTGCGGAATCGCGTCGAACTTGTGATCGTGACAGCGGGCACACTTGAGCGTGATGGCCAGAAAAGCCGTGCTCGTGGCGTGGATCAGATCGTCGAGCTGTTCGTACTTGTACTTGAGCTTGTCGTTCGGCTCGTCGTCGAACGTGCCCACGCGCAGGAAGCCGGTGGCAATGCGCGTTTCCTCGCTGGCGTCGGGCAGCTCATCGCCGGCCAATTGCTCGCAGACAAAGCGATCGTACGGCTTGTCATTGTTTAGCGCCGCGATCACCCAATCGCGATAGCGCCAGGCGCCGGTCTTGAGTGCATCGCGCTCGTAGCCGTTCGTTTCGGCGAAGCGCACCAGGTCGAGCCAGTAACGGGCCCAACGCTCACCGTAGCGCGGGCTGGCCAGCAGCTGGTCGACCAGCCGCGCGTAGGCATCGGGCGCGCGATCGGCCACAAAACGGGCGACCTCTTCGGGCGTCGGCGGCAGGCCCCACAGATCAAAGTACGCGCGGCGAATCAATCGCTCGCGGGCCACCGGCGGCGCCGGCTGCCAACTCTTGGCTTCCAGTCCGGCCAGAATAAAGCGGTCGACCGGCGTGGCACACCAGGCGGTGTCGCGCACGGGCGGCAATTGCGGCCGCGCAACAGGTCGTACGGACCAGAGCGCTGCATCGCCGTCGGCGTGTGGAGCCTGCGCACTGTCTGCCGCGCGCGCTGCGGTCGCCAACAATGCAACGAGCGCGTACGCAGTCAGCAAGCTGCAGACGCGCGAGAGTGGACGACGGGGACCACGCATCGAACGTACCTGGGTGGGATCGACGGTGCGGATGGACCGCGCTGGCACGCGGGCCTGCACGTCAGTTTACGTGATGCGCGGGCGCAGTTCAATCAGCGGCCCGCGGCGGTTGCATCGCGCAGCGGCAAGGTTTGCGCGGCCGTTTCGATCGTCACGCGCGGATCCACTCCCAGCCATGCGACGGCGGCAATGCCGAATGCTCCGGCAGCCATGGCAAACGTAGCCGGCCAGCCATAGCCCTCGGCGTGGGCGATGCGTCCGATCGCGGAAATGGCCACAGCCGCGCCAATGTTGCCGCACATGTTGGCGAATCCCAGCACCGTGCCCGCGTAGCGCCGGCCGATATCTTGAAACGAGGCCCACACGGAGCCGAGACCGAAGTCGCACATGAACGAGCCGACGATCAAGAGCCCGATCACGGTGACGGCGTCGCGGGCGAACCAGCAGCCGACGAGCGCCAGCGCGGCGCCGCCGTGCGCGAAGATGCCAGGCAACGTGCGTCCCCAGCGCAGCCCGACGCGCGGCACCAGCAGATCCGTGGCCGCTCCGCCCGCCAGGCAGCCGGCCATGCCCGCCAGCGCCGTCAAGCTGGTACACAAGCCGGCTTGCGTGCGCGTGGCGCCGTGGACTTCGATCAGATACGTTGGCAGCCAGGTGACCAGGAAGATCCAGCCGATGTTGATCGAGAAGCACACCAGCGACAACAGCAAGAGGCCGCGATTGGTCAGCATTGCGCGCAGCGGCAGGCTGCCGGCTGCCAGTCCACTGCCGGCGCCTTCGCCCGGCACGGCGTCGCGCTCGAGCAGTGCTCGTTCGGCATCGTTGCAGGCGGCGTGCTCCTGCGGCTGATCGCGAAACCAGCGCCAAAAGAGCGCTGCCCAAACCAGTCCCACCAGCGCATAACCGATGAACACCGGCCGCCACGCCTGCACGCCGGGCATGGCACTCACCACGGCCACCATCAGCACCGGCGTCAATGCGGGCGCGAGCACGCCACCGGCGCGACCGCCAAGCGAGACGGAGCTATTGGCAATACCGCGACGCTCCAGCGGCATCCAGCGGCGCAAGAAGCTGGCCGTGGTAGCGTAAGCGCCGGCTTGCGTGACGCCCATCAGCCCGCGCATGAGCAGCAGCGAAAGCAAACCGCCGGCCAGTCCGAGGCCGACCATCGCCAGCGACCAGGCGATTACGTAGAGCGTCAACGCGCGGCGGCCGCCCCAACGATCCCCGAGCCAGCCGGCAGGCACCTGGCACAGCGCGTAGCTCCAGAAGAAGGCCGCCATCGAGTCGCCGACTTGAGCCAGCGACAAATCGAGATCCCGCGCGATCTCCTGCGCCGGCACCGCGATCGCCATGCGATCCAAGTACAAGATCACGGCCATCGACACCGAGAATCCCAGCACGCCGTAGCGCACGTTCGTGGGGCGCGCGGCCGCTGGCGAGGAAACCGCCACCGGGCGGCGCGACTCGTTGGATTGCACGTCGGTGGCCGGCACAGCTAGACTTCGGCGATGCTCCGACATGCTGCGGCGATGCTCCGGCCATGCTGCGCTGCGTGCGTCGCGGCCGCACAATTGCGGCCCGCTAGCGCGACGAGTAGCATGGTGCCATCAACCTAGTCGCTGGCCCGCCCACCGGCAATTGCCACTTCAAAATCCCACCGCGAGCTCGCCATGCTGATTTTTGATGCGCATCTCGATTTGTCCATGAACGCGCTGGAATGGAACCGCGATCTGACGCGCTCGATCGGCGAGATTCGCGAGCGCGAGAGCGGCTTCAGCGACAAGCCCGATCGCGGCCGCGGCACGGTATCGCTGTTGGAAATGCGGCGCGGCAAAGTGGGCTTGTGCGTGGCCACGTTAATCGCCCGCTACGTCAAGCCGGCCAATAAGCTGCCGGGCTTTCATAGTCCGGAGATCGCCTGGTCGCAAACCCAGGGGCAGCTTGCCTGGTATCGCGCGATGGAAGAGGCCGGCCAGATGGTGCAGATTCGCGACGCCGTCGAGTTGGACCGGCATCTTGCGTTGTGGAAGGAGCCTCCCGCCGACGCCCCCATCGGTTACGTGCTCAGCCTGGAAGGGGCCGATTCCATTCTCACGCCGAAACATCTCGAGCGAGCCTATGAGCAGGGCCTGCGCGCGATCGGTCCTGCGCACTATGGGCCCGGCACGTACGCGCAAGGCACGCACGCCACCGGCGGCATCGGCCAGCGCGGGCGGGAACTGCTGACCGAGATGCAGCGGCTCGGTTTCATCCTCGATGCCACGCACCTCTGCGACGAAAGCTTTTGGGAGGCGCTCGACTGTTTTCAGGGGCCCGTTTGGGCCAGCCACTCGAACTGCCGCGCGCTGGTGCCCGATTCACGTCAGTTCAGCGATGAGCAGTTGCGGGCCCTGATCGAGCGCGGCGCCGTGATCGGCGGGGCGCTCGATGCCTGGATGCTGGTGCCCGGCTGGGTGCGCGGCAAGACGACGCCGCAGGAAACCGGCGTCACGCTGGAACACCTGGTCGACCACATCGACCACGTTTGTCAGCTCGCGGGAAATGCGAATCACTCGGGCATCGGCACGGATCTCGACGGCGGGTTCGGCCGCGAGCAAGGCCCGACCGATTTGGAGACGATTGCCGACTTGCGTCGCGTGCCGGAGATGTTGAGCCGACGGGGCTACTCGGCCGGTGATGTGGCACGGATCATGCACGGCAATTGGATTGGATTTCTTCAGCGGGCGTGGAGTTAGAGGCGCTGCTGGACAAGCCGAAAACCCGTGCCGGTTCTGGACCATGTCAACGTGGCCCACTTACGGAAGGGCGAGACCCGCCGGGCCGCGCACCCAGAGATTTGCACTGGCAAGATGCCAGTGCCACCCGGCACCCAGAGATTTGCACGGCAGGATGCCAGTCGCACCCGTTGCACAACAAAAAAAGAGCGAGCCGCCAATTGCTTGACGGCTCGCTCGCGATCTCTTGATGGAGCAGGGCCACCTGGCCCGGCTGTCGGTCGCACTAGCGGCGAACGGGCTGACGTTGGGTAGCCGGGCGACGCACGTGGGGCAGCACGCCAGGCGTGCGTTCCGGTTGGTCGGCCGGCGACGGCACCGTTTGGATCACGACGCCTTCCGAGTGGGACAGGTCGGCCGATTGGGCCACGCGGCCGTCTTCGCCCCACCAGGTCCAGCGGCCCGTCGGGTTGCCCTTGGCGTATTCGCCATGGATCGACTTCTGACCGTTGGGATACCACCAGGTCCAGGTGCCGTCCTGCTTGCCGTGATCATAGCGGCCTTCCAAGGCTTTCTGGCCGTTGGCATGCCACCAGGTGAACAGGCCCACTTGCAGGTCGTGCTCGTAGGTGCCTTCGAGGGCGCGCTGGCCGTTGGTGTGCCAGCTGGTCCACGGGCCATGCCGTTCGTCTTTGCCGGTCTTGGCCGTCACGACGAGCTTGCATTCCCACCAGTCATCCGCCGTCTTCTCGGCATCCTTGGCGAACAGGTACATACCTTCGGCCTTCTTGCTCTTGCCGTCGGCATGGTGCGTGGTCTTTTGACCGAGCTTGCGACCGCCTTGATAGGCTTCTTTGGTCGTGGCCGAGCCGTCGACGGCCCATTCGAGCAGGTGACCGTCGATGTCGCCCTCGCGGAATTCGATTTCCCGCATCTTGCGGCCGTTAGCGTGATACCAGATCGACAGACCATGCCGGCGACCGTCGACAAAGCGCCACTGGCTGATCTTGCGGAGCTTGCCGTCGTAGATCGTCCAGTAGCCGTTCAGCTTGCCATTTTGGAAGGTGGCTTGCGAAACGAACGGACCGGCGTAGTCCTTGTAGGGCGCGGTCCGCAGCAGCGGCGCTTCACTCACGCTGCGATACCAGCGAATCCAGGTGCCGGTGCGATCGCCGTAGTGATACTGGCCCTGGGCCATCAGGTTGCCGCGCTGGTCCCACATCTTCCACGCGCCGTGGTTGAGGTAGTTGCCCGAAGCGTCTTGTGTCACTTCGCGCTGGACCTTGATGCGGCCGTCCGGATAGCGCTCCTTGATGGCCTCGTTCTCGCTGCTCTTGTCGTCGGCCGGCGTATCGCTGGGGGCGACATCGTCGGTGGACGAATCAATCGTGTCCTCCGTCGCGTCGTCCTCGTTGCCGGCCGGGGAATCCTCGGTCGTTTCGACCTCGGCTTCCATTTCCTCTTCTTCACCGGTCGGGGCCGAGTCATCGGTGTCCGATTGCTCTTCCTCGACATACGTCTCGTCGACAGGCGCCGATTGGCCGGGCACGGTGTCGTCCTCGACCGTGAAACGCTGGGCTTGCGCCGGCAAGTGCTGCCACAGCAGAATCAAGCTCAGGGCCGTCAACGAAATCCATTTCGCGTGGCCAACCATGCTGCACTCCTTTGCTTTCACAAACGCCCACGGCTTGAAGCACACGTGGGTCTGGGGTTCGTGACCCGTGGCGGCACTCGACGTGAAGTGGCCTGCCTGGGCAGGCAACGCGTCGGGTGGCGCGTGGTCGAATTATGCGGCTAGCGGTTGTATCGGCCGACAGGTAACGGGCGCTTTTGCCGAATTTTCCGCACGTGGGCATTTTGCCCCCCATGCTTGGCGGCTGGCAGACAGCTGACAGCATAGTTCGCGCCGGCCCGGCATGGGACCAATTGACCCTGCCGGAGCGTTGGTGACAATGAACACCACGGGGGCGCAACGGCATGAGAGAGTTCACGATGCGACACGCAACCAAAGCTGCAGCGCGACGTGGTGCGGGTCTGCTAGCGGCCATCGCTGTCACGATCGGCGCGATCGGCACGAGCGTCAGCGCCGAGCGACCGAGCCAATCGGCCGCGGGAACTTCAGAATCAAACGCCACAAAATCGACCTCGGATTCGCCGCGCCCCGCGGAAGCCGAGAACCCCCTCGTGCAGCTGGCTCTCGACCCGGCGGCGCAGAAGGAGATGCGGTTGAGCGCCGCGGAAAGCCGCCGCGTGGATGAGGCGTTTGGCAAGATCGCACCGCGCGTGTGGCTCTTGCGCGATGTGAGCCAAGGCGCGGGCGCCGCGGAAAAGGCAAAGCTGCTCGCGTCCTTCGCGACGGAATTGGAGACGATATTACAGCCGGCCCAGCTCGAGCGACTGCGGCAGCTCGTGGTGCGCGCCCGGGGCTGGCCGGGCGTCACCGCGCCGCCGGCCGGCGACCGCTTGCGACTTACCTCGGCGCAGCGCGATGCAATTGCCGGCATCACCGACAAGACGCAGCGCGCGGTGGCGGCACTGGCGGCGAGCAACGATGAGACGGCAGCAACCAACGAAGCCATCCGCAAGCTGCGCACCGAGGAAGGGACAGCCATTCAGGCACTGTTTACGCCCGAGCAGCGAGCGACCCTCGTGCAGCTCGTGGGCGGGCCATTCGATCTGGACCAGGTGCAGCCAATCCGCTTCCCGGCGCCCGAGGTCAAACCGCTCGATACGTGGATCCATACGCGGCCGCTCAAGCTGGCCGACCTGCGCGGCAAGGTGGTGGCCTTCCACTTCTGGGCCTTTGGCTGCATCAATTGCATCCATAACCTGCCGCACTATGCCAAATGGCACCACGAGCTCGCGCCGCGCGGACTGGTGGTGCTCGGCATGCACACGCCGGAAACCCAGGCCGAACGCAGCGTCGACAACCTGCGGGCCAAGGTGGGCGAATACGAGATCGCCTATCCCGTAGCCTTCGACGGGCAAGCTGCCAATTGGGCGGCCTGGGGCAATTCTGTCTGGCCCGCCGTCTATTTGGTCGACAAGCAGGGCCGTGTCCGCTATTGGTGGTACGGCGAGCTGAACTGGCAGGGAGCCGAAGGCGAAAAGTTCATGCGGCAGAAAATCGAGCAGTTGCTGGCCGAGTAACCACGGCGCCTCACCTGAGCCACCACACCGCGTCAGCTGCCAAGGGTTCGATTACCCCGGTACGATACATCGTTGAGCGCACAACACGATTGAAGAGCAAGGCAAACATGGCCAAGAAATCAGCACCCAAGAAGAAAGCCGCGCCCGGCGCAGCGAACGCACCGGCGCGACGCACCAACGGCCCCGCCAAAAAACCAGCTGCCGCGCCAGCGGCCACAGAAGCACCGGGGAAAAAGCCAGCGGGCAAGAAGATCAAAGCGAGCAAGAACGCCGCGGCGTACCAGCACGCGTCGCCCAAGAGCGCACTACCCACGCCGGCGTCCGCGAGCAACTCCGAGTATTTTGTGCTGATCTCGGCGGCGAAGGTGTCGATCGTGAAATCCAAGCCCAACGGCGGCGCAGCGGCGGCCGTGTGCCGCAGCTTCGAAGAAGCCAAGAGCGCCGCCATCGACGCGCTCATCGACGCGATCGAACAGGCCGAGCGTCAGCTGACCGCTTGCAAGCAGGCGAAGTCGATCGACGCGCTGGCGTCCGACTAGGAATAGATCCACAGATGAGGCAGAGAATAAAGGGGACGGGAGTCATTTCTTGACGGCGGGGCGGGGTGCCTGTTAGGTTGGGGGGCATGCCGAGACGTGCGCGGGCGATTGTCGGAGGGCATGTCTACCATGTGCTCAATCGGGCCAATGGTCGGCTGCGGCTGTTGAAAAAGGATGCCGACTTCGCCGCCTTCGAAACGATCGTCGCAGAGGCGCACGAGCGCGTGCCCTTGCGGATTCTGGGGTACGTGCTGATGGGCAACCATTGGCACTTTGTGGTCTGGCCCCGACGCGGACAAGACGAGCAGGTGTCGAACTTTTTCCGATGGTTGACGGTGACCCACGCGCAGCGCTGGCACGCACATCACGCAACCTCCGGCATGGGTCACGTTTATCAAGGACGCTTCAAGGCGTTTCCGATCGCCTCCGACGAGCACTTGCTCAGCGTGTTGCGCTATGTCGAACGCAATCCGCTGCGGGCCGATCTCGTCGGGCGGGCCGAGGACTGGCGCTGGGGCAGCTTGCACCGCCGCACGCGCGGCACGGCGGACGAACGTGCCTTGTTGACCGACCCGCCGGTGGCCCTGGGCAGCCATTGGACGCGGCACGTGAATCAGCCTGAAACAGAGCTGGAGCTGGCGACGATACGGGCGAGCGTGGCCCGAGGCCGACCCTACGGCAACCCCACCTGGCAGGAGAAAGTCGCGCGGCAGCTCGGCGTGGAGCACACCCTGCGCGCCCGCGGCCGCCCTCGCAAACAACCGTCGACCGACACCGCCCTCCAACAATGACTCCCGTCCCCTTTAATTACTCCCCCCTTTAATTACTCCCCGTCCCCTTTAATTACTCCCGATAGAGAGCACGATTCGCCTTATGCTAGGCGCTCGCCGTACAGTCCAAGATTTCAACCATCACTGTCAGGGCCGCGAGAATCTTGGACGGGGCAGACTAGGCGCTGGATGCTCGAACCGCTTCAGCGGCCGAATCCAGATCACCTATCGAGTAAATTAAAGAGTAAATTAAAGGGGACGGGAGTCATTGTTTGACCTTCCCCATGAACCGGTGCCTTTCCTCTTCCAGCATCGCCGTATCTCCAAAGGGTCAGAGTCGAGGGAACTCTAATCTTCGCCAATCTTCGCTGACGAGATGAACGGTCGCAATTGCGTGCCGGCCGAAAACGTGGCTTGCCGCTTTTGCTGTCCATGCGATCATTGACGCCGGCAGGGACACCTGCTTCGTCAGACGGTCAGTTTTGGCGCCGCAGATCGCAGCTCCCAATCGGCACTTATCGATACCGAGACAGACAAGGGGCTCTGACGCAACCCCGCAACGTCCGCGTTTCCGGGCCTCCGTTGGTCGCCCCTCGCTCATTGGCTAGCTAGGACTCATTAAGTGCGTTTAACAAAAATGGCCGGGGACTGTCCCGATTTTGCGGCGGGCACCGTCCGTAGATTGGTCGGGGAGCAAAATGGGACTGTCCCCCTCTCCAAAGGCCATTTTGTTACACGCGCGAAGTGCGCAGATTTGGGGCCCCCCAGGGCCATGAGTGCGCACTTACGGCAAGCAAACGGCGCAAGCAAACCGTTTCGCCTTTCGCTGGATCGTAAAACGAAAACGCCCGGCGCACGTTTCACATGCAAAATGCCCATGCCACCCGACAAATTCCATCCGCTACACGCGCAGCGACCAGCCGCGGTACCACCGCGCCAGCGTGATGGCCCAGGAAATGGCCAGGTAGTAGACCGGATAGAAGAGCGACACCAGGGCCGAAGTGCGATCGTAGCTGGGCACGGTCTTGCCCGAGGCGAGCTCTTCGGCCGGCAGGTCCCAGAGGATCCACACCAGCAACACCACCCACACACCGCCCAGGAAGTTGGTGGTCTTGCTGAGCGTGGCGCCGCGGCTGGGATACACGTAGTAGCTGGGGACAAACGTCAGCACGGCCAGCGCCAGGATCGCGCCTGCGGCCACCCAACCGGGAATCTGCAACACGTAGAGATAGAAGGCCACGATGTTCCAGTAGGACGGAAAGCCGACGAAGTAGCCGTCGATCGTCTTTGCCGGCACCTGGCAAAAGCCATAGGCACTGGCCACCAGTGCCACGACCAGCAGCCACTCGGCGCCGGGCGGCAACAGCGCCGCGCGCCACACCAACAACAGTGGCAGCGACGTAAAGGTGAGGAAGTCGATCAGGTCGTCAAGCTTGCTGCCGTCGAAGTTCGGCAGCACGTCTTTCACGTGGACGCGGCGCGCGTACGAGCCATCGGTCGCGTCGACCAGGCACGCTGCGAGCATGCAGGCAAAGGCCCAGCGGAAGGCTTCCGCTCCGCCGATCACGATGCACACCGCCATGATCGCGGCGAGCACCAGGCCCAACGCCGTGTAGACGTGCGCGCTCCAGGCCAACAGCTTCCGCCGGCGCGGGGGATGAGAGTGTTCGTAGGGCGGCCGGTCGTTCACGCTGGGGCTCTCTTCGTTCGCTCGTCCGCGACGATCCAGGCACGCGCTACGGTTGTTTGGCAGCGCGAACCGGCAGCGGCCGCGGCGGGTCCCAGCGGCCGGTCAATCGCGAAACCACCGGCAGCAGCACCAGGCCCGCGAGCGCCGCCACGGTGCGGACCGGGAACAGCGTAGCATCCTCCGCGCCGGCGAACCATCCCGCACTCGCTTCCGGCCATGCGCTGGCCAAGAGCCGGTCGTAGTTGATTGTGCGTGGAATGCCCAACAGCGGGTCGCCCGCTCCAAGCCGGATGGCCAGCGATACGCAAAACGCCGCTATGGAGCCCGTGCGATTGGCACGCGGGTCGAACACGGCGTAGAGCAACTGCGGAAACAAGAGCACGAACACCAGATCGCTCGTCAGAAACCACAGTTGCTGCACGCTCTGCACGCGCAGGGCCAGCACAACGGCCGAGATGCCCAAGGCCACGACCGACATGCGAATAACGCGACGCATGGCAGTAGTCGAGACCTCGGGCA
The DNA here is from genome assembly GCA_050250435.1 of Pirellulales bacterium. GTDB lineage: Bacteria > Planctomycetota > Planctomycetia > Pirellulales > PALSA-1355 > JBFWOR01. The sequence goes on along the minus strand of JBFWOR010000005.1, from coordinate 269,611 downwards.
CGTACAGCCCACGCACGACGTTCCAACTGATCATCGAACCGGCCGAAAGAATGGAGGCGCTAAAGCTCGAAGTGACCGCACCCACGATCGCGGCCAGACCGAGGATGGCGACCCACGACGGCGTCGCGTAGGAAAGGAGCATGGGCAGCGCCATGCTGGGTTGCTCGCGGAGTTGTGATTCGCCGGCGGTTCCCCAGCCAGTGAAGTTGATGGCGGCCAGGCCCAGAATGACCGGCGGCACCGTCATGAGCATGGTGATCACTCCGGCTACCACCGAGTGCCACTGTGCCTTGGCCGGCGACTGGCACGACTGCACGCGCTGGAAGTAACAGTTCCAGGGAATGCCGCCCAGGATGAGCATGATCGTCAAATCCCACCAGCCGACAATGCGCGGCGCGGTCCAAAAGGCGTCTGCCGCCAACGGCGGCACGAGCGCCGCCGCGGCGCCGCGCGTGTCCACAAAGTGGTTCCAACAGGCATCCAGCCCGCCGGCGGCCGCCAATGCAAACGGTATCGCGATGAGCAGGCCCAACGGAATGAGCAGGAATTGCAGGGTGTCGGTATAGCCGACGCTCCACATGCCGCCGACGACGGTATAGCCGGTCACCACGATGGCGGAAACGCAAATGGCGGTCACCAGATCGATGCCCAGCATGACGCCAAAGGTGGCTCCGATGGCCACCAGCAGCTCGGCGCTCCACAGCACTTCGCCCAACATGGCCGGCAAGGCGAGCACGGCCGACCAGCGACGGCCAAAGCGCACGACGAACGGATCGATGAGCGTGACGTATTCCAACTGGCGCATGCGCCGCGCGAAGATGAAGCCGCCCAGCACCAGGCTCAAGCCAAAGCAGACGCCGCCCTGCCACGCCGAGGCCAGGCTGGTGAACACGCCTTCGGTTGTGCCGAGCAAATAGCCGCCATCGATCCACGTGGCGGCCATGGTGATCGTGGCCATCCAGAAGGGCATGGAGCGGCCGGCGACGAGCAGCTCGGCCACGCTGCCGGTGGTATTGCGCCGCGCGGCGCGCCAGCCCACGGCGATGAACACCGCGTACATCAAGGCGACCGCCGCGATTCCGCCCCAGTGCGCCCCGTGCATCGCTGAACAGCTCCCGGCGTTGACGTGTCGCGCCGCGCCGAAATTCCGTGCCGCAACCCCCCAGGGCCGTGGCGGGCGCTACTTCTCGACGGCTGGCGCGGCTGGCTCATTTTGCGCCGAGTCGGTGGCCGGCGCGACGAGTTCGGGCCCGGCAGTGAGCGGCGACTCGCTTTCGGGAGTTGCACTGTCCGGCACTTCACTGTCCGGCACTTCACTGTCCGGCACTTCGCTGTCCGGCACTTCGCTGTCCGGCGCAGAAACGGTGCTCACCGGCGCAGAACTCGTCGCGGTCTCCTTCGACGCGGGCTTCATCGTGGCCGGTTTGCCCTCGAAGAGCAAGTAGGAGCGCATCCGCGTCATGAGCGGACCGGCGCTGAGGTAGTTGGCCAGCCAATGCTCGTGGCCCACGTAGCAGCTGGCGTCGAGCTGGCGCACTTTGGCGGCCTGGTCGGGCGAAAGACCGCGCGTGGCCAGGCCGACAAAACCGGCGGCATCGCGACACGAGCGCCGGCCGTACAACATATGGTAGCGCTGCAAAACGCGGTCGCACGAGTTATTCACCAACAGCAGGCCGTCGAGCTGCGGCAGAGCGTCGCCGTGTCGTCGTCCCGGCAACAGCCAATCGCAGTCGAGGGCCGACGCCAAGAGCGCGGCTTGCACCTGGCGCGGCTCATCGTGAGCGGGTGTCTCGAGCCGTCGCCCGGCAAGCGTGCCGCCGCCCAGCAAGTGCATCGCACCCGTGGCGATGCGGGCCCCGAAACTATGGGCCCACAGGCTCAAGGGTGCGGTCGAGTCGAGCTCGTTGATAAACCAGCCGACAAAGTAGCCGTGCGGATCGCAACGCGCGGCTTTGATCCGCGCATCCTGCACCGGCCCGCACTCCTTGTCGCTGGGCCAGGACCAGATCACAAAGCGCACCGGACGTTCGTCGGCGCAGGCGACGAGTTTGCGATACGCGCGCCAGCCGGTGGTGAATGCCTCGCCGTGAGCGATACGGTTGCCGTGCAGAAAAATGACGGTCACCGCCTGCGGATCGGTGGCAGCGTCAAGCTGCTGCAAATCCGATCGCACCCAGGACGACGCCGGCTCATAGCGCCAATACTTCAGGCGCGCGGCGGTCTCCGGTCCGGCGCAGCCGCCGATTCCACGGCTGCTGACCATCCACACCGAGTCCTGATCGCGCAATGGCGGGCCGCACGGCCTGGCGGCGACGGTGCTCGCAGTGGTCGTTGCCGCGCGAGCGGCGGAGACCGCGCAGAGTAGCGCCGTCAGCAGCGCACCTAAGGCGGCGCCGCGAAGATGACAAGGCGGACGGATTGATCGGTGCTCAGGCATCGCGTGGGCGGGTACACGTCGGGGCGGTTGGGCAACGGCGGGAAGGCGGGCGGCCCTTTCCCGTCATGCGCGCCAGCGCCGTTCACGTAGAATGTACCATTTTTTCGGCGCACGCGCTGCCAATTTTCAACGTGTTGCCAAAAGTCGACAGCGGCCACCTTGCACTGCGAGGTGCGCAGTGTAGAGTTGTGCAACCCCACAGCCTTCGCCATGGTTTTCGTTCGGTGCCACTGGAGGTACGAGCCATGAAGAGGCTTCTGATCTTGTCGACTTTGACGGTTTTGGTGGCGGCGTCTTCGGGCTGCTTCCATTGTTTCCAGCGTACGCAGACGGCGCGACCTTGCGCGCCCGTGGCGGCGCCTTGCTGCCCGCCGGCAGATCCTTGCGGCACGCCGGGCTACTCGTCCGTGCCCAGTTTGTCGGTGCCGGCCGGTGCAGCGCCGGTGCAAGTCATGCCCGGTCCCGAAGCATATTCGACGCCGTAGCGAATCGTTCTTCGCTCGCGCCGCAAGCGGCGTGACGTGAGAAGCGCAATTCACTGTCCATCGCGAGCGCGTTGGCAGCTCTGGCTGCCGGGCGCGACTCGCGGTGGACTGTTCGGCGTTCGCGTCCCGCGCCCGTGTCGATTTCCGCAGCTGCCAGGCTGCAATTGCCGCCGCACGATCCGCACATTCGGCGCAATCGCGCACGAAATCTCACGACCGACTGGCCACAGGCCGTCGCCGGTAACTAGACTGCGAATAGCAGGGGCGGTGCTTCGCAAGTCGCGTCGGGTCGGGTGGCTCTGGCATCTTGCGTGAGCAACGCACGCCGTCGCCGGAAATGGCACTGGCGACACGCCAGTGCTACCCGCCGCTAGTGAAACGCGAGTGCCACCCAGCCGCTGGCGAAACACGGGTACCGCCCGCGAAACGGTAGCGAGCTGATCGATTGCATGGACGCCTCAATTTCTGGAGGAATCATCCGTGCGGTTTGGTTTCGTTTGTCTCGTGGCGGCATTTTGGCCGGCCCTAGGTTGGGCGCAGTTCAAGGCCGCGCCAGCGGAACACGGTCCGCGACTGGAGGGCCAGTCGACGCAGCGCATCAAGATCGGCGTGATCATCAAGGCCACCGGTGGCACGGTGCAAAACGTGGTCGCCACGGTGCCGGTTCCCGATGAATGGCCCGAACAGCAAGTGCGGGTGGTCGACGAAGATATCGCGCCCTCTTACGCGAAAGTCGACTACCGCCAGATCACGGGCGGGGGCGGCGTTCGGCAACTGGTGCTGAAAGTGCCGCGCCTGGCAGCGGGGCTCGAGGCCCGGGCCCTGATCACCTTCGAGGTGACCCGGCGCGGCTGGGCAGCCCCGGCCGATACGGCCAGCTATCGCATTCCTCAAAAACTCAATCGCGATCTGACGATCGACCTGGGCACGAGCCCCTACATCGAGAGCCGGCATCCGAAAATTGTCGCCGCTGCCAAAGCAGCCGTGGCCGACCACGAAGGCGCTTGGGAAAAGGCCGAAGCGATCTACGATTGGGTGCGGGAACACGTCATATACGAGGAAAACGAGGAAGAGGAACTGAAGGGTGCGGCGCGCGCCTTATTCGACGGCGATGGTGGTGCCGACGAGGTCGTATCGGTCTTCATCGCCATGTGCCGGGCACAAAAAATCCCCGCGCGGACCGTCTTTGTGCTGGGCCACTGCTACGCCGAGTTTTACCTGGAGGACGCCTCGGGCCAGGGCCATTGGTTTCCGTGCCAGCCGGCCGGAGTGCGCGCCTTCGGCTCGATCAGCAATTTGAACCCGATCTTGCAAAAGGGCGACAACTTCCGCAATCCGGAAGACCGCAAGGAGCGGTTGCGCTACGTCACCGAGTATCTCAACGCTGCCGGTCGCGGCAAAGCGCCGAAGGTGAAGTTCATCTCAGAGCTGATCGCTCCGTAGTGGCACGCTTCGTGCGCCTCGGCCGGAGTATCCGCCCGAGCCGTGCTCCGCACTGGCAAGTTGCCGGTGGCACCCTGAATTCACCGACGCCGAGGTTTTGAAGCCGCTCACAGCTTCTAGTCTAGTGCATCTCGCCCGCGGCGCGGTCGCCCAGATGACGAGCGCGGCCAAAGCATGGTGAGGGCATGGCGACGTCGTCACGGGAACTGTTCGCTTTGCAGCAGACCGGCCAGGTCGGCCGCGGCGATCCAGCGGCGCTCTTGGGCGTCGATGTACGCCAAACTGGCGTCCAACAGCACGCGTTGCGAAGCCAGATAGCGAAGAAACTCGACCTGGCCCTGGTTGTACAGCTGTGCGGTGATGTTCTGGACGTCGGTGGCGTTGGGCAGGATCTCGCGCTCGTATCGATCCACCCATTGACTCGCGGCGATGTATTCGCCAACGGACATGGCCGTCTGGTTGGCCAGCTCAGTTCGAATGCGATTGAAGGCAGCAACCGCGGCTCCAATGGTGCCTTCCGCGGCGCGGATGTTGCCCTGGTTCTGATTGTAGAGCGGCACGATGAGCTGAACTTCGTACAGCCCTTGATTCAACAGGGCTCCGTTCAAATCGGCGGCGTTGCCAATGCCTTGGCGCTGGTAACCGCCCGTCATATTGAGATTGGGAAACGGATCGACCTGGGCTCGGCGCAGCTGGAACTGCGCTCGCGCAACCTCGAACTCTGCCCGGCGGAGCAAGGCGTTGCGCGCCAGCACCGCCTGCTGCGTGGCGATCAGGTCGTAGTCGGGCAGGGCCTGCGTCAGGTCGCCGGCCACGCGCTCGATCTGCAGGTTGACCACGCCGGTGGCAGCGGCCAATTGCCGGCGGCTCGTCTCGGCGAGGGTGTTCGCATTGCGCAGCTCGGCTTCAGCCTTCGACAATTCGATCTGCAGCAACAAGACGTCGCTGCGCGGACCAACGCCGGCCTGTAGCAATCGCTTGCTGATGTCGTGCGATCGCCGGGCGATGTCCACCATCTGCGTCAGCACTTCCACGCGTCGCTGCATGGCCAGGGCGGAATAGAAGCGCTTGCGAACCAGTGTCAGCAGATCGTAGCGGGCCCGCACCAGTGTCATTTCCGCGGCCATGGCGGCGCGTTGTGCAGCCGAGGCATCGAGCCGAATCTTGCCGCGCGTGACGACAACCTGGCTCATCGAGGCGCCGTACTGCGATTGGTTGCCGTTCAACTGGGGGGCGAACGTATTGAACATCGGGTTGGGATAAAAGCCGGCCTGTAGCGCTGCTCCTTGGGCGGCAACCAATTGATTGCGCGCTTCGCGAATGATGGGACTGTTCGCCAGCGCAATGTCGGTGACCATGTCGAGCGTCATGCCGTTGTTTGCTTCGGACGGCAGCGGCGCGAGCGGTTCCGCCGGAGGCGGAGGAATTTCGCCGTCAGGCGCCGCTTGCACTTCGGTTTGCAAGAGATGATTGGCCGCCACTTGCCGCGCGGCGTATTGGCGCGGTCCGGTCGGCACGGTCGGCGGCAACCGCAGCACGAGCGGCTGCGAAACCGGCGGGCTGGCAAAGGGCCGCGCAGTTGGTTGCAGGGTGTTCTCTGCTACGCTCACGCGGCACGCCAGTAGTCCCGCCAGGCCGACGGCAATCAAGACCGTGGCTCGCAATGACCGCTGCGCGCAACGCGGGACGACACTTCGCAACGGGGGGAAGCTATGCGGACGCATCAGGCAACCGATCGGAGGGTGAGGTGACGATAGGAGCCGCCGACGGGCCCGCCTGAAGCCGACATCGGGGAGATGGGATCGTACGGCGGCGGCACAACAGGTGCGTTCGCCACCGCTGATAACATCGATACGTCCGGCATGACCGGCACAGCATTTTCTGAGAGCGCGCCAGCCGGGACTCAGCTTTCCCAGTTTCACAGCTGAGGTGGGTCTTGGGGCGTGAGAACCTGCGGGCTGTGCGGTGCCGAGGACCGATTTGGCGGCCGCCTGCCTATCAAAACGTGCCGGTGCTACGTATGGTAAATGTGAATCGAGGTTCGGAGCGGACCGGACAGCCGCTCGCAACCGCTTCGGCGTGTCGCGGGAGGAAAGTCCGGGCTCCACAGGACAGGGTGGTGGGTAACGCCCACCGGCCGCAAGGCCCGGGAAAGTGCAACAGAAAGCAAACCGCCCCACGCGCCTCGTGCGCGGGGGGTAAGGGTGAAACGGTGAGGTAAGAGCTCACCAGCAGATTGGGCAACCAACCTGGCTCGGCAAACCCCACCCGGTGCAAGGCCAAACAGAGAGGATAGGGGGAGACCCTTAGCGGGCTGGTCCGGTCCGCCAGCACTCTCGGGTAGGCCGCATGAGCGGTTGGGTAACCAATCGCCAAGATAAATGGCTGTCCCCCTTACGGCAGCCTGGCTGCCGTAAGGGGACAAAACCCGGCTTACAGGTCCGCTCCGAACCTCTTGCTTTTCCTGTCACGCGCAGTCTGTGACAGCATCCTAGGATGCCGCAGCTGCCGTCGCCCCCGCCGGCGACTCCGCCGGAACCAGGTCGCCATCGACGACCTGCAGCAGCTTCGAGATGCACAGCTTGTTCATGCTTGTGTGCCGCTCATGAGCTTCGGCCCGCAGCGACTCGTGCAGGCTCTTGGGCAGGCGCACCGTGATCACGCGCGTCGGTTCGCGCGGTCCACCGGGTAGATCAGCGTCGTTCTCCCGCAGCTTGGCCAGCATTTGCTGAATGCGCTGGTACTCCGGGGTTTGTTCAAAATGGGAGAGAGATTCAGGGGAGTTGTAAACCTGGCGTACGATCCCGTCTACGCCTAGCACTTCTCGAAAGAACGTTACCCAGCTCGGTCGCTGGCGGAAAATCTCGTCGGCAATTCGAAAGACATCTTGTCCGTGCTCGTTCATCTTCGACCTCCTGAAACAGTTTCTCGGAACGGACCGGCCTACAACGGCGGATCGTTGCAGAAATCGTAAGAGGGCGTCAAGAGAAGCACGGATGTCATTTCTTTGATAGCACTTGCGTCGAGTTTTTGAAATTGCATATTGCCTAGGCTGCAATGCATCGAAAGTAGGCACGGCCGTTTTGCACAAAAACTAGGCACCCTCGATTTTCACATCCGACTAACTGTCCAGTGATAGCACTCGCAGAAAATCTTGAGGAATTTTTCACAACCTGACCGGCACGCGCAACGAAAAACGGCGCAGACCACCTGTTTTGGTCGTGCGCCGTTGCTTGGGTTGGATACGGTGATTGAGCGATTTACGCCTGGTATCGCTGGAGTAGCTTTTTGGTGGCGCGAATGCCGTCTGGCTCAGGTAGGCGCTTGCCCTCGTACTCGATGCCGATGTAGCCGTTGTATCCTGCGTCGAGCACAATCTTGATCATCTTGCCGAAGTCGATCTCTGTCTCAGCGCCGTCGGCGTTGAAATCGTAGCTCTTGGCGCTGACCCCTTTGGCATACGGCATCAGCTCCTGGACCCCCTGGTAGCGGTCGTAATCCTCGAAGTTGCCGAAGTCCGGCAGAGTACCGCAATTGGGCAGATTTACTGCTTTAATGACCCCGGACAGCCACTTTCCGTTGGAAGAAAGTCCACCGTGGTTCTCCACAATCACGTTGATGCCGGCCGTGGCGCCAAACTCGCTGACCCGTCGCAGGCCGTCGGCTGCTAGCTTGGCCTGCTCTTCCGGGCTTCCCTTCGAGTAAGCGTTGACGCGGATGGCCTGGCAACCGAGGTACCGAGCCGCCTCGACCCAGGGATAGTGATTCTCCACCGCCTTGGTTCGCTTGATATTGTCGGGATCACCCAGAAAGCCTTCGCCATCGATCATGATCAGCACGTTCTTCACGTCTTGATCCGAGGCCCGGGTCTTCATCTCGGCGAGGTATTTTTCGTCCTTGGCTTTGTCCTTGAAGAACTGGTTGACGTACTCGACCGCATCAATGCCAAAGACCGTGGTGGCTTGTTGCGCAAAGTCTAAATTGGTCATTTTTCCGCCAAATAGCGAGCGGTGTAACGACCACTCGGCCAGCGAGATCTTGAATTTGGGGCTGGTCGGTGCCGCCGCCTGGGCCGCTCCGCTCAATGCAGACAGCCCCAAGGCCGTCGTCGCAGCCACCGAACGTTGCAAAAATCGTCGCCGGTCAATCGTCGTGGACATGCGTGTTTTCCAGGGTTATTGGCCGCAAACAGGAAGAAACGAGCGGAGCACCAGAAAATCAACCGTTCCCACGCTCGCGTGAGGCCAATGTAGTGAAATCCAGGGCGAAAACAACAAGCGAGCAGCGAGTGTGTCGCAACGCGGGTCGCGAGAATCAACCACTTCGGGAACGCCGGCGACACGAACTGCGCAACAGTCAATCGTACGGCCGATGGCAACGCCGCAGAGCGCGGCGGGGCCTGTGAGAGCATTCACGATCGATCGTAAACCCAATGCCGCAGATGGCTTAGTAGATTGACGCGGCAGCAAGCGGGCGATTAGAATAGCAGGCAACTGAGGTGTTTGAGATATCCCGTCATCCCCTGTGGCTCGTCCATTGGGGATCCATTGGTTGCCGATCGCGACCTCCTGTCACTTCAACGGTCGCAACATTGGCAACGGCCCGCTGGCACGGCGCTCAGGAATGGCGCCCGTCAAGCGGCGGCCGAGGACAGCATGAGCGATCGATCGAGCCATCAGCCGACGCCGCGCGCTCCGCTAGAACCGGGTTCGGCTGGCGATACCCCGGTTCCGGAGGGTTCGACACCGCGTGCGTCCGCTCAGCCCGATGCTGCCTCTGGTAGCTCGCGCGGTTCGCACCCGAATGATCCGCAGCTGACCTACATCTCCGCGCGTCCGCCGGCAGCGGCCTTGGGCCAGAGCCGCGCGGCCCCGCCGCTCGAGTCGGGCGGTCTCTTGGAAGGCGAACGGCTCGGCCAGTTCCTGCTCCAGCAATTCATTGGCGGCGGGGGAATGGGGGTCGTGTTCCGCGCGTTGGACACCACGCTCAATCGGGAAGTGGCCGTCAAAGTGCTATCGCGCGATCAGGCGGCCGACGAGGAGGCCTTGCGGCGCTTTCGCAATGAGGCTCAGTCGGCCGCGCGGCTCAATCACGAGAATATCGCCCGCGTGCATTTTGTGGGCGAGGACCGCGGCGTTCACTACATCGTTTTCGAGTTCATCGAAGGCATCAATCTTCGCGATCGCGTGGAGCAGCACGGACCTCTGCCATTGGCCGAGGCGCTGAGCTATACGTATCAAATTGCGCTGGCGCTCGATCACGCCTGCCAGCGAGATGTCATCCATCGCGATATCAAGCCTTCGAACGTGCTGATTACGCCCGACGGCAAGGCCAAGCTGGTGGATATGGGCTTGGCACGGCTGAACCAGGTGGCGCAGGCCGACAACGATCTAACGGCCAGCGGCGTCACGCTGGGCACGTTCGACTATATTTCGCCGGAGCAAGCGCGCGATCCGCGCAGCGCCGACGTGCGCAGCGATCTGTATTCGTTGGGCTGCTCGTTCTTTTACATGCTCACCGGACGGCCGCCTTTTCCGGACGGAACCGTGCTGCAGAAGCTGCTGCAGCACCAAGGGGACCACCCGCCGGACCCGCGCTCCACCCGACCCGAGTTGCCGATCGAGATCACCTGGCTGCTGACGCGATTGTTGGCCAAGAACCCGGCCCAGCGATTTCAGCAGCCCGCGGAATTGGCCGTGCAGCTGGCAGCGCTGGGCGACAAGCTGGGAGTGCAATTGGGAAGTTCCAGTGGGTCGTGGCCGCGGCCGCGCCGCGCCGTTGATCTCTCGCGCTGGCAGCAACACCTGCCCTGGGCCGTGCCGTTGGCCGCGTTGTTCTTGATCGTGCCGGCGCTAAACTATGTGTGGACCATCGGAGAGCAGGGGCAGCCGGCGGGTCTGCCGGTCGCCCAGCGCGCTGAGCTGGCGCCACGCCCGATTGCGAAAGGCACCCCTGCCAAGGCTGCTCCGCCGGCAGCGTCCCATGCGACGCCGAGTGGTGCTGCCGCCAACACATCGCCGCTGCCGCCGGCCACCGCGTCGAACGCGGTGGCGCCGCGGGGCGAGGCAGCAGGCGAACCAGCGGTGCCAGCGCTGCCGCGCGCACCCTTGCTCGAGAGGGTCGCGCGCTCCGTGGCGAACTTGAATCTCGACGAGCTCAAGGCCCGGGCCGCCGCCGCCGCGGAAGCCGACAATCGGTTGGACCCGCCCGCGGCTGGCAACGCCGCCGAGAATGGTTTGTCCGGGGCCGATGCGCCGATCGACCGCGCGCCGCAAACTGCCGGGGCTCCGGATGAGGCCGGCGAGCCGCCTCGTCAGGGACTCTTGATTGTCGATCCGACCGCGACCGGCGCGGGCTACTATGCCACGCTGCAAGCTGCCTGCAACAACGCGAAAAGCGGGGATGAAATCGAGTTGCGGTTCAACGGCCGGCAATTCGAAGAGCCCATTTCGATCTCGAACATGAAGCTTTCGATCCGGGCGGGCAAGAATAAACGCCCGGTGATCGTTTTTCGGCCCCAGCCCAATCCGGTGAAGTTCCCGCCGGGGATGGTGAGCGTGGCGGGCGCGGGCGGGCAGCTGTACGTTTCGAACGTGCACTGGGAGCTGGATCTGCCGCGCGACCTCCATGCCGATTGGACGCTGTTCGAGACACGGCGGGCCGAACGGCTGCACTTCGAGCAGTGCAGCTTTACGATTCGCAACGCATCGCTGGGCCGCACGGCGTTTCACGCCGGCGTGGCATTCTTCGATATCAAGGCGCCGCCGGGCGGCGGATCGATGGCCATGGGCAATGGCAACGGCGATGAAGCGCCGGTCACGATCGATCTGCAGGATTGTGTCGCCCGCGGTGAAGCGACGTTCATCCGCGACAACGATCTGCAGCCCCTCCGCGTGCACTGGGACAACGGTCTGTTGGCTACCAGCGAGCGTTTGCTCGTGGCGACCGGCGGCTCGCTGCTGCCGCGGCAGCTGGGCCAGGTGCAGATCCATTTGCACCACGTGACGGCCATGCTGCAGGGCGGACTCGCCTTATTCACCAACAGCGACGATGCGCCTTATCAGATGCAAGCCGAATTCCATTGCAGCGGCAGCATTTTGGCCTCCATGGCCGATCCGCCGCTGTTGGAACAGCGCGGGCCGAACACCATCGACGACTACCAGGCTCGCGTGCAGTGGGACGGCGAATACAACATCTTCGACGGCATCGACGTGTTCTGGAAAATTGTCGCCGGCTCGGCGCAGCCGTCGATCGAACAAATGAACTTTGATAAGTGGCAGGAGTTCTGGGCCGGCAGCTCGGAGTCGACGACCAACGAACCCGTTCGCTGGCAGCGGCTGCCCAGTTCCGATCGGCCGTTCTTTTCGCACACGCCGGACGACTATGCGCTGGCGCGCGACGCGGGCGCGAATCCGGCCGTTGGGGCCGCAGGCGACCGCTTGGACGCCGGCTGTTTGATCGGCCGGATTGGCGCTCTGCCCGCCGAGCCGGTGGATGCCACGTCGTCCAACCTGCCGCGCGAAGAGACGTCGGCAGCGCGCTTGGGCGATGGATCGTAAAGCCCGATGCCAATAGGTGTTAGGATTGCGTGACGCGCGCCGGGTACTCTTGACATCCGCCGCGCGGCCGATTCTACTAGTCGCCAGTAGCGGAACAGCCCACCAACAGCGTCCTGCCTCGAGAATCCTCGCGTTGCTCCCTTCGTTCGCCCCAAGGCACCGCTACCTTGGCAGGCCGATACCGTTTTCGGAGATCAAACAGGTATGAAAAAGGTGTGTGTGATTGCAATTTGTGGCGCGGTGGCCGTGCTGGCAATTGAGACCCAGAGAGCCGCGGGCGTCGAAGCGTTTCGCAAGGAATTCGAGAGCATGTATGTGAAGGCGGAGCCTGGCTCCGACGCCGAGAAGTCGCTGCAAACCGCCTTCAAGGCGGCCAAGTGCAACGTCTGCCACTTCGGCACTTCCAAGAAGAATCGCAACGACTACGGTAAGGCGCTGGCCACGTTGTTGACCAAAAAAGACGCCAAAGACACCGCCAAAATCCACTCGGCACTGGAACAGGTCGCCGGCATGAAATCGAAGGCCGACGACGGTGCTTCGCCCACCTTCGGCGAGTTGATTCAGCAGGGTAAGCTGCCGGGCGGCGACGCCAAACCGGCGGCGGAGACGGCGGAAGCCAAAGCGGGCGGCGAGTAACTCGCCAGTTCGATAGAGAGAATGCTCACGGGTCGGCCGCACAGGGCCGGCCCGTTTTTTTGCGCGCGGGCACTGCGGCTGACGCGGCGCCATCGGGCCGATTCTGTGCGCCGCACTATTTGGGAGTTAGTTGGCCGCGCCACGCGCTGGGTCGGCCAGCGGGCGAAGGCAATGAAGATCGACGTAGTGCGCGCCCAGCTTTCGCCCATCCACTTCGACAGTCGCCGTAACCCTGGCCAGACCGGGCGGCAATTCCATGGCGCGAAATGTGGCCTGATCGGCGCCGGCCGCGACTGGTTCGATTTGCTCGATGGTGCCAATCTGCAGACGCACTTTTCCCGGCGCGGAGAGTGGCGGCATGCGCACGGTCACGTCGTAGGGTGCGGCGGCCGCAAAATCGACGTCCCAGTGGCCTAGTCCCTCGTTGCGCCAGCCAGCCTGCGGACCGCGCCAATCTTGCCGCGTGAGCGTGATCGGATTTTCGTGCCGGGTGCCGGCGACGATGCGCGGCGGCGGATAGCCGCGCGTGCTTCCCACGTCATCGAACCAACGATCGTACGCCGCGCGCATGTCGGCCGCCACCTCGGGATGCTCGGCGATGACATTCGATGTTTCCGCGGGATCGGCTGCGATGTCGTAGAGTTCCCAACTCGGCGTGAAGGTGTCATTCTCGCCGCGGCCGGCCGACTGGACGAGCTTGAACTGCGGTCCGCGCACCGCACATGCGCGGCCGCGCTGGGGTTCGTCGCCACGGTGCCATTGGAAGAACAAGAGCCGCTCGTCTCGTGCTGCGTCTGTGCCCTGCAGAACGTTCCACAAGCTGCGACCATCGAAACGCACTGCGGCGGGCGGCTGAATGCCACAGGCAGCGAGCAGCGTGGGCGCCAAGTCGAGGTGCGCGGCGACAGTGTCGACCTTGGCTCCGGCAGGAACGTGGCCCGGCCAGCGAATCAGGCAGGGCGCGCGAATGCCACCGTCGTAAACGCTGCCTTTGAGGTCGCGGAGCACGCCATTGTAGCGCGGCTGCTGCGGGCCGTTATCCGTGAGAAAGATCACCAGCGTGTCGTTCTCCAGTTGGAACTCCTTGAGCCGTGCGAACAGTCGGCCTAGATTGTCGTCGATATTGGCCACCATGCCGTAAACACGGGCCGTGGCGTCATTGAGCGACTTGTTTTGGAACTTGTTCAGATATTCAGGCGGCACTTGCAGCGGCGTGTGCGGGCAGTTGAAGGCCAGGTACACGAAGAACGCCTCGGCCTTGTGATGCGAAATGAAATCCATCGCGGCCTGCGTGAACACGTCGCTGGCATAGCCGCGAGCCTGTTCCTGGCGGCCATTGTGTTGCAGCACCGGATCGAAGTAACTGCCGCCGGGTGGATCGGCCGGCTGCACCATGCCGCCTCCGCGATGCACGAGCGATTCCTCGAAGCCCTGATCCATTGGCCGCGAGGGATAGTTGTCGCCCAGGTGCCATTTACCAAAGATGCCCGTTCGGTAGCCGGACGGGCGCAGCATTTCGGCCAGGGTCACTTCGTCGGACACCATGGTTGAGCGGCCCAAATAGGTGTCGATCGCTCCTGTGCGATAGTTGTATCGTCCGGTCATCAAGCTGGCGCGCGTGGGGCTGCAGACCGGCGAAACGTAGAAATGCGTCAGCTCTGCGCCGTCGCGAGCCAGCGAGTCGATATGCGGCGTCTGTAAATGCGGATTGCCGTGCAACGATAAGTCGCCCCAGCCCTGGTCGTCGGTCATGATCAGCACGATGTTCGGCCGGCGCGGGGCATCGGCAGTTGCGGCTGAGGCCGTGTGCGCCGACCGTGGCCCCAGGCCAGCGGCGATGAGTAGCAGCGCGGCTGCGGTCCGAGACACAGCAAGTGCCGCAAGTGATGTGGTACGTGGTGCTCGATTAGGAAACATGAATCTCGATCCGCGTGCGAAAGGACGCTCCGGGCGCCAGCACACGCAAATGCGGGTCGATGCCCTGCGATTGCAGGTAGAAGGCATCGGGCGCGGTGGTGTAGGGCTCAATGCACACTGCCTGGCGATGCGGAGGATTGTAAACCACGCACGCCGTATTCTGATCATCGAAGGTCATGGTCATAGCGCGCTTGCTACCCGGATCGCGCACGCTGGCCGCTGCGCGATGATTTTCGAACGCCAGGCCGCCGAACACGTTGTCGAGCTCCATCTTGCCAAACGGCATGCCGGCGGACAGTTCCGCAGCCACGCTGGCAGGGGCGATCTTGCCGGTCGGCAGCAGATCCACGAGCTCCCAAGCGGTAGAAACCGGCACCTGCACGATGCACTCGGCGGCGCTAGGGCCCCCGAGCGGCACGCGAAAGTAAGGGTGCGTGCCAAACCCGAACGGCAGCGGTTTGTCGTCCGGGTTCTCGATCAGATACTCGCAAACGAGCGAACGCGCGGCGACGCGATAGTCGGCGGTGATGCGAAAGTCGGCCGGCCAACGAGCCAGCAGCGCAGCGTCATCGCGCGATGCCTGAAACGTGCCCACGACGCGATCGGCCGAGGGTTGCGTGGCGCGCCAGGGCCGCGTGAGCACGAAGCCGTGGATAGCATTGCCGCGACCATCGCCGGCCTCGAGCGTGTAGCGCAAAGCGGCGAATTCGAACGACGTGCCGCGGAGCCGGCCAGCGAACGGAAACATCAGGGGAATGCCGCTGTGCGACGGTTTGCTCTGGCCGGCCAGAAAATCGGGTGCGCTCCAGAGCACTTCGGTGAGTGCCTCCGGGCCGCCGACACAAAGGCGAAAGCAATTGAAGCCCAATGTGGGCGCCACCTCCGCCGTGGTGTCCGATTTCTCGTCGCGGATGGTTATGGGGACGTGCATCATGGGAGGTTCCGCAGGGTGACGGGCTGGAATTGCTCGGACTTGGTCGCCGGGGGCGCATCAGCGCGAGCGGCGCCATTGGCGCTGAGCGCCGCGATCGCCATACGTTCTGCCGATGCCCCTTGCACCCAGGCCGTTTGCCGGCCGGCATCCAGACGTGCGCGGGTGCCGACCATCAGCAGGACCAACACGCACAAGGTGAGCAGGGCGCGGCGGATTTGCGGAGCCGCGTCGTTGCCCAAGGCGATCCCAGCCAGGGAGTGCATCAACCACAGCGCTAGTAGGAGGGAAACGACAAACAGGCCGCCGGCCAGCCAATCGCCGCCCAGCAAGACCGCCCGCTCGGACTCGGGCATGGCCCAGGCGACCCAAAAGCCGGCGGGAATCTGCAACAGTGTGGGTACCAGCGCCACGACTGCACCGTGGCGAGTCAAACTCCGCGCGGCGGCCGGTTCCGGCACGCGTGTCGCGAGGCGCATGCCGATCGCCATGACAGCCGCGCCCGACACAGCCAGCGCTGCCAACCACACGTGCAGCACGCGCGAGAGAACTTCAGGGTCGATCAATAGTCGTCGATAGGCGGCCGAGTCCAGAGTTTCGCCCAACAGCTCGGGGCGCGTGCTCACGACCGAGAAAATGGCGAACAGCGCGGGAAAGTGCAGCAACAGATTGGTAGCCGCGGCCACGGCCAGCGCGCGGTGCGCCAGCCGCCACGAGCGCCAGCGGTGCCACAGCCCTGAATACGCCCCCATGCAGGCGAAATAGAACAAGAGCTCCGCGCCGGCAAACCACAAGCGGCTGCGCGGCACAACGGCCACCGCGGCGAAATAGCTGCCGTCGTCCTGCCACCAGCGGACCGCGAGCAACACGATGCCCAGCAAGATTCCGAGCGTCAGGGCCCAGGTTGCAGTGCGCGCCAGGGTGCGACCTGCTTGAAAAGCAATTGCGTCACCGTACCTGGTTGCGCGCCAGTCGAGCCAGACGCAAACCAGCGGACCGGCCATGGCCAGATCGACCAGCAGCAAGTGAACGCCCAACACGATCGCGATCAGGAACAACAGCACGGCTACTTCTTGCCCGGAAGGTGCGCAACTTGGGCCGCGCCTTTCCACCGGACGCGGACTCGAGGGTTCAGAATAACCCCGCGGAGTCCGGCAGTGAAGTCATTTCGCGTGCGCCGGGCGTTAGGAGTTCAACAGTTTGGACAAGCTGGCCAGCGCGTGTTGAGCCTGTTCGATGCCGCCCAGGCGAGCGACCAACGACTTGGCAGCCACCAGGTGAGCGAACGGGACGACTTCGAGCGAGGCCACGACCGCCGAATGCTTCTTGCCGGCGCTTTTGCGCAGCGTGCTGACCTGCGCCGAGGCCACCTTGATGCCGCGTGATTTCAAGAGCGCAATCACATCGCGCGGGCGAGCGGTTACACCCAGCTCAGACCAGGCGCCGCGAATGGCTTCAGCCTTGTTGACACTCGAGCGACCTTTGCGGCGTTTGGCCGATTTCTTGGCGGAGCCGTTCTTGCCCCGACCATACTTGATTTTGTTTACCAAGGCGTTCGAAGCCTTGATACCGCGCTCCGCGAGAACGGTCTGCACCTCCTGTAAGCTGGCCGAGGGGCGCTTTTGAAAGATCTCGCGGATGGCTTCGCTCATGTTGCCGTTTTTGCTGCTGGCTTTGCTCTTGGCCACGGTCAGTCTCCCTGTGTGTGAATGGTGTAGTGTGGCAGGATCGCGCCGATCCGCGGTGCAATCACTTGCACGGGGCAGTTCGAATGCCCACCCAACGAACCGTTGTGACACGCGCCAGGAGAATGCCTGCCCACGCTCCACACGGCGTTATCATCGCCTGCTCAATATGACAAGCATACTAATGTAAGTTCAAAGCACTACCCATCCTACTGTTGGGTAGTGCATGGACCGAAACCCTGAGTACCGCGAAGAGACGTTCGGCATAACCATTGCGAAGATGCTGTCGACAGGCCGGCGGAAGTAACCATTGTATAGGACGTGCAACGGATCGCTGCAATGGTAACGGCTCGCTAACACGACCGCAGGCCGCGCGACCATCGTTGTGGAGTGAGCGCGGAGCTGACCTGATACAAACAACGCGCGCCGAGGACTCCTGTCGGCGCGAGCGAGACTTTGGTGGATTGGAAATGAGGGAAGGGCGGCGGCGAACCGAGCGTGTTACACGCTGGCCAGGCCTTGCGCCCGGCGCCAAGCAGAGAGCTGGCCCAAGTGTTGTCCCTGGTGCGAGGTAAGAATGTGGACCATGGCCACGCCCACGGTAGGGAGCGACGCGCGCAATCGCGGGTTGGGAAACTCCCGGTCAAAGTCCGCATCCGTGGCATTCTTGACGACGGCGACAATGCGCTCGTACGACTTGATGTACGCGTCCCACAGTTCTTGCTTCGCAGGATACTTAGCTCGCTGGGGCAGCGGCTTGGAAGGAATGTTGAACAAGGCCTTCCACTCGGGCGACATCACGGGCTGCTCGCCCCAGACGGCGATCATCGAATCGAAGACATACGCCAGGTGGCCGAGCACCCAGGCCGCGTGGTTCATACCGGGCGCCGGCTGCGCGGCCATCTGATCGTCGGCAATGTCACTTACCAGGCGGCGGGCGTAGTCGACATTGGTTGCCGCCGCCGTTAACAGATGCTCGCGCATCGAGTGCTCCTTACAGAATGCTGCCACTGGCCATGACATATCGCGCGCCTTGCGCAGCGCCACGTAGCAACTCCGGGTCGCTACTTCTTGAACGGCACGTGATAACCGGGCACCTTCAAGCCGATCTTGTACAAGCTGAGATCCACGGTCAGGTACAGCGTTTTGTCGTCCTGGCCGATGCCAAACTCGCAATTGCTGGGCAAGCCGACGGGCGTGGCGCCGGCAGCCTGGTTGGCCGGGCCGGTGGGCACAAAGGCAATTTCTTTCCCTTGCGGATCGACCACCATCAGGCCGGGCCGTTTGAGACTGCGGCAGGTGAGGTAGATATTTCCCTGGGCATCCACACAAATGCCGTCGCTGCCGTTCTCGGTGCCAAAGTCGACGAGCGTCCGGCGTGGCCCGTTTACCAATCCATCGGCGCCCAGCGGGTAAGCATAGAGCGTCATTGCGCCGACTTTCGCCGGCGGCGCGGTGGGATCGATCCGGTCGGTGCCGTTGTTATGATCGACGACGTAGAGCGTTTTCTCATCGGGCGAAAGTGCGATGCCGTTGGGCTTCTCTACTTCGTGGGTCACTTCGACCACGCTGCCGTCGGTATCGATGCGGTAGACGGCGCGGTGTTCGAGTTCGCGCGGCTCGGAGCCGAGGTAGCGCGGGTCCGTGAAGTAAATACGGCCCTTGGTATCAATGCACAGGTCGTTGGGGGCGTTGAAGCGCTTACCCTGGTAACGATCGGCGAGGGTCTCGCGCTTGCCGCTTTTGAGATCCCAGCGCGACACTCGCTGGCCGCCGTAGTCGGAGCCTTCGCACGACACCAGCTTGCCGTCGGCATCGCAGCAGAGGCCGTTGGCTTTGCCGCTGTCGGCCGTGAACACCGTCGTTTTGCCCGTGGCGGGGTCATATCGCAGGATCAAGCCCGGGTCGGTTCCGTTGGGAATGTCGGTGAAATAAATGCTGCCGTCTGGCGCCACTGCCGGACCTTCGGTCAGCCCGCCGTTCAATTTTGCGGTGCGGGTATAGAGATGCTCGAGCTTCGCTCCATCCGGCACAATTGCATTGTCTGCGACCAGCGTGCGGGCGTCGTAGGCTACGAGCATGATCGCCGCAACGATCAGCGTTGTAATGAGCGTGCGCATGGTTGGGTTCCCAGGTGGAGATTGAGATCCAGGTTTGAGTTTAGGTGAAAGAATTGCCACAGCGCACGTCGAGGTCACGGAGAAATACACGCAGACCCCGCCGCTACTATCACGGTCTCTCCGTGTTCTCGGTGCCCTCCGTGGCCGCACCATTGAAATAAGAGAGCGCCGGACTCAAGCGGTTTCCTTGCTCTTGTCATAGTCGGCAAACGTGCGGCCGCTCTCGGCCAGCTCCTTGAGCAAGGGAGCCGGCGCCCACAAGCTGCCGTGCTCTTTTTCGAACTGGCAAATGCGATCGTACACGTTCTTCAGGCCGACGGTGTCGGCGTACCACATTGGCCCGCCGCGATGCGCCGGGTAGCCATAGCCCAGGATGTAGAGCATGTCGATATCGACGGCCCGCAGGGCAATGCCTTCGGACAGTATATTCGCGCCTTCATTGACCAGGGCGTACAAGGTGCGCTCGAGGACTTCGTCCTTCGAGACCTTGCGCCGCTGAATGCCGGCCTCGGCCGCCGATTTTTCGATGATTGCCTCGACCACGGGATCGGGTAGCGGTGCCCGCGCACCCGGCTCGTACTTGTACCAGCCGGCGCCGGTCTTCTGTCCGTAGCGCCCCATTTCGCAGATTTGGTCGGCGACCAGCGGCTGACGGATTCCAGGCGGTTCGAGGTGCTTGTACTCCTTGCGAATGCGCCAGCCGACGTCGAGGCCGGCCAGGTCGCCCACGGCCAGCGGTCCCATCGCCATGCCATGCTCCACGAGCACGGCGTCGACGTCTTCCACCTTGGCGCCCTCTTCCAGCAGGAACTGCGCCTCGCGCTGATAGTGATGAAACATGCGGTTGCCGAGGAAGCCGCGGCAGTTGCCCACCAGAATTCCCACTTTATTCAACCGCTTGGCCAACGCCATGCTCGTGGCAATGACCGCAGGGCTCGACTTCTTGCCGCGCACAATTTCGATCACCCGCATCACGTTGGCCGGGCTGAAATAATGATGGCCGATGACCATTTCCGGGCGCGAGGTGCTGGCCGCGATCTCATCGATGTTCAAAGTCGACGTGTTACTGGCCAGGATGCAATCGGGCCGCGTGGCCTTTTCCAGCTCGGCGAACACCTTTTTCTTAAGCGTCATCTCCTCGAACACCGCCTCGGTCACGATGTCCGCCTCGCGGAACTTGTCGTAGGTGATCGTGGGCTCGATCAGCGCCATGCGCGCGTCCATCTGCTGCTGCGTGAGGCGGCCCTTGGCAACCGTGGCGGCGTAGTTCTTCTTGATGGTGGCCAGACCCTTGTCGAGCGCTTCTTGCGTGACTTCCTTGAACAGCACCGGGATACCGGCGTTGGCATAGTTCATGGTGATGCCGCCGCCCATGGTGCCGCCGCCGACGACTGCGGCGCGCTTGATTTCGATGATCGGCGTATCGCGCGGGATACCGGGCACCTTGGCCACGGCCCGCTCGCCGAAGAAGGCATGAATCATGGCCTTCGACTGATCGGAGAAGAGGCACTCGCGGAACAGCTCGGCCTCCTTGTCCAGACCTTCGTCGAATGACAGTTTGGTGGCTGCTTCCACAGCGTCGATGGCTTTGCCCGGAGCCATCAGCCCGCGAGCCCGCTTCTTCACGGCGTCGCGCACGGCGGCCAGGGCCTTGTCGTTGGCCGCCTTGTCGGCGATTTTTTCGTTGCGATCGCGCGTGCGCCGCGGCGCGCCGGCGGCAGCCATTTCACGGGCAAAGGCGACGGCGCCGGCCAGCAGGTCACCTTCGACAATCTTGTCGACGATGCCGGCCGCTTTCGCTTGCGACGCAGGCACGGGATCGCCGGTGGCGCACATTTGCGCGGCCACTTCGACGCCCGCCAGTCGCGGCAAGCGCTGGGTGCCGCCCGCGCCGGGAATGATGCCGAGCTTGCACTCGGGCTGGCCCACTTGCGCTTGCGGCACCGCCACGCGATAGTGGCAGGCCATGGCGGTTTCCAGCCCGCCGCCAAAGGCGGTGCCGTGAATGGCCGCCACGATGGGCTTCTGGCAGTTCTCGACCACGTCGAGGATCGGATTGATGCCCGGGCCGCGATCCTTGGCGCCCGAGGTCATCTTGCCGAACTCCTTGATATCGGCGCCGGCGATAAAGGTGCGGCCGCCGCCGATCAGCACGATGGCCTTGACCGAGTCGTCTTTCTCGGCGGCCTGCACCGACTCGCGAATGCCTTCTGGCACGCCCGGGCTCAGCGCGTTCACCGGCGGGTTGTTGATCGTGATAATGGCGACGTCGCCATCTTTCGTCAGGGAAACTAAGTCGCTCATGGGTCACTTCCTCGAATCGTTGAAGCCGAATGTATCGGTGTCAGAGATTTCTTTACCACAACGGCGCCAAGAGCACAAAGAAACGCAACGGAATTAATCGTTCTCTGCATCTGGCGGTTCAATTTGGAATGAATCACTGCGCTGCGGCCACCGGCCGGCGCTTGATGAACTCGACAATATGCGTGGCAATTTCCGGGCCCTTGTCCTCTTGCAGAAAATGACCGCCGTCGCGAATGGTAATCTCCGGCTCGTTCTTGGCCGTGGGAATCAATTCGCGAAAGAACTTGTCGCCGCCGGCGGTGACCGGGTCCTTGTCTGAAAACATGACGAGCACCGGCTTCTGCCACGACTTGAAGACCTCGGCGGCGCGGCGCATGTGCGGCAGCGCTTCGGCGTCTTCGCTAATCGGCACCAGCAGCGGAAACACGATGGCGCCGGCTTTATAGGTCTTATCCGGATACGGAGCGGCATAGCCGGCCAGCACCGCAGGCGACAATTCGCTCACCGTGGCCCCTTGCAGCACGCGGGCGATGTCCAAGTCGTCGCTCTTGGTGGCGAAGGCGCGCCAGGCCATAAACGCGGGACTGAGCGGCTTGCCGCTCACCGGCAGGCCGGTGTTCATGATGACAAGGCGCGAAAAGCGCTCGGGCATTTGCGTCGCGATCGGCAGACCCAACAGCCCGCCCCAATCCTGACACACTAGTGTGATGCGCTGAAGGTCGAGCGCTTTGATAAAGTCGGTGAGCGCCGC
Source organism: Pirellulales bacterium (assembly GCA_050250435.1). GTDB lineage: Bacteria > Planctomycetota > Planctomycetia > Pirellulales > PALSA-1355 > JBFWOR01. Next base: position 247,343 of record JBFWOR010000005.1, on the reverse strand, counting down.
CGAGTGCATGCCGAAAGTGTAGGCTTCGCGGGCGGCCGGCTTGTCGGAACGGCCGAAGCCGATCAGATCTGGCGCAATCACGCGGCCCTGCTCGGCCAACAGGGGAATCATCCGGCGATATAGAAAGCACCACGACGGCTCGCCGTGCAGGCAGAGGATCACTTCGTCGCCGCGGCCCGCTTCGACATAGTGCATGCGCAGCCCGCCACTGACGTCCACGTAGTGCGGCGCGTACGGAAAATCGGGCAGGTTCGCAAAGCGCTCGTCGGGGGTTCGCAACACTTGCATCGCGACAGCTCCTTCGGTTCGCGGTTCCGCGGTAACGCTCGGCGCGGGCCAGAGCATCGCGGCCGCGACGCACAGGAATCCACGGACAATTCGCATGACCAACACGAACGAACGGATGGTTGAGGAAACGCAGGAGGCCGTCAACGGCGCGCTCGCCACGAGTCGCGACGCTACAGACAAGCCTCGAACAGGCCGGCAGCGCCCTGCCCGCCACCGATGCACATCGTCACTACGCCGTAGCGCACGCCGCGGCGCAGCATTTCATTCGCAATCGTGCCAACCATCCGTGAGCCGGTCATCCCGAACGGATGACCGATGGCGATGGAACCGCCGTTGACATTGAGTTTCGCCGGATCGATACCCAGCTTATCGCGACAGTATATCACTTGCACGGCAAAGGCCTCGTTCAGTTCCCATAGGCCGACGTCGTCCAACTTCAAGCCCGTGCGCTTGAGCAGCTTGGGAATGGCAAACACCGGGCCGATGCCCATTTCGTCCGGTTCGCAGCCGGCTACCTGAAAACCGCGGAATACCAGCTTGGGTTTGATGCCCAGCTGCTCGGCCCGCTCGCGCGACATGACGACGCAGGCCGAGGCGCCGTCGGACATTTGCGAGGCGTTGCCCGCGGTGACCGTGCCCTGCCCGCTGTCGGGATCGAAGTGAGGCTTAAGCTTGAGCAAGCCTTCGAGCGTGGTGTCGGCGCGGTTGCACTCGTCCTTGGTGATGGTGTGTTCTTCCTGGCCGGCGATTTCGCCCGTCTTCTTGTCCATGATGCCGCGCGTGACCTTCAGGGGCGCGAGTTCTTCGTCGATCAGCCCTTCGGCCTGGGCCCGCGCCGTGCGCACCTGGCTGGAGAGCGCATACTCGTCCTGGGCCTCGCGACTGATCTTGTATCGCTTGGCCACGACTTCGGCCGTATTGCCCATGACCATGTACAGGCCGGGCATCTTTTCGTTGAGCACGGGGTTGGGCTCGCTGCGTCGTCCCGAAATGGCGGTGATACTTTCCACTCCGCCGGCGACAATCGCGTCGACGCCCTCGTTGATGATCTGGTGCGCGGCCAAGGCCACGGCCTGCAGCCCGGAGGAGCAAAACCGGTTGATCGTGGCGCCGGCCACGGTCACCGGCAGGCCGGCGCGCATGGCGGCAATGCGGGCCACGTTCCAGCCTTGAGTGCCTTCGGGATTCGCGCAGCCCAGGTAGCAGTCTTCGATTTCCTTGGGGTCGAGCTGGGGCACCTTTTTCAGCGCGTCGCTGATGCAGTGCGCTGCCAGGTCGTCTGGGCGGGTGAGGTTAAACGACCCGCGAAAGCTTTTGGCCAACGGGGTGCGCGAATGGGCAACGACGACGGCTTCTCTCATGGATGTGGACTCCCGCAGCGCTCGCGCGAACAGCCGTTTGCGCGCGCCGCCCTTCGGCGCCGCTGCCGGCGAGCATGAATTAAGAAAAAGGCGACCCGCGGCGCAATTCCCGCGGCGTATGTTGCTCCCTACCGTCCGTTCGGTAGAATGTACACCGTCGCGTTCGGGCTGAAAAGAGACCGGGCCGGCGTGCTGCGCGGATTTTTGCTGCGTGCGTTTGGCAGCCGCCGTGGCCCTCGGTTCGCGTGGTGCTGCGCGCACAGGCGCGTATTCACCGCCGCCGGATCGCGCGCCCACGAGTGAAACGGCCGCTGAGATTGCAGCGGCACACCAACAACCAACGTTCGGCCCGGGCAATACCAGGAGAACACCCTCATGTTGAATTTGGCTATCGTGCTCAGCGAGAACGCCCAGCGTGTGCCCGACCGCGTCGCGGTGATTTCCGAAGAGCAGAAACTGACGTACGGCGAACTGGAGACGCTGAGCAATCGCCTGGCCAGTTCACTGGCGAAGCTGGGACTGCATCAGGGGCAGAAGATGCTGCTCATGCTGCCGAACATTCCCGAGTTCGTGGTCGCCTACTATGGCATTCTCAAGCCGGGCGGCGTGGTGGTGCCCATCAACATTCTCTACAAGCAGCGCGAAATCGAATTCTTACTCGAAGACAGCGAAGCCATCGGCATCATCGCCTGCACGGAGTATCTGGCCGAAGCGCTCGAAGCTTATCGCAACGTCGAAACGTGCCGACATCTCATCCTGGTGGACTTCCCCGGCAAAGCGCCCGCACTCGGCGAGCCGGGCGTGCATCGCTTCGACGACTTGATCGCCCGCGGTTCGCCGCAGTTCGAAACGGTGCCCACGTCGCCCGATGATACGGCCGTGATTGGCTATACCAGCGGCACGACCGGCAAGCCGAAGGGCGCCGAGCTGTCGCACTTCAACCTGTTCTATCAATGCCGCATGCTGCCGCAGATGAGCGACGAGGTATGGCGCGAAGATGAAGTTCGCATGGCCGTGCTGCCGTTGTTTCACAGCTATGGCCAGTCGTGCGTGATGAACACGGTGTTGGCCATGGGGAGCACACTGTCGCTGATGGTGCGCTTCGACCCGGTGAAGACGATGGAAAAGATCCAGTGCGACAAGGTCACGCATTTCGCCGCCGTGCCCACGATGTACCTCACCATGCTCAACCATCCGGAGCGCGCGAAGTACGATCTCAGTTCGCTGCGGATGTGTGCCACCGGCGGCGCGCCCATTCCGGTCGAGACGCTCGAGCAGTGGACGCAGCTCTACCGCCAGCCCATTCGCGAGGGTTATGGGCTGACCGAGACCTCGCCCACGGCCACCTGGAGCCAAAGCCCCGTCGTGCCTCGCACCGGCTCCTGCGGCAAAGCCATCTGGGGCTGCCAGATCCAGTGTTTTGACGACAATTTCCAGCCGGTGCCGCCAGGCAAAGAGGGCGAAGTCGGCATCCGCGGCGTGAATGTGATGAAGGGCTACTACAAACAGCCCGAGGCGACGGCCCAGGTGATCAAGAACGGCTGGTTCCTCACCGGTGACATCGGCAAGCTCGACGCCGACGGATACCTGTACATCGTCGGCCGCAAGAAAGACATGATCCTGCGCGGCGGCTTGAACATCTATCCGCGCGAGATCGAAGAGCTGTTGTACGAACACCCGGCGATCGCCGAAGCCGCCGTGATCGGCGTGAAGCACGACGAGCTGGGCGAAGAAGTGAAGGCTGTGGTGTATTTGAAGCCGGGCGTGACCGCCACGGAAACCGAGATTCAGGCTTACTGCAAGGACCGGCTGGCGGCGTTCAAGTATCCACGGTTCGTGGAAATTCGCAAAGACCCGCTGCCGAAGGGCCCCTCGGCCAAGATCCTCAAGCGCGAATTGATTGAAGAACACCAGCGTGCCCAGGCGGCGACGGTTCATTCGTAGTCGCTGGCGGCGACACAACGTTCACAGCAAGTCCGGCCGCGCGGCACTTACTTTCTGTTCAAGGAATTGAATCATGGCGAATCAAGAAATCATCTACGAAGTGTCCGACCGCGTGGCCACGCTCACCTTGAACCGGCCTGACAAGCTCAACGCCTGGACAAGCGTGATGGAAGGCGAAGTGGACGAGGCGCTGCGCTCGGCCGAGCACGACGACCAGGTGCGGGTGATCATCCTCACGGGTGCCGGTCGCGGCTTTTGCGCCGGGGCCGACATGGGCAACCTCGACAGCCTGGCCAGCAAGCGCGAGAGTTTCGCCGACGCAGCCGTTCGGCTGCGCGAAAAGTTCGCCGGTCCCAAACGCGAGGGCGTGCGCGCGGACTTTCAGAAGACCTATTCGTACTTGCCGGCCATTGGCAAGCCGATCATTGGGGCCATCAACGGCGCCGCCGCCGGGTTAGGAATGGTGATTCCGTTGTATTGCGACATTCGCTTTGCATCGGACCAGGCCAAGTTCAGCACGGCGTTTGCCCGCCGCGGCCTGATTGCCGAATACGGCATGAGCTGGATGCTGCCGCGCATCGTAGGCGTTGCCAACGCGCTGGACCTGTTGTATTCCGCGCGGCTGATCACGGCCGACGAGGCCTTGCGCATGGGGTTGGTCAACCGCGTGATTCCGCACGAGCAGTTCGCGGGCGAAGTGCGCAAGTACGCGCTGGAGCTGGCCAACGCCGTGTCGCCGCGCAGCACGCGTGTGATCAAGCAGCAGGTGTATAACGGGCTGTTCCAGACGCTGGGCGAATCGATCGACGTGGCCAATGAGGAAATGTTGGCGGCCCTGGCCTGTGAGGACTTCAAAGAGGGTGTGGCGCATTTCTTGGAAAAGCGCCCGCCCAAGTTCCAAGGACGCTAGCGTGAAACCCAACCATCCGGCCCCCGTCCATCACATCGGGATCCCCAACCCGATGTTCGAAGGCGAGTTGAACCTGTACGCCATTGCGGGCGATCCGCTCACGCTGGTCGACACCGGCATCGGCACGCCCGAGGCGCTGGTCGCATTGGAGCAGGGCCTGGCCGCGCTCGGCCTGTCGATCGACAACGTGGGCCAGGTGGTGCTCACGCACAAGCACGCCGATCACATCGGGCTGGCGGCAGACATTCGCGATCGCAGCGGCGCCACGGTCTACATCCACGAGGACGACTGGGAAGGCGTGGCCGATCTCGATGCTCGGCACGGAGAATTTGTGCCGCTGGTGCGCAAGCGCCTGGCCCAATTTCACACGCCGCCAGACGAAATCGAGAAGCTGGTGAGCTTCCTGGGACACGGCCAGCGATTCGCCCGGCAGGCTCCGGCCGAGCGATTGCGCGACGGCGACAGGCTGCGCGTTTCGGATGTGGAACTGGAAGTGATCCACACGCCGGGCCACACGCAAGGCAGCATTTGCCTGCGCTACGGCAACTATCTGTTCAGTGGCGACACGGTACTGCCCACGATTTCGCCGAACATTGGCGCGGGCGAGATGCGGCGGACCGGCATGATGCAGCGGTTTTTGGACTCGCTCGATCGCGTGAGCCAATTACAAGCGGACGATTTGATCGTGCTGCCGGGGCATGGCCCGCCGTTCTCCAACCTGGCGGAGCGGGCCGCGGAACTACGCGGGCATCACCTGAAGCGCGAACGAAAGATTCTCGCCGTGCTGGAGAGTGGTCGCACGATGAGCGTTTACGAAATCTCGGCCGAGATGTGGTCGAAGCTGCCAGGCTATCACTTGTCGCTGGCGGTGAACGAGGTGAACGCGCACTTGGAGAAGGCCGTGGCCGACGGCGCGGTGCGCGAAGAGAACGGGCGGTTTACAATCGTGTGATGCACGGTAGCGAGAGTTCGGCAGGCAATGTCAGGCACGGGGGTGCCCGCTGAACTACGAGGCCCAACCGTTGGCTCAATCTTCCACTGAGGGCGGCGGTGCCAACACGGCCGGCGTCAGCGGACCCGGCGGGGTTGTTACCGGCGGCTTGGGATAGGGATAGAACGCGTCGGGCACGGGGCAGTTCCAGCCGATGTAGTCCTGCCAGCGCCGATACGGCGACGTGCAGCAGCCGACCGAACCGGCCAGCAGCAGGCTGAGAACCATGCAGTGAGCAACGCGGCGCATAGAATGGGCGCCCTCTCGGCGAGGCAAAGAAGTGTACGAACCTATGGGTGCTATCGGTTGTGCCGGCCGGCGAAGATGAATCGACGGGCCGCCGGCCCGACGTCTTACCCACTTGCCCGCCTTTGACGCGCCGGCAGCGGAACGCTAGCAACCGGCTGCGAAAGCAAGTATCTTGCCGGTCTGCGTTCGTTGGCCCGTTTGCCCTCCTCCGTCTCGCATTCCTTCGCAAAATTCATGACCGCGCCCGCGAACGAACTGGTCGAGCAGCCTGCCGACTCCGCGGGCCGCACCGCGCACACTCGGGATACCAACGAAATTACGCGCCTCTCGGATCTCACCGGCGTGCAATGGCGCTCCGGCATTGCCGCCTGGTTGGGATGGCTGTTCGACGGGCTCGACATGCATTTGTATACGCTGGTGGCGCTGCCCTTCGTGGCGGAACTGCTGGCGACCGATGCCAAGGATCCCCGCGCCGGCACCTACAGCTCGATCATCCAGGCTTCGTTTCTGGTGGGTTGGGCGTTGGGCGGCGGATTCTTCGGCCGCATCGGCGATCGGCTGGGCCGCAGCCGCGCGCTGATCCTCACGATTCTCACCTACGCCGTGTTCACCGGCTTGTCGGCCATTGCACAGCAATGGTGGCACCTGCTCATCTTCCGTTTTCTGGCCGCTTTGGGCATCGGCGGTGAGTGGGCCGTGGGTGCGGCCCTGCTATCGGAGACCTGGCCGCGGCGTTGGCGCCCCTGGTTGGCGGCCGTGCTGCAAACGGCCGTGAACGTCGGCGTGCTGGTGGCTTCGCTCGCCGCGCTTGCCATGGCGCAGCTGCCGTATCGCTACGTGTTCCTGGTCGGCATTCTGCCCGCGCTACTGACCCTGTGGATTCGCCGGGCCGTGCCGGAAACCGAGGAATGGCATACCGCCCAACAATCATCCGGCGAGCGGCTTCCCGGCGTGTTCGACTTGTTCCGCGGCAGCGTCCGGCGCACCACGCTGTTGACGTTGACGGTCTGTGCCCTGGGCCTTACCGGGCACTGGGCTTTCATGTTCTGGAGCGCCCAGGACCTGCGCAACTTGCCCGACGTGGCGGCCTGGAGCGACGCCGAGCGCACCGGGCTGGTGAGTCGTGGTGTGATGGTCATCATGATTTCGTCGATCGTGGGCAATTTCATCGCGGCGGCGTTGGCGCGGCGGGTGGGCTATCGCCTGGCGATCGTGCTGTTTTTCCTGGCGTACTTCGCGGCGATGACGGGCACGTATTACCGCCCGCGCACGCATCACGAAATGTGGCTGCCGCTCGCGCTATTGGGCGCTTCGAGCGGCGTGTTCGCGCTCTTTACCATGTACATGCCGCCGTTGTTTCCCACGTTGTTGCGCACCACGGGCGCCGGGTTTTGCTATAACTTCGGGCGCATTGCCGCGGCGGCGGGCACGGTGGCGTTCGGACTGTTGAGTACCGTGGGCGATTTTCGCATGGCGTTGTTTTGCGCGGGCTTTTTGTTCTTGCCTGCGGCCGGCGTGGCCCTGCTGTTGAGTGAGCCGCCTGACGAGCGCGGCGTTGCGGCCCCCGTCGAATGATTTCCGCCCGGCCGTGCCACGTGCGAGCTAGCGACCCATGAATCCTGCCAAACCATCGTCGACCGCCGAGGTGCCCGTCGTGGTCGGCTCGGCTGCGCATCGCTATCGGGCGCTTGCGCATTGGCAGCAGCTGCCGGCGGGTTGGAGTCTGGAAGAAGTGGCCGGCGTGGCTACCGATTCGGCTGGCAACGCGTTGGTGTTCAATCGCGGCGCACACCCGGTGATCGTGTTCGACCGCGCGGGTAATTTCCTGCGCTCCTGGGGCGAGGGCGTGTTCCAGCGTCCGCACGGCATCACCATCGGCCCTGACGACAGTGTGTATTGCGTCGACGACTCGGGCCACACCGTTCACAAGTTCACGCCCGAGGGGCGGCTTTTGCTGACGTTGGGCGCCAACGGCCGGCCATCAGACACCGGCGCCACGAGCGTCGACTACCGCACGATTCGGCGCGCGGCGGGCCCGTTTCACTATCCCACGAATTTGGCGCTGGCGCCCAACGGCGACATCTACGTGGCCGACGGCTACGGCAACGCACGCGTGCATCGCTTTGCGCCCGACGGGCGGTACATCGCTTCCTGGGGTGAGCCGGGCACCGGACGGGGGCAGTTTCATGTGCCGCATGGAATTGCCATCGATCGCCAAGGCATTGTGTATGTGGCCGATCGGGAGAACAGCCGCCTGCAGCTGTTTACGCCGGCGGGCGTGTTCCTCGCTGCCTGGACCGACGTGGCGCGGCCGAGCGAAGTGTTCATCGATGCCCAGGGGCACGTGTTGGTCGCCGAGCTGGGGTTTCGCGCCGGCATGTTTCCGGGCAACCAACCGCCGCCGGGACAAACCACGGGCGGACGCTTTAGCGTGTTCGACGCGGCCGGCAAGTTGCTGGCCCGCTGGGGCGGCGGTGACACGCCGTGCGCCGCGGGCGACTTCTTCGCTCCGCACGACGTGTGGGTCGACGCGTTCGGCGACATTTACGTCGGCGAAGTCACGCTGTCTGCCGGCGGACGCGCGGGGTTGGTCAGTCCCGACTGCCATTGCTTACAAAAGTTTGCCCTTCTGCCCGCCGAGGAACTTCCATGATCATTGCGCACGATCGATTGAAGAAGCTGACGTCTGATATTTTCGCGGCTGCCGGCTGCCACGCGGACGAAGCCGCCCGCATCGGCCACTACCTCACCGAGTCCAACCTGGTGGGGCATGACTCGCACGGCGTGATCCGCGTGATCTCGTACATCGACTTTTTGCGGGCCGGCAAGGTCGTGCCCAATCGGTCGATTGAAGTGCTGTTCGAGAACGAAGTGATCGCCGTGGTCGACGGCGGCTACGGCTTCGGTCAGACAATCGGCGAACAGGCCACGCAGCTCGGCATCGACAAGTGTGCACGCCACGGGGTGAGTGTAGTGGCGCTGCGCAACGCGGGGCACTTGGGCCGAATTGGCGATTGGCCCACCATGGCGGCCAAAGCGGGCCTCGTGTCACTGCACTTTGTGAACACCAGCGGCGCGGGCATTCTCGTGGCGCCGTTCGGCGGGATCGATCGGCGGCTTTCGGCCAACCCGGTGGCCGCCGGAGTGCCGGTGAAGGGCGGAAAGCCGGTCATCATGGACATGTCGTGCTGCACGATTGCCGAGGGCAAGCTGCGGGTGGCGTTCAACAAAGGCGTGCGCGTGAACGACGGCTGCATCATCGATTCGAACGGCGAGCCCACGAACGATCCGGTGGTGTTTTACGGCGATCCGCCGGGAGCCATCTTGTCGGTTGCCGGCCACAAGGGTTATGCCCTGGGAGTGATCACGGAAATGCTGGCCGGCGCGCTGACCGGCGCCGGCGCGAGCAATCCGGCGAATAAGGGCCGACTGGCCAACGGCATGCTGTCAATCTACTTCGATCCGGCGAAATTCGGCGACAACGAGGCCTTTGCCGCCGAAGTGCGCCGCTTCATCGACTGGACGAAGAGCTCGCGCAAGGCGAGCCCGGACGGCGAGATCCTGATGCCGGGCGACGTGGAAGAGAAGACGAAAGCCAGGCGGATGCGCGACGGCATCGAGCTGGATGACAATACCTGGAAGTCGCTGGTGGACACGGCCCGGTCGCTCGGCGTGGCGGTGGAAGGCGTCTGAGAGGAGATTTACCGCCGAGGTCGCGGAGGACGCCGAGAGATCACAAAGAATGCATCCAATTCAATGGCGCATGACCAATATTCTCAAGCGACATCGACATACACTCACTGTTATCCAGGCGATTCCTACACGTCCTGAGGATTCTGCTCATCTCATCCCTTGGGTGTCCTCTGCGTTCTGTGGTAAACCTCCTTCGTGAACGAGATTGAATTCACGTGAGCCGTAAAATTCCCCCGCTCGACTTGGAGCGGCTGCCGATCACTTATCAAAAAGAGATCCCCGACAGTTATCGCGACGAAATGGGCCACATGAACGTCATGTGGTACACGCACCTGTTCAGCTGCGCGTTCGACAAGTTCGGCGACTTGTTCGGTATGAACGAGGCCTATTTTCTGGCCAACCACGCTGGCAGCTTCGCGCTCGAGGCCCACATTCGCTTTCTGAACGAAGTGCACATCGGCCGACACGTCACCGTGCGCAGCAGGCTCTTGGGCCGCAGCGCCAAGCGCTATCACTTCATGCACTTCATGACGATCGACGAGACGGGAGCGCTGGCGTCGTTTCAGGAGCACGTGGCGGCACACATCGACATGCACGAGCGGCGCATGGCGCCGTTTCCGCCGGACCTGGCCGCCCGGTTTGACGCGGTGCTGGCCGAGCACAACGCCCTGGGCTGGGACGCTCCCGTGTGCGGCGTCATGCGGCCGTAGGGCCGCGCGCTTGCGCTTACTTCACCACCACGCCCAACAGCGGCGCGAGTTGCAGTAGCTGGCCGGCGTCGACGATCGCGCCTTTGAGCTCAAAGGGCGTGGCACCAAGCTCGCTCAGGTCCGAACCGCGCAAGTCGGCGCCCTCGAGTTTCGCGCCGAACAATCGCGCGCGCCGGAGATTGCAGCCCGCGAAAACGACGCCACGCAGATCGGCGTCGGCGAAATCGGCCTGCTCGAGCTGGCAATTGTGAAACTCGGCGGCGACGAATTTCGCCTGAGCGAATTGCGCCAGCACGAGTTTCGAGCGCTCGAACCGCACGTGGTGCAATTGGGCCTGCGCGAGATTGATGCCCGTCAGATTGCACGACTCGAACGTGCCGCGATGGACGCTGGCCTGGCGCAGATCGGCGTTGGAAAAGTCGCAGCCGCGCAGCCGCACGTCGATCAGCCGCAGCGCCTGCCACACGGCGCCGCGCGCCATCGTGCCGGTGAACGTCGCCTCCTCGAAACGCAAGTCGGCTGCGCGGCTGCCGGCGAGATCAAGCTGGCCGACGGCGATGCGGCCGTAGCAGCGGCCCGGCTCGAGCGGACCGGCGCAGAACGACGCGAACGACGCTTCGCCGGCGAGATCCGGCGGCACGATTTTTAGCGCGTTGTTGTCGTCGCTTGCGGACATCGGCTGCTCGGTGCCTCGCTGAAGGAAGCACTAATATAAACCACGACGACCGCGACCAGTTTCATTTCGCGGTAGCTGAACGCGCCAGAGTTCAGCGGGCCTGCGCACGAGCGGCTGAATTCCGGCGAATTCAGCCAGCGAAACAACGAGCTAATTCGGCTTGCTACGGCGCAGGTATTGTCATTCGTTGTGCTTGTCGTGCCGTCGTGGTTTAATCGTACGAGCCGAGGGTGCCAAGCGGTTGATTGTGGCCCTCGGGCGCTTCGAGTTGGTGTGTATTGGGTCGCGTATCACGTGGGAGGAGCACCGTGGCAGGCACGATTGAGTTCGGCGGCGAGGAGCAATTCGCGGCGCCGCCCGAGAAACTATACGGTCTGCTGACCGACCTGGACGGGCTGGCCGCGACGATTCCGGACCTGGTTTCGTCCGAGCGGGTCGACGCGAACACCTTGAAATGTGTCGTGCGGCCGGGCTTTTCGTTTTTGCGCGGCACGATGAAGCTGGCCATTACCCTGGGTGAAACATCGCCGCCCGAGCGGGCCACGATGCAGGTGAGCGCCCAGGGCATCGGCGTGGCGATGGACGTGGCGTCGCAGCTGCACATCCGGCCGGACGGCGACGGCGCGCGCTTGGAGTGGAGCGCGCAGGTGACGCAGCTCAAAGGGCTGATCGCCGCGGTGAGTCCGGCGTTGATCAAGGCCGCGGCGGACCAGGTGATCCGTCACGCGTGGACGCAGGTGCGGAAGCAGCTGGGGGAATAGGCCATAGGCGATGGGCCATAGGCCATGGGAAGAAGCAAGGAGTGGCTGAGTTCAATCCCTTTACCCTCCAGCCTCCGGTCTCCAGCCTCCGCATCACCCAAACGCCGCATAGTCTTTGCCCAAGAGCGACGAGCCGATCTTAAGCTTCATGATCTCGTCGGTGCCTTCGTAGATGCGGCAAACGCGCACGTCTTGCAGGTGCCGGCCGACGCGGAACAGTTCTGACCAGCCGCGCCCGCCGTAGACCTGCACGGCCCGATCGGCGGCGTCCCAGGCGGCGTTCGAGGCGCAGAACTTGGCCTGGGCCACGCGGATGTCGGCTTCGGCAGCCAACTGGGCATCGTCGAGCGCGGCGTCGCTGGCCGTCTTGGCCAGGGCCGCCCGTTCGACCAACGCATCGCTGGTGGCGCGGTCCATTTCGATCATCGCCAGATGCTCTTGGATGAGCTGGTGCTTGCCGATCGGCTTGCCGTGCTGGCGTCGAGTCTGAGCATAGGCCACGGCCTCGGCCAGACAATCTTCGATCACGCCCAAGCAACCGGAGGCCACGCTCAAGCGGCCGCTGACCAGGGTGCCCATGGCAATGCGGAAGCCGTTGCCCTCCTTGCCCAGCAGGTTTTCCACGGGCACCGGATGATCCGTCATCTGAAACATGGCCGTGTTGGCCGTGTACATGCCGGGCTTGGCATGCAGCGTTTCCACCTCAAAGGTCTCGCCGGCAGTATCGCAAATGAACGCGCTCATGCGGCGGTCCTTGCCGGTTTTGTCTTCGGGATAAGCGAACAGCACCACGGTGTCGGCGATGCCGCCGTTGGAGATCAAGTACTTCACGCCGTTGAGCAGGAACTTGTCGCCGGAGCGGCGATAGGTCGACGTCATTTCCAGCGGATTGCTGCCGGCATCGGGCTCGGTGAGGCCGAAGGCCATGATCTTTTCGCCGCGGCACGAGGCGGGCAGATAGCGCTGGTGCTGCTCGTCGTTGCCGTAACGGACGACGGGGTACTGGCCAATCGACGTCTGCCCGGAAAAGAAGGTGCGCACGCCGGTGCCTTCGCGGCCGATGCGGGCCAGCGCCCGGGCGTAAGTGAGCGAATCGGCGCCGCGACCGCCGTATTTCACGGGCACGGGAATGCCGAGCAGGTTGTACTTCTTGGCCAGCTCGACCGTCTGCTCGTTGTAGCGGTGCTCTACGTAGCACAGCTCTTCGATGGGTCGCAGCTCCTGGCAGTAGGCCTCGACGTCGGCCAGCAGTTGCTCGCTGGAATCGGTCTTCATTGCGCGCGCACCTTCGCGTTTGGAAGAGGGGAACAAAATCGGCGCCGCGGCTGATTGGCGGGCCTACCGTCCGTTCGGTAGAATGTACTCCTCTCACGCTCACCTGACAACTGGCGCTGTGGTGGCAACGCGCCGCCGCGCGTGACACCATCCTCCGTAAGAAAGGAACGGCCGGTATGCAATTCGAGCATTCCGCCAAGGTCAAGGAATTGCAGGCCCGCGTGTCGGCCTTCATGGAAGAGCACGTCTACCCCAACGAAAAGTTGTGGCACGAGCAGATTTCCAAGGATCGCTGGCAGCCCGCACAGATTGTCGAAGATCTGAAGCCCAGGGCGCGCGCTGCGAAGCTCTGGAATCTGTTTCTGCCCGACCGCGAACATGGCGCCGGCCTGACCAACCTGGAGTACGCGCCGTTGTGCGAAATCATGGGCCGTTCGCCCATGGCGCCCGAGGTGTTCAATTGCTCCGCGCCCGACACGGGCAACATGGAAGTGCTGGCGCAATACGGCACGCCCGCGCAACAAGACAAGTGGCTCAAGCCGCTGTTGGCCGGCGAGATTCGTTCGTGCTTCGCCATGACGGAGCCGGAAGTGGCTTCGTCCGATGCCACGAACATTCAGTCGAGCATCGCGCGCGACGGCGATCACTATGTGATCAACGGCCGCAAGTGGTGGAGCTCCGGCGCCGGCGACCCGCGCTGCAAGATTGCCATCTTCATGGGCAAGACGGATCCCAAAGCGGAGACGCACCGGCAGCAGTCGATGATCCTGGTGCCGTTCGAGACGCCGGGCGTCAAGGTGGAGCGGATGCTGAGCGTGTTCGGCTACGACCATGCGCCCCACGGCCACGCCGAGGTCACGTACCAGAATGTGCGCGTGCCGGCCACGAACTTGCTCTTGGGCGAGGGGCGCGGGTTCGAGATCGCGCAGGGCCGGCTCGGGCCCGGACGCATTCATCACTGCATGCGGTTGATCGGCCTGGCGGAGCGGGCGCTGGAGCTGATGTGCCGTCGCGTAAAGCGACGCGTTGCTTTTGGCCGACCGATCGCCGATCAGGGATCGATTCGCGCCGACATCGCGGATTCGCGCATGGAAATCGAACAGGCCCGGCTGCTGACGCTGAAGGCCGCCTGGATGATGGACACCGTGGGGAACAAAGCCGCACGCGCCGAGATTGCCATGATCAAAGTGGTGGCGCCCAGCATGGCGCTGCGGGTGATCGATCGGGCCATTCAGGCGCACGGCGGCGGCGGCGTGAGCCAAGATTTTCCGCTGGCTGCGGCATGGGCGAATGCCCGCACGCTGCGCCTGGCCGACGGGCCGGACGAGGTCCATCGCGAATCCATCGCCAAGCATGAGCTCAAACGGCACGAATAGACGACGACCGCGTTCACCCCCAAGACACCCGGAACGCAAAGATCCACTAAGGCAAACACAACCAGAACGGCACACGGCACGGGGTTAAGGATTCGCATGCAACTCAAAGACAAAGTCGCAGTGGTGACCGGCGGAGGTAACGGCATCGGCCGCGCGCTGTGCGAGCGATTTGCCGCGGAGGGGGCGCGCGGCGTGGTCGTGGCTGATCTCGACGGCGCCGCTGCCAAGGCCGTGGCCGCGCAGATTGGCGGACTGGCCGTGCCCGTCGATGTCAGCAGCCAAGACGACATCCGCCGCCTCGTCAGCGAAAGTGAAAAGCGATTCGGGCCAATCGACCTGTTCTGTTCGAACGCCGGCATCGCGCTGGGCGGCAGCGTCGATGCGCCCGATGCCGACTGGCAACGCATTTGGGAAGTGAACCTGATGGCCCACGTGTACGCGGCCCGGGCCGTGTTGCCGGGCATGCTCGAACGCGGCGAGGGATACCTGCTGCAGACGGCTTCGGCAGCAGGACTGCTCACTTCTATTGGCTCGGCCTTGTATGCGGTGACCAAACATGCCGCTGTGGCACTGGCCGAATGGCTGTCGATCACCTATGGTCCCACGATCAAGGTGTCGTGTCTGTGCCCGCAGGGCGTGGTGACCAACATGCTGATGCGGCCGGACGCGGGACCTTCCACAGAGTTTCTGCGCGCCGAGGCGGTGACGGTCGAGCACGTCGCCGATTGCGTGATTGCCGGACTGGCCGCCGAGAAGTTTCTCATCCTGCCGCACGAGGTCGTTGCCAAATACATGACCAACAAGGCCACGGACTACGATCGCTGGATCGCGGGCATGCGGCGGCTGCAAGCGCAGATCGAACAGGCCGCCGGCACCACGAGCCTGTGAGGCGCGGTGCACTCCGCGAGTGCGCGACGCTCCGGCTCGGCAGGCCTCGCCCTCCCGACAATCGACCAACCCCTGACTCCCGATTGCCAATTCATGAGCACGTTGTCGTTAGTTCGCCACGGACAGGCGTCGTTCTTTGCCGAAAACTACGATCAGCTTTCGCCGCTGGGCGAACAGCAGGCCCGGCTGCTGGGCGATTTTTGGGTCAAGCGCGGCATGCGGTTCGACGTGGTTTACACCGGGCCGCGCGTGCGACAGATTGAAACGGCGGCCCTGGCCGGCGAAGCGTTCGCCCGCGCAGGCCTGCCCTGGCCGGAACCGCAGTTTTTGCCCGAGCTCGACGAGCACCAGGCGGACCGGCTGATCAAGTTGGGCATCGAGAACATTGCCGAGCGCTACCCGCGCATCGGCCCTTTGCACGAGGCGTATCGCCAGGCCGAATCCCCGCGCGACCGCCATCGCACGTTTCAGCTGCTGTTCGAGCAAGTGGTGATGCTGTGGGTTGAGGGCTCGGTCGGCCACGAGGGCGTGGAGCCGTGGGCTGCGTTCCGCGAGCGCGTGCAGGCTGGGCTGCGGAAGATCACGGCCGCCAACGGCCGCGGGCGAAACGTGGCGGCGTTCACGTCTGTGGGGGCGGTTACCGTGTGCCTGCAAACGTCGCTCGGCTGCGGCGACCGGGCCGCGTTCGACCTGGGCTGGCGCGTGAAGAACGCTTCGGTGACCGACTTCGTTTTCAGCGGCGAGCGGTTGACGATGGACAGCTTCAACGCGCTGGCGCACCTGGAGAATCCGGAGTTGTGGACGTTTCGCTGAGCACGGCGGGGCGCACTTCGTCGTGCCTGCGGCGTCGTTGTGGTAAAACGTTCGGGTGGCGAGGGTCGGCAAATCGGCGGCTTTTTGCAGGCGGCACGCGATGAGTACTTCCTCCGATACCAACAAACAAATTCGCCCGGGCGAGGAGCTCGACGCGGCCAAGCTGGAACCGTATTTGCTAGCCCATCTGCCAGGCTCGCGCGGGCCGCTGGAGATCGAACAGTTTCCGGGCGGGGCGTCGAACTTGACGTACCTGGTGCGGCTGGGCGATTTGGAGATGGTGCTGCGGCGGCCGCCGTTCGGCAATCGCGTGAAGAGCGCGCACGACATGGGGCGCGAGTTTCGCGTGCTCTCCAAGCTGCACGCGGTGTACGGACCGGCCCCCAAGCCGTATTTGTATTGCGAGGACGAGTCGGTGCTGGGCGCGCCGTTCTATTGCATGGAACGCCGCCGGGGCGTAGTGCTGCGGCGCAAGCTGCCCGAGGGCTTCAATCTCGACGCAACGGCGATGAACCGGCTGAACCGCGCGTTTCTGGACAACCTGGTGGCGTTTCACAAGATCGACTACGAAGCGGCGGGCCTGGGCGACTTGGGCCGGCCGGCCGGCTATGTCGGTCGCCAGGTCGAAGGTTGGAACAAGCGCTATCACGCTTGCCGCACCGACGACGTGCCCGCCATGGAATGGTTGATGGGATACTTTCCCGCGCACATGCCGCCAGAGGTGGCCGCGTCGCTGGTGCACAACGACTATAAGTTCGACAACATCATGCTCGACCCGCACGACCTGACGAAGATTGTCGCCGTGCTGGATTGGGAGATGTGCACGTTGGGCGATCCGCTGATGGATTTTGGCACGGTGCTGTCGTACTGGGTGGAGGCGGGCGACCCGCCGCCGCTGCAAGTGCACGCCTTCGGGCCGACGCAGTGGCCGGGCAGCATGACGCGCCGAGAGCTGACGGCCTACTACGGCGAAAAGTCGGGCTTCGACACATCGAACATCATTTTCTACTACACGTTCGGCCTGTTCAAAACGGCGGTGATTGTGCAACAGATTTATTACCGCTACGTGCAGGGGCACACGAAGGACGAGCGTTTTGCGACGTTCAATCGCAACGTGCAGGCCCTGGCCGACGAAGCGCAGCGTGCGATTGAGGAAGGGACATATTGAGGGCCGCGGTTCGTTCTCAGCGAATGCCACGCGCGACCGCCTCTTGCAACCAGCGTAGATCTTGTTAACTTACCGAACGGACGGTAGGTGCGGCGGCGCGGCGCAGTTTTGCGGTCCCGCGGCCCGCGCGATCCGATTTTCTTCCGGACTCTCTGAGGGTGGCAATTCCGTGGACCGTGCTGCGCTAGATCCAGCGGTCGCCCAGTTGTTGGCGCCCTATCCGGTCATCGTCACGACGCTCGTGGCCTGGGGCGAGATGGACGCTAATCACCACGTGAACAACGTCGTGTACTTTCGCTACATGGAGCACGCGCGGCTGAAATACTTTCGCGAGATGGGTTTCAGCAAGGAGCAGCGGTCCACCGGCATCGGGCCCATCCTGTCGTGGACCGACTGCCGCTTTCGCAAGCCGCTCGAGTATCCCGACGACGTGACGATCGGCACGCGGATCAGTGAGATCGAGGAGGATCGGTTCCTGATGAACACCGTGATCGTGAGTCACAAGCTCAAGGCCATCGCGGCCGAAGGCCAGCAGAAACTGGTGATTTACGACTACGTAAATCACGTGAAGGCGAAGCTGCCAGACCACGTGCGCCAGCGGATTGCCGAGATCGAGGCCACGGCGCCACGATCAGGAACGTAATACCACTCAGCCACAAAGAGCACGAAGGCCGAAGAACCGATTGAACCACAGAGTTCACCGAGGGCGCAGAGAGAGAGAGAGAGTAAGACTTTCGAGTTCGTGCGTCGTGCCGTCGTGGTCCCTGGGTGGCGACGATCATATCCTCCGAGTCCTCTGAGTACTCCGCGGTTCCATCTGAATTAATGGCACAGTCAATAAAGGGAATCCAACCATGAGCGCAGCGATCAGTTTGAAAGGCAAAACGGCCCTGGTGACCGGCGGCGGGCGCGGCATCGGCAAGGCCATCACCAAGAAACTCGCAGAGGCCGGCGCGAACGTCGTCATCGCCAGCCGCAAGATGGAGAACCTCAAAGCCACGGCCGATGAGTTCGCCGCGCTGCCAGGCAAGGTCGTGCCCATGGAGTGCCACGTCGGCCGGGCCGATCAATTGCAAAGCGTCGTCGCAACAATCGAGAAAGAACTCGGACCGATCGATATTCTGGTCAACAATAGCGCCACGAACATCGGCCAGGGTCCGTCGCTCGAAGTGAGCGACGAGATGGTCGACAAGATGGTTGACGTCAATATCAAGGCGGCCATGCGGCTGGTGCGGCTGACCGTGCCTAAAATGATTGAGCGCGGCGGCGGCTCGGTGATCAACATCGCTTCGATTGCCGGCCTGCGTCCGCAACCAGGCGGTTTGCTCTACAGCTTTACCAAGGCCGGCTTGATCATGATGACGCGCACCTGGGCCGTGGAATTCGGTCCCAAGAACGTGCGCGTCAACGCCATCGCACCGGGGCTGATCCAGACGGACTTCAGCGAGTTCTTCTGGAAGAACGAGAAGCACATGGCGCGGCTGGAAGCCACGCAGCCGATTAAGCACCTGGGCCAGCCGGACGAGATCGGCTTTGCGGCGCTGTATTTGGCGTCAGACGAGGCGTCGTACGTCACCGGCCAGGTGATCGTGATCGACGGCGGCGCGACGGCGTCGTGAGTTATCGGCTGGCTTGCCCGGCAGGGCTGATTCTGCGAGCGGCACTGTCAACAAGTTAGCAGTTGACACCCGGCGCGATGTTAGCAGTGACACCCGGCGCTCAACAAAACAGGCACGCGGCGGCCCCAGTGAGCCACCGCGTGCCTTGAAAATCTACCGAGTCAATCGCCGCGCGTTAGCGCACGACCTTCGGCTCAGCTGCTACGCGGACTGCGCCTTTGGCACAGCAGGGGTTCTTGGCGGCCTCGGCCGTCTTGGTTTCCCCTTTCTTGTCGCAGCAGGCTTTGCCTTCCTGGCAGCAATCCTTGCCGTCGATGCAGCATTGCGGCGCCTTGTCGCAGCATGCCTGATTGTTCTTGCAACAGGTCATGCCCTGGGCGCAGCAGGCCGCCTTGGGCTCGTCCGTGCAACAGGCGCGCTTCGCGTCGCAGCAAGCGAGCTTGGCTTCACAGCAGCTTTTGGCTGCCGCTGCGCCCGTGTCGGCGGTCGTTACGTTGAGCACTGCAGCCGCCGCTTTGCAGCAAGCCGGCTTGTCGCTCAAGGCGGCCGTCTTCACTTCGCCCTTCTTGCCGCAGCAATCTTTGCCTTCCTGGCAGCAATCCTTGCCGTCGATGCAGCATTGCGACGCCTTGTCGCAGCATGCCTGGTTGTTCTTGCAACAGGTCATGCCCTGGGCGCAGCAGGCCGCCTTGGTCTCGTCGGTGCAGCAGGCGCGCTTGGCGTCGCAGCAGGCGAGTTTGGCCTCACAACAGCTCTTGGCCTTGGTGGCGGTGTCCTTGGTCGCATCGTCCTTGGTCGCATTGTCGGCGGCAGCGCCGCTGGCAGCGACCAACGCCCCCACGCCCAGCATGAGCGCGGCGGCCGACTTGAAAAACATGGAATACATGTACAGTCTCCTTGCCTGATGAAACTCAAAACTTTGAATCACGACGTTCGTCTGCTCGGCGCCCGGAAATCTGCGCGCAGCATGGCACAGATCAAGAGCGCGTAGCGATCAGCAACGCCACAGGCAGGAGAGAGCGTGCAACGTCTCGGCCGCTAGCTGCGGCTCCTGCGCCGGTGCGAGATTCCATTCGCCGACGGCATCCGCCAGGCACGGCACATAGTCCGTCACCAGGGGCGAATGCGCCACGACCACCTTGTCCACCGTTGGTGCAATGGGCACCAGCCGGCAGCAGCCGCGCGGGCAGGGTTTGTCCGGCTGAGGATGCGTTTGGGCATCGCCTTCGGCCAGATCACAGCGCGGCGCCGCTTCGCGGCAACAGGAATGAGCCACGGGGGTCTGATCACCCGAGGTCTCAGCGTTGGCGTCTGACGTTGTTGCGGGAAACGCCAGCACGCAGACGCGCGGCAACAGCGCGCAAGGAGTCATCGGCATGGCCACCAGTGCCATACAGAGCCAGGTCGCTAAAGTTGCCGCAATGTTCATCATTGCATTATACGCATTTCGGCTGGCGACGGTTCAAAGCGCTGGGCCAGCGGCTACGAGCGGGGCGATAGGGTAGCGACCGGTCCGAGCCGCCACAAGCCGGCTTTGGGGCGGTCATTCCCTGGGGAAATCCCGCTTGTATCCCGATAACTCTCCGGAGGGGGCCGCATCGCAGTCGTTCCAATCTCACCCCTTAATCAGGTCGTCGAATTCGCGTTCGCTCAAGACGGTCACGCCCAGCTGTCGGGCCTTATCGAGTTTGCTGCCCGCTTTGTCGCCGGCCACGACATAGTCGGTGTTTTTCGAAACACTCGAGGCGGGCCGTCCGCCCAGGTTGGTGATCAGCTCTTCGATTTGTTCACGGCTGTATTTTTCCAACGTGCCGGTGACGACGAACGTTTTGCCTTCCAGGGCCGTCGTGTGCTGCCGCGCGGCCCGCGGCGCAGTCATCTTTACGCCCAACGCGTCCAGGTCGTCGATCGTGCGTTTGCCGAAAGCGCTGTGCAGAAAATGGTGAACGCTGGCGGCGATGATCGGCCCGATCTCGTTGATCTCCGACAATTCCTCGACGCTCGCCTCGCGGAGCTTGTCCATGCCGTGAAAGTGCTCGGCCAGCACCGACGCGACGCGCGCGCCGACGTGACGAATCGACAGGGCATTGAGCAGCCGCGCCAGCCCCCGCGACTTGCTCTTTTCGACGCCGGCCAGGAGCTTCTCGGCGGACTTTTGGCCCATGCGGTCCAGGCCGGTCAGCGTGTCGGCGGTGAGACGATAGAGATCGCCAAAGTTTTTGACGGCGCCGGTCTCGACGAGTTGATCGACCAGCTTGTCGCCCAGGCCCTCGATGTCCATGGCGCCGCGGCTGGCAAAGTAGCGCAACCGCTCTTTCACCTGCGCGGGACAAAGCGGATTGGGACAGCGGATATACACGCCCCCTTCGTCTTTCACCACGGCCGTCCCGCATTCAGGGCACTTGGTGGGAAACACAAACTTGCGCAAGGAGCCTTTGCGTTCGTGCTTTTCCACGCGCACCACGTGGGGAATGACCTTGCCGGCCTTTTCCACCACCACAACGTCGCCGATGCGCACGTCTTTGCGTTCAATTTCTTCGGCGTTGTGCAGACTGGCACGGCGCACCACCGTGCCGGCCAGCTCGATGGGCGCCAGGTCGGCCACCGGCGTGATCGTGCCCGCCTTGCCCACTTGCACGCGAATGTCCAACAGCCTGGTCGGGCCTTCGAATTTCTCAAACTTGTAGGCCACCACCCAGCGCGGGCTCTTGCTGGTGGAGCCGAGCCGCTCGCGCTGGGAAAAATCGTTCACCTTGAGCACCAGCCCGTCGACTTCGAAATCCAGCTCGTGCAAGCTCTCGATCAGCTCCTCGCAATGCGTGATGGCCGCCTCAAAATCGTCGAAGCATTGCACGTGGGGCGTGGCGGGCAGGCCGTAGCGCCGCAGCAGCGCCAAGAACTGCATGTGATTGTCGGCTTGCAGGCCTTCGGCCCGGCCGACCCCGTGACAGAACAACCGCAGACGTCGCTGGGCGGTTTCGCGCGGGTCGAGTTGGCGAATGCCGCCGGCGGCGCAATTTCGCGTGTTGGCAAAAATCTGCGCACCGGCGGCACGTTGCTGCTCGTTGAGCTGCACTAGGTCTGAATTGGTCATGTACACTTCGCCGCGCACTTCCAGCAGGCGCGGCGGATCGTCGGACAGCTTGAGCGGGCAGCCGATTACCGTACGCATGTTGTGCGTGATGTCGTCGCCGGTCTGGCCGTCGCCGCGCGTGGCCGCCTGCGCGAGGCGCCCCAATTCGTAGGTGACGCTCACGGCCACGCCGTCGATCTTCAGTTCGACGACCCACTCGACCTTTTCGCCGGGCAGGAGTTTGGCGACGCGCTGCCCGTATTTGCGCAGCTCTTCGACACTGTAGGTGTTTTCGATCGACAGCATCGGCACGCGATGCCGCACCGGCACCAGCGCAGCCACCGGTTCGCCGCCCACGCGCTGCGTGGGGCTGTCGGGTGTGATCAGATCGGGATGCTTCGCTTCCAGCTCTTTGAGCCGGTCCATCAGCCGGTCGTACTGCCGATCGGAGATTTCCGGCGCGGCGTCGACATAGTACTTGCGGTCGTGGTAGCGAATCTGCTCGCGAAGTTTTTCGATCTCGTCGGCGTGGGTCATGAATCGCGAGTGGCGGCTGCCCGAGTGTCGCCAGGCCGGCCGCACTCCGCGGCCAGCGTGACCGGTTGACTGGCGGACGAATTCGGAACCAGGCAGAGAAACTTCATCGGCGTGGTGCCGGTGTTGCGAAACTGGTGCACTTCGCCGGGTACGACGAAGACGAAATCGCCGGCCGCCAGCGGATGCTCGACGTCGCCTTCCAGGACCAGGCCGTTCCCTTCCAGCACGTACACTTCGTGCTCGTACGGATGGCTATGCCTAGGAGTGTAGCCGCCGGGCGCAACCTCAAATTGGCGCATCGCAAAGTTCGGCGCGCCTTGTTGCTCGTCGACCAGCCAACGCACCTGGCAGCCGCTCGCCCCCTCCATGGTCACGGGATTTTGGGTCACGTTTTCAGAGCGATTGACCTTCATTCTCAGCTCTCCCAGGAAACGAACCGCCGCCAGGCCACTTTTCGGACAACAAACGAGCCGGCCCGCTGCCGCCCGTTACGACAATTCTACCTGTGCGGCAACAGAATCCTACTCGATGCGCGGCGGCGGCCCATGGCCATTTTCGGCCACTTTCGACGGCGCGGGATCGGCAACGCGGCGACTGTCGCGCAGGCGGTCGAGCCCCATGGCGGCAAAACTGGCCACCGCGAGCAGTGCCAGTTCGCCGCTGAGGATTTTGACCCCGTGGGTATCGAGCAGGGAGGTCAGGGGATGCCGTTCCACGTCCCGTGCAGCCAGCGGCGAAATGGCCCGATAAGCCATCACGCCGTACGCGCAGGCGGTGACCAGGAACACGACGCCGATGATCACCAGCACCACGTAGAACGGATTAACGGGCTCGCGCGTCTTTGCCATGGAACTCGCTGTGTGCGACGCGGCACGAGGCCGGAGCTGGGCGGCGAGCGGCGGCGCACCCCCACGCGGCGCGATAAAAAGACCCCGAGGGACGACTCCCAGCGCCGCTATGGCCTCCGCCAAGGAAACCTCACAGCCGTCGACCTCGAGGTTTGTTGACTCTGACCCGCCTGGTCAGTTGCAACGGCATCAATCTAACGCGGCCCTAGCAGGCTGGCAAGGCGGCGGACAGCTGTGGTGCACCCGCGCGGAGAACCTTCACCCCAAACGCGCGCCCCGCTGCGCGGCCAGCGCGCAGAAAGCGGCGCCGCGCGCTCGATAGTCGGCGAACTGATCGTGACTCGCGCAAGCCGGCGAAAGCAGGATTGCCTCGCGTGGGTGCGACTCTGCCCAGCACGCGTCGAGCGCATCGGCCAGGTGTTCCTGGACGATCATCGGAAGTGATGACGATTGCGCGCGGATCGCTGCGGCCAGCTCCGGCCGCGCCGCGCCGAACAGCGCGACGCCGCGTGCGCGTGCGGCGATCGTGCAAGCCAGGTCTGCAAAGTCGGCGCCTTTGGAAACTCCGCCGGCCAGGAGCCAGCAGGGTTGCTCAAGTGCGGCCAACGCCGCGATGGCGGCTTGGGGCGTCGTCGACTTCGAATCGTTATAGAACGACCGGCCGGCAACTTGACCGACATATTGCAGGCGATGTGGCAAACCGGCGAAGGAGGCCAAGGTCTGGCAAATGGCAGTCGCGTCAACGCCGTGACATTCCGCCATCGCCGCGGCACTGGCCGCATTGCGCCGGTTGTGCTCGCCGGGCACAACCAGCTGCGGCACGCGATTCAGCGGCCAGGGATCGACGGCCCGCCGACCAGCCAGGGCTCGCCAGGCAGTGGTTGTCCCGTCGTTCCCGCCCAGCACGATGCCCGCCGTGCTGCGAGAATCGTCGAGCAAGCGGCATTTGGCCTGGGCGTAGGCGGGAAACGAGCCGTGCCAATCGAGATGATTCGGCGTGCAATTGGTAATGATCGACCAGCGCGGCCAGGCGGCGTCGACACTTAGGTGAGCCAGTTGAAAGCTGCTCATTTCCAGCACCACCAGATCGTCCTGCCGCATGCGTTCCAGATCGCCTAGCAGGCTGTTGCCAATGTTGCCGCCAAGCCAGGTTCGCCGGCCGCCGGCCTGGAGAATCGCCTGCAGCATGCCGCACGTCGTCGATTTGCCGTTGCTGCCGCTCACGCCAACCACTTGCGCCGGGCAGTGCGCCAGGAACAGCTCAGTCTCGGAGACGAGCCGTGCCCCGGCAGATCGTGCGATCTGCAGGCCCGGATGATCGGGCCGCACGGCCGGGTTAACCACGAGCGCATCGCATTGGAAATCCGCTGGCTGATGTCCGCCCAAGTGCAGGGCCGCCAGCGGCACGTCGCCGACTTCGGCGAGCGATCCGGCAAGAGCATCCGCATCCGCCACGTCGCTGATCGTGACGCGTGCGCCGCGCTGGGCCAGAAATCTGGCCGCCGCCGCTCCGCCGCCGTGGCGGCCGAGGCCCATGATCGTCACGGTCCGGCCGCGCCAATCCCATCGTGCCAGGGAAATCTGCGGCGTGCAGGGTGCGAGCGCGACAGCCTGCGCGATGGGCACCTCACGCATTGCTGAACGAGACATTGTCGGCTTCCTTGCCGCCAGGCTTGCGTGGGGCGTCAGTTGCGCTCGGCGAGCATGCGCCGCGCGGCCTGCAAAGAGGGTTTGAGTGCCTCGGCCTGCTCAGGCGGGCAATGGGCCGCGTAAGGTTCCAAGAGCGACAGTGCCCGGCCGGCATCGCCCACGCGCAAGTAAACCAGACCGAGATCGCGCAATTCGTCGCACGATTGCGGCAACAGCCTGGTCAGGCGGTGCTGCACCGTCAGCACAGACGGCCAGCAATCCTGCATGGCGTAAGCCGCCTTGAGGTTTCGCAACACGCGGGCCGCGATTTCCAGCGGAGTCGCCGGGCGAAAATGACTTTCGCACACCACGCCTGCCTTGCCGGCCATCTGTTCCACACGCGCGCGGCAAGTGTCGCGGTCCATGATCTCGCCGCCGGAAAACGGGTCCACATACCAGGCTTGTCCGGCATCGCAACAGCCAATCACAAAATGGGCCGGCGTGTTCACGCCGAACATCCGCACGCCCGCGCGGGCGGCTACGGCCATATAAAGCAGCCCCAGCGAGATGGGAATGCCGCAGCGGCGCGCCAACACCTCATTCAAATAGCTGTTCCGCGGGTCGTAATAGTCGTCGCGATTACCGTGGAAACCTTCGGTCTCGTATAGCACGCGGCTGATGGTCGACAGCCGGTCTGGGGTTCGCAGCCGGCAGTCGGCGGCGCGCTGGTTCGCGCAAGCCACCCCTAAATGGTCGATTTCCAACAGACAGCCCACGCGGTCCAGCTTGGGATAGGCGTCAGCGGCGAACTCGAGCATCAAGTGCACGAGATCGATCTCGGTTTGCCCGGCGATGAGCTTGTCGAACTCGTGATGGCCCGCGGATGGAGGCATGAGAGCGCGGTTGACGTTCTGCGGCGGCGTGCGGCGGGCGCCGACACGGGGGTGGACGGGGCACACGCAGTGGCGGACGCGACGCCCGTGGGAATCGCGCGATGCCGCGTTGTCGGACGCCGTGCGCGCGATTGGAGGCAGGATCTGTCCGCCGCGTGTAAGTTTAGGGGCGCTGACTGCCCGCGACAATCGAGAAATGTCGCGCCGTGCTCAGCTGCGCGGCGCGCGTGCCGCAGCCGTCGCTAAGCCCCGCGGCAGACGGCATTTTGTCGGCAAAACACGGGTTTTCCAGTGCTCCTCCGGCCTTTGTGAAACCAGGGCCAGCCGGTATGATTACCCGGTCCCGGACCGAACGAAATGACCTTTCCTACGGACGCAGAGTTGGTTGGGCAGCGGCAGGATGCCAGCAGCCACGCCGACAGCTTACGATCCGTCGCGAGACACCGATGAGCGAGTTTCGCATCGAGCGAGATTCCATGGGCGAGGTGCGCGTGCCCGCCCAGGCATATTACGGCGCGCAGACTGAGCGCGCGCGTGAGAACTTTCCAATTTCCGGCTGGCCTTTGCCGGCAGCGCTGATCCATGCCCTGGGTCTGGTCAAGCTGGCGGCTGCCACCGCCAATCACGAGTTGGGCAAGCTCACCGGCAGCGGCAAGAACCCGCTTTCAGCCGAGCAAGTGCAGGCGCTGCTGACGGCCAGCCGCGAAGTGGCGGCCGGCAAGTTCGACGATCAGTTTCCCATCGACGTGTTTCAAACCGGTTCCGGCACCTCCAGCAACATGAACGCGAACGAGGTGATTGCCAATCGGGCTATCGAGCTGACGGGAGGAGATCGGTTTCGTCCCGATAAACCGATCCATCCGAACGATCACGTCAACATGGGTCAGAGCACCAACGATATGTTCCCCACGGCCATTCACGTAGCCGTGGCCGTGTCGATTCAGAAGGAACTGATCCCCGCGCTGGCGCGGCTGAGCGATGTGCTCGCCGACAAGGCGCGCCAGTGGGACGAAATCATCAAGATCGGCCGCACGCACCTGGCAGACGCGACTCCCATCCGCCTGGGGCAGGAATTCAGCGGCTACGCACGGCAGCTAGCGCTCTCGGTCGAGCGCGCGCAGCGGGCGCTGAACGCCGTGTGCGAGCTGCCGGCCGGCGGCACCGCGGTCGGCACGGGAATTAACACGCATCCGCGTTTCGGGGCCCTGGTGGCAGAGGCGCTGGCTCGCGAAACCGGCGTGCCGTTTGTCGAAGCGGTCAACCATTTCGAAGCCAACGCCAATCGCGATGGTCTGGTCGAGTGCAGCGGCGACTTGCGGGCCATTGCCGTGTCGCTGTTTTCGCTGGCCAACAATATTCGCTGGCTGGGCAGCGGCCCACGCTGCGGGTTCTATGAAGTCAAATTGCCGGATCGCCAACCGGGCTCGTCGATCATGCCGGGCAAGGTCAACCCGGTGATGTGCGAAAGCATGATGCAAGTGTGCGCGTACGTGATGGGCAACGACCAGACGATCGCGTTCTCCGGCGCCACCGGCGGAAATTTCGAGCTCAACATCATGATGCCGGTGATGGGGCTGGCGGCGTTGGAAAGCTGCCGGTTGTTGGCCAGCTCGGCCCGTGCGTTTGTCGATTTTTGCGCCCTGGAGATGGAAGCGAATGCCGAGGCCTGCGCAGCGTCGGTCGAGGGCAGCCTGGCCATGGTGACGAGCCTGAATCCGCACCTTGGGTACGAGCGGGCCGCTGCTCTGGCCAAAGAGGCCTTCAAGTCAGGCAAGACGATCCGCGAGCTGGTGCGTGAACAAAAGATTCTGCCCGACAAAGTGCTCGACGAAGCACTCGACCCGCGGAGCATGACCGAGCCGCATTGACGGCTGCCAAGTGCGCGGCACCGCCGCCACACTCGAAACAACGACGTCGATTCTCGCGAACAAGGAGGTTCACGATGAAAGATATTCGCTCGGGCCTTTTGCTGGCCGCGCTCGTGATTGCGATCACCGTCGCCGGCCGCGCCGCGCCGCGGTTGGCCGCCGACGAAGCGCCACAGAATCCCATCCGCTTGGAAACCAAGCACATCAGCGACGATAACCGCGTGCGGCTGGAAGTCGGCCCTGGGCGCGGCAACACGCTGAAAGTCGTGCCGTTCCAAGAGGACGAGGAACCCGCGGCAGCGCTTCCGGCCAAACGCGGTGGAAGCGCGGCGGCAAACGCTGCCCCGGCGCGTCGCCCGGTCGCTCATCCGGCGATCGACACCGGTGGCCAGGATTTACCCGCGGACAATGCCGAGGCCGAAGGCGGCGCAGTGCAGGCCGACGGCGTCGAGCCCGTGGCGGGCGCCGAGAGCGATTCTGACATTGTGATCCAGCCGCCGCGCCGCACGCGGCCCCCGCAAGCCGTGCAGCGCTTGCCGGCCACAACGCTCGAACCCAAGGCGAATTTTCAGCCGCGATTCCGCACGCCCGGCGTGCGGCATGCGCAGCATCTCGAACCGGCCACAGAGGCGGTCGGCGCGGTGAATGAAAATCAGGCAACCGAGACTGCCGCAGACGACCCAAGTGCTGCGCAAGACCCGGACCCGGCTGCTGCGGCAGCGGCTGCTGCTGGGGCAACCACTGCCCCGGCGACCGCATCGACAGCCGCATCGACGGCGGCGCCGGGCAAGGCGTTGCTCGAAGCGGCGTATGCCAAGAGCAAGACGGCCGCGACGGACTCTGACTACTCGACGATTATCGATCTCTGCCGCCGCGCCAACGACGAAGGCCTGAAAACCAATCACGCGCAGTACGCGCGGCAATTGATGAGCTGGGCGTACAACCGCCGCGGCGAGGCGCGCGTCGGCGAAGCGCGCGAGCAAGAAGCCCTGGCCGATTTCGAAGCGTCGGCAGAGTTGAACCCGCAATCGTGGCGGGCGGTTCACAACCGGGGTGTGAGCTACGCCAGCATGAACCGCGTGGACGAGGCGATTGCCGACTTCGAGCGGACCATTGCCTTGAACCCCAAATATGCCAACGCCCATTTCAACCTGGGTGAGCTGCGCTACCAGCAGGGCAAGTTCGAGGAGGCCATTGGACATTACACCGCGGCCATCGATCTCGGTCCGCCGGACGCCGCCATGTTCAGCAGTCGCGGTCACGCGTTCTATCGGCTGCGACGGTTCGGCGACGCGCTGCGCGAATACAGCCGCGCTTTGCAAATCGATCCACAGCATGCTCCGGCGCTCGTAAATCGCGGCGATGCGTATCTGGACGTGGGCCGATATGCCGACGCGGCCGCCGACTACCGCGCCGCCATCGACGCGGACCCGAACCTGGGCCGCGCTTATCAAGCCGCGGCGTGGCTGATGGCTACCTGTCCCGACGAACACTACCGCAACAACGAGCTGGCGTTAGAAGCGGCCAACAAGGCGGTCGAGCTGGATGGCGATAATCACCGCACGCTGGAAACGCTGGCCGCGGCGCAAGCCAACTCCGGCATGTTCACGGAAGCCAAAGAATCGCAGGAACGGGCCATCGCGGCCGTGCCGCGCGACCAGCTCGTGGCCGCCGAAAAGCGGATGGCCCTGTATCAACGCGACCTGGCCTACCGCGAAGTCTCGCGGCAAGAGATGGTGGCCGGCGGCGAACGTCGCAAACAGGCCGCGGCTGAGGGCAAATTGGACGAGGTGCAGCAAGCGACTGCGGAACTGCCGGTGGAAGATCCCGGCCACGCGAGTTTCCCGGAGGCCCAACTGACGGAGCCCGCGGCCGAACGCGGCGCGCCGGCCGGACGAGGCGGCAACGCGGCTCCCTATGCCGACGCGATCGGCGCCGAACCTCCGACCACGTCGCCCAAGCGTTCGTTCTGGCCGCCGCAATTGAATCCCTCGAACCTCAATCCGTTCGACAAGTCGGGCGAGCCAACCGGCGAACAACAGCCGCAGCGTCGCCCGCGCACCTTGCCTAAAAAGCCTAACCGGCCCTCCAACGCGAATCCGATTCGTCCGTGGTAGGCCGCTCTCGAAGAATCCAGGCCGAACACGTCGAGCCAATGTCGTCGCTCCCTTGATGAGCACGGCGGGGATTGGCATATTGACTGTACATTCATCTAGGTAGTGCCCCACGGGCGGGCCCGCGTGCCGGGCCGCTTGCGAGACGCAACCAGGTACGGTCGCCGAACCAGCGCTGTCGCCGCTACAAAGGAGTTCGCACATGGCCCCAGCCGCGGATCGCAATGCGTCGAGGACGCCCACGCTCTTCTCGCCGGACGAGCCGGAATCCACCGATTCGCTGCCGCTGCAGTTGACAGTCGTCGATCGGGAGACGATCGACGAGCTGACCACGTTTTCGCCCGGCGCGGATCGCGAGGCATTTGCGCTCTGTGCCCTGCGGATTGGCGTGTTGGCGCTGCGGCAGGCGCGCGGTCGGATCGACGCCGACCTGATTCAGCGCGAAACCTCGCGGATGCTCTCGGGCCTGGAAGGCCAGTTAACGGCCCACGCCTCGCAAATGCAGGAACGGCTGGCCGGCGCGCTGAAGGAATACTTCGATCCCGAAAGCGGCCGGTTTCACGAGCGCGTGCAACAGCTCGTGCGGCCCGACGGCGAGCTCGAGCAGCTGCTGCGGCGGCAGATCGGCTGCGACGACTCTGAATTGGCCAAGACGCTGGTTGCGCATTTCGGCCAGGCCAGCCCGCTGATGAAGCTCTTGAGCCCCGACGAATCGCAGGGCTTGCTCAAGGCCCTGGCCAACACGCTCGATACGCAGCTCGAGGCCCAGCGGGCGCACGTGCTGCGCGAGTTTTCGCTCGACAACAAGGAAGGCGCGCTGGCGCGCATGATCGGCGAGTTGACCAGCAGTCACGGCCAATTGACGGAGGCGTTGGAAAAGAAAATCGACACCGTGGTGGTCGAGTTCTCGCTGGATAAGGAAGACTCGGCGCTCTCGCGGCTGGTGCGCAACGTGGATCGGGCGCAGAAAACGATTACCCGCGAGTTCTCGCTCGACGACGAAGCATCGGCCCTCTCGCGCATGAGCGTGATGCTGCGCGACACGCGAGCGGCGATCGACGGCAACCTGACGTTGGACAACGAGACGTCGTCACTGGCGCGGCTGCGTCGCGAATTGTTTACCATTCTCGAGGCCCATGGCGAATCGAACAAGTCGTTCCAGGAAGAAGTGAAGGTGGCGCTGGGCAGCATGATCGCGCGGCGCGAAGAGGCGGAGCGCTCGACGCGGCACGGCCTGACGTTCGAAGACGCCGTGTGCGCGTATCTGGAGTTTCATGCGCAGCAAACGGGCGATCTGGCCACGCGCACGGGCCAGACCACGGGCCTGATCAAGAACTGCAAGAAGGGAGACTGCGTGGTCGAGCTGGGGCCCGATTGCGCGGCAGCCGGAGCAAAAGTGGTGGTGGAAGCCAAGGAAAGCGCCGGCTTTTCGCTGGCCGAAGCACGCGCTGAAATCGAATCGGCCCGGGAGAATCGCGGGGCGCAGACGGGGCTCTTCGTGTTCTCGCGGCGCACGGCGCCGGCGGGCATCGACGACGTGTTTCGCCTGGGCAACGACGTGTTCGTCATTTGGGATGCGGAAGATCCGGCCACCAGTTTGCACTTGAAGATCGGGCTCACGCTGGCCCGGGCGCTGTGCATCCGCGTGGAGCAGCTCAGCCAGTCGCAAGACGCCGATTTCGAGGCCATCACCAAGGCCGTGCTGGAAATCGAAAAGCAATCGCAGCTGCTGGGCGAAGTGAGTACCTCGGCCGAAACGATCAAGAACGGCGCGGAAAAGGTGCTGGAGCGCGTGCGCAAAACGCGCAACTCCCTCGAACGGCAGACCGAGATCCTGCAAGCGCGGATCGGCGATTTGAAGAATTTGGCGGCAGGGGCGGAATCGTCGTAGCACATCCTCGTGCCCGTTAGCGCAAGAAGTGCGGCCAAATGGCGTCGCTGACGAAGAGCCCTTCGCGCGACAAGCGCACGCGTTGCCCGTCGTCCTCCAGCAGCCCCAGCTCAACGAATCGCCGCAGGGGCTCCGCGACCAGCTGATCGACTTCGAAGCCGCTGCGCGCGGCGAACGCGCGGCGGTCGACGCCCTCCAGCCGGCGCAGTGCGAACACCAAGAGCTCCCTGGCCCGCGCCTCGGAATCAAGCGATTCGCTCTCCGCCACCGGCGACTGGCCGGCCAGCACGCGTTTCAGCCAGGTGGTCGTGCTGCGATGGTTCATTTCGCGGCGGCCGGCGATATACCGCGCCGCGCCCGGACCGGCGGCAAAATACGCGTCGCCCGACCAATACGTCTCGTTGTGCCGGCAGCGGTAACCGGGCAGGGCGAAGTTGGAGACCTCGTAGTGCTCGTAGCCGGCGGCCGTGAGCGTATCGATGGCCGTGCCGTACAGCGAGCGCTCCAGTTCTTCGTCCAGGCGGCCGAGCTCGCCTTCGAGCAAGCGCTTCCAGAAAGCCGTGCCGCGCTCGAAGGTGAGACCGTAGGTCGAGACGTGCGCCGGCCTCAGCGCCAGCCCGTGCTGCAAATCGTTCGACCAGATGGCCGTCGTTTCGCTGGGCACGCCGAAGATCAGATCGAGCGACACCGACGGAAAGCGCGGTTGCGCTGTCGTGATTGCCGCGCGCAATTGCTCGGCCGTGTGATCGCGCTCGAGTAACTTCAGCTTGACCGCATCGAACGACTGGCCGCCGATGCTGACGCGATTGACGCCGCTTTCGGCCAGGGCCGACAGCATTTCGTCGTTCAGGTCGGCAGGGTTCGCTTCGACGCTGAACTCATAGCCCGGCGCCAGCGGAAACCAGCGCCGTGCGGTCGCGGCCAACTGGCGCCACTGGTCGGGCGACAGGTGCGTGGGCGTGCCGCCGCCGAAGAACAGCGTGTCCACTTCGCGCGGCTGGCCGAGCGTGGCCAGTTCCAGTTCGATGGCGCGCAAGTAGTCGCCAATCAGGTCATCGCGTCCGGCCACGAGTGTGAAATTGCAATAGCCGCATCGGTGCCGACAGAACGGCACGTGGACGTATGCGGCCCGGGGCTGAGTCGCTTCGTGGACCACTGGCGCGTGCGGAGCCATTATCAGAGCCACAAGTGCAGGCGGCCGCCCAGCATGTCGGGCATCGCGCGCTCGACCAATTGCTTGATGCGCTTGCCGCTATAGCGCGTGCTGAAGTGGGAGGCGATGATGATCTCGTTTTTGAAGCGTTCGCGGCGCTCGAGGATATCGTCGAGATGCACGTGGCCGAACTTGTGTATGCGCTCCTTGCGATGCGAGGGGGCGACAAACGTCATTTCCAGCACCAGCACCTGGGCCTCGAACATGGCAGGACAGCGGTCGAGCCCGGCAGGTGCGCTGTCGCCCAGGTAGGCAAAGCGCGGCGTGCGGCGCTCCTCGGTTACGTCGCTGCCGCCCAGGCGAAGATCGCGAATTTGCGGCCCGGTTAGCCCCTGGTACTCGGCCTTGAGCTTTCGCCGCCGCTCCCAAACCACAAAGCCCAGCGACGGGACGGTGTGCACGGTTTGCGACACGGTGACCACGTGCTCGCGCGAGAGCTCGATTTCTGCGCCGGGCTCCACGCCGCGCAGCTCGCAGGGCATGCGGCCCCGATCGAGCCGCGTGAACAGCCGCAGGATTTTTTGCATCGGCTCGACGGCCACGGTGGGCATGTAGATCACCGGCGGCTCCATTTTCATCATCCGCCGCCGGGCCACGTAGACGGGCAGGGCGGCCAGATGGTCCAGGTGGCCGTGCGAGACGAACCACGTGCCGGTGCCCATGAAGGCCCACGGTTGACCGCCCAAGTCGAAGCCAATCTTCAGCTCGGGCAAGCGCCAATAGGTTTGCACCGCCGCGCGCGAGTAGCCCTC
The DNA here is from genome assembly GCA_050250435.1 of Pirellulales bacterium. GTDB lineage: Bacteria > Planctomycetota > Planctomycetia > Pirellulales > PALSA-1355 > JBFWOR01. The sequence goes on along the minus strand of JBFWOR010000005.1, from coordinate 213,803 downwards.
GATCGTCAGATCGTTGTGGACCAGCGTTTTGACGGGCAGGTTCTGGATCATGGGCGCACTTTCCGGCGGCGCGTCGTTGGCGCACGGGGAACTTGTCAGTGTAGCGCGGGGGTGTGCCGGGCGAAAGGGGCTGGCGTCGCAGGCGACAGATGGCCCCCGCGCGCCAACGCCGCAAATTCCGCACAACTCGGCGAGACGCAATTGCAGCTGCGGGGTTATAGTATCGACAGACACCTTGTCCTCGAGGGAGCCCGGGTATGAACCGATTTCTCGCCGCCATTGCGCTGGCGGCGCAGTTGCTACCTTGGAGCGCGGCAGTCGCTCGCGCCGCCGATGCGCCAGTCGATGCCACGCAAGACCGCGTGGCCGCCGACAAGCGCGCGCTGGCCGCGCTGCAGGCCTATGTTGGCTCTTGGCGCGGTGTGGGCCAGGTGCGACGCGGGTCCAGCCGCGGCGCCTGGACGGAAACGTCCGAGTGGGCCTGGCACTTCGCAAAGGGCAGGGCAGAGCTGATTGCCGAGCTGCACGATGCACAGTATTTCTCGCAGTTGCGGCTGGCAGCGGCCGACGAGGCGGGGCAATTCACACTCTTTGCCAAACCGGCTGTTGCCGCGGGCGCGAAATCCGCGGAAGCCGGCGAAGTGCAATTTGCAGGGACCCTCAAGGACGGCGCCTTGGTGATGGTTGCCGAGAATGCCGCGACCGATCGGCCGGCGCGCGTGTCCATTCGGCTGGTGGCCGGCGGCGACCGGATGGTCGTCCTCTACGAAAAGCGTCTGGGCGCCGACCTCTACGCACGCTTGGGCGAAGTCGGCTCGACGCGCAAAGGCAGCTCATTCGCCACCGCGGCCGCGAGCGGGCCGGAGTGCGTGGTGACCGGCGGCCTGGGTACGATTGCCGTGGAGTACCAGGGCAAGAAGTACTTCGTCTGCTGCACCGGCTGTCGCGATCTGTTCAACGACGATCCGGCCGGTGTGCTCGCAGACTATCGCCAACGCAAAGCGGCAGAGAAGGCCGAAAAGGCTCGGCAAGCGGAGCAGTAGGAATGCGCGGGGGGGGCAATCCCCGGCTATGCCGCGCGCCGGATCGATTCCGCCGCGGGCGCCGCCACGGGCAGCGTTCGCACCGGTGCTTCTTCCGGAGTCGCCGCGGGCGGCGCCTTGAGAACGACGCGCCGCCGCGAAATCCACGAGAGCATCGCCGGCAGCAGCACCAGCGACGTAAACAGGCAGCACGTGACGCCCAGCGTCAACACGCGGCCCAGGCTCTGCAATCCCTGGTGCGAGGCGATCATCAACGAACCGAAGCCGACGAGGGTCGTCAGCGCGTCGACCAGCACCGCCACGGCAGTCCCCGACGACAATCGATACGGCCCGGGCTGTTCGCGGTACTCGTGCACGATGTGCACGCCATAATCCACGCCGATGCCCAGAATCAACGGCAGTGCGATCAGGTTCGCCGGATTGAGCGGGATGTCGAGCAGGCCCAGCAGGCCGAACATCTGCAGCACGCTCACGCTCAGCGGCAGAATGGCCAAGAGTGCAAATTTCATGCTCTTGAAGTCCAACACCAGCACGCCCACGATTGCCAAGAGCGAGTACAGTGCCGCTTCCTGAAAGCTGCCCTTCATTTCCAACGATGCTTCGTGCGCTTGCAGCGGGTTGCCGGTGACGTGCTGATCGACCGTGCGCACGTCGCTGACGAACCGGCCCAAAGCGGCCGAGTCCCAGATGTCGCCGCGGCCGTAGATTTTCAGCAAGTGGCGTCCGTGCTGACCGACAAAGCGGTCGACCAGGCTGGCCGGTAAGTCGGACAGCTTGGGCGGCTCGGGATTGGCAATGCCTTCGAGAATGTGCAGCCGACTCAAGAGATCGCCGGCCATTTCCTGCTGGAAGCGCGAAATCTGGGCATAACAATCGGCCAACGGCATGCGGCGCAAATGATCGCGGACGACCTCCAGATTGCGCTTCGATTTTTCGTCCGCGCGGTTGCTGGCCAACAACGTCTGCACGTGGCCCAGCACCTGGCCCAGCCTTTCGGGGCGCTCCACCGTGATCAACTGCGGCCGCTCGGGCAAGTCTTTAAGACGCTCGCGAATCCGCAGAATGACCGGTTGCTTGAGCTCATCGTCGACGGGCAAAAGCGAAACGATCTCTTCCGTGCGTTCCACGCTGGGCAGCTTGAGAAACTTGGCTTTCCGCGCGAGCAACTCTTCGCGGCTGTCGGCAATGGACAGCGCGTACCACACGCTCTGGTTGCACTCGGTGAGCAGTTTTTTCTCCAAGGCGACGCTTTCCAATCCCTTGGCTTGCATGTTGAGCAGGTTGTTGTCGTACCACAGTTGCCCCAACCCTAGCGCGGCGGCGGCGGTCAACAACAGCGTCACGCCAACGGTGAACCGCGGCACTCTCAACAGCGGCCCAATGAAGCGGTGCACGGGCAACGGGCGCGGCAGCGTGCGGCCCCAACCGCTGCGATCGATGAGGATCAGGCTGGCGGGCAATAGCACCAGCTCGGCCACGGCGCAGAGCAGGATGCCACCGCCGGCGATGATGCCCAGCTCGGACACACCCTTGAAGCTCGTCAGGCCGGCGGCGAAGAACGCAATCGACGTGGTAATCGCTCCCGCGGCAATTGCGGGGCCCGCGCCGCGGGCCGTCTCCAGCAGGGCCGCGTGGCAATCCATTTGCTCGCCACGCAACTGCAGATAGCGGGCCACGTAGTACACGCCAAAGTCGATGCCGATGCCGATCAGCGTCACCGTAAACGACACGCTCAGGATGTTCAAATGGCCGACCGTGAGCGTGACATAGCCAAACGACCAGGCCATGCCCACCAGCAGCGCCAGGTTCGCCAGCAAGGCGTGGCGGATGCCGCCGAACCCGGCCACGAACAGCAATGCCACGCCGCCCATCGAGAGCAGGCTGGCCCAGAGCATCGAGCTCTGACTGGAGCGCATCTCGTCGTTTTCCATGATCGGCAAGCCGGTGAGGCCGATCTTGGTTTCGGGATGGCGGGCCTGCACCTGGGCGATCAAATCGCGCAACGCGTCGGTCGCTTCGCTGCAGCGATTGAAATCGTCGTTGCTCCGTGCCAAACGCAACAGCACGAAGCCAAGTTGCCCTTGCTTGGTAAGCAAGTAGTCGGAGTTCAACTCGCTGAGCGTGGAGAACGAGGCCGGCATTTCCGGCCAGGGAGACTGATAGCGACCGCCTCCCAAAAGCGAGGTGTTCAAACTGCCCGCCAGCCGTGCCAGCTTGTCGCGCGCGCCGGCAGCCAGGGCCGGGTCCTGGGCGCCGCCGGCTTCAAGCTGTGCCGACAGCCCGCTGGCCATGGCGCTGACATTCAGGGGCGTCCAGTTACCATCGAGAATTGGGCCCACGTCGCTTAAGAACTGTTCGATCCCGGCCAGTTCCTCGGGCGACAAGTAGTGCAGCCCCTTGGAACGAATTTTGGCCAGGTCCACTTCGTGCAGCACGGCGTGGAACAGGTGCTGCTCGCGCGCCAGCGCGGCGGAAAGCTCTTCGAGCACCGGCACTACCTGATCGCGCGACGGTCCTTCGACCACCACCACGGCATCGTCTTCGTCGCCAAATTCTTCGATGTACTGGGTCCACAGCCGGTTGTAGCTGCTGTTGGGATTCAGCAGGTCCATGCGGCTGGTTTGGTAGCCCAGCCGAGTGGCCGTCAGATAGCAGGCGCCCACCGCCAGAATCAGCGACAGGGCGATGGTTGCGACAGGAAACGCCAGGATCAGGCGCGTGCCCCAAACAAATGGGCGCGCAAGGAATAGCTGGTCTGGCGAGCGTGATCCGTCCATGGATAGTCTCGTGCACACCTGCTGTCATGCGACAGCAGGCGCAGGAATGGACGCCTGCCTGGGCGTCCAAGGGGGCGGCATTCTAGGGGGATCGGCCGCGCGCAGCAAGACGAATCGCGGTGCCAAAAATGAATCGCAAGAATAGAGCCGCACGCGGTTTGCGACACGCGGCGATGCGCAAATTTGTCGCCGCAACAGGAGACAACGGCCCATCGGCCGGGGCGCTCAATCCGGCAGCGGCTGCCCCTTGGTCTCCGGGCAGAACCAGATCAGCGCCATGCCCACGAGGTATACCAGGCTGATGATCGAGCACATGCGGGCGTAGTCTTCGTGAAAGAAGTTGAGCAGCTGCCCGCTTTGCAGCGCGCCGAAGGCTGCCAGCACGCGCCCGAAGTTGAAGGCGAATCCCTGGCCCGTGGCGCGGATGCGCGTGGGAAACAGCTCGGGCAGGTACAGCGGCAACCAGCCATAGAAGCTGGCCGTCACGCCGCCGGCAATGCAGGCCCATATGAGAAACCAACTGCCGAACTCCATGTCGGCGCGAAACAAATACTGGCAGACCGCCAGCGAGATAACGCTCAACAGGAAATAGCTCCAACGCCGACTGAACCATTCGGCGCAGAAGGCGGCGAGCAGCGTGCCGAAGATGGCGCCCGTGCCGGCGCAGATCTGCGTGTATGCCGCGGCCGTTTTTTCGGCGTCGGTGCCCGTGGCCATCTGGTGGGCCCAGGGCTGCATCCATTGAATCGAGCCCCAGGTGCCAACCAGCGCGATGCCCGCCAGGCACGTGCCGAGAATCGTCTTGTGCCGCACGCCCGACTCGAAAATATCGGCCACGCGCGCCGGCGGCGTGACCGCCGACGCATGCAGCCAGCGCTCGCTCTCAGGCACGAAAATGCGCACGAAGAACGTCAAGAGCGCCGGCAGCGCACCCACGAACATCAACAGCCGCCAGCCGGAGCCGTCGCTACCAAGCAACCAGGTGACGGTTTCCTCCGAAAGGCCCAGGCCGTGCAAGCCGTCGGCCGTGGCGCCGATGAACCGCGCCAGCACCAGCCCCACGAGCGCTATCGCGAGAAAGCCCACGTTCGCCGCCGCGCCGATCAATCCGGCCAACATCGGACGCGAGCGGCTGGGCCAGATTTCCATTACCAGCGCCACGCCCAGCGACCATTCACCGCCCATGCCCAAGGCCGCGATGAATCGCAGCCCGGCCACTTGCGCGGGCGACGTGGCAAAGCCGCACAGGCCGGAAAACACAGCGTACGTGAGCACGCTCCAGACCATCGCGCGCACGCGCCCCACCCGATCGCCCAGCCAGCCGAACAGTAATCCCCCGGCCGCAGCGCCCACCAGAAAACCGGCGGTGATCCAGGCCATCCAGGTGCCGATGTTCAACTCGGCCTCCGGCCCCATCAATTCGCGCAGGGCCGGCCGCGCCACCAGGGGAAACAGGCCCATTTCCAGCCCGTCGAACATCCAGCCGAGAAAGGCCGCGGCCAGCGCCATATATTGACCGCCGCGACTGGCAACGGGTGCCGCGGGACCGTCGAAGCCTGAGGCTCTCGAAGCTTGCATCGGCAATTCGTTCCGCGCTAGAGTGCGCTTGGTTGACAATTCATCGCTGCTTCTCGAACGCCCTACCCGTGGTTGACAGGGGCCGGCACGGCCGGCGCATCGAACAATCGCGACACCAGCTCCTCCGGCGGCGGCGATGTGACCAGACTCACTGCCACGCCGGCTACGGCCGATACGGCCAGGCCCCACACGATCGGCTCCAGGCCCAGGAGCTGATACGGCTGAAACGCGGCACCCCCTTGAATTGTGCCGACGATGAACAGCGTCAAGATGGCACCGGCGCCGGCCAGCATCGCGGCGCTCGTTCCGGCCGCCGTCGCCCTGCGCCAGAATGCCATCATCAGCGCCGGGGTGACAAAGCTCGAAGCCGTGGCGGTGGTGCTGAAGACGATCAGCGTTTGCAGGAAGTTGACCGGCTGAATATTCGACAGCACACCGATCAGACCGAACAGAATCATGACCACGTAGGAGACATGCCGAATTTCGGTGTCGCCGGCGCGAGGGCGCAGAAATCGCTGGTAAATGTCGCGCACCACGCCCGAGGCGATCACCACCAGGTACGTGCTCACCGTGGCCATCACGGCGCCAAACGGCGCGGCCAAAATCAGTCCCGCCACCAGCGACCCGCCCGTCCAGTCGCGCGTCGACCAGATGGCCAGCCGTGGAATGATTTCGTCGGCGTGGGCCACATTCGGCAGCAGCGCCCGGCCGCAAATGCAAATCAAAATCAGCGGCAGATAAATCAACAAGTTATAGAAGCTCAAGAGCACGATCGAGCGGCGCATCGTGTCGTTATCTTTACAAGCCATCACGCGCACCATGCTGGCCGGCGAGCCGATGCCGCCGATGGGCCACACGAAGAAAAACGAAATGGCCGTGCCCAAGAGCAGAAACGGCGGCTTGTCCGGTTGTGGTTGTCCCGGGCCGAAGGCATAGCCGGGTCCGGTGGCGGCCACCGCGTCGAGCGTGGGACGATCCATGCCCAATTGGCTGGCCGCGGGGACGATCGCCAGGAACAAGATCACCACGCCGAACAGCATGAGCACGCTTTGAAACAAATCAGTCCACACCGACGCCAGGAATCCGCCGATGAGCGTGTAGCCCACGACCGTGATGGAAAACACCGCCAGGCCGACGAAATAGGCCCGGTCGATACCGCCCAGCGGCGCATCTTCGGACAAGGTGAGCGCGCCGTTGCCCGGCCAGGCCAGCTTCATCACCAGCGCGCCCGCTTTGAACTGGGCGATCATCAGGAAGGTCATGAACGTCATGATGAGGATCGACGCCAGCAGGCCGACGCGCTGATTGCCATAGCGCGCGTCGAACAGATCGGGAATGGTGATGGCGCCCGTGCGGCGCGAGAGCTGCGCAAAGCGCTTGCCCAGCACGGCAAAGCCGGTGATCGGCACCACCATGTAGCTGGCAATCCACAGCGCCACGATCCAGCCGTAGGTGTACACGAGCGAGGGAAAGCCCATGAACGTGCCGCCGCTTTGCACCGTGGCCGTGAGCGCCAAGGCCCAGGCGCCCAGACCACGATTGCCCAGGAAGTAGCCCTTCACGAAGCCGCCGCGCTCGACGGCCTTCTGGGCCTGCGTACCCAGCCAGACCGAGACGGCCATCACCACCACCAGCATGGCCAAAGTGCCATATCCCATTGCGACGCCGGCATCAGGCATCGGGCACCTCCGCCGGCACGTCGGCCGCCGGGGGCAGGTCGGAATCGATGGCCTCGCCCAACGATTCGGTGCCCATGAAGCCGAAGGCGAACACCACCGACACCGCCGCACTGGTCAGCCAAGGCACCACGATGCCCCAAAAAACCCAATCCGGAAACCAGAGCACAAACGTAAGGCTCTCGGGCGAGCGTCCGTAGCCGCGCGTGTAGCAGTACCACACGCTATAGGTCATGGCCACGACCCACATGACAAGCGCCAACGCCGCCTCGCGGCGCGCGGCTCGCACGACAGCGTCTTCGGCGGGATGAGGCACAGGCGGGATTCCAGGGCAGGATCGGGCGACAGCCAGAGGATACTGCAATCGCGGACGGCGTGCCACTGCCGCTCTGCGCGGTACATTGGCAACGGCACATCGCCGGGTGGCACGGGCATCCTGCCCGTGCGGCAAAGCACTGGCGAGACGCCAGTGCCACCAGATGGCTACGTCGCTGCGTCGATGTTGTGCTGTGTCAGGACTCGTGCGCGTCGTTGGCGGGCCGTACCCCCATGCGGACCGCCGCGCGCCGCAATCGGCGGGTGGCGAGCCAGTGCCGCGCGAAGCTGGCGGCAATCGGCAGCAAGCTCACTAGCACGATCGCAATCACGACCATCTCAAAATGGTCGCGAATCCAGGGAATCCGGCCCAGGAAGTAGCCACAGAGGGTCATCGACGTGATCCAGCCGATACCGCCGACAATGTTGTAGATGACGAAGCGGCGATAGCCCATGCGCGCCACGCCGGCCACGAAGGGCGTAAACGTGCGCACCAACGGCACGAACCGTGCGAGAATGATCGCTTTGCCGCCGTGACGTTCGTAGAACATCTTGGCCGCCATCAGGTGGCTGTGCTTGACGAACCGCAGCCGGCCGCGCTCGAACACGTGTTCGCCCGTTTGCCGGCCGAGAAAGTAATTCACGGCGTCGCCGGCAATTCCGGCCACCGACAGCACGCCGATCAATATCCCAACGTTGAACACATCCTGACTGGCCAACAGGCCGGCGGCGAACAACAGCGAGTCGCCAGGCAGGAAGAAGCCCACGAGCAGGCCGGTCTCGCTGAAGATGATGGCCGAGAGAACGAGGTAACCGACCCAGGGAGGCCCCGCCAGGTTGACCAGGGTGCGCAAGTTTTCCGGGTCGGCCAGCCCAATCAGATATTTGAGCCAGTCGATCAGCGTGGTCATACGCGGTCAGGGGGGAAAGGCACGGGCCGGCGGGCCGCAGTGCTGGCCGTAGAGCGGTGAAAAATGGCGAGCGCGGATTATAGGCGGCAGGTGCAGCGCTGGCTACGGCAGTCGCTGTGGCTCCACCGGTCAGCTTTTGTATTTGGCAGCGCGTAGTCGTGCAACGAAGCGTCGCACTGCCAGTTCCCACACGAACGACTATGCTGCCGATGCCTGGCGCGTTGCCCCAGGCTAGCCCGCATTTCTCACCAACTTCGTAGCGAGCGGAGCTAAGTCCTCGACGACGACAGCCAAGGACTTGGGCTCCGCAGAGCAGGAGGCTGGTGAGAAATGCGGGCTAGGATAGGTTCCGCCATCGGCGGACACGAGAACGTTCAATCCAACGGCGCGGAGCACGCTCGGAAATCCAACTACGGAATTCTGGCGAATGCCGCGCCCGAGAATTTCCGCTACGCCTGGGCCCAGAATTTCCACCAGGGGCGCAGGGGCCGCTTGTCGTTCTTGCCGCGCGTGATGCCGTAGAACACGCGGTTGCCGGCCACGTCGACCATGCCGTAGGTCTTGGCGCCGGCCATTTGCGTGGCGTGCAACTTGGCCCCGGTGAGATTGGCTTCCTGCAAATCAGCTCCGCGCAAATTCGCACCCGACAAGTCCGAGGCGCGCAGGTCCGCCCGGGACAGCTTGGCCTCGTGAAAGTCGGCGCGCAAGTCGGCCATGCTCAAGTCGGAGTTGGCCAGATTGGCTTTGCACAACATGGCGTCGTGCAGTTGGGCGTAGCGCAGGTTGCACTTGACCATCGTGGCTTCCTGCAGCTCGGCATGATGCAGCTGCGCGTCGGTCAGGTTGGCGCCGCTGAGATTGGCCCGGGCCAGGTTGGCACCGTTCAGATAGGCGCCGTTGAGCAGCGCGTTGGCCAGGTTGGCGTCTTGCAGGTCGGCGTCGCGCAGATCGCAGCAGACCAGGTCCGCCCCGGCCAGATTGGCTCCGGCCAGGTCGGCACCGCGCAGTTGCGCGCCCGACATTTTGCGGCCTTCGAAGGATTCTGCGTCGATCGCCTGCAGCACGGCGCGCGTTTTCTTATGCTTGATTTCGAGCACGCTTCCACCTCGTCAGCTCGGCGTGAATTGACGGACGCGGCGCGTGTCGACGGCAGACCAGTAGCGGCGGCGGAAGGCGCGCGGCAGTGGCAGCCGGGCAACGCGTAACGCATCAGGGCAACAACGCTCTTCACGAAGGTCAGCCGCGGCTTGCGGCTGCCTTCAGCCCCGCTCTGTCCGACAAGCTCAAACCGGCCGAAAGCCGGAGGATTGCCGCCACGTATCGAGAAGTCGCACACGAGCCCCGAGGGGATCGCGGGCGGTGGAACGCACGCGAGAAGTGTCAGCCAGCATTATACTAACAATTCTGCAAGGTGCCACTAGCAGGGGCCTGCCTGGCCTGTTCGCTCTGGCACCGGACCCCTCCATAGAGTTGTCGTACCCCCGAGAACTCGGCCTGGCACTTGCGAAACCACAGCCCGGTGTAGCCGACCAGGAGTGCTCGCCGCGGTCGGTAGGCGCTGGCATCCTGCCGCCGACAGACGGCATGGACGCGGCGGCAGCGCGGGACATACATTTGGCCGTAGGGCTGGCCCTCGTTGCCGCTTACCGCCGCCAGCCAAGTTCCTTTCCAGGAGCCCCCGTGAGCAGTGCCGGTCAATTTCGCGTCGACCTGGAAATCTTTCGGGGCCCGCTCGATTTGCTGCTCTACCTGGTGCGCAAGCACGAGGTGGAGGTAACGGAGATCCCCATTGCGCCGATCACCGAGCAGTATTTGGAGCACCTGGAGATCCTGCAGCAACTGGACGTCAACGCCGTGGGCGATTTTCTGGAGCTGGCCAGCACCTTGGTGGAGATCAAGTCGCGGATGGTGCTGCCCCGGGGCGGGGAAGTGGATGATGAGCTGGAAGACCCGCGGCAGCAGCTCGTGGCCCGACTGCTGGAATACAAGAAGTTCAAGGACGCGGCCAGCATGCTCGACGAGCGCGGCCGCAATTGGCAGGAGCGGTTCCCGCGGCTGGCCAGCGATCTGCCGCCCCGCGAGCGCAACCTGGGTGACGAAGAGATCCAGGAAGTCGAGCTGTGGGATCTGGTGAGCGCGTTCGGCCGTATCATGCGCGATAGCGCGGCCACTCGGCCGTCGAGCATCGTCTACGACGACACGCCCATTCACGTCCAGATGACCCGGATTCAGGCACTGGTTGGGCAGCGGGGGCGACTCACGTTTCGCGAGCTGTTTCAGCCGGGAATGCACAAATCGTCGCTGATCGGCATCTTCCTGGCGATTCTGGAGCTGATGCGGCACCGGCAGGCCCGGGCCGAGCAGAACGTGTTGTTTGGCGAGTTGTGGATTCTGCCGGGGCCTGAGAGCACGCCCCCGCTTGATCCTGGCCAGGTGGACGAGTATCGGCACGGCGCAGAATGAGTGCCGGCCGCTTCGCAAGCGGAGTCGCGGGCCGTTTTCCGGCGACCGACCAAGCATGAGCCTACGGTAGCGAATACAATAAGTGGCGGGCCGTATGGTCGGGTTTTGCGTGCAGTCTGGCGGGACCGCACAACCCAGGGGCAGCGCAACGTAGCGGGAGACCGCAGACGATGCTGGCGCGAAATCTTCTTTTTTCGGTCGTGTGTCTCGCCGCCGTGGCCGCCGTGACGGCGAGCGTGGCGTCGTGGTCGACGCCCCACGCCCGCGAGGCCATTGCCTGGGACGCCGACTCGGTTCGGCAAACGGCGCACGCGGTGAATGCTGCGTTCCGCGCGGCCTGGAAGGCGCAAGGACTGGAGCCGGCCGGCGCGGCGGACGAGTTGACCGTGGCGCGTCGCATTTCCCTCGGCCTGACCGGCACCGTGCCCTCGCTCGAAGAAATTCGCCGCATCGAGGCCTGGCCGCAGGGCAAGCGCATCGATCGCTGGCTGGCTGAGACGCTGGCCGATCGGCGCTACGCCGACTTTGTCGCCGAGCGGTTGGCGCGGGCGTTCGTGGGCGTCGACGATGGTCCGTTCTTGTTATTTCGGCGGCGGCGGTTCGTCTCCTGGCTGTCCGATCAGATGGCCGTCAACGAGCCGTACGACCGCATCGTGCGGCACTTGATTGCCGACAGCGGCTTGTGGACCGACACGCCGGCCACCAATTTCGTCACGGTAACGATCGATCCTGAGGCTGAGACGGGTCCGGACGAAAGCCAGTTAGCGGCGCGCGTGGCCCGCGCGTTCCTGGGCGTGCGCATCGACTGTGCCGAATGCCACGACCATCCGTTCGAGTCGTGGAAGCAAAGCGACTTTCAGGGACTGGCGGCGTTCTTCGGCCAGACGCAGCAGAGTCTGCGTGGCATTCGCGATGCCAAAGGCGAATATGAAATTGAGAATCGCGAGAGTGGCAAGCTGGAGACGATCGCCTGCCGCGTGCCCTATCAGCCGGAGCTATTGCCGGCGAGCGGATCGCGCCGCGAGCGGCTGGCAGGTTGGGTGACGCATCACGCGAATCGTTCTTTTACGCGCGAAGCGGTGAATCGCGCCTGGGCGATGCTGTTTGGCCGTCCGCTGGTCGAGCCGATTGATAATTTGAGTGCCGCGAACGAGCTGCCGCCGGCGCTCGATGTATTGGCCGACGATTTTGCGGCGCACCACTACGATTTTCGCCGGCTCATCGAAGTGATTGCCGCGACCGAGGTCTTTCGGCTCGACAGCCAGCTGGCCCCAGCTGCTGCCGACGCAGTCCGGCCAGCCGCGGCGAGTGCAGCGGCCGACGATGGCCGCGAACAGAGTGCTGCCGACGGAAATAACGCAATCGAGAAGCATCAGGCGGCCTGGGCCGCGTTTCCGTTGACGCGGCTGCGGCCGGAGCAGGTGGTGGGCGCGCTATTGCAATCGGCCTCGTTGTCGACGATTGACGCCAGTTCGCACATTCTGGTGCGATTTGCGCGGACCATCGGCCAGAACGATTTTGTGCGGCGTTATGGCGACAGCGGCGCCGAGGAGTTCGCCGCACACGGCGGCACGATTCCGCAGCGGCTGGTGATGATGAACGGCGAGATCGTGTTCGACAAAACCAAAGAGAGTCTGCTCGCGAATGCAGCCACGCGGATTGCCACGCTGGCGCCTGACGACAAGACCGCGGTGGAGATTGCCTTTTTGGCCGTGCTGACCCGCCGGCCCGACGACGTCGAATCGCGAGTGTTCGTGCAACGGCTGGCCGGGACCACGGGCTCGGAGCGCAATGAACGGCTCGGAGATTTGTATTGGGCACTGCTCAACGGCGCCGAATTCTCTTGGAATCATTAGCCATGACACATTCACGCAGGCCGCAGCCTCATTTTTCAGTCGCGGACTCTGAAAAATCGGGCCAGTTCCCAGGCCATGCCGCGCTACATCGCCGTGCGCTGCTGCAGTTGGGGGCGCTGGGCGGCGCTGCCTGGCTGACCAACGTTGCGCAGTTGTTGGCGCTCGACGAGACGGCACGGGCGCCTGCGCCATCGCAGACGGATCGCCCGATGGCGCAGTCGTTGATCGTGCTGTGGCTGGCCGGCGGACCCAGCCAGCTGGAAACCTTCGACCCGCACCCCGGCAAGAAAATCGCCGGCGATACGCGGGCCATCGAGACGGCCGTCAAAGGCGTGCGCTTCGCGACCGGGTTGGAGCGCGTGGCCGAACAGATGGAATCGATCGCACTGGTCCGTTCGCTGGTGAGCAAAGAGGGCGACCACGAGCGTGGCACTTACCTGGTAAAAAACGGCTATCGGCCCGATGCGACGGCCGTGCATCCTTCGATCGGCGCGATTTGCTGCCACGAGCTGCCGGGGGCAGGCACCGAAATCCCGCGGCACATTGCCATTCTGCCTGGACAGTGGCCGGCCCGCGGCGGCTATCTGGGCGATGCGTACGACGCCTTTCAGGCCAACGATCCGGCCAGCAAGGTTTCCGACGTGACCTCGCGCATCGACGAACCGCGCTATCGACAGCGACTCGCCGATCTGGACTTGCTGGACGAGCGGTTCGCCCGCGGGCGGCGCGGCGCCGTGGACGCCACGCTGCATCGCGCGACGGTGCGCGAGGCCCGCAAAATGATGACCTCCGAGCAGTTGGCGGCCTTCGACGTTTCGCAGGCGTCGGCCGGGGAGCGGGCGGCATATGGCGATACGCCGTTTGGTCGCGGCTGTTTGGCGGCGCGGCGGCTGGTGGGCGTGGGCGTGCGCTGCGTGGAAGTGACGCTCGACGGCTGGGACAGTCACGTCGACAACCATCAGATCCACACCGATCGGAAAGGCACGCTCGATCCGGCGCTGGCGGCGCTCCTGACGGATCTCAAGACGCACGAGCTGTGGGACCGCACCCTGGTGCTCGTGGCGGGCGAGTTCGGCCGCACTCCGCGCATCAACCGGTTGGGCGGACGCGATCACTGGACGCAAGGTTTCAGCATGGCGTTGGCCGGCGGACGCATCCGCGGCGGAACCGTGATCGGCGCGACTGATCCCGAGGGCGGCCGCACGGTGGAGAATCCCAAGCAAGTGGCCGACATTCACGCCACGCTGCTGGCGGCGCTGGGAATCGACCCGGCGAAAGAGCTGCTCTCGCCCGCCGGGCGGCCGCTAAAGCTGGCCGAGGGGCAGCCGATTGCCGAGTTGCTGGTTTAAGCGCAGCCCGAGCAGTGCTCGGCGCTCTAGCCCACGAGCTCGCGCAAGTGGAAATGAAACTTGCCGAGCTTGCCGCCGTAGTTGCCGGCGCTGATGGCGACCACGTTGGGTCCTGCGGCGGCACGCACGCCCGCCGCCATGGCCGCGGCCACAGCCGACTCGCTCACGCCGTCAATCACGATTTCATAGGCCACGTTCGCGCCGTCGGCCAATCGCGTCTGCACCTCCGGCCGGCCCCGCAGGCTGGGACAGTACGACTCGGCCGTTGAAGCCTTGAGCGCTTTGTAACGCGAGCCGACTTTGCTGCCGCTGCGCGCCACGCCGCCGGGAAACGGCGTGATGACGCCCGGCAAGGGTTCGATCGCCGCGATCGCGCGCCGCGCCGCGGCCAGCGCCGCCGCTTGGGTGGCTGCCTGGACGATCAAGTTGCCGCCGCCGACGCCTTTGTCGACGTGTACCATGCTCTCGATCAGAAATTCGCCGTCCATGACCGGAATGCGCCAATAGCGCCGGCCGCCGATAAGCTTGCTCTTCTGGTAGCCGTCGCCGAAATAGCGAATCGTCTTGCCCAGCGCGATCCGCGCTTCTCCATCCGTCAGCCCGTCGAACACGGCGGTGGTGGGACAAGTCATCAGGCATTGCCCGACGCGATTGGGCACGACTTTAGCCAGCGACTCAGCTGAAAAGCCGAACACCAGCGTTGCGGCGCCGGGCCGGCCATCGGGCGTTTCGTCACGGGCGAGCAGGCGCTCGAGGCCTGTCTCGCTGTCGCAGGAGATGATCGACGAGCTATAGCCCGTGAATTCGCGCAATCCGGCGTCCAGCCAGTGTTCGTCGGCCGCGGTGACGACCAGCCGCACGTAGCGCATGCGGAAGGCCTCGGCAAACGTGTCTTCAATGTGCGTGCCGTCGATTTCCACCGAGCACTCCGCAAGCGATGCACTGCGCAATGGCAGCTGTCAGCGATCAATCATGGTCGGCGGTCGCGCGCGTGCCAAGGGGCGCAAGGGCCGGGCTTGTTTCGGGCTGCCGGCCGCTGGCGCGCCCCCGCCAGCGTGTGTTTTGTGGAGCCTCCAGGAGTGTCGTTCGTCGGGCGCAGCGCGCCTGTGGCGGTTGCCGGGCGCTTGCACGCCCCCGGTGGTTCAACGATACTGATGGTTCGTGTGTCCGCAGCGCCCTTCGTCGGAGGAGAGGATTCATGCGTTTTGCCAGCGACTCGATGACGGATACGAGCAACCTGACTTCGACCGCGGGATCTGCCGGCTTTGGCCAGGGGGCCGCCGACGGTCCGGCCTGGGGCGCTCAAAGTGTGACACTGGCCTTGATTGGCATTGCCGGCGCCATCTTTCTCTTCGCGGCCTGGAACACGTTCAGCCGCACGGCCATGGCCAAGGTCCGCAAGCGCTAAGCTCGCGACCGCTAGTCAAGCCGTCGGGACGCGCCGCAGTGACGCGCTGCGGTGACGCGCCACCGCTTCCGTTAGGCCTGCACCGCGCTCCACGTCCAGTGCCGGTCGCTGGTGGCGGCGACGGTCTCGGCCGCGTAGCCCAACTCGACCACGAGCGCCTGAATTTCCTCGACCGAGAGGGCTGCGCGCAGCGAGTCGTCAAACAGCTGCCGCTGATGAGCGTTGCACCCAGCGGCGTAGGAATCCACCAGGTGCCGCACCTGATTCTCGTCCAGCGGCCGCGCCAAGTCGCGCACGAACACCAGCCCGCCCGATCGCGTGACGCGCAGCATTTCGGCCAGCACGCGTTTTGGCTCGGGCACGTGGTGCACGATGCTGTTGGACATTACGGCGGCAAAGTGCCCGTCAACGTAGGGCAAACCCTTGGCATCAATGTGCTCAAGTGTAATACGGTCGGCCAGCCGGGCCCGCGCGACATTCTCCGCCGCCACGCGGAGCATGTGCGCTGCCAGGTCGACTGCGACCACACGTGCTCGTGGCTCGCGCGTACAAAGCTCGATAGGGATCTGCGCGGTGCCGGTGCCGATGTCCAGCACCGGGGCGTCGGCCGGCAGGGCGACGCGTTGGCGCGCGGCGAGAAAATCACCGACGAACCGGCGATTCACCTCCGCATGGTCCATGGCGTCGTAGTCGTGCGCGTCCTCGGCCGAATCCATCACTTCCGGCTCGAGCACGCGCTCCAACTGCGATCGCCACGGCGCAGCGCTCATCGATTCTTGGGGTCGCTGGCCACTTCGTTTACTTTCACGTCCACGCCCAGGGCCGCTTTGGCCACGCGTGCCAGGCGGCTGGCGTCGCCCTCGATGTGAAACGTGGTCTGCGTGTGCGAAAGGGATTTGCCGGTGGGCAGTTGCGCCGCGGGCGAAAGCGACTCGATCTCGTAAAAGCCGCCCATCGCCGGCCGGCCGGGTTCCGGCGGCCCGTCGTTGTAGCTATTGGCCACGTCGCCCCGATAGGGCTCGGCCTGGCGGCCCCACTCGTTGTTGACGTAGGAAAACTCCGCGGGTTCCGCCGGCATCGTGAAGTGTACGAGTGTCAGCACCCCGGCCGTCATGTCGAGCGAGCCGACGATTGGCTTCACGCGCCGCTGCGACACGCCGATTTTCGAGCGGTACTTGCCGTCCGCCAGAAACCAGATGGCTTGCGGGGTGACCCGCAAACGGTCGGCCGGCACCGAACCGAAGTACTCGGAATTGACGATCGGCCCCAGATCGGCTTCGTCGCCGGCACGATAGGGCACGATCACGAAGGTGCGCTCACCGGCCGGAAACTGGCCCAGGCTCCAGATGGAGACCAGGCCTTTTTCGCGGGTCATGGGCTGACCGCGATTGACGATCGTGTTGATGGTCTGAAAACCGACGACCTTGAGCCCGCCGCCTTCCAACGCGCTTTGGGCTTCCGCGCCGAACAACTGGCCAAAGTGATGCGCCTTTTGCAGACGGATCTCGCGCGTCACTTCCAGGTCGAATTGCGTGCGGGCCGTGTTCGTCAGGCGCATCTGCCGCGAGAACTTGTAAAACGGGTCCTCCTTGCGGGAGACGATTTTGAAAGCGCCGTCGTTGAGCGCCGCGGGGGTGATCCAATGGGTCAGCTTTTGCTCTGCGCCCGGCGCGAACCACAGGCTATAGGGTCCGCCCTCGGGCCCGAGCCAGAGCCGGTCTTCACCGCCGTAGTTGTTGAATTGCTTGTCGAGCGTGCCGCGCTGGAGAAAAGATTTGTTAATCCACCCCAGACTGCGACCTTTGAGGTCGCCGGTGGTCGAAGTCATGACCCGGCCTTGCAGCTCGGGGCAGATGGCGACGCGCTCGCCGTCTTCGCCGGTCATTTCCACGACTTCGGTGTGCGCGGCCAGAAAATCGCGCGCCTGTCCGTAGCTGGTGAAGTCGAGCGCCGAAGCGGGCTGTGCGTTGGGGCCATTTGCCGCCAGGCCAGCGAGCCCAACGGCCAGCATTACGATCCGGGCGGCCCTGCTGTGGATGTGCATACGTCTCTCCCTCCTGTGACGCTGTGACCAGCGCGGCCGCGGGCGGCATCGTGCTTCCGGGCGCGCATGGTTCGATCTTGCTTGCGGTTATGCATGGGTGCCTCCTCACGCGTCCCGCGGGAGAGAAGGGGTTGAGGCCGCAGCGGCGACGGCGTGGCCGCCGCGCCCGCGAGCTTCAACCGGCCTGCGACCTCCTCCCGATGGTCATAGGCGGCGCGATTATAGCGAATTCCCCGGATCTGTGCAGAGTGGACTTAAGGTCCTAGTGTAGAGTAGGTTGAGGCGGCCGGTGACAGCCGGCCGGCTCCCGCCGGGTGACGGCGTGCGGCGCGGCACGGTCTGATACAATGCGTCAGAACCGCGCGCGGCCGGCCGCGGTGAAAAATTGCCGGCTTTTTCGGCTCCCGGATGGCGAACTCCGGTGCCGACCAGCCCGTATTGAGAAATGAACAAGGCCACCAGACACTCGCCGGCCACGGCCGCAGCGTCCGATCGGGCAGGAATGTCCGACGAAGCGTTGCTGTCGGCCTACCGCGATCACGCTGATCGGCTGGCGTTTGCCGAGTTGGTCAACCGCTACGAGCGGGAGTTGTTCAGCTATTTGCGACGCTACCTGGGAGACGCCAGTCTGGCGGAAGATACGTTTCAGGCGACCTTTCTGCAGGTGCATCTGAAGTGCGACCAGTTTGACGAGGGCCGGAAATTCCGGCCGTGGCTATACACCATTGCGACGAACCAGGCGATCGACGCGCAACGCCGCAACAAGCGGCACCGCAGCGTCAGCCTGGATCGAAATACCCGGCATCACGAACAAGATGAGTTGGGCTCGTTGATGAGCCTGCTGGAAAGCAAGGAGCCAAGTCCCGAGGATCGCGCCCAAGCCAGCCAACAAACCGAGTGGATTCGCGAGGCGGTTGAGCAATTGCCCGATTCGCTGCGCGAGGCGGTCCATCTGGTGTATTACCAAGGCCTGAAGTACAGAGAGGCGGCAGACGTTTTGAGCATCCCGGTGGGTACGGTGAAAAGCCGGCTCCACTCGGCGATCTTGAAACTGAACGAGGCCTGGATGCAGAACGAAGAAACCTCCCAACCGTAATCGCCCGCCATGAGAGATCAACTGATCGGATACCTGCTTGACGCGCTGGAGCCCGGCGAACGCGAGCAAGTGCAAGCCCACCTCGAGCGCGATCCGCAACTGCAACGCGAGCTCGATTTATTGTCCTATAGTTTGCTGCCCCTGGCGGCGGATCGGAATCACTACGAGCCTCCGCTGGGGCTCGCCGATCGCACCTGTCAGATCGTATTCGAGCGGACGCGCGTGCTGGCGGCGCCGGCGACGCCTTACGCGGCGCCGCAGCGGCAATGGTCGATGGCCGATATGGTGGTCGCGGCGGGAATCTTCGTCGCGGCGGCCTTGCTTTTTTTTCCGGCCGTGAGCCAAAGCCGCTTCGCCGCCCGGGTGACCCAATGCCAGGACAACCTGCGGCGCTTCGGCATGGCTCTGAACACTTACAGCGAAGCCCATGGCGGTTTCTACCCGAACGTTCCGGCCGAGGGGCCCTGCGCGGCCGCGGGGATCGTGGCGGTGAAACTTCGCGACATGGGGCTGCTCGACAGCTCGGACCTGCTGATCTGCCCGGCGTCGGACCTGGCCGATAATCCCGAGGCGTTCCGCATTCCCACGGAACAAGAAATCTACGCGGTGCGCGGCGCCCAACTGGCAGAAGTCCGCAAGCGGATGGGCGGCAGCCTGGGTTTTAACCTCGGCTTCTACTCGAACGGCAAGTACTATTCGCCGCGCAACCTGCACCGCGTGCGCTACGCGGTGGCCGCCGACCAGCCCAGCGCTGAGGCCCCGTATCACTCGCAGAACCACGGCGGCTGTGGCCAGAACGTGCTCTTCGAAGATCAGCACGTCGAGTATCTCACCACTTGCCGTGCGCGCGGCTGCCGCGACCACATCTACACCAACGACGAGGGTGTTGTGGGTCCCGGCTTGCACCTGCACGACGCCGTAATCGCCCCCAGCCATGCCAGCCCGCGTCCTAGCGGCAAGCAGCTGCTCGAAGTCCGCGCGGTCGAAACGCCGTAGCTGGTCGAAACACCGTAGCTGGTGGTGCTGGCCTTCCGGTGGTTGCCCTTCTCGCGGCCTGCTGTGTCCTTCCGCTCGCGCGCCGGTCAAATTCTTGCGCGGCCTCTGGTGATGATGACTTTTGCGCGGCGATGATGCCGAAAGTCACCACGGGCCTCGGCCGACCGGTGACGGTGGGACCGTGAATTCAGCACGCAATGGTCGGCGCCCAAGGCGCTTACGACCCGCCAGGCGATGCGCCGGACTTGGTTGGCACCCGGTTTGCCAATGCAATGGTTCACGCGACGCCCACCTCAGTTTGCCGCGGCCAGGGCCCCCGTCCCCTCGGGCCCTGGCCGTCGGCTCCCACCTGCGGCGCGTTTTCGCGTGTGTGGTGTCTCCCGTCCCTTCCTGCGGCCTTTATTCGCCGCCCGGCCTTCCTTCATGCACGCCCGCGAGTTAGTCGACGTCGCCGGTCTAGTTGCGCACAACGGGTCGCTGTTGATCGGCGGCGTGCATCAGCCGGCCGCCGGGCAACTCGAACAGTACTGGTCAACCTCGAAGTTTCGCTTCGAGAGCTGGATGCGGGCCCTCAAAACCTACGCCGCACTGGCCGAGTCGCCGCCGCAAGAAAACTTTGATCGCTGGATCGACGTCCGGGCCGCGCTCGACGAAATCTTTGCCAGTGAGATTCTGACCCGCGTTTGGTCCGCGGTGCTCGTGGCCTGCGACCGAAATGCCGATTCCAACCTGGCGGAACCGATTGCCCGTAGCGTGCTCAGCTCGCACTACGAGGCCCGGCATCGCGCCATGGCGCTCTTGGTGTACGGCGACGGATTGGGAGTCAAACAGGCTGCCAGCGTCAATCGCCTGCGACGCCGTGCGGAACGTTGGACCGACATGCTGATCGGCGGGCTGTTGCACCTGCACGACGTGCGCGAGTTTGCTGTCGAGCCGGAGCGGGCCGAAGACTTTGCCTCCGACCTCGCCCGGCGCCGTGGCGGGCCCGCGGTCGATCAGGCGTGGCGCCTGGCGCTGGTCTCGATGCGCAATGCCTTCCACAGCGGCATGTCCGTGGTGGCCGCCAATCCCGACGCCAACGCCCGCATTACCGCCAGCATCCTGGGCTGTTTTCCGGGCGAGTTGTTCGATTCGACCGGGGTCTTTCGCTCGCTGTGGATGGTGCGGCTGGCGGCCAATGCCAGCGACGCCCAGGGCATGATTGGCGAGCTGCTCGAGCCCGGCGTGCCGGCGCCTTCGCTGCGACGCTCGCTGCCACCGGGCCGCCGGTTGCGGTAGTCGGCACGGCCGCGTCCGCGCCCCCGGGCTTTCCTGCGGCGTTCTTGCCGGGCCAGTTGTCGCATGCCAGCAGCCGTGTGCTGTCGCGCACGAGCTTCGTAAATGCCCCGAAGCTCTGTTGAGCCCTTTGTGGGGTCTCGCTACTCTATGGCCCCTGATTTGACGTTCCGGCGGCGCTGCGGGCCCGTTTTTGTGGCCGCATTTGTCCGTCCACTTCGTTCCCTGCGAGGCGAGGTTATGCGAAACCTTCCGACAGCGTGCCGTTCAACAGCGTGGTGGTGGCGCGGCGCGCGTGCGATCGCGTTGACGGCGAGCATCGCCGCCTGCGCCGCGCTGACTTCCAAGCGCGCGCTAGGACGCGAAGCGGAATGGATCTGGTCGCCCGCGTACGAAAAAGAGCTGGCGCCGGAAGGCACTTGCTATTTTCGCAAGTCGTTTCCACTGGGCGCGCCGGAACACGGCGTCATTCAGATTGCCTGCGACGACAGCTATGAGTTGTATGTGAACGGCCACCACGTCGGCAGCGGCAAGAATTGGAAAGCGCTCGACGTCTACGACATCACCAAGCAGCTGGTCGTCGGCCAGAACACGATCGCCGTCAAGGCGGTGAACTCCACAACCGGCAGCGCGGCACTGGTGGCCCGAGTGGCGGTCAAAGAGCAAGGCAATACGCACGTCGAGCACTCGACCGACGCGAGTTGGAAGACGGCGCTCAAAGACTTTCCGCAGTGGCAGAAGCCGCGCTTTGCCGACACCCAGTGGCTGTCGGCCCGCAGCTTTGGCGCGCTCGGCGCGACGCTGCCCTGGGGCAACGAAGTTTCCGTGGCCGGCGCCGAAGGCCGCTTTCGCGTGACTCCCGAGTTCCACGTGGAGTGGGTCATCGATCCCAAGGATACCGGCTCGCTGATTTGCATGGCGTTCGACGAGTTCGGCCAGATCATCGCGGCGCGCGAGAACGGCCCGCTGGTCGTGATTCGAGATGACGACAAGGACGGGCTGGTCGACAACGTATCGACGTATTGCGATACGGTGAAGAACTGTCAGGGCCTGCTGCCCATCAGCGGCAAGGTGTACGTGATTGGCGAAGGGCCCGAAGGGGCCGGCATGTATCGCCTGGCCGACGAAGATCACGACGGGCGCATCGATAAAACCGAAACGGTGCTCAAGTTCACCGGCGAAATGCGCGAGCACGGGCCGCACGCACTGGCCCTGGGGCCGGACGGACTGCTGTACATGATCGCTGGCAACTTTTCGCA
The DNA here is from genome assembly GCA_050250435.1 of Pirellulales bacterium. Taxonomy (GTDB): domain Bacteria; phylum Planctomycetota; class Planctomycetia; order Pirellulales; family PALSA-1355; genus JBFWOR01. The sequence continues at coordinate 191,757 of JBFWOR010000005.1, read as the reverse complement.
CGTGGCCGACAGCTTTGCCGAGGCCAGCCCGTACCACGATTATTACGAAGGCGATTTGATCACGCCGCGCTATGAAGACGCCAGCGGCCATGCCGTGGGCATCAAAGCGCCCGGCGGCACGGTCATCCGCACGGACACCTCGGGCACGGCCGTGGAGCTGTTTGCCGGCGGATTGCAGAACCCGTATGACCTGGCCTTCAATGCGGCCGGCGACCTGTTCACCTGCGACTCCGACATGGAGTGGGACATGGGCATGTCGTGGTACCGGCCCACGCGGCTGGTACACGTGAGCGCCGGCTCCGAGTTCGGCTGGCGCAGCGGCTGGGCCAAATGGCCGAAATATTTCGTCGACAGCCTGCCGCCGACGTTGGAGCTGGGCCGCGGCTCGCCCGCCGGCATCGAGTCGTACGACCACTTCATGTATCCGCGCCGTTTTCACAACACGCTGTTTGTGTGCGACTGGTCGCGCGGCCGCATTTTGTGCGTCCGCCCGAAGCAACATGGCGCTACGTACCGGGCCACGGCCGAAGTATTCGTCGAAGGCCAGCCGCTGAACGTGACGGACATCGCCGTTGGCCCGGACGGCTGGCTGTATTTCTGCACCGGCGGCCGCGATACCGAAGGCGGCATCTACCGCGTCGTGTGGGATGGCAAAGTCCCCCCAGAAATGAAGAACCGCGGGCAAGGGCTCAATGCCGCCCTCAACCAGCCGCAGCTCCAAAGTGCCTGGGGACGGCAGCAAGTGGCGCTGGTCAAACAACAGCTGGGCGACAAGTGGGGGCCGCAACTCATTGTGGTGGCCAAGGATACCAAGGCACCTGCTCATGTTCGCGTGCGCGCTCTAGAGCTGCTGCAGCTCTACGGGCCCAGCCCCTCCGCGGAACTCCTGGTCGAAATGTCGCGCGACAAATCGCCGTTGTTGCGCACCAAGGCGGCGCGGCTGATGGGTCTGCACATCGACGACGCGACGAAGGCCAGGCTGGCGGATTTGTTAATTGATCCCGACCTGGCGGTGGAACGCGCAGCGTGCGAATCGATCGTACGGGGCGCGGTGCCGGTCGATGCCGATCGATTGTTGCCCTTGTTGTTCTCGCCCGACCGCTATGTTTCCTGGGCCGCCGGCCGCACGCTGCAACAACTGCCCCGCGAGCAATGGGCCGATGCCGTGCTGAAAGAGCAGCGGGCCAGAGCGTTCGTCAACGGCGCAACGGCGCTGTTGAGCGCGCCCGTCGATCGCAAAATGGCCACGAACGTGCTGGAGCGCAGCCGCACGCTGATGAGCGGCTATTTGACGGACGACGAATTCATCCAGCTCTTGCGCGTGATGCAGTTGGCGTTGATTCAAGGCAAGCTGACGGGCGACGACGTGCCGCAATTGCGCGAGCAGCTGGCCGGCGAGTACCCTTCGCGCGATCATCAATTGAACCGCGAATTGGTGCGATTGCTCGTCTTCCTGCAAGATCCGACGTTCGCCGAACGGCTGGTGGAACAGCTGCGCGGCGAAATGCCGAGCGTCGAGAAAATGCACCTGGTGATGCATGCTCGCTTTCTACAAGCCGGCTGGACCTTGCCGCTCAAATTGCAGGTGTTACAGGCCTATGAAGAGGCCCGAGCGGTCGAAGGCGGCCATAGCTTTGCCGGCTACGTGGAAAACGCGGCGCGCGAATTCTTTGCCACGTTCAACGAACAGGAATGCCAGGTCGTGCTGGCCGACGGCGTCAAATGGCCGAGCTCCGCGTTGAGTGTGTTGGCCAAGCTGCCGCAGCATCCGTCGCCCGAAACTTTGGAACAGATTCAAGCGCTCGATCGGCAAGTGAAGAAGCTCGACACCGACGCGGCCAAGAAGCTGCGCGTGGGCATTTGCGCCGTGCTGGGCGCCAGCGGAGATGCCGGTGCCATGGCCTATTTGCGCGAACTCTACGACGAAGAGCCCGATCGCCGCGTGGCCATTGCCATGGGGCTCGCGCAAACGCCCGACGGCGAGAATTGGCCTTACCTGGTGCGGTCACTGTCGATCGTGGAAGGGGCCGCCGCGCAGGAAGTGTTGGGCAAGTTGGCGCAAGTGGACCGCGTGCCCGACGACGCCGAGGCGTATCGCCAGACCATCCTGCGGGGCTTGATGCTGCGCGAAAACGGCAGCCGCCGCGCCGTCGCGTTATTGGAAAAATGGACCGGCGAAAAGCAGGGTGGCGACGATCTGCCCTGGCAACAATCGATCGCCGCCTGGCAACAGTGGTTTGTGGCCAAGTATCCCGACTTGCCGGAGCCCAAGTTGCCCGCCGAGAGCGAACAGAATCACTGGACTTATTCCGAGCTGCTGAGCTTTCTTACCGGGCCGCAGGCCACGGGCGGAGTCGCCGCGCGGGGCGCCGCACTGTTTGAGAAGGCCCAGTGCATCAAGTGTCATCGCTACGGCGAGCGCGGCGATACGGTTGGTCCCGATTTGACGAACGTCAGTAAGCGTTTCCAGAAAAAAGAAATCCTGGAATCGATCTTGTTTCCGTCGCAGGTTATTCCCGATCAGTTCGCCACGCAAACCATCGTGACCAAGGACGGCAAGACCTACAGCGGCATGGTGGCGCCCGGCGCCGATGGCTCCCTGACCGTGCTGCAGGCCAGCGGCGAGAAAGTCGTGCTGAAGCAAGACGACATCGAAGAGTCGGCGCGGACCAAGATCTCGGCCATGCCCGAGGGACTGGTGAACACGCTGACGCTGGAAGAGATTGCCGACCTGTTCGCCTACCTTTGTGCGCCGCCGGCACAAGACATCACGCGGCGCCCCTCAGACACCAAGCGCCGCTAAGCCCATCGAACGAAGCACAGCGTCGCACTCCGCACGGCCTCGTCCGCAGCCGCTAGAACTTCCACTGGGCCTGGCCCTGGAAGCCGACGCCGTCGTTGTCGGTGAACGTGACGTAGTTCGTCTTGCGGAAGGTCAATTCGCCGGCCAGTCGGAACGACCGCGTCACGTCCCAAATGAGGTTCGTGAAGATCGTGCGGTTGAAGGCGATTTGCGTCGGGGCCAGCTCGCTGTCGACGGGATCGTCGATTGCGAACCCTGTGTGCGAGTGGAGACACTCGGTCAGGTAGTAGTAGATCTCCAGCCAGCCGCCAGTAGCGTGGATGGCTTGACCGGTGGTCGAATTGACCGGCTGGAACACTGCCGCGCCATACGTGCCCAGACCTTGCCCCGTGAATACTTCACCGGCAACACCCAGTTGATCATTGATCTGGAAGCGAATGTCGCCGGCCAGCCCCCACACGTTGGCAATGACTGGATTCAAACCGAACACCGTTCTGAGTTGACCCACGACAGCGGACAAGCCAACCTCGAACGGTCTTTTCGGGAGTGCGCCGACCTGCTCTTCGGGTCCGACGGCCCAGGCGGTGCGCAACTCGACATTGGGCCAGCCTGCGTCTTCGCTCAGAATCTGGTTGGTAAACGTCGTCGAGCGAGGATCGCTGATTCCGGCGGTGAGGGTGATCTGGCTGTCGTCGCTGGGATGGAGGAACCGCTCCGCGCGCAGCTGCCCGCGAAACGCGCCGACATTTCCCGACGCAATCAAGTAACTGAAGGGCAATACCGTGGGTAGCAGCGGGGCGAAGATATCTTGTTGCAGGCCGGCGGCGAATCGCCAATCTTCATTCCGCAAGTCACCGTAGGCCTGATAGGGCAGAAAGCCGTAGCGATCGAGGATGACGGCGTCGTTGAACAGGTTCGCCACCACCAGGCCGCCGGCCTGAAAGTTGCCGATTTGAGGACCGACGAAGGCTGCAATCAACGTCGTCTGCCGGGCGTGCGCGTCGAATGTCGCCTGGCTGTTTCCAACGGGCGAGTCGGGAGCCAGAAAGAACGGCACGCCAGGCGCTACCGGTCGGGCACTGTTGAACAACATGTCAAATTCCAGCCAGCCGCCGAGCATGAGTCGCCAGCTCGGATTAAGCAGGTTGATGCGCGGGCAGGGTAGGCAGGGCGCCGGCTGCTCGGGGCATTTGCAGGGCGCGCAGCAACATTGGGGGCAGGGCTGTGAGGGGCAAACACACGTTTGCGGCACCGCAACGGGCCCCGCGCCCACCGCTGGCCCTGGGTCCTGATTGAACGCGGCCGGCACGACACCGGAAGCTATCACCCGCTGAGTGCTGTCAACCGGGGGCAGTCGTCGCAAGCTCGGCACACTGCCGGGCAGGTCGTCTGCGAAGCCCGCGGTGGCTAACAGCGCCACCAGAATCGCACAGGAAAGTACGCGAGCGCGCATAGAATCTCCGCCCTTGGTCACATTCCTATCGAGTTCCGGCCGCACTCGACTTTAACGATTCTGATGGTTATGCGGGCGGCCCCGCCCAATCGCATCGACACTTGCCGCGGCACCCGCTGACCACGGCTTAGCGATGCATGGATCAACGCCAGTTGATCCGACGTCGATGCGTGACGCGGGTATATTGATTCGCAATACTGGCCCGTGGTGGTGGGCGGCAACATGGAGCGGAGACGCTCCTCGTATTTTGGACGGTCGCATACATGAGAACCGAGTGGCGCGGTATCGGCCCCGCAGATGGCAGCCGGCGAGCGCGATGGCGCCCGCGTCTGGCCCTGCTATTGCTGTGGGGCGCGTGGTGCGCGCCGACCGCTGGGGCGGCGTCTCCCGATCCGCTTCCTTCCTGGAACGATGGCCCCACCAAGACGGCGATCATCGATTTTGTCGCGACGGTGACGACCGCAGGCGGGAAAGACTTTGTCCAGCCGCCCGAGCGGATCGCCACCTTTGACAACGACGGCACGCTGTGGTGCGAGCAGCCCTGCTACGTGCAAGGATTCTTTCTCGTCGATCGCGCGCGAGTCCTTGCCGAACAGCACCCGGAATGGAAAACCAAGGAGCCGTTTGCCGCGCTCCTCAAAGGCGACATGAAGGCGGCGCTTGCCGGTGGAGAACGGGGCATCGCCGAAATGGTGTTGGCGACGCACTCTGGCATGACCACCGATGAGTTCGAGAAGATGGTCGCCCAGTGGCTGATCTCCGCGCGACACCCGCGATTCAAGCGGCCGTTCACCCAGTGCGTGTATCAGCCGATGCTGGAGCTGCTCGCCTATCTGCGGGCGCAGGGTTTCAAAACGTACATCGTTTCCGGCGGCGGTATCGATTTCCTGCGGCCGTGGACCGAGAGCGTCTATGGTATTCCGCCGGAGCAAATTGTGGGCAGCAGCGTCAAAACCCGATTCGAGCTGCGCGACGGGATTCCGCAGATCATGCGATTGCCGCAGGTCGACTTTATCGACGACGGACCGGGAAAGCCGGTGGGCATTCAGCGCTTCATCGGCCGCCGCCCGATCGCCGCCTTCGGCAACTCGGATGGCGACTTGCAGATGCTCCAGTGGACATCCGCCGGAGCGGGGCTCCGCTTCGGCCTGATCGTACACCACACGGACGCCGAGCGAGAGTATGCCTACGACCGCGATTCCCTGGTGGGCCGACTGGACAAGGCCCTGAGCCAGGCGGCTGAGCACGGTTGGGTGGTCGTGGACATGAAAAAGGACTGGAAGACCATTTTTCCAAACCCAGCGGCGCCGCCGGCCCGCTAGCGCCAGCGGCCGCGCGACGCGCCCGCTAGCGCCAGCGGCCGCGCGACGCGCCCGCTAGCGCGAGAAACTGGCCCGCGGCGAGCTGGCCGCAGCCGGCACTTCGCCGTGCCAGATGGGCAGGGTGACGACGAACACCGCCCCCCGACCAGGCTCGCTGTCGACGTGGATCGTCCCGCCGTGGGCGACGACGATCGAATGGCAAATGCTGAGCCCCAGCCCGTTGCCGTGGCTCAAATCTTCGCGTCGCCGCGATTTGTCGCCGCGAAAAAAACGATCGAACACGTGCGGCAGGTCGTCGGCATTGATCCCCATGCCGTTGTCGGTCACGGTCAGCGTTACTTCGCGATATTCCGGATCGACGCGCATGCCGACCAATACCTGGCCGCCACGGGGCGTGAACTTCAGGCTGTTGTCGATGAGGTTATTGACGACCTGGCGCAAGCGCTCGCCGTTGCCCATCACCGCCACGTCATTGACCACCTCGGCGGCCAGTCGAATGCCGTGCTCCTCCGCCGCGCCGCGAAACATGTCGACCGCCTTTTCCACCAGACGATCGAAATAGACGGCGCGCTTCTCGATCGGTAAGCCGCCGGAGTCGCTTTCGGCCAAGAGCAGCAGTTGGTTGACCAGCACGCGCAATTGACCGCACTCGTCGGCGATTTCGCCGAGCATGTCCTGATACTCCTCGACGGAGCGCTCGGAATTGAGCGCCACTTCCACGGAGCTTTGCAGGGCGGCCAACGGCGAGCGCAGCTCGTGTGCCGCGTTGGCGACGAACTCGCGGTTGCGCTGCAGATAGTCACGCAGCAGGTCCAAAAAGTGATTGATCGTCAGCGACAGCTGATCGAGCTCGTCTTGCGTGCCGCGAATCGGCAACCGCTCTTCAAGATGACTGGGCCGCAAGCGCGCGGCCGTAGTGATAATGCGCGCCAAGGGGCTCGTGGCCCGGCCCGCCAGCCAATAGCCGCTCAACGGCGCCACGAACAAAATCACCACGCCGGCGGCCACCATCAGCCGGGTCAAGGTGGCCACCTCGCTTTCGACCGTGGTCAGGCTGGCCCCGACGCGCACGCGGTAGGGCGGCATGTCCGGCTTATCGGTCACGCGCTGCACCAGCCGATAGCGCCCCACGGTGAACATTTCCGGCGCGGGTGACATGGGCAGCGACAGGCCACTTAGATCGGGCGCCACGCCTTTGGTCGCGAGCAACCGGCCGTTGGCGTCGAACAACTGTACGAACAGCCCGCGATCGACGTGTCCGCGGGCCTTGAGATCCATCTCATTGATGATCTCGTCCTGATCCGGATAGAAGCGCTCGGCCGCCAGCACGACCTCGAACGCGTCGTCCTTGAGCAACTGATCGCTCTCGGCCAGCAAGATATATAGGAGCGACTGGCGCAGCCCAACCAGCGTGACGATGACGATCAGCAACACTGCGGCCGTGTTCCACGCGCTGAGTCGAAACCTCAGCGAGCGAAATAGCGACTTAAGTTGCTCGAAGCGCATAGCCCCGGCCCCGCACGGTCTGGATCACGGATTCATCGTACCCTTTATCCAGTTTACCGCGCAGCCGGTTGATGTGAACTTCAATCACGTTGGTGGCGCCTTCCCAGTCGGTCTCCCAAAGGTGCTCGCAGAGCATCCGGCGCGTGACGACCTGGCCGGCATAGCGCATCAGGAGCTCCAGCAGGCTGAATTCCGTGGGCGTCAAATCGATCTCTTTGTCGTCCCGCGTAACGCGACGCGTCGCTAAATCGAGCGTTAACGGCCCGGCTTTCACCACGGCCGGAGGCCGGCTGGCCGTGCGCCGGCAAACGGCTTCGACGCGGGCCATCAGTTCCACCAGCGCAAAAGGCTTGACCACGTAGTCGTCGGCGCCGGCCTGCAGCCCGGACACACGATCGTCCACTGAGCCCAGCGCCGTCAGGGCAATCACCGGCGTATGAATGCCGTTGGTGCGCAGCTCGCGCAGCACGTCCAATCCCGCGCGCCCGGGGAGCATCAGGTCGAGAATGATGGCGTCGAACTGCTGACCTTCGGCCAGCTCCAATCCGCGCTCGCCATCCTTGGCCCACACGCATCCGTGACCGGCTTCTTGCAGTCCCTTGCGTAACGATTTGCCGATTACCTGATCGTCTTCAATGACCAATAGATCCATAGTCGCCGAAGCCTGCATGATGGACTCCCGGTTTGTGCGTCTCAGACGCTGCTCGCACCGACAAGTGCCACGGCCCCGCCGGAGCAGGGCAGGTCGTTTCTGAATTATATCAGTGAATGTCAGGCGGACGAATGTCGCGCACCGTGCCCGCTGCGCATTCAAACGGATTTGTAAGGCTGCTGCGTCAACCTTACGGCTTCGTAAGCAAGGCTCCTTACGGGTTTGTAAGCTGTCGACGGCCTTAATGATTTGTAACGAATTGATCGTCGCCGAAGCGTCGATCCGCTTCTATATTCGCGCTAGGGACTGCGTGCGGTGCGAAGGCATCGCGCGCTCGGCAAGGCGCGACGGCGCCCGCCGGACAGTTTCGTCGTTCCGGAGTCTAAGGGCGGATGAGGGATAGTCCGACCATGATCAGCAGCGCACACTCGGCGACGAGCAGCGGCCAAAAAGCAAAGCCCCAGAACGGGCTGGCCGGCCTGAAGCACTGGCGGCACGATTTGCGCAGCGGATTCATGGTGGCCATGATTTCGCTGCCCTTCTCGATGGGGATTGCCATCACCTCCGGCGCGCCGCCGGTGTGCGGCATCATGTCGGCGATCATCGCCGGCTTTTTGCTGCCTTTTTTGGGCGGCTCCTATGTGACCATCAGCGGCCCCGCGGCCGGACTGGCGCCGGCCTTGTATGCCGGCATCGTGGCGCTGGGCGCTGGCGACATGGCCCGCGGCTATCCGCGCGTGCTCGTGGCGATTTGCATCGCCGGCGTGTTGCAACTTATTCTCGCGCGATTCAAGGTGGCCCGTTTGAGTGCCATCTTTCCGGCAGCAGCGATTGAAGGCATGCTGGCCGCGATCGGACTATTGATCATCGTCAAGCAGATTCCGCTGTTCTTCGGCGTGCCGTTTGAAGGGCACGAGTTTTGGGAAATCCTGGGTGAAGTGCCGTCCAAACTGAGCGCCCTCGATCCGAACACATTCTGGTTGGGCATCGGCGCAACGGCGTTCATTTTCGCGCTGTCTGCCGTGCCGGGGCGGATGTTCAAGCTCATGCCGCCGCCGGTGTGGGCTTTCATGATCGGCACGGCCGTTGCGCAACTGCTGCTGACGATCTCGCCGGCGAACCTAATTCACGTTCCTGAATCGCCCTTGGCCAACGGCATCGTGCTGCCGGATTTTAGCGGCGTCTTGAGCGACCACAGTCTGTGGTTGCCGTTGACCGTCGTCGTCGTCACGTTGGTGTTGATTGACGGCACGGAATCGCTGGCGACGATCGCGGCCGTGGACAAGATCGACCCGTTCCGCCGCAAGAGCGATCCCGACCGCACGCTGACCGCAATGGGCGCCTCGAACGTGGCCTCGAGCTTGCTGGGTGGCCTGACGATCATTCCCGGCATCGTCAAAAGCACCGCCAATATTCTCGGCGGCGGTCGCACGCAATGGGCGAACTTCTATAACGCCTGCTTCTTGTTGACCTTCCTGTTCGCCGGGCGCAACGTGATGAACATGGTGCCCAAGGCCGTGCTGGCCTCGATCCTGGTATACGTGGGCTACAAGCTGTGTCGCCCCAAGGTCTGGCTGCACATGGCCAAGATCGGCAAGGAGCAACTGCTCATTTTTGCCTCCACCGTGTTCGTCACGGTCTCCACCGACTTGTTGCTGGGGATCGCCGTGGGCGTGGGCATCAAGCTCGCGCTGTGCCTGTGGTACAACCTGCCGGTCGGCAGCGGCACGACGCGACCGAAACCGGGCTTGCTGGTCCGCCTGGCCGATCTGGTGCGCAATCCGATCGGCCGTCGCGACTACGCGGAAGGCGTATACGATTTGTACGTCGAACGGCCGCTCGTGTGCTTCAACTTGTTTCACCTGATTCGCGAGATGGACAGAGTCCCCCCCGACGCCAAGAGCGTCAGCTTGCAGATTTCGCCGAACGTGACGATCGTCGACCACACCACGTGCGAGAACTTGCTGCACTTTCTCGACGAATTCAATTCCTCGCAGCCAGGCAAGCCGCAGCTACAAATCAACGGTCTCGAGCGCATGCAGCCCAAGTCGTCCGACAGCACCGCCGTGCGTGTCGCCAATGGGCGCACGAGAATGCCGGTGACAACGGACGTGTAGTGGCTGACTGCGGAGATCGGACGGCACGGCTGTGCCGTCCGTCCGCATCGCGCACGCTTGACGGATGCTCTCCATCGCAGCAGCGTGCTCGTCCAAAGTTGCTTTAGCGCGCGGCAGCCGGCGCCGAATATCAAGCCCGTTGCGCGGCGCCGTTGCGAGCTGCTACAAGCGGTTACAGACTTGTAATCGAACGACGGTAGTCAACTTTTGCCACGCCACGTATACTTGCGCTCAACAGGCATAAACGTTCACCGGCTGCGCCGACCAAGACGCGGTTTCTGGCCGGTGGACGCGAACGGGGCGCCGCTGCTGCCAGCGGAAAACTCTGACGGCCCGCAGTTCGAGGTGGGATTAATCCAGGCGGAACAATTCATTGCGCTCGCGGTGCGCGCGTAGCCTTTTGAACGAAGGGGTCACTAGAGGCCGACGATGCTGTACGAATTTCTGGATAACTTCAAGCACAACCTGTTCAAGCCGCTGCTGTTGTTCTTCTACATGGGCTTCAGCATCCCGATCCTGGGCGTGCCGTTCGAGTTTCCGCACGTGCTGTACCAAGGGCTGACCATGTATCTGCTGATTGCCATCGGCTGGCACGGCGGCGAAGAGCTGGCCTCGCTCGATGCGGCCGGGGCCCAACAGGCCGTGGGCTTCATGATGATTGGATTCATCACCAATTTTCTGATCGGCGTCGTCGCCTACCAGGTGCTGCGTAGGGCGACGAAACTGCGGCGCATTGACGCTGCCACGGTGGCCGGCTATTACGGTTCGGATTCTGCCGGCACGTTCGTCACCTGCCTGGGCGTGCTCACCGCCGCCAAGCCGGCCATCGCGTACGCCGCCTACATGCCCGTCATGCTGGCGGTAATGGAAATCCCCGGCTGCCTGGTGGCGCTGTTTCTGGTTTCGCGCTTGCGCGAAAACGGCATGGATCCGCTGGGCAATATGCCGGACGAAGCAGGCTATGAGCCGAACGGAAATGGGGACGGCAACGGGAACGGCAACCACGGCGACGATGGCGATCGGCCGCACAACGGCCATGCGGTCGTTAAACGGGTCAACGGCAACGGCGGGCGCAAGGGCATCTTCAGTCCCGAGCTGCTGCACGAAGTGTTTCTGAATCCCGGCCTGTACCTGTTATTCGGCGGCATTGCCATTGGCTACATCAGCCGGTTGCAGGGCGAGAAGGTCAGCGCGGTGGACGACATTTTGTTTGTCGATTTGTTTCAAGGCGTGCTGTGCCTGTTTCTATTGGAAATGGGCATGACGGCCTGTCGCCGTTTGCGCGATTTGAAGACCGCCGGCTGGATGTTCATCGCCTTTGCGCTGATCGCGCCCAACGTGTTTGCCACGGTGGGCATCGTGGTGGCGCATGCTTACAGCATGGCTTTGGGCACGCCGTTCAGCCTGGGCACGTATGCCTTGTTCTCGGTGCTGTGTGCCGCGGCATCGTACATTGCCGTTCCCGCGGTGCAGCGCCTGGCCATTCCCGAGGCCAGTCCCACGTTGCCCCTGGCGGCTTCACTCGGTTTGACGTTCTCGTACAACGTTACCATCGGCATCCCGATATATCTCGAAATCGCCAAGGCCGTGATGCGGAACTTCCCCGTCACGGGTTAGCGCTGCCGACCGAAACGCGGCGCCGCGCTGCCGGCTAAGTTCAATCGATCGAAAAGGGCGTTGCATGCCAGAGCTCGTGGAAATCAGTCGCCTCGTCATCATTGCCGACACCGTCCTGGAAAAGACGCTGCTCGAGCACGTTCTGTCCCTGGGGGCCAAGGGATACACCTGCAACTACTGCGCGGGCAAGGGGCGCCACGAAACCCTGGAAGATCCCTATACCGGCCGTTCGCGCATCCGTATCGAAGTGTTGGCACATCACGAGGTGGCCGACGCCATTTTCGAGTACGTGCACAAAAAGCAATTCGGCAGCTATCCGGTGGCCGCCTACGTTGACTCGGTGTTGGTCGACCAGCGCGACAAGTTCTATTGATCGCGTGCGGTTGATCGCGATCGAGCCCGTCGTGGCAGCGATGGAATTGTCGCGCGGGGCGTTGCGGTGCCAACGGGAAGGCAGTCCTTGCGGCCGATCCTCTTCTACAAACCGTCGCCAGGGGTATAATTGCCCATCGAGCGCGGCGGGCCTGCATTCCTTGGGGAGTGACTCGCGCCTGGCGTGCGTCTGCCCATCCACTTCTGAGAGCCGTCATGGATAGAGAATTGATTGATCGGGCCGAGGCCATTCAGCAGCGCATCGTCCAACTTCGAGACTCTCTTTGACTACGCTGCCAAGAAGGCGCAAACCGCCGACATCGAAGCGCGGATGGCCGCCCCGGGCTTTTGGGACAATCAGGACCGCGCTCAGGCCACCATCGCCGAACTCAAGTCTCTGGGCACCCTCGTAAAGCCGCTGGATGAGGCGGTGACGGGCGCGGGGGATCTGGCGGCGCTGGTGGAAATGGCCCAGGAAGACGAGTCGCTGGCTGGCGAACTGGCCGGCGAGGTGGCGCGGCTCGACGCGCTGGTCCGCCAGTTGGAGCTCAAGGGCCTGCTCAACGGCCCCTACGATTCCAAAGGCGCGATCATGACGATCAACGCGCGCGACGGCGGCACCGACGCCAACGACTGGGCCGAGATGCTGTTGCGCATGTACATTCACTGGGCGCAAAAGAACGACTACGACGTGGAGATTCTCGATCGCCAGGACGACATCGTGGCCGGGATACAAAGCGCGGCGCTGGCGATTCGCGGCCCTATGGCCTATGGCTATCTCAAAGGCGAGACGGGCATGCACCGCCTGGTGCGCATCAGCCCGTACAACGCCGAAGGCAAACGGCAGACGAGTTTCGCCGCCGTCGACGTTTCGCCGGAAATTAGCGACTCGGTAGAGATCGAGCTCAAGGATGACGATATTCGCGAAGATGTGTTTCGTGCCAGCGGAGCAGGGGGGCAGCACGTCAATAAGACGTCCAGTGCCATTCGGTTGACGCATCTGCCGTCCGGCATCGTCGTGCAATGCCAGAACGAGCGCTCGCAGCACAAGAATCGCGCCACCGCGCTCAAGATGCTGCGGGCCCGCCTGGCGCGCATGGAAGAAGAGAAGCGCGAGGCCGAGCAGGCCGCCAAATATCAGGAGAAGGCCAAGACCGGGTTCGGCTCGCAGATTCGCAGTTATTTTTTGCATCCCGACCAGCGCGTCAAGGACACTCGCACCGGCCACCAGATGAGCAATTTTCAAACGGTGCTCGACGGTAATCTGCAGGGGTTTCTGGACGCCTATCTGCAGTGGCGCGCGAGCTAGTTCCTTGAGTCCCGCGGTGCCGGGCGATGCCGCGCCCGCGACGCCGTCCTCCCGTTATGGCAATTGACGATGTGACTCTGGAAGTCGCCGGGCTGCGGGTGTGCTTCACCTGGCGCGACGATCGCTATACCCACGCACTATGGGCCGACCGCGGGGGCGAGTGGACGCGTCTGCTGGAGTCCGTCGAAGGTGACCCCAGCGAGCCGTGGCCGGCCAGCCCCCCCTGGCAATCGCTGCACGTTGAGCCGCGCGCCGGGGGTAGCCAGGTGGCGCTGCTGGTGGGCATGGCGGGCAAGAGCCACTGGTCGGCCGGTATCGAGCTCGATCCGCGCGTGGCCCAGGTGCGTTTTGAAATCGCCTGCCGCGCGGCCGAACCGCGCGGGCCCTTGGGAAGTCGCTATCAATTGGCAACGCCGGTCGAACGCGCCACGTCCACGAATGTGCAGTTCGCCGCCCCACGAGCACCGACTGAGCCGAACCGCGCCGGCCCGTGCCTCTCAGTGCCGACTGCGGAGCCTGAGGCGCGACTGACGGTTGCGGACGGCGAGATCGCCATTGTGCCGGAGCTGCCGGCGCAGTCGGTCGCGGTGCGCACCATTTGCTGGAGCTATGTCTTCTCGCGCTAAGTTGGCGCCGCAGCGGCAATAGCGCCGCGTGAGTGCGCTGGCGTGCCGGGCGGGTGTTTGTTAATCTGGCAGCGAGCGGTGCCGCTGTCGCGGGAACCGCGCGAACCTATTGCCACGCCAGGAATCTCACGCGTGATCAGCCCTCCCCTCGTGCCCAAGCTGCGCCGGGAACAATTGTTGCCGGGCGACGTGTTGTGCAATCACTGCTCGGCCAAGTGCTGCAAATACTTTGCGCTGGCGGTCGAAACCCCGACCGACGCCCGCGATTGGGAATTCGTGCGCTGGTATCTCATGCACGACGCGTCCAGCCTGTTCAAGGAAGACGACACCTGGTATCTGCTGGTGCACACGACTTGCAAGCACCTGCTGAGCGACAATCGCTGCGGCGTGTACCACACCCGGCCGATGATTTGCCGCGAGTATTCCACCAAGGACTGCGAGTACGAGGACGAGTGGCTGTACGAGCAGTATTTGGAAACGTCGGAACAAGTGGTCGAGTACGCAGAGGCTGTGTTGCCCAAAAAACGGGGCCAGAGCATCCGCAGCGCCAAACCCCCGTTGTTGCCGGTTTTGACCGCCTAAGATGGATCGACCGTGAACGACGTCAAACGTATCGAGCCCCGCACGCTGAAGGGCTTTCGCGACTACCTTCCCGAGACGATGATTCCGCGCGAGTGGCTGATCGACACGGCCCGGCGGGTCTATCGCTCGTACGGTTTCAGCCCCATCGACACGCCGGCACTCGAGTACCTCGAAATCCTCACCGGCAAGGGGAGCGAAGAGACCGACAAGCAGCTCTACAAGTTCCAGGACCATGGCGGGCGCTGGGTGGGCATGCGGTTCGACCTCACGGTGCCCTTGGCACGGTTTGTGGCCGAGCACGTGGGCCAGCTGGGAACGCCGTTCAAGCGCTATCACATTGCCACGGTGTGGCGCGGCGAGAACACGCAGCGCGGCCGCTATCGCGAGTTCATGCAGTGCGATTTCGACACCATCGGCACCAAGGCCCTGACCGCCGACATTGAGTCGGCGCTCGTGATTCACGATTTGTTCCAGGCGCTGGGCATTCGCGATTTCACCATCAATGTCAACAATCGGTTGGTGCTGGCCGGGTTGCTGGAGCGCTACGAGTTGTCTGACCAGACGGCGCTCGTGTTGCGGGCGCTCGACAAGCTGGCCAAGGCGGGCCGCGACAAAGTGGCCGACGAGATGACCGCCGTCGCCGGCGCCACTCGCGAACAAGTCGACGGTCTGTTGGCGTTGGCCGACATCGACGGCGACAACCGGCATGTGCTCGCCGAATTGGCGAAGCTCGTGGGCGGCACGGCGAAGGGTGAAGAAGGAGTGGGCAAACTGACGGATCTGCTCTCGGCGGTGACCGCCGCCGGTGTGGAACCGGCGCGCATCCGCATCGCCCCTTCGATTGCCCGCGGGCTCGACTACTACACGGGCACGGTGTTCGAAACGTTTCTGGATCGCCTGCCCGGCATTGGCAGCGTGTGCTCCGGCGGCCGCTACGACAATCTGGCCGGGCTGTACACCAAGGAAGAGTTGCCGGGCATCGGCGCGTCGCTGGGACTCGATCGGTTGCTGGCGGCGCTCGAAGAGCTGGGCCTCGTGCAAAAGGTGAGTACGCCGGCGCCGGTGTTCATGCCGCTGTTTGACGCGGAGCGACTGCACGACTACTTGCGATTGGCGGCGGAGATTCGCCGCGCAAGGATCGGCGTGGAGCTGTATCCCGAGGCCAAGAAAATCGGCCAGCAGCTCAAATACGCCGACCGTCGCGGCTTTGCGCTGGCCGTCATCATCGGCCCGGACGAATGGCAGGCGGGCACTTGCCAGATCAAGGACCTGGCCACGGGCGAAAGCACGCAAGTCGCGTTGGCGGCGGTGCCGGCAACGCTGGCCGAGCGTCTGCGGGGCAAATCGTAATTCCAGCGGTCGGTGCCTCACAGTCGGGCCTCGATGGTCCCTTTCCCCACAGTTCTCATGCTGCACGAGCGATTGGCGCCCGGTACCTCTGAGCGGTAAACTTGTCCACGTATGTGGGGGATCCTGCGGGGGCACAGCTCTCAAAAAATGGCCAATCGCGAGAATCACTACGAAGCCGCGTTCGAGGCCTACCTGCGTGAGCGGGCAGTGCCGTACGTGGCCGTCGACGAGGCCAAGCGCAGCCGCTTTGAGCAGGGGACGCTCAAGAGCCTGGATTTCATCGTCTCGCCGCCGGGCAGCTCCTCCTGGCTCGTGGACGTAAAGGGCCGCCGCTTTCCCTCCGGCGAGCAAAAGCACTACTGGAAAAACTGGTCCACGCGCGACGACCTGATCAGCCTGTCGCGGTGGGAGCAGCTGTTTGGCGCGCCTTTTGGCGGATTGTTCGTGTTCGCTTATAATATCGTCGGCGATCGCTCGCCGCTGGCGGTGGAGCGGTTGTTCGCGTTTCGCGGCGGGCTGTACGGGTTTGTGGCCATTCGACTGGCGGAATACGCGCGGCACGCCCGGCCCATTTCGCCCCGCTGGGATACGTTGGCGATGCCCGTGGGCCGTTTTCGCGAACTGGCAGCGCCGGTGGAAGCGTTTTTGTTCGATTGTCGGCAGGCGGCGGAGATTCCTCTATGAGGCATATGATGCAAACGATGCGCTCGACGCGGGCGGCGGCCGATCCATTGCGGCGCGGCACCCGGTGGCTGCTCTGGACGCTGGTGCTGACGCTCGTGCTGGTGTCGCCAGCCCTGGCAGCCAAGAAGAAAAAAGAAGAAGCGGCCGCGGCGCCCAAGAAGAGCTACGTCGTCAGCTACGTGATCGTGATCATGGTTGTGGGACTCGGGTTGATGGCGGCCGTGCGGCCATCAACGCGCGCCGACAAGCCGAAAGAGCGCATTCACGACGACGAAGCGTAGCCCGGTCGATGTTGGCTCGTGCGCCAGCACGTTCAAACGCGCGAACCTGGCACCCCGCGGCGACTGGATTCGAGTAGCGTTGCCGAGACCTTAGGCCAGACGTGGGCCGTGCCAATAGGCGGCAATCTCGCGCACCACCACTTGCTGTTCGGCCGCGGTCAGCTCGGGGAAGATTGGCAGCGCCAGCGTTTCGTGCGCCGCCCGCTCCGATTCCGGCAGGCTGCCCTGCTCGTAGCCCAGCGCGGCAAAACAGGCCTGCAAGTGCAGCGGCACGGGATAGTAAATCTCGGTGCCGATTTTGCGTTCCGCCAGATACGCGCGCAACGCGTCGCGCCGTCCGTCCGGCACGCGGATGATGTATTGATTCCACACGTGGCGGCGGCCCGGGGCCGTGTGCGGCAGGCCCAGCAAGTGCTCCAGCCGGTTCGCGGCAAATAGCTCGTGGTAGCGCTGAGCATTCGTCTGCCGGTCGGTGGTCCAACGATCGAGGTGAGGAAGCTTGACGTTGAGCACGGCCGCCTGCAGCGAATCGAGCCGGCTGTTCACGCCCACCACCTGGTGATAGTAACGCGGCTGCATGCCGTGGCCACGCAACAGGCGCAGCTGCTCTGCCAGGGCGGCGTCGTGCGTGGTCAACAATCCGCCGTCGCCGTAGCCGCCCAGATTCTTCGTGGGATAGAAGCTGAAACAGCCGATCGCGCTGCAGCTGCCCGCCCGACGGCCGGCGAATTCCGCGCCTATGGCCTGGCAGGCATCTTCCACCAGCGGCACCTTGTGCGTGCGAGCAATCGTTTCCAGCGCCCGCATGTCGGCACACTGGCCGTACAAGTGCACCGGCAGGATCGCCTTGGTGGCCGGCGAGATTAGCACTTCGACCTTGTTGGGATCGATGTTGTACGTCACCGGGTCGATGTCAACGAACACCGGCTTGGCGCCCAACCGCCAGGCCGCACTGGCGGTGGCGAAAAACGTGTAGCTGGGCATGAGCACTTCGTCGCCCGGTCCGACGCCAAGCGCCATGAGCGCCAACACCAGCGCGTCACTGCCCGAGGCGCATCCCACGGCGTGGGACACCTGGCAGTATTCGGCCAGTCGGCGTTCGAGCTCCTCACAATCCGGCCCGAGGATAAAACGGCCGGAGTCGCACACCCGCGCCAACGCCTTGGCCACGTCATCGCGAATCGCGTGATACTGACGCGACACGTCGAGCAACGGAACGGGCGTCGGCTGTGTGGAGACAAAGGCCGGCGGCACCGGCGGAGTGGCCCAACGATGTTCGAGGGGTGCAACGCTCATAATCCACCTGGGGGCGGCTGGTAATGAAGTGTTTGGTCGATCGCGCACGGCCGACGATCCGCCGGCCTTGGGCGCGAGGCGGCGAACGGTACTCGAAGGTCCGCCGGCGCGTCAAGATCGCGGCCGCGGATGAACGCGTCCGCGCTGTTTGCGGCGTTGCAGCGGGTTTGCTGTGCGGCAGTGGCGCCGAATTGACGTGCATTTTTGCTTGCGCTACAATTCGCACGGCTCGTACCCAAGGTTCCCCGAATTGCCCCTGTGAACGCGCATGGCACGTTACGTCGCCCCTTTGCTACTGATTGCCATGCTGGCAGTGCTGACGGTGGTCGGCTGGGGAATTCCGTCGGGCGGCGATCCGAATCGGGTCAAAGTCGTTTCCAGTCTCCCGCGCACGGGTAGCGCCAAGGCCCAGACCGACACGATCGTCAACGGCATCAAGATCGCCCTGGAAGAAGCCGGCTACAAAGCCGGGCCATTCGAGATCGAGTACGCCGACTGGGACGACGCCACGGCGGGTGCCGGTCAGTGGACGGCCGAGGCCGAAACGGCTAATGCCAACCGGGCCGTACACGATCCGGACGTGATGGTGTACCTGGGCACCTACAACTCGGGTGCCGCCAAGATCTCGATGCCCATCTTGAACAAGGCCGGGTTGCTGATGATCAGCCCCGCCAACACCTGGCCCGGCCTGACCAAGCCCGGCAAAGGCGATCCCGGTGAGCCCGACATCTATCGCCCCACGGGCCATATCAATTATTTGCGCATCGTGCCGACCGATGATCAGCAGGCGCCGCTGGGCGCGCTGTGGGCCAAGGAAATGGGCGTGCAGCGCGTGTACGTGCTGGACGACAACGAAGTCTACGGCAAAGGCATCGCCACGCTGTTCATCGAGGCCTGCCAGGATTTGGGCATCGAGGTGGTCGGGCACGAGAGCATCGACGTGAAGGCCCAGGAATTCAAGCCGCTGATGGCTACGATCAAAGGCCTCAAGCCGGATCTGGTCTACTTCGGCGGCACCACACAATCCAAGGGCGGGCAGATCGCCAAAGACCTGGTGGCCGCCGGCTTGGATAGCAAGCTCATGGTGCCCGACGCGTGCTATGAAGAGGCGTTCATCAAATCTGCCGGTGCGGAGAACCTCAACGACCGCTGCTTCATCACGTTCGGCGGTATGCCGCCCGATAAGCTGACCGGACCCGGCAAGAAGTTCGTCGACAAGTATCAGCAGCAATTCGGCGGGCTGCCGGAAGGCTACGCCATCTACGGCTACGAGGCGGCCAAGGCAGCCATCGAGGCCATTCGCCGCGCCGGCGTCAAGGATCGCGCGGCGATTCTCAAGGCGTGCCAGGAGATCAAGGACTTCGATCAGGGCGCGCTCGGCACCTGGTCGTTCGACAAAAACGGCGACAGCACATTGTCCACCGTCACCGGCAGTACCGTGCACAATGGCCATTTCGAATTTGTCAAAATCCTGGGGCAGTAGTGCCACGGCCGGGCCTGGCGTCCGGCTGCGCGCGCGGCCGACGCGACAGGGAGACCGCCGTTGACGACGATGCCCTTGCTCGTGGCCCAGGCCGAGTCGCCGGATTTGTGGCAAGCGTTCCTGCAATATGCGCTGATCGGCCTGACCAACGGCGCCCTGTTCGCCTTGATCGCGCTGGGCTACACGATGGTCTACGGGATCATCGAGCTGATTAACTTCGCTCACGGCGACGTGTTCATGCTGGGCGCCTTTCTGGCGCTGGCCATGGCCGAGTGGTTCGGGCTCGCCGATGCCGCGCCTACGGCCGTCTGGCTGGGAATTGCTTGCATGATGCTCGTAGTGCCGCTGTTTTGCGCAGCGGTCAACGTGTCGATCGATCGGCTGGTCTACAAGCCGTTGCGTCGCGCGCCCAAATTGGCGCCGTTGGTGTCGGCCATCGGCGTGTCTTTTGTGCTGATGAACGTGGGCCTCTTGTGGGGCGGCGCCGCCGACCGCGATTTTCCGAACCTGGTCTCGAACGCGAGTCCGCTGGGCGAAGAGAGCCGCTTGGGCATCACTTATAAGGATCTGCTGGTGGTGGCCGTTACCGTGCCGATCATGATCGCGCTGACCGTGTTCGTTAAAACGACGCGCCTGGGCAAGGCGATGCGCGCCACCGCTCAAGATCCCGTCGCGGCGCAGCTCATGGGCATCAACGTCGACCGCGTGATCGCCGCCACGTTCGCACTTGGCGGCGCCCTGGCCGGCGCGGCCAGCGTCATCTATGGGCTGTACATCAACACCGTCAGCTACCAGATGGGGTTTCAAAACGGGCTGTACGCTTTCACCGCCGCCGTGCTGGGCGGCATCGGCAATATTCCCGGCGCCGTGCTCGGCGGACTCGTCATCGGGCTGGCTCGGTCGTTCGGCTCGGGCTATGTCGGCGAGCGCTGGACGAGCGCGCTGGTGTTTGTGATTCTGATTGCCATTCTGGTGTTTCGCCCGGCCGGATTGCTGGGCGCGCGCACGAGGGACAAGGTATGAGCGCGTCCACCTCGCCACGCCCCGTCGTCTGGCCAATCTACCTCGGCGTGCTGGTGCTGTATCCGCTGTTGGTCTATCCGGAACAGGCGCTGTTTCGGCTGACCGACGTCTCGATCGGCATGCAGCTCACCTACATTTTCATCTACGCGATATTGGCGCTGGGGCTGAACGTCGTCGTCGGTTACACCGGCCAGTTGCACCTGGGCATCGCGGCGTTTTTTGGCATCGGCGCTTACATCACCGGCATCCTCACGGTCAGCGCGTATCCGTTTCAAACCGGATTCCTCGTGGCCCTGGTGGCGTCGACCTTCGGCGCCGCGGTGTTGGGCATGCTGCTGGGCGCGCCCACGCTCCGGCTGCGCGGCGACTACGTGGCCATCGTCACGCTCGGCTTTGGCGAGGTGACCCGCTTTACGCTGCGCAACCTCGAGGAAATCACCGCCGGCACGCGCGGGCTCAACCCGGTTCCGCCACCGCAACTACCGGCGTTCTTCGACGGTCCGTTGCGCGCGCTGGGCATCGAGCCCGACTGGAGCCTCGACTATCGGTTGTTCTACTACCTGACGCTGGGCATTCTCATGGCCGTCATCTGGCTGCTGGTGAATCTGGAGCGCTCGCGGCTGGGCCGGGCCTGGGTCGCCATCCGCGAAGACGAACTGGCCGCCACCTGCATGGGCATCAATGCGGCCCGCGTGAAGCTCTCGGCGTTCGCGATTGGTTGCGGCCTGGCCGGCTTGGCCGGCTGCCTGTATGCCACCACGCTCACCAGCACCGCCGGGCCCGACGCGTTCGACTTCAACCGCTCGATGATCATGCTCTGCTGCGTCATCCTGGGCGGCCTGGGGAGCATCCGCGGCACGCTGCTGGGCGTGTTGCTGCTGGTGGGCTTCGACAACGTGGTCGCGCCGGTGCTCGACGGCATGCTGCAGCGGGCCAACGTGATCGACGCGACCAACCCGCTGCTCTCGTTCAGCAATTGGAAGCTGATGATCTTTGGGCTGGCGCTCGTGTGGATGGTTCGCTTCCGGCCAGAGGGGCTGTTGCCATCCGCGCGGATCGAAGCGGCCCTCAGCCAACGCAAGCGCGGCGCCGCGGCGGGAGGTCCCGCATGACGCTCCTCAAACTCGATAAGCTGACCGTACGATTTGGCGGGCTGACGGCCGTGCACCAGGTCGACTGTTCGGTCGATGAGCAGCGCATCTTCTCGGTCATTGGCCCCAACGGCGCCGGCAAGACGACGGTGTTCAACGCGATCACCGGCATCTACGAGCCCACGAGCGGCACGATCGAGTTTTGTGGCAAGCCGCTGGAGCGGCCCTTTTCCTGGCGGTCGGTGCTGTTGTGCGGCCTGGTGGGAATTGTTACGGGCCTGACGGCCGCCATCCTGGCCCTCGATATCAACGCCCTGTGGCGGGCCACGATCAAACGCAACTATGCCGGCCCGGGCTCGCCGTTCTCCTATGCAGCCGCCTGGGCCGATGTCGGGGCGTATTGGCGCGGCGATTTGGCGCTGGAGGCCGTGCGCGGCGGTCGCTGGGCCGTCCGCACCGCCGACGGGCGGCAAACGCTGGGCTACGGCGAAACGCGCACCCAGGCCGAAGCGATCCGCGCGAACTTCACGCAGCTGATTCAAGTTTCTGACGCAGCGCGGCGCTCGGCGCCTGACGACAAATATCTGCGCCAGAGCAACGGAAAGTGGGTCATTCGCAATCGCGATGACACAGCCGATTTGGCGACGTTCGACACCGCGGCCGACGCCCGGGCCATCATGGCCAACTATACCGCCATCACCGCCGCAGCCGCCGCCCGGCGCCGCGATGCCGTCGTGGCGCTCGTGCTGGGCGCGGCCATCGGTGCCGCCGGCAGTTGGGCCGTGTGGCGCCGCGCGCGACGCTCACCCGAGGTCATTTCCCGGGCCGGGGTGGCCCGCACGTTCCAGAACATTCGCCTGTTTCAGAATATGACCGTGCTGGAGAACGTGCTCACTGCCATGGACCGGCACCTGGCCGGTGGGCTGTTGGGCATGGCCATCCGCACGCCGGGGAGCCGGCGGCGCGAGGCCGACGCGCGGGGCCGCGCGCAAGAGTGGCTGGACTTTGTCGGTCTGCGCTCGCGCGAGGGGGCGCTGGCCAAGAATCTTCCCTACGGCGATCAGCGGCGCTTGGAGATTGCCCGGGCCCTGGCCACGCGGCCGCGGTTGATTTTGCTCGATGAGCCGGCCGCCGGCATGAACCCGACGGAAAGCGCGGACCTCAATCGGCTGATCGAGCGCATTCGCGAGCAGGGCCTGACGGTGATGCTGATCGAGCATCACATGCGAGTCGTGATGGGCATTTCGGATCGCATTGCGGTGCTCGACTATGGCATCAAGATCGCCGAGGGGACGCCGGACGAAGTGCGCGCCAATCCGCAAGTCATCGCCGCCTATCTCGGCAGCGAAGAGGTGCACTGATGCCGGCGCTCCTGACGCTCGACAACGTGCACGCCGGTTACGGGCCGATCGAAGTGCTGCACGGCATTTCGTTGACAGTGAATCAAGGCGAGATCGTCGCCCTGATCGGTGCCAACGGCGCGGGCAAAACGTCAACGCTGTTGTGCATTTCCGGCTGTTTGGCGGCGCGCAGCGGGCGCGTGGCGCTCGGCGACGAAGAGATCCACAACCTGCCGGCGCACGAAATCGTGCGTCGCGGCATCTGCCAGTCGCCCGAAGGGCGCAAGATCTTTCCCCGCTTAAGCGTGCTCGAAAACCTGCAAATGGGCGCCTTCACGCGCAGCGATCGCGCCGGTATCGAAAAAGATCTGGCCCACGCTTTCGAGCTGTTTCCGATTCTTGCCGAGCGCCGCACCCAGCCGGGCGGCACGCTTTCCGGCGGCGAACAGCAGATGCTGGCCGTGGCGCGGGCCCTGATGGGACGGCCCAAGCTGCTGTTGCTCGACGAGCCGTCCCTGGGACTGGCGCCGATGGTGGCTGTGAAAATCTTTGAAGTCGTGCGGCGGCTGAACGCCGAGGGCATGTCGATCTTGCTGGTCGAGCAGGCGGCGCGGCTGGCGCTGAAACTGGCCCATCGCGGCTACGTGATGGAAACCGGCCGCATCACAATGTCGGCGCCGGCCGCCGAGCTATTGAACGACAAACGCGTGCAAGATGCCTACCTCGGCGAGTGATGCAATCGTGCCTCGCGACGCTCATGACCTGCCCCTTAGCCGGGGCTTCCGGCAGGGCTGATCTTGTCGCACGGCCTCGGCACCCCTAGACTTTCTGCGGGAACGTGCGCTGGGGGAGGAACGATCAGTCGTGAACCGGCAAGAACAACTCTGGGCCCCCTGGCGCTTGGCCTTTGTGAGCGGCGAGGCGGCCGCGCATGCCGCCCAGGCGCCGCAGCCCCAGCTTGATCTCTTGCCGGGTGCTGATCCGGAGTGTTTTCTGTGCGCGGCGGCGGTGGACAGCCGCCAGCGGGAAACGATGGTTCTCGAACGCGGCGCGCTGTCGCTGGTGATCCTCAATCGCTATCCGTACAACAACGGGCATTTGCTGGTGGCCCCGCTGGCACACAAGGGCCGGCCCGATGAATTGACCGACCACGAGCAGCTCGATTTGCAGCGGCTCATCACGCGTTATCTGGGGCTGCTCGCGCGGCTGCTCAAGGCCGAAGGGTTCAACGTGGGATTGAACTTGGGCCGCGTGGCTGGCGCCGGCGTGCCCGGCCATTTGCACTGGCACATTGTGCCGCGTTGGAACGGCGACACGAATTTCATGCCCGCGCTCGCCGGCGTCAAAGTGATGCCGCAATCGCTGGAAGCGTTGTGGGAAACGCTGCACGAGGCCCTGGCTTCCAGCCCTCCATCCTAACGGCGTCATCCTGGCGGACATTCCGCACCCATCGTTCATGCCCAACCGTTTGGCCTCGATCCACGACCGCGAACGTGCGCTGTTGGCTCCCTACGCCATGCGCAGCGCGCAGTCGGCAGGGCGCGAGCATGCGGAACCGGAGCATGCGTATCGGGGACCGTTTCAGCGCGATCGCGACCGCATTTTGCACAGTGCCGCTTTTCGCCGATTGAGCGCCAAGACGCAGGTGTTCACCGGCGAGCTGGGCGACTATCACCGCACGCGCCTTACGCACACGCTGGAAGTGGCCTGCATCGCGCGGACGATTGGGCGCGAGTTGGCGCTCAACGAAGACCTGGTCGAGGCCTTGGCGCTGATACACGACCTGGGGCATCCGCCGCTGGGCCATCCCGGCGAAGATTTGCTCGACGAGTGTCTCCGCGATGAAGGCGGCTTTTCGCACAACGCGCAGGCGCTGCGGATCGTGCGCGAGCTGGAGCTCCGCTATTCCGAATTCCCCGGCCTGAATCTCACGCGTGAGGTG
Source organism: Pirellulales bacterium (assembly GCA_050250435.1). Taxonomy (GTDB): domain Bacteria; phylum Planctomycetota; class Planctomycetia; order Pirellulales; family PALSA-1355; genus JBFWOR01. The sequence continues at coordinate 166,908 of JBFWOR010000005.1, read as the reverse complement.
CTGGCCGGCCAGGAAACGCGCGTCACGCACGATACCACGCAGGCGCGGCCGCCGTTGGAAGTGCAGGTGGTCGACGCGGCCGACAGCATCGCCTACGACGCTCACGATGCCGACGACGCGCTCGAACTGCGGCTGCTCTCGCTCGAAGAGCTGCTGGCCACGCGGCTGTGGTCGCTGGCGGCCCAGCGCGTGCGCCGTCATTATGCCGCTCTGTCCGCGGCCGAGTTGCGCCGCGCCATTTTGCGCGAGTTGGTGGATTGGCAAGTGGGCGACGTGCTGGGGCGCGCGGCCGAACGCATCGCCCGCAGCGGGGTCGACAGCCCGGCGGCCGTGGCCAGGGCCGAGCCGATCGTGGTGCCGGGCGAGGAGATCGCTGCGGCGCAGCGTGAGCTGCAGGATCTCTTGCGCACGCGCGTTTATCGCCATGCCGACGTGCTGGCCCATCGCCGCCAGGCCACGGCGCAACTGCAGGCCATGTTCGACCTGTACGTGGCTCGGCCGGAGCTAATGACCGAGAACTTCCGCCGCCGGGTGGCGACCGCCGGGCCACGCAGGACCGCCGCAGACTATATAGCCGGCATGACCGATCGATTCGCCGCGCGCGAATTTCAGAGGCTGCTGGGCGGCCCAACGCCAGGGCTGGTCACCCCTTTGGGCGGTATCTAAAATAGATTTGCCTCTGCCGCCCCCTAGCTCCTCGCTCAACAAAAGGCCCAACACACCATGGCGCTGGTCGTCCTGCGATTTGTGTTCGTCATGGTGGCCGTGGGGCTCGGCTTTCAGCTCATCAACTCGGGCCGACTGCACGGCGACTCCGTGCTGCTCCCCTGGGCCGCTTTCGGCGGCGTGGTGCTATTGAGCGTCGGCGTCATCCTGGCCGACGTGCTGGTGCGCCGCAAACGCATCGACACCGTTTCCGCCGTCTACCTGGGGCTGATCGTCGGGCTGTTTCTCACGTACGTCCTGCGGCTGGCCTTCAGCTCCGTCATTCCGCAAGACACGTGGACTTCCAACTGGTTCTCGCTCGTGCTGGGCATGATTCTCTGCTATCTGTGCATCAGCCTGTTGCTGCAAACCAAAGACGATTTTCGCTTCATCATCCCGTACGTCGAGTTCGTCAAAGAAATCAAAGGGCTCAAACCCTACGTGCTGGACACCAGCGTGATCATCGACGGCCGCATTGCCGACGTGGTGGAGACCCAGATTCTCGACAATCAGTTGATCATGCCCCGCTTCGTGATCTCCGAGCTGCAAGCCGTGGCCGACAGCGCCGACCGGCTGCGCCGCAGCCGCGGGCGCCGCGGACTCGACATCCTCAACCGCCTCAGCAACAACACGGACGTGGATTTCAAGATTTACGATCGCGAGCTGCCCGAGTTCGCCGGCCAGCCCGTGGACTTGAAGCTGGTGCTGCTGGCCAAGTATCTGCAAGGCAAAATCGTCACCAACGATTACAACCTGAACAAAGTCGCGCGGCTGCACGGCGTGGGCGTCATCAACCTGAATGACCTGGCGAATTCGCTCAAGCCGGTGGTGCTGCCGGGCGAGACCCTGGAAGTGCGGATCGTCAAGCACGGCGAGGAAGCAGGGCAGGGCGTGGGTTATCTGGACGACGGCACGATGATCGTCGTCGAGGGCGGACGCGAGCACATCAATCAGACCGTGCGGATTGCGGTCACCAGCGTGCTGCAGACCAGCGCCGGACGCATGATCTTCGGCCGCTACGAGCAGCTGGCCACGGCCAAGGTGTGAGCGCAAGCGTAGAGGATCTTCAGGATGCCGACGCAATTTACACCCGAAATCGACGCATTCGTGCAGGCGCAACTTGCTGCCGGGCACTATCAGACCGAGCAAGAGGTGGTGCTGGATGCGCTGCGCGCTTTTCGCGAATTGTCGCTGCGCCACCAGAGCCTGCTCGATGACGTCCGCAACGCGATCGCCCAGGCCGACGCAGGCCAGCTGCACCCGCTTGATACCGAGAAGACCAAGATTGAGGCCCGCCGGCGTGCCGCCGGACTGCCGGCCGACTAATGCCCCAAGTCCTTCTCACCCGAGCAGCAGAAGAGGCACGGATTGAGATCTGGCTTCACATCGCGCGCGATAACAGCACTGCGGCGGACAACGTTGTGGAGGAAATCGACCGCCGCTGTCGCCTGTGCGCGAGTCAACCCCTGCTAGGCGAAGGGCGGCCAGACCTCGGCAGTGAACTTCGATGCTTCCCCGTCGGCTCCTACGTCGTTATCTACCGCCCGCTCGTTGACGGCATCGAGGTCCTCCTCGTAATTCACGGCGCCCGAGATATCCCCTCGCATCTGCGCAAGCTCTTTCGCCCGATCGATAGATGATTGCGAGCGCCCTGCGCTTGGACCTCACATCCGTTCCACCACGCGGATGCCCAACAATTCCAGCCCTTGGCGCAGCGTGCGGGCGGTCCAGTCGCACAGCAAGAGGCGGCTGGCGCGCGTGGCTTCGTCCGGCGCTTTGAGCACCGGGCATTGCTCGAAAAAAGTCGAGTAGCGATTGGCCACTTCGAACAAGTAGGCCGTCAGCAGATTCGGTCGATAGTCGGCCACCGTGTCGGCCAGCGCCTCGGAGAACTGCAACAGGCCCACGGCCAGTGCCCGTTCGACCGGACTTTCCAGGGCGATGTGGGCGCCGCTTGAGCGCAGTGCCGCCACGTCGACGTCTCCCCTGGCAAAGATCGACAAAACCCGCGCGTGCGCGTATTGCATGTAGGTGGCCGTGTTGCCGGTCATGGCCAACATGCGCTCGTAGCTGAACGTGTAGTCGCTCGTGCGATTGGTGGCCAGATCTGCGTACTTCAGCGCCCCGATTCCCACGGCCTCGGCAATTTGCCGCCGCTGGTCCTCGGCAATCTCCGGCCCGTCGGGCTTGGCGTCGTCGTTCGTGCTGACGATGCGATAGGCGCGGTTCACCGCTTCGTCCAAGAGGCCCCACAGGCCCACGGTGTCGCCCGAGCGCGTTTTGAACGGCCGACCGTCCTCGCCCAGCACGGTGCCAAAGCTGATGTGCGCCAGCTCCATCTGGTCGTAGCCCCACAGCCGGGCCGTGGCAAACAATTGCTCGAAGTGCAAACTCTGCCGATGGTCGACGACGTACAACAGTCCGTCGGGCGACCACTCGCTGGCCCGGTATTGAATCGTCGCCAGATCGCTCGTGGCGTAGAGATAGGCGCCGTCCTGCTTGCGGATGACCATGGGCGCGGCCTGGCCTTCCACGAACACGCAGATGGCCCCTTCGCTCTCGCGCGCAATGCCGCGCGCCAACAGATCCTCGACCACGGCGGCCAGGCGATCGTGATAGAAGCTCTCGCCCAGCGTGACGTCGAACGAAACGCCCAATCGCTCGTAGACGCGGGCAATGTCCTCCAGGCACCACGGCAGAAACTCGCGCCACAGTCGCAGGTTTTCCGGATCGCCCTGATGCAGCCGCGCCGTTTCCGAAAGCACGTCCCGTCCGATCTGCGGATGCGCGGCAGCCATGGCCGCGAGTGCCGGATCGTTGTCCACCTCGGCCAGCCGGGCGTCGAGTGCCGCCAGCGCCGCCTCTTGCTCTTTGACGTTGGATTCGGCACGGCGCAGCGCTTTGGCGACGCTCTTTTGCGCCGCCGCATCGGCCGCCGGCGGCGCCGCGGCGAGCCGATCCAGCTCCGCCCGCGCCTGGCTCACGCGCTCGACAAGTCCCGCGCGGCCGGCGCGCCCGTCGTGATAGTCGACCAGGCGATTGACCAGCCGATACAGGCGGCTGAGCTCGGCCACGGGCTGGGCCTGCAAGGCCGCGGCATCGCGGAAGTGCTTGTAGCCGAAAATGATCATGCCGAACTGGGTGCCCCAGTCGCCAATGTGGTTGTCGCCGATCACGCGATGACCGAGAAACTGCAAGATGCGCTTGAGCGAGTCGCCGATCACGGTCGAGCGAATGTGGCCCACGTGCATCGGCTTGGCCACGTTGGGCGCTGAGTAATCGACCACGTAGGTCCGCGGCCGGGCGACTCGCTCGATGCCCAGGCGTGCGTCGGCCGCGGCCCGCGCGGCGGCGGCTTCCAACCAGTCGGTCTTGAGCCGCAGGTTGATAAAGCCAGGACCGGCGATTTCCGGGGGCTCGCACAAGTCGTCGATCGACAGCCGAGTCACCACGTCGGCGGCCACGTCGCGCGGCGGCCGGCCCAGTCGCTTGCCCAACGGCATGGCAAAGTTGGCCTGATAGTCGCCGAACTTCGGGTCCTGGCTCGCGCGCACGAGCGCCGCCATTTCCGCCGGGCGGTCGGTCAGCGGTTCCAGTGCCGCGGTAAAGCGGCGTTGCAGCTCGGCGAGAATATTCATGCCACTGGGGAGACTTTATGCTCGTGCTCGGGGTTCGGGGTTCGCGCTTGCGCGGGGCCTCAGTTTGCCAAGGCGCAGCGGCGCGTGGCAACCCCAAACCCGCACAGGGGCGCAAGTGTGCGAGCTTCTCGATTGTGGGTGGGAAGTCTCGCGCGACGTGTCAGAGTTACCCACGCATCGTGACGCTCGCGCGCATCCCCGTTTTCTCCCTCTCCCCTGGTGGGAGAGGGTCGGGGCGAGGGGGCCAGATCAACCGCGCCGCCACGCAGCCTGTCGAATTTTTCACCAGGCTGCTAGCGCGGCGTTCGTAGCGTAGACGGCTCGGGATCAGCGACGGGCGCCGCGGGTCCTTGCGACGACTCGAACGGCACGCGCTTGGCGCCGGCCCAAAGGTGCTCGAGATCGTAGTAGGCCCGGGTCTCAGCGTCGAACATGTGCACCACGACGTCGCCGAAGTCGAGCAGAATCCAGCGGCTCTCGGCATAGCCTTCGATGCCCAGCCGCTCGTCGCCAAAATCGCGCGCAAAGACGTCGTCGATCTCTTCGCTGATGGCGTGCAGCTGCCGGCGGCTGGAGCCCGTAACTACTACGAAGTAGTCGAACACGGGGGTGACTTCACGCAAGTCGAGAATGACGATCTCGCGCCCGCGGTTCAGATCGGCCACTCGGGCAGCGGACAAAGCCCGCTCCAGACTGCGGTTCTCATTGCGGCTCGGATTGGCAGTGACGCTTGCGATCGCCAAGGGGTTCCTTTCTTGGTGCGCCGGCCATTTTCATCGGGGCGACTTCCGCCCCCACACACTTCCCGGCGCAGCACTTTTATTCTACTCCGAGGTTTTGGCAAAGCGAAGGCCGTGGCGGGCAAATTGTCGCCGGCCGCCGGCACGACCAGCCGCTTGTGCCGCGGCCAAACGCCGCTATGGTGGAAGACGCTCCGGCGAATCCGCGGGCAATTCTCTACTCCGGCGAGACACAATCCATGGCCGATTGGATCGAAGAGGGGCGGCGGGCGCCCGATTTCACCTTGCCCGCCGATGACGGCACGAAGGTCAAGCTCTCCGCGCTGTCCGGCAAGCCGGTGGTGCTGTACTTCTATCCCCGCGACAACACACCCGGCTGTACCCGCGAAGCGTGTGCCTTTCGCGATCAGAGCAAGGCCCTGGCCAAACTGGGCGCGGTGGTCTTGGGCATCAGTCCCGACAGCCTGACCAGCCACGAGAAATTTCGCGACCAGCACCAGCTGAACTTTCCGCTCTTGTCCGACGCCGACCACAAGGTGGCTGAAAAATATGGTGCCTGGCGCGAAAAGACGCTGTACGGCAAGAAATCGCTGGGCATTCAGCGATCCACCTGGCTGATCAACGCGCAGGGTAAAGTGGCCAAGGTCTGGAAGAAAGTCAACGTCGACGGGCACGACGAACAGGTGCTGGCGGCGCTGCGCGAACTGGGTTGAGTCATTCGCGCCCAGAGAAGGTCGAATGGTGGCTCGTCTGTCGGTTTACACTTGAGGCAGTGTGAGGCTCAGAGCCGGGCGAAGCTCGGGAAACGATTCGTGAATTGCATAGGCAACTTGTCGCCACATAGTTCCGCGTAGCACTACCGGGTTGAGGTATTGTGCAGTCTGGACCGCCGAAATCCTGGCATGCATTGGTTGCCAGTTTTCGCGCCCGACCTTCACTGCGTTGACCTTCCAAATACTTGCGCCACTGACTCCTCGAAACGAATTCAGTGGTCCGCCCTCTCCCGCAACGATTTCGCAATGGGCAGGTCTCGCATCAAGCAACAAATGGTGAGTGGCGTTGTAGCCTCCCAAGTGGTCAGCGCGCCCGCGATACGGGTAGGTCGACGCGAAAAACCGTCCAAAGCCAATCGGTTCGCCATCCATGTTGCCAGGACGTGCTAGCTCACATGGAAATCCGGCAACAATGTATAGGTCATCGGACGTGTCTTGCCGCTGGTCAATGTCGACCAATCCGATTGCTCGATAACCAGATAACTCCGCAATTTTTTGGTCGTGTATCTCCATAATGCCGACGTCAATGATGTCGTCGCCGAGCGAATGAACGAGCCGCAACGGACCGCCGATGGCCACGAGCTTTGCCTTCGGGCCGTGCGTGCGCGCTCGAAGGATTGCGTTGGCCTTCTTCGCTTGCGTGAAGACGTGCGCAGCGCTTACGAGAAACTGTCGGTCCGCGACTCGAAATAGAGTGGCCGTTCCGTGCTGCCGTAGCGATCCTTCGTGCTGCGCGATGATCGGAATGGCACAGTCCCAAACAGTCGGCAGCAACGAGTTTCGGACGTAAGCCAGAAACTGGTCATCATCCAGGATTTCTGCGAGCGTTTCCTGCACTCGTCCCATGACCCGCAAGTCCTTCGCTACTTCTTCGCAGCCACCACTTCGACCGAGCCGTTGTTGTTCACCTGTACGATGCTGCCGTCCTTCATCGCCTTGGTGAGAAACTCGATCGTCTGCTTGCTGACCTTGAACTTGGGCGGCGCACCGATGACATCCGGCTTGGGCGCCACCCGTTCGAACTTGAGCGTCGCCAAAACGCCGCCTGCCAGCGCCGCGTCCTGCGAGATCAAGTAGTTGGCGCCGACGCTCGCCAGGGCCACCAGCGCCACCGCGATCAATGCGACCCGTTTCATCACGCAATCCTCCGCGTTCTCGGCGGTGAAACTCCCACGCCGCGACAGCGGCGACGACTAGCTAGCGCGCTTCGGCCGGCTCGCCGGCTTCCTGCGCGCTCCGTTCGAACGTGAACTCGCCCTCGCGGAAATCGATCCGCACCGTGGCCCCCTCGCCGAAGCGACCCTTGAGGATCTCGCTGGCCAGCGGATTCTGAATCTGCTGCTGAATCACCCGCTTCAGCGGCCGCGCGCCGTACAGCGGGTCGTAGCCTTCGCGGGCAATGGCGTCCATCGCCTCGTCGGTCACGTCCAACGCCAGTCCGTGCTGCTCCAGTTGCTGCGCCAGCCGGCGGACCTGCAGCGACACGATCTTGCGAATCTGCGTGCGATCGAGCGGGTGGAAAATGATCGTTTCATCGATGCGATTCAGGAACTCCGGCAGGAAGCTGCTCTGCAGGGCGCCGCGGACGGCGTTGCGAATCTCCTCTTCGCTGCCTCCTTCCTGCGAAATCTGCTGGATCAGCTGACTGCCGATGTTCGAGGTCATGACGATGATGGTGTTGGTGAAATCGACCGTATGGCCGTGGCTGTCGGTCAGCCGGCCATCGTCGAGCACCTGCAACAGCACATTGAACACGTCGCGGTGCGCCTTCTCGATCTCGTCCAGCAGCACGACGCAATACGGGCGCCGGCGCACGGCTTCGGTCAGGCGGCCGCCCTCTTCGTAGCCCACGTAGCCCGGAGGCGCGCCAATCAGGCGGCTGACCGTGTGCCGCTCCATGAATTCGCTCATGTCCACGCGGACCATGGCGTCCTCATCGTCGAACAACACCTCGGCCAGGGCCTTGCACAGCTCGGTTTTGCCAACACCCGTGGGACCCAGGAAGATGAACGAGCCGATGGGCCGATTGGGATCCTGCAGGCCCGAGCGATTGCGCCGCACGGCATTGGCCACGGCTTCGACCGCTTCGTCCTGGCCCACCACGCGCTGGTGCAGCCGCTCTTCCAGGACCAGCAGCTTGGCGCGCTCGGTCTCCATCATGCGGGTTACCGGAATACCCGTCCAGGCACTGACCACTTCGGCAATTTCTTCCGGTCCGACTTCCTGCCGCAGCAGGCGACGGCGCGGCGCTTCGTCGGTCGCGGGCTCTTCCTTCTCGGCGCTCTCGGCTTCCACCTGTTTGATCAGCTTGCGGCGCTGGTTGTCGAGCTCGAACAGTTTTTGATATTCGGCCTCGCTCACGGGAGCACCGGCCGCTTGCTTGTCCTTGATCGCCGTTTCGAGGTGCGCGAACTCGGTTTCCACCTGCTGCAATTGCTGGCGCGTTTGCTGCACGTTGCCGAGGCCGAGCTTTTCGCCTTCCCACTGTTCGCGCAAGCTGGCCAGCTTGCGACGCAGATCGTGCATCTCGGCCTGAATTTCCTCGCGGCGCTCGACGGCGTGCTCCTCGGTCTCTTCGGCCAATTGTCGGTCGGCCAGTTCCAGCTGCGTGAGCCGGCGCTGCACTTCGTCGATCTCGCCGGGCACGCTCTCCAGCTCCATGGCCACGCGGCTCATCGCCTCGTCCACCAGGTCGATGGCCTTGTCGGGCAGAAACCGGTCGGTGATGTAGCGATACGAAAGCTTGGCGGCCGCCACCAGCGCCGAGTCCTTGATGCGCACGTTGTGATGCGCCTCGTAGCGCGACTTCAGTCCGCGCAAGATGGCGATCGTATCTTCGACGCTGGGCTCTTCGACATAAACCGGCTGGAAACGCCGTTCCAAGGCCGCGTCCTTCTCGATGTGCTTGCGATATTCGTCGAGCGTGGTGGCGCCAATGCAGCGCAGCTCGCCGCGGGCCAGGGCAGGCTTGAGCAGGTTCGCCGCGTCGCTGCCCCCTTCGGCCGCGCCCGCGCCGATCACCGTGTGCAATTCGTCGATAAACAAGACGATTCCGCCATTGGCAGACTGCACCTCGCGGAGCACGGCCTTGAGCCGATCTTCGAACTCGCCGCGATATTTCGTGCCGGCGATCAAGGCCCCCAGGTCGAGCGCGATCACGCGTTTGTTCTTGAGGCTTTGGGGCACGTCGCCCTGCACGATGCGCAGTGCCAGGCCCTCGGCGATAGCGGTCTTGCCGACGCCCGGCTCGCCAATGAGCACGGGGTTGTTCTTGGTGCGTCGCGAGAGCACCTGGATCACGCGGCGGATTTCCTGATCGCGGCCGATCACCGGGTCGAGCTTGCCCTGGTTGGCCCGCTCGACCAGGTCGATGCCGTATTTTTGCAGGGCCTGGAATTTTTCTTCCGGACTCTGGTCGGTAACCCGCGCACTGCCGCGCACTGCCTGCAAGGCCTTGAGCAGCGCGGCCTCGTCGATGGCGTTCAGCTTCAGAACATTCTTGCACTTGGGATCAACCTGCGCGAGCGCCATCAGCAGATGCTCGGTCGAGGTGAACTCGTCCTTCATCGTGTCGGCCTGCTTTTGCGCAGCCTCGATCACTTTCACGAGGCTCTCGCCCATTTGCGGCATCGCGCCGCCGGAAACCTTGGGCAGGTGGCCGATCTCGGCGGCGAGGATCTTTTCCAGCTGCGCTCGGTTGGCGCCGATCTTTTCCAGGATCGGCCGGATGATGCCATCGCTCTCACCCACCAGCGCCGCCAGCAGGTGCAGCGCTTCGATCTGCGGGTTGCCGGCATCGGCCGCCAGCGATTGCGCGCGCTGCAGTGCCTCTTGAGCTTTGATGGTCAGCTTGTCGAATCGAATGGCCATGGGCGGATGAAGTCCCGAAACAAGATGGCGGGGATGCTTTGACGCGCGCGAGCGTTACACAGGCCACCGGCAGTCGATAGGCAACGGAGGGTCAGCAATCGGGCGCTCGAGAAGGAGCCTCTTCGATCTGCGAGCGCCGCGATTGCCTCTCCCAAACCGTTTCGTTGTGCGTTGGGCCATGCCTGTGCGGTGGGCCTGCCTGTGCGGTGGGCCTGCCTGTGCGGTGGGCCTGCCTGTGCGGTGGGCCTGCCTGTGCGGTGGGCCTGCCGCCCGAGCGTTAGTCCTTAACTTCGAACTCGGCGTCGACGACTTCATCGTCGCCTGCCGATTTGCCGTCCGTGGCGCCGGCGCCGCTGGGGCCCGCGCCCGCCGTGGCCCCGGCCCCTTGTTGCGTCTCGTACAGCGTCTTCGACAGTGCGTGGGAAGCCTGCTCCAACTCGCCGATGGCGCTTTTGATGGCGTCGGCATTGTCGGTCTTGGCCAGGTCGCGCGTCTTTTTGATGGCCGCCTCCAACGGACCCTTGTCCGATTCCTTGATCTTGTCGGCGTGCTCCTTCATCAGCTTTTCCACCTGGTAGCACAGCGAGTCGGCCTGGTTGCGCAGCTCGGCCAGTTGCCGGCGCTTTTTGTCTTCGGCCGCGTGCTCTTCGGCGTCCTTGCGCATCTTTTCGATCTCGGCCTCGTTGAGACCGCTCGATTGCTCGATGCGCACGCTCTGCTCCTTGCTCGTGCCCAGATCCTTGGCCGACACGTTCAAGATGCCGTTGGCGTCGATGTCGAATTTCACTTCGATTTGCGGAATGCCGCGCGGCGCCGGCGGCAGGCCTTCGAGATTGAACTGGCCCAGCAGCCGGTTGTCGCTGGCCATTTCGCGCTCCCCCTGGAACACGCGAATGGTCACCGCCGTCTGGTTGTCGGCCGCCGTGCTGAAGGTCTGCTTGCGTTCCGCGGGGATGGTCGTATTGCGATCGACCAGCCGCGTCATCACGCCGCCTTCCGTTTCGATGCCCAGGCTCAACGGGGTGACGTCGAGCAGCAGCACGTCTTGCACTTCGCCGGCCAGGACGCCGCCTTGAATCGCGGCGCCCACGGCCACCACTTCGTCCGGATTGACGCCCTTGTGCGGATCCTTGCCGAACAGCTTGGTGACCAGTTCTTGCACCTTGGGGATGCGCGTCGAGCCGCCCACCAGCACGACTTCGTCGATCTCGCTGGGCTGCAGCTTGGCGTCCTTGAGGGCCCGTTCCAGCGGTCCGCGGCAACGTTCGATCAGATGATCGACCAGCTGCTCGAACTTGCTGCGGGTAATGTTGATCTGCAAGTGCTTGGGACCGTTCGCGTCGGCCGTGATAAACGGCAGGTTGATGTCCGTCGAGCTGGCCGAGCTGAGCTCCTTCTTGGCTTTTTCGCAGGCCTCTTGCAGCCGCTGCAAAGCCATGGTGTCTTTGCGCAGGTCGATGCCGTTTTCACGCTTGAACTCGTCGGCCACGTAGTTGATCAGCACCTCGTCAAAATCGTCGCCGCCCAGATGCGTGTCGCCGTTGGTGCTGATGACGCGGAACACGCCGTCGGCCACTTCCAGCACCGAGACGTCGAACGTGCCGCCGCCTAAGTCGAACACCACGATCTTCTCGTGCTCTTTGCGGTCCAAGCCGTAGGACAGCGCGGCCGCGGTCGGCTCGTTGATGATGCGGGCCACTTCCAACCCGGCGATCTGCCCGGCGTCTTTGGTGGCCTGCCGCTGCGCGTCGTTGAAATAGGCCGGCACGGTGATGACGGCCTTGTTCACTTTGTGGCCCAAATAGCTCTCGGCCGCTTCCTTCAGCTTCCGCAGGATGCGCGCGGAGATCTCAGGCGGCGTGAATTCCTTGTCGCCGATCTTCACCTTCACGTAGTCTTGCGGCCCGCCTACGACCTCGTAGGGGACCATCTTCTCTTCGCCCTCGACTTCGTTGTGCCGCCGACCCATGAACCGCTTGATCGAATAGACGGTGCGCGTGGGATTGGTCACAGCTTGCCGCCGCGCCAGATCGCCCACCAACACATCGCCCTTGTCCGTGAACGCCACGACGCTGGGCGTCAGGCGATTCCCTTCCTGATTGGGAATCACCTTCGCCTCTTTGCCCTCCATCACGGCCACCACCGAGTTGGTCGTGCCGAGGTCGATACCGATGATTTTTTCTCCACCGCGAGCCATGCCTTGCTCCTTTCTCGCCGAATGGCATCCACGCAACCGCGGTCCCGCCGTGGCTGCGTAGTTGATTTCTAATTTTATGAATAGCGCAGCCAGACGCGGCACACGGCCTTGTCCGCCGGCTTGGTAATTCAGCTGCAGGACGAACGTTGAGTCACACTCGATAGCAAAGGTTATGCCATGGCCAACTGGCTGGCAGGGCGCCTTCCCAACTCCATGATTTAAAACGACTTGGGAACTCCGGCTGGGAGGCCAACTCGGGCCCGCGAAATAGTCCTGTGAAGAACGCTGCCGTTTTGGCACGGCCCGGCGCGCCACTTTGCTCGCTCTGCCAGTTTGACAGGCACGCTTTCTGAGGTTTGGACACATCCCGCGCGGACACAAACAAGCTCCCATTGACGAGCTGCGCGATCCGAATAACCGGCGTCACCAGCCACCAGCGTCCGCAGCCAAAGTGCCGCGCATTCGGCCCCCGGGCCTCGGTTTGTTTCCTATACTTGGCCAAGTGGCTAACTTGACACCCGGATTTGACCCAAGTACAAGGTCGGGCAACTCTTTCAATCGTTGCCGGCGTGGGCGCAGGCGGCTGGTTGGCCCTTCTTATTGCTAGGCCGTGCAACGCGGATTGAAACCTATGAGCAAGGAGAAAGCGGCCAAGAAACGCGCGCCGGCCCCGTCGCGCACCCCGACCATTGCCGGCCTGCGAGCCAAGATCGACCGCCTCGACCAGGAACTGGTCGGCATCATGAACCAGCGGGCCAAGCTGGCGCTGGCGATCGGCAAGCTCAAGAACACCAGCGGCATTTCCGCGTATGCCCCGGCCCGCGAAGACGAAGTGCTCAGCCGCGTGACCGCGCTGAGCAAGGGGCCGCTTTCGGACCGCTGCATCCGAGCGATTTTTCGCGAGCTGATTAGCGGTTCGCGGGCCCTGGAAAAAACACTCCGCGTGGCCTACCTGGGCCCGGCCTATAGTTACAGCCACCTGGCGGCCATCCATCGCTTTGGCCAGAGCGTGGAACTGGTGCCCGTCTCGAATATCGCCGCCGTGTTCGAGGAGATCCATCGCGGCCACGTCGACTTTGGCGTGGTGCCCATCGAAAACTCGACCGATGGCCGCGTGGCCGACACCCTCGACATGTTCGCCCGGCTACCCGCGCGGATCTGCGGAGAGGTGCAGCTGCGGATCCACCACAACCTGCTGGGCAAAGGCAGCCGGGCCGAAGTGGCGGAAGTGTATAGCAAGCCGCAGGCTCTGTCGCAGTGCCGCAACTGGCTGGCCCGACACTTGCCGGGAGCCCGGACTATCGAGGTCACCAGCACCACCACGGCAGCCCAGCTGGCCCAGGACAAGCCGGGCGCCGCGGCGATCGCCAGCCTGCAAGCCGGCGTGCACTACGGACTGGACGTGCTGGCCGCCGACATCGAAGACAATCCTGGCAACCTCACGCGTTTTGCCGTCATTGGCGACGATACTGGCCCTCGCACGGGCACCGACAAGTGCGCGCTGATGTTCGAGGTCGCACATCAGCCAGGCTCGCTGGCCGACGCGATGAACGTATTCAAGCGCAACCGTCTGAACTTGACCTGGATCGAGTCGTTCCCCATCGCCCGACCCGAAGGCGGCTACCTGTTCTTTGTGGAGCTGGAAGGGCACGAGCAGGATCCGCGTGTCCGCAAGGCCATCCGCGCCCTGGGCCGCAAGGCGATCCGGCTGGAAGTGCTCGGCTCGTATGCCCGCATGGCGCCGGTGGAATAAGCCGGGCCAGGGGCTAGGGCGCGGGGTTAGCAGAGTCGACACTGCCCCTGGCGAGTCGAAACCAATACACTAAGAGCGTCAAACAGAATGGCCGGGGACTGTCCCGATTTTGCGGTGCCCTGGGAGCAAAATGGGACTGTCCCCCTCTCAAAGGCCATTTTGATAGACGCTCTAGATCCAATTGCCCGATTACCGTTTTTTCCCCGATCCCTAGCCCCTAGCCCCTAGTCCCTACTCGTGATCATCATTCTCAAATCCGGCGCCACGGACGAACAAGTTGACCACGTGATCCAGCGCGTGGAATCGCTGGGCATGAAGGCCCATCTAAGCCGCGGCACGTTTCGCACGATCATCGGCGTGATCGGCGACGAGTCGCAGTTCCAGCCCGACCAGTTTCAGGTTCTGCCCGGCGTGGTGGAAGTCATTCGGGTGCTGCCGCCTTACAAGCTGGCCAGCTCCGAGGCGCATCCGCAGCCGAGCGTGATCGACGTGGGCGGCGTGAAGATCGGCGGCGGCAATCTGGGCATGATCGCCGGGCCGTGCGCCGTGGAAAGTGCCGAGCGGATGGACGCCATTGCCGGCGCGGTGCGTGCCGCGGGCGCGAACATTCTCCGCGGTGGGGCGTTCAAGCCCCGCACCAGCCCTTATGCCTACCAGGGCATGGGCGAGGACGGTTTGAAGATCCTCCGCGAAGTGGGCGACAAACACGGTCTGCCCGTCGTCACCGAAGTGATGGATCCGCGCCGCGTCGAGCTTGTCGATCGCTACACCGACATGATTCAGATCGGCGCGCGCAACATGCAGAACTTCGTCCTGCTGACCGAAGTCGGCCAGACGCGCAAGCCGGTGCTGCTCAAACGGGGCATGAGTGCCACGGTGGTCGATCTGTTGATGAGCGCCGAGTACATCCTCTCGCAAGGTAATTCGCAGGTGGTGTTGTGCGAGCGGGGCGTGAAGAGCTTCGATTCCATGACGCGCAACCTGTTTGATGTGGCAGCCGTCCCCTTATGCAAAACGCTGTCGCACTTGCCCATCATCGTCGACCCGAGCCATGCCACGGGCCGGCCCGACCTGATTCCGGCGTGCGCGCTGGCCGGCGTCGCCGCCGGGGCCGATGGTGTGCACATTGAAGTGCACAACTGCCCGGAAGAGGCGATGTCGGATGGCCCGCAGGCGCTGCTGCCCGATCAGTATCGCGCGGTGGCCGGCCAGATTCGCGCCCTGGCGGAACTGTTGGGCAAGAAGATCGCGCCCGCGCACTCGCCGCGCTAGTTGCCAGTTCCCTGCGCGGTTGAGCATTCCATACCAGCCCGCTGCGCGAGCGAGGCCGACACTCTTCGCCACGTGGCTGGCAAATTCCCGTCTCGTCCGCCCGCGCGTTTGGCCTGTTGGGCGCTTCGGACGCCGCTACAATCAGGGACTTAGGCGGTGCCCCTGGAGAGCGAGTCAACGATGCGACGTAAGCTGATTGCCGGCAATTGGAAGATGAATCTCGACCGCGCGAAAGCGGTCGCCTTGGCCACCGCCGTGGCCCAACGCGCGGCACAATATCCTGGCGCGGACGTGGCGATCTGCCCGCCCAGCGTGTATCTCGATGCCGTGGGCGCGGCGCTACGCGATTCCAGTGTGGCACTCGGTGCCCAAGACGTCTATTTCGAGCCCAACGGCGCGTTCACGGGCGAAATCAGCACATCCATGCTGCTCGATCTCGGTTGCCGCTTTGTCATCCTGGGGCACAGCGAACGGCGGCACATCCTGGGCGAGACCGACGCCCAGATCAATCAGAAGACGCTGGCAGCGCTGGCCGCCGGGTTGACCCCGATCGTGTGCGTGGGCGAGTTGCTCGCCGAGCGCGAAGCCGGTCAAACCGGCGCCGTGATCCGCCGCCAGTTCGAGGGCTCGCTGGCCGGTCTGTCGAGCGAACAGATGGATCGCGTCGTGCTGGCGTACGAGCCGGTGTGGGCCATCGGCACGGGAAAAGTGGCCACTCCGGCGCAGGCCCAGGAGGTTCATACGGACCTTCGCAAGATCCTGGCCGAACGCTACAATACCGGCGTTGCCGAGCGGGTCCGCATCCAATACGGCGGCAGCGTCAAGGCCAGCAACGCGGCCGAGCTTTTGGCGCAAGGTGATGTCGACGGTGCGCTTGTCGGCGGCGCCAGTCTGGTGGCCGACGAGTTTTTGGGCATCGTTGCGGCGGCCGCCCGCTAGCACGTACGCTGGCCACGCCTGGGCCTGCCGCACAGGGATGAGGTGGCAGTGCTGCTGCGTTCGTTTTGCTCGAGACGGAGTCAATTATGATCGACGCGTTATTGATGGTGTTGCTGCTGCTGACGAGCGTGTTCCTGATTCTGCTGGTGTTGGTACAGCGCGGCCGCGGCGGCGGATTGGCCGGCGCGTTCGGCGGCCTCGGCGGTCAGAGCGCCTTCGGCACCAAGGCCGGCGACCTGTTCACCCGCATCACCATCTTCACGGCGGCGTTCTGGATCATCCTGTGCGCGTTCTCGGTGAAGTGGTTCAGCGAAGCCAACCGTTCGGTCATCGCGCCCGACTTGGGCAAGAGCGCGCCGTCAACTGCGGCGTCCGGCGCGCAGCCCGGCGCGAAGGGTGGCGCCACCGGGGCGTCCGGTGCCAAGGCAACCGAATCGGCTCCGGCAGCTGGCACGTCCACACCGGCCCCGGCAGCAGCGGCGCCCGCGCCTGCTGCCCCGGCAGCATCCACACCCGCTGCGCCCGCCGCGGAAGACACCAAAGCGCCGTCGCCGTAACCATTCACCCTCGGCCGGCGGCCCACCTTTCACGAGCACGAGGAGTATCGCACCCTTGTTGCTGAGCATGACCGGCTTTGGAGAGGCGCATCGTAAAGATGCTCTGCTGGCGGTGGCGGCCGAAGTGCGCACCATCAACAGCCGCTACTTCAAACTGGTCGTCCGCTGCGGCGAGGGCTACGCGGCACTTGAACCCCTGGTGGAAAACCTGGTTCGCCAGCAGATCAAGCGCGGCACCGTGCAGGTCACCTTGCGCATCGACCGCACGCACGCCAGCGACGATTTTCGCATCAATGCCGACGTGTTGGCCGGTTACATCAAGCAACTCGAACAAATCGCCCACAAGTTGAAGCTAACGAGCCAGCTGGCGATCGAGTCGCTGCTGGGGTTGCCAGGCGTGGTGGATGCCAGTGTCTTGGGCCCGGTCGATGCAACCGCCGATTGGCCGATGGTGCAGGAGACGCTGACCGAGGCTATGGACCGCATGGCCCGCATGCGCGCCGACGAGGGCTCCGCCATGGCGGCCGATCTGCGCGCGAACATCGCCACGATCGGTACCGAGTTGCAAGCCGTCGTTGCGCGGGCGCCCAACGTGGCCGAATCCTATCGCACGCGGCTCGCCGAGCGGATCGAGAAATCTCTGGCCGACTATCAGGTGACGCTGCAAGCGGGCGACCTGATCCGCGAAGTCAGCATTTACGCCGAGCGCAGCGACATCTCCGAAGAAACGGTGCGGCTCGCCAGCCACTTGGAGCAATTCGCTGACACGCTCGAACTGCCCGAGAGCTCGGGCCGCAAGCTGGAGTTCCTCACCCAGGAAATGGGCCGCGAAACGAACACCATCGGCGCCAAGGCGAACGACGTGCAGATCTCGCGGCACGTGATTGAGATCAAAGGCGCGCTGGAGCGCATTCGCGAGATGATTCAAAACGTGGAATGACGCGCAGGCCCAACGGCCCGGCGCCTGCCCGTCGCCGCTCGTTCGACCGCACGCGAGTGCCGACCCCTTGCCCCGCGACTTCTCGATGCACTCACCAGACAGCGGCAAACTGATCGTCATTTCCGGCCCATCGGGCGCCGGCAAGAGCACGCTGCTGGACCGCCTGCTGGAGCTGTTGCCGGCGCTGAAACACAGCGTCTCGGCAACGACCCGCCCGCCGCGGCCCGGTGAGCAGGACGGCGTGGACTATTACTTTCTTTCGGCCGAGGAGTTCGCCCGCCGCCGCGCAGCGGGCGAGTTTCTCGAGTGTTGCGAGGTATTTGGCCACGGGCACTGGTACGGCACGCTGGAAAGCGAGGTGTCCCCTAGCCTGCACGCCGGCCAATCGGTAGTCTTAGAGATTGACGTTCAGGGCGCCCGGGCGGTGATTGCCAAGTATCCCGACGCGATCACGATCTTCGTACGGCCACAATCGCTGCAAGAGTTGGAGCGCCGCCTGCGTGGCCGCGGCACCGACAGCGAACAAGCCATTGCCCGCCGCCTGGAGGTCGCCCGCCGCGAACTCGATTCCGCCGGTCAGTATCAATATCAGGTCGTCAACGACGACGTCGACCGGGCCGCCCAGGAAATCTACGAAATCCTTCGATCCCACGAGGTATGAAGTTATGCTCGATGAGTTGCGCGAAGAGGCTATTGTCAACAAGGTTGGCGGCCGTTTCAAACTGTCCACGTTGATCCAAAAGCGGCTGGTGGCGCTTAACGGCGGCAGCCGCCCGCTGGTGGATCTCAAGACCGACAACAAGCTGGAGATCGTGATTCAGGAGATCATCCAGGATAAGATTTATCTGGATGCCTCACAGCAACTGAAAATCACGGGCGAGGACGCCGGAGGCGGCCCGCCGGAGCTTGACCTGGCTAATCTATGACCGCGCGCGAGGTGATTGTCGGCGTCAGCGGCGGCATCGCGGCCTACAAGACCGCGGCGCTGGTGAGTCAGCTGGTGCAATCGGGCACCGGCGTGTCGGTGGTAATGACCGCCGCGGCCCGCGAATTCATTGGCCCGGCAACGTTCGCCGCGCTCACCGGCCGGCCTGTGCTGGAGAAGGTCTTCGACGAGCGCGAGCATCCGCTGGGTGCGCACATCGAACTGGCCGAGCGCGCGCAACTGCTGTGCATTGCTCCGGCCACGGCCAACGTGCTGGCCAAAGCCGCCCACGGCATGGCTGACGATCTGCTGAGCACGTTGCTGCTGAGCTTCACCGGTCCGCTGTTGTTGGCGCCGGCCATGAACTGCGAGATGTGGGAAAAGCCGGCCGTGCAGCGCAACGTGAAACGCTTGCGCGACGACGGCGTCCACTTCGTCGATCCCGAAGAAGGCTGGCTGAGCTGCCGCAAGCGGGGCGTCGGCCGCATGGCGGCGCCGGAAAAGATTCTGGCGGCCATCGAGCAACTGTTGGCCGGCAAGCCCCGAGTTGTCTAACGTCACGAGCCGTCACAACGCCGCGCGGTGAATCGAGCCTGCCTTGGCGCGCATCCTCATCACCTCTGGTCCCACGCGGCAGTACATTGACCCGGTGCGTTATTTGACCAACGCCTCGAGCGGGCGGATGGGCAAGGCGCTGGCCGAAGCGGCGATCGAGCGCGGCCACGAAGTGATTATCGTCAGCGGCCCGGTCGACGTGCGTTACCCCGCCGCGGCCCAGGTGATCGACGTGATTTCGACCGAGGACATGCTCACGGCCTGCCAGCGCGTGTTCGGCGAGTGTGACGGGCTGATCGGCGTGGCGGCCCCGAGCGACTACCGGCCGATCAAAGTCGAGACCAACAAGATCGCGAAGACCGGGGAGCCGCTGGCGCTCCAACTGGTGGAAACGGCCGACGTCGTGGCGACGTTGGGTGCGGCGAAGACGCGGCAGTGGCTCGTGGGCTTTGCGCTCGAGACCGAGGATCATCGCTTGCGCGCGCTGGCCAAAGCCGAGAAGAAGCACTGCGATCTGATGGTCCTGAACGGGCCCGAGGCGATGCACTCGCTCGAGAACCACGTGGAAGTCCTCGACCGCGCGGGCAACGTGCTGGAGACCCTCGCCGGCCCTAAGGAGGAAGTGGCCCGCGGAATCTTCCGCGTGATCGAATCGCGGCTAATCAATAGGCCCGGCACAGCGGGCGGTTGATGGTCATGCGTTCGACAGCGTGAGACCCAGGCTGAACACACTCTCTCTTTTCTCCAGCCTCCAGCCTCCAGCCTCTGGCCTCCAGCCTCCAGCCTCTGGCCTCCACGCTGTCCTCACTCCGGCTTGTCTGTCGGCAGGGGCACGTCGGTGAACGTGAGCTCCAGTTCGCGGCGAGCGCGCAACCGAGGATAGTGGAGACGCAGCCGCTTCGCCTCACTGTCCGGCGAGTCGCCCAGCAGCGTCAGCTTCAGTTGCACCCCGCGGTCGGACAGCGAGGCCGCCTGGTTTTGCACGCGTAACTTGCGGCCCTGGGCGTCCAGCACATCGACGTCGTATTCCTGAAACACGGCCTCCTGCGGATCCGGCATCGCCAGATCGCGCGTCACGTTGAGTACGACGGCATATTTTCCGCCCGGCTGCTTGTCGACCGACACGACCTGCATGGCCACGTCGTCCTGAGCGTGGGTCCGCTCGGGATTGAAGTCGTCGACTTCCAGCACCGTCGGCTCACCCACGGCAATCAATCCCCAGCGAATGGTAAAGACTTTGAACTTGGTAGCGGAAATCGGCACGGGATTGAGCTTCAGGCTGGCCGTAACTTGCCGCAGGCCGCGCGTGGTCGCGTTCCAGCCGCCGCCAGAGGTCTGCGCGGAGGAACACACCACGTGATTGTCGGTCACCGCTTCCACGAGCGTCGGTTGCGTGGCGTAGCCGACGATCGCAAAGCGATCTTCCCACGTGAATTGCAAGTTGATTTGAAAGCTGTGTGTCAGCTCGGCCTGGTGCTCCTCGTAGTTGAGCTCCTCGATGAAAACGCGCCGTGCCTGCGTGATTTGCGCCCGCACCGGACCGCTGTAGGCATGCGGGTAACGCGGCGGCGCGCCGGCGCTGACCACTATGCCCGGCGTATGCATGTCGTAATGCGGCCGCAGGCGATTGCCGGACTGTTCGCAGATCGCGTCCACGGCCTGCCAATAGCAGCTGGGCCCGATCGGGCCGTTGAGCGCTTTGTCGGCGAAGCTGCCGTAGGGATCGCCGATGTGAATGTGATTGCCGCTGGCGGCCGCCAGCGCCGCCAACACTTTTGACGCCGGTACTCCCTGGGCCGGGTATTCGACCAGCGAAGGGCGCCACAGGTCGTCTGTCTTCAATGCATCCAGCAGCCGCTTGGCGCGCAGTCGCACTTCCAGGTCGCTGTCCCCGAGCGCTCGCTCCAAATCCGCACGCGTCGCGGCGCCCAGGCCCGCCAGTTCGCGGTTGGCTTTCTCGCGGGTCGCGTAGTCGCCGGCTCCCAAATCGCGAATCAGCCGGGCCACGCGCGGCTCTGCCGGCCTGGCAGCATCGTCCTGCGCTCGGGCGTGTAGCCCGTGGGCCAACAGCACCGACATCACAACGACGCACGGCGCGCTCCAACGGCGCGCGGTCTTTGGCGTTCCATCCATGGAACTCCTCCGCGGAGAATGGTCGCTTGCCAACGACGCCCAACGGGCATCCTACCTGGGCCTGGCCCACGCGTGGGCCATGTGCAAACACGTCGACTCGGTGTATTCTAAGCGAGCATTTTGCGTATTTTTCCGCCAGACCAACGCGGTACCGTACGACTCCGCGCCCTGCCGGTCAAGGCCGAGGCATTCCGTCAGGTGATGTCACCATGCAGCCAGCAACCGGCGAAAGCGTCGACTGTCTGAGCGTCGGCATTCTGGTGGCGGATCATCTGTGCGACCCGATCGACAAAGTGCCGGCGGCGGGCGAGCTCGTGCTCGCGTCGCGTTTGCCCCTGGCAATCGGCGGCTGCGCGGCCAACGTGGCGGTCGATCTCACACGCCTCGGCGTCAGCGTGGGCGTGGTGGGCTGCGTCGGCCAGGACTATTTCGGCCGTTTCGTGAGCGATACGCTGGCCGCTGCCGGAGTCGACATTGCGGGAATTCGCGCGCTGCCGAACGCCGACACCTCGGGCACGCTGATCATCAACGTGCGCGGCGAAGACCGCCGCTTCATTCATGCCGCCGGCGCCAATGCGCTTTTGCAGGCCAGCGACATCCCGCTTGCTCGCGTCGAGCGCGCCAAGGTGCTCTACGTGGGCGGCTACCTGCTCATGCCGGCCCTCGAAGGCGAACCGCTGGCCGGGCTGTTTCGGCATGCCCGCCGGCACGGCGTGAAAACCGTGCTCGACATCGTCATGCCCGGTCCGGGCGATCACTGGCCCAAATTAGCGTCCGTGCTGGCCGAAACCGACGTCTTTCTGCCCAACACCGACGAGGCCGCGGTGCTGACCGGGCTCAGCGATCCGCTGGCCCAGGCCGAACGCTTTGCCGCGGCCGGGGCAGGGGCCGTCGTGATCACCTGCGGCGAGCGAGGCTCCGTGCTGGTTTCCAGGGGCACGCGCTTGCGGGCCGGGGTGCATGCCGTCGAGTACAAGGGAGGCACCGGCGCGGGCGACGCCTTCGACGCAGGCTTCATTGCCGGCCTGCTGGCCGGCGCCGACCTGGCAACCGCCTTGCGCTGGGGGAGTGCCGTCGGCGCCAGTTGCGTGCGCAGTATCAGCGCCACCGAGAGCGTGTTCACACGCACCGAAGTGGAACGCTTTCTTCGCGAACAGCCGCTCCGCATCGCAACGCTATAGCCGGCACAATCCGTGCAATTGGCGCGCGCCCGGTAGCCGAACCAACTTTGCGGCTCGTACCCAAATTGCGCGATCGCGCGGCAAAACCGCCGCAATTGCCGTTGCCGGTCCGCGGCGTGCTACGTTTGAACTGGACGGATCAAAAGCGGCATAGCGTGGGGAGCCAAAAAAATCCCCAAAACCTGCGTGTGGTGCGCTCGCGCCTGGTAAGCGCTGCGCTTCGCCAGCAATTCGTCCGCGCGAGCAGACATCGCTCGCGGCGAAGCGTTTCGCCGCCGGGCCTTGCGGCATGCATATTTTACGTGGATCTGGGAGCCGGCCGTGCGTCCGTTGTGGCTGAAAATCTGTGAGTTCCTGCGCTCCGAGGACGCCCTGTCCACGAACGAGTATGCGGTCATGCTCGCGCTGATCATTTGCTTGTGCATGGGCCCTGTGCAGACGCTGGGCTGTAACGTCAATCGTGCGTTCGTGAATACATCGCGTTCCATCGGCAGCTAAAAAGAAGGCATTTTGCGCCCCCCATAGCATGAGACAGGTTGCACGCCCCAGCACAGCTGGCGCGGTTGCCAGGGTTGCTCAATTTGTCCGGCGCACGGGCACTCAATTGCGATCAAAAACAGTGCGTTTGCCCCCGTCGCCCTACTTGTTTGTGTACTAAGGTTCAATCAATACGTTGACCACCATGTCTGGACGCATCCGCAGTCGCGCAATCATGGATCGCGACCCGGAGGTCCCAAATTCAATCCCATCTAAATAGAGATAGCGAGGGAACTATGTGGAAGCTCGTCAATCGAATTCAAAGTTTCCTGAAGCGCGAGGACGGTCCTACCGCTGTGGAATACGCGGTGATGCTGGCGTTGATCATCATCATTTGTCTGGCCGCGATTCGCACGATCGGCACGAACGCCAACACCTCGTTCACCCGCGTCGGCAATTCGCTGGGTAGCTAGTCCGCTCAGGCGACCTTCGCCGCGAACTCGAAACACGCCGGTCGGTCGGCCTTGGTGCTGGCCGACCGGCGTTTTCGTTGGCGCCTCGACGAGCGCCTAACCCGGCCGGCCGCCATGGAGTGCCGCGCGTTGACATCCGTTTCCCCCCGGCGTATGCTTGGTCGCTTACCCGTGAGTTTTTGAAATGAGAATGGCCGTGTTTGCCCCGCGAATTCCCGTGCTGGTCCCGAGCGTTGCCGATGTCATCGTCGGCGCCATCGTGATTATTTCCCAGGAGACGCGGCCTTAAGGGCGAACCGGTCCAACCGATTCAAACCAGCCCTGGGGCCGCGACGGCCCTGGGGCTTTTTTTGTTCCTTCACGCATCAGCTCGGTCGCCGAGCTGGCGCGGGGCGCTGGCGGAGGCGCCCCGGCGAAACTCAGACCGCAAAGGGCAATTGCCATGCGTCGCGTCCAAATCTATGACACCACGTTGCGTGACGGCGCCCAGGGCGAGGGCGTCAACTTTTCCCTGCAGGACAAGTTGCTCATCACGCAGCGCCTCGACGATCTCGGCTTCGATTTCATCGAAGGCGGGTTTCCGGCCTCCAACGAAAAGGACGCGCAGTATTTCCAGCGCGTGGCCGAGTTGCCGCTCCAGCACATCAAGGTGTGTGCGTTCGGCATGACCCGCCGCCGCGGCATCAGCGCCGCGGAGGATCCCGGCATTCGGGCCCTGCTCGAGGCGCACACGCCCGTGATCACGCTGGTGGGCAAAACTTCCGACTTTCACGTGCGCGAAGTTCTGCGCACCACCCTCGAAGAAAACCTGGCCATGATCGCGGAGAGCGTTCGGCACCTGTGCGAGGCCGGCCGCGAAGTGATCTACGATGCCGAGCACTTTTTCGACGGCTGGAAGTCCAATCCCGAGTACGCCCTCGCCACGGTGCGCGCGGCGGCGGAAGCGGGTGCCTCGCTGGTCGTCATGTGCGATACCAACGGCGGCACCATGCCCGAGGAAATCGCCGAGCTGACGCGTGCGGCCATGGCCGGCCTGAGCGTGCCGGTGGGCATTCACTGCCACAACGATTGCGAGCTGGCCGTGGCCAACTCGCTGGCCTCGGTCGACGCCGGGGCCGTGCAAGTGCAAGGCACGATCAATGGCCTGGGCGAGCGCTGCGGCAATGTCGACCTCGTCTCCGTGATTGCCAACCTGGCGGTCAAGAAGCGCGGCTACGAAGTGCTGACGACCGGCAGCATCGAACATCTGACCGAGCTGGCGCGGTTCGTTTACGAAACCGCCAACTTGCGGATTCCCACCAATCAGCCGTTTGTGGGTCAGAGCGCCTTTGCCCACAAAGGCGGCATGCACGTGCACGCCGTGGCCCGCGCCACCGCCAGCTACGAGCACATTGCGCCGGAGTTGGTCGGCAACGCCCGCCGCATTCTGGTGAGCGAGCTCTCCGGCCGTTCGAACATCAAGGCCGTCGTGCACGATCAGCAGGTGGCCGCCGACGCCAGGCTGATGGACGCGGTCTTGGGCCGGGTCGTCGAGCTGGAAAGCCAGGGCTATCAGTTCGAGGCCGCACAGGGTTCGTTCGATCTGCTGGTCAAGAAGTGTGCCGGCACGTACCGGCCGCACTTCGAGCGCTTGAACTTCCACGTCAACGTCGAGGCCGACCACGCCGGCAGCCTGGTGACCGAAGCCACGGTGAAGCTGCGGGTCAACGGCGAAGTGCGGCACGAAGTGGCCGAAGGCGATGGCCCGGTCAACGCCCTGGACGCGGCCTTGCGCAAGGCCCTGCACCGCCACTTCCCGAACCTGGCCGACATGCACCTGGTCGATTACAAGGTGCGGGTCATCAATTCCGAGGCCGGCACTGCCGCCGGCGTGCGGGTGGTGATCGAGAGCCGCGACGAAGACGAGGTGTGGGGCACCGTGGGCGTGAGCGAGAACATCATCGAGGCCAGCTGGATCGCCCTGGTCGACAGTTTCGAATACAAACTTTACAAGGACGAAAATCAGCCGACCGCCAACTCAACGGTCAAAACGGCAGCTGCCGCCCACTAGCCGCACGACGGACACCGCGACGAACCTGTGCGCCAACCCCAACGTCTCTTTGGCGGGCCGTCGCGGTCCGTTAAAATCCGCAAGCCAGGCGACGACGCAGCCGGACGCGTCCGTGGCATGGCGCCATCGCCTCCAGCCCGATTCGAAAACCGTATGACCACCCCCTTGGCCACTCACGAGCTTCCCAAGCAGTACGATCACGAAGCGGCGCAGAACCGCTGGTATCCGTTCTGGCAGGAGCGCGGCTACTTTCACAGCGAGCCCGATCCCGATCGGCAGCCCTACACGATCGTCATTCCGCCGCCGAACGTCACCGGTGCGCTGCACCTCGGCCACGCGCTCAACAACACGCTGCAGGATATTCTGATTCGCTGGCGGCGCATGCAGGGTTACAACGCCCTGTGGATGCCCGGCACCGACCATGCCGGCATCGCCACGCAGGCCATTGTCGAGCGGCGGCTCTTCGAAGAAGAGAAACGCACGCGGCACGATCTCGGCCGCCAGGCTTTGGTCGAGCGCATCTGGGCCTGGAAGAACGAATACGAGGCGCGCATCCTGGGCCAGCTCGCCCAGCTGGGCTGTAGCTGCGACTGGCAGCGCACGCGCTTCACGCTCGACGAAACCTGTGCTCGGGCCGTGCGACACACCTTCTTTGGCCTGTTCCAGGAGCGCTTGATCTACCGCGGCAAGCGGCTGGTCAATTGGGATACGCACCTGCAAACCGCCGTCAGCGACGACGAAGTGACGCACGAGGCCGTCGCCGGACACTTCTGGCACCTGCGCTATCCGATCATCGATCCCGCGCCGGGCGAGCCGCAGTTCGTCAGCATCGCCACCACGCGCCCGGAGACCATGCTGGGCGATACGGCCGTGGCGGTGCACCCCGACCCGGCCGCCGCGCTCGACAAGGCCGCTGCGGAGCTGGCGCAAAAAATCGCTGCCGCGCCGGAAAAAGAGAAAACCGCGCTCGAGGCCCAGCGGGCCGATCTTGCGGCCCGCCGCGACAATCTGCTACCCCGACTGGAACAACTGCGCGATATGGCGCGCGCCGGCCGCAAGGTGCGGCTGCCGTTGGTGAACCGCGAGATCCCGCTCGTGGCCGACGTATGGGCCAGGCCTGAGCTGGGCAGCGGCTGCGTCAAGATTACGCCCGCCCACGATCCCAACGACTACGACGTCGCCCGCCGGCAGCACTTGCCGCTGATCAACATCTTGAATCCCAACGGCACGCTCAACGAAAACGCCGGCGCCTACCAGGGACTGAAGATCATACCCGCCCGGCAGCGCGTCGTGGCCGACTTGGAAGCTCAGGGTCTGGTCGAGCAGATCGAAGATCGCGAGATCGATCTGGCGCATTCCGATCGCTCGAAGACGCCCATCGAGCCGTATTTGGCGGACCAGTGGTTCGTCAAAATGGAAACGCTCGCGCAAAGCGCGATGGACGCCGTGACCGACGGCCGCGTCAAGATCGTGCCGCCGCGTTACGCCCGGGGCTATCTCGATTGGCTGAGCGAAAAGCGCGATTGGCCGGTCAGCCGGCAGCTCTGGTGGGGCCATCAGATTCCTATCTGGTACGCGCCCACGGCCAGCGAAGACGATTTGCGCCGCGCGTTTGCCGGCCGCAACGACGTCGTTTGGCAGCGCGACGGCGAACACGACCAATGGCTCATCTGCGCGCAAGAAGTCGATCTGGCCGAAGACGCCATCCCCGGCCACCGCATCACGCGCGAAGTCGACGTGCTCGACACCTGGTTCAGCTCGGCGTTGTGGCCGCACTCGACGCTCGGCTGGCCGGATGACACGCCGGAGCTGCGCTACTACTATCCCACCAGCACGCTGGTCACCAACCGCGACATCATCACGCTGTGGGTCGCGCGGATGGTTTTGACCGGTCTGTTCAACGTGGGCGAAGTGCCCTTTCGCGACGTCTACATCCACCCCAAGATCCTCGACGGCTACGGCGAAGGCATGTCGAAGTCGAAGGGCAACGGTGTCGATCCGCTCGACGTGATCGAAAGCGTCGGTGCCGATTCCTTGCGCTTCAGCCTGGCCTACTTGACCACCGAGACGCAGGACGTGCGGATGCCGGTGGAGTTCGAGTGCCCGCACTGCCATGCGCATTTGGAACAGACCAAGAAGAACCGCGTGCTGCCGCGCATCGAATGCCCCCAGTGCCACCAGGCGTTTTCCACCCAATGGTCGACAAAGCCCGAGGATTTGGCTCTGCCGCGCGGCGCTGTGGTCAGCGAGCGGTTTGAGCTGGGCCGCAATTTCTGCAACAAGCTGTGGAACGCCTCGCGCTTTGCACTGTTGAACCTTGAAGGCTATGAGCCGGCGCCGGTCGACGACGCGGAGTTGGCCGTGGAAGATCGCTGGATTCTGAGCCGTCTGGCCACCGTGACCGAGCAAACCACGACGGCGCTCGACGAGTATCGCTATGGCGACGCGGCCCGTGCGCTGTATGACTTCGCCTGGAACGAGTTCTGCAGCTTCTACGTGGAGATGGTGAAATCGCGGCTGCAAGATGCGCAGGCGCGGCCGACGGCGCAGCGCGTGCTGGCGGCCACGCTCGACGTGCTGCTGCGCTTGCTGCACCCTTTGGTGCCGTTCATCACTGAGGAGGTATGGCAACTGTTGGGTCAGGCGGCGCCGCGGCGCGGCTTGGGCGCCCCTGCGACGGCTGCCGAGAGCGTGATGATTGCTCCCTGGCCGGAGCCGGACCTGGAACGGCAGGATACGGAGATCGAAGCCCGCTTTGCGCGCTTTCAGGAATTGCTCAAGGCGCTGCGCGAGGTGCGCAGCCGGCAAAACATTCCGCCCAAGAGCACGTTGCGCTTCAGCGTCCGGTGTGCGGCGGACGTGACCGCGCTGTTGCGTCCCATGACGCCGTATTTCGCAACGATGGCGGGAGCCGAAGCCACGGCCTGGGGCCCGGACGTACAGCCGCCTGCCACGGGTGCGAGCGAGATTGTTGGCGGCGCCGAGCTGTTCGTCGACCTGGCGGAATTTGTCGACGTCGAGGCCGAGATGGCGCGCAAAACCAAGGAGTTGGCTCAGCTTCAGGAACGCATTGCCGGCAAAGAGCGTCAACTGGGCAATGCCAGTTTCGTCGAGCGCGCCCCGGCGGCGGTCATCGATAAGGAGCGTGCGGCACTCGCCCAGCTGAAGGAGTTGTTAACGGCCACGGAAACGGCACTCGTGGCGCTCCGCGCGACGCGTAAATAGTCACCACGGTCAACCGCTTGGCGTCCCCTGTCGCGGCGCTTTGGCAAATTTTCGCCGGCTCTAGCCCTCGTGCGTTGCAAGCCTCTATAATCGGGCGTGCGCGGCACCGCGCGGTCACATCGCAGCACGATTCGCGCAAAAAAATCGACCGGAACAAACCCAGGGGGCCCGTCATGCCGGTCCACATGGAGTTATCCAGGATCATCATCAGCGAGATCAATGACCAGCAGGTCATCTATCTGAAGGAAGTCGATGGTGAACGGACATTTCCTATTTTGATTGGTCTGTTCGAAGCCACGAGTATCGATCGCCGCGTGAAGCAGGCCCGCTCGCCCCGGCCGCTCACGCACGATCTGCTGGTCAGCGTGGTGGAGCAGCTGGGGGCTGAGTTGCAGGATGTGGTGATCAGCGAATTGCGCGAGCACACGTACTATGCCAAGCTGCGCGTGCGACACGAAGGAGAGCTGATCGAGATCGATGCCCGGCCGTCCGACGCGATTGCCGTGGCCGTCACGTGCGATCCGGTGCTGCCGATCTACGTTTCCGAGGAAGTGCTCAACGACGTGCTGGGCGAACAATAGGTCGCCCCCGTGTTGGGCCCCAGGCATGGGCCCCACCAACGGTCCGCCGTCGCAGCGACGCGAGGGACCGTGTTTCCGTTCAACCAGGAGATTCGCATGCGGCTTCGTAACGCTTTTGTAGGCGGAGCGTTCCTGATCAGTTGGGCTTTGTTGCTCGCTGCGCGCGCTTCCGCCCAGGGCACCGATCATGCCGAAGACCGCCAAGCCATCGAAGCGGCGGCCAAAGGCTACGTGGCTGCGCTCGATCGGGGCGATACCAAACAGCTGGCCTCGTTCTGGATGCCGGACGGCGACTTCATCGATGAGCACGGCAACGTGCGCCCCGCGAGCGAGCTACTTGCCGAGGCGGCGCAGTCCGCCGGTCAGGGTGAGCGGCCCCAAGTGAAACTGGTCGAAAACCGCGTGCGCTTTGTGACCGATGACGTGGCGATCGAAGACGGCACCTCGGAAGTTGCGCGCCCCGGCGCCGAGCTCTCGCGCGGCCGGTTTTCCGCCGTGTGGGTCAAGCGCGATGGCACCTGGCGGCTGACCAGCTTGCGCGAAGCGCCGCTGCACGTCGAGCGCCGGCCCGCCAAGCTGGCCGACCTGGCCTGGCTGCTGGGCGATTGGTCGGGCAAGAGCGGGGACACCACCATGGAAATGTCCGTCCAATGGAACGCTACCGAGACGTTCCTGCTCCGCGACCTGAAAGTGGTGCGCGGCGGCGATGTGCTGTTTCGCGTGTCGCAACGCATCGGCTGGGACCCGGTTCGGCAGCAAATCAAATCCTGGATCTTCGATTCTGACGGTGGCTATGGCGAAGCCTTTTGGACGCGCGAAGGCGACGATTGGGTAATTCGCGCGAGCAACGTTTTGCCTGATGGGCAGCAGGTGACCGCCATCGGCAGCGTGCGACGTGACGGGCCAGATCGCTTCACATGGAAATCGAGCGGCACCAACGCCGCCGGCGAGCCCGGCCAGGAGGCCAGGATCGAGTTCAGCCGTCGCCCGAGCGAAAAATAGCCGCTGGCGCGTGCTAGAATTAAGTGGCGCGCCGGCTGCGGCTGCAATGCGGCGCGCCGATGAATGCGGCCCAACGTTGAATGCGGCCCAGTTGTGTCAAACGCGTCCGGCCGGCCCTCGACTTGTGGGGAGTGCAAAACATGCGAACGGTGATTGGGCTCTGCCTGGTGTCTGCGGCGCTGCTTTGGGCGTGGGCGGAAGGGGAGCGTGTCGCCCTGGCACAGCAGCAACCGGCACCGCGCGCCACCGCGCAACCCGCTCAGCGCGCGGCAGCACCGCCGAGCGCCAAAGCGGCTGCCACGCCCGCAACGGGTGTTCATCCGGCGGCGGCCGTGGACGATGCCGCCCGCAAATCAGAAATCTTGTCCAGCCAGCGCTGGCGCCGCGCCATGTTCGAATTGAATGAATGGCTGGGCTCGCAGCGGATCTACACGCCCGAGCAGGTGGCCCGCATCAAGGCCGACTTCTCGGCCAAGGTGAAACGCTTGTCGGCTGAAGAATTGGGTTTCATGCTCGACGACATGGACGCCAAGTTCAAAGTGCTCGAGACGCCCCAGGCGCAGGACGCGCGGGCCTGGGTGGCGCAATACCTGTCGATCCTTTCGGACAAAAAGCGGGCCGAAGTAGTCGGCAAGATGCCAAACCTGGCCACGATGACCGCTCCGCAATTGGAGCAGCAAATCGCGGCCATCGAAGGGCGCCGCGCCGCGGCACAACAGCAACAGGCACAGGTGCAGCAGTTGCGGGACTCGGCGCCCAATCCGTGGGCCCAGAACACCAAGCTGGCCGAAGAGGCCTACATCCGCGACCATTCGGTGCAAACCGGTGGCTACTCCTCGCCCTACCGCTCGCCGTCGTTCGAGCGGCCGTTTGAGAACGTCAAAACGGGACCCGACATGGGCATGTACGTCTCGCCATACGGCGGCGTCGGCCTGATCTTGGGCGGGTTCTGACGCGGGCGACCGAACTCGTTTGGCTCTCACACTGGCGAGACGCCGCTGTCACCGGACGAAACGCAGGCGGCACGCCCGCTATTGCCGCGCCGCGGCAAAAACGTGCTCAAGGGCCGCCAGCGCCTGCTGGCCCTGCTGCCCGTCGACGACGACGTTCAGCCGTACTTCGCTCGTGTTGATCATGTCCACGTTGATGCCCGCTTCGGCCAGGCATTGGAACGTGCGAATGGCCACTTCGGTGTGGCTGCGCATGCCGATACCGGAGATCGACAGCTTGGCCACGTGCCCGCTGCCGGAGATGGGGCCGCATTGCGTGCGCGCGGCCAGCGAATGCACTAGCGCCAGGCACTCATCAAACTGCGAACGCGGCACGGTGAAGCTGAGCTTCGCTTTGCCCTGGCGCCCGTAGCTTTGCACGATCATGTCGACAAAAATTCCGCCGTCGGCCACGGCATCGAAAATTGCCGCGGCAATTCCCGGCCGATCGGCAATGCCGCTGATCGTGAGGCGGGCCTGCGATGCATCGAGCGCGATGTCGTCGATCGAGAGCTCTTCCATCTTTTGCAGCCTGGAGACCACCGCCACCGCGTCGCTGTCGCGATGCGCCGCGGCGGTCAGATGCGTTTCGCCACGCTCGGCTCCCGTGGGCTCTTTGTCCAGGCCGAAAGCCTGGTGCACCGCCTTGAGCGCCAACGCGCCTTGCGCCCGCTCCACCAGGACCGAAATCTTGATTTCGCTGGTGGTGATCATCAGGATGTTCACCCCGGCATCGGCCAATGCGCGGAACATGCGTCGCGCCACGCCGGTTTGCCGCGCCATGCCGAGTCCCACGACGGAGACCTTTGCCACGTCGTTGCCGTGGTCGACTCCCTCGGCCCCCAGCTCGGCCGCCGCGGCCTCGGTTGCTTTGAGCGTGGCGGGCAACTCGTCGCCCGGCACGGTGAACGAGATGTCCGCCAGTCCAGCAGTGCCCACGTTCTGCACGATCATGTCCACCGAGATGGCCTTGGCGGCAATTTTCGAGAAGATCGCCAGGCTTGTGCCCGGCTTGTCCGGCACGCCGATGATGGTGACCCGCGCTTCGTCTTTGGCCAGGGCCGCGCCGCCCACCGGCTGCTCCAGCGCTTCGGGCAGGGAGCTGATAATGGTGCCCGGCACGTCGCTAAAGCTCGTGCGCACGTGGATCGGTACGGAGAACTTTTTGGCAAACTCGATGGAGCGATTGTGCATCACGCCGGCGCCCAGGCTGGCCAGCTCCAGCATCTCGTCGTAGCTGACGCGGGAGATGTGCCGGGCCTGGGGCAGCACGCGGGGATCGGTGGTGTACACACCGTCGACGTCGGTGTAGATCTCGCACGCGTCGGCTTGCAGCACGGCCGCCAGCGCCACCGCCGTGGTGTCGCTGCCGCCGCGGCCCAGCGTGGTAATGTTGAAGTCCTCGTCGATGCCCTGAAAACCGGCGGCAATCACAATCTTGCCCTGGGCTAGCGCCGCGCGCATTCGCTCGGTGCTGATCGATTGGATGCGGGCTTTGGTGTGCGTGCTGTCGGTTTTGATGCCGATTTGCGCGCCGGTCAGGCTGATCGCTTCGTGTCCCAGCGAATGGATGGCCATCGCCATCAGCGCGACGCTCACTTGTTCGCCGGTCGACAGCAGCATGTCCATTTCGCGCGCGTGCGGCTGATCGGTAATCTGTCGGGCCAGGTCCACCAGCAGATCCGTGTTGTGCCCCATGGCACTGACCACCATCACCACCTGGTTGCCTTCCTGCTGGGCGCGCACGGCTTTGCGCGCGGCCGCAAGAATCTTCTGGCTGTCGGCAACACTGGTGCCGCCAAATTTCTGCACGATCAGGGACATGAACAGGCGCTAGGGGCTAAAGAATTGGGATTAGAAAAGCAAGCGTACGCCAGCCTGCGACCATTGCGGCGAGGATCTAACCGAGGAAATACCGCATCAGCTGCCAGCCCTCGTCGAACGCCAGGCCCGAACCGGCCGCGGTGGCTTCATCGTAAGTCTGACAGGCATCGCTCGAAAGGCCCGTTCCGGCCATGGCGAAGGGCACGGCGCCGTGACTGTGCGTTTTGGTGCGCAGCGGCGTCGGATGATCGGGAGTTACCAGGATGCGATATTCGCCGCGCTCGGACAGGGCGCGGTGCAAGGGCGCGACGATATGCCGGTCGATTCGTTCCAGTGCCTTGATCTTCTCGTCGACCCTGCCTTCATGCGAGGCCTCGTCGGGCGCCTCGACGTGCACGCACACGATGTCGGTCTCGTCGATGGCGGCCACGGCGGCACGCCCCTTGGCCGCATAGTCGGTGTCGAGATAACCGGTCGCTCCGGCCACGTCGATCCGCCGCCAGCCGATCAGCGCCGCCAGGCCGCGCAGCAAATCGACGGCCGTGATCATCGCCCCTTGTTTGCCATACAATTCGGCAAAGGGCGTGACGGCCGGCGCGCCTCCCTGGCCCCACAGCCAGATGTTCGTGGCCGGCAGTAAGCCTTGCGCGCGGCGCCGCACATTGACCGGGTGTTTGGCAAACAGCGCCACGCTGTCGCTCATCAATTGGGTCAACAGGTCGCTGCCCGGACCGCGCGGATAATCGTCGAGCACCGACTTGTCAGTCAGGTCGTGCGGCGGCGTGGCCCGCGTGTCCGTGGTGAAGGGCGGCGCCGGCTTGTCACCTCGGTAGATCAACAGATTGCGGTAACTGACCCCGGGCACGAATTCCAGCCGGGCCTCGCCCAAGTGGTCGGGCAGGGCCGCCAGCAGCTCGCCGGCCTCGGCCGTCGAAATGTGCCCGGCCGTGAAATCGCGCATCTGCTGATCCTGGATGGTGACCAGATTGCAGCGGATGGCGCAATCGCGCGGGCCCAAGTGAATGCCCTGGGCCGCGGCTTCCAGCGGCGCGCGGCCGGTGAAGTACTTGTTCGGGTCGTAGCCCAGCAGGCTCAGGTTGGCCACGTCGGAACCGGCGGGCAAGTGGGCGGGCACGTGATGGGCGCGTCCCACCACGCCCGCGACCGCAATCGCGTTCATGGCCGGCAAGTCGGCCGCGGCCAGCGGCGTCTTGCCGCCCAGCGACGGTTGCGGCTCGTCGGCACAGCCGTCGGGAATGACGATCGCGTATTTCATAGTGTTTCGGCCGAGCTCCGCAACCAGGTCGCCGCGCGCTGACGGCGTCAAGAGTCGCGCACGCGCATTCGTACGCTGCGGCCTTGCAAAAACGGCATTTGATCAATCGCCCGCAGGGCACGGCCAATCGCGCCCTCGGTCGTATTGTGAGTCATGATGACCAACGGGACAACGGCCTGCTGTTCGTCCGGCGGCTCATGTTGAATGACCGACGCAATCGAAATGTTTTGTCGCCCCAACGCGCCGGCAATTTCCGCCAACACACTGGGCTGATCAGCCACGCTGAATCGCAGGTAGTAGCGCCCCGCCACGTTGGCATAGTCAGCGGCGGCCACGCGCGTGGCCGACTCCGACCACCATTCCAAGGTGCGAAACGTAATCTCTGCGCGGCCCACGACGGTGTCGATCAGATCGGCCACCACGGCCGATGCCGTCGGCATCTGGCCCGCGCCCAGCCCGGAAAAGAACACTCGGCCCACGGCGTCGCCGACGACGCTCAACGCGTTGTAGGCCCCACGCACCTCAGCCAGCGGGCTGCCCAGCCGCACCAGCGTGGGCGAAACGTGCAATTCCACGCCTTGCGCCGTCAGCTCGGCCACGGCCAACAGCTTGATCCGATAGCCCAGCTCTTTGGCATAGCGCATATCGGCCAGATCCAACGTGTCGATCCCCTGCAGCGGGATTTCGCTCCAGTCCACCCGCGCGCCGAACGCCAGGTGGGCCAGGATGGCCAGCTTCTGGGCCGCATCGCTGCCGTCCACGTCCATCGTCGGATCGGCCTCGGCATAACCTCGCCGCTGGGCCTCGCGCACGGCGTCGGTATACGCGGCGCCGTGGGCCTCCATCTCCGTCAAGATGAAGTTGCTGGTGCCGTTGAGAATGGCGTGCAGCGATTGGATTTGATTGGCTGACAGACATTGGCTGATGTTGGAGATGATCGGCACGCCGCCCGCCACCGACGCCTCGAAGGCGATGGACCGGCCCAGTTCGCGGGCCCGATCGAACAACTCGGGCCCATGCGCCGCCAAGAGCGCCTTGTTGGCCGTGACCACGTCTTTGCCCGCCGCCAGCAGCTCGAGCATGATGGTCCGGGCCGGCTCGAGTCCGCCCACCAGATGCGCCACGGCGGTGATTGACTTGTCGCCGGTGACGCGCGCCAGATCAGTCGACACCATGCCCGGCGGAAGCTGCACGTCGCGCTGCTTGTGCAAGTCGCTGACCACCACGTGCGCTAGTTCCAATTTGCGGCCGGCATGGCGCGCAATACGATCGCCGTGTTCCAGGAGCAACCGGGCCACGCCGGTGCCCACCGTTCCTAGCCCGACAATGGCAACTTTGGTGGTGGAGGTGGCAGACATGTCACGCACTTGGAATCGAAGGGAATCGCTCATCCTAGGTCGATGGCGCGAAAGGCGTCAAGGTTCTCCCACACGCACGCGGAGCGACACACAACGGGCTCCGCGCTGACGATTTTCATTGCCTCGCTTGTCGCAGCTTCGTTGGGTGCAATCTGGCGAGCGACTCGCAAAAACTCTCCGGCATCTCGAAGCTCGTAATGGTTGCCGGGGCGCGGGTCCGACAGCCCTTGGCCCCACCCAGTGCCGGACGGCCGGCACGGCCGGCCCAATTGCCGCCTCAAACGGCCCTGGAGTGTGAATTCCTCTAGGTTTTTCGCCTGCTCCTGCGGAGGCGATGCTTAACCATAGGTGGGATATTGAAAATGGGAAAGATGCAACTAGTGTGAATGTTACGGGTATATGCATCATACCGAGTGGGATGCGTGGAGCGGGCTCGAGGCGGCCGCCATCCAGCCTACTGGTATGGGCTCCGTAACGTTTGGCGTGACCACCTTGTTCTGCATCTTTGACGGCTGAAGAGTCGGCGTCGGAACGGAGAAGCTAATGCGTGGCAACATCATGGGCGCAACACGCGCAAGCGCTATCGGCTTGTGCGGGCTGGCGTTGGCGGGGATTTTGTTCGGCACTTCTGCCCCTGCTCGAGCTGATTTCATCGGCTCGGTAAGTATCGGATTCACGTCCGGCAGCGACAGCGGCAATTATCAGATCGATTTGCCGCAGCACCTCGACTATTACCAGTGGGCGTTGTCCGCGCCGGTGCAAATCTATAGCGAGTCGGACCCCGGCTTGCTGCTGGCCACGATTCATGCCTTTGGCGTGGAGCTGGACGGTGATCCGGGCGTTTCGCTGGGCTTTTTTGTCACAGCCGGTGCGGCACCGACCCAGATGACCATTACGTCGTCGACGGTCACCTTCGATCCGATTTTCAATCCCTTGGCCTTTGCCACGGCAGCGATCACCGTGACCGACCTCAATGGCAACGGAGCCTCGGCATCCGGCCTGTTTCCCGGCACCGCCGCTTATCAGGCCGTCTACAACGGCTCGACAGTGTTTGCCAACCTGGTGTCGCCGGTCATGGCGGGCGCCGACAGCTCCGCCACCGGCTCCGAACGCTTCCCGGCGCTCGGCATGACAACGATTGTCGGGGCCGTGAGTAGCATTCAGTCGCAGTTCGACTTCATGCTCAGTGCCTTTGACTCGGCCAGCGGCACCAGCCGCTTCTTTGTGACTCCGGAGCCTACCGGCCTGGCCCTGGCGGGCCTGGGCTTCGTCGGAGCGGCCCTTTTTGGCGTGCGGTGCCGAAGGGCGCGGCGAGCGTAGCAGGGCCGCTATTGACTCCGGCCTTACCAGGCTTCCCTGGTTTCCGGCATCGATTGAGCCCGTCGATCGGGGGTCCCAACGCGGAAAATTTGAAGATTTTTCGCGTAAACTCTTGCCAATCTTTGCGCCATCGTGCATCCTATTGGCGTGGAGAGGCCTTATGCGGAGTTTCGAATTTTGGGGCTAGCATGCCAGGAGTCGAGCTAATGCGCCGGATCTACACGCCAAATGCACCCTTAATTCTTGCGACGATGGCAATGTGTGCGATCGTCTTTGCAATATCTGCTTCGCCCGCGCTGGGCGTTGCCATCGGCGCTAGCGGTGGCATGGTGATCGACGGCAACGAATGGGCGATTCCTGTTGGG
This sequence comes from Pirellulales bacterium, assembly GCA_050250435.1. Taxonomy (GTDB): domain Bacteria; phylum Planctomycetota; class Planctomycetia; order Pirellulales; family PALSA-1355; genus JBFWOR01. The sequence goes on along the minus strand of JBFWOR010000005.1, from coordinate 129,790 downwards.
CAAGATCCGAATTCGGATCTGTATGGAATTGGCCAATGGGATCCAGAAATCCAGGACTTCACCGGTTTCGACTTGACGGTGGACGGTGAGTTTCACGTCATGATCTCGGGTGTGCTCGATCCGGATCCTTCGATCTTGTATGGCCTCGCGGTTACGGACTTTGGCGCCCCGAGCATGTTCGCATTTTTCTTTTCCACGCCGATCATTCTGGGGCCGGGAGCGACGACGGTCGATGCCTCAGTCGTTGGCGGGTTGACCGACTTCACAGGCAACGGTGTGACCATCACACCGACGTTGCCGGATGTCGATGGAGACGGATTCCTTGAACTGCAGGTTGCGGATGTGGGCGCGCCCGTGACGAACATGGGCGTTGACGTGGGCTTGGCCTTCACGGGTGGTCCGGGCCCTGCCGGCGCGTTCTATGCCTATGGACCCTATGCAGCCGGGCCACAACCGGGTCCCGCCGGCCCGTGGACCACGCTCTCAACCACTGTCGGTTTCAGCCTTACTGGCGGTGGTGATACCGCTGCACTCACCGGCTTCGCGCAGATCGTGCCCGAGCCGAGTAGCATGTGTTTGCTGGGAGCGGGCGCCATCGGCGTGGCACTGGCCGCCATTCGGCGCCGCCGTCGCCGTAGCTAGACCGCGGCCACGCCGTTGAACCGAATCACAAGAGACCCACGAGCAATCGTGGGTCTTGTCGTTGGTGCGTCGCACATTTGGCTCCTGGCCGCGCAGCCTTCGAACAGTCGCTGGCCCTTGTCTTTTGCGCAGGGTTTGTCATAAGTGGCAGTGACCCAGCGTGGCGGCGAGTCTCGTCCGCCAAGCAACGTCTGGGCTCATCGTCCGACAATTTCGCACTCGCTCCTGCGTGACTCCATGAATGCCGACGCTCTCGAATTTCTCCAGCAACTCCTCGAAACTCCCAGTCCCTCGGGCTACGAGCAACCGGTTCAAAAACTGGTGCGTGAATATGTGGCCGGCTTTGCCGACTCCGTGACCACGGACGTGCACGGCAACGTGATCGCGGCCCGCAATCCCCAGGCGCCGTTGCGCGTGATGCTGGCCGGCCATTGTGACCAGATCGGCTTCGTCGTGCAGCACGTCGATAGCGACGGCTATGTGTACGTGCAAGCGATCGGCGGCTGGGACCCCATCGTACTCGTGGGCCAGAAACTCACGGTGTGGACCAGTGCGGGCCCCGTGTTTGCAATCGCCGGTCGCAAGCCTATCCACCTGCTCACGGAAGATGAGCGCAAGCAGGTGCCCAGGCTCCGAGACTTGTGGCTCGATATTGGCGCTCGCGACAAGGCCGAGGCAAGCGAGCTGGTGCGCGTCGGCGACCCCATTACGGTGCAGCTCGGCTTCACTCCCATGCGCAACAACCTGGCCAGCTCACCGGCCATGGACAACAAGACAGGCCTTTGGGTGGCCATCGAAGCGCTGCGCCGCACGGCGACGAAGAAGCTCAACTGCGCGCTGTTTGCCGTGTCCACCGTACAGGAAGAAATCGGCCTGCGCGGCGCCACGACCAGTACCTTCTCTGTGGATCCGCACGTGGGCATTGCCATCGACGTCACGCATGCCACTGATTGCCCCACGATCGAAAAGAAGCAAGAAGGGGACATCGCGTTGGGCAAAGGCCCGGTGATCTTTCGTGGGCCAAACATGAACCCAATAGTGGTGGAGAAGCTCCTGGAAACTGCGGCGGCCGGCGACGTGCCCTATCAACTGGCCGCCAGCGGCCGCGCCACGCCGAACGACGCCAATACAATGCAGATCAGCCGCGCCGGCGTGGCCACGGGCCTGGTCAGCATCCCCAATCGCTACATGCACACGCCGGTAGAGATGATCTCGCTTGACGATATTGACCGTGCGGCCGATCTGTTGGCCGGCTTTGCATTGCGGTTAACGGGCAGCGAAAAGTTCACACCGTGAAGACGCGGACATCCTGGTTGTCCCACTGTGTTGCTGGAAATCAGCTTCCATGTTCTCTGCACAGCGCTCATTGACGATTGAAACACCGCGCCTCCGATTGCGGCCGTTTGTGGCCGGCGATCTGGAGGAGCTGGTGCGCGTCAATGCCGACCCGCAGGTGGCGCGCTTCTTGAACTACGGCAAACCGATGACGCGTGCCGAGAGTTGGCGCCAGATCGCACTTTTTATCGGTCACAGGGAGTTGCGCGGCTACACGGTGCTGGCCATTGAAGACCGCGCGACCGGCGCGCTCTTGGGCCGCAGCGGGCCGTGGTATCCTGAAGGCTGGCCGATGCTCGAAGTCGGTTGGGTCGTCGACTCCTCCCGCCGCGGCGAAGGCATCGCCGGTGAGGCGGGCCGCGCGTCGATCGATTGGTGCTACGCCAACCTGCGAGTCGATCGGGTCTGCAGCATCATCCGGCCCGACAATCTGGCCTCGGCCCGCGTGGCCGAAAAGCTTGGCGCGCGCATTGAACGGCAGCTTGAGGACTTCTTCGGCGGCGTCGCGAACCTGTGGGTTCACGAGAGGAAATAGTCCGCCGTCCAGTGAGGTATGTCCATCCGCGGATGTGCGCTTTTTTGACCCCACTTTTAGCGCATGATAAACTTTGATACGACGTCCTTCTTGGCTGATTTGAGGCAGGCGAAAAGTCCGTCGTTCGTTTCATATCGATGTCTCGGCCGATAAGCTGCGAGATCAATCATGACTCAAATCAACTTGCCCGACGATTTAAGCGAGCGCATTCGTCGACACGCCTCACACCATCCCGGAGATACCGAGGTGGATATCATTCGCAGAGCGTTGGACAGTCTGGATTGGCAGCAAAACGAGCGCGCGGCAATTCAGGAGGGCCTTGATGCAGTTGCTCAGGGCCATGCGCGAGACTTCCATGAGTTTGACGATGAGTTTCGCAGGAGGCATGGACTTGCGCCCGAGGCCTAGATGTACCGCCTGGTAATTTCTGCACCGGCGGAGGTGGACATTCAATCGGCGTACGCGTGGTGGTGCTCAAACCGATCGACCGAGCAAGCGGATCGCTGGTACGAGTGCATCCGCCTGGCGATTCTGGATCTCGCCGATAGGGCGGATCAATTCGCGATCGCCCCAGAGTCTGACCTGGTTGCCACCGGCCTTCGTCAAAGGAATGTTGGCATCGGACGACGACCGACACACCGCGTGGTCTTCACTGTGACCAGCGAAGAGGTCGTTGTCATTCGTGTCCGGCATTTAGCACAGGACGCGCTCATGCAGAGCGAAGTGTAGTGACGCCGCCAGGTTCGTGGCGTCGCCTCCCTGCCGCTGCCAAATTGGCACGATCGACCCGGGATAGCGGTCGTGCCCTGCCGCACGGCTTCGTGCAGTCTGCTGGCATAAGTCAATTGAAACCAGCGGTTTGCGCCAACATCGTGCCGCTTGGCACATGCGTTGCTAAAGTAGCGGTCGGCGCTCGAGGGCGGCTGCCAATTGTGGCGTAGCCGGGCTTGCCGCCGCACGACACTCCGGCACTCCGAAACTCACCGCACAGAAACCGAACATTCCAGGCGCGGCCCAGTTCTGCTTTGCCAAACCTCTGGCGGCGGCGGGCTGTGAACTTCCAAGCATCTCCAGGAGGATACCCGCGTGGCAAAGCAGATGGTCTTCGACGAGGAAGCACGCAAGGCGCTGGCCGCTGGCGTGAGCAAGCTGGCCCGGGCCGTGAGCAGCACGCTGGGCCCGCGCGGCCGCAACGCCGTGCTCGACAAGGGTTGGGGCTCGCCCAAGATCACCAAGGACGGCGTGACCGTGGCCGAAAACGTCGAGCTCGACGATCCCTACGAAAATCTCGGTGCCCAACTCGTCAAAGAGGCCGCCAGCAAGACCAACGATGTGGCCGGCGATGGCACCACCACCGCCACCGTGCTGGCCGAGGCCATCTTCAAGGAAGGCCTGAAGATGATCGCTGCGGGGGCCGATCCGATGGCCCTGTCGCGCGGCATCAGCAAGGCCACCGAGGCGGTGAGCGCGGCAATTGCCAAGATGGCCACGCCCATCGACGAGAAGAGCAAGAAGGAAATCATGCAAGTCGCCACGATTGCCGGCAACAACGATCCGGCGATTGGCAGTGTGTTGGCCGAAGCGTTCTTGAAGGTCGGCAAAGACGGCGTCATCACGGTCGAAGAGGGCCGTCAAAACGAAACCTACGTCGAGGTGGTCGAAGGCATGCAGTTCGACCGCGGTTATCTGTCGCCGCACTTCGTCACCGACCAGGAAAATCAGCGCTGCGAGTTGGAGAACGCGCTGATCTTGCTATACGAAGAAAAGATCTCCAGCGCCAAGAACCTGGTGCCGATTCTGGAAGCGGTCAGCAAGGCCAACAAGCCGCTGTTGATCGTCGCCGAGGATATTGAAGGCGAAGCATTGGCCACGCTGGTGGTCAACAAGATGCGCGGCATCCTCAACGTGTGTGCCGTGAAAGCGCCTGGCTACGGCGACCGCCGCAAGGCCATGCTCGGCGACCTGGCCATCCTCACCGGCGGCACCGCGATCTTCAAGGATCTCGGCATCTCGCTCGACAGCGTCAAACTGTCTGACCTGGGCCGCGCCAAGAAAATCACCGTCGACGCCGAGAACACCACGATCGTGGGCGGTGCCGGCAAGAAAGATGCCATCGACGGCCGTGCCGATCAGATTCGCAAAGAGATTGAAGTCACTGACAGCGAGTACGATCGCGAAAAGCTGCAAGAACGCCTGGCCAAGATCGCCGGCGGCGTGGCCCAGATCAACTGCGGCGCCGCGACCGAGACCGAAATGAAGGAGCGCAAGGCACTGCTCGAAGATGCCAAGGCGGCCACGCAGGCCGCGCTGGAAGAAGGCATTGTTCCCGGCGGTGGCGTGGCGCTGCTTCGTGCCGAGGGCAGCCTCTCGAAGCTCGATCTCAAGGGCGACGAAAAACACGGCGCCGAGATCATCAAGAACGTGCTCGATTACCCGCTGCGGGCCATCGCCGAGAACGCCGGCTTGGACGGCGCAGTGGTCGTCAACCGCGTGCGGCATCTGAAAGGCAAGAACGAGGGCTACGACGCCGATCGCGACACCTACTGCGACCTGGTGGCCGCCGGCATCATCGATCCGGCCAAAGTCGTCCGCACGGCATTGCACAACGCCGCCAGCGTAGCCGCATTGCTGCTGACCACCGAGTCGCTGATCACCGAAGTGCCCAGTGAAGAAGAGGCCGCCGACCACGATCACCATGACCACGGCATGGGTGGCATGGGTGGCATGGGTGGTATGGGCGGAGGCATGGGCGGCATGGGTGGCATGGGCGGCATGATGTAAGCGGTGCGGAGCGTCGGCGCGGCTGCGCCGGATGTTCTCCTTCGCAATCAGCAATCAAGAAACCAACAACGAATAACTTCTGGATAAAGGAAAACCAAATCATGGCGAATGTGCGCTTGCGTCCGCTTGATGACCGCGTTGTGGTCGAGCCTCAGGAAGCGGAAGAGAAAACGGCCGGCGGAATCGTGCTGCCCGATACGGCCAAAGAAAAGCCGCAGCGCGGCAAGGTCATTTCCGTCGGGCCGGGCAAGCTGCTCGACAACGGCAAGCGCGGCGAGCTGTCGGTGGGCGTGGGCGATGTCGTGATCTACGGCAAGTACTCCGGCACCGATATCGAAGTCTCCGGCAAGGATATCAAAATTCTGCGCGAGGGTGATATTCTCGCGAAATTGATCTAGCGGGCCGCTTAGGCGGGCGGCACAGCGACTCGGAGTCGCGCGTTGCAAACATGCCGCACCTCACCGGGCCGGCGCAAATTCACTTAAACATTAACGATTGACGAGGACCGCCATCGTGGCAAAACAATTGATGTTCGAACATACGGCCCGCGCCAAAATGTTGCGCGGGGTTGAGAAGCTGGCCGACGCGGTTGCGGTCACGATGGGCCCCACGGGCAAGAACGTGATCATCGACAAGTCGTTCGGCGGCCCCACCGTCACCAAAGACGGCGTCACGGTGAGCAAGGAAGTCGAGCTCGAAGACCGCTTCGAGAACATGGGCGCCAAGCTCGTCAACGAAGTCGCCTCCAAGACCTCCGACATCGCCGGCGACGGCACCACCACCGCCACCGTGCTGGCCCGGGCGATCTTCAAAGAAGGCACCCGCAATATCGCGGCCGGGAGCAATCCCATGGCCGTGCGCCGCGGCATCGAGAAGGCCGTCGAGGCGGCCATCGAAAAGCTGCGCTCCCTGGCCAAGCCGGTTTCCAGCAAGGAAGAAATCGCGCAAGTCGGTGCCATCAGCGCCAATAACGATCCCGAGATCGGTTCGCTCCTGGCCGACGTGATGGAAAAAGTCGGCAAAGACGGCGTCATTACGGTCGAAGAAGGCAAGACCACCGAGACCACGAAAGAGCTGGTCGAGGGCATGCAGTTCGACAAGGGCTACATCTCGCCGTACTTCATCAATCGCCCGGCCGAGATGGATTGCCAGCTCGAAGACGCGCTGATTCTCATTCACGAAAAGAAGATCAGCAACCTGCGCGAGCTGGTGCCGTTGTTGGAAAAGGTGGCCCACTCGAGCCGCCCGCTGTTGATCATTGCCGAAGACGTCGACGGCGAAGCGTTGACCACCTTGGTGGTCAATAAGCTCCGCGGCGTGCTGAACGTCTGCGCCGTCAAGGCCCCGGGCTTTGGCGACCGTCGCAAGGCCATGCTCGGCGACCTCGCCGTGTTGACCGCCGGCACGCTGATCAGCGAAGACCTGGGCCTGAAGCTCGAAAACCTCACGCTCGAGCACCTGGGCCGGGCCAAGCAAATCACCGTGGACAAGGAATCGACCACCATCGTCAAGGGCGCCGGCAAGCCGGCCGAGATCCAGAATCGCATCCAGCAGATTCGCAATCAGATCGACGCCACCGACAGCGACTACGACAAAGAAAAGTTTCAGGAACGCCTGGCCAAGTTGACCGGCGGCGTGGCGATCATTTCGGTGGGCGCCGCCTCCGAGTCGGACATGAAGCAGAAGAAGGCCCGCGTCGAAGACGCGCTGCACGCCACGCGTGCGGCCGTGGAAGAGGGTATTCTGCCGGGCGGAGGTGTGGCTCTGGTGCGCTGCCGCGAGGCGGTGGAAAGCGTGCGTTCTTCGGCCAAGGGCGACGAGAAGATCGGCGTCGACATCGTGCTGCACTGCCTGTCGGCCCCGATGCGTCAAATTGCCGACAACTGCGGCATCGACGGCGCCGTGGTCGTGGACGAAGTGAGCGAGAAGCCGACCAACACCGGTTACGATGCCAACGCCGGCAAGTACGTCGACATGCTCAAGGCCGGCATCATCGATCCCGCCAAAGTGGTTTGCACCGCGCTGAGCAATGCCGCCAGCATTGCCGGACTGATGCTCACCACCGAGGCCCTGGTGACCACGCTCGACAAAGAGGACAAGGGCCGACAGCGCGTCGAAGGCAGCATTCGCTAAGGGCGTGCCAGTCGCTACGCACAACTTTGGACACCAGGCCGCGGGCCACTTCAGCCGACTGGAGTGGCCCGTTTGCGGCGCGGCGTGGCGTCAATTTGGCGCATCCGCGCCTTGGCCGGCGACCTATAATTCCAAGTGAGACGAAGCGGGTGGTTGGTGCGCGTCGGAGTTGGGCCGCCGCCATAACTTATCCGCCGTCGCACGCCTCCCAATCCCCTCGCAACCAGCGCATTCCTCGCGAAATCATGCCCTCGATGGCCGGTAAACGCGATTACTACGAAGTCCTCGGCGTGAAGCGGTCCGCCACGGACAAACAGATTGCCGATGCTTATCGCAAGCTGGCAATCAAGTTTCACCCGGACAAAAATCCCGGTGACGAAGAGGCCGTGGTTCTGTTCAAGGAGGCCGCTGAGGCCTTCGAGGTATTGGGCGACGGCGAGCGGCGAGCGCGCTACGATCGCTTCGGTCACGCGGCTTTCGAGGGGGGCGGGGCGCGCGGCTTTGGCGATGTGAACGATATCTTCGCCGCGTTTGGCGACATCTTTGGCGACAGCGCGTTCGGCGACTTGTTCGGCCGCGGCCGGCGCCGCCAGGCGAAGGGCGCCGACGTGCGCTGCGACGTGACGCTGGATCTCATGCAGGCGGCGCGTGGAGCCACGGTAGCGGTCGAGTTTCAGCGGCACGAAACCTGCGCCGATTGCGATGGCTCGGGCGCTCGACCAGGCTCGGCCCGCAACAAATGCAGCTACTGCGGCGGCCGCGGGCAGATTTTGCAGACCACCGGCATCTTCCGCGTGCAGACGACCTGCCCGTCGTGCCATGGGGCCGGCTCAATCATCAAAGATCCGTGCCCAAGCTGTCGGGCGTCAGGCTTCGTGCTCAAACGTGTGAAACGCGAGGTGCAGATTCCTGCCGGCATCGACGACCAGATGCGGCTCCGATTGCCCGGCGAAGGCGAACCCAGCCCCAACGGCGGCCCGCGCGGCGATTGCTACTGTTTTATCACCGTGCGCGAGCACGAGCTGTTCCAACGCGATGGTCAGCACCTGATCGTGCGCGTGCCGATTTCGTATTCGCAGGCGGCGCTGGGCGCGAAGATCGAAGTGCCCACGCTCTCCGGCCCGCACGAGCTGGAACTGCCGCCGGGCACACAATCGGCCGAAGTTTTCAAGCTGCGCGGCAAGGGATTGCCCAGTCCGCGCGGGCGCGGTGTGGGCGATTTGCTAGTGCAGGTGAATATCGAAGTCCCCAAGGCGCTCAGCGCCGAGCAAGAGGCGTTGTTGCGGCAATTGGCCGAGCACGAACACGTGGAAGTCAGCCCGCATCGCAAAAGTTTTTTCGACAAGGTGCGCGATTTTTTTGGCGAGCACTAGGGCGCGTTGCAGCATGGCGCGCGTTTGATATTCGACGGCGGAGGTGGTTGCATGTTCGACGAGCAGAAACGGCCCGATCAGCCACATAGCGCGGCGGGCGATGAAATGGGTGATCTGACGGCGGCCGCTGCGGCCCTGGAGGCCAGCGAAAACGAGATCGCCAAGCTCCGCGCCGAGGTGGAGGACGCGCACGACCGCGTGCTGCGCGCGAGCGCCGAAATGGAAAACTACCGCAAACGCGCCCGCCGCGAGATCGAAGACGAACGCCGCTACGCCTTGGCGCCGTTATTGCGCGATCTGTTGCCGGTGCTCGACAATCTGTTCCGCGCCATCGCGGCGGCCGAGAAAACGCCCGGCGGCAACGGCTTGCTGGAAGGCGTCAAGATGATTGCGCAGTCGCTCCTGGCGGCGCTGGGGCGGCACGACTGCCGGCAAATCGACGCGCTGCACAAACCCTTCGATCCGGCGTTTCACGAAGCGATTTCCCAGCAGCCCTCGGCGGAGTATCCCCCGAATACGGTGCTGATGGTGGTGCAGGAAGGCTACACGCTGCACGATCGCGTGGTGCGGCCGGCGCAGGTAATCGTGTCGACCGCCGCGGCATAGGATCAACTTAAACAGAGCAACTCCTGGCGGCACATCCGCCGTAAATCCTGCGAGTTACTCACGAGAACCATCGTTCATGCCCACCTACGACTACGAGTGCGACGCCTGCGGCCACAAGTTCGAGCACTTCCAGTCGATCAACGATCCGCTGCTGCGCAAGTGCCCGCAATGCAAGAAGCAGAAGCTGCGGCGGCTGTTCGGCACCGGCGCGGCGGTGATGTTCAAGGGATCGGGCTTTTATCAAACCGACTATCGCAGCGACTCGTATAAAAAGGCGGCCAGTGCCGATAGCGCCAAGAGCGACGGGGCCAAGGGCGAAGGATCGAAAAGCGAGAGCAAGTCGGACAAGGCGAGCGAATCGAAGGCGTCGACACCGGCCAAGAGCGACTCCGGCGGCAAATCGTCCGGCAAGAAATCCAAAGATGCCTGAGAGCCGCGCGGCGGCAAGGCAAGAGCAGCCACCCTCATGGCTCTGGTAACCTGTCCCACCTGTCACGCGATATTCGACTCAACCACGTCGAAGACCATGCCCTTCTGCAGCCAGCGCTGCCGGCAAATCGATCTGGGGCGCTGGTTGAACGAGGAGATCGCGCTGCCTTTTCGCGATGGCGAAGAGGCCGAGGCCGATCCCCAGCGCAGCTACGACGACGACACCCACAACAATTGAGCCCTCGTCGGCTCCCTCACGCCGCCATTAGGCCGTGCTCCGCAGGCCGCCGTTGGGCGTCGATTTCGTGGGAGACTTTGCCGATCCGCTATTCTTGGCGGATTGGAGAATTCGTATAATCGCCACCGGCGGAGGCAGTTTGGGTATTTGTTCGCGCGCCGGGGGGCACTTTGATGACGCAGGATCGCGATACGGTTCGTTCGGTCGCCTGGGCGGAAGTGTTTCCCGTGCTGCAGCTGCTGGGCGCGCCGCGCATTGCCCTGAGCTTTCGAGTGCTGCTGCTGGCCGCGATTGCCCTGGTGGGCACGGCGGCCGGCTGGCGACTGCTCGGCGAGTTGTTCCACGATCCGGATAACCTGAGCCACCAGGAGCTGAACGCCCAGATTGAAGCGAATCGCCCCTGGCCATGGGAGCGGCCGCTGGTTGGCATGCGGGCGGCCGATCTACTCTCGCCCGAGGTCTGGCGCCACGAAAGCCCGTTGGTCAAAGCGTGGTCCGCAATCAGCACGCCGTTTGCACAAGTCTATCGGGCCGACATTTCGCTGGCGCAGTGGACCTATTGGTTGTGCTGCGCGCTGTGGAGTCTGGCCGTGTGGGCCTTTTTTGGCGGCGCCATCACGCGGATCGCCGCGGTTTCCCTGGCCCGGCAGGAGACGCTCTCCTGGCGAAAGGTGGCTGGCTTTGTGCGGCCGCACTGGGGTTCGTATTTTGCCGCACCGCTGATGCCCATTTTGGCCACGTTCATGGGCGCCGCGCTGTTGGCGCTGGTCGGCTTGTTGATGCGCTCGGAAGTCGGCCTGATGGTTGCCGGCGTGCTGTGGCCGCTGGTACTCGTGGGTGGTTTCATCATGGCCTTCCTGCTGATCGGGCTGTTCTTTGCCTGGCCGCTCATGTGGGCCGCCATCAGCACCGAAGGGACCGATGCGTTCGGTGCCTTGAGCCACGGCTACTCGTACGTTTATCAACGCCCTTTGAGGTACCTGTGGTATGCCCTGCTGGCGGCCGTGCTGGGCGTGCTCGGCTGGTTCATTGTCCTCACGTTTGCCGAGTGGATCATCCTGCTGGGCGATTGGGGCGTGAGCTGGGGCAGCGGAGCGGAGCGCATTACCGAAGTGAGAGCCTTGAGCGTTGCGGGCGAGTCCATTGATCGGGGCGTGCAGTTGATCCACTTTTGGAGCAACTGCCTGAAGACGCTCGCCTTCGCTTACATATTCAGCTACTTCTGGGTTGCCTCAACGGCCATCTACTTCCTGCTCCGGCGGCTGGTCGACGCCACGGAGCTCGACGAAGTCTATCTGCCCGAGGAGGCCGACCTGCACGGCTTGCCGCCGCTGCGCACCGGGGCCGACGGCGTGCCCGAGCCGGCCGACGACAACGGTCTGGAGAAGCCCGCGGGCGAGGCGTCGTGAGTGCCCGCCATTCGCGCAGGCGGCGCCATTCGGCACCTCACGTTTCGCCCCGATCAGGGGCCAGCGGCCGCTGCGTACCGGGCGAGCAAGGCGTCCATCTCCGCATGGAATTTGCCCCGTGAGATCACCATGTCGCAGCCGGCCGCTTTGGCCGTTTCCAGACGCTCGTGCTGCACGTGCGGGCCAAAGGCCAGAATCGTGGCCTCCGGCGCCAGGGCGCGAATGCGGGTGACGAGCTCCTCAACATTCAATCCGCCGACTGACAGGTCCAGCGCAACAAGCCGAGCCTGGCCGTTGTGGTTCAGAGAGTTCTCCGCCAGCCGCGCGCACAGTGCCTCGGCATTGCCGGCCAGCGCGACGGTTGCTTGGGCCCGCGCCGCCGCTCCGGCGAGCTGCGATTGCAGCATGAGATCCGCGGTCAGTACGAGGGCGGCCATGGCTGTCTCACACGCTGTTGCCGGCCGCTCAAACGGCTCCCGGGCCGCGCACCCCGCCGCTGATGTCGATCGATTCTTCAGCCGGCATGACGAAAATTTTGCCGTCGCCAATGGCTCCCTCGGCGCCCGTGCGGGCCACCGTGGTCAGGGTCTCGACGGTCCGCTCCAGGAAATCGTCGTTCACCATGATCTCCAGAGCAATCTTGCGCAGCAGATTCGTCTTGTATTCGTTGCCGCGGTAGATCTGCGTTTGGCCGCGCTGGCGGCCGTAGCCCTGGGCGTCGCACACCGTCATCCGCGTGACGCCGATTTTGGCCAGCGCCTGGCGCACTTCGCTGAGCTTCGTCGGCTGAATGACGGCGACGACGAGTTTCATGGGATCCCGGTCGCCTATGCGAGATCAAGGGTTCTGAAACGTCAGCCGGCTGTCGATCACTTTGTGGATGCGGCTGGCCGACTCTTCCAAGTGGGCCTTGCTATAGGCATCGAGCTTGGTGTTTTTGGCCAGCGCGTCGTTGATCCGGCCTTCCAAACCCTTGAGCTCCATAAACGCCACCGTCTGGCAATCCTGCGGCGCGCCGGTGATGCCCAAGGCGACGTTTGACAGACGCTTCAAGTAGTCGCGCTGCAGGTTGCGCCGCAAGCTGTCGATGGCCGGCTTGCGCGTCGAAAATTCGCCCGACGGAACGCTTTCGACCTCGGAGAAGATCGAATGCGTAAGCCGTTCGAGCAATTCCGCCGTGGTCAGCGCGTCTTGATCCGCTGCCACGTGCAACTCGGCATCGTGCAGTCGGTCGAGCGTCAGCGGCGAGAGCAGCTTATCCAGCACGCGGCCTTGCCACATGCCGATCACGTCGTGCACGGGAAAATCGGACCGCAGTGACATCTGCGCGCCCCAGTGCGACCAGCGCGAGCTGGCCAGATAGCCGTACAACGTGGGCGATAGTTCAAACGGCTTGCTGCTGAAGATCTGCTCTTCCAGCACGTCCAGCGCTTCGCGCTGCTTCTTGGCGTCGACCACGACCAACGGTGGCTGAGCGTTCGGGTCGCCCTTGTGGGCCCGACTCGTGTACATGCCGCCGACAAAGCGCGAGACGAAATACATCGCCTCGCCGTGGCTCTCCAGCAGCACGCCCATCGCCCGCCGCGCGCGTTGATAACCTTCGCCATCCTTGGTCGTCTCTTCGACGATCTTGGGCCATTGCTCGGCGATGAACTGCGCCCGCAGCTTGGCATACGCGATCGGGTCGTTGCTCATGTCATAGGCGTTGGACAGCGGATCCGGCGCGATGCCCATGGTGTCTTCGTCGGTGGCATACGCCAGCCCCGGCTCAGCGCCGCGAGCCGCTATCTTCTTCAGCTCCGCGACCTCGCCCTCGGTGCCGCCGCTGAGAGGCTTATAGCCGTACTCGATGGCCCAGCTGTCGTAGGGGCCAATCGTCGTGGAGAAGTAGTCGCCTTGGGTGGCACTCTTGGGCATCAGGTTGGCGGGGTGATAGTCCATTACCGAGGCGATCAGTCCCACGTCGCGCGTTTTCTGCACGTCGTTGATTTCGCCCATCGAGAGCATGGTGCTGGCCTTGAAGTTGTGGCGCAGCCCCAACGTGTGACCCACTTCGTGCATGGTGGCCCATTTCAGGCCCTGCATGATCAGCCGCTCGAGATCGGCCGGCTTGGCCGAAGGGCTGCCCAACAGCGTGGCGCCCAGCGCAAACTGGCGATTCAAGCCGTTCTGCAACTGGCAGTGCAGGGCGTCGTGCGGACCGTGCTTGCGCAGGTGTTCCTGATAACTCTTCAGGTCCAGCGGGCCGCCGGTAACGGCCGCCACGCTCTCTGCTGTAAACGACTCGTAATCCTGCTTCCAGAACTGCAGGAAGTCCGCGTCGAAAATGATGTCGGCGTCGAGGATCTGGCCGGTGCTCGGATTAACGCGCGAGGGCCCCATGGCAAAGCCGGCCGCCGCCGTAATCCAGCGGAACGTGTTGTAGCGAATGTCTTCCGGATCCCACTCGTCCTTGTCTTGCTGCTGCCGCACTTCAATGGCGTTCAAAAAGCCGGCCTTTTCGAAACCCTTGTTCCATTCTTCAATGCCTTCGCGAATCGGCTTGCGATAGGCGTAGGGAATGGTCTTCTCCAACCAGAAGGTGACGGGCTTCATCGGCGGCGATTGCGCGGCCGAGGGATCCGCTTTCTGCAAGTCCCACCGGTTGATGTAGCGCACAAAGCGGTCGTCGTCCCCCTTGTACGACCAGTCTTTTACGACGGTCAGGAAATAGCCCACGCGGTCGTCGGCCAGGCGCGGCTTGTAGCCGCTCTCGGGCAACGCGCTGATCGAGTAGTGCACGTGAATCGTTGCGCCGCGGCTGTCGGCCAGCGAGTCGATGTCCATGCGGCCGCTCGAAGCGTACGTGGCGGCGACTTCCAGTTCGATATTGTTGGGAAAGCCCTTGGGGAAACCGGTGGCCCAAGTGGAGCGATTTTCGGCGAACGTGAAGCCGGGCAGCACCGTGGAGATCTGCGGCAAGTCGCCCATGAAGATGCTGGTCAGATCCACCACGTGGCCGCCGGGGGCATCGGCGATGATCGGCAAGCTGAACAGCACGCTGTCGGTGAACGCCAGACCCACGGCCCGCTCCTGCGGGTCCCCCTTCTTGGCCGTGAAGCGCACGTTGCGGCGCACGACGTGGATCCGGTCGTCGGCCTTGCGAAACTGCCAAATCCAGTCGTCGCCAAAGCCCCAGCTCATGCCGCCCAGCAGCGAGCCGCGGCCAATGCCCTTGGCGATGGAAATCAGCACGATGAAGTCGCGATTCATGTGGGCCGAGGTCAGTTCGCCGAGCAGGCGATTGCCCTTGCGATGTAGCTTGATCAGCCCGTCGATCGTCTCGTGGTCCTTGATCACCTCGGCATAGGGGGGGAGTTTCGGGGCGCTGCTGGGCTTGTTGGCCGGGCTCTCGTCCTTCTTTTCCGTGGTGGCGGCGGGAGCGCTCGTGGCCGGTTTGGCGTCCTCCGCCAGCACCGCGTGGGTCGCCTGGAGAAAGCCCACGGCCGCAATCGCGAAAACCAACAGCCAGTTGCGCCAATTCATGGTTCTGTCTCTCTGTCTCAAGGTGGCCAAAGACGTGGGTGCGGCCGCGCGGCGGGTGCGAATGCGCAGGCGAATAGCCATTAACCGCGTTAAATATATCCTAATCTAACCAGTTCCCAAGAGCGCCTCGCTCGGCACGAAAACAGGCGAGGCCCGGCAGAAAAGCCAGGGCTTTGGGGGCGTTTGTCCCGCTTCCTCGCGGGTGGGGAATGTGCCTGTATTATACATGCCGAAGATAGGGACAGTGCGCCTTTTTCCGCGCTCTCCCGGACAAGGCTTCCTCGGCCATGGCATTTGACGACAAGATCGAGCGAGTTTTGCGGCTCTATCCGCACGACTGCCGGCCCACTGCCGTCGCAGCGCTGGCCAAGACGGGCGGCTTTAGCGGGGCGCGCCTGTGGCGCCTCGATACGCCGCGCGGTCCCTTGTGCCTGCGCCGCTGGCCCCCAGGCCATCCCGACGTCGAACGCTTGGAGTTCATCCAGGCGGTGCTCTGGCACGTCGATCAAGAAGGTTTTCACGAAATCGCGCTGCCGCTGGAAACACAGCACCATCACGGCTACGTGTTCTTTGACGGGCATCTGTGGGAGCTCGGGCGCTGGCTGAGCGGCGCCGCCGACTATCGCCAGCGGCCCAGCCCGGTGCGGCTGGCCAATGCACTGGTCGCGCTGGCCCGTTTTCATTGCGCAGCGGCGACGTTTCCGCTGCCGGAACCAGGCCCACTTGTTTCCCCCGGCATCGTTGAGCGCCAAGAGCGATTGCGGGATTTGTTGGCTGGCCGGATCGAACCCTTGCGCAATGCCAGCCACAACGGAGCCTGGCCCGAACTGGCGGCGCGGGGCCAGCAACTGATCCACTTGTTTTCCAGCGCCGCGCCCCTGGTGTCCGACCTGCTGGAATCGGCCTCCGCGCTGCAAGTGTCGTTGCAGCCCTGCATCCGCGATATCTGGCACGCACACGTGTTGTACCGTGGCGAAGAGGTGAGCGGGATCGTGGATTTTGGCTCGATGCGGCCGGAAAATGTCGCGGCTGACGTGGCCCGGCTCCTGGGCAGCCTGGCCGGCGACGCGGTTGCCGATTGGGATCGTGGCCTGGCCGCGTACACCCGCGTGCGGCCGCTCAGCGACGACGAGCTGCGGCTGATCACGGCGTTCGATCGCAGCACGGTGTTGATGGGCGGTTTGCAGTGGCTCGAATGGCTGTACCTGGAGGAACGTGTGTTCGACGATCCGGCCGGAGTGCTGGCACGTGTCGACGAGTTTGTCGCCCGGCTCGGTCAGCTCTCCCGCGGTTCCGGTGGAATAAGCTTTGCGTAGGACCTGGTTATTTGCGTAGGGCCTGGTTATGCGCGATTTGAACCCGCAATCGCTGGATTGCGTACAGGGGGCGGTCACCACGCACGCGTCGTCACGGAGGGCCGTCCCTGGAGTCCCCCCAAGCCGCAAAGCGCCCGCCAAACGACGTTGACCGTGCCATTGGCCCCAAGCTAGAATGGCGGCCGATTCCTTAATGCCTTATCGGATAAGGATATAAGCATGCGGCTGGCAGTGTTTTGCACCCGCTTTTGGCTGGCAATTGCAGCCCTTGCCCTGGCGACGGACGCGGCCTGGGCTCAACCGCGGATCGATGACATCCTCACCGGCAAGCCGCTCGCAGGGCAGGCCACCGGCTCCCAGGCGACTCCGGAGTCGATCGTGGGCGTCTCGGCCGGCTTTTCACGCCCCGCCGCCAACGGCCGCGCTACCCTCTCCGTGACGGCCAAGGTCCAGCCCGGCTGGCATATTTACTCCCTGACCCAGAAACCGGTCCAGGCGGTGCCCACGACGATCTCGGTCGACGAGTCAGCCGACTATCGGCTGCTGGGCGAGTTCCGGCCCACGTTGCCGGCCGAAACGGTTCGCAAAGACGGCGCCGTCTTCGAACAGTACAAGGGCGAAGTGACCTGGCAGGCGCCCGTCGAGATTCGCGCCGGGGTGGATCCCGCGCGCCTCAAAATCAGCGGCCAGGCCCGGATTCAATCGTGCAGCGAAGTGAGCTGCCTGCAGCCGCACCCGTTTGCGTTTGCCGCTGCAATGGCCCAGGCACCTGCGGCCGCCGCGCCGAGCGTGACCGTACTGTCCGATGCGCATCAACACCTGACGCTGACCGGACGGATCGAGCCGCAAACCGTGGCCCCCGGCGGCACCGCGAAGTTGATTATCGAAGCTGCGCCGGCCGAAGGCTGGCACATCTACGAACTTGCCGAAACCGATGCCGGCGCGCTGGGCAACAAGCCCACGTTGATCGTGTTGCAGAACACCTCGGGCTTGCCGTTCTCGCGGGCCGTTGCCAGCCAGCAGGCGATCGTCGGCGAAGCGCTGCTGCCGGGCGAACCGCCGCCGCGTTACTACGAAGGCCGCGTCTCCTGGACCACGACGATCAAAGTGCCGGCGGGCGCCAAGCCCGGCCAGTATCCGATCGATGGCATGATCGGCTTTCAAGTCTGTCAGAGCGATAGTTGCGACCTACCCCGCGGCGCGCGATTTTCCGGCAAGCTGACGGTTGCCGCGACTGGAAGCGTCGCCGGCGCCGCACCGCTTGGTTTCAGCGATGCGAAGTACGGCGAGGCCGCGCGACTGGCGCAAACGCATAACGGTACGCGCCGCGCGGAAGTGACGCCAGACGGCTCTGCTGACGAGATCATTACGACCGCCGAAGGGCCCGCGCCGCTTGCTTCGCTGCCGCTGATCTTGCTGGCCGGATTTGTCGGCGGCTTTCTGCTCAACTTCATGCCCTGCGTGCTGCCGGTCATCGGGCTCAAGATCCTCTCGTTTGCCGAACAGGCCGGACGCAGCCGCAAGCAGATTCTCGCGCTCAACGTTTGGTACTCGGTCGGCGTGATGGCCGTGTTCATGGTGTTGGCCACGCTGGCCAGCGGCGCGAAACTGGGCCTGACCGAGCAGGACCTCGGCTGGGGACAGCAATTCAGCTCGACCGCGTTCAATATCGCCATGGTCGCCGTCGTGTTCGTGATGGCACTCAGCTTTTTGGGCGTCTGGGAGATTCCCATTCCGGGCTTTGCCAGCTCGAGCACCGCCAATACGCTCGCCACGCAAGAAGGCACCGTCGGCGCCATCTCGAAGGGCGTGCTGGCCACCGTCCTCTCCACGCCCTGTAGCGGGCCCTTTCTCGGCCCCGTATTCGGTTTCATGCTCAGTCAGCCGCCGCTGGTGACCTACCTGGTGTTTGGGGCGATGGGACTGGGCATGGCCGCTCCGTACCTGGTGATCGGCGCGTATCCGCCGTTGATTCGCTTTTTGCCGAAGCCGGGCGCGTGGATGGAGACCTTCAAGCACATCATGGGCTTCGTGCTGTTGGGAACCATCGTGTTTCTGTTCACGTTCATGGATCGCGACTACCTGGTGCCCACGTTTGCCATGATGGTCGGCCTGTGGGCCGCCTGCTGGTGGATTGGCCGCGTGTCGTTTGTCGAACCGCTGCCCAAGCGGCTCAAGGCCTGGGCGCAGGGAGCTGCCGTGGCCGCGGTCGTCGGCGTGGCGGCGTTCCAATGGCTCACGCCGCAAGAGTCCATCATTGCGTGGCGAGACTTTTCGCAGGCCGAGGCCAAGCGATTGAGCGCCGAGGGGCATACCGTGCTGGTCGACTTCACGGCCGAGTGGTGTCTCACCTGCAAAGTGAATCTGGCCACGGCCATCGAGACCGAGGCGGTCAAACAGCAGATCGACGAGAAGCGCATCGTGCCGATGCTGGCCGACTGGACCGACGGCTCCGACGAAATCAAACAGGCTCTGGAATCAATCCAACGCAATTCGATTCCACAGCTCGTCTTCTATCCCGCCGGCAAGCCGAACGCGCCCATTGTGCTCAGCGACCTGGTCACCAAACAGCAGGTGCTCGAAGCGATTGAAAAGGCCGGGCCGTCGAAGGCCGACGCGAAGGCGCTGGCCCAAGTGCCGTAGAAACGGGGACTGTCCCAATTTTTTCCCTCGGGCACCATCCGCAGGATGGTCGGGGAGAAAAATGGGACTGTCCCCTTCGCCGCGTCCGACGGCCGCTTGCGGCGAAGCAACGCGTCACAAAAAGCGGCTCACGCCCACGCCACGCCGCGCTCGCCGGCCAGCGTGCGGCCGATGATCCAGCTTTCCACGCCGCTATCGGCCAGCTGGTGCCGAATGGCTTCGGCATAGTACGAGCTGACTACCAGCACCAGGCCGATGCCCATGTTGAACACGCGGTCCATTTCGTCCGCTTCGACGTTGCCCAGCCGCGCCAGCCAGTCGAACACCGGCGGCGCCGTCCAACTGCCGCGTTCGATCACGGCGCGAATGCCCTCGGGCAGAATGCGCTCGAGATTTTCGTGCAGTCCGCCGCCCGTGATGTGGGCAATGCCGTGGACGACTTTCTTGACCGTGTAGTAATTGAGCACCTGCCGCACCGGCCGCACGTAGAGCCGCGTGGGCATGAGCAGTGCCCGCGCGACGGACTGTCCCAACTCGGGCACGTCGTCGCCCGGCTTGAGCCCGGCCATATCGAACACGATTTTTCGCACGAGGCTATAGCCGTTCGAGTGCAGGCCGCTGGAGGCCAGGCCCACGACCACGTCGTCCGGACTGATCCCGCGGCCGTCGATCAGCTTGGCCCGTTCCGCCACGCCGACGCAAAAGCCGGCCAGGTCGTAGTCGCCACGCGCGTACAGGTCGGGCATGATGGCCGTCTCGCCGCCCAACAGTGCGCAGTCGGCCTCGGTGCAGCCGGCCGAAACGCCCTCGACGATCTGCTCCAGTAGCTCCGGATCGTCGTGCGACATGGCCACATAGTCAAGGAAGAACAGCGGCTCTGCGCCGGTGCACAGGGCGTCGTTCACGCTCATGGCCACCAGGTCAATGCCCACGGTGTTGTGAATGCCGGCCAGCGTGGCCACTTTCAGCTTCGTGCCCACGCCGTCGGTGCAGGAGACGAGCACCGGGTCGGCATATTTGCGGGCAAACAGGGCATTGGCGAAGTCGAGCTGAAACAGCCCGGCAAAGCCGCCGTCGTTGGGGATCACGCGCGGCGAATACGTGCGGTGCAACAGCCGCGGCAGCCGGGCCATCGACTGGCGATAGACCGCCAGATCGACGCCCGAATCCTTGTAAGTCGCTTTGGCCATGAGAAGTGAACGCCCGACGTGCCCGGCAGAAACGAGGCATTTTACGGGCCGCATGCGCAGGCTGTCAAACTGGCGAGCGCGCAACATCGCGAGTGTCGGCCGTTGGCCGACTCGCGCTTACGGCGTCCCGCGATCGCTGCAAAACACAATCCACTGTCCGTCGGGCGACCAGTCGGGATGCTTGTTCAAGCTCTTCTGCTGGGGAACGAGGCGCGGATCCTTGCCGCTGTCGGTTTCGACGATGTGCAGCTTGTAGTTGTTCGCAAAGGCGAGCTGTTTGCCGTCGGGCGAGATGGAGAATCCGCCGCCCATCTCGTTCTGCAACCGCCTGCGCGGGGCGCGGCCGTCGTCGTGGACGCTGGCGAACAACAGCTCGCGCGGCTTGCCGCCCCGCGGCCGCACGACGAACGCCAATCGCTGCCCATCAGGAAACCAGGCAAAGCCGCCAAAGATTTCGAACATCGGCTCTTCGAGCAGAGTCTTCGTTTCACCGCTCAATAAATCGGCAATGACAACGTTGTTGTCGGCCGCATAGGCCAGCTTGCTCCCGTCGGGCGACCAGCGCGGACTGGTGCCGACGCCAATCGTCGTGCTGTCGCCGCCGTCGACGTTCTGCACGAAGATTTCGGTGCGGTTGCCATCGTAGCGCTCGCAGACAAATTGCTTGTCATCCGGCGACCAATCGCCGTGCGAATTGATGCCCACGGGGGCGAGCCCTGAGCCATCCGCATTGACGACGTATAGCGCGTGGCTGGCGCGGTTGCCAGTTGATACGTCGAACATCACCCGCGTGCCGTCGCGCGACCAGCGCGGATAGTTGTGATTGGTGAAGCCCGGCGCCTGCACCAATTGGCGCACCTGGCTGCCGTCGGGCTTCATCACGTACAGGGCCCACTGACGCTGCTGGGCCTGTGCCGTAGCAGTCCACGGCGTGCTGAAGATGCAGACCAGGCTGAGTGCCGCGCTCCATCGCGTGCTGGACAACCGACGTATTGCACAACACAGTGTCACGGAAGCGGCCTCGATATTCCGCTGGATGGACCGAAGGTGCCGCTTATTTTACGACCGATGCGAAAGCGCCGTCAAACTCGCGGTACCGACGGCGCAAAAAAAACCGCGCCGACACGATGCTTTCGTGCGGCGCGGTGCAATCAATCCCAATAACAGTTGCTCAGCCGTCCTACTTCATGCTGACCGTAACAGTCTTGTTCTCGAGATACGGCTTCAGGCCCTCTTCGCCCAGTTCGCGGCCCATGCCCGACATTTTGAAACCACCGAAGGGCGCGGCCGTGTCGAACACGTCGTAGCAGTTGACCCACACGGTGCCGGCCCGCAGCTTCGTGGCCAGGCGGGTGGCCTTGCCCACGTCGCGCGTCCAGACGGCGGCGGCCAGGCCATAAAACGTCTTGTTGCCGCGGTCGACGACTTCGTCCACCTCCTTGAACTTGAACACCGAGAGCACCGGGCCGAAGATCTCGTCCCGTGCAATCGACATCTCGTCCTTGGCGCCGGTGAATAGCGTGGGCTCGATGAAGTAACCGCGGTCGCCGTGGCGCGTGCCGCCGGTGACGCACTGCGCCCCTTCTTTCTTGCCCAGCTCGATGTAGTGCATGATCTTGTCGAACTGCGCTTTATCGACCTGCGGGCCTTGCTCGGTCGCCGGGTCGAACGGGTCGCCCACCTTGCGCTGCTTGTTCATGGCCGTCAGCTTGTCGACAAACTTGTCGTGCACCTTTTCTTCGACGAACACGCGGCTGCCGGCGCAGCAGCACTGGCCCTGGTTCAGATACAGGCCCACGTGCGTGCCCAAGGCCGCGGCGTCCAGATCGGCGTCGGCAAAGATAATGTTCGGGCTCTTGCCGCCCAGCTCGAAGGTCAGCCGCTTCAGCGTCTGGCTGGCGTCCTTCATGATGATCTGCGCCGTCTTGTATTCGCCGGTGAAGGCCACCTTGTCGACGCCCGGATGCTTGACGATCGCCGCACCCGCCGTGGGGCCGAAGCCGGGCACCACGTTGATCACGCCGTCGGGAATGCCGGCCTTCTGGGCCAGCCGTGCCAGACGGAGACAAGTGAGTGGCGTCTGTTCAGCCGGTTTCATGACAACGGTGCAGCCGGCGGCCAGGGCGGGACCCCATTTCCAGGCCGTCATCAGCATCGGGAAATTCCAGGGAATGATCTGGCCCACCACGCCCACCGGCTCGCGCCGCGTATAGCAAAAGAAGTCGCCGCGGATGGGGATCGTCTGGCCGTGAATTTTGTCGGCCCAGCCGGCGTAGTACCGCAGGCAGTCGATCGTCAGCGGCAGGTCGCCCGCCTTGGACTCGCGAATCGGCTTGCCGTTGTCCAGCGTTTCGAGGGCCGCCAGTTCCGCCGCTTCGTCTTCAATCAGATCGGCCAGCTTGTACATCAGGCGGCCGCGATCGCGCGCGTCCATCTTCGACCACGGCCCTTGCTCGAACGCGTTGCGCGCGGCCTCCACGGCGAGATCGATGTCCGCCGCGTCGCCTTCCGCCACGCTGGCGATCACTTCTTCGGTCGCCGGATTGACCGTCTCGAACGTTTTGCCACTGGCAGCCGGCACCCATTGCCCGCCGATGAAACACTGCGTCTGACGGATTTGCGGCCCAGCGGCCGGTTTGGTCATCGTAGCCATCGCTACCTCCTTGGGGAGCTCGAAAAAGCGTGTGTTCGCCGTGAGTGGACTGAGGAATCGCGGGGCTCGGCAATCGGGCGCTTCTTCCAGATCGAGGCCGCTCCAGTGGACCGTCCCGCCAAAGCATTCTAAGAGTTTCGCGCCACGGCCGGCAAGCGGGCTCCCGCGGCACCGGCGAACTTGCAACTCTGTCGGCCTGTGCCCGATTTGTTAGACTGGCGGGCGACGTGAACCGACCGCCGACCCGACCGCGTGAGCGGCCGGCGACGACCGGCAACGCAATCCCGCCAGGAGAAATCTGCGTGCGACCGTTGAGCAAAGTGGCCCCGGACTGGTGGGACTATACAACGTTGGATCGCGAGTTGCTCGACGACGCAGCGCGGCTCACCGCGGACGATCTGTTGGGCCTGTCGCGGCCAGGTTTCGCCGTCAAGTTCTACGATACGCTGGCAGACTTCTATCTGGCCGAGGCCCTGGAATACATCACGTCCTGGCAGCAGGCCACGGCCCAGCGGCCGGCCGGCATTTGCGGACCCATTGGCCCCACGGAGCAATTGCCCCTCGTGGCCCGGTTGGTCAACGAGCTGAATCTAAACTTGCGGCATTGCCATTTTTGGGGCATGGACGAATGGGCCGTCGACGGCCGTCCGGTGGCGGCGGATTTTCCGCTGAGCTTCGAGCGGGCCGACCGCGAGCTCTGTTTCGATCGCATCCGGCCGGAGCTGCGCATGCCGGACAGCCAGCTGCACTTTCCCGGTCTGCCGCTGGAGACATACACGCGCAGCTTTGACGAGGCCCGTTGCGTGGTGATGCAAGGTGGACAGGGCGAGGTGAAGCACTGGGCCTTCAACGACCCGCCGCGCCGCTCGGGCGACTATCAAGACCAGCCACCCTCGCCGGCCGAGTATCGCCGGCTGGGCACGCGGGTGGTGGAGTTGCATCCCATGACTTTGATCCAGAATGCCCGCACGTCGGGCGGCGGCGTGGTGACCGGCGTGCCGACGCAGGCCTTCAGCGTCGGCCCGCTCGAAACGTGGAAGGCCGAAAAAGTCTCGATCTGGCACGCCGGCAATCACGACAATCCGTTCGGACAGCGCCTGACCACGCTGATGATCGCGAAACGGCTGCCCGACAGCGCCGTGCCGATGTCGCTGTTGGCCGATCATCCCAACGTGCAATTCAATTTCTTGCGCAGCGGCATCGGTGTGTGCGCGGCGGAGATGCATTGACGCGCAGGGGCGACGCAGACGAACTGACCACGCCGACACCAGGCCAAGACGAAGAATCGAACGAACCTATGACATCGAAGAAGAAGCGGGCGTTTGCTGTGGCGGCGCATCCGGACGACATCGAGTTCGTGATGGCCGGCACGCTGATTCAGTTGCGCGATGCCGGCTACGAAATTCACTACCTGAACATCGCCAACGGCTGTTGCGGATCGACGGCGACCAACGCCAGTGAAACGGCCCGCATTCGCGCCGCCGAGGCCCTGGCAGCGGCCGACAGCATCGGCGCGGAGTTTCACCCCAGCCTCACGAACGACCTGGAGATTTTTTATGATCACGCCACGCTCACTCAGTTGGCCGCGGTGATGCGCGAAGTGGCGCCTGAAATTTTGTTGGTACACGCGCCCAGCGACTACATGGAAGACCACATGAATGCCTGCCGGCTGGCGGTGACGGCGGCGTTCGCACGCGGCATGCCGAACTATCCCACGCGGCCGCCACGCCCGCCGGTCGATCAGCCGGTGACGATCTACCACGCGCAGCCGCACGGCAATCACGATCCGTTGGGCCATCCTGTGCGGCCCGGCATGTTCGTTGACGTGAGCGGCGTGATGGAGCAGAAAACGACGATGCTGGCCTGCCACAAAAGCCAGAAACAATGGCTCGACACCAGCCAGGGCATGGATTCGTATCTGCACACGATGCAGGAATTGATGCGCGAAGTGGGCCGCATGTCCGGCCGCTTCGAGTATGCTGAAGGATGGCGGCGGCATATCCATCCGGGCTTTTGCGCTGCCGACGACGACCCCCTGCGGCGCGCGTTGCGCGACAGAGTTGTTGTGTCCGAATAAAAATGCGCCAGGAAATTGCGCGGAGAAATGCACGCGGCGCCGTGCTCAACTTGACACTACCTGCGGCACAGTTAAGATAACAAGCTTGTAGCCTCGGGATATTTTGGGGTGATTGAGGCGACGGCGGTGACGCCCTGGCGCGGTCAATTGCGCCGCGATGGGTTACAGTATAGGGCGCCAGCGCGAAACAGACGCCTCCCTTCGAGCGCGTCATAAGATCCCCGGGGCGCGACCTATAACAGGAGCAGTTTGATGGCCGTTCACCGGCGCTTGCAACTCTCGGAAGTCGGCGACGTGAGCGTCGTCCGCTTCGTCGACCGCAAGATTCTCGACGAGGCCAATATCCAGGAACTGGGCCAGGAGCTGTTCCAGCTGATCGAAGAAGAGAAGCGCCAGCACCTGTTGTTGAATTTTTCTTCGGTCGAGTTCCTGTCCAGTGCCGCGCTCGGCAAGCTCATCACACTGGACAAAAAAGTCAAAGCGCATGGCGGTAAGCTCAAACTCAGCAACATCCGCCCTGAGATCTACGAAGTCTTTGCCATCACCAAACTCAACAAACTGTTCGACATCAAAGACGACGAAGCAGACGCTCTGGCAAGTTTTTAATACCTCCCTCTCGCGCAGCGCTCAGCGTCGCGCGAAGGGTGCCGCGGAATTCGCGGACGATAAATCGCCCCCGCTGAGCTGCCAGCGGCGCGGGCCGATAGACAGGCGGCAATTCAGCAGCGCTGGCGGATTGACAACGCGGTAAGCCATGCCACAAAACCAGGTGCACTGGACATTCGATCGCACCATCTCCAGCGAGTTGGCCGCCGGCCATCGGATCCTGGAAGAGTTGCTGGAGAAAATCGGCGCCGAAGGCTGGAGCTCGCGCGACATTTTCGGCATCCGCCTGGCCCTGGAAGAGGCCGTGGTCAACGCCATCAAGCACGGCAACCGCCTGGATGCCTCCAAGCAAGTCCACGTCGTCTGCAAATCCACACCGGAGAAAGTGTGGTTTAAAGTCAGTGACGAGGGCCCCGGCTTCAACCCTAAGTCGGTGCCCGATTGCACCGATTCGGACCACATCGACTGCCCCAACGGCCGCGGCATCATGCTCATGCGCAACTTCATGAGCAGCGTGGAATACAGCGGGCGCGGCAACGTGGTCACGATGGAAAAGCTGCGCGACCAGGACAGCTAGCAGCCCGCGCCGCCGTCAGCCGATCACAGGTCTCTCCCTCCCCGTGCGCGTCGCCGCGGCGTCAAACTGCCCTTGTCCGGCGGCGGCGATTGCATTACAAGCCACCGCTCGTTTTTTCACTTCGAACGAGCCGCAAGCGAATTGCGCGGCGCCGTTAGCCGCGTCCGCGCAATCCTGGCACGTCGCGCTTGCGCCACGAGCGTCCATGCATGCGTCGGCCGACGATCGGCCGGATGGTGGAGATGAGCGGTCGCACCACGAAACTTCTGTGGCGACACTGGCTTGGCGCGGCTGCGCTCTTGCTGGCCCTCGCGCGATCGGCCACGGCGACTGATTTTCCCTACACGGCCTACGTCAATACCGACGACGTGTACGTCCGCAGCGGGCCGGGCCGCAACTACTATCCCACCGACAAATTGCCGCGCGGTGCCCGTGTCGAAGTCTATCGTCACGATCCCGGTGGTTGGCTGGCCATTCGCCCGCCGCGCACGAGCTTCACTTGGGTCTCCAAGCGGCACCTCGATGCCGACGGCAATGCGCTGGCCACGGTTAATTCCGATCGTGTCGTGGCCCGCGTGGGCAGCAGCTTCAGCGACGTGCGCGAAGTGATTCAAGTGCGGCTGGAAAAGGGCGAGCAGGTGGAATTGGTCGCCGAGTCCCCCGAGGACTCACCGTGGTGCAAGATTGCTCCACCGGCCGGCGAGTTTCGCTGGGTGTTTTCCAAATACGTCGACCGCGAGCCCCTGGCCGACGTTGCGTCGCACGACGACCAGCACGGCGAAGACACCGCGCTCGGCGATGATGCGGCCGGCGATCGCGTTCGCCTGGCCAGCTCTGAGAGCGATGCCGAAGCCGCGGGTGTCCGCGATCATGCCCGGTCTGCGGCAGGCACCAGTGCACAGCCCTCGCTGGCAGTGTCGTCGGCCGTTGGCAGCGAGCTGCTGCGGCTCGAGCTGGAACTTTCCGCCATGGTGGCACAGGACGTTCCGGCCTGGACGTTCACCGATTTGCAGCGCAGGGCGGAAGCCATCGTGAATCAGGCCGAGACTCCGGTGGAGCGCGGCCACGCCCGCGTGCTGCTCGGCAAGCTCGAGCGGTTCGAAGATATCCGACGCCGTCACCAGGCCTTGAAACAGGCACCGGCCGATCCGACGTCAACGGCCGCCGCGGCGACTTCTGCGGCCGCTCCCCTCCCGGCTTCTACGGCCGGCAGCTATGCCGCGCGCGATGCGCTGGCGCAGTTCGACGGCGTGGGCCGCTTGTCGCCCGTGATCTCGCAAAAGGTGGGCGGTCCGCAGTATGCGTTGGTCGACAATGCCAACGCGGTCATATCCTTTGTCACGCCCGCGCCCGGCGTGAATCTGCGGCCATACGTCGATCACTACGTCGGCGTCAACGGCCAGCGCGGCTATCTGACCGATCTCGAGCGCCAGCACATCAGCGTGCAGCGGGTCACCGTGCTCGACGTGAATCGTCAGTAATCTTGCGGCAAGCCAGCGATCGGCGGCGGCGTGGCCTGCTGGCGACCCCACGGTCATTCTTGCCCAGCATGCGCAGTCACACGGCTCGCCCTCTGCGCCGGCGGCCCGGCTGCTCCCGCGATTTTCGGGCCCGAGGGCCCCGAGAGTTTGGCCGATCGTCAGATCAGCTAGCAAGTGCGTGCGATTCGTCGCGGCGGCGAAAAGTTTGGCTCGCCTCGACCGCTTCCCTCAGCCGAAAAACTTCTAACGTCGGCACAATCGGCCAAAGTAGTCGCTAGCAAGCCGTGGATTGGCACGGTTTGGCAAACTGGCGGCACGCGGGGGTTTTGGCTCAGGGGTAGGGGGGATCATGCCAACGCCATCAGGCATCCGGTGCGCCTGCGCGCGCCGCGATACGGGCGCTCGTCTACAAATCAACTCGCGACCGTCGCTGCCAGCGCATTTCGCCTGGCTGGCAATGGTCGTGCTCTGCCTCGGCGCCCAAACGGCTTGGGCCGAAGGCAAGCCTACGCAAGCTACCAGCAGCCGCGCGGCGCGCGAAGACGCCGTTCGCTCCATCCCCGTCAACAAGCTCAACGCGCCGGATAAGCAGCGCGTCGTCGCCACGCTGGAAAACACCAGCATCTTTCGCCGGTTGCCGGTCCAGGTCATTCAATGCGACCCGGATATGTATCTGTTCTTAGTGCGGCATCCCGAAGTCGTGGTCAACATCTGGGAAGTAATGAAGATCAGCAACGTCGCGTTGGAGCGGACCGGCGAAGACACGTTTCGCGCCAGCGACGGCGCGGGCACGTTGTGCGACGTCAAGTATTGCTACAGCGATCACGACACGCAGGTGATTTACGCCCAGGGCCGTTACGAGGGCCCGCTTTTCCAGCGGCCAGTGCAGGCCCGCTGCGTGCTGGTGCTCAAAAGCGGCTACATGCAGGAAACCAACGGGCGCTACTACGTGACCTGCCGCATGGATACGTTCATCGACATCGATCACGCCGGCGTGGAAGTGCTGGCCAAGACGCTGCAACCGCTGGTGAATCGGGCCGCCGACTACAACTTTGTCGAGACGGCTGCGTTTCTGGAGCAGATTTCGCGCACTTCGGAGATGAATCCGTTGGGCGTTGGCCGCCTCGCTCGGCGGCTCAACAAGCTCGAACCGCAAGTGCGCGACCGGTTTGCCGAGTTGTCGTTGTCGGTGGGCGAAAAAGCGCGGCAGCGCGAGGGTATTGAAGCGGCCTCGGCGGCCCGCGACTCGGTGGCCCAGCCGGCGTCGCACGAGCGGCGCTAACGCTCCGCTTACCGGTCCACGGCCGATCCGCCCGCCACGCGCTCCAGCGCCATCTCTCGCACGGCGCGCAGATCAAGCTTGCCGGTGCCCAACACCGGAATCTCGTCGACCTCGAAGAAGCTGTCCGTGCCGGGGATCCACAGGTTCGGCAATCCGGCGGCGGAGAGCTGTTTGACGATCTCGGCCGGCGTCTTCTCGGTGGGCAGATGAAAGACGATCAGCCGCTCGCCCTTGCGCTCATCCGGCACGGCCGTCACGGCGGCAAACAACTTCTCGTCGTCGTCCGAGAGCATTCGTTCGATGAGCTCTTCGATGCGCAGGTGCGGCACCATCTCGCCGCCGATCTTGGAAAACCGGCTCAATCGACCGGTGATGTGAATGAACCCCTGGGCGTCGATCATGCCCATATCGCCCGTGATGTACCAGCCGTCACGCATGACTTTGGCGGTTTGCTCGGGCTTTTTGTAGTAGCCCTGCATGACGTTAGGGCCTTTGATCAACAGCATGCCCGCCTCGTCGATGCCCAGGTCTTCCTGGGTGTCCACGTCGATGATCTTCGCGCTGACGCCCAGGATGGGCCGCCCCACCGTGCCGATGCGTTCATACGCGGTCGAGCCGCCGGGCGCCCGGCTGGGCGGCACGTTGACCGACACCACGGGAGAGAGTTCGGTCGTCCCGTAGCCTTCCATGGGCCGAACGCCAAACCGCTCTTCGAAAGCTTCCAGCAAATCGGTGGGCAGCTTTTCTGCTCCAGTGACAACCAGCTCCAGGCTGGCAAAGTCTTCCTTCGTGCAGCGGCGCATGTAGGAGCGCAAGAACGTGGGCGTGGAAATCAGGATGGTGATATGGTGCTTGCGGCTCAGGTCGCCAATGATCTTGGCGTCCAAGGGGCTGAAGTGGTAGGCCCCGTTGACATCGGTGCCCAGCACGGCCCACAGCGCAATCGTAAAACCCATGGAATGGAACAGTGGCAGAATGCCGCACACCGTGTCCCCTTCGCCCAATCGCAGCGTGTCTTCGATCGAGGCGACATTTGAGCCCACGTTGCTGTGCGTGAGCATCACACCCTTCGGCTGGCCTGTGGAGCCG
Source organism: Pirellulales bacterium (assembly GCA_050250435.1). GTDB lineage: Bacteria > Planctomycetota > Planctomycetia > Pirellulales > PALSA-1355 > JBFWOR01. The sequence continues at coordinate 99,870 of JBFWOR010000005.1, read as the reverse complement.
GACGTGAAGATGATCGTGAACAGGTCATCCCATTGCGTTTTGTGCAGGCCCAGCCAGCGCTCAAGCGCGGCCGCCGGCAAGCCGTACGCCGCCAGTGCCGAGAGCAGCTTATCCGCCGTGGTGACCTGTTCGCGCAGATCTTCCAAATACAACAGCTTGGCGTTCAAGTTGAAATTGAACCGCTCCATGAACTTGCGGCTGGTGATGACGTGCTTGATGCCGCACTGGGCAATGCACTCGTTGAGCGTCTCGGAGTTGACGGTGTAGTTCAGGTTCACCGCCACGCGGCGCAACATGGTCAGCGCCGTATTGGCCAGCACCCCGCCCGCCGAAGGCGGCACCAGCACGCCCACGAATTGCTCGGGCCCGATGCCGTTTCGCAGCAGGATCCGGCGGAAGATTAGCGTTCGCATCAACAGGCTTCCGCCCGTCATCTCCACGCCGGTGGAGTCCGCCACTTTTTTCTTGAAGAGAAACCGTCGGCAGTTCCGGACGAACTTCCGCGGCAACATGATTCTACGAGGCTGCTGGTTCATGCGTGGTTGCAAGGAGGGAGTGATTTGCCTCGGCCGCTGGGGGTTAGACGCCGCGCGAGGCACCGCCGTCAGAGATTTTTTCAGGTAGCCCGGGCCAGCGCTGGCGCGCCGATTGCCCACAGCTCGCCACCGCCCAAAACTACCCGTAAACATACCCTCTAGTCGGTGCCCCAGGTAGTCCAGTAACCACGTGCCGGGACCGTGGCGGCGAGCTGCAGCCACACCCATCCGGACCACCGCTCAAGTCAACCGGTCCGCACAGCTCAGGAGCCGCATTAGCCCGACAACGATTCCTCAACCACCGGGTTTTCCAGCCGGCCAATGCGCTCAATCTCGACGACCAGCCGGTCGCCGGGCTGCAGCCACACCGGCGGCTTGCGAGCCATGCCCACTCCATGCGGTGTGCCGGTCAGGATGACCGTGCCGGGCAACAGTGTCGTGCTGCCGGACAAAAACTCGATCAGCGCCGGGACGTCGAAAATCATGTCGTTGGTGTTCCAGTCCTGCATCACCTGCCCGTTTAATTCCGTCTTGATCGCCAGCGCATTGGGGTTGGCGATTTCGTCGCCCGTGACCAGGCACGGGCCCAACGGGCAGAACGTGTCGAACGTTTTGCCGCGGCACCATTGGCTGCCGCCGAATTCCTTCTGCCAGTCGCGCGCACTGATGTCGTTGCCGCAGGTGTAGCCCAACACGTATTCCAGGGCTCGCTCGCGCGGCACATTCTTGGCACGCTTGCCCATCACCACCGCCAGCTCGCACTCGTAGTCCACCTGCTTGCTCTCCAGCCGGCGCGGCAACACCACCGGGTCGCCCGGGTTCTGCACCGCGCTGACGGTCTTCATGAACAGCACCGGCCACTTGGGGATGGGCGCGTTGCCTTCCGCCGCGTGGCGCCGGTAGTTCAGGCCGATGCACAAGATGCCGGTCGGCGCAACGGGCGCGAGCAGTTTCTTCACGTCGGCCAGTCGGTCGGTCAACGTGGGTGCGGCATAAATGTCGCCGGCCAGCTCGCGCGCGGAGCCGTCGGGCTGTTGCGCGGCGAACTTGATCTGGCCCTGAGAATCCTGATATCGAATGATGCGCATCGCTCAACTCACCAGGCTCGATTGGTCTACAATGTGCGAAGCTGGATTGTGCAGGCGCCGCGCCGGCGAGTCAATGACCGGGCCGTTCGCGCGCCGCGTTCCGCAGTCCGGCCCTTAGCCAGTTGCCGCTGTCGCAGTCTTCGAGCTCGCCGATGAACGATGAAGCCGTGCTGGGCGCGATTGATTCGGTACTTGCGACGGCTCATTTCTTCGTGCCGCCGCCGGGTCGCTTGCGAATCGAGCAGACGCCCCGGCAGGAAGTCGCGTGGGAAGTGTTTCGCGGCCATTTGCTCGATGCGGCTCACTCCAGCGCGACGAGAACGTTTCAGTCGTGGCGTGTGTTTGTCGATGCGGGCGGGACCCCCAGCGAGGCTCCACTCGTCTTGCTGTACTGGGACGAGCGCCGGCAGGAAATCTGCGTCGTGCGGCAGATCCTCGTTTACGGCCATGAAGCCTACGAATCCTCGCCTGGCGTCATTGACAGTCGCCCGGCGGAGAAATGGGCCCGGGAATGGGTCGGCACGATGGATTTGAGACGGTTCGACGAAGCGGGCCTGGTGCGGGAGCTGTGCACGTATCTCTGGCTGGCCGTGGTCGGCACCAGCCGCTTGCCGATTACGTCGCTCGAATCGCCGTTGCCCGCCTTCTCGCTCGGGCAGTTGGCTTATCTGCCGGGCGTGTGCCGCACCGAGCACGATTGCTGGCGCGACCCGACGGTCATGCTCGCGGACGTTTTGCGCGCCGAGTCGCCCCTGCGCGTCGCCGCAACGGCGCTGGAAGTTGCATTGCGCGCGGTGGACGACGCGCAAGTGCCACAGGTTGCGGCGGTGCTGGTGTCAGCGACAGGCGGCGCGAAATCGCACTCGCCATCCGCCCTGCTGCGCGAACTGTTCAACAACGTGGCCCTGTCTCCCTACACCGGGTTTGTCGGACGGCTCGTGCAGCTGCTGGAACACCTGGCGGCGGAGGTCGCCGTGGGCCCCGTCGCTGTGGTCGATCTCATCGCCTCCATGCTGGTGCCCTTGTGCCGGCATCTGACGGCTTTCGACCTGACGACTTTTCATAACTTTGGGGCGAACTATCCCGACGCATTGTTCTTAGACGCGCTGTTAAAGACCTATTTGCGGCTCGTCGATGAGCACGCGAACTTGTGGCTCGACGAAGAGGGCGAAGCACAACCGTCGGCGGCAGCCAGACGTCTGCGGCGCCGCGCCTGTCGTCAGGCTTGCCTGGTGCGCCAGCACTATGAAGGCCATCGGGTGCCCGATGCGCCGACCTCGCAGGGGGAAAGTCAGCGCGTGCTGCCGCCTTCGTTCGCCCGCGTGGCCGAGGAGCAAATCGTCCAACCGGGCAAGCGTCGCAAGACGCTGTTTGCGGGCGACCCGCTTGCGCCGTTGCTCACGCCTCAGGCCCGGGTTGTACTGGACGCGAGCATTGCGGATCTTGCACACGCCGTGGAGCTAAGCGAACTGGGTACGGCCACGTTTCTCGACCGGCCGTTGGGAATCGCCAGGCAGGCGGGCGAAGTCGATCGCACGCCGCTGGTCTCGTATGTGACTATCAGCCGCTCGATCATCGTGCGCCGATTGGCAGAACTTGAGCGCGCCGGCTGGTTACCGACAGATTCGCACGTGCGACGGATGGGCGCCGTTGCAGCGCTCGCGTTGCCGGGCGTCCCGATTGCGGGCCTCGAATTGACGCAGCGCCCCGGCGTGGTCTCCTTGGCCGATGCGCGCCAGGCCGCGCCGGATTTCGTTGTCGTCCGCAGTACGCGGCGCTCGCTGGAAGGGGTGATGTGCCACTACGATCCGGCGTCCATCCGTGCCATCTGCCGCGAGTACTTCGCCGACGTCGATTTCACGAATTGCGTGCTCGTCGGCCGCTCGTCGCCGACTGACAGTGCATCGCACCCACCGATGCTCGCCATCTACGACGCTCGCCATTGTCTCAGGGCCGAGTTCATGGTGGGCGACGGCGCTGCAGGGTCGACGTGCTATGTCGAGCGCGGGGGTGTGGAGGTTCCCATTGCCCTGCAACTGTGGCGTGTGTGGCGCGGCACCGATAAGGAAACGACGCTCGTCGAGCACGACGTGCGCGGTCGCGGCATTGTTTTGCGGCCGCTCGGGTGACTCGCAAGCGGCTCGTGAGCGACGGCTTGAACCAATCCCGGCGGGCGACCATATTGGACCATGTTAAGCATCACCCGTACCCTGACCGAGGTGCACGTATGTTTGTTGCGCGCTGGCTTGCTATTGCCGCCCTGATCGCCTGCTGGATGGGCGCCCACGCTTCCGCAACCGCCGCCCCGGCGAAGAACGCGACGGCCAAAAACGTAGTGCTGATCGTGGCCGACGATCTCGGCCGCACGCTGGGGTGCTACGGCGACACCACGGCCAGAACACCAAACCTCGATCGCCTGGCCGCCGAGGGCACGCTGTTCACCCACGCCTTTTGCACCACCGCCAGCTGCAGCGCCAGTCGCTCGGTGATCTTGAGCGGCATGTACAACCACGCCACTGGCCAATACGGCCTGCAACACGCGGAACATCACTTCAGTTCGTTCGATCGTGTCGTCTCGCTGCCGGCGCGGTTGTCGAAGGCCGGCTATCGTACGGCCCGCATCGGCAAGTTTCACGTGGCGCCGGAAGCCGTGTATCCTTTCGACGAAGCCTTGCCGGGCAATCCGCGCAACGGCGTGCAGATGGCCAACAACTGCCGCGCGTTTTTGACCGCCGACGACAAGCGGCCGTTTTTCCTGTACTTCTGCACGACCGATCCGCACCGCGGCGGCGGCGTGGGCCCGGCGCCATTGCGACCCAACGTCTTCGGCAATGAAGGCAACCATCCGCACATCACGCCCGAGCAATTCGACCCGGCGAAAGTAACTGTGCCCGCGTGCCTGCCGGACACGGAGGTGAGCCGGGCAGAGTTGGCGCAATACTATCAATCGGCGAACCGGCTCGATCAGGGCGTGGGCCGGCTGGTGCAAGTGCTCAAAGACTCGGGCCACTGGGACGACACGCTGGTGATCTTCATCTCGGACAACGGCATTGCGTTTCCCGGCGCGAAAACAACGACCTATGAGCCGGGGCTGCGATTGCCCTGTCTGGTGCGCCATCCTCAGGCGAAGTCGCGCGGTGTGCAATCAAGCGCGCTCGTGAACTGGACGGATATCGCGCCCACCGTGCTCGAATTCGCCGGCGCTAGTGCCACAGGGCCGGGACTGCACGGCCGTTCGCTCTTGAGTGTGCTCGAACAGGCCGATCCGCCAGGTTTCGATGAAACCTACGCGTCGCACACGTTCCACGAAATCACCATGTACTATCCCATGCGCGTGGTGCGCACGCGGCAATTCAAGCTGATCTGGAACCTGGCGCATCCGCTGCCGTATCCGTCGGCGTCCGACCTGTACAAATCGGCCACCTGGCAGGAGGCGCTTGCCAAGGGCCCCGACTCACCCTACGGCAAACGGACCGTGGGCCGCTACCTGCACCGGCCCGAGTTCGAACTCTACGATCTGACTGCCGATCCGGACGAGACGACCAACCTGGCCGGCGAGAGCGCCCACGCCGCAACGCTCGACGCGCTCAAGGCCAGGCTGCGAGCGTTTCAGGAGCGCACGAGCGATCCCTGGATCAGCAAGTGGGAGTACGAGTAGCGAGGGATTTTTGGTGACGCGGTGCGGCCAGGCTCTTAGTTAGAAAAACACGCGCTCGGCCGTTTTCCGCAATAGCCAAGCGCGCTCGTCGTCGGACAGAAAATCGAGCCGGCTGCGAACCAGCTCAATCGAGTCGCGATAGGTGTGGCCGTGTTCCACCTGGTACGGGCAGTCCGTCGCCCACATCAAGCGCTCGGCTCCATACGCATCGCGCAATCGGCGGATCATCGGCGCCAGGTCGAGGTACGGCGCCTGCTTTTTGCCAAGCGCATAGAAGGCTGAAATCTTGACGTGCGTCCGCTCGTGCCGCGCCAAGCGGCATAAGCTCTCGACATCCTGGTCGCGCACGGTTCCATCCACGCCGATCCGCGCAAAGTGATCGATCACGACCGGCGTTCGCGGATGGCGCTGGCACATCTGGTCGAGCGGCCCGAGGGCCTCGGGATTCACCAGCGCGCACATCGCCAGGTTCTCGTTTGCCCCCTGATGCCACAGAGCCGCCATGGCGTCACTCGCCAGCCACGGCTCGACAGCTTCCGTGCCGGGATGAATGCGAAAGCCGCGCACGCCCTGCCGCTTGAGCTCGCGCATTGTGTCGCGCACGCCCTGGGCCTGGTGGTCGATCACGGCCACGCCGGAGAACGTGCCCGGCGTGGCGTGCATGCAATCGAGCATGTAGCGATTGTCGAAGCGGTAGTAGCTCATCTGAATCAGCACCACGCGGGCCACGCCGCAAGGGTTCGCCTGGGCCAGCAGTTGCTCGGGCGTGAAGCTGGGCGGCAACATGTCGGCCACCTTGAAGCTCGCGGCCAGCGGATAGCGCTGGACGTCGGGCGTCCAGACGTGCGAGTGCGCGTCGATGCCATCCGTGGACAGGTCCGCTGCCCCTGCCGCAACATTTGCCATCCACAGCGGCGCAGTGCCGGCCACGACGGCACCGGCCTTGAGCAATTCGCGCCGCGAGATAGGTTGCTGCGAAATGTCGCCGGCGGTTTGCGGGTCCGTTGGTCGCTGGTTGCGCTCGCTCATGGTGTCTCGTCATCGAAGTGGTTGCCGTGCTTGTCGCGTGGCTCGCCCACGGTGACGCGCGACCGGTTTCCCTCGAAGTATACCTGAACCGGCGTTTCACGGCCTGCCACCAGCTCCAGCGTTTGTTTCACCACTGGCTTGCCCTGCGAGGCCGCCATCACGGTGTACTTTCCCGGCGGAAATTCCCAATAGGCGCCTTGGCGGTACGTGGCAAGATTCGTCAGGTGAGGCACCAGGAGAACGTCTTTGCCCGCGGCGTCGAGCACCATCGCCGTGGTGGCGACAGCCTGGTCGTTGCTTAGTTGCAATTGCAGGCCACCCAGGTTCGGATCGAACTTCGGTTGCAGCGTGCTGCGCCGGAATACCAGCTTCTCGTCGCCATCCTGAATGGTCAGCATGTTCTTGATGACCGCGGCGCGTCGCGGTCGACCTGGATCCGCAGGGCGGGGCGGCCGCTGCGTTGCCGGGTCGGCACTCAATTCGTAGGCGAGTCGCTTCTCGGCGACTTTGAATTGAAAGTTGCCTGGGTTGTCGTAGTAGAACAGAACGAGCTCCCGTTCCTCGACAAACCAGGCGAAACTAAAGGGCAGGGTTCGCTGGTTCTGATACCAGAGTCCGCGTCCACCCGGCGACAGCGACAGCATCTGCTGATAGGCGCCCGGCGGCACGTCGAGCTGCCAGTCGCCTTCCAATTCGGCAATGCGAACCGGCGTATTGAATGGCTCGTCCGCGGGCACGGCGGCCCACGATGCCATGCACAGACAGATCGCCAGAATCGAGCGCGTCACGGGGCACTCCTTTCGCGATGAGGGCCAGCCGCGATTCACCAACTAGGCGATGTCGAGGCCGAGCAGATAGTCGTCCAGCGCCCGCCGCAGCTGCGCCTCGTCGGCGTTGAGCCTGTCGACCTGCGTGCGGATTTTCTCGACCGAGTCTTCCTGGGCGCCGAACTTTTCGACGTACCGCTTGTAGAGATCCGTGTTGCGATCCAGCTGCGCCATGTTCTGGCGAATCCGGTTCTGCTCTTCCGTGATGGTGTTCACCTGCTGCGACAGCCGGTCGCGCTCTTGCGTGACTTGCTCAATCGCCTGCTTGCGCTTGATCACCTCTTGCAGCGCGGCCTTCACCTGCGGGCTCACTTCCTTGGCGTTCGAGAAATACAGGATCGCCCCGTCGTCCAGGTTCGTCAGGGCCAGTTGCTGGCTGATCACTTGCTCTTCCTGCACGCTCAGCTTGGCCACCTTGCCCGGTTCGGCCTGCACGGCGAAGCGATAGCGGTCGCGCGTCCTTTCGGCAGGCTCTTTCGGGACGACCAGTTTCCAACTGGGGTCAAACGGCTGCTCGATCAGCACCGTCTTGGCCTTGTCGTCCGAATTCTTCACCGCATAAATCTGTTCGCGCGTCAGTTTGCGGGCCACGTGCATCGTGCCCTTGGCAATCTTCACGCTCACCAACTGCTCCGGATGGCCTTTGCCTTCGGGCGCGACTTCCGTTTGCAGGTCGAGCGCGTAGCTGATCAGCCGCTCGCTATGCGGAGAGATGTCCTCGATGATGGCGTCGCCCGCGTAGGCCCCGCCGTCGAACACGGTGATGGGCCCTTGCATCAGGTGCAGGTCGGTCGAATTGACCAAGCGCAGGCCGTTTAGCGGATGCTTGGGCTGCACGGCCGGATTGTAGATCGATACTTTTTCGCCTTTGACGTGCTCGTTGACGATCGGCAGCATGGCCGATTTCTGGCGCGCGAGCGTGACCGGCGCGTCGATCTTGTATTGGAACAGTTCGCCCACTTCGCCGGCCGCGGCCGACGGTTGGCTGGCGATGTACGCAAAGTTGCTGGACTCCTCAGGCGTTGGCGCGTCTGCCGGTGGCGCGCCTGCCGCCGGAGCCTGCGGCTCTGCGAGAGCCTCTGCTTGGGCGCGCGAGCTGCGTGAAAGCATCGAACGTTGGCGTGCCGCGAGCTTGCCCGATCGGTCGTCCGTCGCACCGGCGGCGATGCCACCGTCCGGCTTGTCCATGTCCTGGCCATAGCGCTGCGCCTGCAGTGAGGCAAACAGGTTCAACCGCTCGGTAGGACGCGTAACGTAGAGCGGCTCGTAGAGATCCATGGTGTAGGAAATCGGCCGGCCGCTGACCAGGGTCAACGCCACGTCGTTCCAGTCGCCCTCGGTGGTGTTCTCAACGATTGCCCAACCTTGCAGGAAGGGCGGCTTTTTGTCGTCGAGCACCAGGCGATAGCTGGTCTTCCAAATGGGAGTCGACTGCACATAGCCCACGCGGACGGGCCGCTGCCCATTGCCCAGCAGATCGAGCGTGACGGTCTTTTTGTCCGTGTTGTGGGCGCCGGCCAGCACGGCGAGCGCCTGCCGCAACTCGGCATCCAGCTTTTCGTTGACGAGCTTGATGCGGCTGATCGACTGCATGGGCACGCTGCGCATGCCGGCGTCGGTCAGCAGATTCAGAAACTCTTCCTCGACGACCGTCTCATCCTTGCCCACTTCTTTTTTGCGCTTTTCCACGCCCAGCAGGACGCCGGTGATGGGATTGGGCGCGTCGACCTGCAGCTGCTCGCCGCGCACCTGGTCCAGAATGGCGCCCAGCGTGGGATTCTCGGTCAGGTCGATGGCGAACGTCTGCAGGGTCTTGGTGATCGGATCCCGCGAGCCGTAGGTGACGGTCGAAATCGTGCCGCCGCCGCGATCCTCCAGGATCATACTCTTGAGCAGATCGTTGATATCGTCGACGCGGAACTGCAAGTCGATTTTGGCGTCGCCGGTAACCTGGCCCTGGTGCTCGAAATAGCCCACGCCGGAGTTGAACATCACCACCCGCGCCAGCGGCAGCGCGGCTTCGGCCTTTTCGGCCGCCGGCTTGGCTTCCTGAGCCACGGCGACCACGGGCGTCAACAGGCACGCGCCCACGGCCAGGGCGCAGATTCCACGCAGCACGCACGCGATCAATTGGGTCGACTTCATCGCTGTCCTCCTAGTTCCGGATTCGCCGGGCGCGGATACGAATTCCGGCCGCCGCCCCTGACGGGTAATTCTAGCTTTTTGGACGCCCGCGGGTGAGCCGAAGTTCCCTGCCAAATGCGCCGTTTGCCGGTGGAAACGAGCGGCCGTACGGAAAATCCAGCGGGTCGGCCATATAACGGCACGGGACCACGCGCTCGCAGGCCGTTACGACCACGATCGCGCCGTCTCGATCGCCGTGATCGTGGCCAGCGTCAGGAAGAAGATACCCGCGATCAACATGCCACAGCGGACAAACCAGCCGGGCCGCAGCTCGCGGGGCAATAGCGTGAGGTTGATCACCAGCGTGTGGAAGCAACTGAAACCCAGCGCAAAGTTCATGATCAGCGTGGCCACTTTCAGCAGTCCCAGCGGTTTGCCGAAGGAGAGCAGCACCAGGCCAATTCCCATGTAGCACAGCAACACGCTGAAGTAGACGACGCGGATGCGCTTGGGATCGAGCGCTCGCAAGCGGCGGCTGGAAGTCCAGATGACGTCGACCCAGCGACGGATCGCTCCGTCAGCAGAAGTGGTCATACCCGGACCCAACACCATAAAGCCACACAACAGCGTGAGGTACCAGAAGGTCGACCCAGCCGTAACGCCCCACGCGTCGCCCACGGAGCGACTGACGCCGTCGGCGGTCATGCCCGCCGCGTACCAGTCGCTCACCTCGGTGCCCCGCCGCAAAAACTGCACGGACAGCATGCTGGGTAAGGCCATGCCCAACAAACAGGCCGGCATCCAAACGGCCAACTGGTCGCGCCGCACGTGATGCAGCCAGCGCCGCCAGCGCGGCAACGACTCGACAGTGGGCTTGAAGACCATGCCGACGTGCGACAACTCGATATTGTGGCCGCCGATCATGCTGGGAATGGCGCCCACGTGATGCCCCATGCCCCAGCCTTGATCGCGCGTGTAGTTGCTGATGGGCGTGTTCGACAAGCCGCCGCAGCCGGCGACCGCGGTAAACGCCGCCAACAGCGCGATGGTGCTGAAATCAATCTTCGGCATGCCGCGGCCTTCGAACAGCGACACGAAAATGTTGTCGGTGCTGTCGCCGTCGCGCACGCCGTCTCCGTCCACGTCGCGAAACTTGTCGGGCCGGCCGTCGCCGTTCACGTCGGCCCAGGCGTCCGCCTGGCCGTCGCCGTTCGAATCGACCGAAGCAGGCAATCGTTCTTCAACCACGTCCAGCCGGCCGTCGCCGTCCCAGTCTTCGCCCGGGTCGAGCACGCCGTTGCCGTTGGCGTCTTCGCCTTGCTCCACCGGCACCGTGCCTACGCGGACGAAACCGGTGAGGATTTCGCGCCAGGTAGCGGCCGTGGAAAAGAAGATGGCCACGAACAGCAAGAAGCCCAGCACGCTGACGATTTTGAACGTCATCAGCCCCTTGAGCGTGTTGTAGATTTTGCCGCCCACGATCATCGGCAACATGGCCACGATGAAAATGCCGATTCCCAGGCCGCGCACCAGCGTCTCGTCGCCGGCCCCCGCCGGAATGCGGCCCAGATAGACGGCCGCCAGCGGCGTGGCGGCGTTGGCCGCCAAATACGGAAACAGCGCGCCAAAGTCCAAGAGCAAATAGATGAAGAGCCAGAAGCGCGGGCCGGGCAATGTTCGGAACTTGCCGGTAAAGATCGGCTCGCCGGTGTACAGCGCGTAACGGCTGATTTCGACGTTATACAGCACCTGGCCTAGAATGCTCACCGTGGCCAGCCACATGAGCGCGCCGCCGTAGCGGGCCGTGACGGCCGGTCCGGCCAGCCACTCGCCGCCGCCGATCGCTGAACCGCCCACCAGCAGACCCGGCCCCAGCATGGCGAACCAGTTGCGCCAGGTGAAGCGGGGAGCGTCCACCAGCGAGCCGCTGTTCCAGCGCGGCATCTGCCGCGAGCCGGGCCAGGGCGCCGGTTGGGTGCTCTCCTGGTGCGCAGGGGCAGCCTCTTCGCGCACGATCGACGAATACGCCATGACGGACGCCTCGTGGACGATGGATCGACATCGGGGGCATCCGTCGCCTGATCTCCCTCGCGCGCCAACAAGGGCTGAGGCTCACCGCGCGGCTTCCTGCCGCGGTAGAGCCTCCTCAGGGAAACACACACACGTGTATAACTTGCCGCCCGGCCCGCGTCTACCGTCCGCCAAACCGCGGCCCCAACAACGGTCACCGAGACCTGCGAGCGACCGTGCCGGTTGGGCAATCTGGCCCCCGCAGAACGTTCTGTCCGCTCGCTGCTGCCCCTTGATTCCCGACCCCTACCTGTGCGACCGCTCCATGCCAAAATTGAGCTGCAGCTGCGGGTCCTTCTCAGCGTCGGGATTGAGCTCTTTGAAGAGCAGGCTCGGTTGGATGTCTCGGTTGTGCTGGTACTTTTCGCTGGAGTATTCCGTGATGGGCCCGGCGATCTCGTGATAGAAGATCTGGCAGATTGGCACGCCGGCGTAGATGCGCACCGGCTGCACGGCGAACATCTCGAGCGTCCAGTAGCCGCAGAAGCCCACGTCGCCAAACCCGGCCGTCACGTGGACGAACAGTCCCAGCCGGCCCACCGACGAGCGCCCTTCGATCATGGGCACGAAGTTGTGTGTCTCGGTGCGCTCCACGGTGCGGCCCAGATAGAGCTGGTTCGGCCCCAAGATGAGTCCTTCCGGGGGAATGGTGATCCGGCGCACCCGGTTGGCCTTGGCCATGTCGAGCACGACCTCTTCGTACACCATCACTTCGTCGTGCAGCGTGAGGTTGTAACTGTTGGGATTCAGCCGGTCGTCATCGAACGGGTCGATGATGATGTTCGAGCCCAGGTGCTGGCGAATCTGATGGCCGGAGAGAATCATACGTCACCTGGCGGTTGGTTGATTCGCGACTCGGCGGCGGGGCGCTGCAACGGGCGCCACGCCGATCTGGGGACACACGTCGGACAGTGGACAAACGTCGCACTTTGGTTTGCGGGCCAGGCAAATCTGTCGCCCGTGGGCAATCATCCGATGCGCAAAGTCGATCCACTCGCGCTTCGGCAGCACGGCCATCAGCTCACGCTCGATCTTTACCGGGTCCGTATGCTGCGTCAGCCCCAGACGCTTGCTGAGCCGGGCCACGTGCGTATCGACGACCACCCCGGTTGGAATGCCAAATGCCGTGCCCAGCACCACGTTGGCCGTCTTGCGCCCCACGCCCGGCAACTCGACGAGCGAATCCAGCGCGCGCGGCACTTGGCCGTCGTGTTCTTCGGCCAGCTTCTGGCAACAGCCCAAAATGCTCTTGGCCTTGTTGCGAAAGAAGCCGGTGCTCTGAATGAGCTTTTCGAGCTCGGCGGGTCGAGCGTGGGCATAGGCCCGCGCATCGGGATACTTGCGGAACAGGTCTTTGGTGACGATGTTCACCCGCGTATCGGTGCACTGGGCGGAGAGAATCGTGGCGATGAGCAGCTCGAGCGGCGTACGGAAATTGAGCGCACAATGAGCGTCGGGATACGCCGCCTTCAGCCGCCGAACGATCCTCGCGGCATGGCGTTTGGCGTCGGCAGTCGCAACCATGCGGGGCCTGGCGAAACAGGGGAAAAGAGTCCACTCAAGCGAAGGCCGACGCGATTCTCCGTTCGACCGACCGCCAATTGTCCCGCAGGCCGGCCGCGGGTGTCAAGTATCCGCCGAATGCCGCCGAAATGCGGCAGTTTGTCGCGAACGTTCGGATGTGCTGGTGCGTCCGTATTGATAAAATCTGGCCGCACAAGATGGCGCACGCACGAGGGTGGATTCCGGTGGCGACGGAGCTTTTTCGCGACGCACAAACGCTGGCCGCCGGACTGGAGGTCATTCGACAGTCACCGCGCTGCGGTGGAACCTTGCAGCTGATCGTGCGCCGCCCGGCAGAGGGCCAGCGCGAACTCGTCGACGAGGGACAGCTGGACCTGCGCAAGGGGCTCCTCGGCGACAATTGGCTCGCCCGGGGCAGCCGCATGACCGACGATGGCTCGGCCCATCCGGAGATGCAACTGACGATCATGAACAGTCGCGCCGCCGAGTTGCTGGCCGGCAGCCGGCAGCGGTGGGCACTGGCCGGCGACCAGATGTACGCGGATTTCGACCTGAGCGTTGAGCATCTCCCGCCGGGTACGCGCCTGGCAATCGGTAGCGCGGTCGTGCAAGTCACCGCGGAGTCTCACACCGGTTGCAAATCATTCGCTCTGCGCTACGGCAAAGAAGCGGTCAAGTTCGTGAACTCGGTGGAAGGCAAACAGCTGCGGCTGCGCGGGCTGAATGCCAAAGTCATCACGCCGGGAGCGATTCGCGTCGGCGACCGAATTGCCAAACTCGACTCAGGCGAGCTTGAATAGCTCCCGCGCGTTGGCCGTCGTTTGCGCTGCGAACACGTCGAGGGAAACCCCGCGCGCCTCCGCCAGGCAAGCAGCCGTGTGCACCACGTTCGCCGGCTCGTTCCGCCGGCCGCGCAGCGGGTGTGGCGATAAGTACGGGCTGTCGGTCTCCACCAGAATGCGCTCAGGCGGAATGGTGGCCGCCACGGCCCGCAGCGCGGCCGACTTTTTGAAGGTCACCATGCCCGCAAAGCTGATGCAGAGTCCCAGCGCCACGCACTCGGCCGCGGTCTCGGCCGTGCCAGTGAACGAGTGCATCACACCCCGTAGCGGCCCGCGCTCGCGGGCCTCGCGCAGCATGGCCAGCACGTCGGCATCGCTCTCGCGCGTGTGCACGATGAAGGGCAGGTTGCGTGCTTGCGAAAGTCGCAGATGGCGGTCGAAATAGTCTTGCTGTACGTCGAAGGGGGAGTAATCCCAATGGCGGTCGAGCCCGGTCTCGCCCAGCGCCACAACCTGGGGCCGATCAACCAGCGCCAGCACGCGCTGCCAGTCGCCCGGCTCGGCTTGGGCGGTATAGTTCGGCTGAATGCCGATGGCCGCATACACGCCCGCATATTGGGCCGCCAGCTCGACGACTGCGGCGCTCGATGCGGCCGTAACGCCGATCGCCACGATCGACTCCACGCCCGCCGCACGCGCGCGATCGATCACCGCAGCGCGGTCCGCGTTGAACTCCTCCTGATCCAAGTGAGCGTGGGTGTCGACGAGCAGCATGCCGCGGCAGCAAGGTGGATTGGCTGCACCATGAGTGTGCCACTGGTGGTACGCAGAAACACCCGTGCGCTGGCCTATTGCCCTACGACACCAGCCACCGGGACGACGAATTGCCCAGTTCGGCCGCCAGCTCTTCCAGGGTCTCCAGATGGCCCCGGGCCGCGCCCAGCGCTTCTTCGGCGACGGATGCCGCCGCCCGATCCGACTGCAATTCTTCGACCGATTTTTCCAACGCCGCAACGTCGCGCTTCTGGTACTCGACCAGCTTGTTCAACAGGAAGTCGAGCGAGAGGTCGTGCAGGTCGTAGAACTCGTGCGGATATTCGCCCAGGTCCATCGGGCCACGCTCCAGCACCAGCTCCGCCACCCGCGCGGCCAACCGCTTCTGCTCGTCGACAATGTGGGACAGCGCGGTCACAGCCTTTTCGTCGCCCGTCTGTAGCCACGGCGAGGCGTAGCTCAAATACATCGACAGCGAACGCTCGAGGATCGTCAGCAGCCGGTTGAGCGCGTTGTATGTCTGGCGTTGGTTCATGCGGCGAGACTGTCTGTGCGGGGAGACCTAGAAAAGCTGCGCGGAGGCGGCCAGCGTCCATGCGTTCAATTGGTCCCAGGCGATCCCCAACAATACCACCGGAACCGTGATGGCCACGATGTACGTGCCCGGTATGAACGCAATCTCGGCCGGGCGGACCTGCTCCGGCTCGGGATCCATCGTCATGATCTTCACGACCCGCAAATAGTAATACAGGCTGATCGCCGTGTTCAAGCCGGCGACGATCAGCACGGTCCACAGCTTGGCCTGCACGAGCGAATAAAAAATCAATAGCTTGCCCGCGAATCCGGCCAGGGGCGGCAAGCCGATGAGGCTGACCAGCACGATGGCAAAGCAGATCACGGTGACGGGGGCGCGGCGGATGAGCCCCGCGTAGTCCGCAATCTCTTCGCTATGCAACTGATTGCGCAGGATGGCCACGATTGCAAACGCGCCCAGGTTCATGAACAAGTACACCCCGGCATAAAACGCCAACGACGCCAGGGCGGAGCGGGCCGCCTCGGGATCCTGCCCGGCCAAGATCATCGCCGCCGGCACCGGCATGATCATGTAGCCCGCCTGCGCGATCGTCGAATAGGCCAGCAGGCGCTTGATGTTTGTCTGGCCATACGCCGCCAAATTGCCAAAAGTGCAGGTGATAATCGCCACGAATGCCAGCATGCGCCACATGAACTCGCGGGCCGGAGCGAGCGCCGCGTTTTGATCTTTGCGGTCCATCGTGGCGCCGACAGCCGCCCGGGATGCTTCCTTCGTCTCGCCGTTTTCCTGTACCGCGGGTGCGTGCGCTGCCGCCGGTTGCGCGGCTGCGTCTTCGTTGACATTGAACATGGCCACTTGCGGCTCGGGCACGGCACGCTCTGGAATGTACGCAAAGCCCACGGCAACCCGCACCAACAGCGCCAGCGCCGCCGCTTTCGAGGCCACCGACAAAAACGCGTTCACTTCGGCCGTTGCGCCCTCGAACACGTCGGGGCACCAGAAGTGGAACGGCACGGCCGACAGCTTGAACGCCAGCCCAACCATCAACATCAGCGCGCCCAAGGCCAGCACCATGTGCGTGTCGGCGCCAATGCCTTGCTCGAGATTGGCCGGCTGCAGCAGCTCGGCCAGGCGCACGGCCATCGTCGGAATGTGCACGCTGCCCAGCACACCGGCCAGCAGGCTGATGCCGTACAACATGATGCCGGCCGTGCCGGCGCCGTACACCGCGTATTTGAGCGCGGCCTCGCTGCTGGCGCGGCGACCCTTCAGAATGCCGGCCAAGGCATACGAGGGCACGCTGGCCATCTCCACGCCCAGGAACACCATCAGCATGTGATTGGCCGAGGCCATGATGCACATGCCCAGTGTGGCGCCCAGCACGAGCGAATATACGTCGGGCGCGGCATCGCGATCGGGAATGCCGGAAATACGCGTGAAGATCGTAAACAGCACGGCGAAGAAAAACAGCAGCGTGCGGAAATAAACCGTGAACGAATCGTACACCAACAGGCCCGTAAACAGCTCGGAGGGTTGCTCTACTTTGTGCCACGGACCGGCCAGATAAAGGGCCACCGCTGAGCCCGCGAGTGTCAGCCAGAATGCGTCGATGCGGCTGGTGAACCGCGGAATCTGCAGCACCAGAATCAGCACAATCGTGACGCACAGCGCGAGCTCGCCCTGAAAGCCGGCGGTGCTCGCAAGCGTATCGCTGACCAGCGAGTGCACGAGATCGAAAAGTGATAGTTTCGTGGGCACGGGATGCAACTTGTCTAGGGTTGGGCCGCGATTGGCTGCAGGCGGGCCGGCTCAATCGCACCCGTCTCGTTCTGCGCTGTCGCTTCGGGGGCAGGCACGGCGGCCGTCGCGGTTGCCTTGGCTTCCAGCCGCGGCGCCTTGACGTCCTTGGTCCACGTGGCCAGGTCGTCCACCGTGCGGTCGACGCTGGGGGTCATGTAGTTAAAGATCGCCTGCGGATAAACGCCGAACACAATGGCCAACGCCAACAGCGGCGCCGCGATCAATACTTCGCGCGGCGTCATGGGCGTCAAATGGTCGCCGTGCGGACCCTTGTATTCCGGCCCCAGGTACACGCGCTGAATCGTCCACAGGATGTACGCCGCGGTAATGATCACCACCGAGGCCGAAATCACGGCCAAGGCGTGGCTGAAATTCCACACGGACAGCGTCACGAACACTTCGCCAATGAATCCGCACAGCCCTGGCAGCCCCAAGCCGGCGAAGAAGATGCCGATCGACAGCCCCGCGTAAAGCGGCATCCGCGCGAACAACCCGCCGAATTGGTCGAGGTTGCGGTGATGCACGCGGTCGTAAATAACGCCCACCAGAAAGAACATGCCAGGCGAGCTGATGCCGTGAGCGATCATCTGGAACATGGCACCGTTCATGCCGAGCTTCCAGGCGTCGGGGTTGAACTCGTTGCCCGCCAGCGCCGTCCACACGCCAATGCCCAGCACCACGTAGCCCATGTGGCTCACCGAGCTATAGGCCACCAGCCGCTTGAAATCCTTCTGAGCCAGGGCCGCAAACGCGCCGTACACCATGCTCACCACGCCCAACGCGCACACAAAGTACGCCAGGTCGTAGCCGGCGTCGGGACAGATCGGATAGCAAATGCGGATGATGCCGTAGCCGCCCATCTTCAACAGCACGCCGGCCAGGATCATGGAGATGGGCGTGGGCGCTTCGACGTGCGCATCGGGCAGCCAGGTGTGTAGCGGCACCGAGGGCACCTTGATGATGAAGCCGATCAAGAGCAGCAGGAAGGCCCACCATTGCAGGCTCCGGCCCCACAGAATTTCACCGTCGAACGCGTCGGTGTGCTGTCCCAACGCTTGCAGCGCCAGGATGTTGAACGTGTGCACCGGTCCCGGCTGGGAGCGCACCAGCTCGGTCAGTTGCTGGGCCTGCTCGTCGGCCGTCGCATCGGCGCTGACCACGCTCGCCGCGATCAGTTGCTCGTCCGAGAGCAGCTTCAGATCGCTGGCGAAATAAAGCATCAGAATGGCGATCAGCATGAACACGCTCCCCAACAGCGTGTAGAGAAAGAACTTGATGGCGGCATACTCGCGCCGCGGGCCACCCCACACGCCGATCAGAAAGTACATCGGCAGCAGCATCACTTCCCAGAACACGTAGAACAGGAAGAAATCGAGCGCCAGAAACACGCCCAGCATGCCGGTTTCCAGCAGCAGAAACAGGATGCAATAGGCGCGGATGTATTTCTGGATGGGCCAACTGGCGGCCATCGACAGCATGGTCACGAACGTCGTCAGCAGGATCAGCGGAAAGCTGATGCCGTCCATGCCCATGAAGTAATAGATGTTGAAGCTGCCGATCCAGGGAATTGAAAACACCTTCTGCATGTCGCTCTGCGCGGTCTGGAAATTCAGAGCGCCCTGCCCCGGCAAAGCCATGATCACCGTCAGCCCAAAGACCGCCGCCGTCACCGCCAGCGAGAAGGTCTTCATCGCGTCGCCGCTGTTGCGCGGGAAAAACGCCAGCACCAAGGCACCGGCCGCCGGCAAAAACACAATCAGGCTCAACAGCGTTACGTAGGTCGATTCCATGGTCGTTTTTCCCGTGACTCGTTCCCGCCACTGCGCTGCGACCGCGCGGGCGTCGGTCGTTGCGCGCTAGCCCGCGAGGGTCGTGTTCAAGTAAAAGCTGATCAGCACGAACAGCGTGACGGTGCCGATGACGATAAACAACACGTATTGTCGAATCCGTCCGGTTTCCGCGCCGCGGAACCAGATGCCGATGCCGTAGATCCAGTTCGACGCCGAGTTGATGAGGCCGTCGACGACGTAGCGATCGAACAGATCGTCTCCCACGGCCACCGCCCGCGTCCAGACGGCGAGACCGTTGATAAAGCCGTCGATCACCACCTTGTCAAACTCCGATACCCGCCGCGCCACAAATAGCGTGGGCTGCACAAAGATCACGTTGTACAGCTCGTCGAAATACCACTTGTGAATCAAAAATTCATAGATCGGCCGGAACTGCGCCTTTACCTCATTGGGATTCAAGATCCGCAGGCCGTAAAACACCACGGCCAGCAACAACCCGGTCAGACCCGTGGCCAGAGCCACCAGCTCGGCCTGCGTATGAAACGTGTCGATGTGCGATTCGTGTTCGTTCGGGTGCACCAGCCGCTCCATCAGCACGCCGTGCGCCGCAGTCAGCGTGCCGGCGGGCCGGGCCTGCTCCAATAACGGCTCCACGCCAAAATTGCCCAACAGCCGATCCAAATAGAACGTGTTCGTGCTCCAGCCGACGCCGATGGCAAATACGGCCAACACGACCAGCGGCACGTACATCACGCGCGGCGACTCGTGCGCGTGATCGTACACGTGATGATCGCGCGGCTGGCCGGCAAACGTCATGAACCACAGCCGGAACATGTAAAACGCCGTGATCGCAGCGCCGCCGGCAGCGACGAAGAACAGCCAACCGTACATCGGGTTGGCGGCCTTAAACGACAATGCCTGCGCCAGGATCGAATCTTTGGAGTAATGGCCTGACAAGCCCAGCGAAAACGGCACGCCGGCGCCCATGATCGCCAGGCACCCGACCAGCATCGTGTAGGCCGTCCACGGCATCTTCTTTCGCAGGCCGCCCATCTTCGTCATGTCGTTCGTGTGCGTGGCGTGAATCACGGAGCCGGAACACATGAACAACAGGCTCTTGAAAAACGCGTGCGTGATCAGGTGGAACATGCCGGCCACCCAGCCGCCCACTCCCAAGGCCAGCATCATGTAACCCAGCTGGCTGACCGTGGAATAGGCCAGCACGCGCTTGATATCCGTGGCCGTGATGGCGATCGTCGCCGCGATGAACAACGTGATGCAGCCGATGATCGCGATCGTGAGCAGCACTTCCGGCACGAACACCGGAAAGAAACGGCCCACCAGGTACACGCCGGCGGCCACCATCGTCGCCGAGTGCACCAGTGCGCTGACCGGCGTGGGGCCTTCCATCGCGTCGGGCAACCACACGTGCAAGGGAAACTGCGCACTCTTGCCCACGCAGCCGCAAAAGATGCCCAAGCCGGCCACGATCAACAGCCAATAGGCCCGATGGCCCGGCGTGCCAGGACTGGTGTCGGCGCGCCACTTTTGAATTTGCTCGGCCGTGGGCGCCGCGCCGTCGGAAATCTCGCTGAACGCCGCGGCCTTGATCATGCCGTCCGGCACCACGATCTGATGCGCGGGCGCCGGCCGCACGATGCTGAACAGGCCCGGCTCGCCGTCGACGTCGCCAAAGGCGAACGTTCCCAGCGTGCCGAACAGCACCATCATGCCGATGATCATGCCGAAGTCGCCCACGCGATTAACGATGAACGCCTTGTTCGCGGCATTCGATGCGCTCTTGCGTTCGATATAGAAACCGATCAGGAAGTACGAGCAAATGCCGACCAGCTCCCAGAACACGAATACCATCGCGACGTTGCCGGCAATCACGATTCCCAGCATGCTGAAGCAAAACAGCGACAGGTACTGGAAAAAGCGATGGAAACGGCCGCGGCGGTGCAAATGCTGCCCGTTCGCCAGCCGCACTTCGTGATCGGTCACGTCGTGCAGCTCATCGTGCATGTAACCGTAGGCATAAAAGTGGATGCTGGTGGCAATGAACGTGACCATGCAGAACATCAGCACGGTCAGCGAATCGATGTAGTACCCGATGGTGATCTTGAGCTTGCCGAACTTGCCGAGCGTATACCAATCGCCGGCGATCGGGTGGACGGCTTTCGCCTCATGGCTTCCACCAGCGTGCGAAGGCGCCGCATGCGCGTCGGCGGCCGCCGGTTCGGCATGCGCAGCGCCCGTGCCGTGCGCAGCGTCCGTGCCGTGGCCGCCGGCCGTTGCTGCGGCGTGGCCGCCGTCTGTTGTTGTGGCGTGGCCGCCATGAGCCGCCGGCTCGTGATGCACCGGGCCGGCGAGCTTGTAGTTCGGCAGCCACACAAAGAACATCGCAAACAGCGAAATGACGCAGGAGCTGAGAATGGCGCCGGTGGCGACATAACCGGCCTTGGAGCCGGCATGGCCCAATCGTGGTCCGCAGAACACGATGATCACAAACGACGCCAGCGGCAGCAGCCAGGCGATCGCCAACAACAAGGGTAGCGTGGAGACGGGGTCCATCAGCCTTTCAGCTCATCCGCCTGGTCGACGTCGACCGTGGAGTGATTGTTGTAGAAGTTCAAGGTAATGGCCAATGCCACGGCCGCTTCGGCGGCGGCCAGTACGATGACGAACAAGGCCACCAGTTGCCCATCCAGGCCGATGCTTTGCACGCCCGGCCGCAGGTATTCGCTGCCAAAGGCCACGAAGTTCACATTCGCACCGTTCAACACCAGTTCGATTCCCATCAGCACGCCCAGCGCGTTGCGCTTGGTGGCCATGCACACGGCGCCGGATACGAACATGACGGCGCCGATCACCAGGTAGTGCGACACGCTGATCGATTCGGTGAAGGGATTCATCGGTCTACTCGGTAACGCGTTCTTCGGATTCGCTTCGACAAATGTGGCCGCTAAAACGGCTCGCCGCGCGAGGCGCGCTTTTTGGGCCGGGCCAGGTAGGCCGAGCCGATCAACACTACCAGCAAGTGCACGGACACGATTTCGAACGGCAACAGATAGCCCGACATCCCGCCGCGCTGCGTCGCATCGGGCTGCTGCAACTTGTCCACGCGCGCGCCTAACATCGCCATTCCCAGTCGCGTGGCGGTCACGTCGGCCTTGGCAGGCGGATCGTGCGGACGCTGCCAGGTCTCCACGCTCGTGGCAGCCGCCACCAGCACCGCCAAGAGCGATCCGCCCACAATCGCGCCCAAAATCCACTCGCCGGCCGCGGTCTTCATGCTGATGAAAGGGCCCTTGGCCGTGAGCATCACGCCGAAAATCAACAGCACCAGCGTGCCGCCCACGTAGATCATCAACTGCATGGCGCCGACAAAGTCGGCCCCCGCCAGAAAGAACAGCCCGGACGTCGCGCCCAGTGAGAGAATCAAATAGAACGCCATTCGCACGATGTTGTTCGACAGCGCCACGGCCACGGCGAAAATGCACGCCACGGCGCCGAACAGCCAGAAGAACACACTTTCCCAATGGATGGCGTCCATGGTCAGTTCCCCTCGCCGTTGGTGATGGCCGCCACTGTGCTCTGCCCAGCGCGAACCATGACGGCGTGCGCGCCTGCAGCTGCAGCATCCGCTGCCGCCGCCGGCTGGTCGGCCGGGGGATACGAGTCGAGCGTCATCTGCGCCTCGCGCACCAGCCCGTAGTTGGTTGGCAGGATCAGCCCCCCAGGAATGAAATACGTCCACAGTAGCGCGCCCAGGAACATCACGGCGGCAATCGGCGTGCAGTACTTCAAGCAGGTTGTCATCACCTGGTCGATGCGCAAGCGTGGCAGCGTCCAGCGGACCCACATCATGAAGGTCACGCCGAACACGCATTTGGCCATGAAGTTCAACAGGCCCAGGAAGTTGCCCAGGTAGTGCAAAATCGGATTCGTTGCGTCGGCCAGGCCCAGCCACTGGGTCACGGGCAATGGCCCGTTCCAGCCGCCGAAAAACAGAATGGCGGCCAATCCGCTGACGGCGAACATCGAGCCATACTCCGCCAGAAAGAACACGCTCCAGCGAAAGCCCGAGTACTCCGTGTGAAACCCGGCCACCAGCTCGCTCTCGGCCTCGGCCAGGTCGAACGGCGCGCGGTTCACGCTGGCTGTGGCGCAGGTGAAGTACACCCAAAAGACGATGAACGTAAACGGATCGTGAAACACAAACCACTGCGTGAACCAGCCGGATTGCATCTGCCCGATGGTCACCAGATCCATCGTGCCGGCGATCAGCACCGGCACGACCACGCACATGCCCAGGGGGACTTCGTAGCTGACCACTTGCGCGGCCTCGCGCATCGCGCCGAACAAGGACCACTTCGAGCCCGAGGCGTAGCCGGCCAGGATCACTCCGAAAACTTCCAGCCCGATGACGGCGATGATGAAAAACACCGCCACGTTCATCCGCACGGCCACCCAATTGTCGGCAAAGGGCAGCGCCAGATAACCGCCGAACGACGCGCAAAAGCTCACGTACGGCGCCAGCAAAAACAGCATTCGGTCCGCGCCGGCCGGACGCAGGTCCTCTTTGGTCACCAGCTTGATCGCGTCGGCCAGCGTTTGCAGCCAGCCGAACTTGCCGCCGATGCGGGTGGGCCCCAGGCGATCTTGAATGCGGCCTGAGACTTTGCGCTCCAGCCAGATGAACACCAGCGCGCTAAGCGCCAGCAGATTGACCAGCAAAAAGGCGTGCACCAGCGCGGCGACCACGTAGGCCAGCCAGTGGGGTGCAAGGTACTGTCGCAGGAATTCAGCCACCGCCCGCAGGTCCTACAGCAAGCGCCCCAAGCGACAAGTCACGACGCCATAAGACGAAGCGACGGCCGCCAAGAGAGCCCGCGGTTGTTGATGTGACCGCTTGGATTGCCGGATCAAGATCGTGAAATATCGCACAAACTACCCTCGATCGACAAGCCCCAGAAGTCGCAAAAGTTTGCGCGGTCGCCGCCGCGCGGGAATTTAGCGGTCGATCTCGCCCATCACGATATCGAGCGAGCCCACAATGGCCGGCACATCCGCGATCAGGCAGCCACGGCACAACTCATTGGTGACCGAAAGATTGCAGAATGAGCTGCTGCGTGCCCGCGCACGCCAGGGAATCGCGCCGCTGCCGGTGGAAACGATGTAGAAGCCCATCTGCCCGCGCGGGGCCTCGGTTTCCATGTAGGCCTCGCCCTTGGGCAGCTTTTCCGTGAGCTTCACCGGTTCGCCATACGATCCGGTCGCCATGCTGTAACGCTCGATTGCCTGCCGCACCAGATCGATCGACTGCATCACTTCCAGCATGCGCACATAAAAGCGGTGCCAACAATCGCCCAGCACCGTTTGTTTCGGCACTGCCGGATACTCGTGATCCTTGGGATAGTGGCCGTCCTGCTCCACGATCACCTCGAACGCATAGCCGTCGTACATCTCCGTGTAGCGCTGTTCGCCGTCGCGG
The DNA here is from genome assembly GCA_050250435.1 of Pirellulales bacterium. Taxonomy (GTDB): domain Bacteria; phylum Planctomycetota; class Planctomycetia; order Pirellulales; family PALSA-1355; genus JBFWOR01. The sequence goes on along the minus strand of JBFWOR010000005.1, from coordinate 75,836 downwards.
CGCAAATCGTAGTTCACGCCGCTGCCACGCAGCACCGGCCCGGTGCAGCCATAGTCGGTCGCCATCTGCGGCGTGAGCAGGCCGATGCCGGCCGTGCGACGCACGAAAATGGCGTTGCTCGTCAACAGCGTGTGGTACTCGGCGATCACCGGCAGCAGCTGGTCGAGAAAGGCGGAGCACTTTTGCAGCCAGCCCGGCGGCAGGTCGGCGGTGGCGCCGCCAACGGTCAAATAGCTGTACGTCAGCCGTGCGCCGCACACCTCTTCGAACAGGTCGAGAATCTTCTCGCGCTCGCGGAAGGCATACAGAAACGGGCTGAACGTGCCCAAGTCGAGCCCGTACGCCCCCATGCCCACCAGATGGCTGGCAATCCGATTGAGCTCCACGATCAGTACCCGCAGATGCCGGGCCTTCTCGGGCAGCTCGAGATTCATCAGTTTCTCAACCACCAGCGCCCAACCCAGGTTCATGTTCATCCCGGCCAGGTAGTCCATGCGATCCGTATACGGAATCCACTGCCGGGGCGTCAGGTTCTCGCCGATCTTTTCCGCGCAGCGATGCAAGTATCCAATGTGCGGCGTCGTTTCTGACACGACTTCGCCGTCGGTGCGCAATACCAGCCGCAGCACGCCGTGCGTGCTGGGATGCTGCGGTCCCATGTTCACGAGCATCTCGTCCGTGCGAACGTCGAACTCGATGATCCGCGGATCGTCTACTTGCGTAGCCATCGGAGAAGGGGCTAGGGGTCGGGGTTCAGGGATTAGTGAAAAATGCGGCCATCGTGATTAGGGGGAGCGCTGCGGCGGTGACCAAGATCAGGAACAGGGGATAAGGTCATTCGGCTCTAGTAGTCCCTAGTCCCCATTCCCTAGTCCCTGCCCCAGCGTCTCACCTCCCTCTGATTCCGTGGTACTCAAGCGGCATCACATAGTCCTTGCGCAGGGCGTGCCCGACCCAATCTTCCGGACACAAAATGCGCCGCAGGTCGGGATGGCCCGAAAACCACACGCCCGACAGGTCAAAAACTTCGCGCTCGTGCCAGTTGGCCGTGCTCCACACGCCGCTCACCGAGGGCACTTCCGGCAGCTCGCCAGGCTGGTCGTTCTTCCAGCGCGGGAGTATCACCTTGAGCACCAGCGAGGTCTTGTTCGTCAGGCTGGAGAGGTGATAGACCACCTCCGTGTGCGGCTGCCAATCCACCTTGGCCGCCTTCTTCGCGTCGGGCTCGAAGTAGTCGACGCCGCTGATGCAATTCAGCATGTTGAACCGCAGGTCCGGCTCGTCGCGCAAATATTTGCACAACTCGACCAGTCCGCCGGGCGCCACTTCGATCCAGGGATCGAGCGCCGTGAGGTTGGAGCCGGTGATCTTGTCGCCGAACTTGCTCTTCAGTCGCTCGAGAAAGGCTGTGCCGCTCATGGTCTCTTGATCGCTGGCCGGCGTGAAAGCTGCGTGGTCAACCGGCTCCGCCGCGAAGAGGTCGCTCGGCTCCGCCGCGAACACACCGCTTACGGGGCCAGCACGGGTTCTTCGTGTTCACTTCGATCCGGGCGCGAGGCCAGCGCTGCGCGCTCGCGCGTCATCGCCCGCACCCAATCCAAATCGCCGCGCTTCCAAACGTAGGCAAATCCCACCAGCAGCACGGCAAAAAACACCGCAATGTCGACGATTGAAATCTGCGCGATCGTGCGCGCCAGCTCACTCACTGCCAGGTCGCCCTGCGCTTGCGCCGAGAGATCCGTGCCCGCGGGTTCCACCAAATGCGCCGGCAGCGGCGGCACACCAGCACCTGGCACGCCCATCTCCGTGAGCAGCGCGGCCGCCGGCTCGCTGAGCGCGCTGCCGTCGGCGGTCACCTTCGGCATGTGCGGATCCATCAAGTGGGTCGCTTTGCCGAACACCGTGGCCCAGGGAAAGAAGAACGCCACTTCCACGTCGAAGATGATGAACAACAGCGCCACGACGTAGAACCGCAGATCGAATTGCACGAAGCTCGAGCCGATCGTGGGCTCGCCACATTCGTACACTTCCAGTTTCTCGTGGTTCGGCAACTTAGGCCGCAGGAACCAACCCACGACCAGCGTCCCGAACAAGAACGCGAAGCCGATCAGCACAAACAGTGCCATGTAGGCCACGATGGTCGTCGGAGTCGCCATGGTCAAAGTAGGTTGAAGGCCGAGCTTGCGAATGGCTGCCAAATGCCCGTTACTGCGAAGCGTGCATTCTAAGTGGCACCCGCGCTCGCTGGCAAGCCGGGGACCGCGCGCGCGGACGCGCCGTCGAGCGCAGCGCAGAACCCCTTGCAAATCACCCGTCACATGCCGCTATGCGAGCGCGCAGCAGCCCGTCGAATGTGATACGTGGAGTCCGCCGCTAGATCGCCCGGCAGGCTATTGCGCCTCGTCCACTGGCGGCTCAACTTCGCCAGGGCTGACGCCACTGCCGGCCACCAGCGATTGCCGGCCGCGGAATCCGGAGTCCAGCTCGTGCCAGTACGTGACTTCCGGCTCGCCCAGCTTCCAGCACAAAAAGACCACCCGCCCGTCCATCAGCGAGGGAAAATCGACCAGGCCCTCCGGGCCGCTCTTGGGCTCCACGCCCAGCGAGCGCAGCTCGTCGACATATTCCTGCAGCTGTGCGCTGTCCTTCTCCAGGTCTTCTTCGATTTGGGCCAGCTCTTCGCTGTACAGGTCGCCGGCCGCCGCATTGCGGCCCGCGGTGAGCAACGCCAGCCGTTCGCGGCGCTCGATCACTTCCCGCGAGGCACGGGCCAGGTCCGTGGCGATCGAGCGCACCAGCGGCAACGCCGCGTTCGCCTGCTCGACGGTGAATAGCTTGCGTGGTTGATAGGGCTCGGATGCCATGGCGTGGTCTCGTTGCGAGGTTTACTGGTTAGGTCCGCCATGAACCGGCTCGACAATCGTCTTCGATGCCGCAACCGCCGTGGGGTTCAACGTGGCCTTTCCCCAGGCCACGTCCACCGGCAAGCGCGCAAAATCAATCAGGCAGCCATCCCGGCTGTAGCAACTCATGTCGTGCGTCGAGCCCATGAAGATGCAATCCACCGGGCACGGCTCCACGCACAACGCGCAGAACATGCACTTGGAGTAGTCGATCGTGAAACCGGTGATCTTAAAGCCTTTGCCGGTCGTCACCCGCTCCTTGCCAATGTAAATGCAATCGACCGGGCAAGCCTTGGCGCATTGATCGCAGGCGATGCAGGTCGTCAGATCGTAGCGGTGAAACCCGCGATAGCGCGAGGCCACCGGCACCGGCAGCTCAGGGTATTCGAAGTGCTCGGTGAAGGTCAGCCGCTCCGGCCGATACGTGATAAGCCAATAGCGCATCGTCACGTACATGCCGTAGGCCACGGTGTATACGGCTTCCCAGATATCCTGCAGCCAACGCAGCATTTGACTGTCCTTGCACAATCGGCAGTTACCTGGCCGCAGTCACATAACCGGCAGTAACCGACTGTATCGCACCGTCGAGCGCCCGCAGCCGCGCGAAACAGCGCACGGCACCATTATTATATGCCGCGCCCCTTGAGCCGCAAGCGAAGACGCGCCGCGCGATCATTCGCGCGCAATTCAATCGCTGCAATTCCGCAGCAACGCCGAACATCATCGCTCCACGCCCGCGCGCTCCACCAATGCTATTCTCCGAGGAATTCTCACGCCGCCGCGCTGGAATGTCGCAGTCGCCAATTGCGCTCCACGATTTCGGCGCGCAATTCGCTGGGTTAGAGCATCGGTGCTGCTCCGGCGATTCAACGTGTGTGCTGCCACGCAATCGTTGCCAGCGACGCCGTTGGTGGAATGGACCAGGCGCGAGGCCGACAGATCGTGCCGCGCGGCTTTCGCACTATTCCAAAGTCTGATGAAGCTCTGGGGCCGGCGATGCATTTGCTGCCCTCGGATCTCAACTCCCGCAATGTAGTTGGATGGCCCGGTCGATGGTTGCAGACCCACTCGACGACAAATTGGCAGATCCTCGCGCGATGCACTCTAAAATGCCTGTCCGGCGGAGCTTAAGCGAGTCGCGCGCCAGTTGCCGCGAAGCCGCAATGTCTTCGTATGTTTTGTATTTACCCCAAGTTTTCAGCGCAGCATCTAGGGGCGCCAAGGTACCGCACGCCAAGAATTTGTGGTGCTGCGTTCTCGAAACCTTGACTATGCGAACCCAGTCCGTAGAGTGAATGTTAGTAAGTCAGTATGCGCGCTTGAAAGACTGCCCCTTCATCAGGGGATCGTAGGGCACCGTAACCCACACGCACGATGTGCCGCAACGACTGAGGGGAATAGGAATCTAAAGGAAGCCCCGCGACAAGATCGAAGGAATGACCATGTTGGTGCTATCGCGCAAAAAGAACGAGAGTATTGTCATCAACAATGACATTACGATCGTCGTCGTTGAAATCCGTGGCGATAAGGTGCGGCTGGGAGTCGAGGCGCCCAAGGAAGTGCCGGTTCATCGGCGCGAGGTCTACGACGCCATTCACCGCACCGAGCCGATCGCGGAACAGGCCGACGCCGATGCGAACGGTGCGCCCGGTGAAGCCTAGTTGCACTCCACCAGGCCGCCCACGCATTGCCCTGCCTCTTGCCGTTCTGCTTCTGCCGTTGGGCGAATGAACGGTTCTCTAGCGTTCGTTTATCTGCGACGCGCGCTGGTTCAGTGACTCAGCCGTGATGCCCGGCGCTTGGTAGCGCGCTGGCGCATGGCCCCCATCCACTTGACGAGGCGGTGGCCGCGCCAGTATACACCGGTTCGGTCGCGCTGGTGCGGCGGCGCTTGGGCCGCAACCCGGCCCCGTCGTCTAGCCTGGTCTAGGACACCGGCCTTTCACGCCGATAACACGGGTTCAAATCCCGTCGGGGTCATTTCAGATACGGCGTGTGCACGTCGCCGGTGCGCAGCGCGCTTGCGTCCCGGTGCAGGCTGCCTTTTCCCGTCGCGCTCGTTCGAGGTAGCTCGGTGGCACCAGCGTATGACGCGGTCTTGCTCGTCTCTTTCGGTGGACCGGAAGGCCCCGATGACGTCCTGCCGTTCCTGGAAAATGTGCTGCGCGGCAAGAACGTGCCGCGCGAGCGCATGCTGGCAGTCGCCGAACACTATCAGCACTTCGGCGGCCAAAGCCCCATCAACTCTCAGAACCGCGCCCTGGTCGCGGCGCTTCAGGCCGAGCTCGCCGCCGCCGCCGTCAACCTGCCCGTCTATTGGGGCAATCGCAACTGGCAGCCGCTGCTGGCCGATACGCTCCGCGAAATGACGCGCGACGGCGTCCACCACGCGCTGGCCTTTGTCACGTCCGCCTACGGTTCGTATTCCTCGTGCCGGCAATACCTGGAAGATATCGAGCGGGCCCGACAGGCAGCCGGCCCCGCAGCGCCGCGCGTCGACAAGCTGCGCGCCTTTTTCAACCACCCGGGCTTCATCGGCCCGATGGTCGAACAGCTGCGTGCCGCCCTGCAGCAGATTCCCGCCGACCGCCGCGCGCAGGCCCCCATCGTCTTTACTGCCCACAGCATCCCCACGGCCATGGCAGACACCGGCCCTTATGTGAGCCAGCTTCAAGAAGCCAGCCGGCTGGTGATGGAGTCGTTGGGGCCGCGGAGGCATCAATTCGCCTATCAGAGCCGAAGCGGCCCGCCGCAGCAGCCGTGGCTTGAGCCCGATATCGGCGATGCCCTGCGGTCGCTGGCGGCCGAGGGCGTCGTGCGCGACGTCGTCGTGGTGCCCATCGGTTTTTTGTCGGATCACATCGAGATCCTCTGGGATCTTGACACCGAGGCCCGGGCGATCGCCGACTCGCTGGGCCTCAACATGGTCCGCGCCAGCACCGTGGGAAACCATCCCGACTTTGTGCGCATGGTTCGCGAGCTGATTCAGGAACGCATGCTGGGCGCTCCGCGCCGGGCTTTGGGCACGCTGGGACCCGCCCCAGACAATTGCCCGGCAGATTGCTGTGCGTACTCGCCGGCGCGGCGAGCACCAAGTTGATCTGGCCGTGCCGTGAATGGGCCGCAGGCCACTCGCGCGCATCGCGTGCTCCGCCTACACCCGCTCCACAATCATCGCCACCGCGTTGCCGCCGCCCAGGCAGAGCGAGGCCAGGCCGCGCTTCAGCCCGCGCTCGGCCAGCGCATAGAGCAAGGTGACGAGCACGCGGGCCCCGCTCGCGCCAATCGGATGTCCCAGCGCGATCGCCCCGCCATGCACGTTCGTCTTCGACGGATCGGCCTCGAGCGGCCGCATGCAAGCCAGGCATTGCGCAGCAAAAGCTTCGTTCAGCTCAATCAGGTCGATGTCCGCCAGCGTCATTTGTGCCTTGGCCAGCACCCTTTGCACGGCAGTGATCGGCGCTATGAAAATCTCCTTGGGCGCTACGCCGCTGGTGGCGGACGCGATGATGCGGGCCTTGATCGGCGCGCGGCTCGCGCGGGCAATCTCCTCATTCGCCACGACCAAGGCGGCCGCGCCGTCGCTGATCTGCGAGGCGTTGCCGGCCGTAACTGTGCCGCCGGAGCCAAACGACGGCCGCAGTCTGGCCAGGCCTTCCAGCGATGTGTCGGGCCGCGGCCCTTCGTCCTGACTCACGACCGTATCGCCCTTGCGCCCCGCGACGGTTACGCTCACGATCTCGTCGAGCTGTTTGCCGGCCCTGGCCACGGCCCGGCGATGGCTCTCCAGGGCGAACGCGTCCTGATCGGCCCGCGACACCCCGCGCGACGAGGCGATGTAGTCGGCCTCGGCTCCCATCGGAATGTCCTCGAACGCGCACCACAGCCCGTCGTACGACATGCTGTCGCGCACTTGCTGATCGCCAAAGCGCCAGCCTTCGCGGGCCCCGCTGATCAGAAACGGGGCCCGACTCATGTTTTCCATTCCACCGGCGACGATGATCCGCGAGTCTCCGGCCCGAATGGCCTGGTCGGCGAGCATGACGGCCTTCAACCCGGAACCGCACACCTTGTTGATGGTCAGGGCCGCGATCGTGTCGGGCAGTCCGGCGTGCAAGGCGGCCTGCCGCGCGGGAGCCTGACCTAAACCTGCCGGCAGCACGTTGCCCATGATGACTTCGTCGACCGCGTCGAGCGGCACGCCCGCCCGGCGAATCGCCTCGGCCACCGCGACCGCACCGAGCCGCGGCGCCGGCACTGACGACAGAGTGCCCAACATTTTTCCAATGGGTGTGCGGCAACCGGCAATGAGATAGGAACTGGTCATGATGGGCTCGTGGGACAAGAAAGGCCGCCGGGCGGGGCTGGGCGAGGCGGCAACAAGTGTTCGCTCATCCGCAAGTTTATCCCGGCGGCTCCGCGCGGGCCACTACCAGCGCCCGCTCATTCTGCCAGCGATACGCCGAACCAAAAAGTGGTCGCCAGCATTTGCCGGGTCGTCGTTCGGGTAGTGTCCTAACTGTGTGTTGCTGGCCCGCAAGCCATAGCGGCCTTAGGCGAGTAGTGTGTGCAGGCGGACTCGGCGATCACCCAATCGATTAAGTCGGTGTCCGGCAGCTGGATGCCGAACCGTTTGAGCTTTGACGCGATCTGGCCACGGTGATAGGTAGCGTGATTAATGACATGTCGCAGCACGGCCCACGGCGGTGCCACCACGACCTGGCCGCCACATAGAAAGTTTTGCGGCGTCATCAATCGTTCTGATGTAAGCGAGGGAAGCAGCTTGTCGAGATTCCTGTAGGCCCGGTCGAGCATTTTTGCTGCGGCGTCTGGCGTTGGAACCTCGGCTTCGGCTGGAAAACTCTGATCCGGATCGTAGACGAGACCACGCACCCAGGTGTCGGTGACCGCGGCAAGGTGGTAGATGGTGAAACGAACAGGCGGCCAACCAGGGATCGGCTCGGCCGCATACTGTTCCGGCGAGAGTTTCCGGCACGCGTCGAGCATGGTGCTGTTCGCCCACCGGTCGAAGGAATAAAGCGTGACAAAGTCGTCATTCATCGGTCGTGCCTTGGCGTTGATCGCTGATGCCGGAATGATAGCGAGCGCGAGTTTGCATTTTGACCGAGAGGCTATGGTGTTGCATCGATCAGCAATTTAGCACTTTCCGAGGCGGTCATCTATCGACCTTCCTGGCCGGAATCGGCCAGCAACACACTATTAGGACGCCGCGGTCGTTCGCAAGCGCAGGTCGTTCATGACATGCGTCGGCCGGTACCGCGCCGGGCTGAACAGCCGGCCCTTCTCATTGTCGATTGCCTTTGCCGCGCCAGCCAGTACGATAGGGTCGAAATGCCAGCGGAGTTAGCGGCGGACAGTAAGGCTCGCCCGCGGGCATACACCCGCATCAGCCACGCATGATGGACACCCCAGAAGTCAAGAAAGCAATTCGCGAGCAGGCCCACGCCAATCGCCGCGCGCAAGAGCATAAAGACGAATTGAGCGCGGAGATCTGCGGCAAGTTTGCGGCCTTGCCGCAATTCGATGCGGCCCGCTGCGTGCTGGCCTATATCGACGTGCGGACCGAGGTGCGCACGCGGCAATTTCTGCCCGACCTGTTGGCCAGCGGCAAGCGAATTGCCGTGCCGTACTGCGTGAACGACGTGCTCGAGCTGTTCGAGCTGTCGAACATGGACGAGCTGGCGATCGGCATGTACAAGATCCTGGAGCCCAAGCCCGAGCTGCGCGAGCTGCCGGACAAGCGCGTCGACGTGCGCGACGTGGACCTGATCATGGTGCCTGGCGTGGCGTTCGATCGGCGCGGAGCGCGGATGGGTCACGGCTTTGGCTACTACGACAAGCTGTTGGAACATGCCCGGCCCGACGCTTCGCTGGTGGCGTTGGCCTTCGAGTGCCAGTTGTTTCCCGAAATTCCCACGCAGCCGCACGATATCTTCATGGATAAGATCATCACCGAGCAGGCGATCTACGACGGGAAGGGGCGGTAATCGCGTGGCAACTCCGGCTCGCGCCGAGGTGGAAGATACCTACGCCGAGGCGTTTCGCAGCATCTACGCCGAGATCCTGATCACGGCCCGCGACCGCACCTGGCTCGATCATGCCCTGGCCGCGGCCACGGGCAACGCCTCCAGCACCATCATGTGCGATTGCGAGGCCGGGCTGGATCGCTACGTGGGCCCCGGCGGCGACACATCGTTCACCACGCCCGACGGGCGGCCCGGCGCGATCGTGCAATTTCACGTGCCGCGGTTTCGCAAAGACCGTGTTCAGGCGCTGGAGCGCTCGCTGTTGGTGCGCGTGAGCCAGAACGTTCTGACGTGTCCCACCACGGCCTGCTTCAACGTGCTCGACACGCCCGAGTTTTTTAAGCTCGGCCGCAAGCTGGCCTTTTTCGGCGACGGCCATCAGTTTCGCGACCGCCGCTCGGACCGGCCCGTCTGGGTCGTGCCGATCCTGGGCGGAGAGTTCGTCATCGACCGCCGCTTCGGCTATCGCGACGGGCTGATGGGCGGCAACCTGTGGCTGATGGGGCGCGACGTGGATTCCGCGCTCGAGGCGGCCGAGCGTGGCTGCCGCGCCGTGGTCGACGTGCCCGGCGTGATCATGCCCTTTCCGGGCGGCGTTGCGGCCAGCGGCTCGAAGGCCGGCAGTCGCTACAAATTCTCCATAGCCAGCACGTATGCGGAGTTTTGTCCCACGCTGCGCGACAAGCTCGGCTCCCAGAGCAAGCTGCCGCCGGGCGTTGGCTCGGTCATGGAGATCATCATCAACGGCCGTGACCTGGCGGCCATCGCCGTGGCCACGCATCGGGCGATTGCCGCGGCGGTCGAGACGCCCGGCCTGGTGCGCATCTCCGCCGGCAACTACGGCGGCCGCCTGGGCAAGAGCTTCATCTACTTGCACCCGCAGCGCCAGCCGGCCTAGGGTGGCGCCGCGGCCCAGTGGCGAATGCCCGCGCCCGTGGTTAGCATGAACATTCCCCTCTTCTGAATTCGATTGCCCCACGGGACAGGGCCCTGACCGCCATGGCGGAAGCCGCTGCGACAGCCAAGAAAATCATCGCCAACGTCGAGCAAGTGATCGTCGGCAAGCGATCGCAGATCGTGCTCTCGCTGGTCTCCTGGTTTTGCGAGGGCCACATCCTTCTGGAAGACGTCCCCGGCGTGGCCAAAACCATGCTGGCCCGCGCGTTGGCGGGCAGCGTCGGCTGCTCGTTCCGCCGCGTGCAGTGCACGCCCGACTTGCTGCCCACCGACGTCACCGGCGCCTCGATCTTCAACCCCCGCACCACGGATTTCGAGTTCCGTGCCGGCCCGATCTTCGCGCAGATCGTGCTGGCCGACGAAATCAACCGCGCCACGCCGCGCACGCAGTCGGCGCTGCTGGAGGCCATGGGCGAGGGTCGCGTCACGGTCGACGGTATGACCCACACTCTGGAGCGGCCGTTTCTGGTCATTGGCACGCAGAACCCGGTCGATCACGAGGGCACCTTTCCGCTGCCCGAGGCCCAGCTCGACCGCTTTTTGGTGCGCTTCAGTCTCGGCTACCCGAGTATGGATCAGGAACTAAAAATGCTCGAGCTGCTGGAGCACGGACATCCGGTGGACAATGTCGAGCCCGTAGTGACCGCCGCCGATCTGCTGGCCGCCCAGCGTGCCGTGCGCGAAATTCACGTGGACGACAAGGTGCGCCGCTATCTCATGCAAATCGTTCACGAAACGCGCGAACACAGCGACCTGAGCCTGGGCGCCAGTCCGCGCGCGTCGCTGGCACTGTTTCGCACGGGCCAGGCCATGGCGGCCATCCTGGGGCGCAGCTTCGTCCTGCCCGACGACGTCAAGCGCGTGGCGCCGGCCGTGCTGACGCACCGGCTGATCGTGCGCCCCGAGAGCCGGCTGCGCAAAGTGACCGCCGCTGCAATTGTCGACGAAATCTTAAGCGAGATTCCGGTTCCCACTCTGAGTGCCGAAAGTCGTGTGTCATGAAGTGGTTTCTGGGCGCCACGCTGCTTTTGGTCGTGGCCTTGGTTTTCCACCTGGGTCTCTTGGCCTACGCCATGTATGCCTTGCTGGGCATCATGCTGGTGAGCCGCTTTCTGGCCCGCTCGTGGAGCGACAATCTCGACGCCCAGCGCGAGTGCAACCGCCTGACGGCCAACGTGGGCGAAGACGTGGCCGTGGTGATCACCATCACGAACAAAGGCGCCTTGCCCGTCGCGTGGCTGCTGGTCGAGGACCTCTTGCCGCGCCAGGCGATCGTGTACGATCCGCCCAGCCTGCGCGTCACCGGCCGCCGACTGCAGTTGGCCATGTTTACCGGCCGCGGCCGCAAAACGCTGTTCTACCAGGTGCGCTGCAATCGCCGTGGCTACTACCAGATTGGGCCGCTCGTTGTGGAGACGGGCGACGTGTTCGGCCTGCACCGCCGCTTTCACGTGGCCACGGAGCCGCACTTTCTGCTGGTCTATCCCGACGTGCAGCCGCTCACCGGCTTCGACATCGCTTCGCGCCGGCCAATTGGCGAAGTGCGCATGAGCTACCGGCTGTTCGAAGACCCCACGCGCGTGGCCGGCGTGCGACGCTATGAATCGGGCGATCCGCTGAATCGCATCCACTGGCGTGCCACGGCCCGCACCGGCACGCTGCACAGCAAGGTGTACGAGCCGTCGACCGTGGCCGGCGCCACGATCGTGCTCGATTTTCACTCCGCGGGATTCGAGAGCCGGCACGAGCCCTATCGTTCGGAGCTGGCAGTAACGGCCGCCGCCTCGCTGGCCAACGCCGTGTATCTGATGGGCCAGCAAGTGGGCCTGGTCAGCAACGGCCGCGACGCTGCCGATCGCATCCGCCAGGAAGGCTGGGATTTCGATTTCCGCACCCGTAGCGCCGCCCAACAGGCGGCCAACATGCTCGACGCGAGCGATCGCCTGGCGCCGCTGGTGGTCGACACGCGTCGCGGCGAAGACCAGCTGATGCGCATTCTGGAAACGCTGGCCCGGGTAGAATTGACCGACGGGCTGAACCTCGCGCAACTGGTTTCCGAAACCGGCAGCCGGCTGCCGCGCGATGCCACCGTGGTGGCCATCGTCACGAGCGTCACCGAAGAATCGGCCGTGGCCTTGGGAAATCTGCGGCGGCGCGGGTTCGCGGTCACCGCCATCGTCAACGTCTTCGAAGAGCGCGACTACGCCGAGGCCGCCGGCAAACTGCTGGCCGAACGCATTGAAACCAGGCACTTGAAGGACGAGGCGGCCGTGAGTGAAATCTGCCGCCTGCACGCCCTGCGCTAAACAATTGCGCGGAGACGAAGATGGCCAAGCGACTGCATCAGACCATGGCCGACTATGTGGTGATCGCCATCAGCCCGGCGCTCATCATGCTGCTGGTCGGTAGCCTGGTGTTTTTTCTGATCGCTGTCTTCTATCAAGGCGAATATCCCGCGCGCTTGAATTGGGTGATGGCCTGCTTCGTATTCGCGGCCGTGCTCGTCGGCCGCATCTCGATCGAGGAGGGGCTGGAGCGGGCCATGCCGTTCGGCATTGCGCTGGCCTTGGTGGTTGGCATCGCCGTCAATCGCTTTGTGGAGCTGCACGGTGGGTGGATCGAACGCGTCGGACCGATTCTCAACTGGGGCCTGATTGGGCTGGCCTGGTGGTGTGCGCACAAACTCACCTGGGACTGCACGGTCATCGACGATACGCAGGACGCCAGTGGCGAGGGCCTGTTGCAGGCGGTGGGGCTGGAGGGTGCCGCCGCAAAAGGCACCGCGGCCGAACAGCTCGCGGCCCACGCCCTGGAAGGCACGACCACGCGCGAGGCGCGCGCCGGCTGGTGGCAGCGCTACGTCGAGAACCAGCGGCGGCCGCACGCACCCGGCGTGTGGGTCGTTTATTTTTCGCTGGCTGCGCTGCCGCTCTTCGGCATCGGCCAGTGGTTCATTCCCGTCAGCGAAACCGGCACCCGCCGCTACACTTTCTGGCTGTTGAGCGTCTATGTGGCCGCCGGCATGGGCCTGTTGTTGACGACGAGCTTCCTCGGTCTGCGCCGCTATCTGCGGCAGCGGCGCGTGGAAATGCCCACCGCGATGGCCAACTTCTGGCTGGGAATCGGCGCCGTGCTGATTGTGATGCTGCTCGTCGTGTCGGCCCTCTTGCCGCGTCCCAGCGCCGAATACGCGATCTCCCAATTGCCGTTCAGCGTGGGCTCACCCGATCGCAACGCCTCACGCATGGCCCCCGTCCCGCGCGAAGGTGTCCAGGACGAGCAGCCCGGCCCCGCGCCGGCGCAGGAGCCAGAGCAAGACGCTCCGCCGGGATCCAGCACCGGCCAAAACGCCGCTGGCGAACCGTCGCCCGACAGCAGTGACAACTCGCAGGGCCCGGCCGGCGAGAAAAGCCAGTCGCCAGGCAAAGCGGCAGGGCAGGGGAGCAACGAGGCTGACGGCGGCCAGGATTCGAAGTCGGCGGACGAGCGAAATGGCACCGAAGAAAGCGACTCACAGCAGAACGACTCACAGCAAACTGATGCTCAGCAAAAGGCTCCTCAGCAGAAAGACCCTCAGCAGCAAAGCGCTCAGCAGCAAAGTGCGGAACAACAGAACGCCGCGCCCAAACCTGCCGAGCAGCAAGGCGAACCCTCGCCATCGGCTGCGCAACCGGCCGAACAGCCCGCGCCACCGCCCAATTTGCCCAACATCGTACCGCCGCCGGTCAGTTTCCTGGCGCAGCTGTTGCAATGGGCCTTCTATGCAGTCGTCGCGCTGGCAATCGCCTACGCCCTGTGGCGCTATCGGGCCGAAGTGCTGGCCGCCCTGCGCAACTTTCTCCAAGGTCTGCGAGATTTCTGGAACGGCCTGTGGGGCGGGCGCCGCGCGGCGGGAGTCGCCGGCGATGAACCCGTCGAAATCAAAGTGCCGCCCGCGCCGTTTTCTACCTATGCTGACCCGTTCGCCTCGGGCGTCGCCGGCCGTTATCCGCTGTCGGAGCTGGTGCGCTACTCGTTCGAGGCCTTCGAAGCCTGGGCCCGCGAACATGGCTGCGAGCGCGAGCCCGATCAGACCCCGCACGAACTGGCGCGTGACGTGAGCAAGCTCAACACATTCATGGCCGCCGACGCTCGCAATCTGACCGAGCTCTACGTGCGCGTGGCATACGCGCGGGGCAACCTGCCCGATACCACGCGCGAGCAGCTGGAACATGCCTGGCAAACCATGCGTCAAAGCGCGGCCCGGCCGCGCTAGGCGGATGAGTTCTGCCGCGCCGCAACCGCTTCACTTCGCCGCTTCGCGCCAGTGCTGCCATTTGCCGCGCATTTCGGCTAGCGTCTCGGCATGTTCCTTCGCGCCGGCCAGGTTGAATTCTTCGAGCGGATCGGCGGCCAGGTCGTACAATTCCTCGTACAGCGGCTCGGAATCGACAAACCGCATGTACTTCCAGCGCTTGCTGCGCACGCCTTCGCTCGGCGGAATCCGCGGATGCTCGAAATGATGCTCGTAGAAGAATTCGTCGCGCCACGCAGGCCGCTCTCCGGCCACTAACGGCACGAGGCTCTGGCCCTGCATTCCGGACGGTACCCTTGTCCCCGCCAACGCCAGCAGCGTGGGCGCCAGGTCGATATTGAGCGCCATCTCTGTGCAGCGGGTGCCGCGCCGCTCCGCCCCCAGCCGCGGGTCACACACAATCAGCGGCACGCGAATGGAAACTTCATGCGCGTACCACTTGCCGGCGAACCCATATTCGCCCAGATAGAACCCGTGGTCCGACGTGAAGACGATGACCGTGTTATCGGTCAGCTTCCGCTTCTCAAGCTCGGCGACGATCCGGCCCACCTCGTCGTCCACTTCGGTAATCAGCCGGTAGTAGCCTCGAACGCACTGTTGATATCGGGCCGGACCCCAAAATCGTGCGGCCCAGCGTGCCCGGTTTTCCGAGTCCTTCAAAAAATCCGGCAACCGCTCAAAATACTCGTTCGCTGCCAGCCTGGGCTGCGGAATGATCGTGTCCGCGTACCACGAGGCGTGCGCCGGATCGTGCACGAACGGCTGCAAATGGACACTCTCCGAGTCTTGCACGTGGGGCGCTTTGAAACTCATCGACAGCGCAAACGGCTTGTCGGCCGGCGCTCCGGCCAGAAACTCCAGCGCCTGCTCGCCCATCAGCCGCGTCAGGTGGATCGGCTGGCCGTTGTGCTGCACGAGGTATTTGCCCTGGCCCCCAAACGTGCGATCGTAGTCGAACAACGTCCGCGGCGGATCTCCGACGCCCCACTTGCCGATAAAGCCCACGTGATAGCCGGCCGCTTTGAGTTGCGCCGGATAAGTCGCCGCCAATTGTTCCCGAGTAAACGGGCGCGCGAAATCCCAGTCGCCGTGCCGCGCCGCGTACTGGCCGGTCAGGATCGAGGCCCGGCTGGTCATGCAAATCGCGGTGGTGACGAAGGCGTTGTCGAACGTCACGCCGCGCCGCGACAGGGCGTCGATATTTGGCGTGCGAATGATCCGGTTGCCCATGCAGCCCAGCGTATCGGCACGCTGGTCGTCGGTGAGCAGGAAGATCAAGTTCGGTCGAGAACGGTCCGCCTGGCCCGGCTCCGCGGCGCTGCCCGGTTCGGCGGCCACGGCCGCGCGCGACAGCACCGCAGCCAGAACCGCCAACAGCACACCGCTGGCGATCCGAGTTGCGCCGCTTGCCGTCGAGATTCTTGCCGAATTCGAGTGCACCATCGTGTTGCCTGTTGGGTCCGAAAATCATCGCACAGCACCGCCGTGGGCTGACGGGATGGATCTAACCACGCGGCCCGACCGACCGCAAGCGCGGTCGGGAACCCGCGAACGGAAAGCCATTCGCCCTGGCCGTCAGTTGACACAGGGCACACCCCGTCGTGAGAATGCAGAAGGGCATTTCTGGGCGGGAGTTTGCCACCAACTCTTGCCATGGAGGAGGCGTTCGGGTGCGCTCGCGATGGTTCATTCTGTGGACGGTTTCGCTGGTGGTCGCGGTCTGCGCCGCCCCGGCATCGTCCGGCGACCGCATCGAGCAGTTTCGCCAGACGCGCAAGGAAGTTTTGCCGCTGCTAAAGAGCAAGGAAACGGCCGACCGCATCGAGGCCCTCAAGCGCTTGCAGAAGTTTCCGCTGGAGGACGCGGTGCGGCTGATCGCCGGCGCCCTCGAGGATCCCTCGCCCGAAGTGAGCAAGTTTGCCCGCGAGTCGCTCGCGGAGATGAACGGCAACCTGGAAGTCTGCGAAACGCTGTTGGCCATGACCAAGCGCGAAGCGCGCAGCAAAGACGGCTCAACCGCCAGCGCGGCCGTGTTGTCCATCCTGCTGTCGTCGAAGTTGCAAAGCACGCGGCGCGCCGTGGACGATCTGTTGGCGGGTTCCGCCGGCACGGCCGACGGCGCGGCCGTGGCCATTGCCGTGTTGGACGAAATTGCCACGCGCCGCTCGAACGACGATGTTCCCGCGCTGGCTCGACTGACGGAGACCAGCGTGTTCGAGAACCATGCCGGCGTCCGCCGCACGCTGGTCTACGCGCTCACGCAAATCCCCAGCAAGGAAGCCGTGGACGTATTGATCGGCAATCTGGATCGGGTCGGCGGCGAGGCCCGGGCCGATGCCGTGGAGTATCTCACCCAGCTCACCGAGCAAATCTTCGGCCTGGAATCGGGCGCCTGGCAACGCTGGTGGAGAACGGCCAAGGCCACGTACAAGTATCCGGCCGTGACCAAGCGCGCCCCCTACCGCGGCACGCTGACCGAGGGCTCGTCGGGCTATTACTACGGCATGCCCATCTTTGCCGAACGCCTGGTGTTCGTGCTGGATACCTCGGGCAGCATGGAAGGCCCGCGCATCGAGGCCGCCAAGCGCGAACTGACCAAGGCGATCACCGCGCTGCCCGACTACGTGCAATTCACAGTCGTTGCTTTCAACAGCCGCATCGACGTGTGGCAGCGGCAGCTCGTCCCGGCCAACGAGCAGAACAAGCGCGCTGCCATCGCCAGCGTCAATCGCCAGGGTGCCTCGGCCTCGACCGCCTCTTACGACGCGCTGGAAACGGCCATGGCGTTCGACACCGAGGCGATCTATTTTCTCTCCGACGGCGCGCCGACGATCGGCAAGATCGTGGCCCCGGCCGATATCGTCACCGCCATCACGACCGCCAATCGGCTGCGCCGCGTCAGCGTCTACACGATCGGCATTGGCGCCGGCTTTCCCGGCAGCCCGCTCGACGTGTTCTTGAAAACGCTGGCCGAACAAAACCTCGGCGTGTATCGTCGCGTGGACAACTAGCAGGGCCGGGGTTTTTCCGCCCGTGCAGTCCCTGGCGCTTGTCACCGCCGAGGTCCGTGCACTATCATCCAAACCGGCTGTTGTCAGCCAATTTACACCCGCCGCGGCTCGAGTTGGGCCGACCCTTTCCGCCAGCCGAAGCCAGACCATTCTCCCCGCGAAAGCATACTCCGCATGAGCTCTCTGCCCAACGCGTCCCCGCGGATGACCGCGACTCAATGGCTGGTGGTCGTTTTAGCGGCCATCGGCTTTGCCTTCGATATCTACGAGTTGCTCATGGCTCAGGTGGTGCTGCCGCCGGCGATCGCCGATTTGACGGGAGCCAAGCCGGGCACGCCCGAGTTCCACATGTGGGTCGGCCGGCTGTTCTATGTGCCGGCCTTTGCGGGCGGCATCTTCGGCCTCTTGGGCGGTTATCTCACCGACCGGTTGGGTCGCCGGCGCGTGCTCACCTGGTCGATCCTGCTATACGCCTTCTCCGCGTTCGGCGCCGGTTATTCCACGTCGATCGAGATGCTCCTTATTTTGCGCAGCACGACGTTCGTGGGCGTGTGCGTGGAGTTCGTGGCGGCCGTGGCCTGGCTGGCCGAGCTGTTCTCCGATCCCAAGCAGCGCGAGCGCGTGCTGGGCTACACCCAGGCCTTTTCGTCGCTGGGCGGCTTCATGGTCGCTTTGGCTTATTGGTTCTGCACCACCTATGCCGACCAGCTCCCGGCAATCGTGTTGCCTGAATGGGCGTCGTTCCTCGGCGGACAAATCAGCAATCCGCATGCGCCGTGGCGCTACACGCTGATGTCGGGCCTCATTCCCGCCCTTCCGCTGATCGTGATCCGCCCGTTCCTGCCCGAGTCGCCCGTCTGGGCCGAAAAGCGCGCCGCCGGCACACTGCGACGCCCCAGCGTGTTCGAACTGTTCGCGCCCGGGCTGCGGCAGACCACCATCGTCACCACCATCATGTTCGCGTGCAGCTATGGCGCGGCATTCGGCGCCATTCAGCAGCTCCCGCAGATCATACCGGGGGTCTCCGATGTGAAAGTCCAGACCGCAGGCAAGCCGGCGCCGGAGAAAAAGAAAATCGAGCAGCAAAACGTGGCCCGCGTGACCACGATTCAAGAGACCGGCGGCCTGGTGGGCCGGTTTTTGCTGGCCGTGCTGGCCGTGCGCATTCTCAGCCGCCGCAAGCTGCTGCGAGTGTTTCAGGTGCCCGGCCTGGTGGTCGTGCCGCTCGTGTTTTTCTTGGCCATGCAGTTGAGCCTGACCGCGCTATCCGCGGGCATCTTCCTGGCCGGATTGTTCACCGTGGCGCAGTTCAGTTTTTGGGGCAACTATCTGCCGCGCGTGTACCCGGTGCACCTGCGCGGCACGGGCGAAGGTTTCGCCGCCAATATCGGCGGCCGCATGATCGGCACATCATTCGCCTGGGTCACGAACACGATCGCGGCCAGCACGCTCATGAAAGATCTGCCGCCCCCCACGCGCGTCGCCTACACGGCTGCGGGCGTGGCGCTATTCGTGTACCTCGCCGGCACGATTTCAAGCTTCTGGCTGCCCGAGCCGGCGCACGAGGATCTGCCCGAGTAGTGGCGAGTGCCTGTGGGCAGTTTGAAACCTCACTCGCCGTAAATGCAGGGTGCCATTGGCGGCCTGTCCGCTTATTTGCAACCTTGCACTGCTGGAAAAGCCGTTCACGCCGCGACGATTGCCTGCGCCGCCGGGCGAAATTAGCGGCGCGGGTTGCCGCCGCCAAAGAGTTGGCCCGCCCGACTTGGCGGCACCTGGCTCGTGCGCGGCCGGGCCGTTCCGCCGGAGGGTGGCTGCGCGCTACGCGGCGCGGCGCTCGACCGCCGTAGCGACGGTGCCTTCGGAGCGTACTGCGGGACATTCGCCGGCGGCCGGCTCTTCGCCGGTCCCGCGATCCGCGCTGCCTCATAGCCTTCGTTCCAGGCCGGGCTGCTCAAATTCGATTGCGCGCGGGGCGCCGCAGGGTTGCCGTTAGCAGGCGCGGCGCTGCGCCCAGCGCGCGGCGGATTGCTCCAGATGCGCTGGGGGCTCATGTCGTTGCCTTGCTGGGCGGGCTGTGTCGACTGCGTTCGCGGTTGCGATCCGTAGCGACCTTGCGCCGGGGGATTCGACAGCGCTCGCTGACTCTGCTGCCATTGGCGATAGCGCTCCGCGGCTTGCGAGTTCTGCGAGGTCGCCGGCGTTTGCTGACGCAACTTCTGCTGCTGTTGCAATTGCTGTTGTTGTTTCAAGGCGCGATAGCGCTCCAGGGCCTGCCGCTGTTGCTCGGCCCGGGGATCGGCAGCGGACGACGGCGGGGTCGACGAGCGGCGCTGCGTCGCCTGCTCCCTCGGGCGGTCGGAGTTGGCGGGACTGTCGAGAACGATCGGTGGCTGCGCGGCCTCGATCGCCCGGGCCGGCGAACGGCTCGGCTCCTCAGTTATCTCCAAAGCGGGTGGCTCACGTTCGGGTTCGGCAGCGGGCGGCGCGGAGATCGTCTCTTCAGGCTCCGTGCTGCGCGGCGCGGCAACGTCGCTTTCGGGCGCCACTTCCTCGAGTCCCGGCAAAATCGGTCCTTCGTCGCCGACCGCGCTGGCGGCGAACAAACCGGCAACCAGTGCGATGGTGCAAAGCCGGCCCAGCAGGCGGCTCATCGATTGAAAGGAGTGCAAGGTCATGTGAGTGGGTGCTCCATGCTGGCAGCGCGGCTGTGGCGGCAGGGCCTCCGCGCGAATGATGCGCGGGCGCAACGAGGAAGGCGAAACTACTGCGGTTACTAACGTGATCGGCTGGCCGATGGCTTGACGTGCACGACATGTTGCAAGAAGCCCGCTGCGCGCACTGCTGGCGCGATGCATCGGCGGCTGCTTGCTAGCCCCATGATGGCACGGTCTAATGGTCGACCGCGGCAAAAAACCCCGAGCCAACGCGAGCTTGCGCGGTTTTCTGTCCGCAAACTTTCTCTGACATTCAGAACCTGCCCGCCTTGCCGGGCCAACCGTACGAAGATCGATCCGGAAGCGGAAGTGCCATGAAACCATTGCGATTCGGCATCGTGGGCGGCGGCTTCATCACGGCTTTTCAACTGCGTGCCATGCGGCAGGTGCGCGGCTTGGAAGTGGCCGGGCTCACGTCGCGCCGTCGGCCCGAGCAACTGTCGGCCTATGTGCGCGAGAACGGCCTGGGGGAGGGGCGGATTTTTGGCTCGATCAAGGAGATGGCGCCGCACGTCGACGTGATCGCCCTGTTCGCTCCCAACTACGCCCGCGTG
This sequence comes from Pirellulales bacterium, assembly GCA_050250435.1. Classification (GTDB taxonomy): domain Bacteria; phylum Planctomycetota; class Planctomycetia; order Pirellulales; family PALSA-1355; genus JBFWOR01. The sequence goes on along the minus strand of JBFWOR010000005.1, from coordinate 55,353 downwards.
GCAATGGTCGAGGAGATTGTCGACGCCGTGAAAGCCGGTGCGGAACTCAAGGGCGTAATCTGTGAGAAGCCGCTGGCCCGCAACCTGGCCGAGGCGCGGCGCGTGGTGCAATGCGTGGAGGAAGCCCGGCTGCCGCACGCCTATTTCGAAAACCAGCTGCACATGAAGTCGATCCAGGCGCATCGGGCCCAGCTCACGCCGATCATGGCCGCCATGGGGGCGCCGCTGTTGGCGCGGTCGTCCGAAGAACACGCCGGGCCCCACAATCCCTGGTTTTGGGATCCCGTGCAACAAGGAGGCGGTGTGATGAGCGACATGGGCTGTCATTGCCTGGCCGTGGGCTGGTATGCCTTGACGCCGCCGGGCAAGGGCGCGCGGTTTCTCGAACCGCAAAGCGTCATGGCCGACCTGTCGCTGCTCAAGTGGGGTCAGCCGCGATGGCGCAAGCACTTGCTCGACACGCACGGAGTCGACTACAGCCGCACGCCGGCCGAGGACTTCGCCACCGGCATGGTGACCTTCAAGAACCCGGAAACCGGCCAGCGCGTAAAAGCGCAGTTCTCGGTCTCCTGGATGTACGACAAACAAGGCTTGCGGCTGGCGCTCGACGGCATCGGCCCGGGCTATGCCTTCGAAATGAACACGCTGCGCTCGCCGCTGGAGATTTTCATCGGCGACGTGGCCGCCGCGGCGGCTGCCGACACGGAACTGGCGCTCGAGAAATCTCAAGCCAGCCGCGGACTATTGGCCATCCAGAGCAACGAGGCCGATCTCTACGGCTACACCGACGAGAACGATGACGCCGTGGCGGCATTCTCCACCGGCCGCGCGCCGTTGCTCGATTGGCACTACGGCGTCGAGATTGTGCGGCTCACCATGGCGGCCTACATGTCGGCGGAGCGTCGTGCCACGGTCGACCTGACCGATCCGGCCACGGCCCGCGAGCTGGAGACGTACGTGCCGCTCATTCAGCAAGGCCGCGGCGGCGAAGTGCTGTAAGCCCCGACGCGCCTCGACACTAGCCCGACGCGCCAGCGAGGGCTTCTCAAATGCCATGCTGGCCTTTCCGGGAGGGCGAGGCTCCTGCCGAGCCTGTGCCGATTCAGGCGCCGTGCCCTGAACTCTGGCGAGTTCAGCTGCGTGCCATTCACTTGGCCGGCAGCGTGACCACAAACTCCATCGCCCGCTCAATCCAGGCCCGCAGTTGAGCGTCGCTATCGATTCCGTCGGGATCGATCATCACCCAGCCTTTCATCGGCCGGCCGGTGACGTCGAACGCGCGGACGTGCGGCTCATCGAGAGCGGCGGCTCCTTGCTCAGGTCCGAGCCGCGCGATCAGCGAATGCTCCCACACCCCCACCAGCATATTGCCGTGCAGCAGGAAGCCGACGCCGCCGAACATCTTTTTGTCGACCACGCCGCGGCGACCAGCCAACGCGTCCTTGATGCGTGCCACCAGTGATTTGCTGTAGACCATCGCGTTCTCGGTGGGGAGTCTTCTCGGCACTTTGGAGTTGTCGGCGTTACTAAGCGGCCTGTCCCACCAACGGGGGCATGGGGCAATCCAGTGCATCAGAAATAACGCGCAACAGCTCGGCCTCCTCGACGGTGGCCTTGCCGTCGGCGGCTATGCAGGCGGCACATGCTTCCAGGACAGACTTCTTGACGTTGGGCGTTGCATCGACCAGCCGATCGAGCGCCTCGTCGAGCACGGTCAGGCCGCAGCGCTCGCGCGGCCAGAGCGAAATATCGGCCCCGTGGCGCGGCAGCGTGCCCACGCCCGCGGCAAAGGCCCGCTGCGCCAAATCGCTGTCGGCAGAGCCCCATTGCGCCAACGTCGACAACAAGCCACTGACGGCAGGCGCCAGCGTGCCCATCGTCGGCCGCGTGCCGCTACCGGTGGTTTTGTGTGTCAAGCGGCCGACGAGGCGGGTGAGGATCAGTCGATGCACGGCATACTCGAACAGGCTGACTCTTTGATCGGCCTTGATCAACTGCACCACGATTTCGGCAAATGCCTTCCGCTGGCGCGGCGAGAGCGCCACCAGCGCCGGCAGCGCCTTGGCCACCAGCGGCAATTTCATCTCCGCGCCAACCTGTTGCACGTACGGCACGATGCGGCGCGTTTCGGCGTCCGCCGGCCGGTCGGCATGCCCGGCCAGGTAGTCCAGCTGCTTGCGCCGCACTTCGTTTTCCTCAGGGTCGAGGAGTAACGCATAGACAATCGCCACGGCGCCCAGCGGATCGCGCACGCCGCTTGCTATTTCCAAGGGCAGCGATTCCACCACCGCAGTCGCGTAGGCCAGATGCTCGCGATCGAGCTCGCCCACCTGCCGGATGGCTGCGGCCGGATGCTGCGCGAACGCGCTGGCGCCGGCCACGGCCGCGGCACGCGCGCTGGGAGCGGCGCCACGCTGCGCGGCCAGCGTGTGCGGATCGACCAGATCGTCCTTGCTAAAGTGCACCGGCCCGACTTCGGGAAACCTGCCGTCGAACGTGGGCTCGATGCGGCGGATACGCTCGGCCAGGGGCGGATGCGTGGCCAGCCATTCGAGAAACGGCGCGCGCAGCCCGTTGCCAAAATACATGTGGCTGGCCTCCTCGGCCCGGTCCGACCGCAGCCGCGAGCCGTACACCAGCCCGCCAATCTTCTTCAGCGCGCCACCGATGCCTTCCGGGTAGCGCGTGAACTGCACGGCCGAGGCGTCGGCCAGGAATTCGCGCTGGCGCGAGACGGCGCTTTTGATCACGTGCCCAAAAAACACGCCCACATAGCCCACGATGTACAGCAGCAGTCCCACGAGCGGCAGCGGATTGCCCCCTTTCTTGCGAGAACCGTTGCTGAAATAGCTCGACTGGCTCGAGCTGCGCATCAGGATATAGCCGATCGTCGCGATCAGCAGGATGCCGTTGAGAATGGCAATCAGGCGAATGTTGAGCCGCATGTCGCCGTTGAGTATGTGGCTGAACTCGTGGGCGATCACGCCTTGCAGCTCGTCGCGCTTGAGGGACTCGATCGTGCCGCGCGTCACTCCGATCACCGCATTCTGGGGCGTGGTGCCGGCGGCAAACGCGTTGATCGCCGGCTCGTGATCCATGATGTAAACGGGCGGCACGGGGGTGCCGCTGGCGATGGCCATTTCCTCCACCACGTTAAGCAATACGCGCTCCGGCAGGTCGCGCGTATTGGCGTTCACGGGCCGGCCGCCCAGCGTGAGCGCCACCATCTCGCCGCCGCCGGTAAGCTCCACCAGCTTGTAGAGCGTGCCCGCGCTGATCACCAACAGCGTTGCCGCGCTGACCGTCAGGAACACCTGCGGATGCCAGGGCGCCTCGCCGTAGTAGAACAGCACTCCGGCGATGGCGGCATAGACCGACAGGATGATGAGCACCACGGCAACCAGAAAGTACACGACCAACAGCCCGGTCTTGCGTCGTGCCCGCTCTTGATGCTCAAAAAAGTCCATGGGCGAACGCAGCCTGGAGGTCGGAGGCTGGAGGCGGGAGACTTGCAATTCAAAGGCCGCAGTTTCAAAGGTCGCAGACCGCAGACTTGGCTGCGCAAAAAAATGGCCTTGTGCCATCTCTTCGGCCTCCAGCCTGTGTCTCCTAGAACTGAACCTTAACCGTTTCGCGCTGCTCCGGCGCGACCACCTCGAACAGCTCTGCCGGCGGGAAGTTGGCAAAGTTCGCCACAATCACGTTCGGGAAAACTTCGCGGGCCGTGTTGTAGGTCATCACGGCGTCGTTGTAGGCTTGCCGCGCGAAGGCGATCTTGTTCTCCGTGCTGGTCAATTCTTCCTGCAGCGCCAGCATGTTCTGGTTGGCCTTCAAATCGGGATACGCTTCGGCCAGGGCCATGAAGCGCGTCAGCACGCCGGTCAGGGCCGACTCGGCGCTGGCCAACCCTTGCATGGCTTGCGGATTGCCAGGATTCGCGGCGGCTTGCTGCCCGGCCGAGACGGCGGCGTTGCGGGCCTTGATCACCGCCTCCAGCGTCTCGCGCTCGTGCTTCATGTAGCCTTTGGCCGTCTCCACGAGATTGGGGATCAGATCGTAGCGGCGTTTGAGCTGCACGTCGATCTGCGCGTAAGCATTTTGAAAACGGTTCTTGAGTCCGATCAGCCGGTTATAGATGCCCACGCCATAGATCACGAGAATCAACGCCACCACCGCCACGCCGGCCACGATGACGAACAAACCCGGGATTGCGGAAAGGTCCATTGTCGGGCCCTCCAGTAAGTGATGTGCTGAGTGAACGCCTGCCGCACGCTGGCACACATCTTAGTTTTTGTCCGCGGCGCGTCCAAGTGTCTCGGCCCAAGGTTACGGCCCGGTTTCGACGAAAGCGGGGTCCAGCGCTCGCCTGGCCGTGGCACCTTGGGCGAAGGGCGCGGCCGCCTGCCGGCGCAGCACCGTGTGCAAGGCGATATAATGCCCAGCGGAGGACAGGCACGGTTGGGGCCCATTCCAGGCACGCGACTTGAATCAGGAGGGCGGCGTCATGTTCGAGAACACTTCGCGCAGACGATTCTTGCGGCAGGCGGCAACCGTGGGGGCCGCGGCCGGTTTGGCCGACCTGGATTTCCTGGGCCGGCTTAGGCCCGTGTCGGCGGCGGAAGCCACGCCCGATCCCAACCGGGTGCAGATGCATCCCGACATCGAGCCGGTGGTGCGGCTGCTCGAGGAGACGCCGCGCGACAAGCTGCTGGAAGCCGTGGCCGAGCGCATTCATCACGGACTGAGCTATCGCGACGTCGTGGCCGCGCTGCTGTTGGCCGGCGTCCGCAACATTCAGCCGCGGCCCGTGGGCTTCAAGTTCCACGCCGTGCTGGTCGTCAATTCCGCGCACATCGCCAGCGTCGGCTCGCCCGACGAACATCGCTGGCTGCCCATCTTCTGGGCCCTCGACCATTTCAAGGACTCGCAGGCGGACGACGAGCGACAAGGCGATTGGACGATGCAGCGCGTCGACGAGACGGCCGTGCCCGCCGGCGACAAATCGAAAGACGCGTTCATCGCGGCCATGGACAACTGGGACGTGGCCGCCGCCGATGCCGCGGTGGCCGGCTTTGCCCGCCACGCCGGGCTGAACGAGATTTTCGAAGTGCTGTTCCGCTTTGGCGCGCGCGATTTTCGCGATATCGGCCACAAAGCCATTTACGTGGCCAACAGCCTGCGCACGCTGAACCTGATCGGCCAGCAGCACGCCGAGCCGGTGCTGCGGTCGCTGGCCTATGCCCTGCTCGAGCACGAAGGCGACAACCCGGCCCAGCGTGATGCCCCGGCCGACGTGCCTTGGCGGCGCAACGGCGAGCGCGCCGGCAAGCTCCGCGCCGACTGGACGAGCGGCAAGCCGGACAAGGGCGCCACGCTGGAAATGCTGGCCACCCTGCGCGAAGCCGACGAGCACGGTTCCTGCGACAAAGTCGTGGAAATCATCAATCGCGGCGTTCATCCGCAGGCCGTGTGGGACGCGCTGCTGGTGGGCTCCGGCGAACTGCTGGCGCGGCAGCCGGGCATTGTCGCCCTGCACGCCGTCACGACGTCGAACGCCCTGCGCTATGCCTGGAACACCAGCGGCAACGACGAGACGCGGCGCATGCTCCTCTTGCAGAACGCCGCGTTTGTGCCCATGTTCCGCCAGGCGATGATCTCCCGCGGCGGCAAGCTGAAAGATCTCAAGCTCGACGAATTGCAGCCGGTTTCACTCAGCGGCGGCGACCGACCGCCCGTCGACGAAATCTTTGCCGACGTCAGCGGCGACAAGATGCAAGCCGCGGGCAAGGTGCTCAGCTACCTGGGTTCGCATCCGGATCCGCTGGAGCTGGTCGATACCGCGCGGCTGCTCGTCTTTCTGAAGGGCAGCAACGCCCACGACTACAAGTTCAGCTCGGCCGTGCTGGAAGACCACGTGAACGTTTCGCCCCAGTGGCGCGCCCCGTATCTGGCCTCCAGCGTGTTCAACCTGCGCGGCTCGGGCGGCAAAGACAACGCGCTGGTCGCGCGCACGCGGGCCGCGCTGGGCTGACGGCAACTGCTAGTAGAACCCGTATCAGAACGTCCATCGCTGCAAATTCAGGGTGCCACCGGCGGCTTGCCGCTCTGGTGCCACTGGCGTCTCGCCAGTGCTGAAGTCGGATGCCCCTGGCGGCCTGTCCGCTAGTGCTCGTGGCAACCCTACACTGCTGGGCAAGCCAGCAGTGGCACCCTGCGTGCTCAGGATTGCGAGTCGAGCCGGCTCGGCCGCTCGTCCCAGGGATCCACCGGCTCGAGCGCGCCCGCGCGCCGGGCAGCCTCCTCCGCGTCCTCTTCTTCGACGCGCGCCGGCTTCGCCGCACGCACGTGCCCCAGCTCGTCGAGCAATGCCGGCAAGTTCAATAAAAAAACGATGAGCGCCACGGCCGGCAACGCGGTTAGCAGGACCGGCACGTCTTGCGGCATGTCGTCAAAGCAGATATCGCTCAACGTCCAAATGGCGTTCGGAATCTGCACGAGCGTCCAATCAAGCTCGCGCATCGTGGGCGAAGTCATCTGAATGACCCACGGAGTCAGGCTGCCAAACAATATCAAACACAGGTTCACGAGCACGGGCAGGGCCAGTTTCACCTCCGTGTAGCGTCGCAGGCCGCGCACGATCAGCGAGCCCAAACCCAGGTAGAACACGATGTAGCTGATGGCCACGATCCCGGCGATGAGCAATTCCCAGCTGTTCGGCAGCGGGCGCGCGGGCGGCGCGATCGCCACGGTTCCAACCGCCAGGCCGACCGGGGATGTCGACACCGTCAGATCGCGAAACAAATTGGCGAGCCACCAATACGGCAGCAGCGCGAAAACCGCCACCGTGACCATGCTGCAAATCACAAAGATGTAGCCCGTGCCCGGGCCAGGTCGAAACCAGGTGAGAAACGTGCGTCCCAGCAGCGATTGGGGCAGATCGCGCTTCACGCGCGGCGACAGCGCCGCCGACTCGCTCGTCAAGAACATGCCCGCCACGTACCAGGCCACGGTGCTGAAGTAAATCAGCCCGAAAATGATTTCATTGTCGCTCCACGACATCTGCGCCCAGGCGATCCAGGCCACGAACGACAGCTGCGCCACCACCAGCGACCAACGCAGCGCCGTCGAGCGATTCTCGCTCACCGTGAGCAACTGGCTGCGGGCCGCCAGGAAGGCGATCACGCAGACATTCAAAAAGATGGTCAGCAAGATGCACTGCACGAGCCAGAACTCGGACGATTCGACGCGCATGCCGCCAAAATAAACGATCTGATAGGTCCACAGGTTGTCGATCCATAGCGCGCCGAACAGTCCCACGGCAAACAGCACACTCATGGCGATGTGCCGCTGCCGCAAGGGCGCAATTGCGCCCAAAAAGAGCCCAATCACCGACAGCGCGATGGACAGCCCGCAGGTGTAGACCACCACCATCACGATCGTAAAAATGTCCAGCCCGCGCAAAAGGTAAGTGAACGCCAGGCAGGGAAAGATGGCCGACAGGTAGACGATCATCTGCAGGCCGATGGCGCACAGTTTTCCGGTCAGGATCTGCCGCGCGCCCAGGGCTGTAATCGAAACCAGTTCGTAGGTTCGATCCTGCCGCTCGGAGGAGAGCGAATGAAACGCCGTGTAGGGCGCGACCAAGAGCAGGGGCACCGACAGGAACAGATGATACACAAACAGCATCTGCGGCCCTTCGGCGGCGAAATAGACCGCCGGCCCGATGCTCGCCAGCCCCAAAATCGACCACACCCAGCCGGCCGTCAGCATCAAAAAGAACGTGATCAGGAATTGCCGGCTGCGCAGCGCCTGGCGCGCCTCTTTGACGAGGATCGGGTTGAGGTGATCGCCGGCGCGCATCAGCAGCGCTTCGAACCGTTCCCAGCGGGAAACGATCGTCGCCACGATCGGCTCTGGCTCGGCCGCGAGCTGCTGCGGCCCCTCAATGGTGGTCATTGCACCAGGCCCTCGGTCACTTGCATAAATACGTCCTCCAGGCTCTTGGCGTGGCTGCCAAATGCCGCCACGCGCACGCCGCGCGACACCAGCTCGCGCAGCATGTCGGCCTCGGTCTCCTGTGTGCCGTCGTGCAGGAATTGGGCCGTGTCCCCGTCGATGTGAATTTCGTGCACGTCGCCGCGTTGTGCCAGCCAGCTGCGCATTGGTTCGGCGCCACCCAATACGCTCACCCGCACGGCCCGCCGCGCCTGCCGCGTCCGGTGAATCTCTTCCACCGAGCCGACCGCCAGCAGCTTGCCTTGCTCGATGATGGCCACGGTGTCGCACATTTCGGCCAGCTCGGTGAGGATGTGCGAGCTGACGAGAATGGCCTTGCCGTCGGCCGCCAACTGGCCAATCATCTCGCGCAGCTGAATGCGCGCCCGCGGGTCGAGCCCGGCCGCCGGTTCGTCCAGAATCATCACGGCCGGATCGTGAATCATCGCCCGGCCCAGGCAGAGCCGCTGCTTCATGCCCTTCGACAACCCGTCGATCGGCTTTTCGGCCAGCCCGTCCAGCTTGGTAAAGCTCATCACGTGGCGCATGGCGCGCTGCCGCTCGGCGCCCATCAGGCCGTACGCGCGGGCGAAGAAGTCGAGATACTCGCTGACCACGATGTACGGGTGCGTGTCGAAGTAGTCGGGCATGAAGCCCAGCCGGCGGCGCACGCGGTCGGCATCTTGCACGACCGAAAAGCCGTCGACGAAGGCGTCGCCGGCGGTCGGCATATCGAGCGTCGCCAAAATGCGCATGCTGGTGGTCTTGCCGGCGCCGTTGGGCCCGATGAATCCGAACACCTGGCCGCGGCCCACCTGAAAACTGACGTCGTCGACGGCTTTGGTGCGGCCGAAGTAGCGGTGCAGATGGGTCAGTTCAATCAGTGGCGGCGCATCGACCATGCAACTACCAGGTGCCCAGGATGATGTGCAGGCTCTGACGTTCCACCAGTCCGTCCACGCCGGCCGTGACGTCAGGCGGCCGGTCCACAATGGCCACGTAACTGCGTGGCTCGGAAAGCTTGGAGCCAATTTGCTCGAAAGCCGCCATCAGCCGCTCTTCGAGAACTCCCGCCGAGCCGATAAAGTGCCGGTTCGACGAGATATAACGGCGCGAATTGCCAAACAGCAGGCGCGAGGCGGTCGTCGTCACCGTCGTCGGCGATTGTGAGGTTGCCAGGCTGCGCTGGTTCAGCATCGCCAGCGTCGCGTCTTGAGCCTTGGCCTCGGTGTCGAGCGGCTTGAGCACTGCGCGACCGCCCAGGGCGACATCGCGCGCGAAATACAATTCGTCGGCCGCGCTGCGCAATAAGAGATATTGGATCTTGGTATCCAGTCGATTTTCGATCGCACAGTCCGGCTTTCCTTCGCTCTCCAGCACGCGCAGCTCGCGGCGGCAGGCATACGGCCGCATGCTGAGATATTGCACCGGAGTGCGCGCCGGCACCCAGCCGCGCTCCAGGTGTTGTGCCGTGTCCCATTCCACGTGCCGCAACGCGTGCGTCGACCGCTGATAAATGGAATCCCGGGCGATGGGCAGCACGGCCACTTCCGGCGTGAACAACAGCCCGTTGGGCGGCTCCAGGCCCGCGTAGTAGCTCAAGCGGGCCCACGACACCGCCTGATCCGTCCGCTGATCGAGCTCGGTGTAGCTGCGGGCCCGCAGGTACGTGTCGAATCCGTCGGCAATCACGGCGTAGGCCACCAGCCCCATCGACACCACAAGCGCTGCCGCCGGCACGGTGAACAGCAGCAGGTGCAACCGACCGCTGCGCCGCAACAGCCAGTAGTTCAACGGGCCGATGCCCACCACGAACAGTGTGATCAGCACGCGGTAGGCCTTGACGGGCGGCAGTCCCACGTCGGCGATCATGAAATCGTCGTACGAGGCGTTGCCGTCGTTAATCGAGATGCCGTGCCGGCCTTCCCATCGCCAGCGCTCCGGGCCGATCGAGTTGAACAGCCACCGCCATTCCAGTGCGTCGCCGGGAAACGGATCGGTGTCGGCCATGGACACCACCATCCCCAAACCGGCCTCGCGGAACACAAACGGCATCTTCCGTTTCGGGCCGCGACGCTTCTGTGCCGCCTCCGCCGCCTCGTCGACGTCGCCGTCATTGCGCACCACGGTAGCGCCGTTGAGCTGCTGCAAGTCCTGGTTGAACAGTTCGCGCTTGGGCGCATTCCAGCCGGCGGGCGCAACCGCGGGACGCGTGATCCACTTTACCTTCGGCTCCTCGCGCTCGGTAATTTTGCGCGGCAACGCCAACCGCGATTCCAGGCTCGGCAGCTCGGCGAACTCCTGGCCGGCGCCAAACACGCACAGGTTGCCGCCCGCCAGCATCCAATCGCGCAGGGCCGCAAACGCCTTGGGCCGATTGGCCGCCAGGTTCTCAATGTCCCCCTGCGCAATGACAATCAGGTCCAGGCTGCTGTAGTTGATCCAGTCGTCGAACAAATCGGCCGCCGGCAGCGACGTGAACGGCGCAATCTGCGCTATTGCCAACGAAGCGGTTGGGGTCTGCTGAGCCGCGGTTCCGCTCGGACCCGCGTAGTTCACCGGGTAGCTGTTGGCCAGGTTGAGGAAGTCGAAGTTGCTCACGTCGAGCTGCTTGGACGTGACGAACAGAACCGACGCGCCTTGATTCTGCCCGATCCCGGTCGTGAACAACGAGTGGTTTTCGAAAGACAGGTCCTTGTAATAGACGCCTCCCTCCCACACCGTAAACGACAACAAGTAGTTGTTCGAACAGCGCGGAAAAGGCACCACTTTAGTTACCGTGGTCGCGCCCGCGGGAAGATCGACGTCGCTGGTCACCACCACCGGCTGACGCTCGCCAAAAACGCGATTGCTGATCTCGATCCGCAGCCGGCGATTGCTGGTCGCGGGCTTGCCGCGCGTGAACGTGATGCGGATCGGCAAATAGCCATATCCGTCGGACCAGGTGCAGTCAAAGTTCGCCGACAGGCCGGCCTGAGAAACTTTAGGCGGCAACGGCAGTGCCAGCGAGAACCCCTGGCTCGCCTCGCTTGGGGCGGCAGTGCTCAGCACGCAGAGACACACCAGCGGCCACAGCCACTGGCGCCGCAATCCGATTCGATGATGCCTCATCCTGACTGCTCCTCACGCTGCCCTACGCAACGCAGCCGCGCGACGAACTCGTTTCGCATCCGTTGCACGTGCCATGCCGCTGGCAAGCGCGCCTCAAGGCCTGCCGCCGACGCTGTTGGCTTGTCCCGGCCGTAGCTGTCCACTCAGATCGAGGCCGTTTCGCCCGTCACTACGGGCCGGCTGGCCGGGCGGGAACGGTTTCGCACGAAAGCCAACAGCTTGAGACAGCCATAGGCAATCGCATGAATGCCCAAGATCAGCACAAATCCAAACAACGCCACCAGCACGCCCGCGGCCCACAATTGCCCTCGCGCAGCGGCCGCGCCAATCAGGCACACCACCGCGCTCACGGCAACCCACAGCAACAGCCGGCGTAGTGTGAATTGGGGGGCTAACATCATTCCTGATTGTGGCACAGCGCCAGCGGAAATGACAAGCGATTTGTCTTGCGAAGCGCGCAGATCTATCTGAAACTCCGTCGCTGCGGCGCGTGCGGGGTCGCGAATCAGCGACGAAACGGCCGCCGCGGTGCCCCGTACGCTCGTTGCCACAGGGCAGCCCGAGCGGTACGATTGACCCCGGTGACGTCGCACACCGCGTCGGTCCGTGCCCTCCCCGCAAACTCGCGAGATTGCCATGGAACAGCATTCGTCGACCCGCCGCACGTTCAATGCCCAGGCGCTGGGTTCGCTTTTGACGTTTTCGCTGTTGGAAACGCTGGCCCGGCACGACTTGTTTGCCACGGAGGTGCGCAGCGACGCGGGCCGCTGGCTGGCCGACGTAAACCAGCTAGGCGTGGACCTGAAGGGTCAATCCATCGACCAGTTGGCCTGGCAGAAAAAGGTGGCAGAGCTGCTGCCGCAGGTCGACTTGCCCAACCTGCTGTCGCTGATTGATTTCGAGCGGCTGTCGGCAAACGTGAAATATGCGGAGCGGGGCGAGCGCAGCCTGCGCGTCTCGTTTCCCAAGGTCGACGGTTTGCCCACGGAGCTGAGCTTCGGCAAACAGATTTTCGCCCTGCGCAAAGGGCGCTCGGTTGTCCCGCACGGACACAACAACATGGCCACCGCCTTCTTGATCCTCAAAGGCGATCTGCGCGGCCGGCACTACGATCGGCTGAAAGACGAGCCAGGCCACTTGCTGATCAAGCCCACGGTCGATCGCAAGTTCGTGCCGGGCGAGTGTTCTACTGTGTCCGACTACAAAGACAACGTGCACTGGTTTCAGGCGCTCACCGAACCGGCCTTCATCTTCAATTTACACGTGATGGATGTAAACCCCGGCGCGACCATGTCCACCGGCCGCGTGTACGTGGATCCGCAGGGCGAGAGCGTCGCCGGAGGCCTGATCCGTGCGCGCCGCATTGGCTACAAGGAAGCCAACGAGTTGTACGGCTGACCACCGCAGTCCCCGGCGGCACGGGCCGCCCGGACAAATCGCGCGGGGCCCGCCGTGGTACTGCGAAGACCCGAAACTCCATTGCTGACGGAGCGCCCTCGTGAAATACCCTCTGCTGTTGATTGCCGCGCTGCTCGCGGTCATCGGGCCACTGGCCGCGTTGGGTTCCGCGCAAGCCCGCGTGGAAGTCGAAGCCTATCGCGGTGAGCCTTTTGGCGTCGGCCGGATCACACTCGCATCCGGGGGCGATCTGCGGCTGAACATACCGCCGCTGGCCCGGCCCAACGCACCCGGTCGGCGCGGGGCGCGCATCGCCGATCTGGCGCGGCGCCTCGCTGACAAGGCCGGAGTGCAAACGGATGCCACCACGCTCGAGGCCACGGACATGTCGCTGGTCGAACGCGCCGGGCGCATTTTTTACCCGGTGTTCGACAAGCGCGAACGCCCGATTCTGCGCGAGTTTGTCGACGTGCCCAAGCAGGTCACCGTGTTCTTTCTTTTCCAGGGCGATGCGCCGCTCGAGCTGACGCTGTACGGCGTGCAGCCGCAAACCGGATCGGTCGTTCCCCGGCGCGATCCGCAGGGCCATGCCCGGCTGCTCGAAGCCTGGTGGCGCGATTTTTCGGCAGCGGCCGACGCGCGCAGCACGCCCCGCGATTTTCCGCCGATCGTCGAAGAGTATCTGGTCGACACCCTGTCGCGGCGGCTGAGTCTGGCGATTCCCGAGCGCGCCCCGGCGAGCTCAACCAGCGTGCTGGCGGCCGAACTGAATCTGTTGGCGGGCACGGAGTCGGCGCGCCAGGAAGCGGCGCGTGAGATTCTACTGGCAGGTCCCGCGCCGCCGCTGGCCAGCGAAACGCTGCCCGAAGAGCTGCCGCCGCCGAAGCCCGAGGTGCTTAACCCGGCCGAGGCCGAGGTGGAACCGCTGGCGATGCACGTGCCCATCGAGTGCTTTTATGTGCGCTTTGGCAGCTTTCCGAATTTTCTCTGGCTGCGGCAGCGCATGGAGCAATGGGGCGGCGAGCTGCGCGACATTATTTCGGAGCGCGGTTTTGACTACGGGCTGAACGACCGCATGGAGCGACAGCTGGCGCTGCGCACGTCGAAGACCGCCGAATTGTTCGGCGAACGCGTGATTGGCGACGTGGCCATGATCGGCACCGATACGTTCTTGCGCGAAGGCGCGGCGATCGGCGTGATGTTTCACGCCAAGAACAACCTGGCGCTGACGGCGGACTTCACGCAGCAGCGCGCCGCCATCGTCAAGGAGACGCCGGGCGCGAAGTTGGAGCTCATCAAAATCGACGGTCGGCCCGTCTCCTTCATCGGCACTCCCGACAATACGTTGCGCTCGTTCTACGCCTCCGATGGCGACTTCCACCTGATCACCACCAGCCGCACGATCGTGGAGCGGTTTCTGGCCACCGGAGCAGGCAAGCACGAGTCGTTGGGCGCCAGCGAAGCGTTCCGGCTGGCGCGCACGCACATGCCGCTGGCGCGCAACGATACGGTGTTCGCGTATTTTTCGCCCGCCTTCTTTCACAATCTGTTGAGCGGGCCATACCAGATCGAGCTGGCGCGGCGCATGCGGTCGGCCGTGGAGATTGAGTTGGTGCCCATTGCGCGGCTCGCGGCGCGGGGCGAAGGTCGGCCGGCCGAGTCGATCGACCAACTCGTGGCCGCCGGGTTCCTGCCGCAGGGATTTGGGCAACGCTCCGACGGCAGCCAGCTGGTGGTTGACGGCGCGGCGATCAGCGACTCCGTGCGCGGCGCGGCCGGCACGTTTCTACCCGTGCCCGACGTGCCGGTAAGCAAAGTGACGCCGCAGGAGCTGGCCACGTACCAGCAATTCGCCGAGACCTTTCAATCCTCTTGGGGCGCCATGGATCCGATCGTGGCCGGCGTGCAACGCGCCCCCGTGGGCGATGGCAAGCTGGAACGCGTGACCGTGGACCTCAAGGCCGCTCCGCTCAGCCCGCAGCACACGCAAATGCTGTCGCAATGGCTGGGCCCACCCACCGATCAGCGGCTGGCGCCCATCGAGGGCGACGTGGTGTCGTTCGAAGCGGTGATGCGCGGCGGCTCGTTCTTTGCCGGACAGGAGCATCACCTGTTTGGCGCCTTGCGCGATGCCGACCCGGCCATTGCCCTCGATCCGCGCTCCGGTTTGATCGCTCAATTGATCAAAGCCCAGCTCCAGGGGCTGCAGGGTTATCTCGGGGCCTGGCCCAATCCCGGCTTTCTGCAATTGTTCGTAGGCCTCTTGGAAGGTCAGCCCGACGCGAACGGCTTTTCACGCTCCTTGACCGGGGTGTGGCGGCGGCAGTTCCAGAATTTCACGCTCCTGTCGTTCCATCCCGAGATCCTGCAAATGATCTCGCCGCAATTGCGCTTCGTGAAAGCCGAACGGCCGGCGCAGGTGTGGATTCACGCGGGCGATCTGGCCAACTCGCGTTTGGCCCCCTTCATCAACGCGTACGGTTATCGCCAATCCCGGCAGATCGCCCTGGGCAACGCGCGCTTCATGAACATGCTGGTCGAACAGTTGCACGTGGTTCCGGCCGACGCCATGACCACGGCAGAGCGATTGCTCGGCGCGAAACTGCTCGAACCGCTGGGCGGAAAGTACGAGTTGACGGACTTGTCGGGTGGACGGCGCGCCTGGACTTCGACCTCGCTGGTCAAAAATCCCGATGCTTCTCAGCCGCCCGCGGACTATCAGTTCCCGGCGCTCAATTGGTTTCGTAGCGTAGATCTGGAGCTCATGACCGAGGGCGACCAGCTGGCCATTCACGGGCAGATGATCATGCCCGCGGAAACGAAATCGGAAGGCATGAAGCTGCCGGGGTTGCCGTTTACGCTGCCGAAGCTGCCGGTGCCGAAAGCCCCGCCCAGTGCCAAAAGCGGCGCCAAGCCAGCACCCGCTGCTGTACCAGTGCCATCCGGCAAGCGAGAGTTCTAGCAGCGTTCAATACCTCAACGACGTTGACTTGAGCGTGCCACTCAACTCAGTTAACGGTTGGTAATCTGATTGCCACAGGCATTTTGCCAGTGCTCCAGACACGTCGAGAGTCGCACTGGCGAAACGCCCGTGGCACCGGACACATGATTTCCCGCACGTCCCAGCTGGTTATGCTGCGAATCACCTGGCTTCTGGCGCCATCGCTTGTTGCGTTTGCCATCCTGCCGCTGGCCGCCGCCGAGAAGCTCAACGTCGTCTTGATTGCCGTGGACGACATGAACACGGACATCGGCTGCTACGGGCATCCGCTGGTTAAGACTCCGGCGATCGACCGAGTGGCGCAGCGCGGCGTCCGCTTCGAGCATGCCTACTGCCAGTATCCGGTTTGCAATCCTTCGCGCGTGTCGATGCTCTCGGGCCTGCGGCCCGACACGACCGGCGTGCTGGATTTGCAGACGCCGCCGCGAACCGTCGTCGGCAACGCCGTTTTTCTGCCGCAGCATTTTCGCAATCTGGGCTACTACACCGCGCACATCGGCAAGATCTATCACACGGGCGACGCGATGGAGGACCCGGCGAGCTGGGACTTCGAGGCTCGCGAATGGGGCAAGCACCCGCCGGCGGAGACGGTGATTCGGCAGCAGCGCATCGAGCGGCCGCGAAACTATCACGTAGAGTGGCACGAGCTGCGCTCGACCGACGCGGAAACGGCCGACGGCGTCGTCGCCCGGCAGGCCAGCGCCATGCTCGATCAGCTCAAGGGTCGCGGGCGGCCGTTTTTTCTGGCCGTCGGCTTCCGCCGGCCGCACGCGCCGTACGCGGCGCCCAAGAAATACTTTGATAGCTATCCGCCGGACAAGATTCCGCCGCTCGTAGAACCCGCCGAGCACCTGCCCAAGATCCCCGTGGCGGCGCTCACCTATCCGCAGGGCACGCCGCTACTGAGCACGCGCCAGCGGGCCGAGAACGTCGCCGCCTACTGGGCCTGCATCACCTTTGTCGACGCTCAGATCGCACACTTGCTCGAGGCGCTCGATCGGAACGATCTGTGGCGCAATACCGTCGTCGTCTTTTATAGCGACCACGGTTATCACCTCGGCGAGCACGGCGGCATGTGGCACAAAATGTCGCTCTTCGAAGAGTCGGCGCGCGTGCCGCTGGTCATCGTCGCGCCAGGCGCCGCGGGCGCGGGCCAGTCGTGCGAACGCATTGTGGAGCTCGTGGACGTCTATCCCACGCTCGTCGAGCTTTGCGGCCTGCCCACGGTCAGCGGCTTGCAGGGCGCGAGCCTGGCGCCGTTACTGCGCAACCCTGCCGCCGAATGGCAGCGGCCGGCATTCACTCAGGTCGTGCACGAGGAAGCCGTCGGCCGCAGCGTGCGAACGCCGCGCTGGCGCTACACCGAATGGAACGGGGGGCGGCAGGGCGCCGAGTTGTACGATCACGACACCGATCCCCGGGAATACGTAAATCTGGCGAACGACCCCGAGTGGGCCACGCTGCGCGCAGGCTTGCGTGCGCTATTGCCCGCGGAGAACGCCACGCTCAAGCGCGCCGAGTCTGAGGCGCCGGCGTCGCGGCCGGCAAGCAACTAGCGCGGCGACGCCACCGCCGCCGGCTTCGGCAGCGGGCAACCGAAGACCTTGGTTTCGCGTATCGCGGGCGTGCGGCCGGCGAGCACCGCCTCCAGCGCGTCGACCAGTTCGTGCGTCGTCGGCTCGTCGCGGCGTTTGCCATCCAGCGCGTACTTGTCGTCGATGCGGCCCCGATAGAGCAGTTTGCCATCGGGCGTCGCAACCACCACCTCCGGCATGATGCGGACGCCGGTCATGCGCACGAGCGTTTGCTCCGGGTCGAGCAGCACGTCGAACTCCAGCCCGTATTCCTGGGCGTGTTGGCCGGCTTCGTCCGCCGACACACTCGGGTCGCAGTGTATCCCGTAGCACCGCACGCCGCGCCGGGCGTACGACTTGGCGATCCGCTGCATCAGCGGCGAATAGCCGTTCGACACGGGGCATTCGGTTCCCAGGAAGAACAGGACGACGGCCTTTGACGTGCGCCAGTCGTCAGCAGAATGCTCTTTGCCGCGTGCGTCTTTCAATTTAAAGGACGTTACGCGGGGCGCGGCGCTATCGCGCTCCGCAGGCTGGTCGGCGTGAACCGCCGCGCAGCAGATCGCCGCCAACAACAAGGCGGTCAGAATCGTCGCCGTGAGCTTGCCCCGCGCGCAAAACCGTCGGTCCACTGCGTTCATCAGGAACTCCCGCCCTTGACTGCTCGTGCACTGTCGACTGCTCGTGCCACTCCCGCTGCAAGCGTTGCAGCGGCCGAGCTTAATGGTACGACATGGGAACGGGCGTAATCGCCGGCGCCGCTGCGACGCCCAGGCCTAACTCTCGATTGCGGAGCTGCTGTTCCCAGTACGAGTATTGCGGGTCGCCGGCGCGAAATGCAAACACCGCGTCCGGTAGCGCGCGGCCGTTGACCACGCGCGAGTGCACACGCACGAGTACGGCGCCGTCCTGGCGACGTTCGACATCCCACGATTCAAGTTGGTGCAAGGCAGGCTCTGTCCGCAACGAGGTTGGAAGTTTGCAAACCGGCGGCCGACCGCAGAAACAAAACTCGCGGTCGCTGTCAACGTCGGCTCGCGGCAAGACACGTTATTGTGCCGAATTTTGTCGGCAAATTCTAGGCTAATTTTTGCCCGCGTGACGGCAAATCGTGCTGCCAGCCCGGTTTGCAGGCACCAGAAATTGTGAAACAGGCACCGCCCTAATTGGGGGCTCGCTCCGCGGCCTCTGCCGTGCGCCGTTGCGTTCGACCGGCCACTACCGGCTCCCTGCCTTCCAACAGTCGCTGCCTTCCAGCAATCGTAAGTTGCGCCGCGCGCGGGCACACGCACCCAGCCGCCCCACATCGCCGCCGGAGTGCACCACGCGGTGACATGGCACGACCAGGGCGAAGCGATTCGCGGCCATCGTATTCCCCACGGCGCGCGCCGCTCGCGAATTGCCCGCGGCCGCGGCCACCTGGCCGTAGCTGCGCACCTGACCGTAGCCGATGGCTCGGCACTCCTTGACGATCCGCTGCTGAAACGGCGTGAGATGATCGAGGCACAGCTCCACGTCGCGAAAATCGTCGGGCGCTCCCGCGGCGTACTCGCGCAGCCGGCGGGCCAGCGCAGGATGCCAATCGCACTGTCGTGCCCCCGCGCGAACCTCCGGCTCGAGGGCCGCCAGCGCCGCCGCTCGCGAAGCGCGTGCGAACGTAATCTGCACCACGCGGCCATTCCGCCCGGCCAGCGCCATCCAGCCCAGGTCCGTCAAAATCGTCGCCACGCACAAAGTCTCCGCCGGCGCCGGCGCCGGCGCGCGGCGTTTCGAAGTTACGGCGGCGCCTGTAGATTGTGGACGCACGCGTCGGGTTGCGACGCTGGGCTTTCGCATGGTCCGTGCACCTCCCTCTGCGGCGCCCCATACCGCGCGACCTTGCCCGGCGGCCGGTGTGCGCTGGCGTTGCAATGACAGCGAGGGGGCCTTTGACAGCTTTGGAAAGGCCATTCTATACTGAACCGCCAACCCCACAAGCAAGGTCCTAAATCGCCGCCGGCCCCCAATGCCCGCGGCCCCGCTGAACCGCAGAGGATCTCTTGATGCACCCTTACAGTTCATTGAGTGACGATTTCTACGTCAACATGAACCTCAGCACCGAGATGGAGCTGCCGACCAATCGCGAGTCCGTGCTGCAATTTTTCGAGCGCCTGCAGAAGCAGTATCCCTCGATGTCCAATTTCTACAGCCGCGATAAGGGCGATTTCATTCTCGAGGAAGACAAGGATCGGGGGCATTACCGCTGGTGCACCATCGAACCCAAGCGGCTTTGTTCCGGCCAGGTGAACCCGGAAGGCATCGAAGACGCGCTGGCCCAGCATCAGCTCGTGCTGGATCTGGCTCCCTACATGCTCTCGCTCAGCCCGATCGATTGCGAAGCGCTCGACCTGTTGTTCGGCTTCGATTTCACGTTCCGCGGCAATCACAATCAGTTGGTGGCTGAAGCTCTGGGCATCAGCCCCGGGCTGGAGCGCCTGCTCGACCTGCCGCATGCCACGGTGGTTAACTACGAGCCGACGCTCACGCTGGCGCTCGACGACCAGTGCCGCATGCAATGCCGCTTGAGCATTGAGACGCGCACCAACGCCTATCAGATGCGCACCGGCGACTATCCCGAGGAGCAGTTGAGTGTGTATGTGACGGCGCGGCGCTATGGCGGCCTGGCAGCCAACACGAACTACACCGAGACGCTGACCAGCCTGGCCAAGGTCTGCCACGAGCTGGTGGATCGTCACGTGGCCGATAACGTGCTGAAGCCGCTGGCGCGCGCCATTTCCGCGCGGTAGCGGTCGATTCGTTCCGGTCGCGAGCGCTGATTCCGGGTGGCCCAGACGCCGCCCGGCGTCTGGGTGCCGCAGGCACAAGAGGTCTGAGCGGGCCAATTCTTCAGCGACGAACATCCGCATTCCGTTCACACGCCTGCCTGAGCATGCGCGTCTGGCACGTCTCAACCCGCCGCCCGGTCCACTTCTTGGCGCGCTTCCAGCACGTGGCTCACCACCGAGCGCATGCGATGCTCATCGGCAAACGGCGACAGCACGTACGATTTGAGCGCCACCAGCGGATCACCAAAATCAGTTTGCCGATAGCAATTTGTCAGCGAGATGGCCACGCCATGACCGGTGAGCGCCTGCTCGTGAACGCGCTCGTAAATCCGCCGGTTGTATTCGTTGTGCGCGAGGACTTGCGGCCGATAGTCGGCGTCCGACAGCTCCAGCGTTTTGACGTCGAACGTATCCACTCCGTCCGGATAGGCGCGAAACAACGTCACCGGTCCCACATTTTCACCATTGAGCACGGTCAGATTCGGATGCGACTCGATCATCTCGCGCAGCACTTCGGCCATCTCGACGGCGTGGCCCAGCAGGGCCCGATAACCCTCCTTGCCAAACAGCAGCAAATTGGCCAGCGCAGCCATCGGCCCCAGGCCGCTGCGCGAGGTCTCCAGCGTATACATGCCCGGATGGTGCTCGCCCGACGTGTACAAATAGGGCATCGTTTCGCGGCTGCGGGCGATAAGTTCGAAATCGCGCGCAGCGCGCACCAGAAACAGCGACGAAATGTACGGCGTGTAGCCCGTCTTGTGAAAGTCGATGCCGATGGAGTCGGCCAGCCGCAAGTGCTGGATATCGTGCTGCGCGGCGGCCAGCGCACGCACCGTGCGGCCGCGAAAGCCCAACGGATTGCTGCGAAAGTCGTAGTCGTTGAACACGCTCCAGGCCCAACCGATCACGGCATCGGCGTGGATGTGGGGCACGTAGGGGAGCGAGAACTCGGCGACTAGCTCGTGGCGGAGCTCGTCGATGGCGCGTAGGTCATCAATGCCGAACGCGTCGGTTGAACCCATCGTGGCCACGATCGCGGCGATCTTTTTGCCTTCGGCCAGCGCGCGCCGGGCGGCATCGGCCAGCGAGTGCACGCGAATGGCGTTGTCCAGGCTCGTGGGCACGGCGATCACGTGGTCCTGCCCGATGCCGAGCCAACTGGCCACGTTCAAGCACGAGTAGTGGCTCTGCGTCGAGGCGAGGATCACCGTATCGTCGCGCAGACCGGTGCGGCCGCTGCCGGGCACGGCTTTTTCCAGCCCAATCTTCACGCCGTACAGCAAGCCGCCCGTGCCGCCAAAGGTAAAGTGACCGCTGGCCGCGGCCGGATCATAGCCCACCAAGGTGGCCGCCATGGCCGTGGCCGCCACCTCGGCTTCGGAAAAGCGCCGCGCACTCTCATCGCTGCACAGGTTCGGATTGTAAATCAGCGGCAACAGCACGCTGATGATGCTGGCAATCGACGGATTCGGCACCACGTTCAACTGGCTCCGCGGATGTCCCCAGATGAACATGCCCTGCAAATAGCTCACCAGCTCCGGGATCACCGCTTCGAGCGTTTGTCCATGGTCGCCGACCCGCGCACCCCGGGCCCGTCCGTAGTCGGGTTCGGTGGGCGTGCCCAAAATCGGCGCTTGCGACTTGAGCGCGTCGACCTGGTCCAACGCCCGCAGGATCGAAAATACCACGTAGCCGTCGTGCACCGGATCGGACACGGGCTGTGGAAAGGCCTTGCGGAGCGCTTCGAGCAGTTCGAGATAGTGCACCGGCAACCTCGCTACGCGGCCAGACGGCGCTGGCGAAATTGATCGATCGTCACCGCCGCAATAATGATGCAACCGATGATGATTTCCTGAATCGGATTGGGCAGCTTGAGCGCCGTGCAGCCGCTGGAAATCACCTGCATGATCAATGCGCCGGTGAGCGTGCCCAACACGGAGCCGCGTCCGCCGCTTAAGCTGCCGCCGCCAATCACCACGGCGGCGATGATCGGCAGTTCCTTGCCGGTCCCCGAAGTCGGGTCGCCCACCGTTAGTCGGCTGAATTGAAACAAGCCCGCCACGCCCACGAAGAATCCTGCAATCGTATACACCGCCACCCGCGTCCGCGTCACGGGAATGCCGCACAGCCGGGCCGTCGCTTCGTTCGAGCCGATGGCAAACACATGCCGGCCGAACACCGTGTAGCGCAGCACGCCCGCCACCGCCACCGCCAGCAGCAACAACAGCCACACGCCCGGCGAGAAGATCATCCACTCCTGCGCCAAGCGCGGGCTGAGGAGCTCCTTCATCCAGCCCGGCACCTGTGAAGGATCCGGCCGCACCATGGTGTTGTTGCCAATGATCTTGGCCAGCCCGAGATAAATGGTCATCGTGCCCAGCGTGACGATAAACGGCACGATCCGCAGGCGGCTGATCAGTGTCCCGTTCACAAAGCCGGCCAGGCATCCACTCGCCAGGCCCGCGGCCACGGACACGGCCGGCGGATAGCCTGCGCGCAGCGTCCAGGCGAGCACGGTGGCGCTTAAGGCCATGGCCGTGCCGGCCGACAGGTCGATGCCCGCGGAAATGATGATCATCGTCATGCCCAGCGCGGCCACGGCCACGGTGGCGGATTGCACCAGGATGTTCTGCGCATTGCGCAGCGTGGCAAACCGGCCGCCGTCGGTCTGCAGGTTATCGGCCAGGGCGAAAATGCCCACCACCAGGGCCAGCGCCACGAACGGCCCAATCACCGTGCGCAGAAAATCGCCGCCGCGGCGCGCCGTCAGCAATCTGCCCGCTGGTGCGTTGGCCTCGATCATTCGTCGCCCTCCACGCCCAGGGCGCAGCGCAAGATAGCAGCCTGTGTCCACTCGCTTGCCGGGCGGATCTCGCGCAGCCGCCCGCGCGCCATCACGCCCACGCGGTCGCACACGGCCAGCAATTCCGTGAAGTAGGAGCTGACAAAGACGATTGCCTTGCCGGCGGCGGCCTGCGACGCCATCAGCCGGTAAATGTCCGACTTGGTGGCCACGTCGATGCCGCGCGTTGGTTCGTCGAGCAATAGCACGTCGGCATCCTGATGCATGACGCGTGCGAGTGCGACCTTCTGCTGATTGCCGCCCGAGAGATGCTCCACGAGCTGTTCGGCGGAGCGGGCCTTCACCGAGAGGCGCCGCAGCCAGTCGTCGACGGCCACGCGTCGCTGGCGGCGATTCAGCCAGCCCCAGCGGCTATACGGTGCCAGGCGGCTGTAGGTGACGTTGTCTTCGATTGTTTCGCGCTGCGCCAGCCCCTCGCCTTTGCGATCTTCGGAAACCAGCCCCAGGCCCGCGCGGTTGCGATGGTGCGGCGTGGCCGGCGTCAGATCGCCGGCAATGCGCACCGACCCCGCGCGCACCGGATCGAGCGCCACCAGGCAACGCAGCAGCTCCGTGCGTCCGGCTCCCACCAGTCCGGCAATTCCCAGGATCTCGCCGCGGCGCACTTCCAGGGAAACTTCGTGCGGCGCCTGGCGCCCGGAGAGGCCCGCGAGCGTCAGAATCGTCTCGCCGGGAGTGTGTGGCACGGTGGGAAACAATTCTTCCACACGCCGGCCGACCATCAGCGCGACGATATCGGCCTCGCTCGTGCCGGCCAGGGTGCCTTCCCCTGCGACACTGCCGTCACGCAGCACGACGTACTGATCGGCAATGCGGCGAATTTCTTCCAGAAAGTGACTGATGTAAACGATCGCGATGCCCG
This sequence comes from Pirellulales bacterium, assembly GCA_050250435.1. Lineage (GTDB taxonomy): Bacteria > Planctomycetota > Planctomycetia > Pirellulales > PALSA-1355 > JBFWOR01. The sequence continues at coordinate 31,724 of JBFWOR010000005.1, read as the reverse complement.
ACCGTTTGAGATTGCCAATGACTTGAAACAGGCTCTCCACGTCGTGTTGTGTGAGCGAACTGGTCGGTTCGTCAAACACGATCAACTTGGCGTCGGTGACGAGCGCCCGGGCGATCTCCACAACTTGCTGGTCGGCCACCGACAACCGGCTGACCGGCACGTCGAGCGGCAAGGCATCTCGCCCCAGCCGGGCCAACGCCGCGGTCACGCGCTGGCGCTGCGCGGCCCGACCCACCAGGCCATAGTGCGACACCTCCTGACCGAGCATGACGTTTTCCACCGCGTCGAGGTCGCCGGCCAGGTTGAGCTCCTGGTAGATCATGGCCACACCGGCGCGGCGCGCGTCGTGGGGTTTGTGCGGCGCAAACCGCTTGCCTGCCAGCTCCATCGTGCCTTCGTCCGGAGCAACCGCGCCGGCGAGGATCTTCATCAGCGTGCTCTTGCCGGCGCCGTTCTCGCCGATGAGCGCCAGCACCTCGCCCGGCCGAGCCACCAGCGACACGTGTTCCAGCGCATACGTCGCCCCGAATCGCTTGCTGATGTCAGACATCCGCAATAGCGCGGTGTGCATGGGCGCGCGGACGGCGACTTAGTCCGTCAATACGGGATGCAGAAGCTTATCAATGGCCGCGTCGCGCATGTTTTCGGTCGTGGCCATCGTCTCGCCGGTGTTCACGCGTTTTTCCACCGGTTTGCCTGCCAGATGCGCCACGATGGACTTCACGCCCAGGTAGCCCATGGCCACCGGGTCTTGCAGCACGAGACCCTGAATCTTGCCCGCGGCCATGGCCTCGACCAGGTGGGGGCTCGGGTCAAAGCCCACAAACGTCACTTTGCCGGCCAGCCCTTCCTGCTCGAGCGCGCCCAGCACGCCCACCGTGTCCGGCTCGCACACGGCAAAGATCCCGTTAAGCCGATCGCCAAACTGGTTGAGCAGTTGCAGGGCCTTGTTCTGTGCCTCCAGCGGCGTGGTGCCGGAATACTGGTCATCCGACAGCACGGCGATCTCCGGAAACTCTTTCTTCAAGGTCTCCAGAAAACCGCGCTCACGCTGCTCGGTGCTTTCGCTGCCGACGTTGTACCGCAGCAAGATCACGTTGCCTTTGCCCCCCAGCCGCTTGCCAATTTCCTGCGCCGCCAAGGCGCCGCCGCGATAGTTGTCTGTCGCCACGTAGCTGACGACGACCGACTCGTCGGCCAGGCCGCTATCGAAGATGACGGTCGGAATGCCCTCGCGCTTGGCGTCGAGCACGCTGGGCACAAGCGCCGTCGAATCCAGCGGCGCGAGCACGATGCCATCTACGCCTTGGGCGATGAAATCGGCCACGACGTTGATCTGGCCCTCGCGATCGTTCTCCAGGATTGCGCCCTTCCAATAGATTTCCACGTTGCCCAGCTCGCGCGCCGCTTGCAGGGCTCCGGCATGCACCGACTTCCAGAAGACGTGGGTGGTGCCCTTGGGAATCACGGCGATGCGATATTTTTTGCCGCCGTCAGCGGCGCCGTCCGAGGCGCTGTTGGCGCCGCCGCAGCCGGCAATCGTGCCCAACAGTGCCGCCATCAGCAGCACCAGCAGGGCGCGCTGCCAAGCGATCAGGCGATGATCACCGCCGGATGCACCGCGCCGGCGCGACACATCGAGAGTCGGCAAGGGCGTAGCTCCTCAAGAGTCGCGTCGTTCGTGTCCGCCGCGCGAATGGCCGCGTCCTCGCCCGCGCGGTCCTCCTGATCGGGGATGCTTGGCTCGCCCTTCCATGTTGGTGGCGATGATCATTCCGATCGCGTCTTCCCAGGAGGGAATGGCGCGGTGGCTGTTTTTGTCGAGCGCTCCGTCGGCGGCAACGTCCTGGTCCTCGTCGCCCAGATCAGCACCCAGTCCGCCGTCATCGTCCGCCAGGTCGTCTCGTTCGTCGTCGGCCAATGCACCGCCGAAATCGTCGTCGGCCGAGCCTTCGCCTTCCGCGCGTGCGCTGGGCGCCGGTCCGCGCGTTCGATCCCGACCGCGTCCGGAGCCACGCCGACGTCGCCGCCGACCGCGGCGCGGTCGCTCCTCATCCCCCTCAGGGCGATCTGCGCCCTCGGCCCGGTCTTCGCTCGGCATTTCTTCATCGCTGGCACGCGCGTCGAGTTCGTCGTCCAACTCGCGATCGGCCTCGTCGCGCGGCGATTCCGTTTCGGCCGTTTCGCTGCGCGGCCCGTCCCGGCGCGTGCGGCGACCTCCGCGTCGGCGCCGGCGTCGTCGTCGCGGCCGCCCTTCCTCGTCGGTCCGCTGGCCCGGCTCGGCCGTGCCTTCCTCGTCGACGAGCTCCGCATCGATCGCTTCATCGAACTCGCCCTCGTCTGCGTCGTCACGCGCTTCTTGGCGCGGCGCGGCCGCACGCTCCGGACGCTCGGGACGTTCAGTGCGCTCAGGGCGCTCAGCACGCTCAGCACGCTCAGCACGCTCAGCACGCTCAGCACGCGCCGGCGGCGAACTGGCAGGCGGCCGCTGGTGCGCCGGCTCGAACATGGACCGCGGCCGATCCCGCGGACGCTCCGGCGGGCTGGGGGCCGGTTCGGGCGCGCGGGCGGTGTCCGGCGCAGGCGCTGCTACGGGCGCCGCGACTGCTTTCGGAGCGGGCGCTGCGGCCTGCTCTCCCGGCGGCAATCCCAGCTGGTCGGCCAATTGCGACCAGTCTGTTGAAGCGGCAGGCGCCGCGGCGGGCGGCTTCTTTGCCGGCGCCGGGCGCGGCGCATGTTTGGGCACGCTGCGCGGCGCCTCTTGCTCGGGAGTTTCTGCGGGTGGTTCCGCGCCGATACTCGACGCTAACGAATTCCAATGATCCGGATTGCTCATAACTAATTCTACGAACGTATCGAATGGCGCGGATGGTCCAACGCGCATGAACCCCCGCAGAAGCGCAAGTCAAAAGTGGAAGAACCTGTAGTATAAGGAGTCTCGCAAGGTGCGCAAAGGTCACGGCAGAGCCGCGATTTTCGCGGCGTTGGTCGGATCGCGACGGTCACCCTACAATTGCCTGGGCACGTGTCGTGCCCGGACTCGCAACAACGTTCGACGATCGTTGTCGTCTGCCGCCAGACTCCACGGCCCCGACAGCTCTAACCGGAAGCCGACCATGACCACCCGTGAAACGGTCGAAAAACGTGCGCCCGCGGAATTCGTGGAAGAAGTTCAGATCAGCGGACACATCATCGACAGCCTCATCTTGCCGAAGGTGATGGACCTGATCAATGCCGCCGGCGGCGCGTTTCGCATCAAAAAGATCACCATCGGCCAGACGCAGCGCGATCCCAGCTTTGCGCTGGTCGAAGTCACCGCCCCCTCGGCGCCGAAGCTGGCCGAGATTCTGGCTCAAATCGGCGATCACGGCGCCACCTCCACCGCCCTGCAGGATTGCAAGCTCGTGGCCGCCGATCTGGCCGGGGCATTCCCCGAGGCCTTCTACAGCTCGACCAATCAGCGCACGGAGGTCCGCGTGGCGGGCCACTGGATCGAAGTGGCCGAACAGGAAATGGACTGCGGCATTGCCGTCGACCCGGCCGTGCCGTCGGCGCGCTGCGTGCCGATGAGCGAGGTGTCGGTCGGCACGATGTTCGTCGTGGGCCACGGCGGCGTGCGCGTCTTTCCCGAAGAGCGCTCGTTCCAGCCGCAGGCGTTCGAGTTCATGAACAGCAGCGTCTCGACGGAAAAACCCAAAGGCGTCGCCATCCGCCGCGTCGCGCAAGAGCTGTGGCGCAATCGGCGCGAGGGCGGGAAGACGCTGCTGGTCGGCGGACCCGCCATCGTACACACCGGCAGCGACGAACACGTTTGCCGGCTGATTCGCGGCGGATACATTAACAAACTATTCGCCGGCAACGCGCTGGCGACCCACGATATTGAGCAGGCCATTTTCGGCACCAGCCTGGGCGTGCATCTGGAACGCGGCGACCTGACCGAGGCCGGCCACGAACATCACCTGCGAGCCATCAATCGCATCCGCCGGGCCGGCGGCATTCGGCAGGCCGTCGACGACGGTATTCTCCGCTCCGGCATCATGTACGAATGCGTGCGCCACGATGTCGACTTTCTGCTGGCCGGCAGCATTCGCGACGACGGACCGCTGCCCGAAGTTGTCACCGACGTCATCGAGGCCCAGCGGCTGATGCGCGAGCGCATCCGCGATGTCACGTTCTGCCTGATGATCGCCACCGCGCTGCACTCGATTGCCGTCGGCAACCTGCTGCCCGCCAGCGTGCCGGTGGTATGCGTCGACATTAATCCGTCCACCGTCATCAAGCTCAGTGACCGTGGCTCTTTTCAAACTGTGGGTCTGGTAACGGACGTGGAGCCGTTTCTGCGGTCTGTGGTGCACGAGCTCGATGTCTTGGAACGCGGCGCATGAACGCTCACCAGCAGCCAGATGCCACGTTTCAGCACGACCGTGCCGGGGCCCGCGCCACGCCGCGCATTCTAATGTGTCCGCCCGATTTCTACGGCATCGAGTACGAAATCAATCCCTGGATGAGCCGGCAAAAGCAAGCCGACCACGCGCAGGCGGTTGGGCAGTGGACACAACTGCGCGACGCGCTGCAAGCCGCCGGCGCAGCGACGCCCCTGATACCGCCCGTCCAGGGCCTGCCCGACCTGGTGTTCACCGCCAACGCGGCCTTGATCTATCGCCATCTGGCCGTGTTGGCCAGCTTTCGCTATCCACAGCGGCAAGGTGAAGAGCCGCACGACGCCGCCTGGCTCGAGGCCGCCGGTTTCGAAGTCTTGCGATTGGACGCGGGCGTGTACTTCGAAGGCGCCGGCGATGCCCTGTTCTGCGGCGAGACGCTGTTCGCCGGCTATCGCATTCGTAGCGATGTGCGCGGGCATCAGCAAATCGGCGCCCTGTTCGGCTGCCGCGTCATCCCGCTGGAGCTCGTGGACCCGTATTACTATCACCTCGATACGTGCTTTTGTCCGTTGGCGCCGGGCCGGGCGATCTACTATCCGCCGGCGTTCGACGAGTACGGCCGCCGCGCGCTGGCCGAAGCCGTTGGCGAGCTGATTCCGGTGAGCGCGGAGGAGGCGCGCCGTTTTGCCTGCAACGCCGTGGTGGTCGGCAGCACGGTGCTGACTAACAGCGGCTGTCCGAATCTGCACGCTGACTTGCGTGCCCGGGGCTTCGAGCCGCGCGAGACGCCGCTCGACGAGTTCGTCAAAGCCGGTGGCAGCGCCAAGTGCCTCACGCTGCGGCTCGACGGCGAAGAGGCCGCCGCCTGGAAATACGGACCGCACGCGGCGCCATAGAGCGGCGTTCGACTATGGAAAATCGCTGATCCTAAAGGTTGCCCCGGGGCCCAGCGCAAGACGGCGGCCATCAAATACGAGTGATATGTCACTCCGCATCCACGGATTGGTCGCCTGATCCAACGACGAGAACGTTTCCAGAATAAGCCCGGTCTCAAAGCGAAGGCTCAGGTCCCATCCGACTGAACCAATCTTCACTGAAACCATGCGAGACTCCATCAGGCGCCCAGCCTCCGACCGGACGGTTTCGGGCTCGGATCCTTCCGCCGAGAAAACAATCTCGTCAGCGAAGCGCACTCGCCAGGGGCACCATATCGTTAATTTCATCTCTGGCTCGTAGCGCGCCGATTCCGACTCGCTGGCACGCAGCAGCGGCCTCTGGCGAGGTCGTTTCTCGCCTAGCCACAACCCGATCGCCGTACATAGCTCCTCGACGAACGCAACGTGCCAACTCCGCAGCCCGACAACGCGTTCAATTGCGCCGACTACATCCCCGCGATCGTTGAAGTCAAGGTTCCGAGTCATTCCTAAAACCTATCGCGATACAATTCGCTGAGTTCTTCCATAATACTGTTTGTGTCGTCGCGGACTAGGCATTTCGCATCCTTCCCCGGCGCGAACAATTTACTCAACTTCTCTCCACTACTGCGTGCCGCATCGGAGCTGCCCATGGTCGACTCGATTGCAAAGCTGACTTATCGAGCGGCCGGCGATGCCGATGCTCCGCTGCTGGCCGCCCTGAACCGGCAGCTCATCGATGACGAGGGCCACCAGAATCCGATGACCGTCGACGAGCTGGCCGCGCGCATGCGCGGGTGGCTGGCCGCCGGATATCGGGCCGTCGTCTTCGAGCTCGCCGGCGAGCTCGTCGGCTATGCCCTGTTTCGCGAGCGGGACGACGACGTCTATCTACGGCAGTTTTTCGTCGCGCGTCCCAAACGTCGCCTGGGCATGGGCCGTCGCGCAATCGACATCCTGCGCGGGGAGGTGTGGCCCGCCGGCAGACGGCTGACCGTCGACGTGCTGGTGAGCAATCAGGCCGGCGTGGCATTCTGGCGCGCGGTCGGCTATCGCGATTACGCGCTTACGTTGGAAATCGTGCCGCCGCCGCAGTCGTAGCGCGTCGCGTCGCGCGGCCTACTTCGTTCGCACGAAGAACGTGCTATTGTCGCCCACGGTGAACAGCGGTCGGTGCGGATCGAACTTGCAGTTGGGCGTCTTGCACCACGGATACCACACCGTGCCGATCGTCAGGCCCCAGGTTTCTTTGACGGCGTTCGACACCCCCGCCTCGTCGCGCGGGATGATGTAGTTGTAGGCAATCTGAATGCCCCAACGCTCAGACAACGGAGCCGTCGCGTCGCCGCCGAACAGCAGGCCACCCAGGCTATCCGCGCCGATCCAGGCGCGGGCGACCGTGTTGTAGTTGTAGTGATAGCGATAGTACAAATTGAATTGATCGTTGGCTTGCCAGGTCACCGTGGGCACGCCGAAGCTGACCGGCGCCACCTGTGTGTCGCTCTTGGTGTGCGCGGCGGCCCACACGCCTAGCTCCCACTTGTTCCATAAATAAGCCAGCTCGGCCCGCACCTGCAGCAAGTTCATCGTCACGTAGAACTCGTCGTTCAGGTAGTCGAGCACGGCGCCACATTGGAAACCCTGGTCGCACATGGCCCGATGGAACAAGCCGCCGGTGACGAACCATTGCGTGCGGGCCTTGTTGATCAAGCCGGTGCCGCCCTGAAAGTCGGCGAACGACACGATGGCGCCGAACTGTCCGCTGACGCCCGAGGCCGACAGCAGCGGAAATCCCCAGTTGGCGCCGTAGTACACGCCGAAGTTGCCGTTCTGCCCCATGTCGACCGGGCTCTTGAAACCCTGCGCGGCGCCGATGGCGCTGATGTTGCGGCCCAACGCGCCCACGTCCGTGGGCGCGTGCCACCAATCGTGAATGCACTCGGACAACCGATACGGCGAACGGCACTCGGCGCACTGACCGCAACCGCCGCAGTCGCCGCCCTGCGCTTCCATCCACGGACCTTCGGCAGAGTATTCATCGACGTACCGTCCGCCTTGGGGACCGTCGACGTACGGGCCCTCGCCGGGCAGAGCGCCCGGATGCGCGTCGTCCACCCACGGTCCCCCGTCGGCTTGCGGCGGATACATGGCGCCCTCGGGCCCCGATCCCATGGTCCCCGGGTCGCCAGGCGGCGCCATGATCGGTCCGTCGGCCGGGCCCAGCTCGATGAACGGATCGCTCGTCGCGCTCGGCGCAATCGCTTCCGCGCGGCTCGGCTGTGTGCGCACGCGGCTCGCGGGCTGACGGCTGGCCCAGCGGCGCGCCGCCAGTTCGGTGATTTCCGGTCCGCGGCCGGCATAGCGCGGATCGACATACCGGCGATGCACCAGCGGCCGGCCGATCTCTTCGGCAGGCTCCATCATGCGCGGCGCCGGATCGTCAGACAGAAAGCCGCCACTGGCCAACTCGGCCCGCGGCTTCGCCTCGTAGCGAAACGATTGGGCCCGGCCCACGCTGCCCAAGCAGGTCGCGAGCAAGGTTGCCGCCAGCGTGGCGATCCGAAGTGAGTACGTCAGGGGGCGGCCCATGCATCCAACACACGATGTGGCGCCCCCCGCCAGCCATCGCGTTGGCGCACCGCGCACGCATGGCTGGGGGCGTGTATCGGAATCCCCACGGCAGAACTTGCGTCAAACCGGAAATGTTTGCGCCGCCGGCAACGTCGCACGTGCTGGCGGGCCGAATGCCACGCGACGCCGCTGACCCTTGGCATTCTGGGTGCCACTGGCATCTTGCCAGTGCGAGACGCACGTCGAGGGTTAACGTCGGGCCACCGCTGGCTTGCCCAGCGGTTTTGCAGCATGCTAACGGGCACTGCTAGCGCGAGCTAGCTGTGGGGTACCCAAAGCGATTCGCCATAGCTCAACCTATCGCCTTAGCAAGCGCCTGATCCAGGTCGTCGCGCAGATCTTCGAACGCCTCCAGACCGACCGAGGCTCGCACCAGCCCATCGGCGATGCCGTGCTGCCGGCGATGCTCCGCGGCATAGCTCGCGTGCGACATGGAGGCCGGCTGCTCGATGAGCGACTCCACGGCGCCCAGGCTCACGGCCAGGCGGAACAGGCGGGTCGAATCGACCAGCCGCCGCGTGGCGTCAAAGCTGCCCGCGACCTCGAAGCTCAGCATGGCCCCGAACGCGCCTTCCATTTGCCGCCTGGCGATGGCGTGGCCCGGATGGTCTGCCCGGCCGGGATAGCGCACCTTGGCGATCCGTTTGTCCGCGGCCAGCCAATCGGCCAGCTGCGCCGCCGTGTGCGATTGCTCGCGCACGCGCAGCTCCAGCGTCTTGAGCCCCCGCGAACAGAGATACGATTCGAGCGGTCCCATGACGCCGCCGGTGGCGTTCTGCAGAAAGTACAGTCGGTCGCGCAGCGCCTGGTCGCGCACGACCAGCGCTCCGCCCAGCAAGTCGCTGTGCCCGCCGATGTACTTGGTGGCCGAGTGCATGACGATGTCGGCCCCCAGCTCGAGCGGTCGCTGCAGCGCGGGCGAAGCGAACGTGTTGTCCACGCCCAACAGCGCGCCGTGCCGATGGGCGATCTCCGCGCAGGCCGCAATGTCGGTGATCGACATCAGCGGGTTACCGGGCGATTCAATCCACAAGATCTTCGTGCGCGGTGTGAAGGCGGCATCCACGGCAGCCAGGTCCGCGGCCGGGACCAGCGTGGTCTTGATATCGGACTTCGGGAGCACCTGGTGCAGCAGGCGGTACGTGCCGCCGTAAATGTCGCTGCCGGCAACCACGTGGTCGCCGGCTTCCAGGAGCAGCATCGCGCAGTGCGTGGCCGCCATGCCCGACGCGAACGCCAGCGCCGCCACGCCCCCTTCCAAGGCTCCCAGCGTGGTCTCGAACGCGTGCCGCGTGGGATTGCCGCTGCGCGAGTAGTCGTACTCGGCCGCGGCGCCGCCCGCAGGCTGCACGAACGTCGCCGACGTGTACAGCGGGCGCACGACCGCGCCCGTTTCGGTGTCGGGCTCGTTGCCCACATGAATGGCGCGCGTGCGAAATTGCATCGTACGTTCCTCGTCGGAGGGCGGAGCGTCCACAGCCGTGAACCCTTGGGTGCCACTGCTGGCTTGTCCAGCAGTGCTTGTCCGGAAACAGCTATTCCGCTAGCGCCTGCTCCAAATCTGCGATCAGGTCTTCGCTGTTCTCGATCCCGCACGACAGCCGGATCATGTTGTCGGGAATGCCGAATTTCTGCCGCTCTTCGGGCGTACACTCGAAATAGCTCATCACCAGCGGCTGCTCGATGAGCGACTCCGCCCCGCCCAGGCTGGGCGCGATCCGCGGAATGCGCACGCGGTCGACCACCGTGCCGGTGGCCCGCCAGTCGGCCCCTTTGACCAGAAACGTGACCAGCCCGCCAAACCCGCGCATGGTCGACTTGGCCAGCGCGTGCTGCGGGTGAGATTCCAGCCCCGGGTAGTAAACGCGTTCGATGCGCGGGTGCGCGGCGAGAAACCGGGCGACGGCCAGCCCGTTTTCGTTGTGCCGCTGCATCCGCAGCGCAAACGTCTTCAGGCCCCGTTCGAGCAGATAAATATTGTGCGGCGAATTGATGGGACCCATGATGCCGCGCAGCTTGCGCACCGCGGCCAGTTTTTCCGTGCTGCCCGCTAGCGTGCCGGCCAGCAGGTCGTTGTGCCCGCCCAGGTACTTGGTGGCCGAGTGCAGCACAAAATCCACGCCGGCCTCGATCGGTCGCAGGTTGTAGGGCGTCGCCAGCGTGGCGTCGATCAGCGTCTCCACGCCGTGCTTGGCGCCCAGCGCCGCAAAGCGCCGGCAGTCCACGACGCTCAAGTGCGGATTGGTCGGCGACTCGCTGACCAGCAGCCTGGTGCGCGGCGTGATCGCCGCCTCCATGGCGTCGTAGTCGCAGGCCGGCACTTCGCGGGTCACCACGCCGAAACGCGACAAGTGCCTGGTGCAGAACTCGCGGCTGCGGTGATAACACTCGTTGAACATCAACACTTCGTCGCCCGCGCTCAGCCGGGCCAACAGCAGCGTGGCAAAAGCCGACATGCCGGTGGAGAACAACAAGGCCTCCTGAGCGCCGTCGAGCGCCGCCAGTTTGCGCTCCACCACTTTCTCGCCGGGATTGCCGTAGCGCCCGTATTCCTCGCGCGGCTGCTTCTGCTCGATGAATTCGATGACCGACTGCGTATCGGGAAAGGTGTACGTCGAGGCGCAGAAAATCGCGTCGGTGATGGCGTCGCCCGGCTTTTGGCGCACCTCGCCGGCGTGCACGGCCAGCGTGGAAATGCCCGGGCGCGATTCACTGCCGGACCGAGAAGTTGGGCTCATAAAAGCTTTCCCGCGCCGCATGCGCCGGCGCCCTTGTGAACGAATGAGTCCTGGGCAACGAGTCGATCAGGGGCGACCCGCGGGAGCCCCCGTCGCATGCGATGTTTTCGCATGAAGTGCCAGGCCCACGTTCAAGTTCGTCATCAAGAACTCGGAGATCCGTTCAGCAGGCAAACAAAAAAAGCCGCGACACTGCCCCATTGCAGTCGCGGCTCACTTGATTGCAAGTTGAATCGCCGTGCGTCGATACGCGCCACAGGGCGATGGCACTTTAGCAGTCTGGCTGCAAGCGGCCGCAAATCCCAGGTGGCATTCTAGTGGGCCGCCGGAGGCAATGCAAGCGACCCGCCGGTCGCCGTGCATTTATTGAGTGCCTCTGGGGGTATTGAAGTAGACGACCCATCCCACTCCCGCCTCGGGGAACAGGCGACGAGCTTCACGGACCGTCTCGTGCAATTCCCAATCGAAGCGATCGACATCGCCAGGTCGGCCTTTCGCGACAATTGCCACGCTCATGCCTTTGACTCCGGGCTCCCCAAGCAGCCACAGGGCGCCGGGCGCACGGCCGCCGAGCATCACAGCGCCACGAAACTCACAAACGGCAGGCGACTCCAGGAATTGGTGGCGTTGAGCGATCCAGTTGACCTGATACGCGAGCCAACCGCCGAGCACCGTCACCACCACGAACATCGTCCGCAACGACCAGCGGAACCAGCGGCGTTTAGGGGTTGGGGTCATCGTCGTCCACGACACGAATGGCTATGGATTCAGGAAATTGCGCACCTATCCACATTGCGTCGTTGGCGTCAATACGTGTCGGCGTAGTCGGCAATTATGTGTTGCTGGCTCACCGCTTCTTGGCTGGATTAAAGTCTACAAAGCTGACGATGGCCTCTGGAAACTGTTCCCCGAGACGGTCAAGCTCGCCCTCTGAAATCGCACCCCTTCGGAACGCGATTAAGAATACTGGCGTGTCTCCGAGAAAGCGCTGCGCCCAAGTGAACTTTTCGTATTTCACTGCGGCACCCGGCATCCAGAGCGCCGCTTCGGGGCTCATATGTCCCGGCGCGTCGAAGGACTCCCAAACGCCATGATGTTCATCGATCCAAGCCCGCGCTTCGGCTCGCTTGCGTATTTCGTACAACTCCCATCCCAGCCAGCAACCTACAGCGGCCATGGCGACGAGTAGGGTCCGCGACGACCAGCGGAACCAACGGCGCATAGGGACGGTCATGGGGCGCGCTCAACGACTATGTACTTGTCTTTGGCACCGGGCAATTGAGTCGGCTTCTTGCCATCGATGTAAAATTGCCAGACCGAAACGTTGAGCTGGTTACGGTCAAGGGTTTTCCCCCAGGCGACGACTAGTCCGTCATTACGATAGACGGTGGGGCACCAGCTATTGTTTTCGACGATCCACCTCAGTGCCTCGTCCACTGTTTTGCAATGTCGCTGTCCTTCTTCAAGGACTCCTCTCGTGATGCCGTTGTGGGGCTCCCAATGATCGCCGGGTCCCGGAAAGAAAAGCCCTAGGCTGCCATACCATCGTTTCTCTCGCGGGTACATTTCGACGGACCGCGTTGCGCCCTCCCAAGTGTACGACCGCTTTAGTCCATTGCCTGCGGTAATTGTGATCGTGCCAGTCGGTGTCGTTGCGCTGATCTTCATGCCGGGTGCCATGACAACCTCGTTCGCTGCCGGAACCGCGCCGTCTCCAGCCACTTCGTAAGTTGGTTCATGGCAACCCGACTGGCTGGCAACACTCGCCAAGCACATTATGAACCGCAACCAGCGGCGTTTAGGGGCGGGGGTCATGGCGGAAGACTTGTGAATTGGTTGGCTTGGGCAGGTAGTTTAGTTTGAAACTATCCCCCTGATGATCATCAGCAAGAGAATCACGGCCAGCGAAGCGATAGCCGAGAAGCAACCGATCATTGAGCGTCTGCTCTCTCGGCGGTTCGCGTCCCAAATCGCTTTGTTTTCCGCCCACTGCTGCTCCGATAGTGCTTTGCTGTCGGCCCACTGCCGATCGACGAGCTTATTTTGCTCTACGAGAAGGTCTCGTATTTCCCTCAGTAGTTCGGTCTGCTCATCCGGTTGGTTTGTGCGGCCTTCGCTCATTCCGGAATTCTACCAGCGGCGCTTAGGGGTGGGGGGCATGAGGTAGCTTTTCAAACTTCTCGCCGTCATCGGTCAGGGCCCAACGGGCGACCGCGACTTCGTTCCTGTATAAGACGATCGAGACTCCCTCATCACCAAACATCATTTCAATGCGGCGAGCAAGCTTCGGGTCTACGCGCCGCAGAATGAATCCATTTCCGTAGTCGTCCAAGATGTGACCAACGCGGTCACCCTCGGGGCCAATGAACGTCATGTAGGAGCCGCCCGGATCAGACGAAAATCGGTGCTCGGCGATCCAGTACTGAAGGACCGCCACGAGGGAAATCACTAAGGCAATGATCGCGATGGCCGTGGCCCCGCAACCGCTACGGTTGGACTTCGATGGGGTGTCCGCGATTTTCTTTTCGCTTTCGCTCATTCCGACATTCTAGCAGGCGACAAAACTGCCACCGAGACGCTTTGCTTCCGCCGGCCCTACGTTTTCGGGCCGGCCGGTGTGGGCGGTGCGTCCTGGGCCGGCTCCGGCGGATCGAACTCGAACAAGACCCACGGTCGCCAGACAGCGCGCTGGTATTTCTCACTCAGCCGCTGATGATGCCAGTAGAGCGCTTCATAGCGCGCCTGCGTCGCCCGGTTTCGGGCGGACGGCGCCTGATCGATGACAAAATTGTTGACCGGCTGGTTGTGCTGCGCGGCTGCGGCCACATAGCCATAGTTGTTGGCCAGCGCGGCGTGCAGCGTCGCGCGTTGCCGTGCGTGCATTGCGGTCGCCAGCCAGAGCCCAATGACCAATACGGCAGCCAGCAAGGTCCGCAGTGAAAACCGTAACCAAGGGCGCCGATCGCTTTCGGACATGGTGCCAACCTACGGTTCGTCGCCACCCGCTTACCCAATCAACCTGGACTCGCTTGCCGCCGCTTGCGTACAATAACCGTACGGCCCAGGCACACGTAACAGGCGCATGAGGGCTTGTGTTGATGACGTCGATCGTTCGATCGCTCGGAAATCCGCGCGGCCGCGGCCCCGCGGTCGGCCTGGCCAGTCTCTTGCTGCTGGGCGTCGCCCCCGTTCTTTTCGCCGGCAGCCCGCCGGCCGCGACAGAGGATATCCCCACGCTGGTGCGCCAGCTCGGTTCGCCCAAGTTCATCGAGCGTGAGCGTGCCGCCCGCCGCTTGACCGCTCTGGGCGCCGCCGCCAAAGAGGCGCTCGCCGCCGTCACCGACGATCCCGACGCCGAGCTGCGCTCGCGCGCCCGCGCCGTGCTGGCCACGGTGACCGAGGCCGATTTCCAGGCCCGGCTGGAAGCGTTCGAGGCCGACTACGACGGCCGCCGCCGGCGCTCGCTCCCCGGCTGGGAGCGATTTAGCAAGCTGCTCGGCGGCGATCCGCGGGCCCGGCAATTATTCGTCGAGATGGCCCGCGCCGAGCCGCAACTGCTGGAAGCCTATGCCACGACCGCGCGCGCCGCCAGCGAAACGCTCGACGCCCGCTGCACCACGCTGCTCGATCAATTCATGGATGCCTCGGGCCGCGACTCCACGTTTTCGCTCGGCACGGTGGCCACGTTGCTGCTGGTCGGCTCGGAACAGGACGTGACCGTGAACGAGCAGGTCGGCGTGCAGCTGTACACGTGGATGATCTATCAGCCCACGTTCTTCAAGCACGCGCGCAGCGGGCCGTGGTCGCCGATCATGAAGAAGCTACTGGGCCAGTGGATCGTCAAAGACACGTCCAGCAGCACCACGATGCAGAACCTGATCTTCGCGGCCTCGTATGATCTGGAGCGCGAAGGTCTGACGTTGGCCACCAAAGTGCTCGGCAACGAGCCGGCCAACGCGCAGCTGCGGCAATTTGCACTGTTGGCCGTGGGCCGCTTTGGCGCCAAGCAGCACCTGGCACTGGTCGAAAAGCATCTGCACGACGCCAGTGCCTGCGGCGCGATTCAAGTGACCGATCCGCCGCGTCAGGTCGACGTTCAGCTGCGCGACGTTGCGCTCTCGGTCGCCGTGCACCTGGCCGGGCTGCCGGCCGCCGAGTATGGCACGGTCTCGGTGCAGTCCAGCCCGCAGTCGTTCTTCCAGGTGCCGGCATTGGCCTTTGCCGACGCGGCCCATCGCGACGCGTCGATCCGCCGCTATCAGCAGTGGCGCACCGAGCATCCCGTGCCGTAGCGGCACTTGTCGGGTGGCACTGGCGTCTCGCCAGTGTGTGCTTGCCCTTCGTTGCTCCACCTGTTCGGCCGCGCAGCGGCCTGGGTCTCTAGCGGCGGGCTTTAGCCCGCCGAGGGCGCCACCAGCTTTCAAAAAGAAGCCGCGCGCTTCGGCGGTACAGATCCAAATTCAATGGGTCGCCGCTACGCCGAAGCGCGCGGCACGGATGGTTGGGAGCGCCTCAAGTCCGTGGGCTGCGCCCACGGCCAAAGACCTGCGCCGCTAGCGCGGCTCGATAACCTGACAGCTAGGACGCATGCATCGAGCCGCGCGAGGATTCTCGACCTGCTGCTATCACCGCTGGCCCACGCCCGATCCCCCCGAGAGATCCCGCGCCGCACGGCGGAACTTCCCTTGACCGCGTGGGGCGATTCCCGGACCATTTCGCCCTCCCACGATCCCCCGGATTTCCGCCGAGAGAAACCAACTCGGACGCACACGCCCACCGCTGCACACGCCGTCAAGGACGACTCCCATGCTGTGCCGTAGTTTCGCCAACGCCAACGCCATCGGATGGTGCTGCGTCCTGCTCGCCGCCGGTTGCGCTTCGCCCTATCGCTCCGATCAGGGGGCTCTGTTCGGCGGCTTGACCGGCGCGGGCCTCGGAGCCCTGGTGGGCAGTGCCAGCGGCAACACGGGCGCGGGCGCCGCGATTGGCGCCGGCGTCGGTGCGCTCAGCGGAGCGGCTGTCGGCGGCACGCTCGACGACATTGAGGCCTCGAACCGCGCGGAAATCGCCGCACGGCTCGGTCGGCCCGCGCCCACGGGCAGCGTCACCATCGACGACGTGGTGGCCATGACCCGCGCGGGCGTCGCCGAAGAAGTCATCGTCACGCATGTGCGCAACCACGGTCCCGCGCGGCCGCCGCAGGCCAGCGACCTGATCGTGCTGCAACAACAGGGCGTCAGCCCGCGCGTCGTGCAGGCGATGCAAAGCGCTCCGCCGCCGGCGCAAGCGATGGCTGGTCCGCCGATGGTGGTTGCCGAGCCCTATCCGGTGCCGGCGCCGGTCTATTGGGGCCCGCCGTACGGATACTATCCGTACCCGCCCCCCTGTTATCGACCGTATCGCCGCGGCGGCGTTCACTGGGGCGTGGGCTTTGCGAACTAGCGCGATCGGGGACGGACTCCGTTGCGCTCGAGCACTTTGGCCAGCGTGACGGCGGCAACGCAAAAGGTGCCTGTCCCGCTTTCGGCCCCCGGTGCGTGACCCCCGCCGATTGTTCCCCCGCACGCCTGCGGCTAGCATGGACGTATGCCGTCCCGCCCGCCTCGCAGCCTCCCGCAACTGGCCCCCCGAATTCTCCTGGCAGTCTCTTGCTGCCTCGTCGCGCTGCGCGCCGACGCCGAAGACCTGGGCATCCGCGTGCCGGAAGGCTTCGAGGTCTCGCTCTATGCCGACGACGCGCTCGCGCACGACATCTTTTCCATGACCGTCGACGCCCAGGGCCGCGTGGTGGTGGCCGGACTGGGCTACGTCAAGACGTTGCACGACGACAACGCCGACGGTCGCGCCGATCGCGCCACCCTGTTCTCCTCGGTGCCGGCCAGCGGCGCCCACGGCATGTACTTCGACGGGCCGGACCTGATTTGCACCGGCGACAACGCCGTGATGCGGCAGCGCGATACTGACGGCGACGGCGCCGCCGACGGCCAACCGGAAATCTGGACCGCCCTGCGCCACCCGGAGCATGGCGCCAACGGCATCGCCCGCGGGCCGGACGGCTGTTACTACGTCATCTGCGGCAACGACGCCGGAGTGTCCGCCGCGCAAATTACCACCGCCGGTTCGCCCGTTCAGAATCCGCGTTGCGGTGGCGTGGTGCGTTTGTCGGCCGCAGGCAAGCCGCTCGACATTTATGCCCACGGCTTTCGCAATCCGTATGACCTCGATTTTGACGCCTCCGGCCACATGTTCACCGTCGACGCCGACGGCGAGCGCGATCATCACCTGCCCTGGTACGCGCCCACGCGGCTGTTCGACATCGCCCAGGGGCGCGAGCACGGCTGGCTGTTGATGGGCTGGACCCGCGGCTGGAACCGTCCGCCTTCGTTTTTCGATAGCGTCGAGCGGGCAGTGGAGATCGGCCGCGGCTCGCCCACCGGCCTGACCGTCTATCGGCACCGGGCTTTTGGCGAGCACTATCGCGGCGGTGTCTTTTCGGCCTGCTGGAGTCTGGGCCGCGTGTACTTCATGCCGCTGACCAAGGCCGGCGCCACCTGCACGGCCACGCTGGAAACCTTTGCAGAAACCACCGGCGACGCCGGCTTCGCCCCCTGCGACCTGGCCGTCGGGCCCGCGGGCGAAATGTATATCGCCATCGGCGGCCGCCGCACGCGCGGCAGCGTATTCTGCATCAGGCGTGTCGACACCGACAAGCCGACGCAACCGCGCGCTGGCGAACCGCTCGACCTGGTCGACGTGTTGCGCGCCGATCAGCCGCTGGCCAGCTGGTCGCGTGCCCGCTGGCTGCCGGCGGCGCGGCGAATCGGCGCGGAAGCGTTCCAGGGTGCTGCCGAAAATGGGTCGCTGTCGATGGAGGAACGCGTGCGGGCCATCGAGATCGTCGTCGAGCTGGGTGGCCCTCTCGACACCGCCTGGGCCCAGCGACTGGCCGTCAGCGATCGCCCGGAAATTCGGGCACGGGTTGCCTGGGCGTTGGCCGGTGCCGAGCCGTCGAGCCGGCGCCAGATCATCCTTGAGCAGCTCACGGCTTACGACGATCCGGCCGTGCAACGCGCAGCCTGGGAAGCACTCGCGCGCAGCGAACGGCTCGATCCGCAATATTCCCCCGACTGGTCGCGCGGCCTGTCCAGCCCCGAGCGGCGCGTGCGCGCGGCGGCGATTCAAGTGGCCCGCCGCGCCGGCGCCGACAGTTATCACCACTGGCAAGCCACCGTCCGTCTGGCCGCCGGGTCCGCCGAGAGTTGGCGCTGCCGGCTGGCCGATCTGTGGATTCGCCTGCCCGACAGCGCCGAATTAAAAGCGCCGCCATTCACCGCCGACGACCTGCAAAACTGCCTGGCCTGTTTCGTCGCCGGCCAGTCCGATGCGGCGCTCGCGTTGGAAGCCGTGCGGCTCATCCAAATTGGCCTGGGCGATTTGCGAACGCAAGCGGGCCAGGCCGAAGTCTATTCCGGCTATGTCGGCAATTTGAGCGCGCATTGCGACGACGCCACGCTGCGCTCGCTCGCCGCGCAGCTCGCTCCCGCGTTCCCCACGGCCGATGCCGAATTGAATCGCGAGCTGGCGCGACTCTTGGGCATGCTCGGCGCGGCCGACGATAAGTTGCCGGCCGCCATTGCCGGACAGTGGACGGATCGCTCGACGGTCGAGGACGACGTGCACTATTTGATCGTGGCCTCGCTCTTGCCCGGATCGCGCAGTGCAGAGGTCACGGCCGCCACTGCGACCGCCCTGGCCCGGCTGCACGGCAAGCTGGACCGCCTGGAGCAATTTGCCAGCCGCAACTGGCCGCTGCGCGTGAACGAGGCTTTTGGAGAACTGTGCCGCCGCGATCCGGCCTTGGCCGAGGCGCTGGTCGCCTGCCCCGAGTTCGGTCACCGCGAACACACGCTGTTCGCCGAACACCTCACCAGGCCGCTGCGGCAGGTCGCCGCGCGCAAGCTTTGGAGCGCCCAAGCGGCCCGCGACGACGAGCCCACCAGCGAGCTCGTGGCACTCGTGGCCAGGCTGCCTGCGGAAGAGTCGCGCCCCATGTTGCTCGCGCTCTGGGAACACCCGGGTCTGCGCGACGCGGTCGTGCTGGCCCTGGCCAAGAACCCGCTCGCGGCAGATCGGGCCCTGTTCATCGAGGGCCTGTCGTCGCCCCAGGCCGGCGTGGTCGAACGCGCAGCTGGCGCGCTCGTCGCGCTGGGCGTGAATTGCAAAACGGCCGAAATGGCGGCCGCTCTGCGGGCTCTCAAGCAAGCTTGCGGCGATGTCAAACAACCCCAGCCGCGGCGGTCGCTGGTGCGCTTGTTGAACTTCTGGACCGAAGAGAACTCCGACGTGGAGGAAGACCCGAATCCGGCGCAGGTCTGGGTCGGCTGGTATCAGCTGTTCGCGAACTACTACCCGGCAGCGGCCGCCGAGCTGGCGCGCAGCTCCACGAGCGACGCGGCCGGCTGGCGCAAGCGGCTCGCGGACGTTGATTGGCAAACGGGCGACGCCGCGCGGGGGCGCATCGTCTTCGAACGCCGCGCCTGTCACCGCTGCCACGAACAAAGCGGCCACCTCGGCCCGGACTTGAAAGGCGTGGGCACGCGCTTCTCGCGCGACGACTTATTCACGGCCATTGTCGACCCGAATCTGGAAGTGGCGCCCACCTATCAAACAACGTTGATCGCCACCGAGGCCGGGCAAGTGTATCATGGGCTGATCGTTTACGAGTCGCCGGAAATCACGTTGTTGCAAACCGGGCCGGACACCACCGTGCGGATCACCAATTCCGATCAGTCGTCGCAGCGACGCTCCAATCAATCGCTGATGCCGACGGGACTGCTGGAGCCGCTTTCGGACCCGGAGCTCAGCGACCTGTACGCGTACTTGCGGACGATCGGCGCCAGGTAAGATCGTGTGGGTGCCACGGCCGGCCTGTCCAGCAGTGCTGGAGTGTGCCGGGTGCCATTGGCAAGTCGGATTGCCGGGTGGCACTGGCGTCCCGCCAGTGTCGTTTCCAAGTTGCAGCTCGCGGCACTGGCAAGATGCCAGGCAAGATGTCAGTGCCATCCGTCGAGGGGCCACCATGACCAACCAGCCGTCCGGTGAATCCGCACCGCCCGCCGCACCGGCGGCGGCCAGTTCCCGCCCAATTCTGCCGATCGCCATCGTGGCGGCCGAAACCATTGCGCTGGCCGGCCTGCAGTATGCGCAGGATGCCGAGTGGCTTTCGCCGGCGAATGCCTTTCTGGCAAAGTTTTCCACGGCCGGCGCGGCGCTGATCGCGCTGGTGCTGTGGTTTGTGTTTTTCGCTCCGCTGGCCCGTACCACGCGCAGGCGCGTGGGCGTCGCGGCGCTGCTGCTTGTCGGCCTGGCGCTCTTGGCGTTGCGCGTCGAAAGCGTCACCGGCGATATCTTTCCGCGGTTGCGTTTTCGCTGGGCGCCGCATGCGGACGAAACGCTGGGCAAGGTCGCCACCGAGACGGGCGGCGCTCCGGTCGACCTGGCTTCGACCAGCAGCACCGACTACCCGCAATATCTCGGAGCCAATCGCCTGGCCACGCTGTCGGGCGTCAACCTGGCGCGCAATTGGTCCGAGCATGCGCCCACGCAGTTGTGGCGCCATCCCATCGGCGCGGGCTGGTCATCGTTTGCCGTGGTCGGCCCCTTTGCGGTCACGCAGGAGCAGCGCGGCGACGAGGAGCTCATCACCTGCTATGAAGTCGATACCGGCAAGGCCCGCTGGGTGCACTCCACGCCCGTGCGGTTCCAGGAGACGCTGGCCGGCATCGGCCCGCGGGCCACGCCCACGATTCACCAGGGCAAAGTGTACGTCATGGGCGCGCTGGGCCACCTCACCTGCCTCGACGGCGCAACCGGCAAGCAACTGTGGCAGCACGACGTGCTCACCGAGTTCGACGCCGCGGAGCGCACTCCCAAGTGGGGCAAGAGCTGCTCGCCGTTGGTCTACGAAGATCTGGTGATCGTCAGCGCCGGCGGAGACAAGGGCAAATCGCTGGTGGCGTTCGACGCGGCCACGGGCGCCCTGCGCTGGACCGGCGGCGACGACTACAGCTCGTACAGCTCGCCGGTCGCGATGACGCTCTGCGGCGTGCCGCAGATCGTGATTGTCAACGCGCGTTGTGTGGCCGCGCACGATCCAGCCACCGGCGCCGTGCTGTGGGTCCGGTCGTGGCCCGAGCGCGCCTTGGAAGCCGGCAACGTCGAGCCCACGGTGGCACAACCGGTGGCGGTGGGCGACGACCGCATTCTGCTCACCAAGGGTTACGGCACCGGCAGCGCTTTGTGGCAGGTCAAGCACGACAGCGACCAGTGGACGGTCGACGAGTTGTGGCGCGGCACGGCCATGAAAACCAAGTTCACCAATCCCGTGATCCGCGACGGACACGCGTACGGACTCGACGAAGGAATTCTCGAGTGCATCGACCTGGCCAGCGGCCGCAAAACGTGGAAGCGCGGCAAATACGGCCACGGACAGGTGTTGCTCGTAGACGACTTGCTGTTGGTGCAGTCCGAAGCGGGTGAGCTCGCGCTGGTCGAAGCCAACCCCAAGGAGTTCAAGGAGCTGGCGCGGTTTCAGGCCATTGCCGGCACGGCGTGGAATCCGCCGGCGCTATCGGGCCGGAAACTCTTGCTGCGCAGCGAGCAAGAGGCGGCCTGTTACGAGCTGCCGGCCGCTTCGCCGTGAACGACCACGTCGCCGCGCGGCTCTTTGAGCGGCTGGTCCAGCAGCCAATCTTCCAGGATGATGTGTCGCACGGTCGGCGCTCGCAACAAGGCCGTGCGCGACGGCAAGAGCGCCGTGAGCCAGGGCCGCCGCGCCGCCCGAGCCATCGCCCGCAGCCCCAGCTTGTTGAGCGAATTGCCGGTCAGCTGCGCCTGCACGTTGTCGCGCAGGCGATGGAACGTGGCGGGAATCAGGTTTGGATCCGGGCCCACGTGGATCACCGTTTCAATACGCTGGGCCAGCGTTTCATACACCGCGTCCCACAGCCGTTGCGGCTGGTCGATCCACTGCAACAGGATCTCGCGACTGTTGTAATCGTTGTAGCTTAGCTTGCCGGTGACCAGCGACAGCACCGGCGGATTGGGACGCACGAACCCGCCTGGCAGCGTTTGCATCATCACCCCCACGCGATTGGGTATGTTGCGCTGCCACATCAACGGCGTGTGAACCGGCGGCCACTTGTGATCGTTTTTGCGCAGGTACACGCGGGCCGGAAACACGTCGTGCATCCGCCGGCTGAATTCGTCGATCGTGCCGTTCTGGCCCAACAACAGCACCGTATTGGGCGCCAGAAACGACGAGATGCCGATCGTGCCCTGGCCTTGGGCGCTAATCGTCACACACAGCCGTTTGACTTCTTCGAAGTCCAACAGCGGCCCGCGCGAAAACAGCACGCCCATCGTCACGTCGTGAGCCAGGGCCACGCAATCGGCGGCCACTTCCAGCGGCACGCGCAGTGCCGCTTCCATGTCGAACACGCCCGCCGCGCACACCGCCGTGAGTTCGCCCAGGCTGTAGCCGTAGATCATCTTGGCTCGATCCATGCGCACGTCGAAGAATTCTTCCAGCACGCGGATCTGAGCCAGCTCGATGGCCACGATCAGGGCAATGGCCTCGTGATAGGTCTCCAGCGTCGTCTCTTCGTTGCGGCGCACCCGGGCCACGAGATCCACTTTGCGCCGCATGGTGTCGGCGCAAATGGTGCCGGCCGTCTTCAAATAGCCCTCGACCACGGGACCATAGACAGGATGCGCGAGCAGTTCCGTGCTGCGACCCAGGTTGGTCACGTTGTAGCCGCGAAATGCGTACGCGGTGACGCCCAGGCGGTCCATGAGCTGGTTGGGCATAGCGGGGGAGCTACCTGGCGACCGTCGAGCAACGCGCGAAGGGGGCATCCGGGGATACCTTAATCATACTTCAGGTTCCGGATTTGATGACTGCGATTTCGGCCGCCGGCGTCGGCCTGCCTGCCCCTGCCTTGCCCCGGCCCCCGGCACGTTGTTACAACCAAACCATGGCGACTTTGCCGAGCGGCAAGTGCCCTTCACCGTTGACCTTTTGTTGAAGATGCCGGCACCCACAGACTTGCAACACCATCGAGAATTGGCCGGGCTGACGGCGGTCGTCACCGGCTCGTCGCAGGGTATCGGCCGCGCCATCGCCATCCAGCTGGCCGCCGCCGGCGCCGCCGTGCTGATCCACGGCCGCACGCGAGAAACCGCCACTGCGACCGCTGGACACGTGGGCAGCCTCGGCGTGGATTCCCACGTGGTGCTCAGCGATCTGGGCGACGCCACCACGCATGAGGCGTTGGTCGAAAGCGCCTGGAAATGGCGCGGCGGCGTGGACATTTGGGTGAACAATGCCGGAGCCGATGTGCTGACCGGCGAGGCGGCCCGCTGGGATTTCGCCCGCAAGCTCGCTCTGCTGTGGCGCGTCGACGTGCAGGCCACGGTGGCCCTGGCGCGCGACGCCGGCGCGCGCATGAAAGCCCGCGGCACCGGCACGATCATCAACATCGGTTGGGACCAGGCGGACACCGGCATGGCGGGCGACAGTGGCGAGCTGTTTGCCACGGTCAAAGGCGCGGTCATGGCCTTTACCCGCAGTCACGCGCGGTCGCTCGCGCCGCAGGTGCGCGTCAATTGCGTGGCGCCGGGTTGGATCAAAACCAGTTGGGGCGAACACGCGCCGCAACTTTGGCAGGACACCGCCATAGGCCAGTCGCTTTTGGCGCGCTGGGGCACTCCCGACGACGTGGCCGGCGCCGTGCGTTTTCTCGCTTCTCCCGCGGCGGCGTTCATCACCGGCTGTATTCTGCCGGTCAACGGCGGCCTGCGACAGACCTGACGCTTATCGGCAACCGGCCTCATGCGCGAGCAGATCCATTTTGTGACCGGGCGGCTCGCCGAGTTCTCGCTGCGGCAAACGTTAGCGGAGCTGGCGCCGAAAATTGGCTTCGACTATACGGTCGACGTGCTGGGGATCACCGTCGCGGCCCTGATGACCACCGACTGGGTGGCCCGCCGCATCGCCGTGCCCCCGGGAACTGCGCGGGTGGTGCTGCCCGGCTATTGCCTCGGCGAGCTGGCGGTCGTGCAGCAAGCGGCGGGCGTACCGGTCGAGCGCGGACCGCGCGACTTGCGGCGACTAGGCGAATACTTCGGCCACCCTGACGTCGACGAAAGCTACGGCGCGTACGACATCCAAATCCTCGCCGAGATCAATCATGCGCCGCGACTGAAATTGCACGACATTCTGGCCGAGGCGCAGCGATTGCAAGCCGACGGCGCCGACCTGATCGACGTGGGCTGCGACCCGGGCGAGCCGTGGTGGGGCGTGGGCGAGGCCGTGACCGCGCTGCGCGACGCCGGCCATCGCGTGTCGATCGATAGCATGAACCTGCGCGAAATCGAGCTGGCCACCGGCGCCGGCGCCGAGCTGGTGCTCTCGGTCAACCGTTCGAATCGAGACGCCGCCGTCGATTGGGGTTGCGCAGTGGTGGCCGTGCCCGACGACCCTGCGACGCTTGGCGGTCTGGCCGAAACCGTCGAGTTCTTGGCGCAAAAACGCGTGCCGCTGCGGATCGACCCCATACTCGAGCCGATCGGCTTTGGTTTCGCGGCCAGTCTGGGGCGCTATCTCGATGTGCGGCGGCAGTATCCCGACGCCGAGATGATGATGGGCATCGGCAATCTCACGGAACTGACCGACGCCGACAGCGCCCCGATCAACGTGCTCTTGCTCGGCTTCTGCCAGGAACTGGGCGTTCGCAGCGTGTTGACCACGCAGGTGATCAACTGGGCGCGCACCAGCGTGCGCGAGTGCGACCTGGCCCGACGGCTGGTCTACTTCGCCCAGCGTCGGCACACGCTGCCCAAGCGCGTCGAGCCGCGGCTGGTCATGCTGCGCGACGCCGAGATCCTGCGCCACGGCGCCGAAACACTCCAGCGGCTGGCCGGCGAGATCAAAGATCCGAACTATCGCATCTTCGCCGAAGACGGGCAGATCCACGTCGTGTCGGCCGGGCTGCACCTGACCGGCAGCGATCCGTTTGTGCTCTTCGAACAGCTCGCGCCGCGCACGGGCCGCACCGTCGACCCCGGACACGCGTTCTACCTCGGCTATGAAATGGCCAAAGCGGTGACGGCCTTGACCCTGGGCAAAGAATACCGGCAGGATGAGGCGCTCGATTGGGGCTTCCTGACGGTGCCCGAGAAATCGCATCGCAGCCGCCGGCCGGCGGGCGACGCGGCTCCCCGGCCCGAAGAAACGCCCGGTGAGACGCAGCAGCGCTAAAATTGAGGAGTGACGGATGGGGACTGGCTCATTTTGCGTAACAGGCGTCGCGGAAATCGGCGCCGCGCCTTCCATGTACGGGAGCAAAATGTGCCTGTGTCCGTTTCGCAAGGCTTGTGGTTGTGTTAAGCGAGGCATGCAGTGCTGCGCGTAGACCTGGAACAACCTTTCGAGACCGAGTTTGGCGCGCTGGTCGAGCCGTGGGATCCCAATTTGGATCTCGAAGCGGCACTGGCGCGACTGGCACAGCGGCCGCATGCGCTGTTTCTGGATAGCGCGCGGCGCGACCCGCGGCTGGGCCGCTATTCGTTTCTGACGGCTGATCCGTTCTTGTTTCTCGAGCAGCCGGCCGACGGCAGCGACGCGCTGGCGGAGTTGGCGCCCCACGTCGCCCGCTACACGTCGCCCACCATTCCCGAGCTGCCGCCGTTTCAGGGCGGAGCGGCGGGTCTGTTTTCCTACGACCTGGGCCGCTCGCTCGAGCGCCTGCCGCGGCCGCGCTACGACGAGTTCGGCATGCCGGCCCTGGCCATCGGGCTGTACGACGTCGTGCTGGCCATTGATCACGTGGCCCAACGGGCCTGGCTCATCTCACAAGGCTTTCCGGAAACCGAGCCGGCCGCCCGCCGCCGCCGTGCCGCACAACGGCTCGAACAGTTTAGCGCCTGGTTGGATGAGCCCGCCGCGGCCGCCGCTGCCGGTGCCCTAACGGCTCACACCCGCGACGCGCTCGCACTCGAACAACTCGCGCCGCAATTTTCGGTGCCCGGCCCTGCCGGACTGACCAGCAACTTTTCCGCCGACGATTACTTGCAGTCCATCCAGCGGGCGATCGACTACATCCGCGCGGGCGACGTGTTCCAGGTAAACCTCGCACAGCGGCTGCTGCTGGCCGCCGCCGACGATGCCGTGGCACTTTACGTGCGGCTGCGGCGCCGCAATCCGGCCACGTTCGGCGCGTATTTCGATTTGGGCGCGGCACAAATCGTCAGCGCCTCGCCCGAGCGCTTCGTGCGCGTCCACGGGCAACGGGTGGAGACGCGGCCCATCAAGGGCACGCGCCAGCGCACGGCCCGGCCCGAGGCCGACTTGTTCGCCGGCGACGAAATGCTGGCCAGCGAGAAGGACCGCGCGGAGAACGTGATGATCGTCGACTTGCTGCGCAACGATCTGTCGCGCGTCTGTTTGCCCGCGAGTGTGCAAGTGACCGAGCTGTGCCAACTGGAGTCGTACGAATTCGTGCAGCATCTGGTGTCCGCCGTGCAAGGCGAGCTTACGCCCGGCCGCACGCCGCTCGACCTGTTGCGGGCCGCCTTTCCCGGCGGCTCGGTCACTGGCGCGCCGAAAGTGCGGGCCATGGAAATCATCGCCGAGCTCGAGCCCACGGCACGCGGCGCCTACTGCGGCTCGTTGGGTTATCTCGGCTTTGACGGCGCGCTCGACACCAACATTCTCATTCGCACCATCACGGCCAGCCGCGGCTGGTGGCAGGCGCCGGTCGGAGGTGGTATCGTGGCGCAGAGTGTTCCCCAGCGCGAGTATGAAGAAACCTGGCACAAAGCCACCGGCCTGTTGCGAGCACTCGGGTAGAATCCCGGGGACTGTCCCATTTTTCGCGCGGCAGGATCCATCGCGATGGCCGGTGAGAAAAATGGGACTGTCCCCCTCGTCCAAAAAACATGATCGTCCTCGTCGATAACTACGACAGCTTCGTCTACAACCTGGCGCGCTATCTCGCCCGCCTCGGTCAGGAGACGCGGGTGGTGCGCAACGACGCGCTCGGCGCTGCCGACGTCGAGGCGCTGCGGCCACAGGCCGTCGTCCTTTCGCCGGGGCCGTGCACGCCGCGCGAAGCCGGCTGCTCGCTGGAAGTCGTGCGGCGATTGGCGGGCCAGGTGCCTATCCTGGGCGTTTGCCTGGGCCATCAGGCCATTGCCGAAGCGCTCGGCGCCAGCGTGGTTCGCGCACGCGAACCCATGCACGGCCGCACGTCCGCAGTGTTTCACGACGGCCGCGGCGTCTTTGCCGGCCTGCCCAGTCCGCTGGTCGCCTGCCGGTATCATTCGCTCGTGGTCGATCCGGAAACGCTGCCCGACGAACTGCAGGTGACGGCCTGGACTGCCGATCGCACGGTGATGGCCATTGCCCATCGCACCTGGCCGGTGGTCGGCCTGCAATTTCATCCCGAGTCGATTCTGACCGATTTGGGCTACGAGTTGCTGGCTGGCTTTTTGCACATAGCGGGCATCGGCACGACCGCAGCAGCGCCGACGATTGCCAGTGAGCGCCCGCAGTCCGGCCACACCGAGGCGCCGCTGCCACGCGTGCCCGTCACGTTCTAGAGGGCCCGGCCCGCTCGGCCGGGGCGCGCAGCCGTGATCCTCGAAGGCATCATCACCACCACCAATCCCGACGGCTCGGCCAACATCTCACCGATGGGCCCGCGCGTCGATGAGTCGCTGCGCCAGTTCGTGCTGCGTCCCTTCACAACGTCCACGACATATCGCAACCTCAAGCGCACCGGCGTGGGCGTGTTCCACGTGACCGACGACGTCGAGCTGTTGGCCCGCGCCGCCGTGGGCCCGCCCGAGCCGTTGCCCGCGCTCAAGGCGGCGCAAGCGGTGCGCGGCTGGATTCTGCCCGAGGCTTGCCGCTGGTACGCGCTGCGCGTGCGCACGCTCGACGACTCCCAGGATCGCACCGAAATCGTGTGCGACGTGGTCGAGCAGGGCTGGCTGCGCGACTTCTTCGGCTTCAATCGCGGCAAGCACGCCGTAGTTGAAGCGGCCATCCTGGCGACCCGCGTGCAGCTGCTCGATCGCGATTACATCCTGGCGGAATTCGACCGGCTGCGCGTGCTGGTTGACAAAACCGGCGGCCCGGCCGAACAACGTGCCTTCGAATTCCTGCAGAATCATGTCACGCCGCATCCTAATCACTAATCCCTATGCTCGTCTCCGCCCCCAGTCGTCTGCACTTCGGCCTGCTGTCGTTCGGCCATCCTGGCCAGCGGCAGTTCGGTGGCGCGGGGGTGATGATCGAGCGGCCCGGGTTGCACCTGCGGCTTGCGCCGGCGGAATGCTTCGCAGCCGTCGGACCGCTGGCCGATCGCGTCGAGCGCGCGGCCGTGCGGTTCGCGCGGGCTTGCGAACTGGCGGCCGTGCCCAACGTGCGCGTAGAAGTTCTGCAAGCGCCGCCCGAACACGTTGGGCTGGGCACCGGCACGCAACTGGCGCTGGCCGTGGTGGCGGGATTGAACGCGCTGACGCGCGGCGAGCCGTTGGCTCCCGAGACATTGGCCCAGTGGTCGGGCCGCGGCCTGCGATCCGCCGTCGGCACCTATGGGTTCGCGCACGGCGGGTTGATCGCGGAAGGGGGCAAGGGCCCAAGCGATGCGCTGGCCCCGCTCACGCGCCGCATCGAAATCCCTGACCGCTGGCGTTTTGTGCTCGTCCTGCCGCGCGCCGGGCGCGGGCTGTCGGGCGAGGATGAGCAACAAGCCTTTGCCGCGCTGCCGCCGGTGCCGCCTTCGACCACGGCCGCTTTGTGGGAAGAGCTGACCGAGCGGCTGCTGCCCGCGGCCGAGCGTGCCGACCTGGCCCAGTTCGGCCGGAGCCTGTACGACTACGGTTACCAGTCGGGCATGTGTTTCGCGGCGCGGCAAGGTGGCGCCTTTGCCAGCCCGCGCGTGGTGGAGATCGTCGAGTTGATTCGTAAAGAGGGCGTTACGGGCGTGGGCCAAAGTTCCTGGGGTCCAACCGTGTTTGCGGTCGTCGAATCCGCGGTCGCGGCCGAACAGCTTGTCGCCCGCATTCGACCGCACGTGGAAACCGATAGCGCCGTGCTTGTCACGGCGCCAAACAATTCGGGCGCTCGCATCGACGTGAGTGAAACATGATCCCCACCAGGAAAAAGGGGACATTCTACTTTTTCACGGTTGCTGTTTGGAATCGTCGAGGTGTTGAGCAGAAAAAGTAGAATGTCCCCTTTTTCTCCCGTAAGCATATTTCTATGAAACACTCCGCCGGCACTCTCCTGTATCGACGTCGTGGCGACGCGCTCGACGTGCTCTTGATTCACGCCTCGGGCAACTACAACCGCCACAAGCCGTGGAGCATTCCCAAGGGTCTGCCCGACGAGGGCGAATCGCTGGAAGATGCGGCCCGTCGCGAAACGCTGGAAGAGACCGGCGTCACGGTCTCCGGCCCACTCGTGCCGTTGGGATCGATCGACTACACCAAGAGCCGCAAGCGCGTGCACGCCTTCGCGGCCGCGTGGACCGGCGGCGAGCCGAGTTGCGCCAGTTGGGAAGTGGACTGCGCCGAGTTCGTCCCGCTCGATAAGGCCCGCGCGCTGTTGCATCTCGAACAGCAGCCGTTTTTGGACCGGCTGGAGAAGCTGCTTTCCGGTGCCACTGGCGTCTCGCCAGTGTGACTCTCGACGTCTCTGGGCGCACTGGCATGCCAGTGGCACCCCGCATACCAACAGTTAACAGCGTTGGGTGCCACGGCTGGCTGTCCAGCATTGCCGGCTCCCGTGAGATGCTCAGCGATGCCGGTGACTATTTCCCGCCCGCCGGCCGAATCTCAATCTTCCGCAGCGCCGCCTCGGTGTTATACGTGGCGATGCCCAGCGGACGCGACGCGTCGATTTCCAATCGGATGCCGATGCGCTTGCCTTCGGTGTCCACGTCCACACGCTGCTTGTCGTCGATCCAAGCCTGGATCTTGCCCTTGGTCACGCGCACGCGGATTTTGTACCAGCGGCCGTTCTCGAACTCCTGGTAGCTGGTCGTCTCGTTTTCCGATGCGTCGCTGCCGTCGAGGCTCGACAGCCCCACCACGCCGCCGCCCCAGCCGCCGCAAATGAAGCTGCACGGGCCGTCGCCCACCGGAAACGTCAGGCCGCAAAAAAAATCGCTGCCGGTCACCCGTTGGGCCTCCAGAGAAATCTCGTAGTCCATTTTCGGGTACTTGCCGCTCCACGTGATGCCGCTCATGGGATTGCCGGGATCGATGATGATGGCGCCGTCCTTCACCGCGACGTCGCCTTCACCGCCAAACGCCGTCTTTTTCCACTCGCCGAGCGTGCGGCCGTCGAACAGGCTTTGGACCGCCTCGTTGTCCGCGGCCCGCGCCACGGCTGCCGCAGCGACAAGAAAAAGCACCAAAACGCTCGTAACGCACAACCAACGACTACGCTTCATGTGTTGGCCTCTTTGTCCTACCTTTGTCCTACGGCCTCCGGTCTCCAGCCTCCGGCCTGTTTTCTATCGCCGATAGCCCCGGGGCCGGTAGCCACTTTGGCCCGGTTTCCAGCCTATAGCCTATAGCCTATCGCCCAGCGCCTATAGCCTGTAGCCCCGCGGGCCAATTAAAATGAACGGTCCCGGCCCAGGCCTGCCCCAGCGCAGCTCGCCGTCGTACTCTCTCAGGCAGTCCACAGACCCGCTACGTTCCGAGGATTCGCGCCATGCCCCGCCCGCTTCGCACCCGCCTGCTCGTCGCACTCACGACCATTCTGGCCCTGCATCTCGGCGCCGCCGCTGCTCGGGCCGTTACCTTTCCGGACAAGAATCTCGAGGCGGCGCTGCGGGCGCTGGTGTTCGAGAAGCGCGACAAGCCCGACGAACTAACCGACGACGATCTGCGCAAGATCTCCACGCTGGAAGCCAAGGGCCGCGGCATCCAGGATCTGACCGGCCTGGAAAAATGCACCAACCTGCTGCTGTTGGATCTGGAGAACAACCAGGTCTCGAACCTGACGCCGATCAAAGACCTCGTGAATTTGCAGTCGCTCACGCTGGCCGGCAACAAGATCAGCGACGTCACGCCGTTGATGAACCTCAACAAGCTGCAATATCTCGATCTCTCCCGGAACGCGGTCGTGGCGTTGCAGCCGCTGAGTGCCATGACCAGGCTCTCGGCGCTGTACCTGGCCGAGAACCAGATCGTCGAGCTCGCGCCGCTGGCCGGCCTCGCCGGTCTGTCGTCGCTCGACCTGGCCAAGAACCAGGTCGTCGACATCAAGCCGCTGGGCCAGATCGAGCGCTTCCGCGTGCTCAAGCTCAGCGACAACGCCATCGCGGATATTGCGCCGGCCGCCAAGCATCCGCCGCAGAGCATGCTGCTGGTGGAGCGCAACAAGATCGCGGATCTCACGCCCCTGGTGGCCGCGGCCAAGGCCGACGCCGGCGGGCCAAAGAGCTTTGCGCCCTTCCTGCGGCTGTATCTCGAAGGCAACCCGCTCTCCGACGCCGCCAAGAACGAGCAGCTTGCCTCGCTGAAAGAGGCCGGCGTGCGGATTGAGAATTAGGGGCGTTTCAATGCTGCTGGCCTGAAAGTGCGACGACCATCCGAAACGCTCTAAACTCTGGCGCTTTTCAGCTACGAGGACCGCACTGGCGAGACGCCCGTGGCACCGGAAAGCTACGGCACACGGCGTGTGCCGGCTACAGAAGACCGAACTCTGGCGAGTTCAGCTACGGCAAGAGGTCTGAACTCTGGCGCTTTTCAGCTACGAGGACCGCACTGGCGAGACGCCAGTGGCACCCGGAAGCTACGGCACACGGCGTGTGCCGGCTACCATGCGCGCAGCGGTGCCTGGGAAAGTGTTGGCCGAAAAAAATGTGCGCCGCTGCTCCCCTCCCGGGGCCGTGGCGTTCTTGTTCGATCACGCATTCCGAAGCGCGCCGGCCGGCGCGGTCCGGAAGAAAATGCCACGGCTTCTATGGGAAGCA
>JBFWOR010000004.1:0-415761 GCA_050250435.1 Pirellulales bacterium | reverse complement strand
AGCGCGATCCTACGCGAGATCGCCACCAAGGGTAAAGAGGCCCGGTTCAAGAAGACCGATCGCGGCCATTTCGCCGCCAATGGGTAGGCCCCGCCTGTGGTTCCGCCCCAACGCCCCACGTCGCCAACGTCGGGGCGTTTTCTTGTTGGGGGCGTCCGTGGCCAAGGCGGGCCACCGGCCGCGACACGGGCCAAACGTCGCGTTCACAGGGCGGCCTCCTGTACCCGTTCCGCTTTCTGCCCGGTGAACTTCTCCCAGCGCTCGACGATCACGTCGCAATAGAGCGGGTCGAGCTCCATCAGGAATGCATGCCGGCCGGTCTGTTCGGCGGCCATCAGCGTGCTGCCGCTGCCACCGAACAGGTCAAGCACATTCTCGCCCGAGCGGGATGAGTACCGCATCGCTCGGGCCGCGAGCTCGACCGGCTTCTCGGTCAAATGCACCATGCTCTGCGGGTTGATCTTCTTGATGCTCCATACGTCAACGGCGTTGGCCGGCCCGAGGTACACGTGCGCGGCGCCTTCGCGCCAGCCATAGAAGCACCACTCGTGGTTGCCCATGAAGTCCTTGCGGGTCAGCACCGGATGTTCCTTCACCCAGATGATCGCCTGGGAGAAGTAGAGCTCGCAGGCCTTCAGCACCGGCGGGTAGTTGGCACAGTTCGCATATCCGCCCCAGATGTAGAACACACGGCCGGGCTGCAGCACGCGGGCGATGTTGCCGAACCAGGCCGCGAGCAACTCATCGAACGCTGCGTCCGTGACAAAGTCGTTGGCGAGCGGACGGTCCTTGGGCCGCAGCTTCTTGCCGGTGGGTTTGGACTTCTCAGGGTGCCGTGCTAGGTCGAGCGATTGGTGATGCTTGGGTCCGGCGAACGAGCTCAAACCGGCGGCGATCGCATTGTTGCTGCGGGGCTCGACTTTGACGTTGTACGGCGGGTCAGTGTTCACCAAGTGGATCGCCGCGCCGTCGAGCAGCCGGTCGACGTCCTCGGGCTTGCTGGAGTCGCCGCACAGCAGACGGTGGTCACCCAAGATCCACAGGTCGCCCGGCTGCGTGGTCGCTTCGTCCGGTGGGGCAGGAACCTCGTCCTCGATGATCTCGACACCGTCGTCTTGTAGACCGGCCTCGTCAGCGAGTTCCGCCAGCATCTGCTGGAGTGCCTCGCTATCGACATCGATCTGGCGCAGCAGCTCTTTCAGCTTCTCCGGGTCGGTCTCGGCCATCGCGGAGAGCGGATCGAACGTGGCCAAGAGCTTCGCGGCCTCCTTGTCGTCGACATCCAGCACCAGCACTGGCCACTCGCTGTCGGGCGACACGTCGGCTCGCAGGTGGCCGTCGATCAGTTGCAGACCCGCCGGCGTCTCGCGCACGAGGAGCGCGTCGGCGATTCCGACCTCGGCCAAGATGCCGCGCATTGCGTCTTGTTGCGCTTTTGGATGCGTTCGCCAGTTCGCAGGGTTCGGCAGGATCTCACTGGCTTTGACGCGGCGTAGCTCTTTAATGCGGTCGCGAAGTTTCATGAGACGCGGTTCCTCTGGCCCGCCCATGCCACAACCTTGCGGCACAGTTGAATGAATTCGTCCTGCGTCAGGGTGCCTTTGGCGTGGTTCACCTTTGTGAGCACCACCTGCATGTTCTCGATCGTGTGGGCGCCGCCGCGAGACACCGGGACCATGTGATCAAGCGATGCGTTGTTCGGCGTTAGGTGGTGCCCCGTCAGAGCACACCGATAGTTCTGCCGTTCCAAGAGCGCCTCGATCTCTGGCGCCTTGATTCGCTCGAGCGGTTTCTCGCCATCGTCGAGATACGTTGATTGCCCATTGTTTCCAGCTTCCAGATAGCCGCTGTTGATATTGCTGCCGTCTACTCGCATCGATCATCCTCCGAATGGCCTCGTCCCAGGTTTTCGGGACGCGTACAACCCGCGATCTGACATCGCCTCGCCTCGTCCGCTCATATCTGCGAATCCGCTTCGGCTGGTTGGTGGACCAGATGTAAATCCGCCGCTTCCAGCCCGAATACATGTTGAGCCGTGCGGCCTTCATCAGCCTGCCGTAACTCCTTATGCACCAAGCGTTCCAGTCGTGTTGTGTCATGTTTTCAATCCGCCGGACGGAGTTTGTGTACCGCGGCCGAGCGGGGCGTGGGAAACCATGTGTGATGTGCCAGGAAGTACCTAAGCTCCCCCGGGGGGAGGCAAAAGCGCTCCCGATATTCCCAGAACGGATCTCGGTGCGACGGCTCGGTTGAGTTGTGGGATTAGTGGGAGCGCTGGTAGGGCCCGGGAGATTCACCAGGCCGATCGCGACCGCCTCGCACAGAGCATTGCGTGGTGCAAGGTCCGCAAAAGCGTTCCCGATATTCCCGCAATTGCTCTCGTTGATCAAAACGAACCGGCGCTGTGGCAACAAAAAGCCCGCTTGGCGCGGGGCAGCAACGCAAGCGGGTAGAGGTCGAGCCGTGAGGCCGAAAACTCCATCTATCTTATCGGCATTCACGTAGCCCATGATGCACGCGAGTTCTTAACCCCAGCCGCGTTTGCATTTGCAGTAGCTGTCAGCCGCCCCCTCGGAAGGGTACACTGACGCTCTCGGGTGTCCTGAGCGGTCGCTCCGCGCTGGACGCTAAATCGAGCCAGGGGGCGCTTGCGCCGTGCATCTGCACCTACCGCCGCAACGCCCTCCGGCTCGGCCCGACTGTGGGTAGGTGCCTCATATGTCCTCCGCGCTCCCCGACCGGCCGTGGGGCGAGTCTGATACTCGCTCCAAACTCATCGATCCGGCTATCCGTGCGCGCGGTTGGACTGAGGAACACATCCGCCGCGAGGAGACCGCTGGCGCGATCGAGATCATAAACGACAAGCCCCGTCGCCGCAGCAAGGGCCGCGTCGACTACACGTTGCGGATCAAGGTCACCAGCGGCGGGCAGCCGGTTGCCGTGGCCGTCATCGAGGCCAAGGCCGAGAACCTGCCGCCGAACCATGGGCTGGAGCAAGCCAAGTCATACGCCCGCTGCAAGCGGCTGAATGTGCCGTTCGCGTTCGCCAGCAACGGTCATCTGTTCGTCGAGTTCGACCGCTTCACTCAGCTAACCAGCCAGCCGCGGCCGATGGTCGATTTCCCCACCTGCGACGAGTTGCAGGCCCGCTACGAAACCGGCATGGGCTTCACCCTGTCCGAAGACGTGGCGAAGCCCCTCATCACGCCCTACGCCGGTGGCCAGAGCAAGGCCCGCTACTATCAGGATGCCGCCATTCGCGCTGTGTTCGAGAAGGTCGCCAAGGCTGAGAAAGACCATCAACCCAAGCGCGCCCTCCTGTCGCTCGCCACCGGTTCCGGCAAAACGATCATCGCAGCCTTGATGCTCAAACGACTTGACGATGCCGGTCAATTAGGCCGGGCCCTGTTCGTTTGCGATCGTGACGAGCTCAGGACCCAGGGCCTCGGAAAGCTGCAAAACGAGTTCGGCAATGACGTAGCAGCCGTCAGCACGCGCGACCCGCAAAAGAACGCCCGCATCATCGTGGCCACCTATCAGACGCTCGGGGTCGACTCGGATGAAGCCGACGCCAATTTCCTGCTCACGCACTACCCGGAAAACTTCTTCAGCCATATCGTCATCGACGAATGCCATCGCTCGGCCTGGGGCAAGTGGTCGCAGGTGCTGACCCGCAACCCCAACGCCGTGCAGATCGGCCTGACGGCCACGCCACGCGAGATCGAGATTCCCGAAGACGCCAAGGCCCATCCCGACGCCAAGGCCGACGCCCAAATCACGGCCGACAACCTCAAGTACTTCGGCGAGCCGGTTTACGAGTACTCGCTGGGCCAGGGGATCGAGGACGGCTACCTGGCCGCCTGCGACATCAAGGAAGGCCGCGTCAACCTGGACGACACCGGCATCACGCTCGATGACATCATGGCCCGCAACCCGGTCGACGCGATCACCGGGCAGCCGGTCACGCGCGACCAGTTGGCGGCCCAGTACGAAGCGACCAGCTACGAGCGCCGCGTCATCCTGCCCGACCGTGTCGAGGCGATGTGCCGCGACCTGCTCAAGTACCTGATCGAAACCGGCGGGCCGGAGCAGAAGACAGTCATCTTCTGTGCCACCGATCGGCACGCGGACGACGTGGCCGCCATGATGAACAACCTGTACGTCGCCTGGTGCCGCAAGCAGGGCAAACAGCCGCTCGACGCCTTCGCGTTCAAATGCACGGCCGCCGGTGGCAAGGACTACCTGTCGGATCTCAAGGGAGCGACGCGCAGCCATTTTGTCGCCTGCACGGTGGATCTGCTGACTACGGGCGTCGACATCCCGCCGCTGCGCAACATCGTCTTCTTCAAGTACGTTCATTCGCCGATCAGCCTCTACCAGATGGTCGGCCGCGGCACGCGGATCGACGTGCCTACGGGCAAGCTGATGTTCCGCATTTACGACTACACCGGCGCCACCAATCTGTTCGGCCGGCAGTTCATCACGCCGCCACCGCCGGAACCCACGGGCGGACCAGGCGGTCCCGATCCGCCGCCCCCACCGCCGCCCCAGCCGCGGATCATCGTCGAGGGGTTTGAAGTCGTCGTGACCGAGGCCGGCCACTCGATTCCGGTCGAAGTCAACGGCGTGATGACCAAGATCACGGTCGAGGAATACAAGGAGCGGTTAGCTCGCCGCTTGATCGAGGAGGCCGCCGACATCAGCGACTTTCGCGGTCTGTGGATTGTGCGCAACAAGCGGCTCGAGCTGTTCGGCCGTCTGCCCGACGCGGGCCGCTCGCCGCTCTTGGTTCGCGCGCTCGAGCGAATGGACGACTACGACCTGTACGATGTACTGGCTGATCTGGGCTATGGGCTGGACCCCAAGACGCGGCTGGAACGAGGCGACGCCTTCTTTTACAAACATGCCGAGTGGCTGGCCGGCCTGCCGACGCCGGCTGCTAACACGCTGGAAGCAATCGTCGCCCAGTTCCGCAAGGCCGGGACCGATGGCCTGGAAAGCCCCGACATCTTCAACACGCCCGAAGTCCGCCAGGCCGGGGGCAAGGACGGTCCGATCAAGGCGCTGCGTGAGCTCGGCAAGCCCGCCGATGTGCTACTCGACACGAAGGCGAGGTTGTTTGCGGCATGAAGGCGCAATTGAAATCGAAAACGAGTATCAGCGAGGCAAACGGCGATTGGATTCCGCCGCTCACGGT
The DNA here is from genome assembly GCA_050250435.1 of Pirellulales bacterium. Taxonomy (GTDB): domain Bacteria; phylum Planctomycetota; class Planctomycetia; order Pirellulales; family PALSA-1355; genus JBFWOR01. Next base: position 410,564 of record JBFWOR010000004.1, on the reverse strand, counting down.
CTCATATGCCACGCCCTCGGCACCACGCGGATGGACATGGCGGCTGCTTCGGGACGTTGCCAGGCTGGAGAGTGGCCATACTCCGAGCCGCTATCGACCTGACTGGTGGGGCGGCGACGTGCCTTGGTTGGCGCTTCCCGATATTCGTCAGTTGGATGGTCGAGTGGTAAATGAAACAACCGAGTACACAAACGAAGCCGGCATCGCCAATTCGTCCGCGCGAATCCTGCCGGCCGGTACGATTTGCCTGTCACGAACGGCGTCAGTCGGCTTCGTCACGAAGATGGGTCGACCGATGGCCACGAGCCAGGACTTCGTGAATTGGGTCTGCGGGCCCGACCTCGATCCTGATTTCCTCCTTCATCTGCTCATTGCCTCGCGGGATTACATTCGAGAGCAGTCGTCTGGCGCCATTCACAAGACAGTCTATGTGCCGACGGTCAAAGAGTTTCGCATCTGCTGTCCGCCGCTGGCCGAGCAGAAGCGGATTGCGGCGATTCTGAAGGAGCAGTTGGCCGCGGTCGAGCATGCGCGAGCCGCAGCTCAGGCTCAACTCGAAGCCGCCAAAGCCCTCCCCGCCGCGTACATGCGTGAGGTGTTTGACAACGACGACGCCCGCGCCTGGCCAAAGAGACCCTTACGAGAACTCTGTGCGACAAACGGCCAATATGGGACCTCGGATAGCGCTTGTGACGATCCGAACTCTGGGTTGCCGGTCCTTCGGATGGGCAATCTCGTCGAAGGGCGAATCGATTGGTCCGACTTGCGGTATGCCGTGCTGACTCCAGAGGAGACGGCAAAGTATCAACTTCGAGGTGGGGATTTGGTATTCAATCGAACGAACAGCGCTGAACTGGTGGGCAAGACAGCGGTCTTTGAAGGCGACCAATCGGCCGTTTTCGCATCGTACTTGATTCGGTTCCGTATTCGACGTGACATATCGGACCCGCATTTTGTTGCTGCTTTCATTAACTCGCGCTATGGACGCCGGTTTATCGAAGACAACATGAGTAGAGCGATCGGGCAGGTCAATATTAGCGCGTCCACGATGCACACAATGCCGATTCCTTGCCCGCCCTTCGAAATACAACGACGGAAAAGCGAAGTGATTCGTGGATGTCAGGAAGGCACGCAGTCTCTGCGTCGCTCAATTGAAATGCGATTGAAAGAGATTAACGCAATGCCGGCATCATTGCTTCGCGCCGCATTCCAAGGACGACTCTAACAGCTTGTCATGACCAAGAAGAAATCCTCGCAATCGATCATCCCCTCCGAACGCATTGAGCGGTCGATCCTGCTGGTGCGCGGGCATAAGGTGCTCTTAGACAGCGACCTGGCCAAACTCTATGGCGTAGAGACCAAGGCATTGACTCGTGCCGTGCGACGTAACCTTGACCGCTTTCCCGGCGATTTCCTGCTCCAGCTCAGCGAGGCAGAGTTCGACGACTTGAAGCGCCAATTTGGCACCTCAAGTCAGTGGGGCGGCCGCCGCTACGCCCCCTATGCCTTCACCGAACAGGGCGTCGCCATGCTGTCCAGCGTCCTGCACAGCAAGCGGTCCATCGCGGTCAACGTCGAGATTATGCGGGCGTTTGTCCGCTTGCGGGAGATGCTCTCAAGCCATGCCGAGCTGGCGCGGCGACTCAACGAACTGGAAATGAAATACGACTCGCAATTCCGCGCCGTCTTCGACGCGATTCGACAACTGATGATCCCGCCGGCGACAGGGCCGAAACGACGCATTGGGTTTCACGCGCGGCAAGGAGACTAAGGGTCCTGCAACTTAACGTCACAAATTGTGACCTCCAATTCCACAGAGTGTATCACCGGCAGTACGTGCCCCGACGAGGAGACTGACTTGGGCAAGAAGCGATCCACACCCAGTATCAACGGCAACGGCAAGAAGCACGGCTCGCAGCAGTCGGTCAATTCGGCTGTCAAGAGCATCTGCGACATCATGCGCCGCAGCAACTGCGCGGGCGCGATGCAGTATGTGCCCGAGCTGACCTGGATTCTGTTCCTGCGGATTCTCGACGAGCGCGAGACTCACGAGGCCGAGGCGGCCGAGGCCGTCGGCGCCGACTTCAGGCCCTCGATCGAAGCCCCGTACCGCTGGCAGGACTGGGCCGCGCCCGACAGCGCGCGGCGGGAGCAGATGCTCACCCAAGGCAAGGTGCTCTCGTTCGTCAACGGCGAGCTGCTCCCGTATCTGCGAGGCTTGCGCGACCGCCCCAACTCGTCGCCGCGACAGAAAGTCATCAGCGAGATCCTCTCCAGCGTCGAACGAGTGCGGATCGACACGCAGAAGAACCTGTGCGACGTCTGCGACAAGGTGCATGGCCTGTCGGCCGAGACGGTGGACGACACCCACGTCTTCACGCTTTCGCAGGTCTACGAAGGCCTGCTACTCAAGATGGGTGAGAAGGCCAACGACGGCGGACAGTTCTTCACGCCCCGCGAGATCATTCGGGCCGTGGTCCGCGTGGTGGCTCCCGAGATCGGCGAGACGATCTACGACCCGGGCAGCGGCACCGGCGGATTCCTGGCCGAGTCGTTCGCCTTCATGGCCGGCAAGAACAATGCCAACATCGAGACACCCGACCAGTTGGACCAGTTGCGGCACGAGACGTTCTATGGCCGGGAGAAGGAAAACCTGATCTATCCGATTGCGCTGGCGAACCTGGTGCTGCACGGTATCGACCAGCCCAATCTCTGGCACGGCAACACGCTGACCGGCGGCGTGACCTACGACGGGCTGTACGCCGACGCGCCCGAGCAGTTTGACGTGGTGATGACCAATCCGCCCTTCGGCGGCAAGGAGGGGAAAGAAGCCCAAACGCGGTTCGCCTTCAAAACAGGCGCCACCCAGGTGCTGTTTCTGCAACACGTGATCGACAGCCTGAAGCCAACCGGCCGCTCGGGCATCGTGCTGGACGAGGGCGTGTTGTTCCGCACCAACGAAACGGCCTTCGTGCAAACCAAGCGCAAGTTGCTCGACGAATGCAACCTGCACACGATCGTCAGCCTGCCGGGCGGCGTGTTCAACGCGGCCGGCGCCGGCGTAAAGACAAATCTACTGTTCTTCAACAAGGGCGAGCCCACCGAAAAGATTTGGTACTACGACCTGTCCGACGTGAAGGTCGGCAAGCGGCAGCCATTCACGCTCGACAAGTTTGACGAGTTCTTCCGCCTGCTGCTCAAGCGCGCCGACAGCGAGCGAAGCTGGACCGTCGATTTCGCCCAGCGCAAACAGCAGACCGCCGCGGACGCCGAGCCGCTCAAGCAACAGTCGCGCGCCAAACAGCAGGAAGCCAACCGCTGGCGGGAGAAGCTCGCCGAATTGAAGAAGGCCAAGCCGGCCCCCAAGAAGAAGATCGCAGAGGCCGACGAGCGGATCGCGGAGCTGAGCAAGGAGGCGCGAGAGCTGGGCAACCGCGCGCAGAGCATCGAGGACGCCGTATACGACCTCAAGGCGGTGAACCCCAACCGGCAGTCCGACGAAGACAAGCGCACCCCGGCCGAGCTATTGGACATCATCGAACAGCGAGGCCGCGAGGTGGCCGAAGCGCTGGCAGCGCTGCGGGCTCTGTAGTTGGAGACAACAAAATGGCCGACTCAGATGCCAAGGACCTGAAGGCCGGCGAGGCCTATCTGCGGGCAATTGCAGACGATCCTGAATCCAAGAGAGGATTGATGCGCGCCCGGATGCAGTTGATGACCGTCGCCACGATCATGAGTAGCCCGGAGTTTCAGGCAGTGGTCGAGGCTCAGCAGGCCGTGTCGGAGGAATGGACCGAGGCACTTCGTCAGAGCGTGGAGCGGGTTGGTGACGAGCTCGAGTCGTTGCACCTTCCCAGGCCGACTACCCTGGAAGACTGGCAGGTTTTGGGGCGGATCGTGGAGATCCCTGAGGAGTATCTGCGAAACGGCAGTTGGACTGCCGCCGAGATCTTCGACCGGGCGATGGCTTGGGGCCAGCGGGTGAAGATTAAGGCCAAGCTCGTGGCCGACGCGCAATCCGAACGGGAGGGCCATCAGGCTCCCTCGCAGGCAAGCGAGGAGACCGTCAAGAGGAAGTCGAAGCGCAGCACGGAGCGGGGCGAAGGTCGAGCGAAACTGATTGGGGCGCTCACGAAGCACCACAAGTACGCCGACGGTAGCTGCCTCAACCTGGAGCCGATCGGAAACAACGAACTGGCCCGGCTGGCAGAAGTCTCGGAATCGACCGCCTCGGCGTTCTTCAACAACGAATTCAATCAGGGCGAGACCGGCGGGCACACCGTCTACCGCGCTCTTTGTCGCGACCAGGGCCGCCTGGCCGACTCTCTGAAGGTGCTCAACGGCGAGTTCTCGCCTCATCACCTCTACGGCCGAACCCCGCCTGGCGAGCACGAGCGGGACGACGACGAATAGCTGACTCAAGTGTTCGATCGTTCGGCAGCAGATGCCGAACACTTCGAAATTTTCTTTTCTGCGCGATACCCGGCATTTGCCGGCGTTTTTGTGCTAACGCCACGCTGTTCGGCAAGTTCCTGCCGAACACCTGCGCCAACGGGTATGCAAGCCGCGCTTCGTGGCATGCGACCGTTTGGAGCATCCCTGCAATGGCGAACGAACTGCATGAATTCCCACTGGCACTTCGCCCCCGCGAGGCCGCGAAGGCGCTGGGCATCTCGACCCGGCTACTTTGGCAATTGACGCATGATGGGGAAATTCCCTGCGTGCGAATCGGCACTGGGACGCGCCGAACCGTTCTTTACCCCATCGCTACTCTCGCGACCTGGTTGGAGAAGCAAGTCGAGCCTAGCGACGGAGGCAGCGATGACAACGCCGCTTGAACGGATTCTGGCGATGCTGCCCGACGCCAGGAAGTCCGGCACCGGCTGGTCGGCCTGCTGTCCGGCCCACGACGATCGGCAGCCCAGCTTGTCGATCGCCGAGGGGGAGGACGGCCGGGTCTTGCTCAAGTGCCACGCTGGCTGTTCGCTCGAGGCCATTTGCGACGCGATGGGCCTCAAGCCGACAGACCTGTTTGTTGCGTCAACGTCAACGGTATTGCCTGCCGGCCGAAGTAAACAGGAATACCGTAGACAGGCCGACAGCCAGGAAGGTAACGGTCAGCCGCAGATCGCTGCGACCTACGACTATCGGGACGAACACGGGGAGCTGCTCTTCCAGGTCGTGCGCTTCGATCCGAAAGACTTTCGACAGCGTCGCCCAAAACCCGGCGGCGGCTGGGTGTGGTCGGTCAAAGGCGTGCGCGTGGTGCCGTATCGCCTGCCGGAGTTGCTGGCTCGTCCAGGCGAACCCATGTTCGTGGTCGAGGGAGAGAAGGATGTCGACAACCTGGCCCGCATTGGCGTGCTGGCGACCTGCAACGCAGGAGGCGCCGGAAAGTGGACCGCCGAACACGCTGAATTCCTTCAGGGGCGATGGATTTTCACGGTAGGCGACAACGACGATTCGGGGCGCAAGCACCTTGATCAGGTTGTTTGCTCACTACACGGGATTGCCGAGTCGGTGCGGATCGTCGAGCTGCCGGACCTGCCAGCCAAAGGCGACGTGAGCGATTGGATCGCGGCCGGCGGGACGAAGGAGGAACTGTTGCGCTTGGCCGAGGCATCGCCGATTGTGGCGCATCCGACGCAGCCGTGGCCCGAGATCATATCGCTCGACACGGTGAGCCTGCCCGAGTTTCCGACACATGCCTTGCCCGGCGTGCTGCGGGAATGGGTAGAGGCCGAATCGTACGCCACGCAAACGCCTGCGGATCTGGCCGCGTTGCTGGCGTTGGCGGTTTGCTCAGCGACAATCGCCCGTCGCGTGGTTATCGAGCCGCGGTCCCGCTGGGAAGAGCCGGTCAACCTGTACGTGGCCGTGCTGCTCGAGCCGGGCAACCGCAAGTCAGCCGTTTTTTCCGATGCGACTCGACCCCTGGGTGAACTAGAAGCCGAACTGATCGAAGCCGCGCGGCCGAGCGTCGCCCGCGCACAATCCGACCGACGTCAGTCCGAGACGCGCCTGAAGAGACTGGAAAAGCTTGCAGCAGAGAAAGGGGACGCCGAAGCGCGACACGAAGCCGGCAACCTGGCCGAGGAGTTGGCGATGCAAGTCGTGCCGGTTTTACCCCGGCTGATCGTTGACGACGCCACCAGCGAAAAGCTTGGGATGATGCTGGCCGAGCAAGGCGGACGGATCGCCAGCATGTCGCCCGAGGGTGGCGTGTTTGACCTGATGGCGGGCCTGTACTCCAAGAACGGCCTGCCGCAGTTTGGCGTCTACCTGATGGGCCACTCTGGCGACAACCTGAAATCGGATCGGGTGTCACGCAGCTCGGTATACGTCGAGCGACCGGCCCTGACCTGCGCCTATGCCATGCAGCCGCAGGTCATCGTGGGACTGGCCGCCAATACCGCCTTCCGAGGTCGCGGCCTGCTCGCCCGGTTTCTCTACGCCGCACCGCAAAGCTGGATCGGCCAGCGGGAGATCGCCCCGGCACCGGTTCCTGACACCGTACGGGAAGCCTATCACGACACAGTGCGCCAGATGGCCGACGTCGAAGGCGAGGTCACGATGCACTTTTCGACCGATGCGGCAAGCACGCTCGAGGAATGGGAGGCCGAGATCGAAGCCATGCTAGCCGACGGCGGCCAGATGGAGATCATGCGCGACTGGGGCGCGAAGCTGGCCGGTGCCACGCTGCGGATCGCGGCCGTGATGCACTGCGTGGAGCATGGCCCGATCGGAGAAATTGATTTGCCGACTCTGTTGGCGGCTATCGAAATCGCACGCTATCTCGCTCCACACGCGGAAGCGGTGCTGAACATGATGCAGGCCCAAGAGGTTGCGGGTGATGCGGATGCGAGATACGTGTTGCGATGGATCGAGCGACATGGCCGCCGGGAGTTCACCAAGAGCGAAGCCCAGCACCAGGGCAAGCGGCGCTTTCCCAAGTCCGACGACATTGACCAGGCGCTAACTGAACTCACGCGCCGAGGCTACATCCGCCTGGTTCCTGCTGAACCGGCCGGGCCCGGCCGTCCACCGTCACCCAAATATGAAGTGAACCTGACAGGATTCATCTCCAAGAAACACGAAAACCGTTCCCACAATTCCCGCAATTCAATCCCAGGGCCTGACTGCGGCAATTCTGGGAATAACGGGAGCGCTTTGGAGCAACCCGAAACCGCAAGCCGCGTCCAGGTGACGATATGACCGGCCTTGATCAAAGAGTCGCAGGGCTGCTGACAGAATGCGATGCCATCGGCATCCGCTTGGTCCCGGCCGGCGGAGGCGGGTTGACCATTGACGCTCCACAGGAAGTCCTAACGCCTGACTTGGTGGACCAACTGAGAATCCACAAAGCTGAGCTGTTGGTGCGCCTACAGCCCCATGCCCGGCTCGAGACACGACGACCCGCGCCGACTGCTCAAACAAAGCCCGTCTGCCGCTGCGGCTCGACCACCTGGCTTGATGTGGCAATCCACGATGGGCGGTCAAACCGGCGAGATTGCGCCCGATGTGGGCGATTTATCGACTTCTCGCGCTGGTACGGCTCAGTTGCTTTACAAGCTGACGAGTGAGCCGGTAGTGTGACCAACGAAGAGAGTTTTCAGAAAGGGACATTAAGAATGGCAAGCATTGCACGCAGTAAGAACGGTACGCGACGGATTCTGTTTATGGCTCCCGACGGCACGCGGCCGACGATTCGGCTGGGTAAGGTGTCGCAGCGAGCCGCCGAGAGCGTCAAAAGTCGCGTAGAGCAGCTTTTGGAGGCCAAATTGCTCAATCGGCCGATGGAGGCTGACCTAGCCCACTGGGTTGCGGGCCTGCAGCCGCCCATGTCCGAGAAACTTGTAGGTGTCGGCCTTATCCCCGCACAAATACCGAAATCGGCCGTCAAGCTCGGCCCATTCCTGTCCGACTTTACGACTCGCCGTATTGACGTGAAGCCGGCAACAAAGGAAGTCTGGTCGCAAGTCACACGAAACCTATTGGCTCATTTCGGCGCGGATCGAGACCTGGCAGGCATTACTGAAGCGGACGCCGAGGATTTCAAGATGTTCCTCGTAGGGCAAGAGCTGGCGCCCACGACAGTTCATAAGCGTCTGCAATTCGCCCGCATGTTCTTTCGCGCGGCAAAGAAACGTAAGCTCATCGTGGATAATCCCTTCGCCGAAGTGACGGCCAAAGCGGTTCTGCGGCAAGATCGCCAGAGGTTCATTACGCGAGAGGAGGCCACCCGACTATTGGCAGTTTGCAGTCCGACATGGCGAGTCATCGTTGCTCTGGCCCGCTACGGCGGCTTGCGCTGCCCGAGCGAAGTCCTGTCCCTCCGCTGGCAGAATGTGGACTGGGCAGCTGGCCGCATCGTCGTTCAATCGCCCAAGACGGAGCATCATATCGGCAAGGGGAGTCGCACGATTCCACTATTTGCCGACTTGCGGCCCATCCTGGCAGAGGCCTTCGATTTGGCTGCCGACGGAGCGGAGTTCGTAGTGGACGGCAACCACCGCGACGCGGCCAACACGCCGAGCGGTTGGCGAAACTGCAACCTGCGGACGCAATTTGAGCGAATCGTCAAGCGTGCGGGTCTACAGCCTTGGCCCCGGCTATTCCACGCTATGCGGGCAAGTCGAGAAACGGAACTGGCGAAAGAATTCCCGATCCACGTAGTAACGTCGTGGCTGGGCAATACGCCTCGAATCGCCTTGAAGCACTACTTGCAGGTGACCGACGCCGATTTCGAACAGGCGGCAAAAGTGGCGGAAGCAGATGGCTCAGAAAGCGGCGCACAAAGCGCACAGAATGCGGCGCAGTCGGGACGCGCAGCTAATAGCCTTGAATCGCACGAACTACACGCAACTCCAAATGGGTGCGCCGTTTGTGCGTCTCGCGGCGATACGCAACATCTTCCTACAAAATCACAAAACGGAGAGGACAGGATTCGAACCTGCGGACCAGTTACCCGGTCACCGATTTAGCAAACCGGCGCTTTCGACCACTCAGCCACCTCTCCCGAGGGTCGACTGCCGAGGCCCGATTGGCAGCGTTCCGCCAGGGAACGCCAGCGATAGCCAGGCAGCCGACGATACGCTGAATTCTTATCTATTCCCCGGGTGTTAGCAAGAGAAATCAGCACAGGCGCACTTTTGGCCGAGGATTATCGCGGTTGGTGCGCGCCATCCGCCGACACGTTGCAACCATCACATAGCATGCGCCCGCAGGGCCTTAGAGGCCGACGGTCGCACGGGCCGGCTGGGGCGTGTTGAGAGCGGCTGGGCGCGTGTCATTTTGGGCCAGCTCACCGGCCGCTTCGGCGGCCAGCGTGCGGTGCGCGTGGGCCCGCCAGCGGCTCTCGAGTTCCTGGGCGCCCAGGCCATAGGCGGTTTGCAGTCCCTGCTCGTAGCCTTGCTCGAGCGAGACCTCGACGAATTCGAGAAACTGCTGCTCGCCGGCGTGTTCCACCAGGAAGCGCACGAGCGAAGCACTCTGTCCATAGAAAGTGGCCCAGCGATCGGCCGGCGGATACTCGTCGAGCGCGAATAACTCCAGCACGCGGAATTCGGCCCGGACCGAAAGGGCCGTCGCCAGATCGCGGCTGTGCCGGTGCTGTTTTTCGTGTGTGTCGGCCAGGATGGCGATGCCCTCGTCCACCCAGCGTGGCAACACGGCGTTGGCAAAGCGATCTGCCAGCACGATGTGCGTCAACTCGTGACCCAAGGCCCGCGTTTGCCAATCGGCGCGGGTAGCCCGCACGTCGATACGGCGCCGCGCGACGGCGCCGCGCTGCCGCTCGACGAGGGCCGACGCCACGGTCGATTTACCGGCGGCGCCCACTTCGCGAGCGTAGCCTTCGTCGCTAGAGTGCAAGACGATCTCGCACTTTGGAGTCCAACGGGGGGCGATATCCGCGCCCAGCCAGCGTGCGGCAATGGTCGCACGCAGTTTTTCACAGGCCTCGGCAGTGGCGCGATCAACGCCCCCGGTGCCGTGATTGAGAATTAAAAAATTGGCGGTTTCGACGACGTGCCAGGTAGGTGGCGAACACTGCGAGCAAGAAGCGTGCGTAGCTGCTCGCGAGACAGTCACGCCGTCGAAACCGCCGAAGGTGCCGGTCGCCGCCAGTCCACTAATGACGGCGACCCTCCCAAACCAGTTCGGTAGTGATTCAGGTAGAAAGGAAATCACTGTCCACGAACGGGGCACTCGCCGGCCGCTTCACTCTTGGCAACGTGCCGCATGTGAACGACCGGACGGTGATGCGAGGAAAGCAAGTGCCGCGCCAAACGTGCCGCCGCTGCCAAGTGTTCGCGCGCAAGTTCCCATCGTATAAGCGGTTAATTACGAGCCCGAAATGTGCTGCGCGGGCCCGCGATGTTGCAGCTGCACAACCTGCAGGCAGCAGTGGCAACGCGATTGGGCATGGAGGCTGGGGAGCCATGTATGGCCCGCGCAGACTTTGGCTAGCTTAGCCAGACGGCTCGCGCGACAAATTCGGCACAGCCGGAACTTTCTCTTCAACTGCTACCACTGTTGCAACCGAAAAACCTGTTACGACGTGTCTCGCCCACCTCGGCGAACCGCGCGCTAGTGTCGCGAGCCAGCTAGCAGGAATGCGAGACGGCACGCAAGTCAACAGATGTTGAGGACCAGGGTTATGCACCGGTTTGCCATCTTGGTAACGATAGTGGGTGTATGTGGCACATCGTGGGCCATGGCGGCCCAGCCGCAGCCGACGACGGGGCGATTGGGACGCTACGACCAGAAGCCCGCGCCGACCCAGTTGCGACGAGGCGATCCGAGTCCAACGCCGGAGCGCGAGATGCGACGTGCCGCGCCCGCGCCGGCGATGCGCGCCGCGCATCAGCAAGACCCGCGCAGCCGCGCGCCGGTCAATCGGCAATCCGTCTATCAAGAACCGTACCGCCAGGAACCGTACCGCGGTCGACAGCCGCAAGCCCAGCGAGCGGCCTATCAACACACCGCGCGGACGATGTATCAGGAAGACATCGCGCCCGGCACGGTCGTGGAAAGCCAGACTGGGCAGGGGCCGATGACGTCAGGTCCCGTTACCGAACAATGGATGGACGGCGGGCCGTTTGAGTACGGCGACGGCGGTTATGGCGGCGAATGCTACGACGGCTGTTGCGACGATTGCTGCGGTTGCGGGCCGGTGCCCGGATTCTGGGGCCGTGCAGAGTACTTGTACTGGTGGGTCCGCGGCGCGGAAACGCCGCCGTTGGTCACCACCAGCCCCGATGGCACGCCGCCACTGCAAGCCGGCGTTTTGCCTGACGCCACGATTCTCTTTGGCAACGAACGGGTCAACACGAGCGGCCGCTCGGGCGCACGATTCACCCTCGGCTACTGGTTCAATAGCTGCGACCTGACGGGTATCGAGACTTCGTTCTTTTACCTGGGCAAGGTCAACCAGCAGTACTTCAACGACTCTTCAGACATCCTCGCGCGCCCGTTCATCAACGTGAACACGGGCGACCAAGATTCGCACCTGATCACTTATCCCGACATTATCGACGGCTCGATCAACGTCAGCGCGAACAGCCGCGTGTACGGCGGCGATGTGAATTTGCGCAGGTCACTGGTGGCCGATTGCTGGAAGCGTATTGACGTGCTGGCCGGCTATCGCTACTTCCGCATTGCGGAAGGCTTGTCCGTCACCAGCGACAGCACCGTGATCGATGAGGGCGGTCAACCGCCGACCGGCACCACGTTCAACGTCTTCGACAGCTTCAACACGCGCAACGATTTCAACGGCGGCCAGCTGGGCGTGAATGCTCAGATGATGAACGGCTGCTGGACCTTGGACTTGCTGGCGAAGCTTGCCATTGGCGGTGTCTCGCAGTACGTCACGATCGACGGCCGCACGATCACGACGCTGCCCGACGGACAGCAGACGGATCGGTCGGGTGGCATTTTGGCCCTGCCCTCCAACTCGGGGCCGCACAACCGCAGCGTCTTTTCGGTGCTGCCGGAGTTTAGCGCGGACTTGCGCTACCAGATCACGCCGCTGTGGAAACTGAACCTCGGCTACACGCTAATGTTCGTCACCAACGTGGCGCGGCCCGGCGACCAGATCAACCTGAATATCGACCCCGATCAATTCCCGCCAAACCAGGGCGGCACGCAGCCGACGTTCTCGTTCGTCGATTCCGACGTCTGGCTACAGGGCATCAGCTTCGGGGTGGAGTGCAACTTCTAACGATCGGCGGTAGGTTGGCTCGGCTCGCGAGCCGGGCCCTGCCGATTTGAACGCATGCTCACGCGATGCGTGAGCATGGCACCCGCTGGCCCTGCCGATATGAACGCATGCTCACGCGACGCGTGAGCATGGCACCCGCCGTTCACTACCTCTAGACCGCCGTCCAGGAGCCTTCCTGTTCGAGCGTGAAGTCGAGCGCGCCGACCAGCGCGGTGTCGGTGCCGCCGCTCGACGTGATTGCCCGCACCTGCTCGAACGCCAAGAGGGTCGCGGCCTGCCCGAGATCGCTGGTCAACGCGACTTCGTTGCCCACGGCAATCAGGGCGTCGTCGAAGATCGAATCCTGCAGGGTGCCGGTGTCGTTGCCGCCACCGCCGTTGACGTTGATCGAGTTGACGTTGCTGACGGTGACCTTGTAGTTCGCGCCCGAGAGCGTGCCAAAGCCCGGATTGAAGTTGGCCAGATCATCGCCGCTGGAGCCGGTCAGTTGGGCACTGTCGTTGCCGCCACCGCCGTCGAAGACGATGTCGGTGATCTCTGACGGATCGATCACGCGCGTCTGGCCGTTGATCCGCACGGTGTGTGAGGCGCCGGCAGTGAACTCGAAGCTATCGTCGCCGGCCGTGCCGTGCACGGTCAGCACGCTGCCATCTTGCGTGAACGTGTCGGACGAAGCCGCCAGGGCGGCTGCCTGGGCCAGGGCAGTGGCCGCGGGCGCGGCAAACCGATTCGCGCTGACCGAGGTGCCGTGGGTGGTTGAAGCCAGGAAGTCCCGCGCGGAAATCGTGTCGAGGTTCTGGCCCCAGACGTAGAAGTTGTTGTCGGTGCCCGTGACGTTGCCCGGCGAGGCAATGGTCAGCACGATCGAGCGGCCGTTGGCGCCCGCGGTTCCGCCTTGGCTGCCCACGGTCACGTAGCCCGGCAGATAGCCGACGGGCTGCGAAAAGGTCAGCGTATAGGTGCCGGGATTGAGGTTGCTGAAGGAGTAGCCACCGAGATTGGCGCCGGTGCCGTTGGTGGTGGTGGTGAGGTTGACGGCCTCGCCGGAGAATTGCTCGGTACCGGTCAAGGTGACGGTGAGGTCGTGGAACACGACTTCGCCGGTGTCCTTGTCGGACTGATGGTCGACGTCGATGATCGCAAAACCAGCGAGGCTGGACGGCTCGACGACCAGCGTGTCGCTGCCGTTTTGAATCGTGCCCTTGCCCTGTGCGTCGGCGATCGTGGCGGTGGCGCTGACATTGGACAGGTTGACGAAGAAGTCTTCGTCCGGTTCGATGATCGGATCGCCCTTGACCACCACGGTGATACTGCGGGTCGTGCCGCCGCCGGGGGCAAAGGTCAGCGTGCCGCTGGTGGCCGTGTAATCTCCGCCTGAAACGGCAGTGCCGTTGGCGGTGGCAAACGCGACGGTGATTTCCTGGCCGCTGGCGGCGCTGAGCGTCACCTGGAACACGTAGTTGGTCGTGCCCGAGTCGCCTTCGACCTGCGTCACGTCGTTGATCGAGATGGTCGGCAGGGGATCGTCGTTGACGATCGTGCCCTGGCCGGTGCCGTCGGCAATCGTGGCGCCAGCGCTCGCGTTGCTCAAATTGACGGAGAGGGTCTCATCGGGTTCGTTCAACAAGTCGCCGATGACGCTGATGGTAATGAGTTGCTGCGTGACTCCCGGCGCGAACGTGAGGGAATCGGTGCGGCCGGTGAAATCCACGCCGGTGGCGGCGGTGCCGGGGGCCGTGGCAAAGTTGAGCGTCACCTGCTGGCTGCTGGCGGCGGACATTGAGATCGTAAAGACCAGGTTGGTAAACGTCGGGTCGCCGTTGCCTTCGGCCACCGAAGCATCACTGATCGAGATAGTTGGCGCCGCATCCTGATTCGTGATCGTGGCCGTGGCCGAAGAGTTGCCCAGCGTGACCGTCTCGCCAATGCGGGTCAGATTCACGTTAAAGGTTTCGTCGACCTCGAACTTCGTGTCACCGTTGACCAGCACGGTAATCAGTTGTTCTGTGACGCCCGGGGCGAAGGTGATCGTGCCGGTGGCGGCCTGATAGTCGCTGTCGGCCGTGGTGGCCGTGCCGTCGGCCGTGGTGTAGGTCACCAGAATCTGCTGGCCGCTGACCGCGGAGAGGGTGGCGGTGAACACTACGGGCGTGGTGCCCGAGTTGCCTTCGGCCGCGTTTTGCGTTGCCGGCGAGAAGGTGAGCGTGGGCAACGGATCATCGTCGTCGATGGTGCCGGTCGCCGTGACGGCCGAAGCTTCGTTCTGCGCGTTGCTGGCGTTGACCGAGTCGAACAGCCGCAGCGTGAATGTCTCGTCGGCTTCGCTCAGCAAGTCGCCGTTGACCACCACCGTGACAAATGCCTGCGTGGCGCCCGGGGCGAACGTGAGCGTGCCGCTGTTGTTGTTGTAGTCGGAGCCGGCGGTTGCGGTTCCGGCAACCAGGTCGTACTTGACCGTCACCGTCTCGTCTGACGTGTGCGACAGCGTGACGGTGAAGACCAGGTTGGACGTGGCACCAGTGTCGACTTCGGTGGCGGTGGCATTGCCCACTGCAATGAGCACTTCGTCATCGTTGTCGAGCGTACCCGTGCCGGTGGCGTCGTTGAGCGTGGCGTTCGCCGGGGTGCTGAGCGTGAGGGTGAACGTCTCGTCATCCTCGGCCACGGTGTCGCCATTGGCCAGCACCGTGAGCAGCATCGAAGTAGCGCCCGGGGCAAACGTCACAGTGCCGCTCGTGGCGGTGTAGTCGCTGCCGGCCGCGGCCGAGCCATCGCTGGTGGCGTAGGCCACGGTCACTTCTTTGCCGCTGGCGCTCGACAGGGTCACCGTGAAGACAACGGCCGTGGTGCCGGTGTTGCCTTCGGCCACAATTGCGTCGCTGACGGAAACGGTCGGCTCTGCATCGTCGTCGGTGATGGTGCCGGTGCCGGTGCTGGCAGTGCCCAGCGTGGCGTTGACGGGCGCGGTCAGGTTGACCGAGAACGTCTCGTCGTTCTCATCCAAAACGTCGCCGTTGACGGCGATCGTCACGAGCTGGCTTGTGGTGCCCGGCGCGAACGTCAGCGTGCCGCTGGCGGCCGTGTAGTCGGCGCCGCTGGCCGAGATGTCGGCCGTGTTGTAAACCACCGTGATCTCTTTGTCGCTGGCGGCCGACAGGCTGACCGAGAAGACAAACGACGAGGGGCTGCCCGTGCCTTCCGCCTGGGTGACGTTGCCGATGGTGACCAGCGGCGCTTCGTCATCGTTTTCGATGGTGCCGGTGGCGGTGCCGCTCATGATCGTGCTGCCGGCGCTGGGCGCGCTCAGCACGACGGTGAATGTTTCGTTTTCCTCGTCGGTGGTGTTGCCGTTGACGATCACCGTGACGGTCTGCGAGGTCACGTTGGGCGCGAATGTCAGCGTGCCGCTTTGGGCCTGGTAGTCGCTGTTGGCGACGGTGGCCGTGCCGTCGACCGTATTGAACGCCACCGTGTGCGTGTTCTCAGGATCGGCCTCGCCAATCGTCACGGTGAATACGAACAGTGTCGGGCCGCTGTCGCCCTCCGGTTGAGAGACCACCGTCGGCGAGAACGAGAAATGCGCGCCGTCGTCGTTCAGAATCGTGCCGACGCCCGCATCCTGCTGCTCGTTGAGCGTGGCATTTTCCGGGCTCGAGAGCAGCACGCTGAACGTCTCGTTTTCTTCGGGATCGGTGTCGCCGAGCACCGCGATGGTTATGACTCGCGAGGTGACTCCCGGCGCGAAGGTAATCGTGGCCGTGTCGCCGGTGTAGTCGTCGCCCTCGGTCGACGAGCCGCCGTCGAGCGTGGAATACACCACCGAGACTTCCTTGCCGCTGGGGGCGGAGAGCGTGAGGGTGAACAGGAAGTTCGTAGTGCCTTCGTCGCCTTCGGCCGTGGAGACGCTGCTGATGGAGAGCACCGGCGGCGCGTCGTCGTCGGTGATGGTGCCGGTAGCGGTCGCATCACCCAAATCCACGTTGACCGGGCTCGAAAGCGTGACCTGGAACGCCTCTTCCGGCTCGTCGATCGCGTCGGCGGTGACCAGCACCGTGATCAACTGAGAGGTCGTGCCGGGCGCGAAGGTGATCGTGCCGCTGGTGGCGGTGTAGTCGCTGCCGGCCAAGGCCGTGTCGTCGCTGGTGGCATATTGGACGGTGATTACCTTGCCGCTGGCGGCGGACAGGGTGGCGGTGAAGACCAGGGCGGTGGTGCCGCCGGTGCCTTCGATCACGGTGGCATCGCCGAGGGATACGCCGGGGGCCGCGTCGTCATCGTCGATCGTTCCGCCGCCGCTGCCGGTGTTGATGGTGGCATTGACCGGCGACGTCAGATTCAGCGCAAACACCTCGTCGAACTCGTCGAGCGTGTCGCCGTTGACGACGACGGTGACCAGCTGGCTGGTAGTGCCGGGCGCGAAGGTGAGGGTGCCGCTGGTAGCGACGTAGTCGGCGCCGGCCGTGGCCGTATCGTCGGCCGTGTTGTACACCACGGTAACCTGCTGGCCGCTAGCCGCGGACAAGTTGACGGTAAAGACCAGCTGCGTGGTGCCGGTGTCACCTTCGGCCACTGCATCGGGCGTGCTGATTGTCAGCGTGGGCGCCGCGTCGTCGTCGGTGATCGTGCCGATGCCGGTGGCATCGGCAATCGCCGCGTTGGTCGGGTTCGACAATGTGACGGTAAACGTTTCCGAATCCGCGTCGTCAATCAGGTCGCCGTTGACCAGGACCGTCACCAGCTGCGAGGTCACCCCCGGGGCGAAGGTGATCGTGCCGCTGATCGGCTCGTAGTCGTTATCCGCGTCGGTGGCGGTGCCGTCGCTGGTGGCAAACTGCACGGTGACGGTGCTATCGGTGGACCCGGCCAGCGTGGCGGTAAAGACCAGGGCCGTGGTGCCGCTATTGCCTTCTACCTGCGTCACGTCGCTGATGGAGAGCATGGGCGACTCGTCATCGTCCATGATCGTGCCGACACCCGTGGCATCGCTCAAGCCGGCGTTGAGCGGATTGGACAAGGTGACGTTGAAGGTCTCGTTGGCGTCGTCGTTGATGTCGCCGTTGACGACGACGGTTACCAATTGCGAAGAGGTTCCCGGAGAGAACGTGAGCGTGCCGCTGGTGGCGGTGTAGTCGCTGCCGGCGGTGGCGGTGACGTCGCTGGTGGCGTACTGCACCTTGACTTCTTTGGCGCTGGCGGTCGACAAGGTCACCGTAAAGACGTAGTTGTTGGTGCCGGAATTGCCCTCGACGGCCGTCACATCGCTGATGGACAGGTTGGGCTCGGCGTCGTCGTCGGTGATCGTGCCCTGCACGGTGGCGGTGCCGAGCGTGGCATTCACCGGCGCGGAGATGTTGACCGAGAAGGTTTCGTCGATTTCGTCGAGCGTGTCGCCGTTGACCGTGATGGTGACGGTTTGGGTGGTGGTGCCCGGCGAGAACGCGACCGCTCCGCTGCGAGCGACGTAATCGCTGCCGGCCATCGCCGTACCGTCGGCCGTCGTGTAGTCGACAGTGACTTGCTTGCCGCTGGCACTGGACAGGCTGACGGTGAACAGGACTTGGGTGCTGCCCGCGTTGCCTTCGGTGATCACGGTCGCGGCGCCGATGGAAACGGTCGGGGCCGCGTCGTCGTCGGTGATCGTGCCGGTGGCGGTGCCGTCGCTGATCGCGGAGTTGATGGGATTGGACAACACGAGCGTGAACGCTTCGTCGATTTCGTCGAGCGCGTCGGCCTTGACCAGCACGGTGACGAGCTGGCTGGTGATGCCAGGCGCAAAAGTGAGCGTGCCGCTGGTGGCGATGAAATCGTCGCCCTCGGTGGCGGTGCCGGCGGCGGTGTTGTAGGCGACGGTGACTTCGGACGCGCCGGCCTCCGACAGGCTAACCGTGAACACGTAGGGCGTATCGGTGCCGGCGGTGCCTTCGGCGGCGGTCACGTCGGCCACGGAAATGACGGGAGTGCCGGCCGCGACCACTTGCAGATCGAGGATGCCGAAGTCGATGGCATCCTCGGCCACGGCTTCGTCTTGCAGGAAGAGCACGTTGCCGTGGCCGGCAGTCGTGTCGAACGAGGAGGTAAACGACAGGGTTCCGACGGCGTCGGCATGGACGGCGATCTTCAGCAGGAATTGTTCGGCAGTGCCCGGTCCCGTCGATGCGCCGCTAAAGGCGCCGGCGCCGACGATCTGGCCGTCAAGGCTCGTATCGCCCGAGCGGGCGATCTGGAAGTTGGACGAATAGGTGATGGCGCCCGAGGTGGCGATGCTGGCGAATTCCTGCGAGTACAGGATGTTCATGTAGGCGGCGGACACGCCCTGCTGCGGCTGCACCGGCGGATTGCGCACGTCCTGGACAAAAACGGCCAGCTGGAAGGTATCACCGACTTCGACGTGCGTCAGCGGAACGCCGGCATCGTCTTGAGCTTCCAGGCGGATCTTCAATTGGTCGTTCTCATCGACCAGCGGGCTCGCATTGGGCGCGTCGTCGTCGCCGGCCGTTTCCGAGTTGTCCGTCGTGGACGTGTAGCTGGTTGTGTACGTGCTGGTTTGGGTGGCCGAATGCTGGGCCACGGTGCTGGCCAGAAACGAGCGAATCGACAAGTCGATCGTGCCGGCCGAGTCGTACCAGGCGCTATCGCTCGACAACGGACTGGCCGAAAGCATCGACCGCAGTTCCAGGGGCTCGATATGCCGGGCCGAACGGTGGACCAGGCCCCGGCCCAACTTCGTGCGCTTGCTCAAGAATCGCTTGGCGGCATACAACGGCGTGCGGAAGTTCATCATGGTGCTGTGGGATCCGAAGTCTCAGCGAAGTTGGTGATGTCGGCCGACTTGGGTGCTAGAACCGCGATCAGGGCGAGGGTTGATTCTCCATCCGGCGCGGGAGCGACCCGCGCGAACGCGTGAGCGATCCAGCGATCGCTTGGAATGACTCGATGGCTCTGTTCCCGGCGTCAACTCAGGGAATCTGTATTGACGTCAAGGCTCGCGGCGGGCGTTGTCGCACGTGCCCCCTGCGAGCATTGAAATAGACAAGACTGAGGGCAATGCCCAGGGTTTCAGACTAGTCCAAGCTCGTGTTCTTTTCAACGAGCGCAAACTATTCCCGGGAGCCGGTTTTTTCCGCTTTTTAGGCTTCTACCGCGCAACGGAAATAAACGGCCGGCCCTGGCCCGAATAAGCAGAAGCGCGCGGCAGGCGCGACGGTGAGTGGACCGGTTGCGGCGAGTTGGCGGGGGGCCCGTACGCAGGCGCGCCTGCCAGAGCGCGCGATGAACCCGCCCTTTGCGCAGGGGCGATCGCAGCCGGCCACCGGCGTCATAAAAACACGGGCGGAAATGCCACCCGTGAGAGGTGCTTTCGGCCGCCTGGCAGATCCGCAAGCCGTGCCCGGCACTGCGTCTGTTGAGTGGCCGAGCCAGCTCAGGCGCAATTTCGTTGCCGTGTTTAGCGCTGCGGCGCCGTGTTTAGCGCTGCGGCACTGTGTCTAGCGCTGCGGCACTGGCGCGGCGCTGGGACGCATGACGCCCGGCATGACGCGCTTTTGGACGTCGGTTTCCAGCACGCCGAACGCCGCCTCGTGACGCTGCAGCGACATCGAGAGGGCCGACAACATGCGCTTCGCCGTGAAGTAGTTCATCACGATGCGCTCGGAAACTTCGATCGGCTCGGTGGGCACGCCCATGGGCTGCGTGTTCAGGCCGAAATCGATGATCAACTCTTCCGGTGTGCCGGTCACGCGACAGAAGTTTGCGTACGCGGCGTGGGCCTTCGAGGCGTCTACGACCAGCGGCTGACGCTGGGGCTGTTCCGCGGGTGCGCCGCTAGGAGTGCTACCGAGTGGTGCTTGCGGAGTCGGGTTGTCCTTGTCTGCGTCTTTAGCCACTGACTGCTCCTTTGGTTCTGGGTTGGCTTGTGGTTCTGGCGGCACCAGGGTTCTCCCCCCGATAGCTACAGCCGCCCGAAATCGAATCCTCAATCTACTCCAGTTGGCCTTGCTTTCCAAACACTTTTCGCAAGTTTACTGCCAACGTATTGCGGCCGCCAATTCGCTAGCAGCGCAATTCCAAATTAGGTGGTTCTGGGTGATGCGGGACACTGCGTTGAGAGTATGCATTGTCGCGGATTCTCTGAAATTGCAGGTCGAATCGGTCGAATCGATTCACATAGCCGATGCCGTAGATCCGCTACGAGCGTCAGGGTCCGTCGGTGGGTATAGGGGGGATGACCGTGAGACTCGTTGCCATTCTAGCGATCGCATTTGCCACCGTGCTGGGTGCTGCGCCCCAGAGCTGGGCCCAGGTTCCGTACGGGCAACAGCCGCCGCGTTTGACGCCGCCCGACGAAGTGCAGGGCATGTGGGTCAGCGACGACCAGCAAGAAACCGAGCAGCCCGAGATGCTGCCCGGGCAGCAATACACCGGCATGGTCGACGAAGGCAGCTTGTCGCCGTACACCGATGGCAGTTTCCTGGACGATGGCAGCGGCGCCGTGTGTAGCGACGACGGCGGCGAATACTGCGAAGGCGATGGTGAAGGTTGCGATCCCGGCGCAGGCTACCCCGGCATGTTTGGCGGCCACGGCAAACGCCATGGCGCGTGTGGCGGGCTGTTTTGTCCCGGCATGGACTTGTGGGAAGACGTGCACGCGCACCATCGCGTGTACGTACAGGCCGACTATCTCTCGATGTGGGCCAAGGGCAACTATCTGCCGCCGCTGGTGACCACCAGCCCGCCGGGAACGCCGCAAGCGCAGGCCGGCGTGCTGCCGGTGAGCGCGACCACTTCGATTCTGTTTGGTAACGACCGCGTCGATACCGGCCAGCGCAACGGCGGGCGCATCAACGTCGGCTACTGGCTGATCGACGGCGAGTTCCTGGGCATCGAAGGCCAGTACCTGGCGCTGCAGACGCAGAACACGAACTTCTTTGCGGAGTCGAACGGCGATCCGATTCTGGCCCGGCCGTTCACGGATTTCAACCCGATCCATGCCTCGCCGGTGCAGAATGCGGCGTTGATTGCCTTTAACAACTATATTCCGCCCGGAACCCAGACGCCCACGAATCTTTCGGGCAGCATCGACATACGCACGGTGAGCAACATCCAGAGCGCCAACATGACCTTGCGGCGGCTGGTGTGGATCGACTTTACCATGCAGCGGCGCGTGGACCTGTTGTTGGGCTATCGCTTCTTTTACCTGGAAGATAGCGTAACGATCGACGACGAGTTTACGATTCAGCCGGTCGGCATCACTCCGCTTACCCATTTCACCGGGCGCGATCAGTTTCGCTCGCGCAACCAGTTCAACGGCGGCGAAATCGGTATGAAGTATCAGTCGTACCACGGGCCGTTCCAGTTGGAGTTCATCGGCAAGTGCGCCTTCGGCAACAACCGCGAGCGCACCTGGATCAACGGCTCGCACACCACGCAAGTCAACGGCGGCGCGATCGTGGAAGGAGCCGGCAATCTACTGGCCCTGCCGAGCAACATCGGCTCCTATCGCCGCGACGTGTTTGCCATTTTGCCCGAGGCGGACGTCAACCTGCGAATGAACATCACCTGCAACCTGCGGCTGACCGCCGGTTACACTTTCATCTACACTAATCGCGTGCAGCGGTCGGGCGACGCGATCAGCTTGAACGTCAATCCCACGCAGATCAACGGTGCTCTGGTGGGCGACGCGGTGCCCGCCTTCACCGCCAACGACACGCCGTTCTGGGTGCATGGCTACAACGCGGGCGTTGAGTACCGTTGGTAAGCCGATCCTCGGCAGAAAGTCGGGCAGGCCGTTGAATCGTTCAACAAGCTGCCCTCAAAGGCTCCGTACCGGCCGGCCTGCGACACCAGCAGGTCGGCCTTTCCGCTTTCTGGGCATCCCTGCGACGACGCCAGCAGCGTCGCACGCTTCAACGGGCTGCTAGAACGCCAATTGCGGCGGGAAGAACTCGTTCCACAGGTCGTCGTAGTAGGCCCGCAGCTCTTTGACGTTGGGCCGTTCGGCCGCTTTGGTGTACAGGTCGTACGGGTTGAAGGCCCGCACCGCGCCCAGATACTTGCGGTCCTGCGCATTGAGCAAATGCGAGTAGGCGTTCTCGCGGTGCCAGGGATAGAACGAGTGGTAGCGGATCATGTACAGCGCTTCGGGAGGCAGATAGTCCTTCACGACGTGATACATGTACTCGTCATGCCCCCAGCTCAACAGCACGTTGTCCAGTCCGCAACCTTCCTCATAGATGCCGCAAGGCGTCTGGTACTCGGCCACCTGGCGGTCCGGATTGTCGGCCAGGTACTCGGCAAACACGATCTTCTCGCTCCAGGCGCAGCCCACGGGAAACGTGTCGCCCACGACGGCCCACTGCGGCTCGCCGAACAGACAGAGCACCTTGCCAAAGTCGTGAATCAAGCCGGTGAGCACGAACCAGCGCGGATGGCCGTCGCGGCGAATGGCTTCGGCCGTTTGCAGCAAGTGTTCGATCTGCGGCAGGCTGGTGTCGGGATCGCTGGAGTCCACGAGCGTGTTGAGGAAGTCGAGCCCGTCCCACAGGCCCATCTTACGCTTGTTGAGCGCCAAGTACTCGGCTCGCTTGGCGCGCACGAAGTCGACCGTCTGATGGCGATGGTTCAGCCGGTAGAACTCGGCGACCGCGGGCTTCACTTCGGCCCGATAATCGCGAAACGCCTCTTTCGCTTTCTCGGAGCTGGGAGCCAGCCGATTGGGCTGCTCGGGATAGCGACGCCGCACGTCGTCGTCCCATTCTTCCAGATCTTTGAGCGGGCCCGAGTTCGTGTCGTTCTTGCGATCGACCATGGGCGCGGTCCTCGTCGTTAGTTCGTGCTCTTGGCATTCGGGCTGCGCAGGAACGCTTCCAGCCCTGCCAGATTGTCGGTATTGATGTGATCGACGCCGGCGTCGCGCAGTACGCGCCAGGTGTCGACCGTTTCGGGCGTGGCCCAAAAGCGAATGCGGCGGCCGTGGGCGTGGGCTTTGCTCACCGCGTCGGCCAGTTTTTTGCCGTCGGCTTCGCTCAGCGGCCCCCTGCCCCGCCATTTGAAATGGGTCATCCAATTGTCGCTCACCAGCGGCATCAGGTGCGCGGGCTGGTCGCTGTCCAGATCGCTCAAGCGGCCGTCGATGCCGGCGTAGCGCACGCTCTCGGCGGCGACCATCTCCGTTGGCCGGTTGCCGGAGATCGCCACTGCGACGGCTTTGGGCTCCGGCTTGCCGTCGCGCACCATGGAGAGAATGTCGGCATACTCGGCGAGCATCTTCGTCAGCACGGCGTAGGTCGGCTGCGCGGCACTTTTGAGGTCGATCAGCAAATAAAATGGTCCGCCGCCGGGAAAAACCTTGCCGCCATTGGCCTGCACGCGGGCGCGCAGCGGGTCGAGATAGAGGGCGCGGAGCGTGCGCTCGGGCTTGAGCTCCGCCTTGCTGTGCGCGACCAGCAGTTCGCCGTCGACCAGAAAGATGTCGGCCTCGACGCTCGTGAACCCATGATCCAGGGCGTCGGCCAGCGGGCGATCGTGCAGGTAGTCGTTGTGGGCGTGGGCCTGCGGCAGCGGCAGCGGTTTGACGGCGGGGTCCGCGGCCCTGGCGGGGGCGCGTTGAGCCAACAGCGCCACGGTGAAGAGCGTCAACCCGCAGAGACAGCGAATCAGCATGACACGAATCCCGCGCTCGAGGCGGCCGCCTGAAAACGCACGCCGCGTACGCAGAATTCTAGCATCGAGGCGGCGGCGGTCACAAGTTGCGCACGCTCGCCCGGCCACGTGTGGCCGGCCCGCGCTCGATCAATAACAGGGCGTGCACACCTGCGGGCAGGGCTGGCAATAGACCGGCTGGCAGCCTTGCACCTGCTGGACCATGGGCGCTTGTTGCACCATGGGAGCCGCCTGCATGACCGGCGCCGACTGCACGATGGGCGCCGGCTGCATGACCGGAGCCGATTGGATGGGCGCCGGCTGCACGTAGGCGGGCGCGGGCTGCGAATAGACCGGCGGCTGCGTGTAGGCCGGCTGCGCATAACGCTGATTGTAGTACGGACGCCAGCAACCGACGCTGCTGACGAGCGCGCACAAACCAAAGACGATGGCGGCCCGATTCATGAGCAGGGTTCCCTCTGAATGACTTGGATGCGGGACGCCGAGATGCGCGTGCGATTGAGCTCGCCCCGAAGTGGCAAATGGGCGGGAACACTAAGCGAAGGCCGCTCGGGCGGTCAAGGGGAATGGCCGCGGGCAGTTCGTCCGCCGACTGCGGCAGTCGGCGCGAGTCTGCCGGACCGAAAATTCCTCGGAGAATTTTCGCGATGCACGGAGTGCCACTGCTTGCTTGTCCAGCAGTACGGAACACTGGAATCGCCCTGCTAGCGAGCTAGCAGTGGCACCCCGGCGTGCACCGCGGGGAATGGCGACCTACGCCGGGCTGCCGTTGGTTGCCGTTCGCGCAGACTCATTCAACAAGCGCCGTGCGGCGCGAAACACGCGGTCGAACATCGGCTCGGTCAACACGCCGGTGAACGTGTTCTGTTGACTGGGATGATAACTGCCCACGAGCCAGCGGTTGCCGACGAGCGGCACTTGTGCGCCGTGCGCGAAGCGCGGCAGCCGTCCTGTGTGCCACCCGCGGCGAATGCATTCGGCGAGCACGACCTTCCAGGCGATCTGGCCGAGCGCCAGAAACACGCGCGCGTGCAGCAGGTCGATGGTTTGTTCGAGCCAGCCATGGCAGTTGACGAGCTCCTGCGGCAGCGGCTTGTTGCCCGGCGGCGCGCAGTGCGCCGCGGCCGTGATGGCGCAATCGACAAGCTGCAGGCCGTCGTCGCGCGCGTGCGACGTCGGCTGGTTGGCAAAGCCGGCCTTGTGGAGCGCGCGATACAGCCACTCGCCGCTGCGATCGCCGGTGAACATGCGGCCGGTGCGGTTGGCGCCGTGTGCCGCCGGCGCCAAGCCGACGATCAGCAGCCGGGCCGCCGGATCGCCAAAGTTCGGCACCGGCCGGCCCCAATACGTCCAATGGCGAAACGCGGCCCGCTTCTCGGCGGCGACCAACTGGCAATACGTGCGCAGCCGCGCACAACGTTCGCAGGCGACGATGCGCTCGTTGAGCGCGTCGTAGGGGTGCATCGCTTTGCGGCGCTGTGCCATGGAATACAAGCCAATGGGACCGCGGCCGCGCGGTTACTTCTTCAGGTACTGCGCGAGGAATGCGAGCGTCGCGCGTTCCACGCGGGCATTCTCCTTCGGCCAGCCGTGCCCTGCGCCGATCAGGATTTCCACGCGTCCCGGCACGCCAGCCTTGGTGAGCGCCTCGATCATCTGATAGGCCTGCGCGTGCGGCACGAGCGGATCCTTGGTGCCTTGGATCAAGAGCATGGGCGCATCGTGGGAGTCGACGTAGTTGATAGGCGAGCCCGGCCTGGCCGCGGCGATCGATTCGCCCAGCTTGCCGCCCAGGAAATCGGCGACGAGTTTTTGCGCGACGATGGAGAGTGGACCTTCCAGGTTCGTGGGGCCGGCATACGACACCACGACTTGCACTTTGCTCGGCATTTCGGCCGAGCCGCCGTCGCCTTCCAGGCCGTCGGCCGAGTCCATGGTGCCCAGCATCATCGACAGGTGGGCCCCGGCGGAGGAGCCGACCGCGGCGATCCGTTTCGGGTCCACCTGCAAGCGCTCGGCATTCGCGCGCAACCAGCGCACGGCGCATTTGGCGTCTTCCACCTGTGCCGGAAACAGGAACTTGGGCACGAGGCGATAGTCGATCGACACGGCCACAAAGCCGGCCTGCGCCGAACGCTCGATTTGGCGCGAGAACTCTTCCTTATTGCCGCCGCGCCAGGCGCCGCCGTGAATCCACAGCACACCGGGCACGGGATGCGTCAGCCCCTTGGGCCGCGCCAGGTCCAGTTTCAAGTCCTCGCCGCCGGCGTTGCCGTAGACGACGTTCCTGGTCACTTCAATTTCAATCGGCGCTGCCTGCACCAGGGTGTCGTTGAGCAGCGTGTTTTCCTCGTCTTGCGCCGCGAGCACGCGTGCGCCAAGCACCGCGGCCAATATGGCAATTCGGAAACTCCAGCGTGTCGTCGTGCGGAGCATGGCAATCTCCTTAAAGCGAAAACGATTACTACCGCGTGCATCGCCCTCGCTCGCGCTGCGGGCTAGTGTATGTGGCAACAATGATTCCAGATAAGCATCCTACCGTCTGACCGGCACGTCGCGCCCGGCCGTCCAGAATAACGCATTGGTCAGGAGGCGGCGAAAACTTTCTTCCGTGAAATCTTGCGGATGGCCGAGCGACGTGTAAAAGACCCGCGCGTTCCGATAGTTCCGCGTCCAGGTGATGGGCTCGGTGTGCTCGGGAATCGTGCCGGTCATCAACACTTCCACGTCGTCGGCCAGGCCCTGGTTCTTGTACAGGCTGCCTGCGGAGCGAAACGGCGTTACGCCGGCCAGCAGTGGATGGGTCCGGGCGCTTTCCAGAATGGTCACGTCGGTTGCCAGATCGTTGTCGTAGTGGCCCTTGTAGTTTCCGCCCAGCACTTCCTTATCCAGCTCGAGCCAGGATTGAATGGCGTGGCTGGCGGTGCGCACGCCGACGATGGGCCGGCCGGAGGTGCAATACTTTTTGATGCGCTCCAAATCGTCGCCGGAGAGCTTGAGCCGCCGCGTGAAGAGCAGCATCACATCGCAATCGTCGAGATTCTCGAGCCCCGGCAGGTGCGCTTCGTCTTCGCCCACGATAAAGGCCCGCGAACAGCGCACCGGATAGTTCGCCTCCAGATACTTCTGGAATCCGGCCAGCGATTCGTTCGACTTGTACTCCAGCGAACCGGAGACGAGGCAGACGCGCAAGGGCTGCGCGTCGACGGCGTAGACGAAACTGCCGCCTGCTGTGGCAACAAACCAACCGGCAATCAAAAGCGCGCGAAACACCTTGGGCAATTGCAGCATGGCGCGGAGTTTCCCTTGCATCGCTATGCCAGTATTGGATGAATGACTTCGCCGTGGACGTCGGTCAACCGCATGTCGCGCCCGCCGAAGCGGTAAGTGAGCCGTTTGTGGTCCATGCCCAGCAGGTGCAACATGGTGGCATGCAGGTCGTGGATCTGCACTTTGTTTTCGACGGCGTAATAGCCGTAGTCGTCGGTGGCGCCGAAAATGGTTCCGCCCTTGATGCCGCCGCCGGCCAGCCACATGGTGAAGCCGAAGGGATTGTGGTCGCGGCCGTCGGCGCCCTGGGCCATGGGCGTGCGGCCGAACTCGCCGCCCCACACGACCAGCGTCTCGTCGAGCAGCCCGCGGAGCTTCAAATCTTTGAGCAGGCCGGCAACCGGCTTATCGGTGGCGCGGGCATTGTCGGCATGTCCCTGAGCCAGCTTGGCGTGCTGGTCCCAGCGATCGTGTCCCAGGTCTTGCGGCAAGAGCTCGACAAACCGCACGCCGCGCTCCACGAGCCGTCGCGCGATCAGGCACTGCCGGCCGTACACTTCCGTGGCCTTGTCGTCGAGTCCGTACAGCCGTTTGGTCGCTTCGGTCTCGTCGCGAAAGTCCATCAGGTCCGGCACGGCCGTCTGCATGCGGAACGCCAGCTCGTAGTTGGCGATGGCGCTTTCCAGCTTGTCGTTGCCGCCGCCCCGGGCGAGTGCCGCCTGGTCGAGCGTGCGCATGAGCGCGAGCTTGCGCTGTTGCGCGGCGGCCGTGGCTTCCTGTCGCGCCAGATCGGCCACGGGACTGGCGCCGCCGATGAATGACGAGCCTTGAAACGTGGCCGCCAAAAAACCGCTGTGAAAGCAATCCCAACCGCCGGGCGGAATCATGCCGCTGTTGAGCACGACGAAGCCGGGCAAATTCTGGCAGGCGCTGCCGAGACCATAAGTGACCCAAGCGCCCATGGTCGGCCGCCCCTGCTGACCGTGGCCGGAGTGAATGAAGTAGTTGGCGTTGGTGTGCTCCGAAAAGTTCGACGTCATGGAGCGGATGATCGCCAGGTCGTCGACGCACTCGGCCGTGTGCGGAAACAGGTCGCTCACCGGAATGCCGCTTTGGCCGTACTGCCGAAAGGCCCAGGGCGACTTGAGCACCATGCCCACGTTGTCGAACTGCGTGGGCTGGACCTTCATCTTGATCGGCTGGCCGTGCTCGCGGTCGAGGCGCGGCTTGGGATCGAACGTGTCGACCTGCGACGGCCCGCCGTCCATGAACAGGAAGATCACGCTCTTGGCCTGGGGCGTGAAATGCGTGGGCCGGGGTTCCAGCGGGCCGCGGGAGCTGTCGTCGGCCGCGGCGCCTGAGGGCGTCAGGCCGTAGGCCGGATCGGCCGCCAGGGCCGTCAGCGCCAGCGCGCCAAAGCCGCACGCGCTGCGGGCGAGCATCTCGCGTCGCGAGACGGATCGTTCTTGAAAGCGGCCGCAGTGCATGAAATAGGCTGTAGGCTGTAGGCTGTAGGAAGGCGGAGCAATCGGGCTACGGGATAAAGATGAACTCTTTCAAGTTTACCAGCACGTGGGCCAGGTCGGTCCAGGCCTGAGCGTCGTCGGCGGATGCGCTGGAATCGGTTGCACTCACGAAGGCCAGCGCCGTCTGCAACTCTGCGTCGTCCGGCTCTCGACCGATTGCCGTCAGATACATGCCGCGCACGCGGTCGGCCGCGGTTTGATTGGGCTGCTCCCGCGTGCGCCGCGCCCACAGCGCCGCCTGCTGGGTCACGAGCGGATTGTTCATCAGGGCCAAGGCCTGCGCCGGCACGTTCGACGAGCCGCGCCGGCCGATCGTGGTAAACGGCGTGGGATAGTCGAAGGCCTGAAACAGGGGCGACAGAAAGTTGCGCCGCACGGCCAGATAAATGCTGCGCCGACCGCCGCCGTCGAGCGGTCCGCTGGCGCCGGGCCGCCCGCGACCCGTCATGTAAGGCGTCAAATGCGGCATCACGCCGGGACCGAACATCGTTTCATCCAAGCGGCCGGACACGGCCAGCAATGCGTCGCGAATGCTTTCGGCCTCCAAGCGCCGCACTTCGCGGCGGTGCCACAGCTTATTGAGCGGGTCGAGCGCGTCGACCGCGGGTTGCGGCCGGCTCGACAGGCGATACGTGTTTGACAGCACGATCTGGCGATGCAACCGCTTGAGCGACCAGCCTTCGTGCATCAGCTGCGTGGCCAGGTAATCGAGCAGCTCGGGATGCGTGGGCGGTTGGCCCATCACGCCAAAATCGTCGACCGAGCGCACCAGGCCTGCGCCAAAATGATGGTGCCACAGCCGATTGACCAACACGCGGGCCACTAGCGGGTTCTCGGGCGCGACGAGCTGCTGCGCGAGCTCCAGCCGGCCGCTGCCCTGCTCTGGCGGATGGCGGCGTGCTCCGCCCAACGCTTCGAGAAAGCGCCGCGGCACCACGTCGCCCAACGTTTTAGGATTACCGCGCACGAAGACCCGTTCGTTCTCCGCCGTGCCATCGGCCATTGCCATGGCTTGCGCCGGCGGTGTGAGCTGGGCTTCGATTTGCTGCTGCTCGGTTGCCAGCGCTGCGAGCTGGGCGGCCAGCGCGGTGCGGCCCGACTCGCGCGCGGCCGCGTCGGCCCAGGGCTGATCGAGCAGCCAGCGCACGATCGCGGCGCGGTCCGCGGCCTCCGCTGCTGGCGCGGCCTTTCCGCCGGCCCAATCCGCCAGCACGCGCGCCAACAGGGCCTGATAGGTGGCCGCCGACGGGTCTGGCGAACCGCTCGGACCAGCGGCCGATAATGTCGCCAGGAGTTGATTGGGCCGCGGCGCAGGCGGCCCATCGCCGCCGAGCACCACTTGCTCGAGCGCCAGGTAGCCGTCGCCGTCGTCGATCAGTTCGATGTATGCCCGCTGGCCAATCCACTTGCTCGTATCTTGCGCGTGCCAATGCGGCGTCTCGCCGCCGTGGGCGAACTCCAGCCCGCCGTAGATCGGATCCTTGATCAACTGCAAGCCGTTGAGGATCAGACGCACCTTGCCGCCCGTGCCGTAGAGCCGGTAGTGCATCTTTGGCGCCGAGATTTCGAAGGTCGGCGAACGCAGCGTGCCTTGCAGTTTGAGCGAACGTTGCCCGCTGTGCGCGGCGGCATGGACGATGAGCCCGGCCGCGCCCTGGCCGCCGGCCGTGGTGTTGACGATGTCGCCGGGCACCGCCGGCCGCGTGCCGAACGCGGCTCCGGTTGCCACCCATTCGCCATAATCCGGCCCGGTGAAATCCGCCAGCAATGTCTGCGCGCCGTTCAAGTCCGCCGCGGCGTTCCCCTCCGTCAGGCTCGCCGCGGAAGCCGCGGCTTGCGCCAACTGCGGCGCGAGCGTTTCGACCGCGAACGCGCGCCAGGCCGCTTGCCGCTTCG
This sequence comes from Pirellulales bacterium, assembly GCA_050250435.1. Taxonomy (GTDB): domain Bacteria; phylum Planctomycetota; class Planctomycetia; order Pirellulales; family PALSA-1355; genus JBFWOR01. The sequence goes on along the minus strand of JBFWOR010000004.1, from coordinate 379,991 downwards.
CGCGCACAGCGTCGAGCGCCTGCACGGCATCGGCAGTCTTCTGCGGCGCGTCGATATACGCCTGCTGATAGCGCGAGCTTTGCAAATAGCCGGCCAGCGCGTAGTAGTCGTTGGTTGTGATGGCGTCGAACTTGTGGTCGTGGCACCGCGCGCAGCTCACGGTCAGGCCCAGGAACGTTTTGGCCAGCACGTCGATCTGGTTATCGATCCGATCGGCCTCGTCCTGCCGCGAGTCGACCGGCGAATGCTTGGCTTCGCCGAAGAAATACCAGCCGGTGGCAATGATCGATTCGCAATAGCCTTCGCGCGGGTGGCGGCGCGGGGCCGGCAGCAGGTCGCCGGCGACGTGCTCGAGCACGAACTGGTCGTACGGCACGTCGTCGTTGAAGGCCCGAATCAAGTAGTCGCGATAGCGATAGGCGTTGGGCAAATCGAAGTCGAACTCGTGGCCGCAGGTCTCAGCGTAGCGCACCAGGTCGAGCCAATGCCGCGCCCAGCGCTCACCATAGTGGGGCGACGCGAGCAGCCGGTCCACCACGCGCTCGTACGCGCCGGGGGCTGTGTCTGCCAGGTAGGCGTCGATCTCGGCCCGGGTCGGTGGCAGGCCGATCAGGTCGAACGTTACGCGGCGCAGTAACTCCAAGGGCTCGGCCGGCGGCGCGGGGGTCATGCCGGCGGCTTCGAGGCGCGCAAGAATGAAACGATCGATCGGATTCTTGACCCACGACGTGTCGCGCACGTCCGGCGGTTGTGTAGCGATGATTGGCTGAAAGCTCCAGTGCTTGGCGCGCTCGGCGAGATTGAACTCGCCGGCGGTCCCCTGCCCTGTTGCGGCCGCGGCGGCCGGCGCTGTTTCCGCGCCCCAGGGCGCGCCCAGCCGCACCCATTCCACCAGCGTGGCGATATCCTCGGCGGGCAGTTGCGACTTGGGCGGCATCTGATACGTGTCGCCATAGCGAATCGCATCGACCAGCAGGCTTTCGTCCGGCTTGCCGGGCACGACGGCCGCGCTGGTGTCGCCGCCCTTGAGCACGGCCGCGCGCGAGTCGAGCCGCAAGTTGCCCTTCTGCTTAGCCGGCCCGTGGCACTCGTGGCAGCGCGCGGCCAGGAGGGGCCGCACTTTCTTTTCGAAGAATTCTGCGCCGGCCGGGTCCGTGGGGGAGGCTTGTGCTTGCGCGTCGTCGGCTTGTGCCGGCGCGGGCGGCGCCAAGAGCGCGACGAACAAGAACGCCGCGCAGGCCGTGCACATCGTCAGACACGTTCCACGCAAGTGCTTCATGACGCTGGTTCGTCGGAGCAAAACTAGCCGGATCGAAGGCGGGGCGATCCGTGACGCAAAGTGCTGGCGCACAACGTTTTGGCTGCGAATGTCGAATATAATCGGCCCGTTCGCGCGGGTCAACGCGGCCGGTTGTGGCGCTATTCAACCGCCTTGTCTTGAACAACCTTCTCTTGAACAACCACCCAAGCCAGCGCCCGCTGGGCCGTATCGCGAACCAGTTGTTCATCGTCGTTGAGCAGTCCTTTTATTTTTGCAACAGTCGCCTCCGGCAGCGGGCCTAGGTTCGCAAGCGCGATGGCCGCTTCGGCTCGCGTGGCAGTGTTTGGGCTCGACAGCAAGGCAGTCAATTGGGGAATCGTGTCGCGGGCCACCGAACCCATCTCGCCGAGTGCCCGAGCAGCCATGTAAGCCATGTGCTCGTCGGCGAGTTTGTCCGTCAACGCGGGAAGCGCGGCGCTGGCTTTGGAACCGTACAGTGAGAGCGCGTAGGCGCAGTAGCGACGCACCTCGCCGTCTTTGTGTGCGAGGCCCTCGATCAGCGCGGCAACGATTTCGGAAATGGACGGCCGGCCGTCCAGATCGGGAGTTTGGATATTGCCAAGTGCCCAGGCTGCATTGGCAGCGACTTGCGGACTCTCGTCCTTGAGCGCGCGCAGTAGATCCGCGTTGGCTGCTGCAGACGGCGTTCCGATGGAGCCTAAGGCGCGTGCAGCTTCCGAGCGGACCAGAGCATTTTTGGAAGACAGTCTTGCTTGCGCAAACGGCACCAGTGCGTCGGCGTCGTGCACCGAGGCGATCCGCAAATAGCAAGCGGTTCCCACGCCGGACATGTAAACGGCAATGACCAGCAACAGAATACTGATTGCGACGCCGCCGAAGATCATCCAGAAGCGTCTGCTGGTCATGGCGGTTGCCACCCCCCAACCTCCCCTACCAATCGCGTGCACTATAAATACGGCGTCAGCAGCCGGGCCACGCCGTCGCGCAGCTTTACCGGCAGCGACCGGCCGTCGACGTCGTCGAGCGTGACCTGCCGCGCCTGCTGGCGCTTCTGCATCATCCATTGGTGCAACTGGTCGGCCAGCTCGCACTCGTAACATTCTACGTCGAACTCGAAATTCAGCCGCAGGCTGCGCGGGTCCCAATTGCCGGAGCCCAGCAGCGTCCAGGTGCGATCCACGAGCATGAGCTTCGTGTGGTCAAAGGGCGGCGGCGACATCCACACGCGGCAGCCGCGCTCCAGCACCTGCCAGAGCATGGCGTTGGAGGCCCATTTCACGAGCGCCAGATTGTTCGCCTCGGGCAGGATAATGTCCACTTGCACGCCGCGCAGCGCCGCCACGTTGAGTGCGCCCACGATGGAAGCGTCGGGCAGAAAATACGGCGTCACGATACAGACGCTCGAGTCGGCGCACGACAGGGCCCCTTCCAGCGTGAGCCGCCGCTTGTCCAAATCGCTATCCGGCCCGGCCGAAATGCCGCGGGCCAGCGCTGTGCCGACCGGCGCGAGCGGCGGAAACCAGATCTCGCCGTCCAACAACTCGTCGGCACAAAAGGCCCAATCCTCGACAAACACTTCCTGCAGATGCGCGACCACCGGACCTTCGATGCGAAAGTGGTGGTCCAAAATCGTATCGCGCGGATGCAGCCGGGCGTCGTGCCCTTCGCGAATGTTGAGGCCGCCCGTGAATCCCAGGTTGCCATCCACGACCATGATCTTGCGATGGCTGCGCAAATTCGAATAGGCGAAGCGGCCGGGCACCAGCGTGGGCAAGAATTGCTCGACGTGCACGCCGGCGGAGCGCAAGCGGCCGACGATCGATGGAAATGAATAGCGGGCGCCGATGGCGTCGATCATCACCCGCACTTCCACGCCGCGCCGCACGGCGTCGCCCAGCGCGGCGACGAATTCGTGGCCCGTGCGATCGTTGTCGAAGATATACGTGCAGAGCGAAATGCTGCGCCCGGCGGCGGCGATGGCGGCCAGCATTTCCGGATAGGCCTGCTCACCGCCGACCAGCGGCGTCACGCGATTGCCGCGCAACAGCGGCCGGCCCGTCAGCTCGCCGATGAGCCGTTCCAGGCTGGCCAGGTGCTGGGCATGGGGGGGCAGGCAGCGGCGCAATTCGTCGCGCTCGGCGGCGTGCCGCGACTCGCGCGCCAGAAAGCGCCGCCCGCGCCGGCGCAAGTTGATGGCGCGGCGCTGCAAGCGGTTGATTCCCAGCACGGAGTAGGCCAGCGCGCCCAGCACCGGCGACAAGACCACGACGCCGATCCAGCCGATGGCCGCGCGCGTGTCCTTCTTGAACATCACCACGTGAGCCGAGGCGAACACCATCAGCGCCAGCGAGATAGCGGTGATGATGTGCGGCCACCAGTCGCGCAACGTTGCGGCCAGTTGGTCGAGGATTTCCATAACCGGCAAGGTCTGCCTGGGCTAGGGGTGGTTGCGCGATCCGCCCCCAATATAGGTCGTACCGGCGCCAGCGCGGAGAGAAGAATTGGGCTCGACCGACCGCCAGCGGCACGGTTGCGGTTTTGGCAGTGACCACCGCGGGGCTGCCGGTGGTGTGCTACGCCGGCGGGTCGCAGTCGTACATGCGATAGGTCTTGTCCAGCTTGGCGCCACCCTTTTCCAGGCTTGCCCGCGACAGCGTGTTCGACTCCAGCACCCAGGAGAACTCCACTTCCTGCAAGCCCCACTTGATCATGGGCTCGATCAGGCCGCCCAGCAGCACCACGCCCAGGCCCCAGCGCTGATACTCCGGAATGACGTTGATGCTGATGACGCGCATTTTCTTGATCGCGCGTTTGTTGCGAATCAAGCGCAGGAACCCGAACGGCAGCAGCCGGCCGCCGATCTGCTTGACGCGGGGATTGAAGTCCAAAAGTCCCAGGCACGCGCCGATGGGCTCGCCCTCAATCTCGGCCACCAGCGCCAGCTCCGGCGCGATCAGATACTTCAGACCCTTGGCCAGCTCCTTGATCTCGCCGGGCGACAGGGGCGCAAAACTCCACATGCCCTCCATCGACGAGTTATACACCCGCAGGAACATCTCCACTTCGGCCTGGAAGTTCCTGGCATTCATCGGTCGCGTGACGACTTTGAAGCGCTCTTTGGCTTCGTTGCCGATGAACCACAGTTTCCTGTCCAGCTTGGACACCATGTCCACGTGGCCCCAAAAGGCGAACATGTTCTGCGCCTTCTGGAATCCCCAAGCTTCAACCAAGTTGCCGTAGTACGGCTTGTTGTAGGTCATCATGAAGCACGGCGGCGAATGGAAACCCTCGACCAGCAGGCCGCACTCGTAGTTGAACGAAGGGTTGGTCGGCCCACGCAGCGAAGTCATACCCTGGGCGAAGAGCCAGTCGCGGGCCGCGTCGAACAGCGCGTTGGCCACCGCCTGATCGTCGACGCACTCGAAGTAGCCGAAGAAGCCGCGCTTTTCGCCGGCGCGCTCGTTGTGTAACGGGTTGACGATGGCCGCCACGCGTCCGCACACCTGGCCGTTGCGCAGGGCCAGAAAGGTGCGAATCTTGGCGTAGTCGTAGAACGGATGGTGCTTATAGCCCAGCAGCCGCTTGTGTTCGCCCAACAGCGGCGGGATCCAGTTCGGATCGCCGGCGTAATGCGTCCAAGGAAAGTTGATGAACTGCTTTTGCTCGCTGCGCGAGACGACCGGCTTAACAACCAAGCTCGACATAGAAGCTGTTTCAAAACCTCAACGATTGCAGAGTGTGGGTGCCACTGGCAGCCGGCCGCCAGTGCGAAAACCGACGCAGCCCGGGCGGACAAGCCGCCCGGGGCACCCGACAGTAACGGTGTTGGAGGTTTTGAAACCGCGGCATCGAAGATTCCGCGCGGGTCCGCCTCGTACTGATGTCAGGAGCCAGGACAGTCGTCCGGCCGCTCCGCCTCGCGCGAGGGGGCCGTTACCTCTTCCGGCCGCCGCGCCGCATGCTGATGGTATGTCGATTCCGGGCGATTCACCAGGGGGGGCAGTTGAGCGTTGTGGCACAGTACTGGACCGACCACGCCAAAATGTCGGGCGCCATCCTGGCGTTTGCGCAAGCATGCTCACGTGGCGTGAGCATGGCACCCAGTAGTTTGCAACGGATCGTGCATGACATGGATACGTGGTCGGTCCAGTACGTCGATCACCATCGCGCCGCGAATCGATCGGGTGGCACTGACGCGTCGCCAGTGCTCAATAGCGCACAGGCGAGATCCCCGTTGCCGGCCCGCGGGTTGACTAGTGGGCCAGGGCCGATTCGACGATCGGCGGCGCCGCTTCGTCGTCCGTTTCGGTCGCTTCATCCGCGACGGGCTGCGTGGTGGCCGATTGCTCTTCGGCGGGCGACGCCGTGCCGTTGGCTTCGGCCCATTGCGATTCGCGGCGCTCGTTCATGGTGCGGATGACTTGTCGCAGATCGACGGCGCTCATGTGGCGCAGGTTGCCCAGTTCCAGGAGCGGCTGCAGCGTCCGCATGGCCTGGCTGAAGGTGGGCTCAAAGGCCACGATCTCCGTGATCCATTGCCGCATGCGGCCGAAGGACAAAGCCACGCGTTGCAACTGGTCTTGAATGTCGATCATCAGCTCCAGATTTTCCGTGGCCGTGGCGAGATTGCCGGTCTGGGCCAGGGTGCGATCTTTCAGATCGATCAGACCGTCGACGCGCTCGTGCGCCAGGTCGATGCCGGCGCCGGCTTCGTCCAGCCGATCGCGCAGGGCGACAAAGGATTCCAGGCTTTGCGTGGCGGCGGAATTGCCCGCGGCCGTGGCGACCAGCCGGCCTTGCAGCGAGTCGATCGCGTCGAGGCTTTCGTCGGCAACCGCGGATTGGCCGTGCGCCTCGAGCAGCCGGCTGCGCAACTGATCGAGCGAGTCGACGGCCAGGTGGCTTTGCACGGTGTCGTACTGGCGGCCGGCGAGACGATCTTGCAGGGCTTCGATCGCGGTCAACACTTGCGCGGCTTCGGCCACGCGGCCTTCATGGTCCGACACGGCCTGCTCGAGCGCGGCCATTTTCTCCAGCGTCCGCGCGGCCCGGTCGACCTGACTGGACTGCAGATTGAGGCGGACGTGCAGCTGCGCGATTTCGTCGAGCGCCCGCGTGGCTTCGTCGCGGCGACGCATTTGTTCGTCGAGTTGCCCCAGCAGCGTGTTGGTCTGGGCCACTTCGTCGCGCCGTCCGGCCAGGAGCTCCACTTGCGATTCCAATTGCGCCACTTGCCGCCGCAATTGCGAGAGCTCCCAGGTCGTGGGCCGCACGATCAGATAGTTGATCAAAACCAGCGCCAACGTCGCACCGGCCACCAACAAGGCCCAACTCGAAATCTCCAGTCCCCAATAACGCGGGGTGCGATCGCTCACGGACCACTGCTTCTGGTTGCTGCAGATTGACAAGGGAAATCTCCTCGCGCGGAAACTTGAAGTTACTTGGGCTGCGTGACGCCGTTTCGCCAGACGGGCGTCTGTTTGCCTATCGGACAAGTGACCGTGACCGGTCAACCTTTTCCAACGCTCACGATCCAACAGAAATAGCTCGTTGAACCGCTGCCAAGCGCAGGCTTTACCAGACCGGACGCGCGGACAGTTGCCGCGGCAGCTCCGCGAACACCCCGATGCCCTGGCGCCGGCCTGTGCCACTGCGCCGCCTTGGGCGAGTAACTTCGCTCGCGAGCGCCAGTTGCGACGTTGGGGCAGGGTGGCACGTCTGGCGATTTCAGCCGGCCCGTTTGTGTTTTGGCGCCGCGGCCGGGCCTGGTCATACAATAAACAGTGGTGATGCGGAGTCGCACAGGCGCAACGCCGCTGCCGCCCACCGAGGAACCAGAACCAAGGTGCAACCATGTTGGCCGAACTGTTGTTATTGGTGGTCAGTGCCACGCCCGCTCAAGCGCCCGCCGCTGCGGCCGAGCGCGTTGCCACACCGGCCCCCACGGCGGCCAACGAATCGCTGGAGGTGCGCTATTGCCGTGCCCAGCTGCAGCTGGCCGAGGCCAATCTCGAGCGGCTGCTGCGGATGAACCGCAAACTGGCACGCAGCGTGCCGGACAGCATCGTGGTGGAGCGGCGGCACGACGTGGAAACCGCCCGGTTGCGTTTGGAGCAGGCGCTGGACGGCGATCGGGGCGACGCGTTCTCCGCCTGGATCAGCCGCGCGCACGACGACTTTGCGGCGGCCGACACCCGCTGGAAAAAGGCGGTCGCGGTCAACGGGCGCTCGCCGGGCACCATCGACCCGCTCGACGTCGAGCGATATCGGCTCCGCGCCGAGGTGTTCCGGCTGCAGCACGAACAGGGCCAGGCCTTGGCCGCGGCCCCGCCCGACCAGCAACTGGCGTGGCGGGTGGAGCTTTTGACGAACGAGCTGGAGATTCTGCGCGAAGAGGCGCAGCGCATCGTGCCCGCGGCGCGGTTCTATTACTATGCGTTTCCGCACTGGTGGTGAGCGTGAGAGCAGGCACGGCTTTACGCGCCGCGCTCACCGGATCGGCCGGGCCAGAATCAACTGCGCCGTGCCTCCGGCCAGCTCACTATGGCGCACCACGGCGACGCCTTGCTCGGCCAGCTCGCCGTCATAACCGGCACTGATGATCGCCGACACGGTAGGCGGCTCGAGCCTCAACAAAAACGATCGCCAGACGGCCGCCAGGCCGCGCCGCTTGGGCACCGCGTGATCGAGGATGGCGAGCATGCCCTCCGGCGCGAGCAACTGCCGCGCGGCGGTGATGGCCCGCTGCCGGTCGGCCGCTGCGAGTTCGTGCAGCACAAACGCGAACAGCACACGGTCGAAAGGCCCGGTCAGATCGAGTTGTTCCAGCCGCGACTCGATGTACCGCGCGCCCGGCGCTTTGCGTTTCGCGCGCTGGAGCATGCGGGCCGAACCGTCGACCGCGGTTACGACTGCGCCCCGCGCGAGGAGCAGGCGTGTGATGCCGCCGGTGCCGCAGCCCAGTTCCAGCACGCGCAGGCCTGGCCGCAGATCCAGCTGATCGAGGGCCTGCGAGCGCAAGCGCCGCACGCCGCCAATGGGCAAGAAGACGGCGCCGATCAGCAGGTCGAAGCCGAGCGGCACGAAGCGCCGGTCGTAGACAGAGGGCGTGGTGGGAGCAGCCTGTGTGTTCATGCGTTCAAACTGCTTTTCGAGATTTGGGGGGCCGATTGGGGCGGCCACGGCGGGGCGATAGCCGGACATTGGACACGGCTGCTCGGTCCAGGTTCAAGTCGCGTGGCGCAAGATGGCCGTGATTGGCGGCAAAAGAACCGTGCCGAACTCAACCTGTGGGCCAACACATTACCCCAGACGAATGACCCACCAATGGGTTGACACGTGTTGTCTGTGGTGTGGTCTAGTGGATCCAAAGATCCATTAGTGGGGGTATTGTTGGCGGGTACTCAACTCGGGGGTTGCGGCTAATGAGTTCGATCTTACGCTGCGTGTTCCTCCTGCTGGCATTCGGGGCAGCTCCGCTCGCGCAGGCCAGCCCCCTGTCCATCGTGACCTTCGGCGATTCGACGACAGCTCCTCGCGCGCTCCCTGACGGTTCGCCATTGGCGACGTATTCCGATCTTCTGCGACAAGAATTGCCCAGCTTGCTCGGTCGGCCGGTGAGCGTGCACAACGCGGGCGTAGGCGGCAACACGACGGTCCACGCCGTCGCCCGGCTGCAGCAGGATGTGCTGTCGCACGATCCGGATTTCGTGATCGTACAGTTTGGCGTCAATGATGCCTTCGTGGTCAACGGCTCAAGCACGCCGCAATTGCCGATGTCCGCGTACGTGGCAAACATGCAAACGATCGTCGATGGCATTCGTTCGATCGGCGCCGAACCGATTTTGATGAGCCCGGCGCCGCTTAGCTATCTCGTGTGGTTCACGGCCTGGGAATACGCGCCGTACCACGACCGCATCCATGAGAACGCGCTGAACCAGCAATACGCGGCCGCGCTGTCCATGCTGGCAAAGCAGTACTCGGTAACGTATGTCGACGCGGCGGCTGCCTACTATGCGTATTGGGGCGGCGAGGCCTCTCGTCTGGAGGACCTGCACCTCGACTATGTGCACCCCAATGCCGCTGGACACCGCTTGGAAGCCGACCTGTTGGAAGAGGCCTTTGCCGACTTGCTCGCCGTGCCCGAACCGGCCAGCGTCTGGACGGCGGGTGTGGCACTGGTTGCCCTGTGCGTGATGCTGCGCGTGTGTCGTCGATCTTCGCGGTAGCTCGCAGCGGCGCGCGACGAACGGTGGGCCGTGAGAGGCAATCCTCCGCTGTTGCGATTCCGCGGTGCGGCGCGCCGAGCCCACCACCGCAGCCACTATCCGCTGCCAGTCTAAGGTGCTACAGTGAAAGGCCTTTCGAGGCTGTAGCTCAGTCGGTAGAGCAACGGACTTTTAATCCGTAGGTCTTGGGTTCGAGTCCCAACAGCCTCATTCGCGGTTTCAGCACAGCTCCAGGCGGAGGACGTGTCATGAAGGCCCTGCTGGCGACGATCATCGTGCTCACGGCGGCCGCGGCCAACGCCGAGGACATGCAAAAGTATCTGAACGATACGCAACAAATGGTCAGGGCCAAGAAGTATGCCGAGGCCCTGGAGCGATTCATCTGGTTTCACGAGCACGCGCTGGAGCATGAATCCAGCATGTATGGCGTGCGGCTCTCCTTCGCACTCTCGTATTGGAATGCCCTGGGCGACGTGTATCCGCCGGCCAAAACCGCGCTTTTCGAAATGCGCGACCGGACGACCCAGCAAATCATCAACGGCGCGGCCACCGACTATGCGCCCTTCCACGACGTGGTCGCTCTCAATCGCACGCTGAACGAGAGCGAAAAAACCGTCGACCTGTTCCTGCTCATCGACCAGAATAACCCGGCGCTGGCCCAACAGTGCTGGAACGTGGCCAAGGATTCCGTTGTTGCGGCGAAGAAGTTCGACGTGGTGCGAAAGTATGTGGGCGACGGCCAGGCGGCGTTTGCGATGTTGAAAGAGTCGTACGCGGTGACGATGAAGCTGGCCAGCGACTCGTCGCCCGGCAATGCCGCCGTCAAAGACTGGAGCAAGAAGCACTTTGTCGACGAATGCGTGCAACTGATCGAGATCGAGCGGGCACTTAACGACGAACCGGCGGCCAAGAAGATCCAGGAACAGGCGCTGGCCGTGCTGGACGACAAGCGCCTGCGCGACGCCCTGGGCACGGAAAAGTAAGCGGAGGCCCGGCCGACCGCCGACGTCAGATTGCCGACCGTCGACCGCTGACCGCTGGCCTGTCGGGGCCACCGCTGGCTTGTCGAGCGGCTGCGTGAGCCGATCAATTGGCCGCGAGCGACCAAGATCGGGCGATTCCGAGCGAATCTACTGTGGCCCGAGCCCGCTTCGGTTGCGACGGCCGGGCCGTTTTGGCAGACTATGGATCCATTCTTCGCCGGCACTACCATTTCTGCGAAAGGACCGGGAATCATGCGTGCAATCGCCTGGGGTAGCGCAGTTGTTCTATTGCTCGCGAGCGACGCGTTCGCTCAATCGGCCGATCCGCCGCTGGAAAACAAGAAGCTGGCTGTGTCCACGCTCGTGCGCGAGGATATTTTTGCCGGCTGGCGCGAGAACGACATGGACCGCTTTGCGCGCGGCGAAAAGAACCTCGAGTTGTTGCTCGAGCAGCGACCCAGGAACAAAGCGGAACTGCTGGCTTGGAAGGGCGGCACGAAGCTGTATCGCGCAATCCTGGCGCAGGATGCCGGCCAGCCGGAAGAATTTGAACGCTTGTATCAAGAAGCGCGAGATTGTTTCGTCGAAGCGAAGAAACTGGGACCACAGCACGCGGCCGTGGCGGCGATCGTCGGCGGCAGTTACGTGTTTTTTGGCGACCGATTGCCGGAAAAGTATCGCGCTGCGGCTTGGACCGAAGGCTACGACAACTACCAGATCCTCTGGTCACAACAGTCGCGGGGTATCGAGCGGTTGCCGCTGCACATTGCCGGAGAGTTGCTGGCCGGCATGGCCCAATCAGCCGATCGGACGGGCCGGAAAGCCGAGCGTGACGAGTATCTGGACAAGATCATCCAGCTGCTGCCTGACAGCGGATACGGTGCAGTTGCCAAGGCGTGGAAGGCCGACCCGACGGCGTCCGCCAACAGCAACCTTTCATGCAAGAGTTGTCACGCTCAAGGGCGACTGGCCGAGCGGATCGCCGCCATCGAAGGGAAGTGACGCACCGGTAGGGGCGAACGCTGGGGCCAGTCTGAGACGGCCGTGACCTAAACCGACTCGCTGCAGGCGACTTCCGGCGCGGGGGCATGCGCCAGCTCGCTCCAGGTTACGTCGGTCCGCGTATGCAGCCGAGCGGCAATGCGCACCAGGTCGCCCCGGCCGTCCACCAGCCGCGAGGCCGCGTACTGCGGCCACAGTTCCTGCACTTCGTAGCACAGCACGAGATCCGCCTCGGCGTCGCGCACTACGGTTGCCGGCGGATCCAGATCGTGGGCCAGTGCTTCGGCCAGCGGCGATTGGGTCGTCGTTGCCGGCGCGATGGCCAGCAAGCGCTGCGATCCGCCGCACCGATTCAAGGCGGGCCGTGCCGCCTGCAAACAATCGCGCAGTCCATGCAGCGGGTCTTCCGCATCGGCCCCCAAGAGCGATTGGTCGATGGGAGCGTCCTTGAGCGCCTTGAGGATTTCTCCGCGGGCCGCGGCGCGCAGGGCACTCATCAAGTCCGCGCGCGCCGCGTTTCCGCCTTGGCACACTTTGCGCAAACCTCCGCGCGGCGCCAGGAAGTTCTGCTGGAAGTACAGGTCAACCACTTGTACCAGCTCGGGCATGCGGCGGTGCAGCGATTCGGCAATGGTCCCGTTGACCGCGTCGATGGCCGGCACGCCGCCCGCGTCCGGCATGTTGTCCCAAGGCGAGGGCTTGGAAAAATCGCGGTTGATCTGGCTTAGCTCGCGCTGCACGTCGGCGATGCGGTCGCCCGCGGCGCTGACCTGCGAGAGCATCTGGCGCACGACCTTGATCAGCGCCTGGTGCGTGGCCCGCTCAAGCCGCAAGCGCAAGAGCTCCGCCAGGCCGCGCTCGATTTCCGCCTGCATCTTGCCGTTGCGACCGCCGAAAAGCGAGCGGCCGCGACCGGGCGCCGCAGCGGCGGCCGCGCGCAGCGTTTGTTCGATGGCGAGCAGCAGCTGTTGCGAGTCGCGAACGTGTTCGTGGCACTGCACGTCGATGGCGCGCAGATGACTGTCGTACCATTGCCGCGCTCGGGCAGCGCCGGCCACGCGCACGGCCGGTTGTTCGATCAGTGTCAATATCCAGTCGCGGACCGCTGCTCCGCGCGGAGCCGCCAGCTCCCTCAGCTGATCCTCGATGGCGGTCTCGATCGCGGCGGGTCCAGCGGGCGCCGCGTCCTCGCTGACGGTTAGCGGCCCAAACAAATCGCCCATTGCGATCAAGACTTTTTCGACGTACGCGCGTTCTTCCGCCGCCGATTTGTCCGCCTGCGCTCCGCCTAGCTCGAGGAGCACGTGTTCGGCATCGCCACCCAGCTCGTGCTCCAAGAGTTCGCGCACTTGCTGGCATAGCGGCTCTAAACTAAGTCCCTGCTCGATGGCGTGATCCGCGGCCGGCTGGGGAGCGACTACTCGCGGCGCCGGTGTGCCGCGCTGGGCGGCCAGCTCGGCCAAGAGCGGTCCCACGGCGGCCCGCGCGGGCTCCGTGGCCATTCCGCGCCAGCGGTCGACCACTTCGCAGCACAACCGCTCCGTGGCCAGCGCCGGCAATGCCGTTTGCAGGCTGCCCACCCGCAGCAAACCAAAGGTGCGCAAGCTGCCGCGCTCGGTCGCCTCGGACAATTGCCGGCGGCCTTCATCGAACGCTGCCGCCGCCGAAGTTACCGAGTTCAGGTAGAGATAGCTCGCCAGCGAGCCAATCGCCAGGTCGAATTGCTGGTCGTTCAAATTCTCGCCCAGGTGCACGAGATACGCATGGGGAAACGTTCCTTCGAATGCGGCGAAGGAAGGCAAGCCGCAGGCGGGCTCGCCCGGATAGCAGCCCGGCCCGCCATAGTGATACAACTCGCTCAAGCAGGCGTAGGCGTTGGCGATGGCCAGGTCGGCAGTCGTGGGAGTGCGATCCGTGGAGTGCGTGAGAATGCCGCACACGCCGTCGTCGTCGAGATCGAAATCGGCCAGGACGGTGCGAATGGCATACGCCAGATCGAGCACCATGCCGCCGCCCGTGCCGCCGGAGATCGACGAGATCAGGAATACTCGCGGCACCTGTGAGCTGAATTCGAGGCCCGTGGCCTGCGTGGTCGCGGCGATCGCTTCGGGACTGGTGATCGAAGCCAGCACCGTGCGCAGCCGTTCCATCACGCGCTCGGAGTGGTCTACCAGCGCCAGGCGGCCCAAGGGCCGGCGGCCTTCGGTCTGCAGCGAGCGGGGAATGTTGTACAGCCAGCGACGGCTGAGCCACTGCAGCTTATGGGCGGCATCGCCCGTATAGTCTCGCGCGTTGCGCAGCGGCATGGGCAGCGTTTCGCGGTCCGACAGCGCCGTCTCGCAATCACCTTGCGTGGCTTGAAACAGGTTCCGCGCGTCGGTATCCAGCAGCAGCATCTGTATGGCCGGAAGCGCCGAGGCCGGGCCGAGCCGATCGTGCAATTGGCGCCGCAATTGCCGTAGGGCCCGCGTCGCGGTGCCACCGACGCCGATGAACAACGTGGGGCGCAGCTGGGTCGCGCCGACCGTCAGTTCCAGCGGCGGCAGGTCGCGGGCCGCGTCTACCGGCGCGTGCGGCGGCAGCACCGGGCAAGTGCCGGTGTCGGCAATCGGGTCGCGGCTGTGCTCCTCGGCGGCACCGCCGGCGTCCTCGCCCATCAACATGGTCTTGTTGTTGGGTGAATGCGGCGCCGCCTCCACTTTGCCGCCGTGCTGCCAATCGTGCTCGGTGTCGCCCGAGCGCGAGCGCATCGGCTTTGTTTCACCGGCGGGATCGGCGCGCGGCTTCGACCGATCGCCCGACAGATGTCCGGGACGCAGTTTGTCTGCGTTGGCGATTGCGTCGACCATGGCCCGACAACTGGGAAACCGTTGGGCCGGATCCTTGGAGAGCGCGCGGGCGATGATCGGCTGCTCGTTGTGCGGCAAGGGCGTCAGCCGCGGCCGAGCATGAATGTGCTGCGAGGCCAATTGCGCCGCCGTTTTGCCCGGGAAGGGCAGCACGCCGGTCAGCATTTCCTGATAGACGATAGCCAGGCTGTATTGATCGCTGCGCTGGCTGGGCCGGCCATCGAAAACCTCGGGCGAGGCGTACACGGGCGTCAAACCGCCCATCATCGAGCTGGTCACGTCCTGCAGCTCTTTCACGAGCCCAAAGTCGGCCACTTTCACGCGATGGCCCACGAGCAGCAGGTTCTCGGGTTTGACGTCGAGGTGCTGCAGCGAGTAGTTATCGCTCATATAGTCGAGCGCGTCGGCCGCATCGCGCATGTAGCCCAGCAATTCTTCGCGCGGGATGTGGCCCAGGCCTTCGGTGCGGACTTGCTCGTACCGGTCCTTGAGACTCATGTCGGCCAGTTCGGTGACGATGATCAGCTGGCCGTCGACGATCTCGAACCGTTCGAGCGAGAGCAAAAAGGGATGGCGCACTTCTTTGATGCGGTGCAGCGCCTTCAGCTCGCGCGCCGCGCGCAGATCGTCAAAGTGGCCGTAAACGAACTTGACGGCTTTGGCCAGGTCGCCGGGCGCTTGCGCGCTCCACACTTCGCCATAGCCGCCGACACCGATACGCTCCTTGAGGACGTATCCGGGAATCGGCTCAGCAGTTCGGGGCGCAATCGACATGATGGATTCTTAAGAGGCCGTGACCGCGGCTTTGCGAGACGTGCGGCTGCTTTGCGTCCAGGCCGAGGCCGGTTGCGGTACGCCGAACAGTTCGCCCTGCACCAAGGCGCAGCCCAGTGTGTGGCAGATTTCCAAGTCGGTTTCGTGATCCACGCCGGTGGCGATCACCGCGGCGCCAATCTCCTGGCTGGCGCGGACCATCATTTGCACTTGTCGCTGGCGGTCGTGTCCGCGGCGAATACTCCGCAACAGGGACGGCGCGAGCTTGAGATAGTCGGGCGCGATGGCCTTCTGCTCGATCACTTGCGCCTTGCCGCCCGCGAAACCGTCGTACGCCAATTTGATGTTCGATTCGTGCAGCGCGCTGCGCAGTTCGTGAAACTCGGCGGCATCGCGCACCGCTTCTTCGGGGATCTCGACGACGAGCGACTGCTTGCCGCCCAGGATCTCGCGCAGTTGGCAGAGTTGGCCCACGAGCGAAGGCGTGTCGCATTCCGCGGCGGTGACGGCCACCAGCAGCTGGCCCTCGGGCAGCACGGCGGCCTCTTCAGCAGCCATGCGGCGCGCCAGCTGTCGCAGCCGAGCTGCCGCGCGGCACTCCAAGCCGCCGGTCCACTGGTGGCAGCGCGGCTCGGGCGCCTCGCCCTCGCCGCTGGTCGGCAGCGCCTCGTAGCCAACGTGATTGCCGGTTTCCAACTCGATGATCGGCTGATACAGCACGCGCAGCCCGCGCCGCGTGACCACTTCGTGAATTCGCCGCACGGCCAAGATGGTGTGCCACACGGGATCGGCGCCGGCCGGCACGGTCTCATCCATGACTTGGGTGGCCGCTTCGCGCTCCACGGACGCTGCGCCCGAATAAAATGTGAACTCCATTTCGGCAAACATGATCTGATCGCCGTCGCTCAGCACGGCTTCTTCGATGCGCTGGCCGTTGAGGAACGTTCCGTTGGTGCTGCCCAGATCGTGCAGGTGATACTTCTTGCCGTGCCGTGTGATCACGGCGTGCTCGCGGGAGACGCGCGTCGAATCGATCGACAGGTCGCAACTCTCTTTGCGACCGATCTTGAACGGCACGGACTCCACCGGCGTCTTCTCGAGTCGCTCGTTGTCCGCGGCGTGTTCCAGCCACGGCGTCGCAACGACCGGCTCGTCGAGGATTTGAGTGCGCATGGTTTCTCGCGGTCCGTAGTGCGGATGTCAGCGGGGACGATCGTGTTTTTGCGCCGTCCGACGAATTGTTCCAGATAGGCAACGAAAGCCTAGCTTATTCGGGGCGCTCTCGACGTTTATGAGCTAAGCTGGCGATGCCGGTCATCCCGGTGAGCGCTCGTGCGGCGCCGGACCAGGTGTACCTGTCTTGCTGCGAGGATCCCATTCGATGGAACATCTCGAACCTGCCCACGCGCTGGGAATTCTGGTTGTAACGGAAGACGGGGAATTGTCGCGCGAGCTGTCGCATTTTCTCAACATGGCCGGTTACCGCACATTGGAGGCGGGCACGCCACAAACTGCGTTGGCGGCTCTGGAAACCGGCCGGGCGCAAGTGGCGCTGGTGGACGAAAACCTGGCCAGCCGCGATCGCTGGGCGCTGTGCCGCTTGTTGTGCGAGCCGGCCGCGCCTACGCGCCCGTTCAAATTCCTGCTGGTGCGCCAGCCGGAAGAAACCCAGCTGCAAGAAGGGCTCGAAGCCGGCATCGACGATTTTCTGGTCGTGCCCGTTTGCTTTGGCGAACTGTTGGCGCGGTTGCGCGCCGCGGCCCGGGTGCTCGAGTTCGATCGCCGCGCCCGGCAGCAGGAGCCCGTCGATACGGTGACCGGCCTGCACGGCCGGCCGGCGCTGGTGGCCGAGCTGCGCCGGGCCTGGACGTCTGGCGGCGCGCTGCCGCGCGTAGCCTGCGCCGCGTTTGATCTTGATTTTTTTGGCGCGACGCGGCGATTGCTGGGAGTGGCCGGCGCCAACAGCGTGTTGGCGGCGGTCGCGGAGCTGTTGCAGTCCCGCGGCGATGACCCGCGCGACGCCACGATCTATAGCCTCGGCGGCGACCGTTTCGCAGCGGTCCTGCCGGGCGCCAATGCGGCCGAAGCGTGTGCCTGGGCCGAGCGCGCAGGCCAGGCGCTGGCCGCTCGACCGGTAACCGCCGGCAAAGCGTCCTGCCAACTCACCGCCAGCTTCGGTATCGCCTGTTGCGATTCGGCGGAAACGCCGGGCCAGCTTCTGGAGCAGGCGAATGCGGCCCTGGCCAGCGCCAAATCCTCGGGCCGGAATTGCGTGGTGCGCTATAACGAGTTTGCCGGCGAAGCGCACTTGGGCAGCACGGCCGGCCGGCTGTTCGAGCGCACTATCGCGCGCGACGTGCTCACGCCGTGCTCTTTGTTCCTGCAGCCCGGCGAGTCGGTCGAGGCGGCCGCGGAGCTGCTGCGTCGCTCGCACCTGGAAGTGGCGCCCGTCGTTGACGCGGGCGGCAAGCTGCAGGGCCTGTTCAAACAAGATCAAGTCGCGGTCCAAACGGCCGGTGGTCACACCGCACGCCAGGTGCGCGACGCGATGTGCGACGTCCGCAGCTTCCAAAGCAGCGAAGAGCTGGCGACGCTGATGGACTTTTTCAATCAAGATCCCCTGGCCTGGGCCGTCGTGGTGCAGGACGGTCGTCCGCTGGGGCTACTGAACTGCGACAGCCTGTTGTCCCTCTCGCAGCCGGTGCGCATTCGCGACGCGGCGCCGCAGCCGGACACACTGACCACCGACTACTTGCTCGTGCCCGACGCTTGCCAGGAAGAGTGTGCCCAAGGGGCGTAGCGTCGGGCGGGGCAAGGATGGTGCTGCTGGGCACGGGTGCATTAGCGCTGTTGGCATTCCGGCCTTCGGCGCGCATAGCGCGACATTCAACGCGCCATTCATCACCCTACGCAGTGGTGCGAGCGCGATACTTACCGCTTGGTGACCACGACGGTGAAGTAGCTGTGCGCGACGCCGTCGAAGTACTCCGGCCGCATTTCCAGCGGCAGGTCGTTGTACGCGCAATAGTTGCGAATCTGATTCAGCAGATCGCGCGGGTGGCAGCGACGCAGCGGACGCTTGCCGTCGCGGTAGTGCCGATTCAACAAGTGCTCCACCGCCTCCTTGTCGTACTCGCAGCCAAACGACTTGGCGTACAGCTTGAACAGGTGGTGGAACTCGGCTTCGTCCGGGTCGCCGATCTCGATCTTGTAGGGAATGCGGCGGAGAAACGCCTCGTCGACCAGATCGCTCGGCTCCAGGTTCGTCGAGAAAATGATCAACTGCTCGAACGGCACCTGCAGCTTCTTGCCGGTGCTGAGCGTCAAAAAGTCTTTGCGGGCTTCGAGCGGCACGATCCAGCGGTTTAACAACTCGGCCGGTTCGATCCGCTGCCGGCCGAAGTCGTCGATCAGCAGGCAGCCGCAATTGCTCTTGAGTTGCAGGGGCGCTTCGCTCACGTTGGCCCGCGGATCGTGGCGGATTTCCAGACCGTCCATGGTGAGCTCGCCGCCGACCACGACGGTTGGCCGGCGAATCTTGACCCAGCGGCGATCGAAGTTCGCGGTTCGCATCAGGGTTTCAGCCGGATTCTCGATCACTTCGTGGTAGGCCGTGTCGAACAGCTTGATGACCTGGCCGTCTTCGATGAGCGTGCGGGGAATCCAGATGTGCTGGCCAAAGCACATGGTAATGCGGCGTGCCAGGGTCGACTTGCCGTTACCCGGCGAGCCATACAGAAACAGCCCCGCGCCCGAGTTCACCGCCGGCCCCAGGCTTTCGAACAGCTCGGTGTTGACCGAGATGTCGGCAAAGGCGTCGGCCAATTGGCTGCGTTTGGGCGCCTCGGCTCGAATCGATTGGGCCTCGACCGAGAGCACATATTCTTCCAGCGGCACGGGCGCCGGCCCGTTGTAACCGCAAGCTTCGAGATAGGCTTGGGCCCGGCTGCGGCCCTGTTCGGTGAGGCTGTAGCTATAGTCGCTCAGGGGCGCCGAACCGGTGTGCACGATGATTTGCCGCGTGCGCAGATCGTGAAACAGTCCTTCCAGCAAGCCGAACGGCAGACATAGCTGATTGGCAATCGCCCGACCCGTGCTGACGCCGACCACGCTTAAGTATTTGCAGACGAGCGATTCGACCAGTGAATTGGGCAGGCCGGCCTCCTCGAGCGAATGGGGCTCGGTGGGACGAAACGTGTCGTCCGACATCAGCGCGGCCAGTAAATTCTCGCGAGTATCTTGCGACGTGGCGGTGGTCATTGCGAATCCTCACTCGTGAAACGCGGACTCATCTTGCGGCCGCTTGTGCCGGTTGTTCCGCACAATGCGGCGCGCTGGAGGCACAGCAAAGTCTAGCTCACGCATGCCCGGCCGCTCGGTCGCGCAGCGCGGCAAAATCCGTGAAATCGCCCCGCAACCCGCCCTATCGTGTGGGTCTGCAAGTGCGGGCGCGAACGCCAGAACGAGGCCCGCGCGCCCGCTTGCAATCAACCGCAGGCGCGCTAGAATGCCGTTGCTGCCGCCGCACAGAAAATGATCGTCAGGCGGACGCCGATTTTCTGCGCGGCAAGCGGCCGCTGCCAGCCTGACCGGCGGACGTATGACGACGATCTTCAACCAACCCGCGGGAACGCCTGCCGGGGGTGTCAAAAAGGAATCTGCCGTCCCATGGCTTCTCCCACGCTCAAGTCCGACACGCGCCGCGCGACGACCGAAGTGCGTCATCCGCTGGTGCGGCACTACGTTTCGCAACTGCGCGACGCGGCGACTCCGCCCGCAGCGTTCCGCCAGCTCATCCAGCAATTGGCGGTGCTGCTGGCCTACGAGGCGACCAAAGACCTCAGCGAGCGGACCATCGAAGTGCAAACGCCGCTGTGCCTCACGGCCGGCAGCGAACTGCGGCAGCGCATCGGCCTGGTGCCGATCTTGCGCGCCGGCCTGGGCATGGTCGACCCGGTGCTTGGTTTGATCCCGCAGGCCGAAGTGTGGCATTTGGGGATCTATCGCGACGAGCACACCATGCAGCCGGTGGAGTATTACAGCCGTCTGCCGTCGAGCGAGCCGGTGGACGTGGCCCTGGTGCTCGATCCGATGCTGGCCACGGGCGGTTCGGTGGTGGCCGCGCTGGCCACCCTGGCCGAATGGGGCGTGCCGACGGTCAAAGTGCTGTCGGTCATCGCGTCGGAAGAGGGCATTCGCGAAGTCGAGACCCGGCATCCGGAGACGCGCATCTTCGTGGCGGCGATCGACCCGGAGCTGAACGACCAGAAGTTCATCGTTCCCGGCCTGGGCGACGCCGGCGACCGCACGTTCAACACGCTGCCGCGCGGGTAAAATCCAGGCGGCCGTCGTGCCGGCATTAACTCTCGGTAAGCCCCGCGGCGGTCCACAGATCGACTCGCATGCGCGCCAGTTGCTGGGCCACTTCTTGTCGCTGGGATTCGCCCGCGCAGTCTGATCCCGTCGGCCGCCGGGCGAAGAGATAGCACTTCAGCTTTGGCTCCGTGCCCGAGGGGCGTACGGCCGCCGCATTGCCCGGCGATTCGAGATCGAAGAACAGCAGGTCGCATTCGCGGCCCTCGATCACCTGGCCGAGCGATTTCGGGCGGATGTTGCGATCTTCAAGGTAGTCGCGCACGCGCGCCACACGCATGCCGGCCAGCGATGCCGGCGGTTGCCGCCGCAAGCGCTCCATCGTGGCTTGCATGGCGGCCATGCCGGCAGCGCCGGCAAACGTGCGACTCACCGCGGCCTCGGCGAAATAGCCCACGCGGCGGTACAGGTCGAGCAAGTGGTCCCACAGCGACAGGCCGCGCGCTTGGCAATCGGCCGCCAGCTCGGCCAGCAACATCGCGGCGCCGGCGGCATCCTTGTCGCGCCCGTAGTTGCCCACCAGATAGCCGTGGGCCTCCTCCGCTCCGAACAGAAAGTGTTCCGGCCCCAGCTCATCCATCAGGCTGCCGATCCACTTGAAGCCGGTGAACACGTTCTCGAACACGCGCACGCCGTAGTGCTCTGCCACGGCGCGCAGCATGCCCGTGGTCACCAGCGTGGTGATCGTGTAGTCGTCCGGGCTCAATGAACCGGCCGCCGCGCGCCGTGAAAAGATAAAATCCGCCAACAACACCGCGATCTGATTGCCGCTGAACACGCGCCACGGTTCGCCCGGCCGCCCGGGCGCCGCGCAGCCGATGCGGTCGGCGTCTGGATCGCTGGCCAGCACCAGGTGGGCACCGGTCTGGTTCGCCCGCTCGATCAGGCTGTCGAACACCGCCGGGCTTTCCGGGTTGGCAATGTGGCCCGGCACATTCGGAAAGTCGCCGTCGAGGGTGGCGTGCGGCGCGAATAGCTCAACATCGCGAAACCCGTCTGCTTCAAGCACGGGGAGGACCGACGTCGCGCCCACGCCGTGCAGCGGCGAATAGAGAATGCGCAGCGCGCGCGGACCGGCAAACGCACAGGCCAGCACCGCCTGGCGAAATGGTCTATCGATCTGCTCCTGGCAATACTCGATCGCACCGCGGGCCAAGGCCTGCTCGAACGGCTCTCGCAGCACAGCGCGCACCCGCTCGACGCACGCGATCACTCCCAGGTCGTGCGGCGGCCGCAATTGTCCGCCGCTGGACCAGAACACCTTGATGGCGTTGTCTTGCGGCGGATTGTGGCTGGCGCTAATCATGATTCCGCATTGGCAGCCGAAGTGCCGCACCGTGAACGCCAACTGCGGCGTGCTGCGCGGCCCGTCGAGAAAATGAACGCGGAAGCCGGCCGCGGCCATCACTTCGGCACAGAGCTCGGCAAATTCGCGCGAGCGATGCCGCGTGTCGTAGCCAATGGCGCAACTAAGAGCTGCCTTTGAGCAATTGAGCTGCCGCACGTAGTCGGCCAGCCCCTGGGCGCTTTCGCCGATCGTGTGTTCGTGAATGGCGTTCGAACCGATCGGGTACATCCGCCCGCGACGCCCGGCCGTGCCGAAGGGAATGGTGGTGTAGAACACGTCGTTGAGGATCGGCCAGCGCCCCTCGGCCAGGTGCCGTGCCACTTCCGGGGCTTGCTCGCGATAGCGCTGGTCGAGGAGCCAACGGCGAATGTTCTCGCCGGCGGAGGGGAGAATCAGCCCTTGGGCCAATGCGCCGTCGAGAATCGCCAAAGCGATGGGAACTTCCGTCGCGCGGGTTGGCGCATCAGACATGGGGGCTCAATTGTGAGATATCCGTGAGCGATCGGCGTGCCTATTGTAAAGGGCGCCGATCCCGGCTTGAATTTGTGCGGCCCTAAAGTTTAATGCGAATCCGGTTTGTGACAACCTGAGCCGACACGCGCTTGCCGCGTCCGGTGCCCGCGCACTTCCGCACGTTTTTCATCTCTGCCACATCTAAGCCCAGCATGGAACGACTCGTCAGCCTCGTCGGCCTGTTTGCAATGATCGGTTTGGCGTGGCTGATGAGCGAACACAAAAAGCGCATCAGCCTGCGGGTGGTGGTGGGCGGGGTGGTCTTGCAGTTGATTTTCGCCGTCTTGGTGCTCAAAACGAGCCCCGGTCGTGCACTGTTCGAACACATCGGCGGATGGTTCACGGTGCTGCTGAGCTATGTCGACGCCGGCAGTGAGTTCGTGTTCGGCGAGCGATTTCGCGAGTTTTTCTTCGCCTTCAAGGTGCTGCCCACGATCATCTTCTTCTCCTCGCTGATGGCGGTGATGTATTACCTGCGGGTGATGCAGGCCGTGGTGGTGGGATTCGGCTTTCTGATGCAACGCACGCTCGGCACTACCGGGCCGGAGAGCCTGGCAGCCGCGGCCAACATCTTTCTCGGTCAAACCGAGGCGCCGCTCGTCGTGCGTCCGTATATCCCCACCATGACGCGCTCCGAGTTGATGGCCACCATGGTTCCGGGTTTTGCCTCCACTGCCGGCGGCGTGCTGGCCGCGTACGTGAGCATGGGCATCGATGCCGGCCACCTCGTGGCGGCGTCGGTCATGTCGGCGCCGGCCGGGTTGCTGATCTCGAAAATCATCGTGCCCGAAACCGAGCCCACGCTGGCGCCCGACTCGATCACGCTGGAGGTGGAAGAGATCGGTACGAATCTGATCGAATCGGCCGCGATCGGGGCGGCCGAAGGCATGAAGCTGGCCATCAACGTGGCGGCCATGTTGATTGCATTTTTGGCACTGGTGACGATGTGCGACGGCCTCATCGGTTGGGTCGGCGCACAATTCGGCTGGGAATGGTCGCTCACGATTGCGCTGAGCTACCTGTTCGCCCCCATTGCGCTATTGATGGGCGTGGAACCGGCCGATTGCTTCAAGGTGGGTGAACTGTTGGGCCTGCGCATGGTCACCAACGAGCTGGTGGCCTACGAGCGAATGGCCGAATGGATCGGCCCCAATTCGACGGTTCACTTGAGCGAGCGCTCGGAAACCATTCTTACCTACGCGCTGTGCGGCTTTGCCAATTTCTCCTCGATTGGCATTCAGTTGGGCGGCATCGGCGGCATGGCCCCGGGCCGGCGCACCGACCTGGCGCAACTGGGAATGCGGGCCATGCTGGGCGGCACGCTGGCCTGCTTCATGACGGCCTGCGTCGCCGGGCTACTTATCTGACGCACGGCCTTGGAATTCGAATCGCCCGGGCAAAAGCGCGCTCAGCCAGGCAAGTTCGACCCGCGACGGATTTGCGCTGTCCACCAGCAGCACGGGCAACTCCTCACAGAACTCGGCGGCGAACTGCCGGCAGGCCCCGCAGGGGGTGACTCCGCCGGGCGAGGCGATGGCCAACATCTTGAACCGCTTTTCGCCGGCGGCAATCGCCGCGGAGAACGCCGTGCGCTCGGCGCAGATCGTCATGCCGTACGATTTGTTCTCGACGTTGGTGCCCGTGTAGATGCGCCCCGACTCGGCCAACAGTGCCGCGCCTACGTGAAAATTCGAGTAGACGGCGTGCGCGTGGCGCGACACCGCCAACGCGGCATCCACTAACTCGCGGCGGCGCTCGGCCGTCACGATATCGGTCGCACGAATGGTCTCGGACACCAGCGGCTCGTCGTGTCCTGCCACGTCGCCGATGACCAGGGCGCTTTTGACGAGTGGCTGCCCGCTGGCTCTGGCCGCGGGCCCGGCGAAGATGTGAACCAGTGGCTGGCCGCGCTCCACGCGATCGCCTAAGCGCACGAGCATTTCCAGACCGACGCTGTGATCGATCTTGTCGCCCAGCTTTTTCCGCCCGCCACCCATCTCCACGATCGCCAGTCCCAACCGTTCGGCATCGATCGCGGTCAGCCAGCCATCGCGCTCGGCGGTCAAAGTGGTGAGGGGCGCGCGGGGCCGCGGCGCGTCGAGATCGCCGCCTTGCGCGGCGATCATTTCGCGAAACCGGGCCACGGCCCGGCCGGATTTCAAATGGTCGACGAGCGTGGCCCGGGCAGCGCCCGCGTCTTTGGCCAGGCCCTTCATGGCCAGCACTTCGCCGGCCAAGGCCAGCGTCAGCTCGCGCAGGTCGTCGGGCCCTGCGCCGCCCAGCACTTCGAGCGACTCGTCGATTTCCACCGCGTTGCCCACCATGCGGCCGCAGGGCTGGTTCATCGACGTTACGAGCGCGGTCGTCTCCACGCCAGACAGCGTGCCCACTTCGACCAGCGACTCGGCCAGTGCTCGGGCCCGCGCGTGGGTCTTCATGAACGCGCCAGAGCCGTACTTCACATCGAGCACTAGTGCCGACAATCGCTCGGCCAGCTTCTTGCTCAGAATGCTTGCCGTGATCAGCGGAATCGAGGCCACGGTCGACGTCACGTCGCGCAGGGCGTAGAGCTTGCGATCTGCGGGCACCAGGTCGGCCGTGGCGCCGGTGATCACGCAGCCCACGCGGGTCACGATCTCGGCCGTTTCGTGCCGCGTCAGGTCGGCGCGGGCACCGGGGATCGATTCCAGCTTGTCGAGCGTGCCGCCGGTGGCCCCCAGTCCGCGGCCGGAGATCATGGGCACTGCCAGCCCGCAGCAGGCCAAGAGCGGCGCCAGGATGAACGACGTCTTGTCGCCGATGCCGCCTGTGGAGTGCTTGTCGACGCGTCGCGACGTGTCGCTCGCCTCGAGCGTTTTGCCCGAGGTGAGCATGGCCCGCGTCAGCGCCACGGTTTCCTCGGGATTCATTCCGCGCCAGAAGACGGCCATCGCCCAGGCCGACATTTGATAGTCGGGCACATCGCCGCTGGTGTAGCCGCGCACCAGGGCCTCGATCTCCTCGGCCGAATGCGCCTGACCATCTCGTTTACGGGCAATGAGGTCAGCAGCGTTCATTCAATTTATTCTGGGGGCGAGGGCTGTCACCGCGCGGGTGCCACTGGCGGCTTGTCCGCCAGTGCTGATGTTTCAGGGCCGGGGGCGTTCCGCCAATGTTTCTACACTTTCAAGCCTCGGTCGCCAGCGCCGCGCTACTGCCGTTCGGCACGTGCCCGTTGCCATTCGAGGCCAGGTCCGCCAGGATTCCCAGCACGATCTTGCGCATCTTGTGCTCGGCTGTTTTCGCGGCGTCGATCACGCGCTGCCCGTCGGTGGCTTGTAACGCGTCGGGCCGGCACTCGTTGGTGACGACCGACAACCCCAGCACGCGCAGCCCGCAATGGACGGCCACGATGACTTCGGGCACGGTCGACATACCCACCACGTCGCCGCCGATTATGCGCAAGAATCGATACTCGGCGCGCGTCTCGTAATTCGGCCCGCACAACGCCACGTACACGCCGGCCCGCGCGGCAAAATTTTCGCGGCGCGCAATTTCCAGGGAGCGTGCAATCAGCCGGCTGTCGTAGGGTGCGCTCATGTCCGGAAAGCGCGGCCCCAGTCGATCGTCGTTGATGCCCACCAGCGGATTGGCGCCCATCAGGTTGATGTGGTCGTCGATCACCAGGATGTCGCCGACCGACAAATTAGGATGCAAGCCGCCGCTGGCGTTCGAGACAATGAGCACTTCCACGCCCAGCGCCTTCATCACGCGCACCGGCAGCGTGATTTGCGAAAGGGGATAGCCCTCGTACAAGTGAAACCGACCTTCCATGGTCACCACCGGCACGCCGGCGACGGTGCCGCAAACCAGCCGCCCGCTATGTCCCAGGGCCGTGGCCTTGGGAAAATGCGGAATGTCTTTGTAGCCCAGCACCGACTGCTGCTCGATCTGTTCGGTGAACGTGGCCAGACCCGTGCCCAAAATGATGCCTACCTTCGGCACCCGATCGCACGATTGGCGAATAAACTCACAGGCGTCTTCAATCTGACCCACAAGGTGCTGCACGGATGACTCCCTGGCGAACGGAGATTCGCGCCGCATCTGCAACGCGGCGCGGCGGGCGATCTATCTGACAAAACGAGAAATCAATAACCTGGCTCGGCGCACGGTTGGGGCACTTCGGCATGCTGGCCGGCGACGATGGCCGCCGTGGAGCTGGTGCCGATGCGCGTGGCACCCAGCGCCATCACGCGCACGGCGTCTTGATACGTGCGCACCCCGCCCGACGCCTTGACTCCCACGTGCGGCGCGGCGTGGGCCCGCATGAGCTTGATGTCGTGGTCCGTGGCGCCAATGGTGCCAAAGCCGCCTTGCGGCCGCGCAATGTAGCCAAAGCCGGTCGAAGTCTTTACAAAATCAGCGCCTGCCCGCGAGCAAATTCGGCACAGTTCGATTTTCACGTCATCGTCCGGCAAGAACTCCGTCTCGAAGATCACCTTGGCCAGGCCGCCATGCTCGTGAGCGACGTCCGCCACGGCCCGAATATCCGCCTCCACATAGGCCCAGTCGCGATCGAGCGCCTTGCCCACATTGACCACCATATCCAGTTCGCCAGCACCTTGGCGACAAGCGAGCTCCGCTTCGTAGCGCTTCACGTCGGTCGCGTGCGAACCGTGCGGAAAGCCAATCACCGTACAGACCGCGACCGGCGAACCGGCCAGCAGCTGGGCCGCCAGCGGCACGGCATACGGCTTGATGCACACCGAAGCAGTTCCCAATTTCAACGCCAGTTCGCAGCCCTCGCGCAATTGCGCTTCGGTCAGCGTGGGGTGCAATACGGCATGGTCGATGGCCCGGGCAATCGATTCACTCATAACGTCGTCCCGTCTTCCGGCAATGGCGGCCAACAGTGCGAAACGGCATTTCTAACATTTTGCAAGCGTCTCGTCGATGATTGGCCCGCGGCACGGGACCCACAATTTGCCGGGCTGTTGCGCTTGGGCGAGCGCGCCCCCACGGCCGATCGGCGCTCTGGCCGCTGTTGTTTTTCGTCGCACCGTCTACAATGCGACTTGGCCGTTCGATTTCCTCCTCAAGTGAGTACCCGGCAATGAAGCAGCTCTTAGACGCGCGTGCGATCGATCGAGGCGTGCAATCTCTGGCCGACGAGATTTCCAGCCTCTATGCGGGCCGATCGCTGACGATCATCGGCGTCTTGACCGGCAGCGTCGTCTTGCTGGCCGACTTGATCCGGCGGATCGATCTGCCGCTCCGGGTCGGCGTGATCCAGACGCGCAGCTATCGGGGTGGAGCCACGCGGCCGGGCGAACTGGAAATCGACGATTCCATGCTGCTGGATATCGAAGATCGCGACGTGCTGATCATCGACGATATCTTCGACACCGGACACACGCTGGCGGGACTGTTGAACACGATGCGGGCCCTGAGCCCGCGCACCATTCGATCCGCGGTGCTGCTGCTCAAGGAAGGTCGGCAGGAAGTTGCCATTCGGCCGGATCACGTGGTGTTTGAGATTCCCGACGCTTTTGTGGTCGGCTACGGGCTGGATTATCAGGACGCCTTTCGCAATTTGCCGTACCTGGCCGTGCTCGAGGCGGCAGACCTTGCCCAGGACTCAGAGACTCCGCACGCCGAACAACGCGCGTAGTTTTCCGCGCGCCGGGCGCGACGTGCATAGTTGCGCGGCAAACGGCGCCCGCTCGCGTTTTCCCGTGGTGCGAGAGATTTTGGTGGTAGAGTTGCGTATCCCGCCGACAACTTTCCCGCCTCGTCGCACAGGAGAACGAACGTGACATCAACTGCAAGGATTGGCGCTTGGAGCTTGCTGGCAATCGTGGCCGGCTCTTCGCTCGCCGCCGCCGCAACGCCCGGAGCTTGCTGCGGACCGAGCACGGTCAGCATGGCCATCTGCCAGGCTCCGCTTACCAAGTCGTATCGCATTGAACCCGGCTTCTGCCCGCAGCAACTGGTATGCCTGATTCCAAATTGCATTCCGGGCGGATCGGACTGCTGTGGCCCCTACGGCATCCCGCCGATTTACGCTGCCGGCAACTATGTGCTGGTGCGCAACTCGAAAGAGAACCACGAGCTGGTGGCAAAGTTCCTCACGGAGATGGGGGCCTATGTGGCCGTGAGGCCCGCGCAGTAGCGGCCTGAACTGGCACAGCCTGGCGAACGACACATCGCAGACGGCAGACCCCGTCCGTCGGACGGTCGTCGGATCGAATCTGGCTCACGCACGACCAACGCCCGGCGCCGGCCGGGCCTATCGTCTTGGTGCGTTGCGCGATACTCGCATTGCGCCGCCAGGCGCCGCCCGCACTGCGTCTCTCGGCAAAGCCGTGGCGTGCCCGGCCTAGTACCGCAGAATCGCGTCGACGTACAAGCGGTTCCGCAAGATGTCTTCGCGGTTGGTCAGCGGAAACTCGAAGCCGGTGCCAATCTCCACATTGGGACGGGGCTTCCATTTCACACCGGCCAGGGCCGAAACCACGTTCGTGCCCGCCACGCCGCCGGCCGGAACGTTGAGCAAGTCGAGCCCTGTGATGTCGGCGCCAATATTGTTCGAGCTGCTCATCCAGTGGAACCAGTTGATGCCGAGCAGTCCGTACCAGCGGTCGACGACTTCATAGTCCCATTGGTTCGACCAGTACCAGAACTGCGTGCCCCAGTTTCTATCCAGCGGGATGCGGAACCCCGTGGCACTGAGCCAGTGACCGCGGTCGAAGATCTGCTTGCCGCCGGTCAGAAAGAAGTGGAAGTCGCCGTCGCTGGGCAGCTCGAAATTGTTCAAGTTCTCGGGAATGAAGTAGGTGATGCCGCCGGAGACCAGGAACTGCCGTTCGACATCGCGCAGAAACGTGTACTTGAAACCCACCGGCGCCGACGGGAAGCCCACCGGCGCGCCGCCGGGTTCATTAACCTGAAAGTAGCCTAACCGCGGCGCGATCACGCTGAAGTTCTTGGTCAATCGCCCGCGCAGCTGCGCGGCCCACACGTGCACGTCGCCACCGCCGATGCTGTTCGGCAGGCTGTTATCCAGGAAGATGCCCCGCACCTCGGTCAACTGCCGGGGGTCTTCGAAGAAGAACGGGTTCGACAGCGGGCTGACAAAGCTGTCGAAACAATGATCGCTGGGCAGCATGCCCAACAGCCGGTGACAATCGCACGTGCAGTCGCAGCACTCGTCGCTGCAGCAGGTCTCGGGGCAGCAGTCGCCGCCGCAGAGGCTATAGATGTCGCCGTTTTCGAGCGGCGAGGGCTGCGGTTCGTCGCCGCGCAGCCACTGGCTGGAGACCCCAATGGTGCAAAACACCCACGTCCAAACCAGCGATCGCGAGATGCGCATCCGTGCATTCCTTAGCTGAGTAGGCGATTCGCTCGCAATCGCCTGATCCGTTTGTACCTAGCGTTTGATTCTTTTGCGTTATCGGCCGTTAGCCGTGCCGCCGTTGGCCGCGCGGCCGACAGCGGAGCAACTGTCACGGCAGACAGAGTCCATCAAGCCGGCGCATCCGCTGCGCACGGCGCGAGCGGCCCCCCGCATCCGGCACAACCGGCACTCATTCGCTCCCCGGTGAAGGCTGGCAAGCGCGCGCGACGATACTGCGATTGCGCTGATATCAATTCCCCGCTGGCACAAATTTGATAGGGAACCACATCATGTCGAAGACACGTTTCGGGGCTGCCCTTGCGATGGCGGCCGTGATGGTCGCCGCCGTATCCACCAGCGCCGAGGCCTTCTGTCACCGTTACCGCTCGGTGCCAGCCTGGTTCGGCGTGTACTATCCTGGCTGCGGTCCCTGTGGTGGCTGCGTGATTCCCTATGTGGCCAGCGGTTGCTATTCCGGCTACGGCTACTGCGGCATTGGCTGCGGCGGTGGCTGTGGTTACGGCTACGGGTGTGGTGGCGGCTGCGGCTACGATTATGGTTGTGGCTACGGCTGTGCGAAAAAAATTCATCGCCATGCGGCGCATCGTGCTTGGAAACAATATCTGCGCGGCTGCGGCTCGTGCCTGGCCGGCTGCGGTGGCTGCTATGACGGCTGCGGCTCGTGCGGCAGCGGTTGCGGCGCGTGCTACTCCGATTGCGGCGGCTGCGGCGGCTCGTGCGATGGTTGCGGCAGCTCGTGCGGCGTCGGCGGTTGCAGCGGCTGCGAGGGCGGCGAGACGGTCACCGGCGACGGCGGCAACGTGATCTATGACGGACCGGCGCCCGAGGCGGCCCCGGCTCCCGCGGCAGACACCTCGGCCGCAGTGCGTCGCCCGCTGATCATGCTGGCCGGAATGCGTCAAACGGAAGCGGACGGCTCGATGGATTTCGAGCGTGGCTTGGACGCCTATCGCCGCGGCTCAATGAACGACGCGGCCCGCGATTTCGAGGCTGCCTCGGCGGCTGAGCCGAACAACGCCCTGTACCACTACTATCGCGCTTTGGCGATGCACGATCTGTACGGCCCCGAGGCCGCGACCGATGCCCGCCAGCAGGCCGTTGAGGCCGAACTGCAACAGCCGATCTCGGGCTGGGGCAAGCGGATGGAGCGGGTGCAAGGTCGGGCCCGCGTGTGGATTGAGAAGGCCCGCCGCGATGCCGGCATCGTGCGTTAGTTGGTTCGCACTATCCCGCGAACGAGTAGCGACAAGTTTTCCACAATCTACCCCACGCTGCTGGCCGGGTTCACATAACCGGCCGCGGCGACCAGGTTAACCAGTTACGCGTGACGAAAGTCGCGCGTAACTGTTTTTTTTAGTGCCAGCAGCCCGGCGCCCGGATTGTGCTGCATGCGGGTAACCTTCCCCATCTGCCATGCATTTCCCCGGATTCGCCGATTTCGGCCAAATCCACAGGGCGGCGTGTCCGGTTTCTGTTCTTTTCGCACCTAGTGAATAGGGGACTGGAATGTCGTTGCACAGGTTCCGCCGCACACCGGCGTCGCTTGCCAGTTCTCTAGCCGCCCCTTAACCGGGGCGGCGCAATCTGCCGGTTCACATCCCCTACCAGATTGAACCGGCGAAAAAAACCGCTTCCGCCGCTACCACGGCGCACGGTCCCACTCGTGGCGGTCTCGCGAGTGGGTTTTTTCTTGCGCCCCGGTGCGTCGCGGTGGAGCTTACGAATTCGTCAGGTTACCGCATCAGGCCAGTGCGATGCCCATCAGGCCTGAGCGACCGACTCGGCCGGGGCATCGTCGCCGGTGGGGCGCGACTCGTTCGCAGCGTGTGCCGCGCGATCGGCCGTCAGGCGGGCCTGACGTCGCTGGTTGAAGGCTACAACCGCCGCGCTGCCAATCACAACCAGCGGGGTCAACGCCAGCACTGCGCCATCGACAGTTGCCGTCATCTGCGCGCCGGCGGCCGTTCCCAGGAACCAGCCGCAGATGGTGCACAGTACGAATCGCGGCCAGGCCAGCGGCTCGTAAATCGGGTCGCGCGACGTCCACACGGACAAAATGAAAGCGTACACCGCTCCCGCCACGGCTCCGCCGACCACGGGCACAAGCACCGCGTCGTTCACGCCACCTTCCACGCGCTGCCACAGTCCGCGCAGACTGGCAGCGCCCACGGCCACAATGGCCATGACCAACAACATTGTGGCGATCGAAAAGGTGCGCCCCATGAAATGTTCTTCCCAAATGGTGGCTGACGAGCTGATGCGAGTCAGTCGGTCTGAGGTTCGATGTTAACCGGATTTCCGTCCGCCCGATTTCCCAGCCGCTGCCACAGCGTTTCGTCGATGTCGTCGGTTACGTATCGCACGCTGACGTCACCAAAGCCGACGAACGCTCCATCGACATGGGCGCTGCCGAACCCGCCCACATATAGCACCGCGGCCGGATCGTTGATCTTGCTTGCGGCCCCGCTGTCGTTTCCCTCTGCTGCGGCGGCACCGGCCTCGCCGGCGGCGGGCGCGGCCGGAGCAGCCAGGTTCGGCGTCAGCCCCGTGTTGCGCAGCGTGGCCCGAGTGCCCGACATCCAACCCAAGTCGCCCGGCCAAACGCGCTTCTCGGCGACAAAGATGGTGTACGCCGCTCCGTCGGGAATATCGTGTCGCGTGACGGCGCTATTGAGAAACATGACGCCCTGGTTGTCGGCCGCGATGGGCGCCTCGACATCGTGGTGGCAGGCGGCATAGTTGCTCGTGCCCGGCTCGTCGTTCGGCTCCGAAGGACAAATGAAGGTGCGCGGCCACAAGGCCCGCACGCGCGCGTTCGCCGGATCGTAAACGCTCTGGGAAAAGTCTACCAGGCGATAGGCCGCTCCCTCGTCGAGATACGGCAGCATCTGGATCAACCAGCCCTGGTGCAAGCCGCTGGCTTCGTTGCGAATGGGGCCGTCGGGATTGACGACTCCCGCCGGCAACGTTTCAAACGCGTTGTCGTAGCTTTGCACGGCCAGCATGATCTCACTCAGGTTCGCCTGGCAGATTGCGCGGCGGCCCAACTCGCGGCTGGCCTGCACCGCGGGAATGCTCATGGCCACCAGCACGCCGATGATGGCGATCACCACCAACAGCTCCACCAAAGTAAAACCGGCACGCAAGCGAGGCTTCATGATTTGTCCCTTTCGCCAGTGAGTGCGACGGTGAATTGTTGAGTGCGGCGCGCTTGTTGAGCGGAATCCGCGGGAAAGACGGCTTCTACGACGAGGGTTCGCGCGCCGGCCGGGCTCGAGGCGTCCGAGACGCGGATGGTCACCGTCGCCCCGGCTCGCGCTTGCAGCACTTCGCGGTCGATGCGCCAAGTTTCACCAGAGTAGCCTGGCTGGGCGGCCAATTGGGCCTTGGCCCGCGCTACGCCGGCCGCGGCCAGGTACTCCGCCTGCACGCCATCCGCCGCGGCCCGCACCTGTCGGTGCTCGAGCACGATGGTTCTGACCCACGTGACGGTGAGGATCATCACCACCGTCAGGCATACGATCACGCTCACGAGTACATAGCCGGCTCGGCACTGAACGAAGTTGCGCTGGCACCGGAATGTCTGGCGTTTCATGGCTGCGTCTCCTCGGCCTGGCGGGGCGCCGATTGCTGCGGCCTGACAGCGGTCAGCTCGAACTGCGCGCCGACGACGGTTTGACCGTCCGGCCGTTGCGTGATGCGCGCCAACACAATGGCGATGGGGCCCGCGCCGCCCGTCTCGCCGCGAAAGCCAACCACGCGCAGGCCAGACAGTGTAAATGCTTCGCGACGGTCGGCCTGTCCCTTGGTCGTTTCCAAACGCGTCATACCGCTGGATACCACTTGATAGCGAATCTGGCCGCCGCTCGGCGTCTCCAGCAAGAGCCCGGGCTGCCCTGTGTCATCGTTGCTGCTGGTTGCGGCGCTCGCGGCGTGCACATCGCGGCGAAACTGCTGCCCCAGGGTGCCGAGCGCCGTCAGGTCGTGCAGATGCTCCGCCGCGCTCGAGTTGGCCGCCACCGCGCGGGCCAGCACCCCGGCCGTCACGGCCATGATGCTGGCGCCAATCCCCATGGCAAGGATCAGCTCGATCAACGTCATTCCGCGCGCAACAGCGGGCCATCGTCGTCGGTTGCGTCTCATGGTGCACCTCGCGACGGAGCGTCGTCCGGAGCGAACATCCAATAGCTCAATCGCACGGGCGCTTGCGGCGCGTCGTTGCTGGCGCGCCAGGCAATTTGTGCCCGCACGTGTTTGCCGGAGGGCGAATCCGTTGTCGGCTGCAACGTCCAGGTCAGCTCGGCGCCTGGCAAGATGCGGTCGACTTGTGCCGAAAGTTTGATCTGGGCCAGCCGCTCGGGTGTCAATTCGCTCCATTGCAGAGCGCCGGCCTGCTCCATGGCGCCGGCCGCTTCTTGCCAGGCGATGGCGCGCTGCTCGGCGGCGCGCCGTTCGATCGCCACCAGGCTGATGGCCCGCACCACCATGGCGCACATGACCGCCAGCAACACGCCGGCGGCCGCCGCTTCGAGCAGAAAGGTACCGCGCCGGCAAGTTCTTGCCGCGTGATGGTCGCGTCGAGTTGGCAAATGGAAATTCATCGGCAGCTAGCTCATGTGTTCGATCAACCTGGTGAGCGGCGTGAAGTAAGACAGCGCCACCACCGCGGTCGCCAATCCGAGCGGGACGAGCAAAAGCGGCACGACGGATTGGGCGAGCGCTTGCAGCCGGTAGCTGGCCTTGCGCTCGAAGCTGGCGGCCATTTCTTTCATCGCCCAACTCATGTGCTGGCCGCGGCCCGCGGCCGCGAGAATCGCGGCGTCGTTGCGAGTGATCATGCCGCGTCGGCGCAAGCCTTCGTACCAGGGTATGCCGTTGTCCATATCGCGCACCACGCGCCGCATGCGGGCGCGCACGCTCCGCTTGGGGTGCAGCCGCGCCATGGCCACCACCAGCGAGACCATCGACCGCTGACGCTCGGACGCGAGCGCCAACACGCGCAGAATCGGCCCCATGTCGACCCAGTTGATGATCCGTCGCAAGCCGGGCAGCCGCGGCCGCAGTGTCCCGCGCCACTGCAACCAGCCGTAGACAAACACCAGCGAGCAAATCAGGCCGGCGCCCAGGCTCAGCGTCACAAGCCACCCGGCAGCCACGACCGAGCCGATCCACGCCATGGGCACTTGAAACGACAACCAGTCGATCAACGACTTCGGCATGGGCGGCGGCTGCGACAGCCCGCCAATATCGATGCCAATCGGCGAACCCGAAATCTGAAAGTCACTGAAGATCGCGACCATCGACGGAGCAATTTTGAGCTGCATGAAAACCAGAATGCTGACGAACACGAGCAGCACCACCAGCAGGTACGCCAGCCGCGAGATCATCGGCTGCAGCCAGGCGCGCTCGAACACGCTGGCGTAGGTCGTGGCGTCGAGCGCGGCGGCCAGGTCGCCGGTCTCCAATCCAATGGCCGCCGCCAGCGGACTCTCCGGCGGCAACGCACGGCCCGACAGGGCCAGCGCATTGGCCACGGGCATGCCTTGCTCCAGATCGTCGGCCAGGGCTTGCGCGCGCCGCGCAAAGCCGCGTTCCTGCTCGGTGGCAAAGGCCACGGCCATGGGCGCCAGCGGCATTCGCTTCTCGATGGCCACGGTCAACGCCGACAGCAGGTTGCGCTTCTGCGTGGCGCGATAGTTGATGGCCGCCCGGAACCAGATCACCATCACCACCGGCCAGCCCAGGAAGCCGAACCAGCCCATCGTTACCAGGCAGGCTCCCAGCGCACCCACGGCCAAGAGCACGGAGCCCGTGTACCGTAGCACGCGCTCGGCAGCGCCGGCCTCGGGCGCCGCGGCGCCCATAATGCGGGCGGCAATGCTCATCGATATGGCCGCGAGCAGTACGCTGGCCACGCCGCTGACTTGGATGAATTCCATGATCGTTAAACCATGCCCGTCAATAGTCGAATTGCCATCGCGATCGAGCCCAACCATCCCGCGGCCACCAGCAGCGCACTGCCGGCCACCAACAAAAACACGAGCGGCGGCAGCACGACGCGGATCAGCCGCAGCTGCAATTCGAAACGTTCGCGATACATCTGGCTGGCACGCTCCAGGGCGCTGCCCAACGCGTGATGCTCTTCGCCCCACTGCACCAGCTTGACCATGGTGGGCGGAAACAGCGCGTCGCCCGCGAGCGATTGCGCCAACGCGCGGCCGGCGCTCGTTTCCGTAGCGGCGCGCGCCGCCGTGGCGCGGACCGCGGCGTCGCGTCCGGCCGACGACGTCAGTCGCAGCGATTCCGGCAGCGGCAGCTCGTGCTTGAGAAAGACGGCCAACAAGCCGGACAGCTCCACGAGGGATCGGTTCCACCAGGCGGGTCCCACCAGCGGCACGTAGGCCAGCCAGCGACTCAACAGGGCCCGGCCGCCCACCAGGCCGGCCACGCACGAGACCAGAGCGGTCGTGCCGACCAGCGACAGCAGCAGCGCCGGCGTCACCCGGGCGAACTCTTCCATTCGCTGCGTATACGACGGCTCCCGCGGACTCGGCCTGCCCGACCAGTTCAGCGCGTCGATGTCCTCGGCCAACGAGGCGTATTCCATGTGCGGAATCAGCCACCAGGAGACAAACAGCAGCCAGACAAACAAGAACGATATCAGCAAAAGCGGGTAGGAGACGGTTTGCCAAAGACGGCGGCCCATGTCGTCCATGTCGCGCTCGTGCGTCAACAAATCGTCCAGCGTGTCGGCCAACTGGCCGCTCCGCGCGCCGGCAGACATCACGGCGCGCATGTGTTGCGGCAGGCCCGCGCCCAGCGACGCCAGCGCGCTTTCCAGCGACTCGCCCGCTTCCAGCCGGGCGGCAAGCAGCCGCAGTGCGCTGGCCAAGCGTCCTGCCGGCAGATCGCTGGCCACGGCCAGCAGTCCCGGGCCCAGCGGCAGCTCGGCGCGCGCCAAGGCCGACAAGTAACTCGCCAGCTCCAGCGCTTGCTCGCTGTTAAGCCGGGGTGCCGCCGCCGCGTGCGCGAGAGTCGTCATGGCGATACCCGGAGCTTGGTGTTGACGATTTCGCCGAGGCGCGACATCAGCCCGCTGAACGGCACCATCGTCAAGAGACCGACCAGCACTACCAGGCCGCCGCCGATGATGACCACCAGCCACAACGGCAGGTATTCGCGCAGCCAGCGATTGTGTCGGGCGATGCGGCGCCGATACGTGTCGGCCACGTGCCGCGCGACCGTGACAAACGTTTGCTGCCGCCCCCCGGTCGACATGAGCCAGGCCAAGAGCGGTGGAAAGCCCAAGAGGTTTTCCGCGCGTGGCGGCGTGCCTCCTTGCTCGAGCGACTGCGCGAGAGCGCGAGCCGAGTCGGCCAGCCGGCGGTCGCCCGTCGCGTCGGCGGCCAGCACCACGGCCTCATCGAGGGGTACATTTTGTTCGACCAGCAGTCCGAGGATTTCGGCCAAGGCCGCCAACTGCGCATCGCGCGCCGCCTTGCCGGCAAATGGCATCCAGCGCGCCAGGCCGAGCGAGCCCGCGCCGAACACCGTCGCGCGCCGCATGCTCGACCAACCCACCAGCGCTGCTACGAGCACCACGAGCGGCGGCAAGTAACCCGCCTGCAGGGAAGATGATGTGAGCGGGACGCGCAATTCTCGGTTGGCCCATTGGCCGGCGCTGGCAACGGCCGCCCACAGCGGCGGCGGATTGCCTTCGTACATTTCCAAAATTGCGGGCAACACGCTGCCCACGACCAGCCACACGGCAAAGTATCCCAGCAGCAGCAGTACCAAGGGATACAGCACGGCCAGGATGATCGCGCGTCGCACTTCCTGCAAATTGCGCGCGCTCGTGGCCAGCGATTCGAGCGCGGCCGGCAAGCGGCCACTCCGCAGGCCCGCCGTCACGACGGCGCGATACAAGCTCGGAAACCGCGCGGACGATTCGTCGAGCGACTGCGACAGGGACTTGCCCTGTGCAATCGACTGGCTCAGCTGCCGTACGATGCGGCCCAGCCGGCCGTGCAAACTCTGGCCCCAGCCGGCCAGCCCCAGTTCCAACGGCACGCCGGAGCGAACCAGGCCCGCAATTTCGTCGTTCAGCGCAACCAGCTCTTCCAGCGAAATGCTGTCGGCCAAGGTCGGTACTCGCCTGAACACTGCGTGGCGGCCGCCTCCTCTGTTCGCAAAGGGGGTCGCGGCCCCTGATGAAGTGCTAGCGAACAGTATACCGAGCCGGGTCGGTTCCGAACCAGATTATTGCGATGAATTCCGCGAAAAGCCCAGCACGCGGCGGACTTCGCCCGGACTGGTGACGCCTTGCTCGACCAACGCCAGCGCGCGGCTCCAACGATCGACCATTCCGCCGCGGATCGCCAGCCGCTCGATCTCGGGCACGTCGCACCGCTCAAGTATCGCGGCCCCCAGCGGACCCTGATCCGGCAGCAGCATTTCCGCCACGAGCGTGCGTCCGGAGTAGCCGGTGCCGGCGCATTGCGCGCAGCCCGCCGGCACGTGGGCCCGGCCGACTTCCAGGCCTAGGAATTCGGCCCGCTCGGCCGTCGCGCGGGCACAAGTGCACAGCTTGCGCACCAGCCGCTGAAAAACAATTGCCAGCACGCCGCTGCGCAACATGTAGGGCTCGGTGCCCGTGTCGAGCAAACGCCCGATGGCTTCCGCGGCGCTGCCGGCGTGAAACGAACTGAGCACTAGTTGCCCGGTCAACGAAGCCTGCAGCGCCACCTGCGCGGTCGCGGGGTCGCGAATCTCGCCGATCATGATCACTTCCGGATCTTGCCGCAGCACGCTGCGCAGACCATTTGCCAGGTCGAACCCGGCGCCGCTGTCGACCTGCGATTGCGACACGCCGGGGATGGCCATTTCAATCGGATCTTCCAGCGTGACCAGGCTCCGCGCCACGGGCGAGTGCGTGCTCAAGTGGTGCAGGCAGGCGTAGAGCGTGGTGGTCTTGCCGCTGCCGGCCGGCCCGCAAATCAGAATCGCGCCGGAAGTTTCGCCCAACAATTCGCGCAGCCGCGCCGTGATTTCCGGGGGCAGCGCCAGCGCGTCCAGTTCGCGGAGCTGCAGGCGGTTCGAGAAGAGGCGCACGACGGCCCGCTCGCCGTAGAGCGTGGGCAGGGTGCAGACGCGCACTTCCACGCCCTCGTCGGCGCGGCGAATGCGCCCCTCCTGCGGCACGTCGTTGCGGTAGGTGAGCAGCTCGGCCAGCACCTTCAGGCGCGAGATTACATTGGCCGCGCTGCCCGAGGGAAAAGTGCCCACCGGCGCCAACACTCCGTCGACCCGGAAGTGCAGCTCCAGCCCTTGCGGCGTCGGCTGCAAGTGGATGTCGCTGGCTCCGCGGTCGCGGCCGGCCGTGAGCAGCACGTCCACGAACCGTGTGGCGTAGGTGTCGTCGGCCGGGTTGAGGCCGGCCAGCGCGCTAACCAATTCGTCAACCATGCGTGCATTATGCTTCGCCGGCCGGCACGCGCACAGCAGCGGCCGCCGGGACTGCGCACAGCGGCGGCGGCCGCTTACGCGCGCCGCGACTGGGCAATCCGCGAGAAAGCGGCTACGATTGCCAGGCAAACGGCCAACCAAAATCCAGGTATGACCCGCGTCGTGCGGTCGCGCATCCCGTGGCTTCGGTTCTGATCACCGCCTTCGAGCCCTACGACCTGTGGACGGCCAATTCCAGTTGGCTGACGCTGGTGCAACTCACGCAGCGGTTGCCTAGCGAGCCGACCATCACCACGCGGCTTTATCCCGTCGATTTTGCCGCCGTCAAGGAACGGCTGGCCAACGACCTGCGGGCCAACCACGACTTTGCGCTGCACTTGGGCCAGGCGCCCGGCTCGACGCGGATCCAATTGGAAGCCTTTGCGATCAACGTCGGCGGCTCGAGCCGCCAATCGCCCGATGAGTTTCGCACGCTGGTCGAGGGCGGGCCGGCCGCTTATCGCAGTCCCCTGCCCTTGGCCAACTGGTCGAGCCAATTGCACTCCGAAGGTATTCCCGCGCAGGTCTCCTATCACGCCGGCGCCTACTTGTGCAACGCGACGCTCTATTTCTCGTGCTACCTGGCCGAACGCATGGGCCTGAAGACGCAGTCGGCATTCATTCATCTGCCGCTGGATCTGTCGCAGGCCGCCGGCCAGGCGCATGAGATGGCGAGCATGCCGGCCAGCACCTCGGCCCGCGCCTTGAATTTGATTCTCCAAGACCTGGCCCGCGGCGTGTAGCGCGGCTGCCCCTTCGGGAGCGCGTGGGCTCCTGCCGAGCCACACCAGCCCGAAGCGCCAACGCCGGAGTTAGTGAACAGAGCGCCCTCGCTCGCGCGCCGGGCTTGTGTGCGGCTGCGCCGGTGCCACTGGCGTCTCGCCATGCCGAGTTTGGGCGCCAAAAGTCCCGGTTCTCAGCTGCTCTCGCGTGCGCCGAGATAGCCCCGCCGGGCCGCCAGGCATGTGTGCCGAAAGGTCTCGGGCCGAGAGACGCCGGCCAGGCGGAACGTTTCGATCGGGCCCATGCGGAAGATCAGGTCACCGGCCGGAAACCATTCCTGGCCCGGCAGCACCTCGATATCCACGGCGTCAAACCGGTCGAAGTCGACCCACCGCTCGTCAATGGCGCGGAGGCCTTTTTGAATGATCACGCGGCGATTGGTGAGCGAGTAGCGGCGGATCACAAACGGCAGCAGGCTGAATGCAAACAGCCCGACGGCAAAGGGAATCAGCAGGAGAGCGAACAGCTTGCCGAGCGAGAAAAAACCGAAGCCCGCCTGAATGGCGCACAAGCGGCCCATCAACCGGCCCGGCGGATAGGCCGCCAGCGTCGGAAACACGGTCATCACGGTGACTTCTCGCTCCTCGGGCGGAGTCACGCCGGCAATCGGTCGGGCAGCGGCAAGCATAGTGGACACTGTCAGCTTCCTGGTGGGCAGAAACCCGCGGGCACTTCGGCACTAAGAAGCTCTAAAACCTAGCACACCACCGGAGCAAGTTCCAGGGCACAGGAGAGCTGAAGGCTATGGGCTGCAGGGTCTCGGAGGGCACAACTTTGGTCACTTCGCACGAGTAAACCCTGCGGGCTGCCAACGGCACACCTCGGCCTGCTTTGATTGCCTGCGTCGCTGACGGGACCTGTGTTAAGCGGCGACTGACGAATCCGGTTGACTTGTACCGCTGCACCCCTTGAGAATCTTCACTGGTAGAGCAATTCAGGGGAACCATCATGGCAAACGTCACTTCGACCGAACGGCGCGACGACGATATCCCGAGCGGCCAACCGACAACAGTCGCTCGGGCGGCGACGCAGCCAGACCCGCACGATGCCGCTGCGGCGCGGCCGCGTATCTGGCCGGCGGTGGTCTTGATCGGCATCTTCTGGATCGGCCAGTTCTTGCTCACGCAGAGCGACCTGGTCATCACCCGTGCCTTTATGATCAACATGGTGCTGATGCTGCTTGTGCCGCTGGCACTGGTGGTGTGGTGGCTCACGAATCGACGCATTCCCTGGCGCCATCGCTGGACCGCACTGGCCGCCGCGGTGGCGGGCGGAATCGTGTGCGTCCTTGTCACGCGCAACACATTGGGCGCGATGGGCGCCATCTTCATCGGCATGATGCTGCTCTGGACGGGTTGGATCCTCTGGCTTGTGCTCAGTCAGCGGGCGATGCCCCGCACGCGCTACTTGGGACTGATCGGCACCATTGCCGCCGTGTGGGCCGGTGTTTCCCTGTTGCGTGTCGACGGCATCGACGGCGCGATGCGGCCCGACCTGCACCTGCGCTGGACGCCGACGAACGAAGAGCTGTACATCGCCGAGCGCGCGAAGACGCTGCCGGACAAGCCGGCGGCCGATGCGCCGGCCGACGCACCGCCGCTGGTCTATTCCGCGGGCGATTGGCCCTGTTTCCGCGGACCGGGATTCCTCGGCGAGCAGGAACATCCCGCCATCGCCACCGACTGGGCCGCTTCGCCGCCGAAAGAGTTGTGGCGGCGGCGCGTTGGCCCGGCCTGGAGCTCGTTCGTCGTGATCGGCGATCGGCTCTTCACGCACGAGCAGCGCGACAAGGATGAAGCCACGGTGTGCCTCGATGCGGCAACCGGCCAGGAAATCTGGTCGCACGTCGACAAGGCGCGATTTTGGGACGGGCAGGCCGGCGCCGGGCCGCGCGGCACGCCCACGTTCCACGACGGCCGGCTGTACACCTATGGCGCCACCGGCATTCTCAATTGCCTTGACGCTGCGACTGGCAAACGCCATTGGACGCGCGACGTCGCGGCCGAAACCGCCGCGCCGTTGCCCATGTGGGGCTTCTCCAGCTCACCGTTGGTGGTCGATGGATTGGTCGTCGTATTCGCCGGCGGACCGAAAGAAAAAGGCATCGCCGCTTACCAGGCCGACTCGGGCGAGCCCGTCTGGACTGCCCCTTGCGGCCCCATCAGCTATAGCACGGCCCAGGTCGTCACGGCCGGCGGTCAGCCGCAGGTGCTGTTGATGAGCGATACGGGTGTGGTGTCGGTGGAGCCCGCCACGGGCAAACGGATGTGGAGCTACGATGCCGACGCAACCGGCATCTGGCGAGTCGTGCAGCCGCGACAACTGGCCGACGGCAAGGTGTTGGTTGGCTCCGAAGACATGGGCCTGCGGCTGTTGAACGTCGCACACGAGGGCGAGGCCTGGAACGTCAGCGAGCAATGGACCACGCGCAGCATGTGCCCGGCGTACAACGATTATGTGATTGTCGACGGCGTGGCCTACGGGTTCGACAAAGGCATTTTCTGCGCGGTCGATCTGGCCGACGGCAAGCGGCTGTGGAAGGGCGGACGTTTTGGCTACGGCCAGGTGGTATTGCTCAAGCCGCAGAACGTCATGATCGTGCTGGGCGAGCACGGCGAAGTAGCGCTGTTGGCTGCCAATCCGCAGAAGCTCGAGGAGCTCGGCCGTTTTGAGGCGATTGAAGGCAAGACCTGGAATCACCCGGTGGTTGTGCGCGGGCGGCTGTTCGTCCGCAACGACAGCGAAATGGCGGCGTTTGGGCTGGCGCCGGCGCCGTGACCGTCTTTTTTCGCGCGCCGTGAGAGTTCCGCCAACGGTGTGCTTCCGGTGGCGTAGCCACGAACCTGGCGAGCGCTCTTCGCAGAGGGCGCACGCAGCGCGCAAAAAAAGGACCCAACGCGGCATTGGCTCAGGCCGCGCGGGTCCTTCTCAAATCAATTCAGTAGCTGTCTCGATGAAGGTTAGTTCATCGGGACTGACCTCTGTCCAAACACAAGAACAGTCTCCACAAGTTGAACCGGAACGATGTTGCCATCGTTCTGGTTGGAATCCTTAGAAAGGAGGTGATCCAGCCGCAGGTTCCCCTACGGCTACCTTGTTACGACTTAGTCCCAATCGCGGAGTTTATCTTCGGCGCCTGGTTCCTTGCGGTTACCTGGGCGACTTCGGATACCCCCCACTTTCGTGGCTTGACGGGCGGTGTGTACAAGGCTCAGGAACACATTCACCGCGGTATGCTGACCCGCGATTACTAGCGATTCCGGCTTCATGCAGGCGAGTTGCAGCCTGCAATCCGAACTGGGCCACGTTTTTTGAGATTTGCTTACTCTCGCGAGTTGGCTTCCCTTTGTACGTGGCATTGTAGGACGTGTGCAGCCCTAATCATAAAGGCCATGAGGACTTGACGTCATCCCCACCTTCCTCCGGTTTAACACCGGCAGTCTCACTAGAGTCCCCGCCATGACGCGCTGGCAACTAGTGACAAGGGTTTCGCTCGTTAAGGGACTTAACCCGACATCTCACGACACGAGCTGACGACAGCCATGCAGCACCTGTGCACGTTCCACCCGAAGGCGTGGCCCCTGTTTCCAGGGGTTAATCCGTGCATGTCAAGACTAGGATAAGGTTCTTCGCGTAGCCTCGAATTAAGCCACATCCTCCACCGCTTGTGTGAGCCCCCGTCAATTCCTTTGAGTTTCAGCCTTGCGACCATACTCCCCAGGCGGAGCACTTAACGCTTTCGTTGCGACTGGAAGGCTATGGAGGACCCTCCAATCCAGTGCTCATCGTTTACGGCTAGGACTACCGGGGTATCTAATCCCGTTCGCTACCCTAGCTTTCGTGCCTCAGCGTCAGAAAAGATCCAGTGAGCCGCTTTCGCCACCGGTGTTCCTTAGGATATCAACGCATTTCACCGCTCCACCCTAAGTTCCGCTCACCTCTATCTTCCTCGAGCACGGCAGTTTTGGGCGCAGTTCCTCGGTTGAGCCGAGGTATTTCACACCCAACTTGCCGCGCCGCCTACGCACCCTTTAAGCCC
The DNA here is from genome assembly GCA_050250435.1 of Pirellulales bacterium. Classification (GTDB taxonomy): domain Bacteria; phylum Planctomycetota; class Planctomycetia; order Pirellulales; family PALSA-1355; genus JBFWOR01. Next base: position 335,917 of record JBFWOR010000004.1, on the reverse strand, counting down.
AGTGATTCCGAATAACGTTTGGACGGTTCGTCTTACCGCGGCTGCTGGCACGAACTTAGCCCGTCCTTCCTCTGAGGCTATGTCAAACAGATGGGAGAACCCACCTGCATTTCATCCCCTCTGACAGCGGTTTACAACCCGAAGGCCTTCATCCCGCACGCGGCGTCGCTCGGTCAGGCTTGCGCCCATTGCCGAAGATTCTCGACTGCAGCCACCCGTAGGTGTCTGGGCAGTGTCTCAGTCCCAATGACGCGGGTCGTGCTCTCACACCCGCTACCCATCATTGCCTTGGTAGGCCATTACCCTACCAACTAGCTAATAGGATGTAGACTCATCCTTCGGCGGAATCACACCTTTGATCCGGAGATGTTATCCGGTATTACCCGCAGTTTCCCGCGGCTATCCCGGTCCGAAGGGCAGATGATCTACACATTACTGTCCCTTGCGCCGCTGTCCCCCATTGCTGGGTTCTCGCTCGACTTGCATGCCTAATCCACGCCGCCAACGTTCATTCTGAGCCAGGATCAAACCCTTCAATTTTGTGTAACCATTAACCGCCGCCCGACGCCGAAGCGCCGCACGACAGATCAAGAGCCACCGAAAAATGAGCCAGGTTTGTTTGGCCGATACCAGAGTTCCTCGTGAAAAGAACCCTCGTATCGCCTATAGCACAGTCTTGTGCTGGCAAAAAAATTTCAGAGGTCACTACCGAATTGTCAAAGAGCAGTTCGAGGGCTTCCGCACGAATGATCGGAAGCCATGAAAAATCCCCGGCCACAACAGTGCCCGAAGGCAGTGCCGTCCAGGGAGAGACCATTCTAGTGGTCCACCCACTCGTGTCAACTCCCAACGAAAACTTTGTTCGCCAGGCTTTGACGCACCCGCAGGGGAGGCCACCAGAACGTCGCCGACTGTGTCAAACCAGCGGCCAATCTCGCGTGAAAGCGTCCTTGTCCGCGGCCGATACCGCCTCCATCGACCTCTCTACTACGCGCGGAGCGGCGCGATGGTTCGATTAATCTTGCCGATTTTTTTCCAGACTGTCAAGCATCGACATTTCGATTCGGCCAGGTTGCGGATTCCGCGGCGTTCCGCCACATTTTCACTAGTTCGCCAACCTTGCGCTTTCTGCAACCCACGCCGGAAAAACCGGTCCAGCGATGCCCCGCCGGGACTTCATCATCGCCCCGCACCAGCGCCGCCGCGCGCTTGCCTGGGGACACGTCAACGCCGGGCTGTGGGCCATCGGCAACGCGTTGACCACGGGCCCTCTGGTGTTTTATCTGGCGCGTGATTTGGGAGCCACCGGCCTGAGCCTGGGCCTGCTCTTGGCCCTGCCTAATCTGGCGGGCGTATTGCGATTGGCGGCGCCGGCGGCCATCTATCGCGCCGGCACGGCGCGCCGCGCGTGCCTGACGATTTCGCTGGCCAGCTACTTGCTGATCCTGGGCCTGCCGGCCGTCGTCAGCAGCGTGCCAACGATCGCGCGGTCGACTGCCGTGACCGTGATGATCGCCCTGTTGTTCGCACATCAATTGCTGGAATACGTGGGCACCGTGGCGCTGTGGTCGTGGTGGGGCGATCTGGTGCCGCTGGCGGTTCGCGGCCGCTACTTCGCGCGGCGGCAGATCGTGCAGCTGACGGTGATGATCCCCACGCTGTTGGCCAGCGGTTACTTTGCCGATCACTGGCGCGACGCGTTTCGCAACGAGCCCGACCGCTTGCTGTTGGCCTATGCCGTTCCCACCGCGCTGGGCGCGTTGTTTCTGCTGGCGTCGCTGGTGCCCTTGGCGCTGATGCCGCCGACGCGCAAGTATCCGCGGCCGGAGCACGCGCTGGCCTGGTCGGCACTGCGGGCGCCGCTGATCGATCGGCGCTATTGGCGGCTGCTCATGTTTCGCAGCTGGTTCTCGCTGGCCAACGGCGTTTCGCAGACGGTGCAGAACGTCATGTACCCCAAAGACGTGTTGGGCTTTGGCGTGGCGCCGTTGCAATGGATGCGCGTCACCATGCAAGTGGGCCAAATGGCCGTCAGTCCCGTGGCCGGCCGGGCCAGCGACCGCCTGGGAAATCGCCCCGTGCTCATGCTGGCGCAGGCCTGTGTCTCGGCCAGCCTGGTGTTCTATCTGTTGGCCGGGGGTCCGCAGATGCGCTGGCTGCTGGTGGGCGCGTGGGTGCTGTTCGCGGCCTACGCGGCGCACAACATCTGCCTGCCAAACCTGGTGCTCAATCTGTCGCCCGAGGTCGAGCGGCCGGGATACATTGCCCTCAACGACGCGCTAGCCAGCTTGTTCCACGCGGCGGCCACGATCGGCGGCGGCTGGCTGTTCGACGGGCTGCGAGGGCCCTCGTTCGACGGGCCACTCGTCTATCGAGCTTGCGTCATCTTGTTGTTGATCGGACTGGCGATGCGCAGCTTTGGCGTGGTGCTGCTAGCGGCGATCGACGAACCGGGCGCCTGGACCTGGCGCGAGATCCTCCGCGCGGCGCTTGGTCGGTCGAGGAAAGAGATTGTCCACAGATGAACAGGATGGCCGTTCTTCGTCTCTGATTGCAGATTGTCGCCTACGTCCGCGTCCAGCCGGCTTGCGGTGTGGTGAACACCTCGGGCTGGGCACCGCCTTGAATGCCGGCCACGGCCTTCTCGGCCGCGGTCACGGCCTGCGCGTCAGCAAGGATGTCGAGCTCCACTTCGAACTTCACCGTCTCGCCTGGCGCCAGCCGCACCACGCGTCCTTGCTCGCCTTCGAAGGAGCGCGGGTTAGGGAAATTCGTGCCCGGCTCGAGACCCGTCACGTAGCCGTCGGCCGCCAACGGCGTGTTCTTCCACAGCGTGAAATACGGCAACTGCCGCGTGCTGTATCGCAAGCTCACGCCCTGCGAGGCGTGCGCGTTCTTGAGCAGCACCTGCGTGTGGCCGCTTTTGTCGGCCGCCAGCTCGAAGAAATACACCTGCTCGCTGAAGCCCGCCTGCTCATTGGGATAGCTGTCCCAGGTTTTGATGCCTGCGGCGGCGCGCGGGTCGCGCGGCACAATTGCCTTAACCGGCGCCACAATCTTCGCGCCGGGATCGAGAATTGGCGGGCCAAAATTGATGTGATACAGCAACTGCAGCTCGGCCGGATTGCCGGAGAGATTGGTCACCTCGTCGGCAATGGTCAGTCCGCTGCGGCCTGGCGTGGTCTTGTAGGAGGCTGTCAGCCGCAGCTTTTGAAAAAGGAAACGCGTCTCGTCGACGACGCCGCGAACACACAGCTCGCCCGTGGCGTCGTCCACGACTGCTTCGACGCGATGGGCCGGGCGATTGGCAATCCGCCCGTGTAACGGATATTGGCACACGCCGTTGGCCGCGAAGTCGGGCGCGCCGTTGCTCGTTAGCCCGCAGCGGCACAAGAGCTCGTCAAAGCCTTCCAGCCAGCCCAAGCCGCCGGGGTCGGCCACGGGCACATAGTTCGGATGCACGGGCCCTTTCACGGGCGACTGCCAGCCGATTTCGGTGTCGCCGAGCCAGGCTTTCCACAGGCCCATGCCGCGCGTCGGCACGACGGTGAAGCGCAGCTTGCCGTTGTCGATCACCAGGGTGTCGACTCCGTGGCGGACGCCGCCCCGGAGCGTGCGGCGTGCGATCGAGCAGGCATGCGGCCCGAGTTGCTTCTTCTCGAAGTCCGCCTCGTGAATGCCTTGTTCGGTATCGGTGAGAATCCGGGATTGCGTGGCCATGCAAGTGTCTCCGCCCAGTCAGTCGCGCCACCGTCTGTGGCCGTTGTGCTGCCGCCGCGGCCTGCGCCGGCCGCGACGTCGAGCCATGAATTCAAGGCGCAATGTACGGCGTCGAGCGGCGGCTTTCCAGCCGACGGCGACCAAATGCGCAGGGTGCGGATCGCCGTCGCCCCGTTGCTTGCCAGCCGCCAGCGCAGCGAATAAAACAAAGGCTTTCCACTAGCCATTAACCGGGCCGCTGGGCGTTGTGCGGGGCGGGCGGCATGCGTGGCACCGACCGGCATGGCTCCGGCCGCGGGCCTCAATTTGGCGAAACAATCCGGCCGGCCAAGCGAGCGGCCGCTTCAATTTTGGGAGAGATTGCGACCACTATGGCCACTGCGACCGTGCTCAAGAAAGACAACGTTGGCAAAACCCTGGCCCGCGCGCTCGATGCGGGCGAAGGCCTGTTGCGGCTGACTCCCACCTGGGTGCCGCGCAGCTTCCTGCATCCCGGCAAGCGCATCAAGCTCGCGCCCAGCGACTGGTACGCGTACGGCGCGCATCGCGGCGGCATCGACGAGCGCTGGTTCGCCAGCACGACCGAGGCGGCCAACGAAAATCGCACGCCCGACGAAGGCCTGAGCTACGTCACGTTCGAGGGCCAGCGCTTCACGCTGGCCGATGCCGTGGCTGAAGACGGCTCGCGGCTCATCGGCGAAAAGATGTTTGCGAAATACGATCGCTGGCCGGTGTATTCCAAGTTCTTCGACAACATGGGGCCCATCCCGCACCACATGCATCAATCGTTCGAGCATGCGGCGCTGACCGGTCAGCAGGGCAAGCCCGAGAGCTACTACTTTCCGCCGCAGTTGAACAATGTGGACAACAACTTCGCCTACACGTTCATGGGCCTGGAGCCCGGCACGACGAAGGCGCAGGTACGCAAGTGCCTGGAAGATTGGCACAAGGGGGACAACGGCATTCTCGATCTGTCGCGGGCCTATCGCCTGAAGCGTGGCACCGGCTGGCTCATTCCGCCCGGCGTGCTGCATGCCCCCGGCTCGCTCTGCACCTACGAGCCGCAATGGGGTTCCGACGTGTTTGGCATGTTTCAGTCGCTGGTCGAAGGGCGCGAGGTGCCCTGGTCGCTGTTGGTCAAAGACGTGCCACAGGACAAGCACCAGGATCTCGATTTCATCATCAGCCAGCTCGACTGGGAGAAGAACGTCGACACACATTTCAAGGCCCACAACTATCTGGAGCCCATCGTCGACGCCACTCGCAGCGGCCCGGGCTATACGGATCGCTGGATCGTGTACGGCACGATCGACGGCGAGCAATTGTTTAGCGCCAAGGAGCTGACGCTCGAACCGGGCGCCAAGTGCAAGCTACAAGACCCCGGCGCCAGCGGTTGGATCACCGTGCAGGGCCGCGGGCGGATTGGCAAGCTCGAGCTGCAAACTCCGGCCATGATCTACTTCGGCCAGGAAACGGCCGACGAAGTGTTCATTTCCCACGCGGCTGCCAGCGCCGGGCTGACCGTGGAAAACACCGGCAGCGAGCCGCTGGTCAGCCTGAGGTATTTTGGGCCGGATGTGCATGCACAGTTGCCGAAGATCGGCGACGCCAACTAGGCCAGACCATTTTTGATTTTAGATTTGGATTTTGGATTGGGAGCAACCCGCGCTTCGCAATTGGATTCGTCAAATCGCAAATCCAGAATCGCAAGTCCAGAATTTGACCCGTACCCCCCTAACCACTGACCACTATTCCGCATGCCTCATCCAAACAACAACCCAAAGATACATAACGCGGCCTGGCCGGGTGTCGTGGGCAAAGGCCCCGACTCCGAGCCGCCCATTCCGCTCGAAACCATGCTCGATCTGACCGCGGCCGCCGAGGTCGACGGCATCAAGTTCGACGGCGTGGATCTGTTTCTCTTCGATCCGCACGTCAGTATCGACTCCACCGACGACCAGCTCAAGGAGCTGGCCGAGAACGTGTCCAAGCGCAATCTCGCGATCGGCTCGGTGGTTGCACCGGTGTGGCCGCCCACGGGTGGCGGCTCCGCCATGGGCGATGACGGCCAGCGGCGGCTGTTTCTCGAACAAGTGCGCAAGGGCTGTCAGATCGCCCGCCGGCTGCGCGACCTGGGCATCCGGCCGTACGGCGTGGTGCGCATCGACTCGGCGACCAGCGTGGCCGAGTGGGCGGCCGGCGACGTCGAGGCCAATACGCGCCGCATTGCCGACACGTTCATCGAGGCCTGCGCGATCGCCGAGGACTTCGGCGAGCAACTGGCCGCCGAGGGCGAAATCTGCTGGGGCGGCATGCATAGCTGGCGGCGGATGCTGCAACTGCTGGAAATGGTCGGCCGCCCGCAAACGCTCGGCTTCCAGGCCGACATGGCGCACACGCTGCTCTACGTGCTGGGCCACAACGCTCCGGAAGACGCCATCCTGCCCGCCGATTTCGACTGGACAGACACCGAGAAGCTGGACGCGGCGCTCAAGCAATTGACCGCGGCCCTGCGGCCTTGGACCATTGATTTCCACGTGGCCCAGAACGACGCCACCGTGCACGGCACCGGTTCGCACGACAAGACGGGCCGGCATTGCCTGCCCGACGATCCCAACGGCAAGCTCGATATCGTCAAGGTGGCCGGCTATTGGCTGCGCGACGACGCCGAGCACCTGACCAAAAAGTTCCGGCACATTTGCTGGGACGGCTGCATGTTTCCCAACCAAGTGATGATGGATCCCAAGACGTGGAATACCATCCTGGCCACGATGATCGCGGTGCGCGAAGATCACGGTTGGCGCGAGTAAACTGCGTTTGCGCGTGGCCGACGGTTTTGCTCAGGAAAAATTCCAGCGCGCAACGAGATACTGAGATGTTGAGGAGCACTGCCATGAGATCCTTGCGAGTGATCCCGCTGGTGTTGGTTCTCGCCGTGGCTGCGCGGGCGGCCCTGGCCGATCATGCGCCCGCCAAGGGAGCCAAGGATGAGCCGCCGCCGGCCCTGATGGACAACCTGGGCAGCCACGAGCACAAGATTACCTGTGCAGACCCGCTGGCCCAGCAGTATTTCAACCAGGGTCTGCGATTGATGTACGGCTTCAATCACGCCGAGGCGATTCGCGCCTTCCGGGCGGCCTCGGTCATCGACCCAGACTGTGCCATGGCACAGTGGGGCATCGCGATTGCGCTGGGCCCCAACTACAACCTGGCCGCCGACGAGCAGCAGGCCAAAGACGCGTATGCCGCAGTGCAACAGGCGAAGAAACTGGCCGCCGGCGCCACGCCGAAAGAAGCCGCCTACATCGAAGCGCTGGCGCTGCGCTATGCCGATCCGCCGCCGGAGGATCGCAAGCCGCTCGACGAGGCCTATGCCGCGGCCATGCGCAAAGTGGCCGAGCGATTTCCCGACGACCTTGACGCCGTCACCCTGTTTGCCGAGTCGCTGATGGATCTGCGCCCCTGGAAACTTTGGATGCACGACGGCAAGCCTGAGCCCGGCACCGAGGAGATCGTGGCCACGCTGGAACGCGTGCTGGCCAAGAACCCCAACCATCCCGGTGCGAATCACTTTTACATCCATGCGGTGGAAGCTTCCCTGGCGCCCGAGCGGGCGTTGCCATGTGCCCAGCGGCTGGGCGGCCTGATGCCCGGAGCCGGCCACATGGTGCACATGCCGGCGCACATTTACTTTCGGCTGGGCCGATTTCGCGAGGCCTCGGTCTCGAACGAGCACGCCATCGCCGCCGACGAGGCGTACATCGCCAAGAGTAAGCCCGAAGGCCCGTATCCGATGATGTACTACCCGCACAACATTCATTTCCTCTGGGCCGCGCTCACCATGGAAGGCCGCGGGGAGGACGCGATCCGCCGAGCCACCGAAGTCACGCGCAAAGTGCCTTACGAAATGGTCAAGAAGATGCCGATGGTCGAGGCCTTTCCGCCCACGCGCACTTTCGCGCTCTTGCGGTTCGGCAAGTGGGACGATGTGCTCAAGGAGCAAGCGCCCGATCCGGAGTTCACCTACGCCACAGGCATCTGGCACTACGCCCGCGGACTGGCGTATGCGGCGCACCACCTGCGGCCCGAGGCCGACGCCGAACTGAAGAAGCTGCGCGAGATCCAGGCGGCCATGCCGGAAGAAAAGATGGCCATGCAGCATCACGCCCGCGATTTGTTGGCCATTGCCGTCCATCATCTGGATGCGACGCTGCTGGCGCAGAGCGGCGAGGTGGACCAAGCCGCCGAAAAGCTGCGGGCTGCCATCGCCCAGCAAGACGCCTTACAGTACGACGAGCCGCCTCCCTGGTACTTGCCGATGCGGCAGCCGCTGGGCCGGTTGTATCTCGAGGCCAAGCGCCCGGCGGATGCCGAGCAAGCCTTCCGCGACGATTTGCAGAAGTATCCGGAGAACGGCTGGTCCCTGTGGGGCCTGGAGCAAAGCCTGCGCGCCCAGAACCGCACGGCCGAGGCCGGCGCCGTGCACGAGCGCTTTGCCAAAGCCTGGCCGAGCGCCGATGTGGACTTGACGCTTACTTCACGTCCCTGAACCCTAACCCCCTCTCCCTACTCCATGTCCAAGCCACTGAATATCGGCATGATCGGCTACGGCTTTATGGGCCGGGCCCACTCGAACGCTTATCGCCAGGTGAGCAAGTTCTTTGACATCGAGTACCAGCCGGTGCTCAAGGCCTGTTGCGCCCGCAAGCAGGACAAGATCGCCGCGTTCGCTAAGAACTGGGGCTACGAGTCGTACGAGACCGACTGGCGCAAGCTGATCGAGCGCAAAGATATCGACGTGATCGATATCGGCTCGCCCAACAACACGCACAAAGAGATCGTGCTGGCCGCGGCCGCCGCGGGCAAGATGATCCTCTGCGAAAAGCCGCTGGCCATGAACGTGGCCGAGGGCGAGGCGATGTGCGCCGCGGTCGAAAAAGCCGGCGTGCCGAACATGGTGTGGTTCAACTATCGCCGCGTGCCGGCCATCTCGCTGGCCAAGCAAGTGGTCGACGAAGGCCGCATCGGCCGGCCGTTCCACTATCGCGCCTTGTACCTGCAAGATTGGACCATCGCCACCGACGTGCCGCAGGGTGGCGCCGCATTGTGGCGACTCGACGTCGACGTGGCCGGCTCAGGCGTGACCGGCGATTTGCTGGCCCACTCGATCGACACCGCCGAGTGGCTCAACGGGCCGATCGCCCGCGTGAGCGCCGCCACCGAGACGTTCGTCAAAGAGCGCGTGCACGCCGAGACGGGCAAGGTGCAGCCGGTGGGCATCGACGACGCGTGCATGTTTTTGGCCGTGTTCCAGAACGGTTCGCTGGGCACGTTCGAAAGCACGCGCTACGCGCGCGGCCGCAAGAACTTCAATACCTTCGAGCTCAACGGCGAGGCCGGCAGCATCTATTTCGACCTGGAAGACCCGCAGTACTTGCAGTACTTCAAATATGCCGATCCGAAGACGGGCCAGAAGATCGAAAGCCACCTCACCGGCTGGCAAAAAGTCCACGTGACCAACTCCGAGCACCCGTATATGAAGCACTGGTGGGTGCCGGGCTGCACGATTGGCTACGAGCACACATTCACCAATGCCCTGGCCGACTTTTTGCAAGGGCTGGCAACCGGCCGGCCCGCGCAGCCCGACTTCCGCAGCGGCTTGCGCACGCAGAAGGTGTGCGACGCCGTGCTGGCGAGCGCCAAGAGCGGCCAGTGGGTGGAGATTGGTTGAACCACAGGCCGGTGGTTGGAGGCGGCAGGATGTAGGGATGGAGTCTGGGTGCCACGCTCACGCTGCGTGAGCAGGCCTGCAAAACCGCCGGCACTTGATATGAACTATTTCGCACACGGACGCGCGTTCGTCGACGATCCGTATTTTCTGGTGGGCACGGCCGTGCCCGATTGGCTCGGCGTGATCGATCGTCGCGTGCGGGTGCGCACCGCGCAGGCCGAGCCGCATCTGGCCGCCGAAGATCCACAGCTGGCGCGCATTGCCGCGGGCATCGTGCAGCACTGCCGCGACGACGCCTGGTTCCACGCCACGCGCCCGTTCACTGAGTTGTCGCTGGCCCTGACGGTCATGCTGCGCGACCGGCTGCCGGCCGACGAGGGATTCCGGCCACACTTCGTGGGCCATATCCTCGTCGAAATCCTGCTCGACGCGACGCTCATCGCCGCCGAGCCTGCGCGGCTGGACGCATATTACGACGCGCTCGACGGCGTGGACCCCGTGACCGTGGAGCGGGCGGTGAACGCAATCAGTCGGCAATCGACGGACCTGCTGAGCCAGTTCATTCCGCTGTTTTCGCGGGAGCGGTTCTTGTTTGACTACGCCGCCGATGCGAAACTGTTGTTTCGCTTGAACCAGGTGATGCGTCGCGTGGGCCTGCCGTTGTTGCCGGCGGACCTGGCCGATTGGCTGCCCACGGCCCGCGCCCTGGTGGCTGAGCGCGCGGATGAATTGTTGAATCCGACCCCTTTTCTATCCCCAAGTCCCTAGCCCCTATCCCCTACGCCATGAAATTCGGCATGAACCTGTTGTTGTGGTCGGGCGACTTGACCGACGACTTGTTGCCCGTCCTGGAAAAGCTCAAGGCCCTGGGCTACGACGGCGTGGAGCTGCCGATCTTCGACGCCGATCCGCAAAAATACGCTCGCTGGGGCAAGCGGCTCGACGAGATCGGATTGGAGCGTACGGCCGTCACCATCCGCGCCGCCGCCGACAATCCCATCAGCCCCGATGCAAAGGTGCGGGCCGCGGGCGTGGCTGCCACCAAGAAGGCCCTCGAGTGCTGTCACGCTGCCGGCGTGCCGCTGATGTGCGGGCCGTATCACTCGGCCATCGGCGAGTTCACCGGTCACGGGCCCACGGCCGACGAATGGAAGTGGGGCGTCGACAGCATGCGGCAAACGGCCGAGAACGCGGCTGCGGCCGGCGTGATGCTGGGCGTCGAGTATTTGAATCGCTTCGAGTGCTACTTTCTCAACTCGGCGGCCGACACGGTGCGCTTCGTGCGCGACGTGGACCATCCCAACTGCCGGATGATGTACGACACGTTTCACGCCAATATCGAAGAGAAGGACCCGCCGGCGGCCATCGCCGCCTGCGCGCCGTACACGGTGCACATTCACATTTCCGAAAACGACCGCAGCACGCCTGGCCAGGGGAACGTGCCGTGGGAGGCGACCTTTCAAGCCATCAAGAAAACCGGCTACGATGGTTGGCTGATGATCGAGGCCTTCGGGCTGGCGCTGCCCGAGCTGGCCGCTGCGACCAAGATCTGGCGCAAAATGTACGATAGCGAAGAGCAACTGGCGCGCGACGGCCTGGCGTTCATGCGAAAAGGCATGGGCCGCTAGCGCGTGGGCTGGCTCGTTTTGCGAACCCGGGCTGCGTAGTGTCGCAGGCTCATAATCGCAAAACGTGCCTGTCCCCGTTGTCCGCCCTGCCTGACGTCAAATCCCATGAGCCCACAGCCCGCCGACCGCAGCCCATCTGCCGATGACTCGCTGGGGCTCGGCGCGTTTCGACATCTGCCCGAACAGGCGGGCCTGTCGCTCAATCAGCTCAGCGAGGCGCTCTCGGGCATGCTGCGCACGGGCGATGATCCGTACACCGCCCCCGCGGAATCTGCCGGCGAAGACGCGGCTGCCGAAGACGCGGCCCGCGATGCTGACGCCGCTTGCGAGATCACGCCCCGCACGATCCTGGAGGCGATGTTGTTTGTGGGCCATCCGGCGAACGAGCCCTTGTCGAGCAAGCAGGTGGCCGGGTTGATGCGCGGCGTGCGTCCGGCGGAAATCGACGCACTGGTGCGCGAGTTGAACCGCGACTATGCGGCCCGCAACAGCCCTTATGCGATCGTGGCGGAAGGGCCGGGCTATCGCCTGCAGTTGCGCGAGGAGTTCGCCCGTTTGCGCGATCAGTTTTATGGCAAGGCCCGCCGCGCGCGGCTGTCACAGGCTGCGATCGAAGTGCTGGCCGCGGTGGCCTACCATCAGCCGATCGCCGCCGAGGAAGTGAACCGCTTGCGCGGCATGCCGTGTGGACCCATCCTGCTGCAGCTTGTGCGGCGACAATTGCTGGGCATCGAGCGGGATGAGGCGCAGCCGCGCCGCGCCATCTATCGCACCACCGATCGCTTCCTCGCGCTGTTCAATTTGGCGAACCTCGACGAGCTGCCGCGAGGGGCCGATCTGGACGAGCAGTGAACCGACAGCGGCTTGCTTCAAGTCCCGGATATCGGCCCGTTCCACTAGCGCAATTGCTGGGCCGCACGCCACTTACGGCGCCACTTTCAAACTGCGCAGGCGCATTCCCCGGGCATTGATAGAATGATTGGCTGTTCAGTGCTGTCAGTGTGCCCACTGGGCGCGCTTGGCAGGAGCCCGACCGCCGTTGGCCGGGACTGCAGGCGCCCCGGCGGTCGAAATTTGGCCAGACTCGGTGCAACGCTGACAATTCGAGGCGCACGCCTAGCAACGTCGCCTGCCACGGAACCGCGATGCGACGAAATCGGTTGGATGGGCGTATCGCCCGATGGAAACCTGGCTTGCTGGCAGCTCTCAATGGACCCTGCGCTTTGATGCGTCCACACTCGTGGTAGATACGCACGCCGCCACACCTCGCCGCGCTCAATTTGCTGCGCTACGCGCCTATGCTCCCGTCGTCGTGCCGTCGCTGTTATTGTGCGATTTTGCGCACCTGGCCGACGAGATTCATCGCCTGGAAGAGGCCGGCGTGCACTCCTTCCACTTGGATGTGATGGATGGGCATTTTGTGCCCAACCTGACTTATGGACTGCCGATCGTCGAAGCCGTGCGGCGCGAAACGGACCTGCCGATCGAGACGCACTTGATGATCTCCAACCCGCAGCAATTCATCGAGCAATTCGTGCAGGCCGGGGCGGACGCGGTGACGTTTCACTACGAGGCCGTCGACGATCCGCGTCCCGTGCTGCGGCAGCTGCGATCGCTGGGAGCGATTGCCGGTCTGGCCTATAACCCCGATACGCCGCTCGAAGCCATCAGCGAGTATCTGCCGGATTGCGATCTGGTGCTCACGATGAGCGTTCATCCCGGCTTTGGCGGCCAATCGTTCGAGCCCATTGCGCTGGACAAGCTGCGCCAGCTCAGCGAGAGGGTCGGCGACGAGATTTTTCTCGAGGTCGATGGCGGAGTGAACGCCACCACGATCGCGCGCTGCGCCGCGGCCGGCGCGCAGCTTCACGTTGTGGGCTCGGCAATTTTTGACCAGCCCGATTACCCTACGACCGTTGCCGCCTTAAATCGGCTGGCGCGGAACCCCACAGGACTCCACTAGGACCATGGTCCAATTCGTTTTGATTCGCCCCGGCTCCACCGATTACGACGAGCAGGGGCGGATGCAAGGGACGCTCGACATCCCGCTCAGCCCCAAGGGCACCACCCAAGTTGAGCAAATGATCGAGGGCCTGCGCACGCTGGGAATTTCAGCCATTTATCGCTGTCCCTGCCAAAGTGCCGAGCAGACGGCCGAGGCTATTTCCGAGGCTTTGCATGTGAAAGCAAAGGAAATAGAGGCTTTGAGCAACATTGACCTCGGTCTCTGGCAGGGTATGCTGGTCGATGACGTCAAACACAAGCAACCCAAGGTCTTCCGTCAATGGCGCGAGCAGCCTGAGACCATCTGCCCTCCTGAGGGCGAGATGCTCAGCGAGGTTCAATCGCGCGTCCAAGCGGCCTTGACCAAGCTCGCAAAAAAGCACAAAGAAGGCACCGTGGCGCTGGTGGTCCCTGAACCGATCGCCAGCATCGTCCGGGCGTACCTCTCCGGTACGGAAATTGGGGATTTTTGGAAGAATGGAGAGTATTGCGGTAAGTGGGAGGTCATCACGCCTGAGTTGCAAACCTCTGTGCCGGGCCAGCCGTAACGACTAGCCCGAAAAAACCGTCCCCTTGGCCCAACCATTGCCGATCTCCAGTGGTGGCCGCCGGCTACTAAGAGTTCTGAGGCCTGTCGATGGGCAAGCCGGTTTTGGCCCCTGCTGACGAAATGAACATGGCAACCAGTCAGACACCATCCTCGGATATCGCGGCGGTTCAGCCCGGACTGCGGCGTCCGAAGCGCGGCGTGCCCGAGGGGCTCTGGCAGCGCTGTCCCGGCTGTCAGCAGACGATCTTCCGCAAACAGGCCGAGCGGGCCCTGGGAGTTTGCCCCGAGTGCGACTACCACTGGTACGTCTCGGCGCGCGATCGCGTGACGCAGGTGCTGGACGAAGGCACCTTCGATGAGTGGTACGCCGGGTTGGCGCCGACCGATCCGCTCGACTTCGTCGACAAGATGCCGTATCGCGACCGGCTCAAGCAAGAACAGGCCCGCACCGGCTTGCGCGACGCAGCGCTGGTGGGCACCGGTATGATCCGTGCCCGGCGCGTCGCCTTTGGCGTGACGGATTCGGCGTTCATCATGGGCAGCATGGGCGCGGTGGTGGGCGAAAAGCTCACCCGGCTCGTCGAGCGGGCCACCGTGGAGCGCCTGCCGCTGATCATCATCAGCGCCTCGGGCGGCGGCGCCCGCATGCACGAGGGCATTCTGTCGCTGATGCAAATGGCCAAAGTCTCCGCCGCCTTGGCGCGCTATGACGCGGCCGGCGGCTTATTCATCTCCGTGCTCACCAATCCCACCATGGGTGGCGTGGCCGCCAGCTTTGCCTCGCTGGGCGATCTGGTGTTCGCCGAGCCCAAGGCGCTCATCGGTTTTGCGGGTCCGCGCACCATTCAAGCGACGATCCGCATCGAGCTGCCCAAGGGATTCCAGACCAGCGAGTTCCTGCTGGAGCACGGCTTCATCGATCGCATCGTCCGCCGCCAGGATCTCAAGAGTGAGATTGCGCGGTCGATCGACTACTGCGGCAAGATGAGCCGCGACGCGAAGAGCGCGCACTAGCCGCCCGCCGCAACCGGGCACTCCGCTTGCTTCGCTGGCACACACCGCGCGGTGCCCCTTTCCGCCGACTGCCAAGCGCGCTTGCCTGGCTTGCCGCTTAGGCTTAGAGTAGCGCAAGGGCGCGAAATACGACGTTCGCGCTTGCCCGGCGAGTCGGAACAGATGAAGCTCGGCGCGTCGTCGCCGTGAAAGTGGATCGTCATGAGTTTGTTGGGCAGTTTCAAAACCCTGTTTGGGGGCACGAACAAGGCCAACGTTGCTACCCGGTTTGAACTGTTGCGCGAAGCCATTTCCGGCACGATGTCCTCGTTCTACATGGCCCGCGACCGCAAGACGAACCAGATCGTCGGCCTGAAGATCCTGGACCGCGACAAGACGGCTGCGCTGGAAGCGCGGTTTGTCGGCATCGAGAAGCCCAAGGAAGGCGAGATCGCCATGCTGCTCTCGCACCCCAACATCGTCAAAACGCTGGAACACGGCACGACTACGACCGGCCAGCAGTACCTGGTGATGGAGTTCCTCGACGGGCCCGGCCTGAACTCGCTGATCGTGGGCCGCAGCAACATGCTCGAAGGGCGCCGCATGAACCTGATCCGGCAGATGGCCGAGGCGATTGCCGCGGTGCACCGGGCGGGCTACATCCATCGCGACATCTGCCCGCGCAACTTCGTCGTGGACAAAGAGTGCACGTCGCTGAAGCTGATCGATTTCGGCCTGACCGTGCCGGCGACGGCCCCGTTCATGCAGCCTGGCAATCGGACCGGCACGGCCAACTACATGGCGCCCGAGGTGGTGCGCCGGCGGCCCACCAGCCAACGGCTCGATATTTTTGCCTTCGGCGTGACGATCTATGAGCTGTGCGCGTTCGAGCTGCCTTGGCCGCGCGGCGCCGGCAAAGAGGCTATGACGCACGGCTCGCAAGAGCCCACCGACATTCGCAAGCTGTGCCCGCGGATCGATAAGCGACTGGAGAAGGCCATTCGCGCTTGCCTTGAGCCTTCGCCGGAGCAACGGCCCGCGTCGATGGAGGAGTTTTTGAAGATGATCAAAGGCGTCGAGCACGAGTTCGAGTCCTGACCGCGCTGGGTGAACGCCGCGCGGCCGAGTTCGCGCGGAGCAACTCTGCGCCAGGCCGGCTCGAGCGACGCCGGAGAATTGCACGACTCAAGGGAGTGATGTCATGAAGCGCCAATTGCCCGGGATGGCCGCGCTACTCGTCGTGGGCCTCTGCTGCTTGTGCGCCGGTTGCTCCGGACCAGCGGATCAGGAAGCGGTCAAGAACATCGAATCGGCCGGCGGCAAAGTGAAGATCGATAAGGACGGCCGGGTCATCGAAGTCGACCTGAGCCGCACCCCGGGCAACGACGCGCTCATTGCTGAGCTGGCGGCGCTTCCCGATCTGCAATCGATCAATTGCAGCGAGATGCGCATCAAAGGCACCGGGCTGACCGCCCTGAGCGGGCTCAGAAACGTGCACACCTTGTTCCTCGTGGGCACTCCGCTCAAGGACAATGCCATGCCGGCGATTGCCAAGCTCACGTCGCTGCGCACGTTGCACCTGGGCCGTACCGAAATCACCGACGCCGGGTTGCCGGCGCTGCGCCATCTGACGAACTTGCGCACGCTGTCGCTAGGGCATACGGCCATTACGGACGCGGGGCTGGTCAATTTGCGCGGCCTGCACGACCTGAGCACGCTCATCGTGCACCACACCAACGTGACCGAGGCCGGCGTGCGCGATTTGCGCCGCAGCTTGCCGGACACGCGGATCGAGAATTAAGCTGCGCCCTAGGGTGAGCGAAAGACAGACCAAGACCGGTCGCCAGTGACCGCATTCGTTCGTCGTCGCGTTCTCGGCGCCCTTGCTGGTCAATCTGACCGGGCAATTTGTGCGTCCGCGCGGGCTTGAATTAGAATGCACGCGGGGCAGCAACTTCACGTCCGCCGGAGGCGGTCGTCCATGGCACATCGCAGGCGCCTAGCGCGCGCGGCCTTTACGCTCATCGAGCTGTTGGTTGTGATCGCAATCATCGGGCTCTTGGTAGCGCTGTTGATTCCGGCGGTGCAGGCCTCGCGCGAGGCTGCCCGGCGCAACTCCTGCCTGAACCACATCCATCAAATCGGCGTGGCCCTGCATCTTTACTCGGATGCTCACGGCCGGTTGCCGCCGGCCAGCACCAGCCCGGTCGACGTGGGCGTTTGGAACTACGCGAACGATTCGGCGGTTCACCTGCACAGTTGGGCCGGCCTGCTCCTGCCGTTCATCGAGGAGACGTCGCTTCACGGCACGATCGATTTCGAAGCGTCGGCGCTCGCGCCCGCCAATCGCGACGTGGCCGCCACCATCCTTCCCGTGTATCGCTGTCCCACGTTCGACGGCAGCGACTATTCGCGCGGCGCGAAGTACCTCGAGCTCTCCGAGCATTTTGCCATTCGCAATTACGTGGCCCTGGGCTCGACCACCGTGGGCACGCTGTGGGGCCCGGCCGATGACGGACAGCGCCGCCCGAATGGCACGATTTATTGCCAGTCGCCGACGCGGTTCAAGGATATCACCGACGGGCTGTCGCATACCTTGGTGATCGCCGAGACGCGCGAGCAGGACGTGGCCGTGTGGATCGACGGCACCGGCGCCGCCGCCGTGGGGCGGCCGTTCTCGATCGACAACGTGCCGCACTACGCGCTGGCGGACGTGTCGGCCTTGAACCACGATCCGTACTACGCCTGGGGCGACGCGATCGACTCGATCGATTGCCGCTACGGACCTTCCAGCATGCACTCGGGCGTGGTCGCGCACCTGGTGGCCGACGGCTCCGGCCGCTTCCTGGCCGACACGATCGATCCCAAGCTGTACGATGCACTGGTGACCCGCGCCGGAGGCGAAGTGCTGGATGAGCTGCCGTAGCTGATACCCGCTCGTTTGGGCTGAGTTCGGGTGCCATGCTCACATCTGCGTGAGCATGCCTTTTCGTAGCTGAAAAGCGCCAGAGTTCAGAGCATCCTCGGGAGGGCGAGGGTGCGAGGCTCCCGCCGAGCATTTTTTGTTAACCACGACAACACGAAGACACGACGACTCGAATGCCGCCGCAACGCGGCGACCTGCCCTGGCCAGGGGCAACGCCTGGCAACGCCCCTCGACCTGTTTCGCGAGGCCCGTGTAGAGGCGCGCTCGCTTGGGCGATCCCGCTAGCCCCCGCCGTTCGGCTACAATGGGGGGCATGAAGCCAATCCACTTGGAGACCATCATGCGAGTGCATCAGCCAATCTATCTGCTGTTTCTTTTCAACCTGTTTTTCTTGGCGGCGCTATTCGCCCAAGGGCCGTCCGCATGGATCGCGCTATTCGCCGTGTTCAGCATCTTTGCACTATTCGCACTCAAGGGGACAGTGCCGCGCCGCAGCTAGGTAGTTTCCCTTGAACGGATTCAAAACTGTACCACTACCGGTGCCGTAGCCTCCCCTTTTCCACCCTCGGTCCGGGCCGTATACTGGGTGGCTTCGACCGTGTTCCCCGTAGGATGATCTACCATGACGATGGACAAGAGCCTGAGATTGCGCCGCGGTCTGGTCCGCAGCCGTAGCGTGCTGTCGCGCGCCGAGCGCCTGGCGCAACTCAAGGAATCAGGGCGCTGGACCGAAGGCAGCGGCGTGTTCGGCCTGCCGAAGGTGCGGGTCTTCAAGCTGGCGATGAAGAAGAAAAAGAAGAAGAAGGAAGAAGGCGAGGGCGATGCCGCCGCCACTCCCGCCGCCGCTCCGGCTGCCGACGCCAAGAAGGCGGAGGCCAAGAAGCCCGACGCCAAAAAATCCGACGCCAAGAAAAAGTAATCGCCGCGCGCCCCTCCCGCGCCGAGACTCCCTGCCATGCGGGTCCGACTCGAATACGCTCGAAGCGGCATGGAAGTCGAGCTGCCCGACGAACGCGTCGTGCGCAAACTGGCATACAAGGACGCCCCGCCCCTGGCCGATCCGGCGGCGGCGCTGGCGGCCGTGCTGGCGGCGCCCAACGGCTCGCCGCCCTTGGCCGAGTTGGCGCGGGGGCGCACGAACGCCTGCATCGCCATCTGCGATATCACCCGCCCGGTGCCCAACCGGTTGATGCTGCCGCCTATGCTGGCCACGCTGGAAGCGGCCGGCATCCCGCGCGACAAGATCACCATCCTCATCGCCACGGGCCTGCATCGCCCGAACGAAGGTGAAGAGCTGGTAGAGCTGGTCGGGCCGGAGATTGCCGCGCAGTACCGCGTGGAGAATCATCACGGCCAAAGGCTCGACGAGCACACGCACCTGGGCACGAGCCCGCGCGGCGTGCCAATCTGGATCGACTCGCGGTACGCGCTGGCGGATCTGAAGATCACCACCGGCCTGATCGAGCCGCACCTGATGGCCGGCTACAGCGGCGGACGCAAGCTCGTCTGTCCCGGGCTGGCCGCCCTGGAAACGGTGAAGGTCTGGCACGGGCCCGACTTTCTCGAGCATCCCAATGCCGATTGCGGCATCCTGACGGGCAATCCGGTACACGAAGAGAACACCTGGATCGCCCGCCGCACGGGCTGCGACTTTATCGTGAACGTGGTGATTGATGCCGAGCGCCGGCCGCTGTTGTTCGTGGCCGGCGACATGGAAGCGGCCTTCCTGCAGGGCGTGGAATTCGTACGCGGCGTGGTGGCCGATCGCGTGCGCGAGCCGGTGGACATCGTGGTGACCAGCTCCGCCGGCTATCCGCTCGACACCACGTTTTACCAGGCGGTGAAAGGGCTCACCGGCGCGCTGCCCATCGTCAAGCAAGGCGGCACGATCATCATGGTGGCCGGGTTGACCGAGGGCATCGGCAGTCCCGAGTTTCAGGAATTGTTCGACGAGAACCCGAGCCTCGAGGTATTTGTCGAGCGCATTCTGGGCAAGACGTACTTCAAACTCGACCAATGGCAACTGGAAGAGCTGGCCAAGGTGCGCCGCAAGGCTAAGGTGAAGATCGTGAGCGATGGTCTGCCGGCCGCGACGATCGACCGGCTGTTCGTCGAGAGCGCGCCGTCGGTCGAGCAGGCCGTGGCCGATTCGCTGGCCGAGTATGGCCCGGACGCGCAGATCGCAGTTATCCCCAAAGGTCCTTACGTGTTGGCGCAAGTGGGGTGAACGCGGCGCGCAGGAGAGTGTGCTATGGCCGCCAATGCCGCCCACGCTATGCCGCCAACCGTGTCCCACCGCCGGCTGTATGTAAGGTTCGCCGTCGGCCTCGCGATTGCCTACGCGGTGCTGCTGTTTTTGCCGGCGGGCACCATCGATTGGCCGCTGGGCTGGCTGTTCGCCGGGATGTTCACGCTTTCGGTCGTGCTCACCGCCACCTGGGTCATCCGTGTGAATCCGGAGATCATCGAGGCCCGCAGCCGCATCCACCAAGGCACCAAGCGCTGGGACCTGTTTCTGCTGCCGCTGCTCTTGGCGTCGATGTTTGCCATCTATCCCGTGGCGGCGCTCGACAACGCGCGATTCCATTGGTCGCACGTCGAGCGGTGGACCGTCGTCTTGGGGTACATTCTGTTGGTACCCTCGCTGCCGCTGGGCGCCTGGGCCGAGAGCGTCAATAAGTTCTTTGAGCCCTCGGTGCGCATCCAGGCCGATCGCGGACAACACGTGATCGATCGTGGGCCGTATGCGTTCGTCCGTCACCCGGGCTATGTCTCGGCGCTGTTGATGCTGCCAGGCTCGGCACTGGCACTGGGATCGTCGTGGGCGCTGGTGCCGGCGGCCATTTGCTCCGCGCTGATCGTCCTGCGCACGGTATGGGAAGATCGCATGCTGCACGAGGAACTGCCCGGCTATCGCGAGTACGCCGCGCGTGTGCGATACCGGCTGTTGCCCGGCGTATGGTAGCTGGTGGGCAGCGAGTATATTGAAGCCATGCGCTTGAAATTCGGCAGTTTGGGAGCGAGCTTCTGGGCACGCGGCTTCCTGCGAAAGCTGCGTCGCGAGGTGCGGGCGGCTGTTGTGGCTGGCGCCCCGCTCAACGTGGCTGCCATCGAAACTGCGGCGCGTCGTGACGCGCAGGCGCTGTTCGACGCCGAGCGGCCCAAGTTGCCCGACAAGCAGGCGCGCTCGATCACGGCGATGTGCAGCCTGGTGCTGGGCGCGTACCGTGCGTTGTGCCAGCACGGCTGCCAGAGCGAAGCGGCGTTTGAGATTGTGCGCCGCGCGTTCGCCCAGACGTATCCGGCGCCGGTGACCTGGCTGGTGCGCGTGTGGTTGTGGTGGCACCGCGATCCGATGGCGGCGCTCGAGCGCCGTTCGTTCACCGCGCTCGGGGCGCGGATGTACGGCCAGTCGATGAGTTTTGCCGACGAGAAATCGCCCGATCGCGTGGCGTTTCTGGTGACCCGCTGCGCCTTTCACCAGTACTTTCAGGACCACGGTGCGCCCCAGTTGACGCCCCTGATTTGCGCTTGGGATCGGCACTGGATGGACGCCATCGATCGCTCCAGTCGTCCGCTGCGCACGGAGCGCCCGTCGACGATTTCGACCGGCGGCGAGTGCTGCCGCTTCAACTTCGTGCGCGACCCGGACAAGAGCGGCACGGCCAAGAACGACATCGTGCTGGTGCAGTTGCAAACGCGGTAGACCGCTCTGGGTGCCACGGGCGGCTTGCCCGGCCGTGCTGCCGTTGGTATTTCGCACTGGCAGCGAGCTGCCAGTGGCAGCCGAGATCGATTCAGTTAGCGGAGAGTCTCGACTGCGGATAGCGATACATGAGCGCGCGGCCCAAGCGCTCGTTGGGGCGGCGCGGAATCTCGTTGATCCACACGTCGGCCTCCGGGAAGAGCTGCCGCGCACGGCGGTGTTCGAAGGCCCGCTCGGTTTCGGCGGCGAGGCGGGCGTCTTCGCCGGCCGTTGGATCCGGCAAATAGCTCACTAGCCACAGCTCCGCCACGCCTTGCTCGCCGAACAGCGGCAACAGGCCGGGGGCGGTCGTGGCGCTGCCCAGCGGCTTACGCCAAGAGGTGTCGTCGCGCTCGATCTCGACTTGCCCCCACATGCTGGCCGCTGCGGCCCGATATTTGGCCAACAACTCGTGGCGCTGGCGAATCCACTGCAAGTGATAGCCCAGCGCGAGCGCCAACACCGCGATGACAGCGAACAACGCCCGCAAGCTGAGCCGCGGTCGCCAGAGATGCTGCCAGCGGTCTTTGGAAATGGCTGCGATCATCTCGCTAATGTGCGCCGCGGCGGCGCCGCGCGTCAAGCGCCACGCACGACGACCGTCGAGCCGCAACTTCCACCGCGATCGCGCCGCCGACCAATCCCAGAACGAGCCCCGACGGCTCGGGGATCACCGCGGTCACAAAGGCTAGGTCGTCGAACCACAGCCGGTCGTTGGCGCCGATGGTGCCGGTATAGCTAATGCCGTTGGCGACAAACCATCGGCCCGGCGGAGCAACGAGGTTGAACAGCGTATCGCCCGTACCGGTCTCGTGATTGATCGTGCTGACGATGTTCATGTGAGTGCCGTTGTTGAGCAATCCGTTGAACGTCACGGTGCCGTAGTCGAGTCCACTGGAGAGTACCGTGACGCCCATTTCTACAACCTGCTCGTTCGACAGCCCGTTCACAATGCCGGCGAATTTATTGCCCCAGGAGCGCCGCGAACTGGAAATCGCATTGAACGAGAAAGCCTGCGTGCCGGAGATCGGCAGCGGGCTGGGCGCGGGCGACCCGACGATCGAATCGGCCTGAATGCCGTTCACCAACAGCGTCTTGCTCTGGTTGACGCCGTAGGTGTAGGAAGAGACCGCGGCTGAGCCGTCCATCACGCCGCCGAAATCTTGCGCATGCGCGGCGGCTACGTCGGCGGAGAACTGCGCGATGCTCACGCTCGAGCCCGCGGCCAAAAGGTCAACCCCGTTCGCCTGGCCGGCATTCTCATCGTAGACGCCCGTCGTCGGCGCCCCGACCGCCGTACCACAGCAAAGTAACAACACCCAACTCAAGCACCAAGCCGCACGCGGAAAGCACATGCCGTCGGTCTCCTTTGCCGGATGGAAGTGTAAACCGCTTCTGTCGCCAGAAATCTGATTATCGACCGATCGCCTTGGGCTGTGCCTGCTGCCATGCTTCTTCGGAGACGCTCGGCCGCTCGTGCATCAATACGTGCGCACCCTTCATGCCTCCCACGATCATATCGGGCAGCTGGTCGCCGTTCACATCGGCGATGCTGATCTGCCGGCCGATGCCGGTGTCGTCGGCCGCGCGATAGGGCACCCAGTCGACGCCGTCCTTGCGGCGCACCAGGCGAAACCAGTACACCACGGCGCCCGCGTCCCACATGGGGCTCTGCCGGTGGTGCGACCAATAAGTCTTGCCGGTGACGATGTCCTTCAGCCCGTCGCCGTCGATATCGGCCAGGGCGACCGAGTGCGGCTCGCTGAATACGAGTCCATAGCGGTTTTCTGCCGGCTTCTCGCCCATGATCAGGTGCGGCCGAAACACGATGCGATCGCCGTCTGGGAGCTGCTCGTGCCAGGCCAGGCCAAACTCGTGTGCCGCCAGGCTGGTGATCACGTCGTTGTCGCCGTCGCCGTCCACGTCGTAGGCGTACATCTCGGCGCCGCCGGCCCGGGCGAACTCGGCCTTGTGCAACGGCCACTGGCCGTCGCTCGACACGACAGCCGGCTGCTCGTACCAGCCGTCCTTGCTGATGATGTCGCTGCGGCCGTCGCTGTTGATGTCGCCGATACCCAGTCCGTGGCCAAACGGCTTGGGGGCATTCTGCTCGGAAACGTTGTGAAACGTCCACGGCTCAAACGGGCGCGACCAGTCGATCGTCGCGTAGCCAAAATATCCGTCGTGCGTGGAAACCAGCTCCGGCCGCTCGTCGCCCACCAGGTTCAACAACTGCGGCGATTCGTTGCACACCGAATCAATCACCGTGTGCTTGGGCCAAGGCTTGTCAAAACCGGCCGGACCGGGGTTTTCATAGACGTAGCCCGGCGTGCCGGGAAAGCCCACCACGAACACGTCCTGGCGGCCGTCGCCGTTGAAGTCGTAGAGCCAGCAAAAAAAGTGGTCGGCATAGCGCTCGACCGGCTGCGCCTTCGGCTTAAAGATGGCGTGTTTGGTCTTATAGTCCGGGCCGGCGTACCAGTACGGGCCATACACGGCGTCGACCGCGCCGTCGCCATCAATGTCGCCGAAGTTCGCGCCCTCGGAGTAGTACACGTCCGTGAGCGGAATGACCTGGAATTTGTCGAGCGTGCGCTCCGCGGCGCCGGCCAGCGTGCCGCTCAACCCGATAAACAAGGCAATAGCGAGCCGCGTGCGATTGCACATGGTCATTCCCCAACAGGTGAGAAGTTGAAAGTGGCCCTGACGGTTGCTGAGCAGCAGCCGGCGCCGCGTCCACTCTGTCACACGGCCCGGTGAGTGTCAAACAACTCGATGGCAGGTCCACAGAAGCCCGAAGCACCAGCGAGGCCGCTATGAACATATGGGTCGACGGCGCTACCCAGGGACGTCGGCAAATCGCTCCGGCCGCGCGAGCAGAAAGCGGTACGGCCGCGCGGCCCAAGGTCCGGCATAGTCCACGCCGATTCGCGGCGTGCGCTGAATGCCGCCGCGCGGAATGGTCACGCCGCGATCCTCGATCCACAGCCCCGCGGCGGGCGTGGCAGGCTGGGCATTGAGGCGCTTGTCGATCGCCAGCGCCTTGGTCAAGCGCGCCGGCCCCGTCCACTCGCCCGCGCCCCGGATGAGCACGGCGGCCGGATGATCGACGTCGTTGGTCACGACGTTGAGCATCCAATGGATGCCGTAGATGAAGTACACGTACCAGAAGCCGGCCGGACCGAACATCACCTCGGTGCGCGGCGTGCGCCCCTTGCTGCCGTGGCACGCCAGATCGTGCGGGCCGATGTAGGCTTCGGTTTCCTTGATGAGACAGGCCACCTGTCGGCGGCCGGTTCGCCTGACCAGCGTCTTGCCGATCAGCTCTTTGGCGACGGTGAGCGCCGGCCGCGCGAAAAAGTCGTTGGTCAAAACTCGCGCCGGCGCAGCCACCCCAGCAAACCTCAAGCCTACGAAGTTCAAACCCTCGCCCGACGCGCCAGCGTGTGAGATCTCAACGACAGCCCTCGCTCGCGCTGCGGGCCCGTGTCGATTCACTTGCCGCGGCACTGCGCCAGGGCGATGAGCGCGTAGCCGGTGACCAGGTTCGGGTTGCCTTCCATCCAGCGGGCGTTGTCGTTGACCCAGGATCCGTCGGGTTTCTGCCGGCTGGCCAGGGCAGTAATCAAATCGGCCCGCCAGTCGTGGCTGGCGCCGGCCGCGTCGGAGAAGCTTGGCGCGCCCACCGCCGCCAGTGCTTTGGCGAACGATTGATAGTAGTAGTACAGGCCCGCGTTGCCCATGCCGGGATTCTCGTCGAGCGTGTAGTGTTTGGCCAGCCAGCCCAGGGCGGCTTTGACGCGCGGATCGTCGGCCTTGAGGCCGGCGTAGATCATGCTCTTCAGCCCGGCGTAGGTCATGGAGCCGTAGCTGCGCAGCCCGCCGTTTTCCTCGGCGCCAGCCTGGCTGGATCCGCCGGCGGCCGGCGTGTAATAAAATCCGCCGTCGTTAATCTTGGCGGCAAACGGCGTGGTGTTGTACTCGCTTTCCAGGTTCTGGCAGCGCGACACGAACACCAGCGCCTTCTGCACTGCTTCGTCGTCCGCGCCCGCGCCGGCGCTCTTCAGCGCGTCGAGCAGGAACGACGTGTTGGAGAGGTCGGGCCGTTTGGAGCGGCCGTAGCCCGCCCCGCCATAGTTGACGCTGGCCTGGTCGTGTCCTTCGCTGTTGTCCCATTGCAGATTGCGGACGAATTTTTCGGCGTCGGCCAGCAGCTTGTCGTAGCGGCCGTCGCGATTGGCCTGTCCGAAACATTGAATGGCGATGCACGTCTCGTAGTTCTGATGCGTCGAACCCTCGGCATAGATGCCGCCATCAGGATGCACGAAACCGGCCACATACTTGAGCGATTTTGCCACGAGCGGGTCGTCGGCCGAGCGGCCCGCTTTGAGAATGCCGGTGACCACGATGGCGGTCACGGCCGGCCCGGCCTCGGCGCTGAACGAGCCGTCCGCCCCTTGGCTGGCGCGCAGAAACTCGATCGCTTTGTTGACCGCCGTTTCGTAAGTCTTGTCCGTTGCCGCAGCGGGCGCAGTGTCCGCTGTCGCCGCGCGACGGCGCAGCGCAGCCGGGCCGGCGAACAGTGCCATCAAGAACGACGACAACATTTCTCGACGACTACCGATCATCGTGCGGCTCCCTTGCGGCTGAATAACGGCTGAAACGGCTGACGGGCATTGCGCGCGGCACCGGCGTGTCCGGCGAAACGAATGCGTCCGCTAGAAAAAATTGTTGCAGACATTCCCTGGTCCGACAAGGACGCACCCGCGCCGGACGCGCACCGCAGCCGGAAACTCCGCCTCGGCGGCAGTAGAACCCCGCGCGCGGCGAAACTTTGACCGCGCGTGGCGAATTGCTCGACACGTGGCGGAAAGAATCGGCTGCTTCGTGCTCCGAAGACATCCTGCCAGCGTGCGAGACACTTCGAGCGCCACACTGGCGAGCCACGCGTGGCACCGGACGTGTGACGTGGAGTCGCACTGGCGAAACGCCAGTGCCACCCCGACTGGCGAGATGTCACCGGCCATCAGCCGCGCCACGCCATCGCAGCCATGAAGGCCAGCCAGACCACGAGCAACAGCACCGACAGCGCTAGTAACCAGGGTCGCTTTCGTGGCGGCGGCAGCGGTTCCTCGGCCGGCGCCGGCTGCGGAACTTTGCCGCGATCGTTCACCGCAGAGGTAGCGCGGCTGCGAGCCATTCGCGCGTCAGCTCTCGGGATTGGTGATCTTGAAGCTCTGCCGCAAGCCGGTCTCGAAGTCGAACACGTCGTCAAAGTCTTCGCGTCGATCGTCGCTGGTCTTGCGCATCTGGCCGATGCCGATCAGGTTGAACACGATCTCGCCGAAGTCGCCCGTATTCGTCACGCCCCAGCTGTTGAGCACGCACTTGGCCATGTAGCCGTACTGTTCCAGCGCGTACTGGCGGATCGCTTCGCACAGTTGCTGTCCGGTGAGATGCCGCTCGACTTCGCGGCCCCCTTCCTCGGGCTCGGCTTCCTCGGTCTCGGCGGGCTGTTCGGCGCCCATCCCCAGTTTCGTGTGCGCGTAGTTGAGCGCCTCGAACACAAACGCGTAAGCGTCGATCTTGTAGCGGCGGTCTTGTTTGAGCAGCTTGGCGATCGGATGGGAAGGGTCGGGCATGGCGAATCAATGTTGCGCGTGAGGGGTGTGGTCGGTTGTGCCCCGGTCTCGGGGCGCGCCGGCGGCACCATGTTGGCACATGGGCCCCGGCCGACGCAAGCACAAGTGTCACGAGACTGGGTCGCGGCGCTGCGTTTCGCGCCCCTTTGGGCCTGGCGTTGTCCATTCGCCGCGGCCCTGCTTGAACGGAAAAATGCTACTCCGACTGCTCGGCCTGTGGAGGCTCGCGTCCCTGGCCGCCGCCGCGCTTGAGCACGGTCAGCACCTCGCTGGCGTCGATCAGCACGCGGCGATGATCTTCGGTCTCCACCAGGATCTGCCCGGCCAGAATCTCCTGAGCCAGCACGCGTGCCCGCCCTCGCGAGGTCACGACGTCCGAGCCCAACGGCGGCAGCTCCTTTTGCAGCGCCTCATACGTATCGTATTCATAGCGCAAGCAACATTTCAACCGGCCGCAGCGCCCGGAGATTTTGGTCGGGTCGAGCGTGGCCTTCTGGATCTTGGCCATCTTCATCGACACCGGCGGCATCTCCGACAAATGCGTGTTGCAGCACACCGGCTTGCCGCAGTCGCCGTAGTCGGCCAGCACTTTGGCTTCGTCGCGCACGCCGATTTGCCGCATCTCCACGCGCGTTTGAAACTCCGCCGCCAGTTGCCGCACCAGCTCGCGAAAATCCACGCGGTTCTCGGCCAGGTAGTACACCACCACCCGCTCGCCGCCAAAGACGTGCTCCACGTCGACCAGTTGCATGTCGAGCTTTTCCTGCTCGATCAGCCGCTGGCAGGTCTGGAATTCCTTGCGTGCCTGGTCGAGCAAGCGCGAACGCTCGCGCTGGTCGTCGACCGACATGGGACGCAAGATGGCGCCGGCGCCGGGATCTTGAATATGGGCCACGGCCTGCGGCGTGGCTTCGCACAACACCACACCCGCTTCCAGCCCCCGGTCGGTGCGCACCACGACTTCGGCATTGCGGTTGAAGGTGTCGTCGCGACTGGCCGAGTACACGCCGAGCGCACGCATCACACCCGTTCGCACGACGTACTTGGTCATGACGGCTCGAGCTGGCTCGCGGTGCAAGCGCGCACACCGCGAACAAAAAAAGGCTGGGGAAGCGCCGAGCCCGCCAGCGGGCCCCTTCGGCAACTGCTCCAAGTATATCGCTCGCCGCGTGTTGCCGCCAAGGCAGGCGGAATGCATATGCGCTCGCTGCAATCGTTCATGTGCAGCCCCCGGCTGGAGCCAGGGGACACTTCGTACCATAAACCGCAGCCCAGCGAGGGAGAACGAACAAGAGCCCTCGCTCGGCGCGTCGGGTTTGTGTATCGCCGAACTGGCCCGAGTTCAGACGCCAGGGCCGACGGTATAGAATGGCGGCACGACAGCGACGCTCAAGTCCACCCTCCACGCGCAAATCCACATGCCATCCACCGACCAGCAACGCTTCGAACAAGTATGTGCCCACGTGCGCGAGACGGCTCTGTTGTCGGCCGCCGAGGCGGCGCTCGAATGGGACGAGCGCACCATGATGCCGCCGGCCGCTGCGGAGTATCGGGCCGAACAGCTCACGCTCCTGGCCGGCATGATCCATCGCCGCAGCACCGAACCGCAGCTGGGTGAGTGGCTGGCCGAGCTGAGCGCCGGACCACTGGCCGCCGATCGCCACACCACGTCCGGCGCCACGATCTACCAGCTCAAGCGCGAGTACGACAAACAGGTCAAGCTGCCGCAGTCGCTGGTCGAAGAGCTGGCGCGCACCGCCTCCCTGGCGCAGCACGCCTGGGAAAAGGCCCGCGAGGCGAACGACTACGCGTCGTTCCAGCCGTTTCTGGCCAAGACGTTCGAGCTCAAGCGAGCGCAGGCCGCGGCACTGGGCTACGCCGAAACGCCGTACGACGCGCTGCTCGACGATTTCGAGCCGCTGGAGCGGACGGCGAACGTGAAGCGCGTGCTGGCCGATCTGCGGCAGGCGCTGGTGCCGCTGGTGGCGGAGATTGCCGGCAGCGCGCGGCGGCCCAACGTCGATATTCTCGCACGTCAATATCCGGTCGCTGCGCAAGAGCGGTTCGCCCGCGCGGCGTCGACGGCCATCGGCTTCTCCTACGAGCGCGGGCGGCTCGACGTAACGGCCCATCCGTTTTGCACGGAGCTGGGCCCGCACGACTGCCGCATCACCACGCGCTACGACGAGCGACATTTCAATTCCGCGTTCTTCGGCACGCTGCACGAAGCGGGCCACGGAATTTACGAACAAGGCCTGCCCGGCGAGTGGTACGGGCTGCCGCCGGGCGAAGCCATCTCGCTGGGCATTCACGAGTCGCAATCGCGCATGTGGGAGAACCTGGTCGGCCGTAGCCGCGCATTCTGGGAACACTTCTTCCCGCAGGCGCAAGCGCACTTTCCCGAGGCGCTCACCGACGTTTCGCTCGACGCGTTTTACTTTGCCGCGAACGACGTGCGGCCGTCGCTGGTGCGCGTCGAGGCGGACGAGGCCACCTACAACTTGCACATCCTGATTCGCTTCGAGCTGGAGCAGGCGCTGTTGGCCGATGAGCTGTCGGCGGCGGACGTGCCGGCGGCCTGGAACGACAAGTACGAGCAGTATCTGGGCATTCGTCCGCGCGACGATGCGGACGGCGTGTTGCAAGACGTGCATTGGAGCGCCGGCCTGGTCGGGTATTTTCCCACGTACTCGCTGGGCAATTTGTACGCCAGCCAGTTCTTCGCGCAGGCGGACATGGAGCTGGGTGGATTGGCTGCGCAGTTCGCGCGCGGCGAGTTCTCGCGACTGCGCGAGTGGCTGGGCGAGAAGATTCATCGCCACGGCCAGTGCTTCACCGCGGCGGAGCTGGTGGAAAAAATCACGGGAAAAACGCTGTCGCACGCGCCGCTGGTCGCGCAGTTGCGAGAAAAGCTTGCCCCGCTGTATGGGCTGAATTAGCCTCAAAACGATGGGGGCGGCGTTGCGCGCCCCCCTCACCCTGGCCCTCTCCCTCCAGGGGAGAGGGAAAGATCCAGCACCGCCGCGTTAACCCCGCTCTGAGCGCGAAGGGACAGGGAACACAAACGGATCAATGGCGATCCGGGATCGCTAACGCAAATGCTTAACCGCAACTCACCGCCGGCCTGGTCGCCGCTCGCGATCCTGTTTGTGGCGCTCTCGCTGTCGATTGGTTGGGGCGTGCGCGGCAACTGGGGACACGAATACGGCGCGATGATTCCCGGTGCGCTGGCGGCCATGGCCGCGGCGCTGGCGAGCGGGCGCGACGATTGGTATCGGCGGATCGGCTTCTTCGCCTTCTACGGCGCGCTGGGCTGGTCGTTCGGCGGCTCAATCTCATATATGAAAGTGATCGGCTACACGCACTCCGGCCATCCCGAAAGTGTGATTTATGGTTTTGCCTGTCTGTTTCTGATCGGCTTCATTTGGGCCGCGTTCGGCGGCGCCGGCACCGCGCTGTCGGCATTTCTCGATCGACAGCGGCTCACCGAGCTGCTCATTCCGGTGTTCGTGGTGTTTCTGGCGTGGGCCGCGCAAGACCAGTTCTTCAACATTTACCTGGGCGGGCTCGACGAGCAGCTGCGTCAAGGCACGATCACGCAGGCCCAGTACGATCAACAAACCGGCTGGATCAGCTGGAACGACACCGATTGGATCGGCGTGGTGGTGGCGGCCGCGGCGGTGCTGGTGCTGGCCGTGGCGCGCAACCGCGTCTGTTGGGGCACGTCGCTGGCCTTGCACATGTGCGGCGGCTGGTGGCTCGGCTTCACGTTGCTCACCATCGGCCTGGGGCTGCGCATGACGCCGCCACGCGGCGACAATTGGGCCGGGGCGCTGGGCATGATGATCGGCATGTTCGTGTTTCTCTACCGGCAGCGCGACTGGGGCATCGCCTGGACGGCGCTGGTCAGCGGGTTCTTCGGCGGGCTGGGCTTCTCCGGGGCCACGCTGATCAAGCTGGTGCTGGTGAACCCGGGCTTTCAAGAGCGCGTCTTTGGCCACGCCGTTTCAACGAACTGGCACAGCATTCTGGAGCAGACGTTCGGGTTCATCTCGGGCATCGGCATTGCGCTGGCGCTGGCGTATCTCTCGACGCGCAGCCCACGCCTGAGCGAAGAACCGCTGCTGCGCCGCTGGGCCGAGCCGCTGACCGTGTTGTTCGTGGTGCTGGTGATCAGCTACGTGAACATCGTGAAGAACATGGAAGCCGTGTGGTTCAAGAACGGCACCGTGGCCGAGGCGCTGTACGGCTACCAGACGAGCGACTGGTTTCGCCTGGCGTACCTGGCCCTGGCGGCGGCGATTGCCGTGCCGGTGCTCGCCTGGTGGCGCGGCCGGCCGGTGGAGCTGATGCCGGCGTCGCGTTTGGGCAAGGCGCAGCTCCTGTATGTGGTCTTTTTGTGGTGGATCGTGATCGGCAATTTCACGCGGACCGTGCCGTTTGCCGAGCAGCGATTGATCACCGAGGGCGTGATCCACGTCAACGCCTGTTTGTGCACGCTCCTGGCGATTCTCTTGCCTTCGCGCGAGCGGCAGATCGAGCCGCAGCTGGAGAGCGACTTTCTGGCGCTCATCAAGCGCTTTGCCGCGTCGCTGGCGCTGGTGGCGGCGATCGTGGTGATCGCCGAGTTCGCGCTGGTGCGGGCGTTGTGGGGCGATACCTTCGCCGGGCACGCGGGCAAGTCCGTCCGCTTCGGCCCGGAGGCCAACAACAGCGAGAAGTAGAAACGTGGCGCGGCCCTACTCGTCGCCGTAAACGCGCGTGCTCTCTTCGCGCGTGATGGGATCGCGGATCTCGTCGGTGGAGATCTGCACTTGCAGCCGCAGGTCGCCGGCCTGCAACGCCTGGCCGGTGATCTTGAAGGTCGTCTCTGCCTTGGGCGCCAATTGCTTGAGCGGCTCGAACACCACCCGCTGTGCTTCGACGTGGTGCCGCACCGGACCATCGGCCGAGACCGGCTTCATTTCCGGCGGCAACAGCGCCACAAGCTGCACGTTGCTGGCGGCCTTCGTGCCTTGGTTGGTCACGCGCACTTCATAGGTCGTCTGGCCGTTCACTTCAATCGGATCGCTGGCATCGTGCAGTTGGAAGTTGATGGCCGCGATGCCTTCGATGGCCACGACCTCTTCGCGCTCGTCGGCCAGGTCTTGCTGGGCGCGGCTCTTGATCAGCACTTTGGCATTGCCCGCTTGCAACGGGAGCGTGGTGAGCGTGACCGTGCCGGTTTCCTGCGGCGGCAGCTCTTCCAGGCTCCAATAGACGCTGTGCGTGGCGGCGTCGAACTGGCCGTTGTTGTTGGCCGAGACGAATTGCAGCTCGCGCGGCAGCACGGCCACCAGCTCGATGTCTTTGGCCGCGGCCGTGCCGGGATTCGACACCGAAATGTTGTGCGTAGCGTTGCGCTCGAGATAGCGGCGCTTCGGGCCGGCCATGGCCACTTCCAGCTGGGGCGCGATCACCTCTATGGCCGTTTGCACTTCGGAGTGCAGGTTGCCTTCGCCGCGCGCGGTCAGCACGTTGACGATATTGCCGGCCTCGGCGGCCGTGAGCGCCAACTCCAGCTCGCGCGATTCGCCCGGCTTGAGCACGCCCACGTCGAACTCCAACTCGTTGCCACCGGTATGCGAGAGCCCTTGCGGCACGGTTTCCGAGAGCACGATGCCCGCGGCGGCGCCGCTGCCGGGATTGGAAATCTTGATCTTCAGCGGCACCGGCTGGCCCTTCATGACCTGGGGCGGCGCGTTAACTTCCATTTCCAGCATCGGCTTGGTGGCGATCGTGCGCACTGAAGCTTCGGCGCGGAAATGCACCGTGGCCACGCTGCCGATTTCGCCTTCGGCCGTGGGCATCAGTTCCAGCTCGATGGTTTGTTCGCTGCCCGGCTTGAGCGTGCCGAGTCCCCACACGAGTTCACCGCCGTCGCCGTGCGTGGCCGAGGGGTTCGTGCTGGTGAGTTGCGTGCCCTGCGGAACGACGTCGTGCACTTCGACCCCGTGGGCGTCGACCGAGCCGGCGTTGCGCACCTTGATGACGAACTTGGCCGGCTTGCCGATCTGAATTTCCGGCGGGGCGACTTTCTCGATCGTGAGCGTGGGAGCTTGCGCGCCGCTTAAGCGCGGATCGCCCGGTCGGCCGGAGCCCTCGGTGCCCGGCGCCGCGTTAGCTGGCAGGGCCGTGTCTTGCATCGGTTCGACGGCCGGTGGTTCGGCGGCGCCGGCTTCGATAGGGACGGCCGAGGGCACTTGAGGTTCGGTGGATTGCCGGGCGATGCCTTCGGCCGCGGGCGGTTGGGCCGCCTCGACAGTTGCCGCGGCTGCTGGGGCTGCGGCCTGCACGGGCAGCGGACGTCCGTAGCGATCGAACGAGCCGCGCGCGGGGGCGGACGACAATGGGCGCGGCTCGGCGGGCGCGTCGACGTCGGCAGGATCAGCGACGTCGGCCGGTTCTTGAGCGGAAGCTGTGCGTTCCGGGTAGCTGTCGCGGGTGCCCGGTGCGGTGTCTTGCGCGTCGATTTGATCGGCCGGCGGAATATCGCTGGGGAGCCCTTCGGTAGCGAACTGGTCGTCTGCTTGTGGCTCGGCGGCGGGATCTTCCACCGCCATTTCGGCGTCGGCCGGCTGCGTCTCGTCGGCCACCTGATGCACGGCGTGGACCTCGCCGGCGGCGTCGCCGGCTCCGGCAAACGGATTGGCAGCGCCGGCCGGGGCCGCGGCATCGGCCAGTGGAATGGGCTTGGGGCTCAGATCGCGCGCGGGCGTGGCACCCGGCACCACGGCTGCAACCTGCGGCGCGCGCTGCGCCACGAGGTCGTGTCCGAAAAATGCCGCCGTTGCTCCTAGTCCGACGACGGAGCTCAGCACGGTGACGCCCAGGAGAAAGCGTTTCATATGGCCTCGTCCCGATTAAAGAGATGACGGCTCGATCGCGCGGCGGTTCACTTCCTTGTGCTGCCGGGAGGCGCGATTGCTTGTAGACGGGGTGCGCACATTCAGCGCCGGCAGACCGCTCGCCGAAGATGCGCGGCCGGAGTAAGTAGCAAAGATCTCCCGGCGGCGGAAGATCACTTGCAGGGGGCGCCTTGTTACTTAGAAGCAGTTCAAAACCGCTCTCGGGTGCCACTGCTGGCTCGTCGAGCAGTGCAAAGGTGCAACAGACACTGGCGGACAAGCCGCCAGTGGCACCCTGAAGCCGCCGTCATTTGGGTTTGAAACGGCGTGGCAATGACTGGATTAGGCGCTCAGCCCGCGATGGCGCGTGCTAGCGATCGGGCCCGGTTGCTAGCATGTCCAGCCGCTGCGAGATGCGGTTGTAGCCGGCCAGCTCGTCCCACTGGCGACGCGAGGTGTCGTGATTGGCCTGGCGCAGCACTTGCCGGCGGGCGGCCGAGATTTTGACGCGTGCCAACTTGATGGCCGTATCCAGCGGTTCAATTTCTTGCACTTCGTCCTGATCGGCCTGGGGCAGCGCCAAGGTTCCGGCGGCCAGGCCCACGCGCACCAGCCCGAGCTTGGCGATGCGGTCGACGATGCGATTGAGCTCGTCGACGCTGAAGACGCGGCGGTCATACAAGCCATCCACGACTTGCTCGAGGTCGGAATTGTAGCGCTCGATTTGCGACGCCAGTTCGGCCGCCGTCGGTTGACGATCGTCGAACGCGTACGCCGTGCGCACTTCCTGCGTGCTGGCCGCAATCTGCTGCCACGAGTTGTCATCGATCGCGGCGAAGTCGGGCACCGGCGGCATCGGCAGGTATGCGGACAGCCGCTGTTGGAGAACTGCTGCTTCGAGCCAGCCGATGAGTTTGTTCTGCGCCTCGAACGGCCGCGCCGCCGCCTCGCTCAAGCGCTTGACGGCCGCGCAGTATTTCATGCGCTGCTGATACGCCCACAAATTCGTGCCGACGGCTTCGTGCGCGACCTCGCTATAGGTGCTGATGAGCTGGCCGATGGCCGCCTGCTCGTGCCGATCGATCGCTGCCAAGGTGCCTTTAATCTCGGCGGTCGTCAGTGCACGGCCGGCGCGGACCCGCGCGAGCAGCGTGGCTTGCTGCGCGAGCAGGTCGTCGTATGCGGCGCGATCCAACGTGGCACGGCACGCCGGTTCCAACCGACGGTTGAATTGCCAGTTCAACCAGTCGGCCTGCTGGGCCGGGCTCAATGCCTGGCATTGCGCGAGCATCTGCTGATAGCGCGGCGCAGCCTCTGCGGCCGTGGCCGGCACGGACAACAGCAGGGCCAACGCGAGGGAGTTGAACAGGGCAGGGCTTTGCATGGGAGCGACAAATGGGGTAATCAGGTGGATGGCCGGCACGCGCGCATGCGGTGCGGCAGCCCGGGCGGCGCAAGGTTAGGTCGCCGCCGGTTTGAGTCAAAATCCTCGGCATTTAGCCCCCGAGCAATCGATACGATGCGCGGAACCTGGCGATCAATCGTGGTGATTGTGCTGGCTTTGCTGGTGCCGATCGTGCCGTTTGTGCTGTTTGGCGACCGGCTCGACGCCTGGGTCGCCGATTGGCTAGATCCGCCGCCTCCGCCGGCCACGATCGCCCTGGCGACGATTGGCGTGCTGGCGGTTGACGTCTTGCTGCCGGTGCCCTCGAGCGTGGTGAGCACGCTGGCCGGTTCGCGATTGGGCGTTGTGCCGGCGACGGCCGTATCGTGGCTGGGCATGACCATGGGCGCGATGTTCGCGTTCTGGCTGGCGCGCACCTGCGGTCGGCCGCTGGCCGTGCGTTTGTCGTCGGCCGACGATCTTGATCAGATGGATCGGCTGGCGGAGCGTGTCGGCCGGTGGGTGCTGATTGTTACGCGGCCGCTACCCATCCTGGCCGAGGCGGCGGTGCTGTTGGTGGGCACGACCGACATGTCCTGGCGGCGCTTTCTGCCGCCGGTGTTGTGGAGCAACCTGGGGATCGCGCTGGTTTGGGCCGCGTTTGGACAAATGGCCTCGTCGTTCGGCGAATTGCCGCTGGCGCTGGGCGCATCGATCGCGTTGCCGCTTGTGGCCACGGCGGTGGCCCGATGGCTCGTGGGACGGTCAGGAGTGAAATCGCACGACCCCGATATGGGAAATTAAGGCATGACCTCCAAGACCAATGATTTGTTGCAATCCTTCGACGCGGCCGAAGCGCCGCTCTACGACGTGGCGACCACGGCCGCGGGACCGCCAGGCTCGCTGCCGCTGACCGACCAGATGCTTCGCGACTGGGCCTGCGGCGATCTGTTCGGGTTGGTGCAGAACGCCGGCATGGGCTGGGACCCGCGCGAAATGGTCGGGCCTCAATACCTGATTCTCAGCACGCAAGGCGGAGTGCGCGCGGCCGACGGCACGCCGGTGGCGCTGGGGTATCACACGGGCCATTGGGAAGTGGGGCTGCTGGTCGCTCAAGCGGCGCGCACGTTGAAACAGAACGGCGCGGTCCCCTTCGCCGCCTATGTTTCTGATCCGTGCGACGGCCGCACGCAAGGCACCGTGGGCATGTTCGACAGCCTGCCGTACCGCAACGACGCGGCCATCGTGTTTCGTCGCCTCATCCGCTCGCTGCCCACGCGGCGCGGCGTGCTTGGCATCGCCACGTGCGATAAAGGCCTGCCGGCGATGATGCTTGCGCTGGCGGGCTGCGGTGATCTGCCGGCGGTGCTGGTGCCCGGCGGTGTCTCGCTGCCGCCGGCGGTCGGTGAAGACGCGGGCAAGATCCAGTCGATCGGCGCTCGTTACGTGCATGGCGAAATCAGCCTGCAAGATGCGGCGGACCTGGGGTGCCGCGCGTGCGCTTCGCCCGGTGGCGGCTGCCAGTTTTTGGGTACGGCCGCCACGTCGCAAGTCGTGGGCGAAGCACTCGGGCTATCGCTGCCGCACTCGGCGCTCGCGCCCAGCGGACAGCCGATCTGGCTCGACATGGCGCATCGCAGCGCGCTGGCCCTGGCGGCGCTCGATCGTCGCGGGCTGAGGCTGCGCGATATTCTGACCGCTACGTCGATTCACAACGCCATGGTGGTCCATGCCGCGTGCGGCGGATCGACCAACTTGCTGTTGCACGTGCCGGCGATTGCGCACGCAGCGGGATTGCGCCGCCCGACAGTGGCAGATTGGCAAGCCGTGAACGCGCGTGTGCCGCGCTTTGTCGACGCGCTGCCCAACGGGCCTGTCGGGCATCCCACGGTGCGCGTTTTTCTGGCGGGTGGCGTACCGGAGATAATGTTGCATCTGCGGGCGCTGGGCCTGCTCGAGCTCGACGCACTCACCGTCAGCGGCAGCACGCTGGGCGACGTGCTTGACTGGTGGGAGCGTTCGCCGCGACGGGCAGCCGTGCGGGAAGCGCTGACGCGCCGCGACGGCGTCGATCCCGATGACGTGATCATGCCGCCAGAGCGTGCCCAGGCGCGCGGCCTGACCAGCACGGTTTGCTTTCCGCGGGGGAACCTCGCCCCCGAAGGTTCTGTCATCAAAAGCACGGCGATCGATCCGCGGGTGGTCGATGCCGACGGCGTGTATCGCAAGACGGGCCGGGCCCGAGTGTTCACGCGCGAACGCGACGTGATTGCCGCGATCAAGGGCCAGTCCGGGCCGCCGATTCAACCGGGCGACGTGATCGTGCTGATTGCGCGCGGGCCGCTCGGCTCCGGCATGGAGGAGACGTATCAGGTGACCTCCGCGCTGCGCTATCTGGAGTGGGGGCGAGAGGTGGCCGTGATCACCGATGCCCGGTTCTCGGGCGTCAGCACGGGGGCGTGTATTGGTCACGTGGGGCCCGAGGCCTTGGCCGGCGGGCCGATCGGCAAGGTGCAAGAAGGCGATCGGATTCGCATCGTGGTCGATCGCAATCGGCTGCAGGGTTCGCTCGATCTAGTGGGCGATGCCGAGCGCGCGTTCACGGCGGAAGAAGGCGTGCGTGTTCTGGCTGAGCGGCCGCTGCGGGCCGACTTGCAGCCCGACGCCAGGCTGCCGGACGACACGCGGCTGTGGGCGGCGCTGCAGCGCGCCAGCGGCGGCACCTGGGCCGGTTGCGTTTACGACGTGGACCGCATTGTGCGCGTGCTGGCGGCCGGCGAAGCGGCGCTGGAAAGCGTTTCAAAACCGATTGCGGGTGCCGCTGCTGGCTTGCCCAGCAGTGCCAAGTTGACATGAACACGGGCGGGCAAGCCGCCAGTGCTACTCCTGTGTTCGGCTACTCGCTGTAGTCTTCGTCCTCCGTGCCGGGCCGGTCCGCGCCGCACACGTCGCACTGATCGAAGGCACCCACCACGTCGGCATTGCAGCGCGGGCACTTCCAGTCGGGTCGCGTGGCACGGCGCTCCTGCTCATCGTCGTACTTGTCGATGATCGCGCGGGCCCGGGCCTCGTCGCGGCGAAAGATCAGCACGTGCGTCGGCGTGATGGGCGGCAGCGGCGCGTCCTCTTCGGTGACCGAGGCCTCAATGCCTTCGTCGAGAAGGAGGTTCTTGACAAAATGTGCTTCGATTACGCTGCCCGCCTCGTAAATCGGAAATAGCTCGTCGGAGTCCTTCAAAATTGCCTCCCGCGAAAATGCGAAAATCGTGTCCTTCGTCGAGGCCTGCCCGGCGAACCGATCAACGGCCGCATTATAGGTCGCCGCGGATTTGGCCAAAGGTGTCGCACCGGATGAGTCCGCTTCCAGCGCTGGGCCTGATCGAGGGCTTTCCGAAGGGACCTGTCAAACTGGCAGTTCGGGTTTCGCCAACCGGGCCCGATTGCAAAGTATGACACACTGCCGGCGTTTGTCGACAGCCGGGCTTTCGGACGTAAGTTGCTGATTTCGATTCACTTGAGAAAAACCTGCGTCCTCCGGCCCGGCAGTTGCATTTAGGCCGACCACCAGGCAACGCGATGACCCCGATTGGCAGGCGCCCCACGTGCGCCGCGGGCGATTTGCCCTGATCGGTAGCCCCGTTTGGCCGCGTGCCCACCCAGATCACCTACCCGACGTTCCGAGGAGACGAAACTCATGTCGACAGCCACCAAGACGAAGAAGAAGGCCGGCGACGGCCTCAAACTCCAACCGCTGGGCGACCGCGTAGTCGTCGAGCGCGAGGAATCAGAATCGAAGACGGCTGGCGGCATCGTGTTGCCCGATAGCGCCAAAGACAAGCCCTCGCGCGGCACGGTGGTGGCCGTGGGCGATGGCCGGCTGTTGGACGACGGCACCCGCGGGAAACTGCAGGTCAAGGTCGGTGACAAGGTGTTGTTCACGTCCTACGCGCCGGAAGCGATCAAGCTGGGTGACGAAGAGCTGTTGTTGATGCGCGAGGAAGACATCCTGGCCGTGATTGACTAACGAGCCGCGAGCGCCCCGCGGCGCGCCGTTCCTCTGCGGATGGCGCCTGCGAATGGCCCTTGCGGCCGAAGCCGGCTGAAGGCCGCCGCCCGCACCGATCGAGTCACCTGCTCGGCACACAGCTCAAATCGGCACACAGCGCAAATCGGTACACAGCACACAAAAATCCAAGACACCTATCGGCTCCCGCGGGAGCCCAACGCGAAGGAGACAAGATTCAATGGCCAAGATGATTGCATTCGACCAGGAGGCCCGCGACGCACTGCGCCGTGGCGTGTCCAAGCTTGCCAAAGCCGTGAAGGTGACGTTGGGTCCCAAGGGCCGCAACGTGATTTTGCAGAAGAGCTTTGGCTCGCCCACGGTGACCAAAGACGGCGTCACGGTGGCCAAGGAAGTTGACCTGGAAGACGTGTACGAGAACATGGGCGCGCGAATGGTGCGCGAAGTCGCCTCGAAAACCAGCGACGTCGCCGGCGACGGCACCACCACCGCCACCGTCCTGGCCGAATCGATCTTCAACGAGGGTTTGCGGGCCGTGGTGGCCGGCGTCAATCCCGTGCAAATGAAGCAGGGTATGGAAAAGGCCGTGGAAGACATCACGGCCAAGCTCAAGAACATGTCGATCGCCATCAAGAGCGAAAAAGAGATGGCCCAGGTCGGCACCGTGGCCAGCAACAACGACACTGAGATCGGCGAGTTGCTGGCGCAGGCCATGAGCAAAGTGGGCAAGGACGGCGTCATCACCGTGGACGAAGGCAAGAGCCTCAAGACCGAAGTCGAGTGGGTCGAGGGCATGCAGTTCGATCGCGGCTACGTCTCGCCCTATTTCGTCAACAATCCCACCACCATGCAGTGCGTGCTTGAAGACGCCTACGTGCTGGTGTACGAGAAGAAGATTGCCAACATCAAGGAGATGGTGCCGCTGTTGGAAGCCGTGGTCAACTCGGGCAAGCCGTTGTTGATCATCGCCGAAGACGTCGAGGGCGAAGCGTTGGCCACGCTGGTGATCAATCGGCTGCGCGGCACCTTCCAGTGCGTCGCGGTGAAGGCACCGGGCTATGGCGATCGTCGCAAGGCCATGATGGAAGACATTGCCATCCTCACCGGGGGTACGCCCATTTTCGAGAGCCTGGGCATCAAGCTCGAGAATCTGCCGCTGACGGATCTCGGCCGTGCCAAGAAAGTGATCGTCGGCAAGGACGACACCACGATCATCGAGGGCGCCGGCAAGGCCGCTGACATCAAGGCTCGTATCGAACAGATTCGTCGCGAAATCGGCGCCTCCACCAGCGACTACGACAAGGAAAAGCTGGAAGAGCGGCTGGCCAAACTGGCCGGCGGTGTGGCGAAGATCAACGTGGGCGCCGCGACCGAAAGCGAAATGAAAGAAAAGAAGGCCCGCGTAGAAGACGCGCTGCATGCGACGCGGGCGGCAGTGGAAGAAGGCATTCTGCCGGGCGGCGGCGTCGCGCTGTTGCGGGCCACCGCTTCGGTCAAGCCGGAAGGCCTCAGCCACGATCAGGAGGTCGGCTACAACATCGTGGTGCGGGCGTGCCGCGCCCCGCTGACGACGATCGCCAGCAACGCCGGCCAGGACGGCGGCATCGTGTGCGAGCGCGTGGCCGAGCAGAAGGGCAACATGGGCTACAACGCCGCGACCGACACCTACGAAGACCTGGTGAAGTCGGGCGTCATCGATCCCACCAAGGTCACCCGTACGGCCCTGCAAAACGCCTCGAGCGTTGCCATCTTGTTGCTCACGAGCGATGCCCTGATCGCCGAGAAGCCCAAGAAGGAAGCCAAAAAGGCCGGCGCCGGCCACGGCGGCGACTACGACATGTATTGAGCGGCGAGGGGAGCTTTTACTCTCCCCCCGAGAAATTTGAAACCCGCGCGGGGTAATACCTGGCGGGGGACAGTGCCAAAGAGCCTGCCGCGGATTCCTACCCCGCGGCGAGCTCACGGCACCTGTCCCATATAGCGAAAAAGCCCGTCGGCAGCGGAAACCGGCGGGCTTTTTTGCATTGGCTCGTCTGCCGCGGCGTTTCTGCAGCGCCGGAGGCCCTGGCGGTCCGGCCCCCTGCCATGGCACCATCGCGGGCATATTTGACGGGAAATCGCCCGTCGGGCCGCTGGCCCCGGGCTGAATTCCTTTGGTGTTTTTCGGGCGCTCGACTATCCTGTAGTTTAGCGCGCCTGCCGGGTCAAAATCTCCGGCGTGGCGGTCGCAACTTCTCCGTTGGAACAGAACTTTCGAGAGGGCCTTGCCGTGTCAACGATGCACCGATCACTGGCTTTCACGCTGATGGCTGGACTGGCGCTGGCTACGGGATCGCTGGCGGCGGCCGAACGTCGCGAGCCGGGCGCCGCGCCCAAAGCCGCGCAAGCGGCACCGGTCGACCTGTTCGACGCCATCCGGGCGAACGACGTCGAGGTGAAGTTGATTCCCAAGGACTCGACGGAAGCCCGCATGTTCATTGCCAACAAGACCAACCGGCCATTGACGGTGCGGATGCCCGTAGCGTTTGCCGGAGTGCCGATTCTGGCCCAAGCTGTCGGCGGCGTCGGACGCGGCGGCGGCAGCTCGAACAATAGTGCCACGCAATCCATGGGCGGTGGCGGCATGATGGGTGGCATGGGTGGCGGCATGATGGGTGGCATGGGAATGATGAACATCGCGCCCGAACAAGTCGCCAAGCTCAGATACAAAACTGTCTGTCTGGAACACGGTAAAAAAGATCCGCGACCGGGCATTCCCTACGAAATTCGCCCCCTGGCGGAAGTCACGACCAAGCCAGGCGTCCAGGAATTGCTCGCGGCCTTGAGCGCGGGCAAGATCGGTCAGCGCGAAGCGCAGGCCGCCGCGTGGCATCTGGCCAATGACATGACGTGGGAACAACTGGCCGCCAAGCGCATCGAGCATCTGGACGGCACGAGCGAGCAGTGGTTCAGCCCGCAAGAAATTCACGGCGGCATGCAGGGCGCCCACATAGCAGTTCGTCTGGCGGTCGAGAATGCCGCGCAGAAAAGCCCGGTCGACACGGCTTCGCTCAATAAGCCGGCCGTCGCGGTGGAAGCCGCCGCAGAGTAAGCGATTCCACCGGGTGTCGTCGAGCGCGGGCGTCAGGCAGCGCTCGTGGCGGCGGAGGTAGCGGCCGTCGTGGACCCGCGCAGCAACCGGCGGATCTCCTGGTTCATGCGAAATCGCTCGCTGTCCCAGTCCGCGCGCTGCCGGGCCAGTTCTGCCCGCTCCTCGGCTAGTTGCCGTTCCTGTTGCTCCAGGCGCTCCGCTTGTCGGGCCAGCTCGCGCTGCCCTTCTTCGGCCCAGGCCTGAAAGTCTGTGCGGCGCTGGGCCAGTTTGCGATGCTGCTCGGCCAGGCGCGCGGCCAGCCCCTGAATTTCGAGCTTTTGCTGAGCCAGCTCGGAACGAACGGTGCGCTGCTGTTCGGCCAGTTGCACTCTGATTTGAGCGAGGCTGCGCGTGAGCGCGGCGGGCGCCATGGTGCCGCACAAGCGCGACCAGAGCTCCTCGGTTGCCAGGCGGACCTCGAGAATTTCCTGTTGCGCGCGGCTCAGGTCGTTGCGCATCTGTTCCAGCGCCGCCTGCCGCGCGGTCAGCTCGTCGGCCTGGCGCGCCAGATCGCGGCGCGTGCGTTCATGTTCGGCACTGAGGCGCTCGTGCAGCTGTTCGGCGCGCTCGCGCTGGGCCTGTTGGTCGGCGGCCAAGGCCGTGCGTTCATCGGCCAGCTGCGCGCGCTGCCGCTCGACGTCGGCTTGGGCGGCGACCAGCAAATGCTCCGCGCGGTCCAGATCTTTGGCGCGCGCCGCGGCAGCGCGTTGGGCACG
The DNA here is from genome assembly GCA_050250435.1 of Pirellulales bacterium. Classification (GTDB taxonomy): domain Bacteria; phylum Planctomycetota; class Planctomycetia; order Pirellulales; family PALSA-1355; genus JBFWOR01. Next base: position 292,837 of record JBFWOR010000004.1, on the reverse strand, counting down.
TTCCGCCTGTTCGACGCGTTCGGCCTGGGCCAATTGGTGGCTCATGCGCTCGGCGAGCGCGTCGAGTTCGGCCTGGCGCCGCGCCAGCTCGGCTTCACGGCGGGCGAGGGCGGCGTCATCCGCTGTAGCGCCGCCGTGCGCAGCAGATGTCTTGCCGGGCGTCTCCGCGCCGGCTGAACCGGCCAGCCGCGCCTCGCGCTCGGCCAGCTCCGCTTCGCGCCGATCGAGCTGAGCCTGACGTTGGTCGAGAGCCGACTGCTGTTCCGCCAGCCACAGCCGCGCTGCGCGTACCTGGTTGTCGACCGCTGCCAGCCGGGCATTGAGCTCGCCTTCGCGATGATCGACGCTGGCGGCATTCCGTTGCAGATAGGCCGCCAATTGCGAGGCCTGCAGGCGGATTTGCTGCAGGGCCTCATTGGGCGCGAGCGCCGATAGATGGGCCTCGTCAACCGCCGCGGCAATGGCTGCCGGCTCTGCGCGCGCCGGCTCTGCCGATGCAGCGCTGCCGGAGCGCTCGTGCGGTGGATCGACGCGCGTACCGTCAGGCAAGCCGCCTGACGGCGGCGGGTCAATCGCCAAAGAGCGCGTCACTTCGCTGGTAGACATGACCGGATGGGCGCGCGGCACGCGAGCTTACGAGCCACAAAATCGACAGGGTTTCCCTAATCCCTTATTTCGACCGCCGCGCGCGGCGAAGTTGAACTGTTCCGCTGTGTCCCGTTGCTGGCAGGCGGGTGACAGCACGCTCAGGAGGCCAGCGATTCCAGGTGATCCAAAATGCTGCTCAGCAAACGGCGCGAGTCAAACGTTGCGTATTTGGCGGCGAAGACGCGAGCGGCCTGGGCGAAGCGTTCGTCGGCGAGGAGCTTTTCGAGTCCGGCAATGCACTCATCGGGCCGCCCCGTAACGCTGACGGCCGCGCCCAACCGGGCCGCATTGTTGGCGACGACTTGCTGCTCGCCCGAAATCGGCAGCGCCAGGATTGGCTTGCCGGCCAATAGAGCGCGGGCGGTCGTGTTGTGCCCGGCGTTCAAAATCGCCACGTCGCAGGTTGCCAGAATCTGTTCGAGATCCAGCGGCTGATCTGTGATATGCAGGCAACTCGGCAGGGCGGCCTGACGGGCGCCGGCCGCCTTGGGGACGTAGGCGATGGTCGAGAGGTTGCGGCGCCCCAGCTCGGCCAGCAGCGGGCCCACTTCGCCCCTGGGCTTCAGATACACAAACACCCGTGGCCAAGAGCCATCCGGCCAGGTCGGATGTTCGCCGGGCAGATCCGCCAGCACGCCCCAATAGTCTGCCGCGCCGCGCACTTGGTAGTGATCGAGCTCGGCAAACGTAGTGAGGAGATTCAGATCGACGCGCTGGAAGAGCTCCGCAACTCGCGCCAGCGGCGGCGCAAACTGCCGCGCGAGCTGGCGATTGAGCGCTTCGAGAACCTGCGATTCGGTTTGACGGAGCCGATCGGGATAGTTGTCGCGCCAGGGACACAGATCGGGCAGTGGCGAAACGTCGGGCGGACAAGAGTGACCACAGCCCAACAACACGCGCCGCGGTCGGCAACCTTGGAGCGCGACGAGCGCCGCGGGACTGAAATCCATGACCACCACGTCGGGATCGATCACCTCGAACAGTGATCGCCAGCCGAAAGCGAGTCCCTGCAGGATGCTCTCGTCGGCGCAGCCTGCGTTGTACAACAGATCTGCAAAGGTGCTCGGTTCTGCAATCATTCGGCTGCGTAGTGGCACGTGCACGGGCGCTGGAATGCAAGGGATCTCCGACATGAGCGCGCTGGCGCCGGGCAGATCGTTGACGGCGACCACGGCCCGATGACCGCGCTGGCGAAGTCCGATCGCCAGGGCCCGTAGCGGCACCAGGTGCCCCAGTCCGCCGCCGAGCTCCCAAGTGAGCAGGAATGTTGCCAAGGCAAAGCCCGTCGCTGAGATGGAGTTTCGATCGGCGTCGGCAACTGATCCCGGGCCCGGCTTCGCCTGCTCGGTTGCCGTGGCAGCGCAAGATATAGAAAATTCGACGCGTTCGCCAAAAAAAGTTGCGAACGCCACCATAGCCGACTATATTTTACCCCACGTGGCGGCACCATACCGTCCGCCGCTACGACTTCTTCTGGCACTTTCGAGGCACGCTAATTCGGCGAGCTTTGCGGACAGGCCTTTCGATTGCCGGCCCACGCGATTAGGGCCTGCTGTGGCAATCGTCTTCCCGTTTACCTTTCGGAGATCCGTCAATGGTGCGCAAATCGTATTCCCTCAAATCATCCTCCTGCAAGTTGAGTCGTAAGTTGGCTGCCTATTCGACCGCGGCACTCGCGACGGCCGTGTTGGCCGACCGCGCCGACGGCGAAGTCGTTCCCTACAATCCGCCTGGTGGTCCGCTGGTACTGCACAACGGAAATGGCGGCACGGTCAACGAGATCTTTCTGGATATCTACACCGGCGACGCAACCTACGAGTATCGCCTGTACAGCTACTTCGGATTCACGATCCAAACGCAGTTCAACGAGAATCCCGATGATCTTGTGCTGTGGATCATACAGTACTTCGCCGCCGTGGTGCCGGCGGGCGAGACGATCGGCCCGCTGTCGAGCCCGTGGGAAAACTACGGCTACATGGATCAATTCACCGGCATGCGCGGATATTTGGGCATTCAATTTGATATCCCGGACAGCTCTCCGCACTTCGGCTATCTGGACATCGGCATCGACCAGGCGGGCCAGACGCTGACCGTGTATGGCGGAGCATATGAGAGCCTGGCGAACACCGCGATCACGACGCCGGTACCTGAACCGGGCGGGTTGGCGCTATTGGCCGCAGGCGCGGCGGGACTCGCCGCCTGGCGGCAGCGCAGAAAGCGCGAGCAGGCCAGTTGATGCCGCGACGATTCATGCGGTCTATCGTGGATGCATAGCTTGTCCGAGCGACTTGCACAACGCGTCATGCTCGTCTGCTGGGAGGGGGCGGATTGGCGCCTGATCCATCCCTTGCTCGACGCCGGCGAAATGCCACATCTGGCGGCGATTGTCGAGTCGGGAGTGATGGGTGAAATGGCGACCCTCGAGCCACAGCTAGATCCGCTGCTATGGGCCTCGGTCGCCACGGGCAGGCGCGCCGACAAGCATCGCGTGCTGAGCTACCTCGAGCCGTGCGCGCCCGGCGTTCGCGCGGTAACGCGCCTTGCCCGACGGGGCGCGACTCTGTGGTCGACGTTGAACGCGGCCGGCACCCGCACGCACGTGCTGGGCTGGCCCGGCTACCCGGCCGAAGAAGTCGACGGAATTGCCACGTCGCAGTTGTTTACGCGCCGCGGCGGCGAGCTGAACTGCCCGCTGTATGAGCGCCTGCCCCGGGCAGTCAATCCGGCGCGTCTAGCCGACGATTTGGCGCAGCTTCGCGTCGAGCCGGCAGAACTAGGCGGCGCGGAGCTCCTGCCGTTTGTTCCCCGCGCCGCAGAGATCGACCAGGAGCACGATCCGGGGCTGGCGATTCTCGGCAGCTGGCTGGCCGAGACCATTGGAATGCACAACGTGGCGACCTGGACGCTCGCGCACGAGCCCTGGGACTTTGCGGCCATCCACTACGACTTGCTCGACCGCTTGGGCCACGCGTTCATGCAATTCCATCCGCCGCGACTGCCTGCTGTGGCCGACGCGCCATACCGGTTGTATCGCGGTGTGATGAATGCCGCCTACCGTTATGCGGACCTGATGCTAGGCCGGCTGGTGGAGTTGGCCGGCGCGGAAACGACCGTGATCGTGATGTCGGATCATGGTTTTCGCTCGGGAGCCGATCGGCCGCAAGTCGCCGGTCGCGGCCGCAGCGAGGTGGCCTGGCACAGCGTGTTGGGGATCCTGGCGATGCGGGGCCCTGCCATTCGCCGCGACGAATGGATTTGGGGAGCGACGCTACTGGACATTTTTCCCACGGTGTTGACGCTGTTCGGATTGCCTCTCGGCGAAGATTTGCCGGGCCGGCCGCTGCTGCAAGCATTTGTGCGCGAGCCGAAAGTCACTTGGATTGCAAGCCACGAGCCGCGCGCGACGGACGGCGAGCCCACCGCCGCCCCTGCTGCTTTGAGCGACGAGGAAGCCGCGGCGCTTTTGCAGCACTTGCACGACGAGAGCTACCTGGACGCGGAGCAGACTCACGGCGAACGTGCCGCCGCCGGAGCGATTGACGCGCGCGACTTCAATCTGGCCCAGGTCTATCTCGAGCAAGGCCGGGTGCGTGAGGCCGCCGAACTGCTGCAGGGAGTGGTACACCGTCAGCCCGTGCCGCGGTTCCTGCTGCAATTGGCGCAATGCAAACTAAGCTTGGGCGAACTGGACGATTGCCGCCGACTGGTCCAACGGGCAATCGATGCCGGCGTTCCGCTGCCGCACGGCCGTCGAATCTTAGCGCAAGTCTTCGCGCTCGAGGCAAAATACGAGGAATCGTTGGCTGAACTGTTCGAAGTCGAACAGCTCGATCCGCGGCAAGCGGGCATTCATTGCCAGATCGGCGAAGTCTACGTCGCCATGCAACGCTGGGTGGATGCCAGCCGGGCGTTTCGCAAGGAAATCGAGCTCGACGCCGACAACGCACTGGCGCATGCGGGACTCGGTCAGGTGGCGATCATGAAGGGTGACTACGAAGCGGCGGCCGAAAGTCTGCTGCGATCGGTCTCGCTGTGGAAGTCGCAGCCGAAGGCGCACTACCTGCTGGGAACGGCGTTGCAAGCACTGGGGCGGAACCGAGAAGCCGCTCGCGCGTTCGAGCGTAGTCTGGAGTTGGAGCCGCGCCGCAGCGAAGCCCGGCGCCGACTCGCCGATCTTTACGAGCAACTTGGCGACCAACAGCAGGCCGCGCGGCACCGGCTGCGGGAAGCATGAACCGGAGGCGCCACACGAGCCAGGCAGCCAACGAATCTTGGACTTATTGTGTCCTAGGCAGACAAGGGGCGAAGGGCGACCAACGGGAGTCCTGGAAACGCGGGCGATTGACGTTGGTCCACCGGCCCATTCGCTATCTCGGAATCAATAGGTTCTGAATCGTTGCGACTGCAGAGTCGCACAACTCAATTTCAAAAGCCCGCTAAGCCAAAATCGAAAGCCGCCTACCCCTTGGCCGCGTCCAGCGCTTCTTGCAAGCGCGACTTGGTGGGCACGCCCACCATGCGGTCCACGACTTCGCCCCCTTTGAAGATCATCAGTGTGGGGATGCTGCTGACGCCGTAGTTCTGCGCGGCGCTGGGGCTGTCGTCGATATTGAGCTTGCCGACCTTGATCGAGCCGCGATACTCGCCGGCCAACTCCTCGATCACCGGGCCGATCATGCGGCAGGGACCGCACCAGGGGGCCCAAAAGTCCACCAGCACCGGCTCGCTCGACTGAAGAACTTCGTTCTGAAAGTTCGCGTCGGTGAATTCAGCGGCGTTGCCCATGGTGTTTCTCGCTCCTGTGCCGGCTTGTTTTCGAGTGGTAGGCGTGCTGGCGGAGTGGCGTGCTGCCTCAGTTGCAAGATCGGCCGTCAATCTTGCCAGACTGCATCGAATTCGCTTTCCCCCAGGTTTGTCAAATTATAGAAGGGCGGTAAAGGGTGTCAAACGAAGGTGCCCGCGCGGCCGCGCCGCCCCGCGTGTGCTGCGGCGGCGGCGTATAATCGGCCGTCGCAGCTGATCACGCACCACGTGGTGCCGAGGGCAACGGCTCCCGATGCCATACGAAACCTTTGAGCACACGGCCGATTTGGGCTTGCGCGTCTGGGCCGCCGATTTGAACACCCTGTTTGCCGACGCGGCGCGGGGCCTGTTTGCGATGATCGTGCCCGAGCTGGCCTCGGTGCGGCCGAGCGAATCGATGCACTTCGAGTTGGCCGGCGAGCCCTCGGAACTGCTGTTGTTCGATTGGCTCAACGAGCTGCTGTACACCTACGAAACGCGCCATGTGCTATTGTGCGAATTTGAAGTCGCGGTCGGGCCCGCGGGGCTCTCGGCCACGGCGCGCGGCGAACCCAGCGATCCTGCGCGGCATCAACTGGATCATGAGGTCAAGGCCATCACCTATCACCAGCTGAAGCTGCAACATCGCGACGATGGCTGGCTGGCGGAAGTGATCGTTGATATCTAGAAAAACGGGACAGGCAGACAGGCACGATTTTCTCCGCGGACTTCGAAAAACGAGTCAGTCGCCGATACGCGGCTGGGCATTCGCAGGGATCGGCACCATGGCAAAAGACGCTTACCGCGGACCGCTGGAGCGCACCGGTGAGACCACGTGGCGCATTCCGAAGTCCTATCGCCAGGGCATGCGCGTGGACGGCATTGTGTATGCCGACGACGCGTTGATCGACTTGATCCGCCACGATCAAGCGCTCGAACAAGTGGCCAACGTGGCCTTCCTGCCCGGCATTCAGACGGCGAGCCTGGCGATGCCGGACATTCACTGGGGCTACGGCTTCTGCATCGGCGGCGTGTGCGCGACCGATCCTGACGAGGGCGGCGTGATCTCGCCGGGCGGCGTGGGCTACGACATCAATTGCGGTGTGCGCTTGGTGCGCTCGAATCTCACCGCGGCCGACGTTGGGCCCGTGCAAACGCGTCTGGTCGAAGAACTCTATCGCAACGTGCCGAGCGGAACAGGGCAGGGGGGCAAGTACCGCTTCACGCCGCGCGAACTGCGGCAACTGATGGGCGACGGCGTGCCGTTTCTCGTGCAGCGCGGTCTGGCTGTCGAGAGCGATCTGGAGCACACCGAGGCGCGGGGTTGCATCAGTGGTGCCCAGCCGGACTCGGTCAGCCAGCGAGCGCTCGAGCGCGGTTACGACCAGTGCGGCACGCTGGGATCGGGCAATCACTTTCTGGAAGTGCAACTGGTCGACCAGGTGTTCGACGAGTCGGCGGCCCGGGCCATGGGCCTGGCCAAGGACATGGTCTGCGTGATGATTCATTCCGGCTCGCGCGGCTTGGGCTACCAGGTGTGCGACGATGCCTTGCGATCGTTGCGCGGGGCACCGGCGAAGTACGGCATTTCGCTGCCCGATCGGCAACTGGTGTGCGCGCCGGTCGGCAGTCCCGAGGGGCGCGAATATCTGGGCGCCATGTGTGCGGCGGCCAACTTTGCCTGGTGCAATCGCCAGCTTTTGATGTGGCAGGCGCGGGAGTGCTTTGCCACGGTCTTCGGCCGCTCGTGGGAATCGTTGGGCGTGAGCCTGGTGTACGACGTGGCCCACAATATTGCCAAGCTGGAAGAGCACACCGTGGGCGCGAAGCGGAAGCGCGTCTGGGTACATCGCAAAGGGGCCACGCGCGCGTTCCCGCCCGAGCATCCGGAGACGCCTGAGGCCTACAAGCACATCGGCCAGCCGGTGATCATTCCCGGCGACATGGGCCGCGCCAGCTGGGTGCTGGTTGGCCAGGCGGGCAGCATGGAGCAAACGTTCGGCACCGCGTGTCACGGCGCGGGCCGCGTGATGAGCCGCACGGCCGCCGTGAAGCACGCGCAAGGGCGGCGCATCGACCGCGAGCTGGCCGATCGCGGCGTGGTGGCCCGGGCGCGCAGTTGGAAGGGCCTGGCCGAAGAGCAGCCCGACGCGTACAAGAACGTCGACCTGGTGGTGGAGGTGGTCCACCGCTCGGGCCTGGCCAAGAAAGTGGCCCGCATGCGCCCGATCGGCGTGATCAAGGGATGAGGGACGAGGGGCAAGGGGCAAGGGAACAGGGGTTTTGGGCCGCGTGGCCTGAGACTCCGGTCCGTTTGTTGACCGCCGCACGGCCACCCCCTACGATCAATCGCACGCGCTTCGCGCCGGATCGATGACGTCCGGCCACCCCCAGCGGAACGCACTGGCTGAATGGGCTCAGGCAACACACCTTCCTTTCGGGGTGATTCTCATGCGTCAACTGATTCGTTTTTCCCTCGCCGTCTTGGTGGTCTGTATCGCAACGGCAATCGCCTCGGCCGCTGACAACTGGCCGCAGCTGCGCGGCGCCGACGCGATGGGCTTCATCGCCGACAGCGATCTGCCCGACCACTGGTCGACAACCGAGAACGTGGCCTGGAAGACGGATCTCGCCGGCCGCGGCTGGTCGAGCCCGGTGGTGTGGGGCAACAAGATCTTCCTGACCACGTGTGTCAACTCCGGCGAGTCGGAAGAGCCCAAGAAGGGGCTGTACTTTGGCGGCGATCGGCCCGATCCGCCCAACACCGAGCACGAGTGGAAGACGATCTGCCTGGACCTGCTGACAGGCCGCATCCTGTGGGAGCACACCGCGCACAGGGGCGTGCCCACTGAACCTATCCACTTGAAGAATAGCTACGCCTCGGAAACGCCGGTAACCGACGGGCAGCGCCTGTACGTCTATTTCGGCAACATCGGCGTGTTCTGCTACGACCTCGACGGCAAGCTCGTGTGGAAGAAAGAGATCGAGCCGCACAAGATGCGCTTTGGCTGGGGCACGGCCGCCTCGCCGGTGCTGTACGAGGACAAGCTGTTCATCGTCAACGACAACGACGACGACGCGTATTTGCTGGCGCTCAACGCGCGCAACGGCGATGAGCTGTTCCGCGTGAAGCGGGATGAAAAGAGCAACTGGTCGACGCCCTTCATCTGGAAGAACAGCCAGCGCACCGAGCTGATCACCACCGGCACCAAGAAAAACCGCTCCTACGACCTGGAAGGCCGGCTGCTGTGGGAGCTGGGCGGCATGTCGAGCATCACCATCGCCGTGCCGTATGCGCAGGGCGACGTGCTGTTCATCAGCTCGGGCTACGTGCTCGACAAAGTGCGGCCGATGTACGCCATTCGTCCGGGCGGCGCGGGCGATATCACGCTGGCGGCCGATCAAACCAAGAACGACTACGTCATCTGGTGCAATCCGACGGCCGGGCCGTACAACCCGACGTCGCTCTTATACAACGACCTGCTGTACGTGCTGTACGATCGGGGGTTGTTCGGCTGTTTCGATCCGGCCACGGGCGAAGAAGTGTACGAGAAAAAGCGCATTCCCGAGGGCAAGGCGTTCACGTCGTCGCCCTGGGCCGCGAACGACAAGATCTTCTGCCTGAACGAGGACGGACTGACGTTCGTGATCAAGGCCGGCAAGGAGTTCGAAATCCTGCACACCAACGCGCTGGCCGAAGACGACATGTGCATGGCCACGCCGGCCATCGTGGGCAATCGCTTGTTGATCCGCACCGCCAAGCGGTTGTACTGCATGCAGAAGGGCGCGAAGCTGGCGGAGTAGGGCGGCCGGCGAACGCACGCGGCTTTGCGGGCGATCGGGCGCGCCGCTTTCGCTCGCGCGGCTGGCACGCTACGATGCGCGGCTGTCTTTTGCCTGCGCTTAATTCTCGAATCGATCGGCCACTCGCACGATGCCCGACGGTCTCAATCCCGCTCAACGCGATGCCGTGGCCACGCTCACCGGGCCGCTCTTGGTCCTGGCCGGCGCTGGCACCGGCAAGACGCGCGTGGTCACGTTTCGCATCGCCGAGCTGATCCGCCGCGGCACCCGGCCCGATCGCATTCTGGCGGTCACGTTTACCAACAAGGCCGCGCGGGAGATGCACCAGCGGGCCAGCGTGCTGTTGGGCAAGCAGCTCAACCAGCGGCCGGAGATCTCGACCTTTCATTCGTTGTGCGTGCGCATTTTGCGGCGGCACGCCACGCGGCTGGGCTATCCGCAGCAGTTCGCCATCTACGATCGGGGGGACCAGGAGTCGCTGGCGCGGCGTGCGCTGCGCGAAATCAAGGTGCCGGATGAGCACCTGCGGCCAGGAGAGCTGGTGAACTTTGTCGGCCGCTGGAAGACGAGCGCGCGACATCCCGACGATGCCGCGGCCCAGGCGACCAGCGATAAGGAGCATTTGGCAGCGGCCGGCTATCGCCGCTATCAGAAGGCGCTCAGGCAGGCCGGGGCGATGGATTTTGACGACTTGCTGCTGTGCACCAATGAGCTGTTCACCAAATTTGACGACGCGCGGGCGGCCGAGGCGCGGCGGTTTTCGCACCTGCTGATCGACGAATATCAAGACACCAATGCCCTGCAATACAGCATTGTGCGGGCGCTGGCCGCGGGCCATCGCAACTTGTGCGTGGTGGGCGACGACGATCAATCGATCTACGGCTGGCGCGGGGCGGACGTGACGCACATTCTGCGGTTTCAGCGCGATTGGCCGGGGGCGAAGGTGGTGCGGCTGGAAGAAAACTACCGCTCCACCGCGGCGATCATCGAGCTGGCGAATCGACTGATCGCCCACAATGCCAAGCGGCACGACAAGAGCTTGCGCGCCGTGCTGCCCGGCGGAGAACGACCGCAAATCTGGCAATGCCAGGATGAAACGGCGGAAGCCAAGCGCGTGGTGGCCGACATTCGCGGACGGATCGCGGCCGGCACGGCCGAGCCGCGCGACTTTGCCATCTTGTTTCGCACCAACGAGCAGCCGCGCCTGTTCGAGGCCGAGCTGCGGCAGACGAAAACGCCGTACGTGCTCGTGGGCGGCATGTCGTTTTACGATCGCCGCGAAGTGCGCGACATCTTGTCGTACCTGCGCGTGCTGGTGGCGCCGGAGGATGAAGTGTCGCTGCGGCGCATCATCAACACGCCGGCCCGCGGCATTGGCCCGCGAGCCGTTGCCGTGCTGGGCGAGCAAGCGGTGGCGCGGGGCAAGCCGATGTGGGACGTGATGGGCGACGCGGCAATCGCGCGGAGCCTGCCGCCGGCCGCGGTCGAAGCGGTGCGCAAATTTGTCGAGCTGATCGGCGGTTTCCGGCAACGCGCCGCGCGCGGGCCGCTGGTCGACGTCGTCTCCAGCCTGATAAACGACGTGGGCTATCGCGATGAGATCAATCGACAATACGACCAGCCGCAGGAGCAGCAGGCCCGCTGGGCGGCGGTGGAAGAAGTGATCAACGCCTTGGCAGCATATGAGAAACGGGCCCAGCAGCCGTCGCTTTCCGGATTCCTCGACGAGATCGCGCTGACGGATCGTGAAGACGAATCGGACAAGGAAGAGCAATTGGCGCGCAACGCGGTGGCGCTGTTGACGCTGCACAGCGCCAAAGGTCTCGAGTTTCCGCAGGTGTACCTGGTGGGGCTCGAAGAGGGATTGCTGCCGCACCGCCTAAGCGCCGAAGCCGGCGGCAGCGCGATCGACGAAGAGCGCCGGCTGTGCTACGTGGGCATCACGCGGGCGCGGCGGCGATTGACGATTTCGTTGGCGCTGGCGCGGATGAAGTGGGGCAAGCTGCGCGATTCGACCCCCAGCCGTTTTCTGTTCGAAATCGCCGGCCAGGCAGAGCGACCCGTTGATGGGCCAAAGCGGGGCGCACGGCCGCGCGGCGAACGTCCGCCTGCGACGCGCGGAGCACGTCCGCGGCAACGGCCGCAGCGCTAGGGCGGCTACCGTGCTCAATTCTGCGAAAAACAGGTTGCGTGGCGCCAAAGTCGCGTAGCCTGATTTGCCTCGCTTCGGTAAACTGCCCGGTTGATGCTCGCCGCCGGCGCAGCCTCACGGAGTTGTAACGTTGCGCCATACCGGCGGCAGCGCATCTTACGCCGCGGCGCGGAGTGAACGGAGGACGGCGATGTTCGGCACGATTCGCTTCATTCACTCCAGCGATTTTCATCTCGATCGGCCGCCGCGAGGCCTGGCCGAAGTGCCGGACCATTGGCGCGGCCCATTGATCGATGCGCCATACCGCGCGACGACGCGGGTGTTCGACGCGGCCATCAAAGAGCGCGTCGACTTTGTGGTGTTGGCTGGCGACCTGGTTGATCCGGCGCTGGCCGGCCCGCGCGGCCTGGTGTTCCTGGGCGAGCAATTTCGCCGGCTGGCGGATGAGCACATCGCCGTTTACTGGGCGCTGGGGCGCAGCGATCGCTTTGGCCAATGGGTTGACGCGTGGCGCTTGCCCGCGGGCGTTGTGCGCTTCGAGCAGGATCGCGTGGCGCGTGTGGTGCACACGCGGGGCGGCGTGCCGATTGCGCAAATTCTGGGCACCAGTGCCGCGGAGCGCCGCCGCGTGCGACTATCGGGATTTCAAACGGAGGATAACGAGTTGTTTGCGGTGGCCGTGGCGCACGGCGCGGCCGATGCCGAGGTGCTGAGCCGGCATCCGGCCGACTATTGGGCGTTGGGGGGCGAACATCAGCGGCGCGCGGTGCTGGGCGGTCCGGTAATTGCCAGCTATTGCGGTTCGCCGCAGGGGCGCAAGCCGCAGGAGTCGGGACCGCACGGTTGCACGCTGGTACACGTGGACGAAGAGCGCCGCGTGCGCGCGAGTTTCCTGCCGACCGACGCGGTGCGCTATCTGGACGAGCGCGTCGAGATCGGCGAGACAACGACGGTTGAACAACTGCAGCTGGTTCTTGACGAGCGGGCCGCAGAATTGTGCGGCGACCCGTTTGGGCCTGACATGCTCATTCGCTGGACGATCACCGGCAGCCGCATGCTGGCGGCCGAATTGCGGCGCGGCAAGCTGGCCGCGGACTTATTGGCGCGGCTGCGCGCGGCCCACGGCACACGCCGTCCGGCGATCTGGAGCGTGTCGATCGAGCCGGCAGGCGCGGGCGAAACCGCGGCGATCGATGCCGACGAGCCATCGCTCTTGGGCGAGTTTTTGCGCACGGTGCGGCACTACGCCGAGAACCTGGACGAGCCGCTCGATTTCGAGCGCTATTTGTCCGAACGGCACCTGGCCGGCAGCCTGGCACAAGCGCTGGCGATCGACGAGCCGGCACTGCGACGGCGCGTGCTCGATGAAGTCGCCCGCCTGGGTAGCGAGCTGCTCTGTCCGCAGGAGCCGCGGCCATGAAGCTCACCGGGCTTAAGATCGACGGCTTCGGCGTCTGGAGCGGGCTGGAATTGTCCGACCTCTCCGCCGAACTCGAAGTGTTCTACGGCGCCAACGAGGCGGGCAAAACGACGCTGATGCAGTTTGTCCGCTCGATGCTCTATGGTTTTAGCGGAGCACGCCGGGCGCGCTACCTGCCGCCGGCGCGACCCGGCCGGTCCGGCGGGTTGCTGTATGCCGCCGCGGGACAGCAGCACTACGCGATCGGCCGGCACACGGACGAAGCCGGCGAAGCGGCAGTGGTGGACAACGGCCGCGGCGGGCTGGCACAGCCCGGCAGCCTGGAGCCGCTGTTGGGGAGTGTGGACGAAGCCACGTTCAACAACGTGTTTTGCTTCGGCCTGCGCGAGATTCAAGAGCTGGGCACGCTTTCCGACACGCAAGCGGCCGACGAACTTTATGAACTGGCGTTGGGCGTGGACCGCGTGTCGCTGGTCGACGTGATGCGCGAACTGGAGACGTCGCGCACGCGGCTGCTCGCGCCCGATGAAAGGCCATCGCTGGTGACGCAGTTGCTGTCGCAGCGGGAGCGGCTGTCGGGCGAGATCGACGACCTGAGCCAGGGTACGGCCCGCTACTTTGCGCTGGCCGCCGAGCGCGACAAGCTGGCCGGCGAGATCAGCCGGTTGGAAGCGGAGGTGGCCCGCTTCGAAAAGCAGGGACGCGAGCTTTCGCTGGCCCGAGCCCTGCAGGAGCGTTGGCTGCGGCGGGCGGAAGTCGACGAGCGGCTGCGTGGGCTGGGCGGCTTTGAATCGCTGCCCGACGACGCCTTGGCGCAGTGGGATCAACTGGAAGCGCGTCTGGCGCGGCGCAAGCGGCGTTATGAAGCGCTGGCGGTGCAGCGGCGCACGTTGCGCGAGCGTATCGCAGCGCTGGGCATTAACGACTTGCTGTGCCGGCAAGCGCTGCGATTGGAAGCGTTAGGCGAGCAGCAACAGTGGATCGCCTCGCTGGAGACGCAGGTGACCGATCTGGCGGCCGAGCTGGCCGAGCTCGAACGACGTCGCGCTGAAGGGACTCAGAAGTTTGGCATTGCCGCGGAGGTGTCCGGACAGCCGCTATCGAAGCGCGGTCTGAGCGATTTGCGCGGCATTTCCAAGAGCTTGCACAAAACGCGGCACGAACTGGCCGCGTTGGAGCACAAGGCGGCGGTCGCAGCCGAAGTGGCCGCACAGCACGCTACCCAGCTGACCATGGCGGTCGACGGCGAGCGCTCCGGCGGACTCACGCAAGCCCTGACCGAAACCGGCGAGCTGGTGACGCAGTTGCGCAAGCGCGTCCAAATCGACCAGCGGCTGGAGCAAATGAGCCGCCGCGAGGCCGAGCTGGAAGAGCAAAGCCAGGAACACCTGGAAAAGCAAATTCTGCCCACCTGGGTCATTGTGGGCGTGGGCGGCATGTTCGTGTTGGGCTGTGCCTTGGTGCTGCTGTTTCTGGCGGGCCTGGTGCTGCCGATGTCGTTCAGTCGGGTGCTCGGCTGGCCGGTGGGGCTGATCGGCGTGTTGGCCGCGCTGACGGCAGCCTTGACCAAAGTGTGGATGGAGCACAGCGCCAGCCGTCAGCTCGATACTTGCCACGCGCAGCTCCATCAGTTGGGCCAGCAGATTCAACAGGCCAGAGCCGAACGCGACGAACTCGACACGCGGCTGCCGCGCGGCGGCGGACCGTTGGTGGCCCGCCTGCAAGGCGCGGAGAAGGCGCTCTCCCAGCTGGAGGAGCTCCTGCCACTGGAGGCCAAGCGCGAGGCGGCCGAACGCGAGGTCATGGCGCTGTCGACTCAGATTCACGCCAGGCAGGCACAGCGCAGCGATTTGAAAAAACGCTGGGCGCAGCGGCTGGCAGAGCTGGGGCTGCCGCGCGGACTACGGCCGCGCCAGGTGCGCGACTATGCCCGTCGCTGTGCCGAACTGGCCGGAATGAACACAGCGGCCGGTCAGATCAAAGAAGCCTTGGGCCGCCGCCGCGCCGAGTACGAATCGCTGGCCGGCCGAATTTCGCAGGCCGTGGCCGATGCCGGACTTTCGCCGCGCGCCGAAGCGCCGTTGGCCCAATTGCGCGCCTGCCTGGCCGAACTGGCTCAACAGCAATCGCGGCTCGCTACCCGAGACGGCTTGCAGCGCGAGATCGTGTTGGCCGGGCGGCGTCAGAAGAAGCTCAAGCGGCAGGCGCGCACGCTCCGCGGGCGGCGCAGCCTGCTGTTGCGGGCGGCCGGTACCGACGACGCGCTGGAATTTCGCCGCCTGGCGCTGGCTCAGGCCGAGGCCGCACTATTGCGTGCGGAGCGCATCACGCTGGCTCAGGAGATTGCCGCGGCGATTGCCGGCCGGGCCGACGAAGAGCAGATCGCCGCCTGGCTAGCCGCGCCGCACGAACTGGGGCGCCTGGAAGCGCACGTGGCCGATGCGCGGCGCATCGCCGCGGAACATGCCAGCCAGGCGTTGGAGCGGCGCGGTGAGATGAACGAGCAGCTGAAGACGCTGGTCGACGACCGCAAGTTGGCGCACAAGCGACTCGAGCTGGGCATCGTCGAGAAGCGGCTGCGCGACGCGCTCGATCGCTGGCGCATTGTCGCCACTTGCAGCCTGATGTTGGAAGCCGTCCGCGCGTACTACGAGCGCGAGCACCAGCCGCCGGCCTTGCAGGAGGCCTCGACCTATCTGGCGCGGCTGACCCGCGGGCGATACGTTCGCGTGTGGACGCCGCTAGGAGAACATCGGCTGCTGGTGAACGATGATCGCGGGCAGTCGTTGAATGTCGAACTGCTGAGCCGCGGCACGCGCGAACAATTGTTCCTGGCGCTGCGGCTGGCATTGATCAGTTCCTACGCGCGGCGCGGCGTGCGGTTGCCGCTGGTGCTCGACGACGTGCTCGTGAACTTTGACGCGGCGCGGGCCAGGGCGGCGGCGGTGGTGCTGCGCGACTTTGCGCGGACCGGCCACCAGCTGTTGATTTTCACCTGTCATGAGCACATCGCGCGGATGTTCCGGCAATTGAAGGCGGAAGTGCGCGAGCTGCCCGACAACGGTCAGGCGCATGCGGACGATGGACGGCCGTCGCGCCGGCCGCGGCGTGCACGGGCCGACGTTGTGCCCGAGCCGGAGCCCGAGACCGAATTCGAAGTGGAAGAGGCGGAGCCTGACGAAATCGACGAGCCATTGGCGGCACCACCACCGCCTGCGGAGCCCGTGCCTCCGCCGGTGCCCGTCGCTGCGCCGTCGCCGGCGCCGCGCGTGCCGCCGCCGCGCGAGCGGCGGGTGGATCGCGTGGAGTGGTCGGCCGAGGAATTCGAAGGCGAACTGGCCGATCGCGTGCGCCGTCCGATACGCACGGCCGGCGAGACCTCGCGCTCAGCGCCGATCGACGAGGGAGATGACGACGAAGATTCTGAGGCGGCCTGACACGAACGGCACGCGCTACGCGCTGATGCGAACTCAGCACTGCTGGACAATCCGGACGAGCCAGCAGTGGCACCCAGGCGGTTTCGCGACAGTCTCCACCGGCAGACGACTGCGCAAGACTACACGTAAGCCTGCAGCCACTCGTAAATGCGGCCTTCGGCGGGCCGCGGAATCGTGTGCCCCTGCCGGTGATTGTAGAGACCGATGCGGCAGGTGGGCCCGAACAACCGATAGACGTCGAGCGCGCGGGCAACCAGCGGCCAGTCCCTGGCGCCATCGGCGCTTTCGCCGCCCACAATCAGAAACGGCCGCGGCGCGATCAAGCCCAACAACTCATGATGATCGTGCCCGGGCGGCTTGAGGCCGAGATACCAGGGCGCGTCCCAGTTGGAAAAGTCGAGGCTGAGGCCCCCTTCGCTGAACACGGCGGCTTTGACCCGAGTGTCGAACGCGGCCAGATAAAGCGTCTCTTTGGCGCCCAGCGAGTGCCCGCCTGCGCACAAGCGGTCAGGATCGACCTGCTCGAGGCTGGCCAACAGGTCGAGCGCGCGGCGCGCGTCGTACAGCATCTTCGCCATGCCGCGCGAGCCGGGATGTCGCTCGGCGTGGGCCGCTACTTGATTCTGGTAGTTGGGCGGAATCGTGCCGTCCCACAAAAAGCAGCGCGGACACAAGGCCACAAAACCGCGCTCGGCCAAGCGCAAGCCCCAAGCGGCCGCCGGATCGCCCTCAAGCCCCGCGGGCTGGCGGATCGTGTAGTCCGCCGTGGAGTGCAGCACGAGCACCCCGGGCACGCGTTCGGCGGAGCCGATCGGCTCCAGCAGATAGGCCTCCACCGGCACGTTGCGCTCGGACTGATAGCGGATGAGCCGGCGCGTCACGCGCGGCAGGCGGTCGGAGGAGAGCACCTCATACTCGGGCGGCCGCCGCGGATATTCCCAGGTGCCGAGAAACTGCTCCCAGCCGACTTGAATCGTTTCGCGACGGCGCTGCCAGGCGGCCAGATTAATGATCGGCGGGCTCTTGCCATCGGCAAGCAGCGAAGGCACTGGCGGCGCGTCGCGCGGCAGCTGCAGGGGCGGACGCTGGATCTCGCCCAGCCACGGCACGTCGGCAGGCGGCTGGGCCGCTTGCGCTGCGTCAAACGGGCGCGCCGTTTGTGCCGCAGCCGGTGACAGACCGCTGGCCGCTGCGAGCGCCGCAAGCTGGAACTGACGGCGATTGAGCTGGACGTCCATGGTTTGAGTCCGCGAGTTACGGGGCGCCTTGCGTGCCCGCCACCTGGCAGGCGTCACCTGGCTTCCGATACGGTACTGCCTCCGGAGGCATCCGCGTAACGCCAGTTCTTCAAAAACGATATCAGGTCGGCCATCTGCTGCCGCGAAAGCTGGCGTTCGAAACCCTCGGGCATGAATGAAACGCCCGACGAGCGGATCGCCTCGATCTCGGTCCGCAGCAGCTCCAGCCGTTTGTTTTCGGGCTGACGCAGCGTAATCGACGCAGCCGTCTCCGTGCCGATGATGCCGGTGTGCACGACGCCGTCGACCAGCGCCACCGTGTAGCTGATGTAGTTGTTGTCGATGGCCTGGTTGGGATTGAGGATGTCGACCAGCAATTGCTGGGGCGTTTTCACGCGCGAGTCGGAGATGTCCGGGGCCACGTCCACGCCGATGCCTGCCACGCGATGGCACGTGGCGCAGTGCGTGCGAAACAGCTCGCGGCCGGCGCGGGCATCGGGCGGCAGGGCCAGTGCCGCCTGATACTCGGCCAACACGCGCTGCCGATCGGCGGGCGGCGCGTCGGCGAGCAGGCGGGCCGCCTGCTCGCGCAGGGCCTGGTCGGGATGCGTTTTCAGACGCGCGATGCGCGCGGAATCCAGGTCGGCCCGGGTAATCTGGCCTTTCTCGAGTTCCGTCAGAAGCAGCCGCGTTCGCTCGGAGTTGGCCAGGAGCACATCCAGAATCGCGCGTCGCAGGGCAGGGGTTTGCGTCGCAAAAATGGCCATCAGCCGCGGCCCGATCTCGGGACTCGTCTGTCGGGCCAGGGCGTCGGCTGCGGCAATTCGCAGCGACTGTGACGCCGGCCGCTCGACGAGCGCGAGCAACACGCCCATAGATCGGTCAGAGGCATCGTGCGCGAGGAGCGCGATTTTTGCGGCCCGCGCGAGTTCCCCGAGCGATTCATCGCCGGCTTCGAGCGCTACCCGCGCCCAGAACGCGGCCAGCTGCTGCGTGAGCTGCGCGCCGCCGTCGAGACCGGAGAGAGTTCGCGGGATCGATTCGCCGCGCCGCGCGAGACCCTGCGCGAGGCCGAGCAGGGCGCTCTCGCGAGCGGTGCGCGTGGCGGTGTCGCTTTCGTGGGCGATGATCGCCAGCAGCTGCGCGAGGTCTCGGCTGTCGCGGTCCGCGCCGACGATGCTCGCCACCTCGCGAACCAGTTGCAATTGGGGCGCGTCCGTGGGGAGCCGCTTCATTTCTGGCGCCGTGAGGAGCCGTGCCAAGATGGGCGACGCATGGCAGGGCAGGGCAGCGGCCACGGCCAATTGGACCCACGGATCGGGCGGCTGACTCAAGGCGATCGATACCAGCGGTGCGATGACATCGTCGCCGGTCAGCCCACCCAGGACGAGCGCCGCGCGATAGCGCACTGCCGCGTCCGCGTCGGTGGCTGTACGGATCAGGTTCGCTCGCAGTTCTGGCTCGCCGGCAATGCGCCCTTCGCACAGGGCGATCGCCGCTTCGCGAACGCGCGGTTCGCTATCGGCCAGCCGCGCCTGCAGCACGTCGATGGAGAGGCAGTTCAGGTTCGCCAGCAGCCAGAGCGCTGGCACGCGCGCGGCAGGAGCTTGGTTGCTCGCGGCGAGCGATTCGAGCGTGGGTTGGATCGAAGCGTCGCCGCGCTCCCACAGCAGCCGGGCGGCGGTCTCGCGCCACCAGGCGTTTTCGTGGGCCAGCGCGGAAACCAACTCGGCACCCGTTGCGGCTGACAACTTGGGCGTGGCGTGCAGCTGCTTGTTGTCAGACCGCGCGATGCGATAGATCCGTCCGCGATCGTCGCCCGCGCGGAGATCCGGCCGCTGCTGCAGTTCCTCGGGCATGAACTGCGGATGCTCGATGACCGCGCGATACATATCCACCACGTACAGGGCGCCGTCCGGACCGACTTCGAGATTGACCGGGCGAAACCAAGGGTCGTCGCTGGCCAGGAACTCCTGGCCTTCGCGGGCAGGACGCGAGGCAAACGTAGCGCCGTGAGGCGCAACGATTTCGCGATGCACGAGATTGCCCGTCGGCTCGCAGACGAACGCGTTGCCGCGATACTCCGGGCCCAAGGCATGGCCGCGATAGATGGTCACGCCGCAAGCCGCCGTGAACTGTCCGGCGTGCAGGTTCGACGTGGTCCAAGCCGCAGTCCGCGGGTACACGTGCGATTTCTCGCCGCTTGCCGCAACAGCGTGCGTCACCGCTGCCACGGCCAAGAGCGGATTGCGGGCCGTGTAGCGATTCTCGAACACCACGTGCACGAGCGGCTCTCGGTTGTTGCAGACAAAGCGGTTGCCGAAATCGTCGAACGCCAGGCCGAACTGGCCGTTGCCGGACACGGCGTCGAAGCGGTCGCCGCGCGGATCGAAGGCAAAGTCGCGCGAGCTGATCGAAAGAGGCTGTGCGCCCGGCGCGCGCCCAGGCCGCGCATCTTCGATCGCCCCGCCGCGCAAGCCGTTGGCAACGTAGATGCGGCCGTCGAGCCCCAGGCGCGGATGGTTGGCCCGCAGTTGCGGATTCTCCTGGGCGAAGCCGCGAAACCAGGTTTCGCGCGCGTCGGCGCGGCCATCCCCGTCGCGATCGGCCAGGTATTCGACGGCGCCGGCGAGGGTCACAAAAACGCCCCCGCGCCAAGGTTGCAAGCCGGTGGGAAAGAGCAGCCCGTCGGCAAACGTGCGCGACGTTTCATAGCGGCCGTCTTGGTCGCGATCGGACAGCACGCGGATTTGTGACAAGGGGGGCCGATCGTCCGGCGGGCCGTGCGGATAGTCGCGCATTTCGACGACCCACAGGCGGCCGTCCTCGTCGAAGCGCATCGCGATCGGGTCGACGACTTCGGGCTCGCAGGCCACGAGTTCGATCGTCAGGCCGGCTTCGAGCTGGAAATGGCGCAGGGATTCTGGAGGCGCCAGCGGACTCTTGATCGGCTCGGCCGCCGGCGCAGTGGCGGCGCTGACGGCGACCATCCAGGTCGCGCCCAGCGTGATCAGAGAAGAGATCCGCAATTGCATCAGTCCGAAGTGGCAGCGAAGTGAAACGTTCTTGCCCGAACCCCCCGGAGACATCTTGGCTCGGGGGGCCGCGAAGCGTCAACGGGCGCGAACCGTCAGATTGTCCGTAAAAATGATTGACCGCCGGCTGGAGGGAGACTAGCTTCAATGCCGCGTGCGTAGCCTTTCTTCCCGTCCACTGCGATGTGGCGATTGCGCCAGGAAAGCCGCTAATGATCCGTCGAACCCGTCGGTTCGCAATCCTGGTCCCGCTCGCGGTCTGTCTGTGCCTGGCCGCGACGCGACTCTCTTGGGGCCAGGTGCATCCGGCCGTGCCTGGCTTTAGCAGTCGCCCTGACGCCGCCTACACGATGTATCTCAACTTTGGCGGTTTCTCGTTCAATGGCAATTGGGGGAACAGTCCCGGTTCCACTCCCGGTGTGACGCCGGCCTACACGGTCGATGGCAACGCCAATGCGTTTACTGCCAGTGAGCGGGCCAATATCAAGGACGTCTGGTCGCGCGTGGCCGAGAAGTACTCGCCGTTCAACATCAACGTCACGACCGTGGATCCGGCCGTGGCCGCCGGTCAGGCCGCCAACGACACGATGCGGCAAAACTTTTACGACTCTCAGCCGCGCATGATGCAGACCGTGATCGGCGGTGGCGGCGGTTGGAGCGGGGGCGGCGGCGTTTCGTATGTCGGCGTGACGCGCAACACGCAGCCTGGCAGCAATGGCTACCATACGAATTGGGTCTTTTCGGCGCAGGCGCCCTCGTTTTTGCAGTTCATCGGCGAGGCCTCGGCTCACGAGCAGGGCCACGGCATGGGGCTGTGGCATCAAAGCGATTACAACGGCAACACGTTGCTCGCCGAATACAGCTCCGGCACCGGTTCGGGACCGGGAACGACGGCGCCGATCATGGGCGTGTCGTACTACTCAGAGCGCGGCGTATGGAAGAACGGCACCGCGCACATTGGCAGTGGACCGCAGATTCAAAACGACGCGCGGTTGATGGCCACGGATCCTTACTTGTTGGGCTTTATCGACGACGGCATCGGCCATTCGCTGGCTGCCGCGACGCCGCTGCCGCTGACCGGCATCGCGATCAACTCCGCAACGGCCAAGGGGGTGATCGTGCCCGAAAACTTTCTGAATCCCGATCCGTACGGGCCAAACAACTACGTTTCCGACTACTGGTCGTTCGTGACCGGAGGCGGCACGGTCTCTTTGAGTTTGCACTCGGGCCGATCCACGATCACGCCCGGCGTGGCTGATCCGGGGGCGATGCTCGACGCCACGCTGCGCATTTTGGATTCACTGGGCGCGCCGGTGGCCACGTCCTCGGCCTCGACGCTGTTGGAGACGGTGACGATCAGCCTGGCGCCGGGCTTTTACTATGCCCAGGTGCAAAGCGCCGGCGATCCGGGGAACCTGGGGTTCTACGACATGGGCTCGTACTTCTTGAGCGGCACGATTGCACCGGTGCCCGAGCCGGCCACGCTGGCGCTACTGGCCATGGCCATGACGGCCCTGGTGCTGGTGTCCCGGCGGCGACGGGCGGCTAAATAGAAAAATGGAGACGACCGGGATCGAACCGGCAACCCCCGGCTTGCAAAGTTGACCCTGACCGCGGCCGAAAAACCTGAAATTCCCCGAGGTTTGCCGCATCGTACCACTTGCCGGGCGGTTTTCAAACCATTTCAATTGGCTGCATTGATTCCCGGGAGTTTTCGGTAATTCTGTGCTTCGCGCCGGTCAATTACCGTCGCGCATGGAGGGTGCCGGTGGATGCAACTGTGCCGCCTCCAAAGTCGATTCGGCGACGTGGTCGACGCGTTGATCCCTGTTTATCTTGCGCCGGCCGAAGATGACGGCGACGAGGATTGATCGCACGGCCTGAGCGTTGCTTCACTGGTCCATCGCGAGCAGTGCCGCGCGGAAGGCCCGTAGGTCCGCGTCGGAAATGGCCGCGTCGCGCCACAGTGCCTCGATTTGCTGCTCGTTGAGAACGCCGCGATCGAGGATGGCGACTGCGATGCGCGCGTGCAGGGTTCGCACCGTGGGCCGCTGAAGAAACGCCAGGGTCAGGGCCGATACCCTGTCGACGAACTTGATTGCCGCCCTGGTTTTGAGCCGCAGCACTCGCTCTGCTATGTCGACGCACTCCAGCCTCTCATCATCGGCCGGTGCCCAACATCCACCCGCCGTCGACACCTGCGCGTTAGCGGAGATGGCGAGCTCGCCGTGATGGCCAGCTGAGAGGAACGCAATGGACTCTCGGGGCTGCTTGTCAGATGGAGCGATTCCACAGTGCAAATGCGTCGCGCCTGTTCGGCCCTTGACGTCGCGAACAAGCCCCGTGCTGTCGATCCTCCAGTCGAAGGCGCGGCCGGCAATGCAGTGCCCAGACTCGTGGTAGGCTGTCTCCCGATCTTCGTCCATTGCAAAAGCTCCGAACTTACTTTCGACCAATCCGGCCCTGACGTTCCGTTGCCCTTTGGGCCGCCAGCTTCCGCCGCGCCTCGGCCCGCTGCGCGTTCACGTCGATCGGCGGTTTGTGCACGGCGCGCCCGTTCAAGAACCGCCAGTGGTCGTAGATCACGGCCGTGGCCTGGCCGTAGTCGTGGAGGATTGGCCGACCGGCCACCGTGTCGCCGGGGATCTCGTCATAGCGATCACCGCGGATCTGCATGGCCTGGTACCCGCCGGTCCGCGCCGTCCACACGACGGAGTACGTCTGCAGCGGGTCGCGCCACTCGCGAATCACCGTCACCTTGCGGCCCGCCACACGGACGGGAACCAAGCTCGGCGGCGCGATCGTGTTATTGAAACGGGCAACCGGCCCTGGCAAGTCGAGGCCTGCGGCCTGGTCGACCTTTCCGCCGATCGCGGGCACGGTCGCGGTGGTAGCGACGAGCAGCACTAGCGCATGACCAATCATCGGGTTCCTGAATCCCCCTACTTTTCGTTGATGTCCCGCACAACGCTGCCGCGGCGATCACTGCGCCGCTCCCGGTTGCCCTGTTCGATTGTCCGCTCGATGTTGCGGAGGACGTCCAGCTGCCGCTCCTGCACGGTGCGAGCGTCGTACTCATCGCGCATCCCTTGCTTCGTCAGTCGGCCCTCGCTGTCGTACATCCCAAAACCCTTGGCGATGTTCTCCGCTCGCGTAAAGCCTTGCATCGCCGCAGGGCCCTCGCTGCCGGTAATCGACAGCGCGTCTAGCATTGGATCGGAGCCACTACCGACTGCACGCATCAGCTGTCGATTGAACCAGAACTCCATGCGGCCTACTGCTTTGTTGAATCCGCCCATCCCTCGCCGGTTTTGAGCAGCATCAAGCGCTTGCTGGGCACGCTCCAGACGGCGGCCGCGCGCCGCACGGTCTTCCTCGCCCACCTCTTGCTCGACCGAAAGAAATTGGATGGCCTCCGTTTCGCGAGCTGCACCGGACGTCTGGAGTCCAGCTGCTGACCGCGAGATCGCCGTCCCGTAGTTCTTCTTCAGCGCCGCCGTACGCGCTTGCCCCAACGGCAACAGCCGCTGCATCGCGTCGTACTCGTTGGGAAGTGCGTAGCGCCCCGCAGCCTCGTCATTGAGAATCAACCGCACCCTTTCGTTCGCATCCTTCGCCGCCGCCAGGCGGGACTGCCCGAGCTCGTCGGCCGTAAGTTTTGTCCGCCCCTTGAGCTTCGGCGCCTCGTATGTTCGGTCTACCGCGGCCGCGAACGCAGCGGGCAATCCCGGTCGATTGGCGTCCTTGACGGCCGCCATCTCCATGCCGATCGCCGAGAACGCGTCCACGGCGCCCGAATCGATCAGCCTCCGCATGGCACCAGTTGACTTGATGGCGGTTAGCTGATCACGGTTTCCTCGCAGCTCCTCGCTCAGGTATGTGGCCAAATTCGCCCGCTGGGCTGGCGACAAGTTAGTGAGATCTCCCATTTGACCGGCGACGCCGGCCAGCTCCGGCGCTTTGCCGCTGGCCGCAAGCGGTGCAAGGGCTTTTACAATTTCCAGGTTGGCGTCGAGCGAGCCGCCGGTGGCCGCCGCGGCCCCGTAAGCTGTCAGTTTCTGTTCGGCCGTCATGCCGCCGATCGCCCGCAGCTTTTGCTCCAACTCACCGGCCCGCGATGCGTTGCCAGACGCGATCGCCAGGGCGGCAAACTCCTTTTGAGCATCACGGGTCTTTGCAACGAGCTCGGCCATTTCCTGCCTTGCTTCGGAAACCGCGGATGTGACCAGGCCGACCGCGGTCCCGGCACTCGCAAAACCAAGCGCCAGCCCTTTGATCGCATTGGTTTGGCTCGTGAGGTAGCCCATCACCTCGCCGTGCTGCTTCTTCGATTCACGACCCACGTCGGCCATGCTTTGCTTCATCCGCACGTTGTCACGGTACAGCTTGTCGTATGCGCGCTCGAGCTGCGTCGCGTCGCTCGTGAATTTGGTTTCGACGGTGCCCATGGTCAGGTATCCTCCATGACGTTTGCGAGACTACACCTACTCCCGGGAGATTTCGTCCGCCAGCCGTTCGCATGCCGCCCTGCTGGATTCCGCGAAGTTGGGAATCTCGGTCGGCCCGACAATGCCGACCGCGCGCAGCGGTTCACCCGGCTTTGAAGTTGCGAGCGCGAGCAGAAAGGCCGCCCAATAATCGCGCGGTGTCGGTTGTGATCCTAGGATCGCCCACCCGGAGAGCGCGACCCACACGTCGCTCCTGAGAAGCCAACGGCCGGCCTCGTCCGTTAGCTCGCACACGCGGCGTGCGTCGAGTCCCGCGGGCGATTTGTCAACGCCTCGCTCGATGCCATCGCGGTCGAGCGCGCCTATCTGCACGATCGAAACATGCGTGGGTTGCGCGTTGCGACCTGGTGCGGTCTCGATCCTCGCAGGAATCTTGGCGTCAATCAGCCTGCCGAACTCGTGGGCGAGCCGAGCCATGTCAAACTCGCGCGACACCAGGTCCTCACGGCCGTCTGATTCAGCAAAAGAGTCAACCTGCCGTAGCAGCCTTTGCAGAACCGGATTGATCGACTCGCTCCAGGGCTCATCGGCGATGACCGACTGAATGTAGTCTTCGAGGACGATTGGCTCCTCCCAGCACAGATGGACCATGTCCGCCCAGGCGGCGCCGTCGTAGAACGGGTGCTCGACGACCTTGATGGCCAGCTTGCCGTAGTCGTT
Organism: Pirellulales bacterium; assembly: GCA_050250435.1. Taxonomy (GTDB): domain Bacteria; phylum Planctomycetota; class Planctomycetia; order Pirellulales; family PALSA-1355; genus JBFWOR01. The sequence continues at coordinate 267,153 of JBFWOR010000004.1, read as the reverse complement.
CGGCGGACCGTCGCCATGTGCCGCTTCGGGGCGCCGGAGTTCGATGATCGCCATGGGGCAATCGCGATCGACCTCAATCCTCGGCGCCCGGGCAATGGGCACGCCGGCGTCGGTTGTGAGAAAGTCCACAATGTGCGCGACCACGCGGTCGAGTGCCTCACGGGCTTCGTCCTGATCCATCGCTCAAACTCCGGTGGGTGCCAGCTCAGATACTACCGTCTCCAACCGGCCATTCAACTCCCGTCGCCGCCTGGCGATCGCCGCTTCGACGCGATCGAGCTCGACGTTGCCAAGTTGGGCGACGGCCAGGCACACGCCGGCGACGTCGGACGGCTGGACCTCTGGCGAGCTATTGGCGGCGGCCGGCGGCTCGGCGATCGCCGGCTGGACAACTATCCTCGGCGATCGTGGCGGCCGTGCCTGGTACGGCTTGACGCGCCCACCTTCAGCGGTCAACGATGCAATTTGCAGTTTCAAGCTCCGACCGAAGTCCGCAGCGGTGCGCCATGCCCACGGATTCTCGGCGATGTCGCGGGCGACACGGGCCAGTAGCTCGGGTGAGTCGGCATGCCGCGCGAGTTCACGAGCCTTTCCAAACGTCAGCTCGCCGGCGTCGATCCTTGCCTGCCACTCTTCTGGCAGCCGCATAAACGACAGCATTTCAGCAGCCCACTGCCGGTGCTTTCCAAACAGCCGCGCCGCCCGCGCAGCCGACATGCCTGGACCGTTGTGACTTCCCTGCACGCGACCGCCGCACAGTGAGTGGAGCGCCCGAGCCACTTCCATCAGAGACAGTGCTTTGCGCGATAGGTTCTCAACCATCATCGCCGGCAACACGTCCTGTTCCCGCATCGGTCTAACGATGCACGGCACTTCAGTCAGTTCGGCGAGCTGGGCCGCTCGAAACCGTCGCTCGCCGACGACGAGCTCGTACCGCGGGCCATCATCGCCGGCCAATGGACGAACCACGAGCGGCTGCAAGAGACCGAAGCGACGGATGGAGGGCACAAGGCGTTCAACCGTTTGCGCCTGCCAATCGCCGCGCGGGTTGCCACGGTTGGGAGTGATGCGATCAAGCGGGATCTGTTGCAACTTCTGGCCGTCCGTTTTTTCGCGGGGGGCGATCGTTCGATGCATGACGAGGCTCCTCTGGTGGGACTGAACTATCGATCAAGGCGCCGCGGGTTACGAGGCGCTCCAAAACGTCGAGCATCACCGCTACGGTTGCCGGCGACTGGTTGACGCCGTGGACGGCTGCGTTCGCCGGCTTCGCGATTCGTCGGATGTCACGATAGTCGGCCTCGGTCAACCAGCCGGCCATTGTCAGCGCCTTGGCACGATCCAGCAAGCTTGCCATCTTCGAGTCCCCGCAGCGCTTCGTGTGGCACATCGAGCGCAGCCAGCGTTCGAGCAGCACGCGGACCATCGCCGCGGCCGCAAGCAGGTTGCCCGCCGCGGCCAGGCTGCGAACAATCTCGATGCGCACGTGTGAATCATCTTCCGCAGTTGCGTCCGCCGGTGGCGAGGGCGCCACTGGCGCACTCAGGACCGGCAGGTACGCCGTAGTATCGTGACCTGGCATTCGCGTGGGGTCGATGTAACGCTTTCGCGTCAGGTCAACGCTACTGTGGCCGAGCAGCTCAGAGGCGGCGGCCAGTCCCCGTTTTTCGGCCACGAGTGTGGCCGTCGAGCGGCGCAGCTTGTGGAAGCAGTTCAGCACCGCGCGGCCGCTTGGTGCCACGCCCGCGGCGGCGACAATGCGCCGCATCGACCGAGAGAAATGCTGTTCGTCGTGTGGCCACGGAAACACGAGCTCGCGGTGCGGCATCTGAATCGTCTGCAGCGCACCGATCGCGTCCGGCCCGATTTGATACGGTCGCCCGCGACGATTTTTCATCGCTCGCCCAGGCACCCTGATCGAACCCATGGCCAGGTCGACGTCAGCCCAAGTCAATCGCCGCAGCGTCCCCTTGCGCAGCGCGGTCCAATACTCGACCAGCAGCAGCGCGTGCCAGTAGGTGCCTGGTGAGATACCAGCGATCGCCCGTCCCCAACGCATCGACAACGGGGCTCGGAGGATCCGCGCGTACTCATCTTCGGTCCACGCATCGGGCGCGTCGACCGACTCGGGAAGGCGGCGAATGGTAGGCTGCGCAGGCGTACGCTCCATCCGCCTGGCAAGCCGCCACATTGCAAATAGCCGCGCGCGGTGCCCATTGCAAGTTGGCTCGCGCCGACCGCCGTCCAGCAGCCACTGCAGAAATCGCGCCGCCAGTCGATCGGTCAACTCGGCAAGCGGCAAGTCGCCGCCGTTGAAATCGAAGAGTAACCGCAACGTGGTGCGGCAGTCGCGACGATGCTGTGCCGAACAGCCGAGCATCGCCTGCGGCTCGTATGTGTCGTGGAAGAAATCTCGGACGGAACCAGCCGCCGCCGGCGGCAGCGGTTCTTCGCGGCGCCGGCGCCGAGGCAACCGCGCAGGGTCCAGCTCGCCGGCGACGCGACGAACCGCGTAGACCAGATCGTCGATCGTCTTTTCTTCGCGGCCTTCGGTCAGCAACTGCGCGCGAAGCGCCGACAGCGCCGCCGGCGTAACGTCATCGACGAGAGCGTAGTGCCCAACCAGGCGGTCGAACCTTTGGACGGCCCAGCGGTATCGCTCAAAAGAATTGCGGGCCCCGTTCGATCGCGCGCACATTTCGGCCGCAGCCGCGCTCAGCGTGTTGGGTCCGGGAGGGCCCCCGAAGGGCGCAGCGGTGTGCCGGCGAATGGGCGCCGACCGCGAGTGCAGTCCGTCGATCGAGATGAGCCCGAGGCGATGAGCATGCTGGGCGATGCCGCGCAGTTTCTTGACCACTTGCTGACCGCGAAGCTTTCCAAAACCGTATCGCCGGACGCACCGCACTACGGCGCGGAGATTGCTCGCGTCGACATCGGCCAACGTCGGCCGACGTCCGATCGCTCGCTCCAGCCAGCCCACGGCCTCCAGACAGTTCCGGCCTCCGTGTCGCCCGCCTGAAAAACGCTGTGGGATGACGACGCGAATTGCGAGCTCGCGAAGGTCTATCGTGGCCGCGGGCTGGTTGTTGCGCTGGCTCGGCATCTGGCACCCCTGTCGTCTCCGGGGATTCCGTTCCCGAAAACTGCCCACCCTGGCAACGGTAATAATATTACCGATATCGGGTATGGCTTGCAACTGGCTGCCAAGTCCTGTGTTCCTATTTGAGATTGCCGGTTTTACAGAAGCTGGTGACCGCCGTCGCCAGGGCTCCCCAGTCGCGATAGCCGAGAGCGGCCGCAACAACGTCGAGATCTTCGAAGGCCGGTCCGCTGTCGCCCTTCAACCAGAACCTCAGACCGCGAACTGAGATGCCAAGCGCGGCGGCCAGGGCCTGTTGCGTGTAAGTTCCGTCGCGAGCCTTGCGGTCGTCGTAATAGGCGCGGAGGAAACGCGCGAATTGTCCGCGCGGGTCGGACGTGTTGCGCGGCTTCTTTCTCTTGGCGGGTACCAACGGCGGGCGGCTCCTTTGACGTGAAACGCTCATCGTAGTTGCCCGCACACCCGCTCGCAAATTTCTTGACCTGCCCATGTGGACCTCCACTCCTTCCGCCGGCGACGTGGATTCGTCGGGCTCTGGCTGCTCGATCATGCGTATTGAGACTAGCGCTTTCTCGACGGTTTGCCTGGTGATCTTCCGGACTCGCGCCCGGTGTTTCGGATCGACGCCGGGTGGCAACAGCCGCGCGACGTCGCTGGGCAGCTTTCCAAGCTCCTCCTCTGCCTTTGCGACAAGACGCCTCGCGCATTGTTGCATCTCCGTGAGATCGACGAGACTGTCCCTCTCTTTGCCCAATGCCAACTCCTCACGCTGCGCTCGAATAGAAACGAGTCGCGCCTGCGCCTGGCTCAAGGTCTCGTCGCCCGTCTGCATCGCCCCGGGCTTGCATCCCTCGCGCCACGCTTCGATATCGTGCAGCGGGAACATGCCCTCGCGCGTGCCCGGGCGCCCGCTCGTGCCTGGCATCCCCTGCACGATCCACCTGGCAACGGTCCGCTCCGAGACCTCGAAGTACTGCGCGACCTGGGCCCAGGTGTGGGCGATCGGTCCCCGCGCGGCGTGTGGCAAACATGATGATGATGACGCGATTTTTGTCATGAAGTCCGTGCCTTCGACGAGCTTCCCGCCCGCGTCCGGCCGGCCCCCCGGCCGTCGGAGAACCTAGGCCGGGGGGGGTCAGTCGCCGATGAAGTGCTTCACGTCCAGCTCGGCAAAGTCCGTCGTCACGCTTGTGTGGCAGCTCCCCGCGGCCGTGCTGCCTTCGGCCTGCGAGAATTCAAACTTCACCATCGTCACTACCGTGTTGATGTTCTGGATGCCGCCGGCCAGGCCAATGGTCGTGATCAGGTTGCCCACGGCCAGCGTGCCCACGAAGTAGCCGAAGTTGAGTTCGAGCTGCTGGCGCTGCGTCGCGTACCATTCGTACACAAGGCGTGCGAGCGCGGTGAGCTTATCACGGTCGTCGCGGATGTAGCCGCCGTCCGTCTGCTCGAGCCCGCCCTCCTCGCTCACTCGCACGACGGTGCCTGCGGCCACGTAGTGCTCTTGAAAGTCGTCGCCGGCGGCGATGATCAGGCGGCGGACGCAATCAGTGAACGCCGGCGGCGCGGCCGGCCAGCGGCCTTCCGTGTGCCGATCGGTCTGCATGGCCACCGTGGCCACCAGCGTGTGCCAATCGAACTTTGCGACGTCCTCGTCTTCAGGGAGCTTGACGAAATCCCCTTGGGCAATCACATGCTGCGGCTGCCCCTGCACCGTGATCACAATGCCCGGCGCGTCCTGTTGCGGCCGCACGGAGGCGCTCCACTTGATCCCGTCCTCGGTGCCCAGCGACGGCTGCGGAATTTCCGTGTTCACGCTCAGCGCGTTGATGACCTGATATTCGTCAGGCGCGGCCGGCGAGGGTTTGGGCAGTTTGATCGCCACGAGCAGCGGACGGTATTCCCACTTCTGCCCGGTGGGCGTGGTGTCGACCACGGCGTTGGCGTGAATGTTGTCGCCGGCGTAGTCGTGGTCCGTCTTCAATGACAGGTGCGACAAGAGCCGCGCCTCAGAGTAGTAAAACGGCGTGCGCTCGATGCCGATGTCACCCTCGAACTGGTCGTAGTTCTCGTCGGCACTCGGGCTCTGCACATCGAAGGCGCCGCCATTCCAATTGACCGGCAGATTGAAGTAGCTGTACACGCGGGCCACGTTGTCTAACGCGCGAATCCGTTTCGTGTGATGTTCTTTCTTCCATTCTTCCATGCTGCCATAGCCGGGCAGCAGGCTCGCCGCGCCGTCGTATTGCGTCTTCTGATCGTTGGTCCAGCCGGGCACCAGGTTCGCCGGCGTCTTCTGGGGACTGACGGTGAAACAGGCCACGGCCCGGGCGCCGGTGCAGATCACCTGCTCAACCTCTTCGAGTGTGTGCCGCTTGAGCGAGACTACCGCCAGGCCGGCGTCCGCGTCGAACACGAGCGAGCGCGTTTCGCTGTTGGCCGGAATCGTGTTGCCCTCGAACGTCACGTCGCCGGCCGCGAAGGTGAAAGTGCGCAGCTGCACGCGATCGTCCTTCGGCTCGGCGCCGGGGATGATCGTAGGCGTGAAGCCAATCAGCCGCCGGCGATCGATCAACTGATTGAGCACGTCCCGCAACGTGCGCGCATGCGTGGCCACGCGCGGCTTGTCCCAATCGGGCAGCGTGCCGGCCAGCGCGCCGATGTCAAACTCCCAAGGGATCACCACCGTGCCGTCATCCGCCGGCGGCGTGTGATACTTGAGCAGGTGCCAGCCGGCGTCAAACGTGTTCCAGAACTTGGCGGTCGATAGGTCGGTGGCGAACAGATACACGCCCTTGGGGCCCGGGTTGGCCGTGCGATTTCCGGTCTCGACCTTTTCGTCCACGCTGTCGAGCTGGCTCTTGGCATTGAACTCCAGCCCGCGCAGGATCTTCAACTCGGCCCCCTCGGCGTTCATCGCGTAGCCGGTCGTGATCACGTGCCGCGCAATCAGAAAATCGATCGCGTAGGCCACCAGCGTTTGGCGGCCGGCCGGCTTGGCCGTGTCACCGTCATACACCAGGCCGCGATCATCCAAGCTCGATTCCTCGAGTGTGCCGTACCAGGTGATGGGGTTGGGCGGGTCGTCGAGGTTTTCGATTTCCACTTTCACCAACTGCCGCAGCACGTCCAGCTTGTCGAAAAACTCAAAGCTCGCGGCGCCCGGGCGGAGCACGCGGCCGTATTCCCAGGCGAACTGCGCTTTGCCCAGGTCGGGATTGGCGACGAACTGGCAACAGTTGCAAAACAAGTGTTTGTTCTCAACCCACGTGCTCACCCATCCCGCGCGTAAGAACACGCGGACGGTGGGCACGCGGCGATGCGCATTGGTGAAGGCTAGTGACTTGTGCGGCACCTGCTGCGCCTCCTTTGTTGCTAAAAGGGTGGAGAAGGCGGGCGAACTCCACGACCGCCCTAGCACGACGACGGCCCCCTGAAAAAAGGGGGGCACGCCGCCAATCTTCAGGGATTCAACAATTCCGCTTCCATCGCGGAGACCTGGCTTTCGATTTGGTTCAACTCAGCTGCCAGTGAGTCTCGCACTGCTTGTTCGTAGCCATCGGGCCAGTCCGCCAGTCGGTGCCGCGTTTGGTCGCGCCGAATCACGAGCAAGCGGCGCCGCTCGGCGACGCCCGCGAGGTCCGTGGAGAACAGGAAATCGCGCGCGGCTTCGGCGTCAGCGACAATTTGCAGTTGCGTGGCGGTACGCCGATTGAGGTCGGCACACCGATGCTCGTGCTCGGAGTCAGCAGCTTCGCTAGTAGTCGGGTCCACCTTGCCGGTCTTCCACTGGCGGTTATTCCGCACGTTCTCCTTTTCCAGGTCGGAGAGTTTCGCCCGGGCATCCAGGCCGGCCTGAACTTTTGCGGCCGCCTCTCGCCGGCGTCGCCGCAATTCGACGGCTGCCCGGAATTCGGCGGCGGTCCTTCCATGGGCAAACACTTCGGCCGGACTAAACGACGCGTCGCCATCATCCGCGCGAGCGACGATCGCCGCCCAGGTCGTGAGCCGCTGTTCATCAAGAGTTGCTTCGGCCGCATAGACAGCGGCAATCGGATCCGTCGACATGAAACCACCTCCTCTGCTAAAAAGCGCGGGTCTGATCTGCGGGGCCCTCGATTTACGGCTGCAACAGTTCCGCTTCGAGCTTTTCCAGTTTCACGCTCAACGCTCGCAGCTGCGTGACCGCCGCGGCGTGCTCGTTGGCGAGCGACGTAATACGCTCGTCGACCGTTCTGATTGCCGCACGCGTCTCCGCGAGGTCAGCCGCGGCTCGGGCCTGGCGTGCAGGGCCCAACGGAGAATCGGCCTGGGCAGCTCGCGACGCTTCCCGGTCGCCGGTCTGCTGCAGCTGGTCGCGTTGCTGCCTCGCCCGGGCCAGCTGGCCGTCAACCCGCGCTACATTTTCGCGGCAGTCGCTCGCTTCGTTGCGCAGCGCAGCAATGCGCCGTTGCAACGCCGGCGGCGCCGACGCGCGCAGCCGCTGCTCGGCGCCGTCGCGAAGTTCTGCCACCTGCTGCGCTTGTGCCAGCCGTTGCTGCAACTCGGCGACCCGGCTGGTGCGCGTGCGGCACGCCTCGCGCCAGACCTCCTCCGCCGCTTCGACTTCCGCGGTGAGTTCCGTCACCTGGTTGTGCGCCGCGGCGCTGACCTCGATTTGCGCCGCGTCCTTTGGCCGGCTCGCGATCCGCGCCACCTCCTTCTCCAGCTCGTGATCGCTCAGCCCGAGCGCCAAGACTTCTGACGCTTCAAAGGGCTCACCACGAGCCATGCGAGTCATCAGGGCCCAGCAATCATCCTCTCGCTTTTGTTCGGCCGCGGCTCGCGCTTCGCGCACGGCCTGCACGGGATTGGCAGCAACGGTCATCTTGTGACACTCCTTCAGTTCGGAAATAGCAACGGGAAAACTGGCGGCATCGGTCCCGCGAGCAAGTCGCGAATCGACCCCGCCCAGAAAGTTTCAAACGAGTCTTCCACAAACTCGCGAATCAGGTGCAAAGGCGGATGCCCCAACCATGCGCCCTCGTGCGCGATCCCCAATCGCTCCGCCCGTGCCAGCAAATGTGCCAGCGCGCGCCCAAAGCCCGGACCGTGGTAGATGTCGACGACGTTGGCCGGCTGGTATGTCACCTGCACGCCGCCGCCGGCGGTGATCGCCCCCACCTCGGCCTGCGCTTGCACGACGAGTTGATCGGCGACGCGCGGCAGCGTTTGCGGCGCCGGGAATGTGGCGAGGTGCGCCGCTTCGTGGAGCACGGAGCCATACAGCGCGGCGGCCGGCGACCATCCGAGTGCGGCAGCCTGGCGGACGATCGCCGCCGCGTCGATGACGATGACCGATCGGCGACCCTCATCCGCGACGCCGGCAATCATGTCCGCGTGTGGTGCTGTCCATGCCAAATAGGTACCGTGGCTGAAACCACCGCCGGCCAGTGCTGGCGGCAATAGCGCAGCGTCGTAGATGGCCAACGTGCCCACGGGGAAGTCGAGCGGTGAGACCTGGGCGAGGAGCAGCTCCAGGCCGGCATAGCTTCGCCCGGTCGGGCGGTGCATCGTCATGGGGTCTCTCCGTTCCAAACGACGAAGCCGATAAACCGCCCACAGCGGGCACAGTCGCGTCGCACGCTTTGGCCGCCGTGGATCGGCACGTCGCGAAACTGCTCGCAGTGGCAGCGTGGCCACACCGTGTGGACCGCTGACCAGGCTGGGTCGGACCGCTGACCGGCCGACCCAGCGGACGCCGCGATGGGGCCTCATGCGACGTCCCCTAAAGCTGTCTGCAAATCAGCGGTACGTAGCGGTCCACCTTGGTGCAACTCGACTTGCGAGCGGTACGGATCGACCGCACCAGCCGTCCGCAGCGCGCCGTCCGCGGTGCTATCAAGGCCCGCCGGACCGCTGGACCGCTCGGGGACGCTGTTTTGCGCAATGCTTTCTGCCACACGAATGAGCCGCCGCCGCTTGCCCGACGTTTCTCGCCGCATCTCGATTTCCAGGCCGGCCTTACGCAGCCCGGGTGCCGCGCGCCGTAGCGCGCCGCTCAACCGCGTCGCGTCCTGCGGCCAGTCCCGCCGATTCAGCTGGCCGTCCCCCAGTTGACGCAGCGCCAGCAGCAGCTCCTCGGCCGTCCCCTCCCACTCGCGGCGTTCCTGGCACAGCTCCAGCACGAGTCTGGCCACCGGGCTGGCGTCAATGGCCAGCGTGTCGGCCGTGCGTCCGTTGGCCTCGTAGCTCGCCAGGAACGATCCTGGCGCCAGCCCCAGTGCGGGCTCGACAGCGATCGCCAGCCGCGCGAAATCTGCCATGCGCGGCAGCGTTGGCGGCTGCGTGCTGGGGAGTCTCGCGATCGCCATAGACAGAGCGTCGAGCAGCCCGCCAAAGATTGCCGGTCTGCGACTCTCGAACTCGGACCAGAAGTCGGATTCCGGGCGCCGTTGGTGCCCGGGGATGCCCGTCATGGTGATCACGATGCTGCGATCGAGCAAGTCACCGCGCGTGGCCACGTCTTCTATGCTGGTCAGATTCACTGGTCGCGTGGCCTGAAAAATCGCTTCCTCTTCATCGGTCCAAAGCGCCCGCGACGACAGCGCACCGCCGGTGGCCAGCCGACAGATCGCATCCGAAAACCAGTCGGGAATTTTCGACAGGTTGTCAAAGGTGATCCCGTGCTGATTGTTTGCGGCAATCATCAGGTCGCGCTGATCGCGCGGTTCGGTACGTACCGGTGCAAGGTTTGGGTCGAACAGTGCGCGAAGGACTCGCGCCAACGTCGTCTTGCCGGTGCCTTGCTCGCCGGCGAGAACAAGGACCGGATAGGGGCCGCGCGGATAGAGTGCCGCAACGAGCCACGTGAGTAGCAACGGCCACGATTCAGCGTCGACGTTCACAAACTGCCGCAGTGCGCTCAGCTCGCCGGCCTCCGGCACGGGCAATGCCGCCAGTGCACGCGGCCGCCGAAATTTTACCGGCGCCCGCGCCATCAATCGCCAGCCCGCGGCGTCGACTTCCACCGCCTGCCGGCGCTCATCTGCCAAGTCGATGTAACATCTATTGCCGTGGCCAGCAACGCGCAGGTGTGTTTGGAACTGCGGCGACTCGAAGATCGCGCGGCCTTCAAGCACCCCCAGCGCGTCCTGCAGGACCTGTGCGCTCGGGGCACAGCCGAGCAGCGCATAACAGCGCGCTTGCAGTGCCCGCCTGAACGCTCGCGACGCAATGGCCAGGTTCTCCTGGACGCCGCGCCAAGCGACCGTAGCGTGGGCAATCCCGTCGCAATGCCAAAGCTCCGAGTCCTGCATTGCCAAGTCGATCACGACGTTCGTTTGATGCGGCCGCGCTGAGGGGGCGATGGGAGCGCGCGGCTCGTCCGCCGGCGGCGCGGTTTCTGAAGGCGCCCACTGAGGCGTGGCGGCAACGACGTGCTGCAACGTCTGGATCGTGTTGCCGGGCGCCGTCAAGTAATCTGACACGTCGCCCTTGGGTGGCACGGGCAGGTCGGCGACGACCTTTATCGACAAGACGCGCGCTCGCAGACTGGCTGCGACATGCTGCGCGTGAGCGTGCCCAGCCTGGTCGTTGTCGGAGATAACGACCAGGTTGACCTTGGCTGAAAATTGCGCCGTGTGATGATCGCGCCACTTGCCGGCGCCGCCGGCGTTGCACGTGGCGACGAGGCCGTGGCGTCGCAACGTCTCGACGTCCTTCTCACCCTCGACGATGTAAACCGTCGAGCCTTCGGTGGCAGCGAGCAGCTCCGGCAGCCGGTACAGGGGCAGGTCGACGCCCTTCATGTTGTTGATCCAGCCACCGCCCGGCTTGGGTCGCCGCTGAAAGAAGTTCTTCTGTGCGCGGCGGACCACCTGACCGACCAACACGCCCTGGGCATCGGTGTAGTCGAACGTCTCGACGATCGGCGCCGATTTGCCGCGGCCGTTTGAGAGACCATTGCCGCGCGGTGCGAGGTCGCTCATGGCTAGTCCCACGGCGGCCACGATGCGGGACGGCTCACAGCCGGCAAAACAGTTCACCAGCACACTTCCGTGATCGCCGGAGCGGATCGACAGTGACGGCGTTCGATCGTCGTGCGCCGGACATCGCGCCATCCAACCATCGCCCGCAGGCTTGACGCCATCGAGGCGCGAGAGGACCTCGCGCATGTTGTCAGGGAGCGATGCGACCATGCCGTCTCGTTCCCCTTGTCGTCCTGTCAACCGTTTAGTAGCATCCATGCGCATGAACCTTTTTTAGCCGCGGCCAGGCACTCGTGAACGGGGGGCCTGGCCGCTGGCGTTTCAACCACCGATTTGTCACTCCGCCTACGCAGCCGTGCGTGGCGGACCGTCGCCGTTTCCTCCGCGATCGGTGCCGCGTGTTAGACTCCCTCTTCCGCCAGTTCCCGCTCCGCGCGCGAAATGGCCAGTTCGCGACCGCCTGGCGACCGTGGCTGACAGCTTGAAGTTACGCTGTCCGAGTCGCCGCCTTCTTGCTCAGCGAACCGGCCCAGCGCTTCGCGCGACGTGTACGGCTTCGCTCCGATCAGCACGGTTTCGAGTCGACGACCGCGCACGCCCTTCTGTCGCCAACGCCACAGGGTCGACACGGATGGCCTGCCGGGCAACAACTGGGCCGCCTCGGCGAGCGTCAGGAGATGTTCAGTCGCAATGTCAATCATTCGCTCACCTCTCGCGATCGGCACGAATTGAACTCGCCGGCGAGAGGCTACACGAGATTGCAATCAGACAGGTGGGGCGTATGTGGTGAGCACGTGGGAATTCGCCAAGAAAACTCTACCCGTGCCGAATGGCATAGTTGCGTCCGCGCTGGCCAGCGGGGATGATGGCGTCCCACCACAAAGCATCGCTTTTGCGCAGCGTGCGGAGGTACGTTCGCGCGTCGCCCTTGACCTTCAGCAGGTCCTTCAAGCTCAGACCATCCGGGCCGGCTTTCAGAATCGCCTCCACGACGCGGTAGGTTGCCTTGCTCATCACCGCGACTTCGCGTCCAAAAACGAGTGGGGACTGTGCGGCGCCCCGCAAATCAACCGCTGGTTGCCCCGGTGCTAACGCGATCGCGACCGAGGATACAGTGACGAGCGCGGTGGCTTGATGCTGTGCCCTCGACAATTCGCTTTGAGCGTGGAATTTCAGCGCGCGCGCATCGCGTCGGATTTGGTCCCGGGTCCACTGCGGGAAGCCCGTCAGGAGTATCGCGATTCCGCCCATCGAACGAGTGCACCAGGCTACGAGTCGCGCGTCCGCATTCGGCATGCGACCATCGCCTGCGACCGCAAGGGGCAACGGATCGAAGTATTGCAATCGCTTCACGTGCTCGAACGGCGCGCTGGCGTACAGGCCGGCTTCCATCAGCATTTCGCTGATGGGCCACTGTGTGGCTGCCTCGACCATTTGGGCAAAGCTCCACATTGTCGCGAGCGCCGACGCTTCGCAGGCCGGGCCAAATTTGTGCGGTTCGCCGGCGGACCGATTTACCGTTTCGAGTTCGCGCTCGCCCAGCCGACTCGAGTGCTCCGAGAGCAGCGTCACGTAGGTACAGAAATCAACAACCGCGGTCGGTTCCGGCCTCTCGGCACATTGCATCCGGGCCAGCTCCACGGCCCACTCGAAAGCCCATTGCGCGTGGACAAGACTGCCGAACGGATCGTCGGTTGGAATCGCGGCGCCGATTTTGTCGACCCTGAGCTTTGCTGCGCGCCGCTGGGCTCCGAACGAGGCCGGCAGGATCTGCGTTGTAACTACGGCCTGACCGCGCTGCGCTGCCTTGCGCTTTCGCATGAATGCACTTCCATTTCCGCCGGCCGACCAGCCGCATGCCGCGAGAAGTGCCATCGCGACATGCGGCCGATCTTGTCGGGAGCTACCCGACGAACCGGCTTTGGCGATGGTTTACCCGATCTTGGCCATGACGTCGATGGCCCTGGTGTGATCCACCTCGGCGTAAACTTCAGTGATCGCCGGCGAGCGATGGCCGAGGACAATCCGTGCCACCTCCAGGCCGTATTCACGACGCAACGCAGTTGCCGCGTTGTGTCGCAATTGGTGCGGATGCCAGCTCGGCACGAGTTTGACCTGGTCGACGTCGACGCCCTCGGCCGCGGCGGCCGCCAATCGCGCCTTGTTGGCCTGCTCGATCCCGTAGGCGACGGCGCGGCGATAGCTGTGGGTGTCGTAGCGATCTCGCAACCTGGTTCTCTGCTTCGCCTGCCGGTACCGCCGCTGCGATTCACGCCGGCGGAGCTCGCACGGGTAGACCTTGGTCTTTCGCGTCGCGCTCACCGCACCGAATCGTCGATCGTGTCGCACCGCTTCTGCGTCCGCCGGCGAGAACAGGTACGCAGCCAGGTCGGCCTTGAGAAAAGGCTTGATGATGGCCTGCGCTTTTGGGCCGAGATAGACACGCCGAGCGTGGCCGCGCCAGGCCGTCTTATGCGTCTGTGGCGTGTAGACCCACACGCGACCGGTCATGTTGATGTCGCACGCGCGCATGGCGGTGACTTCTCCGGAGCGCATGCCGGTTGCACATTGCAATTCGATCATCGCGGCTACTTGCGGCGCGACGAAGGGAAGTACGGCATCGACAAACGCCGCGGCAACCGGCCTTACCGGTTCTGACTCCCTCGCCTTGGTGCGTCCCGCTCGCAACCCTGCGACGGCCTGTAGTCCGTGCAGCAGGTACGCGTCGACGAGCTCGTTCTCAGCTGCCCACTTGAAGATATGCCGGATTCGATTCACGCGACGGTTGATCGTGGTGCGTGCCAGGCCCGCATCGATCATCGTTTGCCGGACAGCCTTCAGCGCCAACGGACCAAACTCCGCGGCTCGCGACCGCGCATAGAGCTCCTTCAAGGGACGGATCGCCAGGGCAAAGTTCTCGCGTTCCTTGGCGCTGTGGTACAGCCGCGCGTGGCGCAAGAACGCGGCGGCCAATTCAACGATGGTCAGGTCGGCGCCGCGATACTTGGGCAGGGCGGCGCCTTGCGCCGTCCACTCGGCGATGACGCGGTTGTACTCGCGCCGGCTGGCCAGCGAGCCGAATTTGCCGAGGTACACGTCGCGGCCGTCGATCGTCACGACGGCGCGACCACTGGGCTTGTGGAGGCGATAGGACGGGATGCGAGGATTGTCGTTCGACATAGTGCGAGACTCCTGTGTGGATCCCAATCCGGTAATTACCGGATTCCAGGGAAGCTTCAGGCCGCACTGCCGAACGTCGGCAGGTAACTTAACGTTTCGTTTCGGCGGTAGTTGCAACGAGTGGAGACGACCGGGATCGAACCGGCAACCCCCGGCTTGCAAAGCCGGTGCTCTCCCAATTGAGCTACGTCCCCGTGAAATTCGGGCAGAAGCAGATTCCAGACCCGTCGGGTTACCCGGCCAATCAGTCCAGCACTGGCGAGACGCCAGTGCCACAAGCTGACCCAGTGCCACCCAGCTGGCCGACTGCCACCGGCCGGCCCAGCACTGGCAACAAGCTGCAAGCGGCACCCGGCGGTCTGCTAGCAGTGCCCGCGACCGCGCCTGCCAGCTTTGTGACGCCAGCAGCGAAGGCGGCCGCTCACACACTCTCGACACACGAAAAATGGGCGCACGAAGATTCGAACTTCGGACCTCGTCCTTATCAGGGACGCGCTCTAACCAACTGAGCTATGCGCCCAAACGTAAAACCTTCCCTCGGCAGGGAATCTGGCATTTTAGGAGCCGTGGGCCGGCTGTCAATTCGCTCAAGTATACCACTCGGGTTTCGCACGATTTTTCCGTTCTGGGCAGCTTGGGCCCGAGCGGCCTCGAGAACCGATCCGCTAGCAAGAACCACCGCGGTCCGGCGCAGGCTCGCGCCGGCGTGGCGAAACCGACCAGCCGATACAGTCGGAACCATTTCACATTGACGCGCTGGTCGGCCGAAGATTATTCCAGCGCGGGCGACCGCGCATCCCATCTTGCTTGCATGGTGCATGGGCGCGACGCGCCTGCACGGCCACATCCCGGGTTCACGGCCCGAGACGTTGCGGCCGGCGGCCGCTGCGTGCAGCGCTCGCTCAAAGTTGCAATCGAAACCTAGTTCGAGGAACCTCGTCCGATGGCTACCCTCCTGCGTTCTTGCGGTATTGCAGCCTCGCTCACTTGCTCGTTCGTGGTGGCGGCCGGCGCCGTAGCGGCCGATTCGCCTTCGCCGACCGCCGAACGGGCCCTGCAGATCGCCGTGCCGGTGCAGAAGGACGTGCTGATCGACGTGCCCACCAAGGAGGACGTGCCGAAGTGCACGATCCAGGTGGAGAAGAACGGCAAGTCGAACGGCTATGTGATCCGCGATCCGCAAGGCACGGTGCTGCGGCGCCTGATCGACAGCGACGGCGACAACCTCGTCGACCAGTGGTGCTACTATCGCTACGGCATCGAAGTATATCGCGACGTGGACACGAACCTCAACAAGAAGGCCGACCAGTATCGCTGGTTGAACACAGCCGGCTCGCGGATCGGCATCGACGCCAACGAAGACCGCATCGTCGACTATTGGATGAACCTCTCCGCGGAAGAAGTGACGGCCGAACTCGTCGCGGCGATTCGCGACCGGGACGCCGACCGCTTCGCGCGGCTGCTGCTCACGCCAAAAGACCTGGCGGGCCTGGGCCTCGGCAAGGAAAAGAACGAGCTGCTGGCCAAAAAACTGCAAACGGCGCCGGCCACGTTCGCGTCCTTGCTGAAGCAGCAAAAAACGATCACGCCGGCAACCAAGTGGGTCTCGTTCGCGGGCAGCCAGCCGGGCACGATTCCCGCCGGCACGGAAGAATCGACCGCCGACGTGCTGGTCTATGAAAACGTGGCGGCCATGATTGAAACCGAGGGCAAGCCGCAGGCGATGAACGTGGGCACGCTGGTGCGCACCGCCGGCGGTTGGCGGTTGATTGATGCGCCCACGATCGAGGGCGAAGGGCTCGCCGAGAGCGAGCCGCGCACGTTCTTCTTTACGGCCGCGCGGACCGAGCGGTCGGACCTGAACATGGCCGGCAAGCCCAGCGACAAGGCGCAGCAACTGATGGCCGAGCTGCACAAGCTGGGCGACATGTCGGCCAACAACACGCCGGCCGACCACGACAAGCGGGCCGAGCTGCTGGAGCAACTGGCGGCCGACGCCGAGGGCGAAATGCGGGAGGCCTGGTATCGCCAACTGGCCGACATGCTGAGCGCCGCGGTGCAAGCGGGCAATTACCCGGCGGGCATCGAGCGGCTCAAAGCGCTCGAGCAAAAGCTGAAGGCGGAGCCCAAGGACGAGGAGCTGGCCTTCTACGCCCAGTTCCGCTGGTTGGCGGCGGAGCACGGTCAGGCGCTGTCGCTGCCCACGGCCGACTTTGCCAAGATTCAGACCAAGTGGATCGAGGACCTCGAGCAGTTTGTGGAGGCGGCCAAGAAGTATCCCGACTCGGCGGATGCCATGTTGGAGTTGGCCATCTCGCACGAGTTCGCCGGCAACGAAGAAAAGGCGCTGGCCTGGTACGACGCCATCGTGAAGGACTTTCCGGAGTCGCCCATTCACCGCAAGGCGGCCGGCGCGAAGACGCGCTTGAGCAGCGTGGGCCATCCCATCGAGCTGACCGGCAAGCTGGTGCAGGGCGGCACGCCGTTCGACTTGAAGTCGCTGCGCGGCAAGAAGGTGGTGCTGATTCAGTATTGGGCGACGTGGTGCGAGCCGTGCAAGTCGGACATGCCGCTGCTGGAGAAGTTGCGCGCAAAGTACAAGGACTTCGAGGTGATCGGCGTGAACCTCGACAACTCGAAGGAAGACATGGTGGCCTTCCTGCGCGAGAACGATCCGCGCTGGCCGCAACTGTTCGAAAACGGCGGCCTGGAAAGCCGATTCGCCACCGAGATGGGCATTCAAACGTTGCCGACCATGGTCCTCCTGGACAAGCAGGGGAACGTGGTGGATCGCAACATCCGAGCGCAGGATCTCCAAAACGAGATCATCAAGCTTTTGAAGTAGGCGCGGCCACCGCCGTGGGCGGGAGCGTTTCTCAACACACGCCGCCGACTACGCGACAGCGCTGTAACGATACGTTGCGCCCGCGCGCCATCGAGCATGCCAGGCGCGGCGTGCCCCGCGGGCGAACGTTCGTTTAACGCATGCGCAGCGGGCCGTGAGCATACTGGAAACGCGCACGGCTGCGTTGCGTGCCGCCGCGCAACAAGCGGCTACGAGGCGGAGCCAAGCGCCCGCCGGATTTCTCGGCTCGCGACAGGTTGCCGGTTGCGCCGGCCCACAGGTCTTGCGAGTGGGTCGCGTAGGAAAAACTTCGCGACCGACTGTAGTGCGGCTGGTTCATCGGGCTGTCCCTCCCAAATGATTGCTCAGGCTTCCGCGGGGAATACGAGCGGTTACCAGTTCCAGTGTTTGTTGCGCCGCTGATGCGAGCCGCCGAATCCTGGCGATCGCTTCTTGCGCTGTGTGGTGCGCGAGGCACGCGGGGTTTTCGCACGCGTGTCTCGATGCTGACGACGAGGAGCTCGGTCCTCGCCTTCCTGATCCTTGTCGCTGACCATTGGCGTTCCTCCGATTTAGCAGAAATTCCGCTGTTTTCCTGACCACCGCGGTCGGCAGAGAGGCAACTCACGTGCCGCAGGCGCAGACCTCCTCGCGTCTGCTAGCGACGCAAGCCGGGAAACAACGCGCGCACCCGCGTGGCGCCGACGCAAGTGCTAACGGGCAAGGCGGTGTCGCCGCTGCCCGACCGCGAGTGGAATTTTCTGCGCGGTGAAAAGATCTTTGGCGAGGGACGCCAGGCCCGCAGTTCGCGCGCAGCGCTACCCTCACCAAAACAGTGACCGTCTCACTATTTTGGTGAAATCACGGAGCACCCCGGGCGGCGCGCAGCTTCGCTGCCGGACGCTGCTCGGAGGCGTCGCCGTAGCGCGCACACTCCACCCTTGCGGCTGGTGCGCGCGTTTGAAATTCTTTCAAGTGCCAGCAACAGGAAAACGCCCCGGAGTGCGCAACATCGGCACTCCCGGCGCTGCCGGCCGTTTGTTGTAACTCGTTTCCACAACGCAGTTTGGCGCAGCGATGCGCGGCGCTATCCGCGCGGCCGCCGACCGTTGGCACGCGACTCGCATAAGCGATCGGTACGCACCGTTCGACAGGCGCAAGGAATGCGCCAGGCGCGATCATCACGCCGAATTTTCTGCGAAGGGATTCACGGAGACTTAAGCGAATGGCGTACCTAGAAAGCACATCGTTTGTCTGGACGTTAGGCTTTGTGCAGTTTGCCGGGCTCGTCAGTGCCTGGCTGGCCCGCATGAGCGAGGGCTCCCGCGGACAGTCGTCTTGTCACTGGCTGTTCCTGGCCTGCCTGGGGCTGATCGGCATGGGCACCATGGTCTCGGTCTCACTGGGACCGCGGTACCTGCTGTTCTCCTGCCTGACGCTGTCGATCATGGTGCTGGTGGCGGTATGGGACTTTCGGGCGGAAGCGCGGCACGGCCACATTTGACGCCGCTGACGCAAGGCCGGCGCGAACGCCGGCGACCACGCCCTGCTAGCAATGCTGCCACGCCGAAATCGGGCTATCGGGTACCGGCCGTCCTGCCCCTAAAAACCGTTGCCCGCGGAAAAATCCTCCCCTTCGCTACGACCGGCAGCCGACACCTATAGTCAGGCCTCGCGCCGGCGAGCGGCATGCGCCAGTCCGCTTGCGCGACCTGCGTCGAGCGATCCGCGCGTGCCAGCCCCAGACGGCTGCATCACGAGCATGCCGGCGCCGTGGATCAGAAACGGCAACCGATAGCGAGCTCGCGGTAGGCGCACTTGCCAGACCCGTCCCAGGCATCTTGGGCGAGCAAGGCGCGCGTTGGCGGCGACGGCTCGGCACAGCGGCACACACTTCGCGTCGGAATTCAATCAGGAGGGGGGACATGCGACGAATTTTGTTGACCTGGGCGGTCCTGGCGATCGCCGCCTGCATACCGTCGATGACACGGGCGCAGGATGCCAACGACAAGGCAGTGGCCGAGCAGATCGCCACCGTGCTCCGCGACAGCGGGCAAATGAAGAACTATTCCGTGGGCGTGAAATACCGCAACGGCACGGTGTGGCTGTCTGGCCGGGTGACCAGCCAGCAGCAACTGCAAGCGGCCCTGGGAGTCGTGAGCAATCTCGAAGGGGTCGAGCAGATTGTGAACAACATGTCCGTCAGTGCCCCGAGCGCGGGCCTGCGGCAGCCGATGTCGGCCTCGAACGGAATGCGACGCACCTCGTACGCGGAGCAGGCCCAAACGGCAACGGTACCGGAGGCCATGATGCAGCCGGCAGCCAATGCGGGCGGCGACGTGGTGCCGGCCGGTTACGGCCGTCTGGGAGCCAAGCACAAGTTCATGCGGCCGATGGCCATGTATGGCGGGCCTCCGGCCGGCACTCCGCCGCCGGCGTACGATAACCCACACATGCCGAACTATGCCTGGCCCAGCTACGCGGCCAGCCCGAACTACGCGGCATTGACTTATCCCAAGCAGTATTCAGCCACGGCGTTTCCGTTCATTGGCCCCTTCTATCCCTATCCGCAGGTGCCCCTGGGCTGGCGGAAAGTGAGCTTGGAATGGGACGACGGGTGGTGGTTCCTCGACTTCCACGATCGTGGCCCTTATTGATCGCGGTTTGAAGTCTGATTGCTAGACGCGCGTGCCGCGCGACGCCGCCAGCGGCGCAAGCAACCGAGCCCCGCCGATTGAGAGATCAATCGAGCGGGGCTTTTGGTTGCTGGCGGCAGCCTGGGACGCGAGGGCAGCGCAACGCGCCGCCCGAAACTGAGCGGACGCGAGGGCTGCTGGCAAGATTTCAGCCCGATTTTTCCGCAGAACCGGAAAAACCTGCAAGTTTGTTACAAACTCACACGATAACTAGCCCTAGCCTCACCATGGGCCTTGCGCTGTCACGGCCACCGGTCCGGCGAGTGCTGTGTGAAAAAAAGGATTCGATCTGTCAAGGAAGACCGGTCATGCGTATCAAGTCGTCCGGCTTACTCAGTCTGATCGTGTTGGGTGCGGCCATGCTCTCGAGCGTGGGCTGCGCCGGCGTCGCCGGACCGCAACTGGGCGTCTTTGGCATTCCGATTCCCGTGAGCCCCTTCATGTCGGATCAGCATGAAGACCGGTTCTGGATTCGCGAGCGGTACGATCGGGTGCCGGTATTGGGGCCGTTGACGGCCGGCGGACCGGTGCAAGCATTGGATCCGCCGAGCGACGACGAAGTCATGCGGGCCTTGGAACGGGCCCGACCGGTCGAGGGCGGCCTGCCCCTGCTGCACGAGCAGCAGCGGAACAACGTGCGGATTGTGAAAGAGAAGATTGGTGACTACGTCGATCCGCCGCGGTTCTATCCGCTGGTGGGTCCTGCCCAGCAGCACCACGCGCACTACAAGTGCGTCATCTACTACACCGAAGTGACGCGGATGGGCTGGCCTATTCCGCACACGCTGATCGACGAGGACGCCCGCGAAGTGGTCTATATCGACCACAACCACCTGCACATGGTGGGCAACGTGGACACCGGGGCGCTGAGCGACTTCTAGGTTGCTTCGGCCAACTGGTGCCAATCGGCAGCCGCCGCGGCGCGAGCGGCCCAATCCGTGGCTTTGCCAGCGGGGCTAGCAACCGGTTGTTAGCCGATCTTAGAGATAGGCCCTCGTGGGGCGTTGACGGCCCAAACGTGCCCTAGCGAAGCGGCCTTGCGAGGCGTTTGGCAGCCTCGTACCATCTGCCGCCCCCGTGTCGGCACCCTCCCCTGCGGCCTGGCTCGGTCGATATCGATGCTCGCCCTTGCACGCACGATTGCGCTGATGGCTGCGCTTGGCGGCGCGGATGCAGGCGGCAGTGCGCCCGCGGTCAGCGCCGACGCAGTCTTTCGCGCGGCCGCCCAGCATTATGCTGCCAGCGAGTGGCAAACGGCCGGCGACGAGTTTGCGCAGTTTCTGCAACAAGCCCCTGACCATCCGCGCGCCAATCAGGCCCGCTTTCACTACGGCGAAGCACTGGTGCAGCTGGGCAAGTACGACCTGGCGCGGCAGCAGTTTGACGAACTGTTGCGGCGCGACCCCCAACACGCCTACGCCAAGCACGCGCTGTTTCGCTCGGGCGAGGCGGCCTATCTGGCCGGCGACCGCGCGGCCGCCCGGCGCCAGTTGCAGGCCTTTCGCCAGCAGTATCCGGACGACGCGATGAACGCCTATGTGCTGGCGCACTTGGGTCGCGTGGAGCTCGACGACCACCAGGCGGCAGCCGCGGAGACTTTGTTCGCAACGTCGTTGTCGCGCTTTCCGCAGGGACCGCTGGCAGATCAGAGCCGGCTTGGCCTGGCGGAGGCCCACGAGGATCTCAAGCGGCTCGACGACGCGCGACGCGATTACTCGCAACTGGTCGACGCCCATAGCACGCTGGCCGACTATGCGCTCGTGCGGCTGGCCGCCATGGACAACGACCGGGGCGATCATGCCGCGGCGATCGCGCGGCTGGCGCGCGTGGCGAAAGAGTATCCGACGAGTGTGCTGGCCGACAAAGCGACGCTGGGGCGCGGCTACGCCCTGTACAAGCTGGGGCGATATGCCGAAGCGGAAGCAGCGCTTACGCCGTTGACCAGGCGGCCGGCAGTGGCGGTGGACGCGAGTTACTGGCTGGGGATGTCGCAGGCAGCGCGCGAATCGTGGAAAGAGGCGGCCACCACGTTTGCCGCCGCCGTGCGGCTCGACGAACGACACCGGTTGAACGAAGCACTTTGTTATCAGTTGGCCCGCGCGCTGTTGAACGACGGCCAAGGGGAGTCGGCCGGCGCGGCATTCGACGAATTGCTGCGGCGCTGGCCAGGGAGCGAGTTTGCCGACGAATGCCGCCTGGGGCTGATACAGATTGCTGCGGCCCGCGGCGATCAGGCGGAAACGATTCGCCTGGCCGACGAGTTCGCGGCCCAATTTGCCACCAGCCCGCTGTTGCCGGAGGTCGAAGCGGCGAAAGGCCGGGCATTGATCTCGCAAGGCAAACATTCCGAGGCGGTGTCGGCGCTCGAACAATCGCTGCAGGCGCCCGCGGCGCGGCCGGCCGCGGCCGCCTCGAGCCCGCAGAATTCGAAACGCGATTCTGCGCGTGGCGGCTCGCAAGCCGAGCTCGCCTTGTCGTACGCGCGCGTGGGCCGCTTTGCCGATGCGCTGCAGGCAGTCCAGGCACTGTACGAGCAGAAATCGGCGGCCGCTGACGACACGTGTTACCACGTCGCGGAGTTGGCTTACGCCGCGAATGATCTGCCCACGGCCGGCACGCTGTTCGCGCTGTTAGCAGAGCCCCAGCGCTCGGACGACGCGCGTCGCCGCGGCTTGCTCGGCCAGGGATGGTGCCAATTCAAAGCCAGCCAATGGCAAGCGGCGGCCAACGCCCTCGAGCTGTACCTGGCGAATTATCCGGGCGGCAATGCCGCGCTGGAAGCGGCGCTGTTGCGCGGGCGAGCATTGGAACAGTTGGAGCAAACCGACGCGGCGCTGGCGATGTACGCCCGCGTGATCGAGGCCGGGGCGTCCGGCCCCCGCGCTGCCGAAGCCATGTATCGTGCCGCGCGACTGAACGATAAGACGCAGCAGCGTGCGGCGGCCATTGCACTCTATGCGCGACTCGTCAAAGAGCACGCGGACTTCGCCGAGATCGACGCGGCGTTGTACCGTTGGGCCTGGCTGGTGCGCGAGAGCGATCCGGCCACGGCCGATCCGCTGTTTGCCCGCCTGAGGCAAGAGCATCCGTCGAGTCGCTACGTGCCCGACGCGACGTTGCAGCTGGCCGAGCGTGCGTTCGCCGACAAGCAATACGACGAAGCCCGGCAGCTGGCCGACGAGATTGTCGGCGTGCAGACGCCCGCGGCCACGCGACAAGCGGCGCAGTATCTGCGGGCCCGAGTGGCGGCGGCGACCAATGATTGGCCGCAAGTGGAGACGTCGTTGGCGCAGCTCATTGCCGAGGCGCCGGACAGCGAGTTGGCATTGGCGGCGGCGTTTCTGCGGGCCGAAGCGAGCTATCGGCGCGGGCGGTATGCCGAATCTGCCGAGCGGCTGGCAAACCTGTCGGCGCAGACCCAAGCGCGGCACCAGCCCTGGTCGGCGTCGGCGGAATTGCGCCGGGCGCAGGCGCTGGCGCAGATCAAACAGTGGCACGAAGCGTTGGAAGTGGCGCGGGCGATTGCCAGCGACTCGCCCGATTTCGACCAGCAGTACGAAGTGGACTACGTCATCGGGCGCTGCCTGGCGGCCCAGGCCGATCTGGCCGGGGCGCGGGCCGCGTACCAGCAGGTGATCGAGTCGCCGCAAGGGCGCGACACCGAAGCGGCTGCCATGGCGCAATGGATGATCGGCGAGACGTATTTCCATCAGGAAAACTACTCGGCGGCGCTGGCGGAGTACACGAAGGTCGACCGGTGGCAGGCGTTTCCGCGGTGGCGCGCAGCGGCCCTGCTGCAGCGCGGCAAGTGCCACGAGCACCTCGGCCAATGGCAGGATGCCGTGGCCACCTACGACCGCATGTTGCGGGAATTTCCCCAGAGCGATCTGACGGCCGAGGCGACGCGACGTGCCACCGCCGCGCGGGCGCGGTTGGCTCAGCGAGAAACAGCGAAGAATCAATAGCGGGCGGTCGCCCAACCAGGGCGGCCGTGCGGAGCATCTGAACGAGGTACACGCCATGTGCAAGGATCGAAGACGAATCGCCATTTGCCGGATCGCGGCGCTGTGTATCAGCGCCGCCGCGCTGGGGCTGTGGGTGCCACGCCCTCTGTGCGCGCAGACCCCCGAGTCGGCAGCGCCGCCGGCGGCGACGAGCGCAGCGGCTGCGGTCACCGCGGCACCGGACGGCGCGCCCTCGATGTCGTATAAAAACCTGTTTCAGATGGCCAAAGACGGCGGGCCGATGATGATCCCGCTGTTTGTGTGCTCGTTCATCACCATGGTGTTCGTGTTCGAGAGGGCCATCAGCCTGCGGCGCGGCCGCATCATTCCGCGGCCGTTCGTCAAACGTTTTCTGCACCAGGTACGCGAAGGCAAGCTCGACCGGGACGGCGCCTTGGAGCTGTGCTACGAGAATGGCAGCCCGATGGCCACGGTGTTTGCCTACGCCGCCAAAAAGTGGGGCCGGCCGTCGGTCGAGCTGGAGCAGGCGATCATCGACGCGGGCGATCGAGTTTCCGGACCGCTAAGGCGCTACGTGCGCTTGTTCAATGCGGTGTCCACGGTGAGCCCGCTGATGGGGCTGTTGGGGACCGTGCTCGGCATGATTCGTCTGTTCGAATCCATCTCGAAGGCCGACGCCATGGGCCGCACCGAGCTGCTCGCCGGCGGCATTAGCGAGGCCATGCTGACGACGGCCACCGGTTTGTTGATCGCCATTCCAGCGCTGTGCTTTTACGTGTTGTTTGCCAGCAAAGTCGAGCGTTTGCTGATGGAGATCGACGAGCACGCGCAGGAGCTGGTGAGCATGATCTCGGCCGAAGCGTTGCAAGAGGAACGGCAGGCCAAGCTGCGCGGTAAGAGCCGCCCGCCGGCCGCCGCCTAGCAGTAGCTCGAGTTGGTTGGCCGGCACGTCGCCCGCTCTTTCGTTCACCCACCCCCGCCGCGCGTCAGGATCTGCCATGCCGCTAAAACAGCAGTTCGAAGAGATTCCGACGCTCAACCTGACGGCGATGATCGACGTGCTGTTTTTGTTGATCATTTTTTTCATGGTGGGCACGAAGTTCATTGAGTCGGAACGGCAGATCGACTTGAAGCTGCCGCAGGTCAGGCCGGGCGACGCACTCTCGGCCGCGCCCGAGAAGAAGGTGATCAACGTCTATCGCGACGGACAGATCACGCTCGACCGCAAGGCCATCACGCTGGAAGCCCTGACCGCGCAACTGACGTCCGCGCGGGCCCAGTATCACGGCTTGGGAGTGCTGGTGCGCGGCGACGGAGCTTCCTCCTTTGAGCGCGTGGCTCAAGTGTTGACCGCCTGTAAGCATGCCGGCATCGCCGATCTGTCGATTGCGGTGGAGACTGCCCGCACGGAAAAAGAGAATGCCCGCCGCTAGCCTGCTGCTATTTGCCGCCGTGTTCGATGCGCAGCTCACCCGCTGGGTGGTCTGGGTCGGGCTGGTGCTGTTGACCGTGGTGCTGCTGCTGTTGATTCGCACCAAGTGGGGGCAATCGCAGCCGCTGGGCAAGTGCGTCGTGCTGTCGCTGTTGGCGCATTTGCTGATCGCGATTTATTTTTCCACCGTGAACATCGTGACCTCCGCCGTCGGCTCTCCCGATGGCCGCGGCGTTCAGGTGGCGCTGGTCGACCGCGACAGCGACGAGGCGAACATTGGCCAGGATCCGGGCGAGCCGGCGCCCTGGGAATCGTTCGCCGAGCAGGCCCCACAGGAAGCGCTGGCCGACGTGCCCGATCTGGCTCCGCAAGCGGCGGCCGAAACCGTGCCCGAACTGGCCGAGCCCGAGCGCATGACGCCCGTCGACCTGCCGGAGCCGGCGATCTCGAAACCGGCGCAGTTGCCGGTCGCAGATGAAGCGGCGCCGCCGGCAATTGCTGAAGGCAACGATGCGCCCCCGCTCGAGTCGGTGGTCAAGGACGCCACTCCGATCGAGGCGCCAAAGGAAGACACACCGGCTGCCGCTCCGGTGCCGCCGCCCGAACCGGAGGAATCTGCCAGCGGTGCCGACGGAGCCTCGAACACTGCCGCCAGCCCTGAGGCGGCAGGTGGCGCGGGCAAAGCATCGGACGGCACGGGGGAAGCCAAGGCCGCGACGGAAACGCCGCCGTTGGCTCCCGTGGCAGGCCGGCCCGGCGGCACGGGAACCGCGCAAGCCGTGCCGGAGATTCTCAAACTGCGCACGGGCGATCACGGCGGCATGGCCCGCGGACTAGGCGCTACGCAGCAAAGTGAAGCCGCGGTGAATGCCGCGCTCAAGTGGCTGGCGGCGAATCAGAGCTCCGGCGGCCGCTGGGATCCACGCCACACCGGCGCAGGCAGCGGCCAGGCACAAGACGGAACGTATCGGCTGGGCGCCGGCGCCACGGCTGATACCGGCATCACGGGACTGGCTTTGTTGGCGTTCCTGGCGGCCGGCAACACGCACCTGCAGGGCGACTACCGCATCAACGTGCAGCACGGGCTGGAGTATTTGCTCTCGCAGCAGGCCGCCGACGGCAATCTGGGCGCATCGCAAAACGTCTACGAACGGATGTACTGTCACGCGATGGCCACGTGTGCCATCAGCGAGGCGTACGCCATGTCGCGCGACGAGCGCTTGAAGAACTACGTTCGGCGCGCCATCGGCTTTACGTTGAGCGCGCAGGATCGCACCACCGGCGGCTGGCGCTATCGGCCTGGCGATCCCGGCGATACCAGCCAGCTCGGCTGGCAAGTGATGGCGCTCAAGAGCGGGCAATTGGCGGGGCTCGACATTCCCGACGGCACGCGCAGCGGCATCGAGCGTTTCTTGAAGAGCGTTGCCCTGGGCCGCTCGAGCGGCCTGGCCTGTTACCAGTCGATCAAGCCGGTGGCCACGCGGTCGATGACGGCCGAGGCGTTGGTCTGCCGGCAGTTTTTGGGCCTGGTCGACAAGCCGGCCGCACTGACCGAAGCGAGCACTTTCTTGCTGGAAGAGGCGCCCGGCGCCGGCACGACCAACTACTACTATTGGTATTACGGCACGTTGGCCCTGTTTCAAACGCAGGGCGATGCCTGGCAGCGCTGGAACAATGCCATGCAGAAAACGCTGATCTCCAGCCAGAGGACCGACGGGGCTTTGGCCGGCAGTTGGGACCCGGATCCGGTGTGGGGCGGCTGCGGCGGCCGGGCCTATTCCACGGCCCTGGGCACGTTGTGCCTGGAGGTCTACTATCGATTCTTGCCATTGTATGTGGAAGCGGCGGGCCGCGGTGGACGCGTTAAGTAGCGTGCCCTGTTGGGTTAGCCGCGGCAGGTGGGCGGATAAGGAACGGTCTCGTCCCTTTGACACTGGCATCCTGGGCAGTAAAATTAAGGTGTTAACCCACCGCACGTTCCGCGTCTGGGGCTGCGCAAAAACGCGGCGAGGTCAGGCCGGGCACGTCGAGCCCGCGTCTTGCTTCGAACTACCCACCCCTACCTGGCAGGTCGCTCTTATGTTCGGCTTCATCGGAACCTGGGAACTGGTTGTCGTCGCGATCATCATTCTGATCCTGTTCGGCAGCCGCCTGCCCACGGTGATGCGCTCGCTAGGACAAGGCGTGGTGGAGTTCAAGAAGGGCGTGCAAGGCATTGAAGACGACGCGGAGAATCCGCAGAAGACCAGTCAGAGCTAGTGCATCGGGTGAGTTTGGGAGGTAGCGAGCTATGCCGTTTGGTTTAGGGCCACAAGAAATGCTGGTCGTGTTGGTGATTGCCGTGCTGCTGTTCGGCAAGCGCCTGCCCGAAGTCGGCCGCTCGCTGGGCAAAGGCCTGATGGAGTTCAAGAAGGGCTTGAACGACATCAAGAGCGAAGTGAACTCGGCCACGAATGTCGACGTCTCGCCGCGCGCCGCCGCGGCCAAGCGCTACAGCGCCGACGATTACGACGAGCCGACCGCGCCGAAGTTTGAGCCGCCCACGCAAGCGCCCGTTGCGGCCCCGCAGCAAGACACTGCGGCGCAAGTGTAGCTGGCGTTTTCTGCCCGGGCTGTTCTTGGCGCGCGCTTCGTGCGCGACGCTGCGCCTGCCAGTTCTCGTGCCCGGCAGATGTCACCGAGGCCCCTTCATTCGCGTTGGCGCGGCGATTCTCGTGCCGCACGATTTCGGTTTCGCGGCTTTCGGCCGGCCAATATTCGTCGGCTGCGTGCGAACTGGCTCCAGGTTGAACGGACCAGTGCGCATCCTTGGTGGAAGAGCGAACCATGACTGGGCGACATCTACGGCGACAGGCCTGGCTGCCCGCGACGATTTGGCTGCTCGCCGCCACGGCGGTGCACGCACAGTCGTTCGTCATCAGCACCGTCGCCGGCGTGGGCCGGGCGGGCTTCTCGGGCGATGGCGGACCCGCAGCACAGGCCGAGCTGAACAATCCCTCGGGCGTTGCCGTCGGCGCCGATGGCTCGCTCGTGATCGCCGACCTCCACAATCAACGCGTACGCAAGATTGACCCGCGGGGCGTCATCACCACGATCGCAGGCGACGGCACCGATGGTTCCGCGGGCGACGGCGGACCGGCCGTGCAGGCGCGGCTCAGCAGCCCCTACGGCGTGGCGGTCGATCGCGCGGGCAACGTGCTGGTGGGCGATCGAGGTGGATACTCGGTGCGCAAGATTTCGCCGGACGGCACGATTTCGCGCTTTGCCGGCACCGGCCAGCGCGGCTACTCGGGCGACGGCGGGCCGGCTGTAAACGCCGAGCTCACGCGCGTCAACGACATGAAGTGCGACGCGCAGGGCAACGTCTATATTGCCGACACCGGCAACCATTGCATCCGCGTGGTCGACGCGCAGGGAACAATCAAGACCGTGGCCGGCACAGGCGAGCCCGGCTACTCGGGCGATGGCGGACTGGCGCGCACGGCACGTTTCAACGCGCCCTCCGCGCTGTGTCTCGATGCAGCCGGCGCGCTCTACGTGTGCGACTTCAACAACCATTGCGTCCGCAAGGTGACGACTGAGGGCATCGTTTCCACGATTGCCGGCACCGGCAAGGCGGGCTGGGGCGGCGACGACAAGCCGGCGACGACGCTCAAACTCTTTCAGCCCTGCGGTGTGGCCGTTGACGCGCAGGGCCAGGTCTACATTGCCGATTCGGGCAACTCGAAGATTCGCGTCGTGCGCAGCGACGGCACGATGGGCACCGTGACCGGCACGGGCAAGCGCGGCTACGCGGGCGACGGTGGGCCGGCGAACAAGGCGCTGATTGCCGTGCCCGACCTGATCGACATCGACGCGGCCGGCAACCTGTACATTGCCGAATACGGCAGCCACGTGATCCGCAAGTTGACGCGCGTGGGGCGGTAACGTTGCAGGAAAAGGCCGCGCTGCCCGCTTCCAGGATGGCCGCATTCTACCCATTGCTTCGCTATAATCATCGGGCATGGGCGAGCATACAAGGGAATCAATCGTTCAAGCCGCGAAAGCTGCCGCATTGCGGGCGGACGGACCGTTGTCATTGTCAGAGTTTCGGCGGGCTTCGGGAATCAGCGAATATTTTATCTATCGCCTCTTTCCAGATGGCGGCTGGTCCGAGATTCGGCAACTTGCTCAGATCGAGAGACACCCCAAAGACAAAGACTCATTGTCGGATGAAGCTCTACTTGCCGAACTTCACCGGGTCGCAACTGAGTTTGGGAAAATACCATCCTGGCACAAATTCGCGGCCTTATCGCAGGTTTCTCCAGGGACGCTCAAGAAGCGTTTCAGCGGTCGCGCAGGGTCGTTAAAGGCATACCGTGAGTGGCTCGAAAGAAATGCGCCCGATTCGCCAATTCTGGCATCTTTCGGTGAAACAGCAGTTCGAGAAAGCCACCGACCGCCATCGACAACCCCCGAATCCGCTAGGCCATCAAATTGGACCAAGTTAGACGGTATCGAGTACGGGGCACCGATCAACTTTCGCGGGCTTCGCCATGCGCCGATCAATGAACAAGGCGTCGTCTACTTGTTCGGGATCGTCAGCCACGAACTAGGGTTAATCGTCGAAGCCGTCCAAGCTGGCTATCCAGATTGTGAGGCAAAGCGATGCGTCAACGCGAAGGACAACCGCTGGCAACGGGTGCGGATTGAGTTTGAGTTTAGAAGCCGGAACTTCGTGGATCATGGACACAACCCGGCCGGGGCTGACCTTATTGTGTGTTGGGAACACAACTGGCCCGAATGTCCGCTTGAAGTTATTGAGTTGCGGACGGTCATCGAGAGGCTTGAGGGGTGAACCTCTTGCGACCCCGTGTGTCGAATTTCCATCATGGCCAATGGAGTAACCCCACATGCTTTCGGAACAGGCGCTGATGGATTTTCAGTCCGAGGTTGCATCCCAAGGGAGAATGGCTCTGCTGTCGTTTGAGGATTTGCTGCTCGCTCTAGCCCATCCCGGCGAACAGAAAATCAATATGCTCAGATTTTGGAAAGCCGTACAGAGCCTGCTCGTTTTCTCTGGCAACGTGTCCAAGCTATTCTGGCCGCCGGACCCGAAATACAAAGCGCGAGGTGTGCAGCTTCGCGCCAGTCTTGGCGTCGAGGATGACAATGCACTCAATGATCGGAAACTGCGCAACTGCTTTGAGCACTTCGACGAACACCTCGAGGAATGGTTGAAAGAGCATGAAGGCAAAGGCTTGGTTGACCATTGCATTGCAAACCGCAACGTGTTGACGAGCATCAAGCCAGAAATCTATCGGCGATTGTATGAGCCCGAAACCTATTCTGTGATTTTCATCGGTGAGCAATTCCCGCTTCGGCCAATTGAGGAGGCACTTTGGAAGGTCGTGAAAAAGGCTGACTTGGTCGTTGCGGAATACCATGAGTCATGGCACCTTCGAGCAAGATCGGCAGCGCTGCATCGGTGACCTTCAATCAATTGAACGCGACGACGATTGCGGCGGTGCTAGGACATTCGTCGCGTAGGCCGGTGCGGCCCTTGAACTACGCCCGCTGGCCAACGCTCGCCGCGATTGCTAAAATGCACAGCTTCCGGGCGGCTAGCTCAGTTGGTTAGAGCGCCATCCTCACACGGTGGAAGTCACAGGTTCGAGTCCTGTGCCGCCCATTCCCCGGCTTGCAGCGAACGCGCACGTAAGCGCAGGTCCGAGCAAGACCGGGGTCTTTGCCTGCGCGGCGGTCGGGATGCTATTTGTCTTCCCGCTGCCCGTCTGGGAGTCGCGGCCATGGACCCGCGTCAAGCGGAAACCGTCGAGCTGATCAAGCCGGCGCTGGCTGCCGAGAAGTACTTCTCCAAGTCGGCCGTCCACCTGGCGTTCGAATTCGGGGCTGCCAGCCACGTCGGGCTGCGCCGGGCGGAGAACCAGGACCATTACGTGGTCATCCGGCGGACGCGCGCGCAAGAAATGCTGCTCGCCAACATTCCCAAAGATCAATTCGTCCTTCCTCCCGATGAGGCCTTCGGAATGGCCGTGGCCGATGGCATGGGCGCAACCGGCCACGGCAATCTGGCCAGCCAGCTTGCGATCCGCACGGCTTGGGAGCTCGCTGGACGGGCGACGAGTTGGATCATGAGATTGGGAGACTTGAACACGAACGAACTTGCCGAGCGCATCGAGGCCTTCACCTACATGATGCAGCAGGCGTTCGAGGATGAGTTGCAAACCAACCCGGGATTTGGCGACAGCGGCACGACGTGGACCTGCGCCTATCTGGTCAGTTCGTTCGCCGTGGTTGCGAATATTGGTGATTCACCCTGCTTTCTGTGGCGCGATCGGATGATGGGACGCGTGTCGACGGACCATACCGTTCAGCAGGAGTTCATCGCGGCCGGCGTGCCCGCGGCCGTCGCCGGCAAGTACGGCCACATGCTGACCCGCTGTTTCGGATCGCACGCCCACAGTGCGCGGCCGGATGTCCACCATCTGCGGCTACAGGTGGGCGACCAGTTGCTGTTATGCACCGACGGCCTGACCAACATGGTCCGGCCTGAGCGGATTGCCCAATGCCTGGACGAGTCGTCGAGCGCTCAGGCGGCCTGCGATGGCCTCGTCGAACTCGCCTTGGCCGGAGGCGGCAAGGACAACGTGACCGCGCTACTCGCCCGGGCGAAAGCTCGCTAGCAGCCCGTTGAAAAGTCGACGCGCCTGCGCCATCGCAGGATGCGATGCCAAAATAGCCCCGGCGCGCCGGGGTTAATTTTGCGATTTCGTGTGGAGCTTTGCTGCGCACCTGGCGAGGTTGAAAAATGTCAGGATGGCATTCTTCAACAGGCTGCCAGGTTGCGATCTCGACCGCGCAAGCTCAGTAGGTCGCCAGCGGATTCAAGGGCGAGCCGGTGCCCCCCTCGACCGGCATGGGCGCCGCGGTCAGCAGGAACTCCCAGCGCTTGCGCGCTTGGGCCACTTCGCTGAGCTCCTCCAGATCGCAGTTGTCGAAAATGTTCATGCCCATTGCGTGCAGCGCCAGCAGGTGAACCGGGTGGGACATCCCAGGAATTCCCGACGGGATCACGTCGCTGGCTGCGTCGCTGCCAAGGATGGCGACGTCGCGCTGTTTCAGCCAGCGCGCGCAGGATACGTGCAATCCGGCGATGCCGGGATTGAGCGCGTCCCAGGGGCCCAGCATGGCGCGTCGCTGCCAGCGGCCGGTGCGGATGAAGATCACGTCTCCACTGGTGACCTTCACGCCGGCATGCTTTTCCCAGGCGTCGAGATCTTCGGGATAGATGGGCGTGCCCGGCTCCAGATAGCGCAGGCCGCGCAGCCGTGGAATGTCGAACAGGACACCGCGCGTGAAGACGCCGCTCTTGGCGTTGTGGATCGACAGCCTGGCGGCCCCCTGCGGCCCGACTTCGTTCTGCGAGAAGCCGTTGTACATCTTGCCGCGGTAGAACAGGTGACACAGCGCGTCCAGGTGCGTGTGCGCGTATCCGTGATAGGCCACGCTGTAGCGGTCGAGGCTCCACTGGCTGTCGCCGCCGTTGACGTTGGGTAGCATCGTTTGCACAAACGGATCCGGGTTGTCGACCGCGGGCTGCTTTTCCAGGATTCTGGCCAAGGACACGCTTGTGCCTTCGCGCACGAGCGTCACCGCTTGCTTGCGCTTTTCGGGTGTAATCAGGTTGAGCGCACCGAGCTGGTCGTCCTTGCCCCAGCGTCCCCAATTCGACAGCTCGCTGACCAGCGCGTCGACCTCGGCCGCCGTTTTGGGTCGGTCCGCACCCAGCGCGTTGCCGGTGAGCAACATGGCGGCGGTCAATGTGCCGGCGCACAGCCAAAAAGCGCAAGACATCTTGAAGGTTGAGATCATCGAAAGTTCTCCGCGCACGAGATTGCGATGCTATTGGTACCGAGGCAGACATTGGTCCTTCCGCAACGTCCAAACGTCCGCGTTGTCGGGGCTTCCGTTGGTCGCCCTCGATCATTGGCTAGCCAGGACTCAATAGGATGTGTCGCCGTGCCGCCTCGAATACGGCTTGGCGCTTCGGCCGCACGGAAATCGCCCGAGAGAACTATGATGCACCGTGAGCGAACTTGCAACGGTGCCGCGAGCAACCGAATCGGTCGGCAACGTATGCCCATGGCGGCCGAGAATGCAAAAATTCCGCTGTCGCTGCGAATTGATATCCGGGCGTGCCGGGCGGTGGTACGATAGCGAGCATTCCGACCCGATCTGCTCCACTCTGCCCGGCGAGTTGTCCACCCGAGCTTTGCACGAGAGGTTTGTCCAAAATGAAACTCAAGGCACACGCGTGTACGGCCATGCGATCGTCACTTGACACCCGCGCGGCTCACGTGCCACGCGGAACGTTGCTGTTGGCAGTTATCCTCGCTGCACTTGCATCCAGCGTGCCGCAAACCACCTGGGCCCAAGAGCAGAAAGTTCGCGCTGCGCCCCACATGCCGGCGCCGAAGTTCGTACAGACCAACGGCATTCGCATGGCGGTCTACGAGCAAGGCGAGGGAGTGCCCGTGGTTCTGTGTCATGGTTTTCCGGAGCTTGCATTTTCGTGGCGGCACCAGGTCAAGGCGCTGAGCGAGGCAGGCTTTCGCGCCATCGCGCCGGATCAACGGGGATATGGGCTCAGCGATCGGCCCGAGGACGTGAAAAGTTACGACTTGAAGCACCTCTGCGACGACATGGCCGGCATGCTCGACGCCCTGGGCATCGAGAAGGCCGTGTTCTGCGGTCACGATTGGGGCGGGGGAGTCGTGTGGGCCATGGCGCGCATCCACCCTGATCGATGCCTGGGTGTCATCGGGGTGAACACGCCCTGTTCGCGCCCTCCCGGCCTGGCGTCCAAAACACCTCCGGAACCGCCGCTTGTCGTCATGTCGCCGAACTACTACGTGATGCAGTTCCAACAACCAGGCCGCGCGGAGGCCGCCCTCGGGAAGGATGTGCACAAGACGTTTAAGATGATTTTGTCGCGCGGCGACATTTGGAACGTGGAGCGGTTCAAGGCGCTGCCGGCCGATTCGCCCGAGCGACAACTCAACCTCTTGGCAATGCTCGAACGCGACAGCTTTCCGGGCACCACGTTCCTTCCCGACGACGTGATGGATTACTTCGTGGAAACCTTCCAGATCACCGGCTTTACCGGTGGCTTGAACTGGTACCGCAATATGGCGGGGGCGGCAGCTTCCATGGCCGGCGCGAAATGGACGATCGACGTGCCGTGCCTCTATGTCGGCGCCGAACACGACGTCATTCTGCGGCCTTCTTCCGCCAACGGGATGGAGGATTTCATCAGCGATTTCGAGCGTCACACGATTAAGGATTGTGGCCACTGGACGCAGCAGGAGAAACCGGACGAGTTGAACAAGATCATCATCGAATGGCTCGCGAGGAAGTTCGGCGGCACAGCAAAGCCGCAGGGCTAACCGCGAGATCCGATTGCCGCGCGCGGCATGTCCGCGCTACGCGTGGCCCAGGTACCAGGCACGAGGACGCACTCATGCGCAAATTGAACGATCCCCGCGCGATCATCGCGTCGACGATGGTCGTGCTTCTGCTGGCGCGCGTCGCCCTGGCGCAGCGCGACCCGACACAGAGCGACCCGGGACATAGCGGTACGGGTGACGGCCAATGGCGACACTACGGCGGGGACCACGGCCACTCGAGGTATGCGCCGCTCGACCAGGTCAATCGCCGAAACGTGACGCAGCTCGAAATCGCGTGGCGCTGGGAGTCGGCCGATGCCGAGATCGCCAAGGCCGACCGCCGCTATAGTCCCGGTCAGTTCAAAGTGACGCCGCTGCTGGTCGACGGCGTGCTCTACGCCAGCACCGGACTGAGCCAGGTGGCCGCCATCGACCCTGCCAGCGGCAAGACGTTGTGGGTCTACGATCCCAAGAGCTACGAGCGCGGGCGGCCGACCAACTCCGGCTTTCAACACCGGGGCCTTGAGTACTGGACCGACGGCACGGCGAAGCGAATCATCATCGCCACGGGCGGCCGCCAGCTGGTCTCGATCGACGTGGCGACCGGAAAGCCAGATCCCCGGTTCGGCGAAGGCGGCTCGGTCGATCTGTCGGCAGGCCTGGGCCGCAAGATCGACGATCGGCAATACGGATTCAATTCGCCTACGACCGTCTGCCGCGACACGATTGTCGTCGGCTCGATCGTCTTTGACGCGCCCACGCAAACCCGCATGCCGCCAGGTCACGTGCGCGGCTACGACGTACGCACCGGACAGCAGAAATGGATCTTCCACACCATTCCGCAACCAGGTGAGTTCGGCGTGCAAAGCTGGGAAGACGAATCGTGGAAGGAGGCAGGCAATACCAACGTCTGGTCCACCATCAGCGCGGACGACGAATTGGGTTACGTCTATTTACCGCTCAGCACACCGACCAACGACTGGTACGGCGGGCATCGCCGCGGCGACAACTTGTTCGCCGAGAGCATCGTGTGTCTCGAGGCGGAAACCGGAACGCGCGTGTGGCACTTCCAGGCGGTGCATCACGGGCTGTGGGATTTTGACTTTCCATGCGGGCCCAACCTGGCCGACATCACGGTCGACGGCCGCAAGATCAAGGCCGTGGCCCAGGTGAGCAAGCAGGGGTTTTGTTATGTGCTGGACCGCGTGACAGGAGAGCCGGTCTGGCCCATCGAAGAACGACCAGTTCCGCAGTCGACGGTTTCGGGCGAGAAGACCTCGCCCACGCAGCCCTTTCCCACCAGGCCGCCGGCCTTCGAGCGGCAGGGACTCACCGTAGACGACCTCATCGATTTCACACCCGAGTTACGTGCCCAGGCGATCGAGATTTTGCAGCAGTACGCACACGGACCGATCTTTACGCCGCCGGTTGTGACCGGCGCCAAGGGGCTTAAGGGAACGGCGCAGCTCCCTGGTCCGGCCGGCGGTGCGAACTGGGGTGGTGCGGCCCTCGATCCCGAAACGAACTTTCTTTACGTCCCGTCGATGACGCTCCCGTTTCTGATTGGCCTCAGCGAGCCGGACTCGAACCGATCGAACTTCCGTTACATCCGCACCGGGCCGTTTACGATTGAGGGGCCGCAAGGCCTGCCGCTGGTCAAGCCGCCGTACGGGCGGATCACGGCCATTGACCTGAACCGCGGCGAGATCGTGTGGCAAGTGCCGCATGGCAACGGACCACGCGACCATCCGGCCATCAAGCACCTGGGGCTGGGGCCGTTGGGCGGCGCGGCCAACGGCGTGCTGTCCAATGGTGGCGGCGTGCTCACCAAGGAGCTGT
The DNA here is from genome assembly GCA_050250435.1 of Pirellulales bacterium. GTDB lineage: Bacteria > Planctomycetota > Planctomycetia > Pirellulales > PALSA-1355 > JBFWOR01. The sequence continues at coordinate 230,677 of JBFWOR010000004.1, read as the reverse complement.
TCTTTGTGATCCAGGCCGAGGAGGCGCCTGAGAGCCCGGCGCTGCGAATGGGCGATACCGGATACTTGCGGGCCTTCGACAAGACGGACGGCAAGCTCGTTTGGGAGAAGCGGATCGATTCAACTCCCCACGGCACGCCCATGACGTACAGCCACCAGGGAAAGCAGTACATTGTGCTGGCGGTGGGTGGGCTGCGACAGAAATCGGAGCTGGTGGCCTTCGCCTTGCCTTGAGGACTTTCGCATTGCCATGAGGAGATGCGCGCTGGAGCGTCGCGACGGTTTCGAGTCCTCTGGACGACCATTGCCCGCTAGATGGAGCGCAGAGTTCCGCACGACTCTCAACATGGCAATTCATCGCTACGTTGAGATCGCATGCGCGCGATCGCGCGACCCATCGCATTCTGCAACCGGCCGTTAGCCGCTGTCTTTGGCGCCGGCGCGCTCCGGAGGATCCGCCGCGGCCGGCGGTTCCGGCGGCGTGCGCCGCTTCCAGATGCGGACGTACCAATCGCTCCGCCCGCTCGTGATGGGCACGTCGAACCCGAGAAGGTTCACGCTGTAGCCGTTCTGCGGCAGCAGCGGCAGCGGGGTGATTTCGACATATTGTGACGCGAACTTCTCGGCAATGCCGGGCCGCTGTGCGATCGCCGGGACATCCGACCACGTGCCCGTAATCAGGTACTCCGGCCAATACTTCTCGGCCACTGCCGCGATGCTCAGATAGGGCCGGCCGTCGTCGATGATCGTCCACAGATAGCCGTCGCCACCGACCGTGGCTTTGCTGGGCACGATCTCCCGCACGACTCGGGCAGACTGATCGTAGGTCACGGCAGCGTGGTCCCAGGAGAATGCGGCCAGGCTGAACCGCACGACGTAGGAGCTGGCCACGAAGCTGCACACGAGCACGGCGGCCATGGCGGCCCAGGCCCGCGCCGGATAGCGCGCCCCGGCCGGCGCCGGGAGCCAGCAAATCGCCGTTGTGAGCAGTGCCAGCGAAAGGATGGTCACGTGGCGGAAGTCGTATTCCAGGCGCAGGGCGACAATGTTCAACAGGCAGCCGGCGCCGATCGCGATGGTCGCCGCGCCGACGAACGCGCCGGCCGGCGTAGCGCGGGGATACCAATCCGGTCGTCGCCACAAGCAGTAGCAGCCGACGACGAACGCGGCGATCAGCAGGGGCAACGTAAAGAGGGCCCAAGCGGGATGGCGCAAGATGATCGCCAATACCGATTCCGCATAGTACACATCGGCCGTGTCGAGCGCGCGGTGCTGCTCCCAGGCTTCCGACAGGTACGGCCAGGTATACCAGGCGTAGATCGCCAGGGAGACGAGCGGCGATAGCAGGCACAGGGTCACGGCCCGGCGGCGAAACGAAGGATCGAACTCGCGGCGGAAGCCATCGTAGGCCACGATGAGCACGGTGCCCACGATGGCTGCTCCCGGGGCGGTGGCCCCCGCCATGCCCAGCGCGACAATTGCCCCAGCCATGCCAAGCGCGCCGCGCTCGACGGCCAACAGCCCGACGAGCACGAGCAAGATGCCCAGCTCCTCGGGCCGGCCCAGCGGAAACAGCAACTGCGAGCTGGCCAGCAAAAAGACGGTGGCGGGGAGTTGTCGCCCGGTGAGTTTCCAGATGCACCACGCGGCCAGCGTGGTCAGCACGACGTGGACGACGAGGTCGAACGCCAGCGACGTGTAGAGGCTAAACCCGGCTACGCGAAAGACCGCGTAGTTCAGGTAGTAGTACATCACCGCGGGGTAGCTGTTGAATTTGTCGATGTATGGCGCTTTGCCGGCGTAGGTGGGCACGCTGAAGTTGGGGGACATCAGCCGCATGTACGCGGGCTGCTTGAAGCACACGATATCGGCCGTGGAGCGCGGCATTCCGTAGGTCCACAGCCAAGCGAGCCACGCTGCCTTGAACAGCGCAATCGCCAAGAGCAGCGCGGGCACTTTCCCTGGGTTGCGCGTAGCGGTCGCCATTACCCGGCTCGCGGATCCACGGCTAAATGGCCAGAAACCCCAACGCGACGACGCAGGCGAGCACGATCCAGCTCGTACGGTCGCGCAGCGCAAATGATAGCGGATCCTCGGTGATCGCGCCACGCCGGGCCCAAATCCACGTGCGGCCGATCCAGTACAACAACAGCGGGCAGACAAGCCACAGCACCCGTGGGTGCTCATACAGGCCCAGCACTTGCTGGCTGTTAATGTACAGGGCCAGCACCAGCACGGCCAACAAACCGCAGGCCGGACCCATGACCTGGAGCAATTCCAGGTCCACCATCTGATAACCGCGATTGTCGGTCCGCACGATCCCTTCGTCGCGCAGCCGGCTCAACTCGACAAAACGCTTGAGAAAGGCCAGCGACAAAAATAAGAACAGCGACAGGGCCGACAGCCATTCCGAAGGCACGATGCCGGTGGCGGCGCCGCCGGCGATGATGCGCAGCGTATACAGGCCGGCCAGCAGCACGATATCGACCATCACCTTGCGCTTCAGCCAACTTGAGTAGGCCACGTTGGCGACCGCATAGCAGGCCAGCACGAGCGAATAGAGCGGGGGCAGAAGTGCGATCGAAAGAATCGCCGACGAAAGCAGCAACAGGCCGCAGATGAGCGTGGCGTCTCGAAACGTCAGCTCGCCGGCAGCCAAGGGGCGATATCGCTTGATCGGATGACGCCGATCAGACTCGACGTCCAACATGTCGTTGAACAGATAGATGGCCGAAGCAGCCAGGCAGAAAGTGACAAACGCCAGGCTGCTGGCCACGAGCGTTGGAATGTCGGACAGCATGTGGCCGAACACGGCCGGCGCGAACACCAGCAGATTCTTCAACCAATGGTGAGGCCGCAGGGCCCGCAAGACGGCGCGCCCATAGGGGCGACGGTGGGGGGCGTGTTCGGCGAGCGATGGTCGCGCAACGGTGGCCGCGGGCTCACCGCCCTGCTCTGCGCCGTGGACCGCTGCCGATGAGGCCGCCAGAGGTCGGTCGCTGCCAGTTGCGCCCATGCGTAGGAGTCGCTCACTCGTGCGGCAGGCGGCGCAGCGAAGGGCCCCGCTTGTGCCCTCCTTGCCCAGCAGTGCCCGCCGAGGCGGCGCCCGATCAGGTAACCTTGGATCCTCCGCTTCGCCGGCGGACGATGTTCGCACCGCTGGAGCCGAGCACGGCGAGTACCACAGCCGATGCGGAAAATTCCATGATACATCGCGTGCAACCGAGTTGTCGATTCGATTTCGGTTTGCAACGGATTTGCCGGCTGCAACGGCTTGTGCCGGCGGCGAACTGGCATTTTGTTCGGCAGGCGGACGCAGGTGCGCTTTCGCCGCTGCTGGGATTGCGGCCGCTGGAGCACGCCGCCGGCAATCAGCGAAAGCCGCACCTTGGTCGCAAGCTGCCGATTACGCCAGATCAAACAGCATGATCTCGGCCGGTTCGTACGCGACCAGCGTGAGCGCCGGCTCCGCGCTGATTGCGGCGCCATCGCCCGTGCTCAGCTGCTGGCCGTTGAGCGATACCGCGCCGCGCAACACCTGCAGCCACGCGTGTCGCCCCGCGGCGAGACGATGCTCGAGGCGCGCCGCGGCATCGAGCCTGGCCAGGTAGATCGAGGCGTCCTGGTGGATCGTCAAGGAGCCGTTTTCGGCACTCCGCGCCGCCACCAGCCGCAGGCGATTGTGCAGCTCTTCGTCCGCAAATTTCTGTTGCTCGTAGCTGGGCGTCATTCCCGTACGCTGGGGCAACAGCCAAATCTGATACAAGTGCACCGGCTCTGTTTGCGAGGGGTTGAACTCGCTGTGCGTGATGCCCGTGCCGGCACTCATGCGCTGAAACTCGCCGGGCCGCAAGATCTCGCCGTGGCCCATCGAATCGCGATGCTCCAGCGCGCCCTCGAGCACGTAGGTGACGATCTCCATATCGCGATGCGGGTGCGTGCCAAAGCCCTCGCCGGGTTCCACGCGGTCCTCGTTCATCACGCGCAGCGCGCGGAAGCCCATGTGCCGCGGATCGTGGTACGAGGCGAAGGAAAAGGTGTGGTACGTATCGAGCCAGCCGTGGTCAAAGTGGCCCCGGTCCTGTGCCTTGCGAATCTGGATCATGGTGCAGTTCCTTTACTCAACAGGCCGACATTCGCAGCGCGCCGTCCGACGGATGGCAAACAACGACTGGCGGCGAAAACAACTATGTAGTTAAACGAAGCATCGATGGGTCGCGAACCGCGCAAGACGTGTTCTTGGGTTACGGCTCGTGGGCGTCGCGCTCAAGGCGCGCTTTGACCAGCAAGCGGCTCAACTCGCGCAGCTCACTGCGGCCCAAGTGGCCGATCAGTTGCTCGTGCAGCTGGCTGACGGGCAAATCGAGCTGCTTGAGCAGCGCGGCGGCTTTGTCGGTCAACTCGACGTACACGATACGGCGGTCGTCGGCCGAGCGCTGTCGCTTCACTAACCCCTGCTGTTCAAGGCGATCGATCAGGCCGGTGATGGCGGGCACCACCTGGATCAGGCGGTCGGCAACTTCCAGGCAGGGCAACGGCCGGCCTTCGCCGCGCAGGATGCGCAGGACGTTGTATTGCGACGCCGTCAGCCGGAATTTGCGAAACAAGCGGCCGAAGCGGTTTTGAAATTGGTCGCCGGTGCGCAGCAAGTTCAAAATCGCCTCCTGTTCGAGCGAATCGAACGGATGGCGCTTTTTGAGTTCGTGTTGCAGTTGTTGGGCCGACATGACCGTGGGCCGCGAGATGGCACGTTGGGTATCCACCCGGTTGTTGCCCGGGCTGATTTAGTTTATACATCAACTATTTATACGTCAATGATGTGGCATGGGTTCGCGCGGCGGGCGTGGAACGCCAGTATTGACGCCCCCGCTTTTGTCCGGGCTGTTGCTGTACCGGGGCGCCGTGATATGTTTCGACTCGGGGACACTTTTGCGGGCAACACGGGCGCGCCTGGCTCGCGGCGGTTGGCTTCGCGCAGCGTTCCCGAGCTCGACTGACGAAATTCCCATGGCCGACCAGGACGACCTGCGAGCAGACAGTACGCATATTGGGCGTTGTCCGCTTGCTCGGCTGGCCGAGGTGCAGGCGTTTATCAACACCCACTGGCGCGCCGGCCATATTCTCGCCCGGGATGCCGAGCTGTTGCGCTGGCAGCATCGAGCCACAGCGACCGACTTGGCGCTCCTGATTGCCACGCAGGGCGACGCCATCGTCGGACTGTTGGGGATGATTCCCGTGGGATTCAACCTGCGGGGTGTGCGGCTCAGTGGAAACTGGCTGGCCCTGTGGGCCACGGCAGCTGGCAGCCCGCCCGCGCTCGGCATTCAATTGCTGGCGGCGGCCATGCGGGCCGGCGATTTCACGGGCGTGCTCGGCGCCAACCAGGCGGCGATGAAGGTCTATCGCGGGTTGCGCTGGGCCACGATGGAGGCGGTGCCGCGGCTGGTGCGTGTTTCGTCGGCCGCTGCCTTGAAGCGACTGCTGGGCGACGACGTCCGCGTGCCGCAGACGCTGGCAATTTCCCCGCCGATCGATGCGGCGCCGGCCACGGTTCGGCCCGGGACGATCGACGACTTGCCGCGATGGGATATCGCCTGGCGCGACCACTTCGCGCCGCAATTGGTGAGCACGTGGAAGGACGGCGAGTACCTGCGCTGGCGGTACTTCGAGCATCCGCGTTTTGACTACCAGGTGCTGTTCGCCGCGGACGGAACGGGCCGCCTGGCGGGTTTGGCGGTTTATCGACAGGTGCAAGTTGCCGACCGCGGCAGCGTGGTCATGCGCGTGGTGGAGTTTCTGGCGAGACCGGACGTGGCGGTCGACCTGGCACGAGCCCTGTCGCACGCGGCCGACGCTGCTGGCGCTGCGTTCAGCGATTTCTACGTGACCGGCGCCACGGCCAATGGCTCTCTCGCCACGGCTGGCTTTGTGCCGGAGGGGGCCCTGGAAGTGCCGTTGCCGGGCTTGTTGCAGCCGGTGGATTTTTCGCGTGTGAGCCTGACGGCGGCATTCCACGTACAATCGAAGATCGTGCCGCAGAGCGCGGCGCTGATCGACGAGGCGTTGTATTTTACGCGTTCCGACGGCGATCAAGATCGGCCGAATTGATGGCGCGGCTTCGCGGCGCAAGGAACGACTGCGGCAGAACAAGGCAATCGACACAGGCGACCTGAGGCATGTTGCGAGTCGTGATGTATCACTATGTGCGGGCACCGAGCGATCCCTATCCGGGGCTGAAGGGGATTGCGCTCGATGACTTTGTGCGGCAGGTCGACGCGCTGGCGGGCATGTACGAAATGGCGTCGCTGGAGTCGGCAATGGCGTACGTCGCGGGGCAATATTCGCCGCCACGGGATTTGTGCCTGCTCACGTTCGACGACGGAGTGCAGGATCACTTGCGCGCCAGCCGTGTCCTTGCCGAGCGCAAGATCGAAGGCCAGTTTTTTCTGATTACCAGCGCCATCGAAGAACATCGGGTGCTGTCGGTCCACAAGAACCACCTGCTCATGGCGTCGCTCGATTTCGCGACGTATCGCGCGGCATTTCTTGAAAAGTTGCGCGAGCGCGACGCGATTCCGCCGGCGGCAAGCGCGGAAACGATCCGGCGCACGTATCGTTGGGATACCGAGGAGGTGGCAGCCTTCAAATACTTGTTGAACTTTCAGCTCGACAAGTCGGTGCGCGAGCACGTGCTGGACGAACTGTTCGCGGCGCACCTGGGCGAAGAGCACGACGTGGCCAAGAACTTTTACCTGTCGTGGGATGACGCGTGGCGGATGCACGAACTGGGTATGCGACTGGGCGGCCATACGCACAAGCACGAAGTGCTCTCGTCGCTCACGCCGAGCGAAGAGCGCGAAGATCTGGCCACGTGCAAAACGTTGCTCGACCGGCGACTCTCGGCCCAGTCGCTGGTTCCGTTTTCGTATCCCTATGGGAAACCAGATTCATTTACCGTGCATACGCAGCGCGTCCTGGCGGAGCTGGGCTTCGCGTGTGCATTTACAACGGAAGTCGGCGACAATCTGCCCTCGCAGGGCCGTTTTGGGCTGAAGCGCGTCGACACAAAGGACTGCCTTTCGGCGTAGGAATGGGTCGATTCTGGTGGGAAGGCTGGGGGTTTGGGCTGCATTTTGTTCGTGCCACAAGATATTGTACACAATAGATTTATGATCTTGTGGTGTAGTTTTTTTGTCTGATCTGGGCAAAAAACTTGAACTTCCCAGGCGGTTCGCATAAACTGATCACGCGTTTAAGAACTCAATTGCTTCCGCGAGTGCTCGTGAGCCGTCTTCAAAACCTGGTGCAATAGGGAACGCTAGTGAACTAACTCGTGATCGTTTTCAAACGACAACGTTAGTTCATTGGCCCTATACCTACTGTGAACCAGAGTTTTTGAGGATTGCTCATGAGATTGCTGCACCTATGGACGTGCATTCTTTGCGCGGGAGTCATCTTTTCGGGCGCGTCGAAGTCTGACGCTGCCTTGCTGTTCCCAGGCGCGCCGTTGTTTCCGGCCCCTGCCGGCGCGAATCCGTTTCCCACGCTTGTCGTCGACTCCCTCGTTCAGCCGTTTTCGGCTGCACCGCTGTATACCGGCGTGTTGACCACTTGGGTATTGCAAGAGGCCCCGGCCGACAATCCGTTGCTTGGCCTGACGTTCGTCTTTGAAGTCTCAAACGACGCCACCAGCCTGGACCCGATTCATCGGCTGACTGTTAACAATTTTGCCAATTTCCTGGTCGATGCCAGCTACTTCATCACGACCACGGAATTGGCGCCGTCGCTGATCGATCGATCGGTGGCCGGCACGGTTGGATTTCATTTTATCGGCGTGCCGTCGATGCCGGGCGAGCTCTCGCCAGGCATGACCACGGCGTTCTTGGTGGCGCGCACCGATGCGCCCCAGTACGTGCCGACGTTTGCCTCGGTGATCGATGGCACGGTAACCAGTGTGCCGTCTTTCTCGCCGGCTCCCTTGGTTCCGGAACCTGGCAGCGTCGCGCTGTTGGGCATTGGAGCGACTGGCCTGGCGGGCTACGTCTTCTGGCGTCGCACGCGTCGTGCGGAAAATGCCAGGGATTACATGCGATTGTCGTGAGGCGAAACCCTGGCAAAAAAGCCGGGATTCGCTTGGCGCACGGGCCGTGAGGGATCGCACAGCCCGTGCATGAAAGCGCAAAGATTGCGCTGCATCGAGACGATCGCGATCGTGTATCTCGGCCGTCAGCTACGCATTTCTCTGCTGCGCGTTGAACTGCCCCGCGCAGCCGATCGCGTTCGCACGAACGCGTGCCCATTCGCCGCCAGGGACTTCCAGCGGTACTTTGCCTTTCGCGGCCGGCGCCGCGGCGCGTACAATCTCCAGCATTGCCAGCTGTAGTGCGCTTACCACGACCGGCCCCATGGCGGAGGGCAGCAGGGAGCCTGACGCATGCGATCGTTCTTCGACTGGACCATCAACCGGCTGCTGCGCTACTTTGTGGCCGGAGTGTTCGCGCTGTTACCGGTGGTGGTCACCGTGGCCGTGGTCATTTGGGTGGCGCGGTTTCTGCAACAATTCGTCGGGCCGGATGCGCCCCTGGGGCGCGTGCTGGGCGCCGTCGGATTCAATTTCTCGTCCGACACGACGATGGCCTACGTCATCGGCTGGCTGCTGGTGCTGGCGGTCACTCTGATCGTTGGCGTATTCGTGGAAGCGGGGGCCCGCGGCGTCGTGCAGCGCGCGTTCGACGCGCTGTTGAGCCGAGTGCCGCTGGTGGGCGGAATCTACGGCACTTCCAAGCAGCTCGTGGGCATGCTCGATCGGACGGGCGACGCCCAGCTCAGCGGCATGCGGCCGGTGTTTTGCTATTTCGGCCAGGAGCACGGCTGTGGCGTGTTGGCGCTCCTGGTCTCGCCCAAGGTATTCACGATGAACGGGCGCGACTATCAACTGGTGATCGTGCCCAGTGTGCCCATCCCCATGAGTGGCGGCCTTCTGTTCGTGCCGAGCGACGCCGTTCGCCCGGCCGACATCTCTGTCGAATCGCTGATGAGTATTTACGTTTCGATGGGGGTCCATGCGCCGCAGTTTCTGCCGAGCGTGAGCCCGCCCGCGCAGCCTCTCAGCCAGTCAGGCGTTGCGCCTTAAGGCCCGCAAAACTCTGCGCGCTATTCTGCAACGCACCCCGTCTAAGTCCAAGCCACGAAGCGCGGCTCGGTGCGCGTGGGGGAGAGAAGCACCACGGCTCGGCGACCGTCAGTAAAGTACGGATCGCCCGTTAGATTGCGCCGTGGGTCAGCGCTGTCGCACTCGCCCACGCCGTTGACGTAGCCCGTGGCGTTGACGTGTTCGGCCTGCAGGAGATCTTCCACCACGTAGTCGCGAGATTCGTCGACGTCCGGATCGATGCGGTGGGTGGTGAGGTTCCAGGTGCGGGTGGTGAATCGCACGCCGATATCGCGGCTCACCTGCCCCACCCACACCGGCTGATCGTGAAACCGCAGCGGCGTGAGCCACAGGCGCAAGTGCAGTCGGTCGTTGATCGAATGGCGCGTGCGCTGCAGCGCCACATCCTGTCCACGGCCGAACAGGTGCAGCGCGCTGACGGGTGAATATCGATACTGCGAGCCCAGCAGAAAGGCCCGCAGCGTTTTCCAACAGGTGGCCAGCGTAATCGATTCGCTTTCGTCCCAGCGGGCCGCGAACGCCGCCAGGATGGTAGTAAAATCGCCGATGACGACCAGGTTCACAGGATCGCCCGGGCGCGTGGCTTTGACGTTGGTGGTGGCGGGAGGCATCTTGCCCAGTTGCGCAACCAGTGTCGGCAAGTCGCAGTTTACGAGCGCCATATCCGCCTCCAAGGCGGAGAAATCGCGCTTCAGGTAGTCGGCGGTGATGCCCGGCACCGCAATCGAGAAAGTGCAGTCCACGGCCGCGGCCACCGGTCCGGGTGAGTTGGCTGCACCGGTATTGGCGTCGAGCGTGTCGCGCGTGGTTTCGAGCAGCACGTGGACGACTTTCGTTCCCACATCGAGCGTGGTGAACACAAAGCCTTGGCGCACTTCGCCCGGCTCGAGCGGCCGCAGGCGAAAGCCTTGTCCACGAAAAAAGTCATCCATGCGGCCATTGGCCAGATAAGCCGTGATCAGCTTCAACGGCACGAGTGCCAACAGTGGCAACGAAAAAAACAGTCCGACGGCGCCAAAGGCCCCGAGCCGGCGGACGATGGAGAAATGGTTCGCGGCGGCCGCCTCGAGCGGCGTGAAATAGTTGGGGTCGATTTTGACCAACTGCAGGCGCAACAATTCACGGGAGCGGTTTTCGATGCGCAGGTGTACGGCCTGAATGCCGCGCCGCGCGAGCGGCACGCCAAAATAGGCCTCGCCCTCGCGCGCATCGAGCACGGCCACGCTGACGCTGGCCCGCTCCTCGGTCTGGGTTTGGGCCCGCTCGAGGAACTCGCGTCGATCGGGATGCGGCTCGTAAGGCGTGATCAGGAGGTGCCACAAACGTTTGCCAAAGTGCATAGACGCTCACGCAAAGGTTGCGATGCGGGGTGAGGCGCTCGAGATTCTCGTCCGACTCGGCGACGGCGCCTAGTGCGGACCGGGTCATGACGTGCTGGCCGTGCGACTGACAAATCTAGCACATGCCGTTCGTCGCCGCGTGCCTTGGAGAGCACGGAGTGGCAGGAAATTCAAAGCGCCGGGCCGTTTCGCGGTGATCTGTTGGCACGCGGTTTTCGCATGAACTAATATGGACCCTGTAATCGCCAACTTTGACACGCACCCGGGGAGATCGTTCATGCGCCGCATTTCTCTCTTGCCGGCGGTCATGTGCGCTGCGCTGGCCGCGTTCGATCCGCCAGACGTGAACGCGCAGGATCGTCCGACAGCCTTCACGGGCGCGAAGATCATCCCCATTGAGGGTGCGGAGATCGACAACGGCACGTTGGTGATCGAGAAGGGCAAGATCGTTGCCGTCGGTCCGGCGGCCGAGGTGAAGATTCTGGACGGCGCGGAGAAGGTCGACGTGGCCGGCAAAGTGATCATGCCGGGGCTGATCTGCACGCACAGCCACATCGGCGGATTGCGTACGGGCTCCGGCGGGGCCGACGGCAGCGCGCCAATTCAGCCCGGCGTGCGCATCATGGACGCCATCGACGTCCACGATTCCGGCTTCAAGCGCGCCGTGGCGGGCGGGCTGACCACGCTGAACATCATGCCGGGGTCGGGGCATCTGATCAGCGGCCAGACGATTTACGTGAAGCTGCGATTGGAAGGTCCGAAGCCGCGCCGGATCGACGACTTCTTCATCCTCGATGCGCAGGGCAAGTCGCTCGGCGGGTTGAAGATGGCCAACGGCACGAACTCGATGCGCGAATCGCCGTTTCCCGGAACACGCGGCAAGAGCGCGTTTCTGGTGCGCGAGCAGTACATCAAGGCCCGGGAGTATGCCGACAAGATCGCTCGCGCCGCCGGCGATCCGGCAAAAATGCCGCCGCGCGACTTGAATCTCGAGGCGCTGGTCGAAGCCATGCAGGGCAAGCGCATCGTGCATCATCATACGCACCGGCACGACGACATCATGACCGTGCTGCGCCTGGCGCAGGAATTTGGGTTTTCGGTGGTGCTGCACCACGTGAGCGACGGCTGGAAGGTGGCCGAGGAGATTGCGGCCGCCAAAGCGCCCTGCTCGGTCATCGTGATCGACGCGCCCGGCGGCAAGCAGGAGGCGCTCGACGCCCGTTTTGAAACGGGCGGCATTCTGGAGAAGGCCGGTGTGCCGGTCGCATTTCACACCGACGACTACATCACCGATTCACGAGTCTTTCGCCGCAGTGCGGCCCTGGCCGTTCGAGCCGGCATGTCCCGAGCGGGGGCGCTTCACGCGCTGACGCTGGCCGGTGCGCAGATGCTGGGCCTGGCCGATCGTGTCGGCTCGCTCAAGGCCGGCAAGGACGCCGATTTTGCGATCCTGGAAGGAGACCCGCTGAGCGTTTACTGCAAGACCAAGGAGACTTGGGTTGAGGGCCGCAAGGTGTTCGATCGCAACGATCCCAAGGACCGGCTCTACGCCGTGGGTGGTTACGGCGCTGGCAGTGCCCTGGTGCCGTACTTGTGCTGCTACGACGAAGCGGTGGCGGGAGGTGAGCAATGAGCGGGATGCCATTTGGAAACTGCTGTCACAGAACAATCGTTGCTGCCCGCGCGGGGGTGCTGGCCGTTTTGGTCGCCCTGCCCTGCTCCGTCGCGTCTGGCCAGGTTGCCGTGCGCGGCAAAACGGTGCACACCATGGCGGGGCCACCGATCAGCGATGGCATCGTAGTAATTCAGGACGGGAAGATTTCGGCGATTGGCGTGGCCAGCCAGATTGCCGTTCCCAAGGACTATCGCGTGCTGGAAGCAAAGGTGGTCACGCCGGGATTGATCGACGCGCATAGCACGGTCGGCTTTTCGGGGATTCTCAATCAGCCGCACGATCAGGATCAACTCGAACGCTCTGCGCCGCTGCAGCCGGAGCTGCGGGCCATTGACGGATTCAACGCCCGCGAAAACCTGATCGAATGGGTGCGCAGTTTTGGTGTCACCACGGTTCACACCGGCCATGCGCCGGGCGAGCTGATCTCGGGACAAACACTCCTGGCAAAAACCGCCGGCCGCACCGTGGCCGACACGGTGATTGTCGACGCGCGCGCGGTCGCCGCAACATTCGGACCGGCCGGTCAAAAAACGGATGCCAAGAGCCCGGGCACGCGCGGCAAGGCGGTGGCCATGCTGCGGGGCGAACTGATCAAGGCCCGGGAGTATCTCGACAAGCAGAAGCGTGCGGCCGATGCCGGCGAAAAGGGCGAGCCGCCGGCGCGCGACCTGCGGCTCGACACGCTCGGCCGCGTGCTCACGGGCGAGCTGCCGTTGATGATCACCGCGCAGCGGGCGCAGGACATTGCCAGTGCGCTGCGACTGGCCGACGAGTTCAAGATCAAAATCTGGCTCGACGGCGCCGATGAGTCGTATCTGCTGATCGATGAGATTAAGGCCGCCGGGGTGCCGGTGCTCGTCCATCCGACGATGACGCGCGCTTTCGCCGACCGCGAGAACTTGAGCATGGAGACGGCGTCGAAGCTGGTTGCGGCGGGGATTCCCGTGGCGCTGCAAAGCGGCTACGAGTCGTACGTACCCAAAACGCGAGTTGTGCTGTTCGAGGCCGGCGTGGCCGCGGCCAACGGTCTGTCGTTCGAGCAGGCACTACGCACCATCACCATCGATGCGGCGAAGATTCTGGGAGTCGATGGCCGCGTGGGCTCACTGGAAGTGGGCAAAGACGGCGACCTGGCGCTGTACGACGGCGACCCGTTCGAGTACACCACGCACTGCGTGGGCACGGTCATCGACGGCCGCGTGGTGAGCGAGACCGTGCGCTAAGTTGGGCGCCACGGTGACCAACCTGTACACCAATCCGCAGGAAGTTACGAGCGGCGGCATTCGGCATATCCCCATCACGATTCCGCTGTTCGGCGAAGGGGCACGGTCCGCCCAAGTGCGGCAAGAATTCCCGCCGCGGATCAAAATTGGCTTCGCCGGAAATTGAGGGAAGCGGCGGGAGGCTGTAGGCTGATGGGGCGAACGCAGGCCTCGAATCATTGATTCTCCACAGCCTACTGAATGTTCTCACCATGCCCACGCACGAAGTCACGAACCAGGTTCCGCCGCTGTTTGATTACAACCTGTTCAACTGCGACCGCGCGCTCCGTGAGGCGATGGAGCGCGAAGGGGCCGCCTGGGCGCGCGAGCGCGCCGAAAAGTTGGGCGCGACGCTGGGCCGCGAGGAGACGATCGAGTGGGGATTTGCCGCCAACAACAACCCGCCCGTGCTGCACACCCACGACGCGCGTGGCGAGCGCCTTGACGAAGTGAAGTTTCATCCGGCCTGGCATGCCCTGATGAACCTCTCGGTCTCCAACGGGCTGCACAATCTGCCTTGGGCCGAGCCGCGCGCGGGCGCTCACGTGGCCCGAGCAGGGCTCTTCTTCCTGTCCAGCCAGAACGAAGCGGGACACGGCTGTCCGATCTCGATGACGTATGCCTCGGTACCTGCGCTGCGGCGGCAGGAATCGGTAGCGCGTGTGTGGGAACCGCGCATCGCCAGCATGCACTACGAGCCGCTGCTGAAACCGGCCGATCAGAAGCCCGGTGTCTTGCTGGGAATGGCCATGACCGAGAAGCAAGGCGGGTCGGACGTGCGCGCGAACACGACGCGCGCGCAACCGGCGGGTGCGGGCGGACCGGGCGCGGAATACCGGATCACCGGGCACAAGTGGTTCTGCTCGGCCCCCATGTGCGACGCATTCCTGGTGCTGGCCCAGGCGCCGGGCGGCTTGTCCTGCTTTCTGCTGCCGCGTTTCACGCCCGACGGGCGGCGCAACCGCTTTTATCTGCAGCGGCTCAAAAACAAGCTGGGCAATCGCTCGAATGCGTCGAGCGAGGTCGAGTTCGACGAAGCGTATGCGCAGCTGATCGGCCAGGAAGGCCGCGGCGTGCGAACGATTGTCGAAATGGTCAATCATACGCGGCTCGACTGCACGCTGGGCTCATCCGGATTGTTGCGCGCGGCCACGGTGCAGGCCGTGCATCACGTGCGGCATCGCGCGGCCTTCGGAAAACTGCTCGTCGATCAGCCGTTGATGCAGAACGTGGTAGCCGACGTGGCGCTGGAATCAGAGGCGGCCACGGTGCTGGCCATGCGGTTGGCGCGGGCGTACGACCGGGACGACGAAGCGGAGGCCCGCTTTCGCCGCATTGCCACGGCGGTGGCCAAATACTGGGTGTGCAAACGTGCGCCGGTCGCGATCGGCGAGGCGCTTGAGTGCCTGGGCGGCAACGGCTTCGTCGAAGATTCCGTGCTGCCGAGACTTTATCGCGAGTCACCCCTCAACTCGATCTGGGAAGGCTCGGGCAATGTGATCGCCTTGGATGTGTTGCGCGCCATCGAGCACGAAGGCGGCACCATGGACGCGCTGCTGGCCGAGATCGATCTCGGCCGCGGCGCGGACCGCCGGTTCGACGCCTACGCCGCGGCGATTCGCGACGATTGGAAGCCGCTGGCCGCCGACCTGCCGCTGGCGCGACGGCTGGTCGAACGCCTGGCCCTGGCCCTGCAGGCCTCGCTCGTGGTGCGGTTCTCGCCGGGCTATGTGGCCGACGCGTTTTGTGTTTCGCGCTTGCAGGGAGACCGGGGCCAGGCCTACGGCACCCTGCCCCGCGGCGTCGAGTGTGCCAAGATCGTCGAGCGGGCGCTGGTCTGACGGTGGCGGCCCGTTCGGCAGCACCGTCCCGCGTTGCCAGGCCGCAGCCCATGAATCTTTGCTTGACAGGTGTGCGGCGCGTTACTATGTTACGCATAGTATGCGAGACAAGTGCCAGGCCAGCACGACGAGGTTGCCATGCGAGTCGAACGAGAACTGATGCGCGGCGCAGGCCCCGTGGCCGTGCTGAAGCTGTTGGAGAGCGGCGCCAAGTATGGCTACGAGTTGGTCGACGCGCTGGCCCGCGGCTCGGACGGCGTGCTCGACATGGGGCAGTCGACGCTCTATCCCATGCTCTACAACCTGGAGGCACAAGGGCTGGTGCGCGCCGAATGGCGCGAGCGCGACGCCGCCCGTCCGCGCAAGTACTATGCGCTGACCGCCAAGGGCAAGAAACGGCTGGCGCACGACATGGAGCAATGGCGCGCGGTGGCCAGGGCCATGACCGCGATCGGCGTGCTGGAGCCGAGGCTGGGAGGCGCAAGTGGATAGTCAGCAGCCGGCCCCCACAACCTCGGTGGCATCTCCGGCAGCGGCCGAGTCGCTCGGCCAGCGGCTGGTTCGCGCGCTGCGCACGCCGCTGAGCGATCTCCTGCGCGGGGATCTGACTGGCCAAACCGACGCGCGCAGCGAGATCGTGACGGCCGGGCTGGCGCTGCCGATTGGTGAACTGATCTTGGAGGTTGTGCGCCGGGCGCGCCTGTGGCGCAGCGAACGGCTGGATGTGGCGCGAGAGTTGGTGGCCCACTTTGCCGACGGTCTCGACTCGGGACGCACGGCCGAGGAGCTGGTTGCCGACTTCGGCGACACGAGGTTGGCCGCCCAGCTGATCCGCCAGGCCAAGCTCCGCAATCGGTCCTGGTGGTGGCACTCCTGGCGATTTGCGGTGCGGTTGACTTTGGCTTCGCTGCTGGTTGCCATCGTGAGCTATACCGTGCTGGTGGCGCGCTTCTATTGGGGACGGCCGGTCATCGCGCACAATTTTTCGCGCGAAATCAATGCCGCGCGGCAGGTTCCCAAGGCCGACCGTGCGTGGCCGATTTACGAGCAGGCCGGCACACTGCTCAAGAAGAAGCCACTGAAATATGAGTTCGATTGGGATACCGCTGTGCGCGGCAGCGCCAACTGGAACAAGCTTGTGGCGATGGTCGACGAGCGTGCCGAGGCGCTGGCCTTGGCGCGCGCAGCGGCAAAGAAGCCGTTTCTGGGTGCCGCCGTGAATGCTCACGGAGCGGAAAACCCCGAGTTGATCACCGTGCAACTCGAATATTGCCAAACGCTGCGCGAGCTGTGTCATCTGCTGCTGGCCGACGCGCGCGTGGCGGCCGAGGCAGGGCAGAGTGAGCGTGCGTATGACGACATCACGGCGACGATCGCCATGGCCGATCAGTTGTATCAGCCGCGCGTCACGCTCGTCGAACAGCTCGTGGCCATTGCTGTCTTCAGTTTTGCGATGAATGTGAACGGCCGCATTCTGGCCGAACGGCCGCAACTCTACAGCGAGCAGCAATTGCAGGATTTAGCGCATCGCATTGCCGCCAGCCGGGCCGGCGAGCCGCAGCTCGACTTGAGCGTCGAGCGGATGATGTTCGACGACTTGCTGCAGCGAGCCTACACAGACGACGGGGCGGGCGACGGCCGGGTTACGTCCGAAGGCCTGCGATTATTTGGCGAGTGGACCACGCGCGATCTGGAAACGGTGTTGCGGGCCGACCGCAAGCTGGTTCCGGTGATGTACCTCATTACGCCCGGCGTGGCGGCGCTGATCGGCGGGCGGCGCGAGAACCGCGAGTTGTACGAGTCGCTGATCGACGGCGGCGTCCGTGCGCACCAGGGGCCGCCCTGGACATGGGATGCCCAGGAGGTTAACTACGTTGACAACCGAGTGCACGAAATGGCCAGCCATCCGTTGGGACGGATGCGCTATTTGCCCGTTGTCCTTTTGGCGCCTGCGATTGGCGGCTGCTACAACGCCGTCGAGCGAACAATTCAGTATCGCGACGCGGCCGAAGTGGCGATCGCCTTGTCGATCTGGCACCAGCGGCACGGCGCGTGGCCGGAAAACCTCGCGCAGCTGGTGCCCGCGCTCTTGCCCCAAGTGCCGGCCGATCGGCTCGACGGGCAGCCGCTGCGCTATGCGGTGCGCGACGGGCAGCCGGTCGTGTATTCGCTGGGCATGGACTACGACGACGACGGGGGCCGAGGCATCGATCCCGAAAAATACACTCCGGGTTCCATCGGGTTTGGACCGCCGTCGCCGGAGAGCTTGAAACTCTATCGCAATGCCGAGAATGACGGCGATTGGATTCTGTGGCCACCCTTGGCCAAGGCTGAAGACGGGTCCGCCGTGCACGACGACGCGCCGCCCGCCGACGCGCCACCCATCGACGCAGAGACCGAAGCAACCGGCACCGGCGAATCGCAGTAGCGCATGGGGCGCTCGACTGGCGCGGCATTCGTATCGTGTCGCTCCCGGCGGTATACTGCGGAGCGACTTCCTGCCCTCCCCTGCCCCGCTGCTGCCCGCCAGGCCGTCCTGCTACCATGCGCTATCGCCCCCTGGGTGCCACTGGTATCGAAGTTTCCGCGCTGGCTTTTGGCGCGGGACCCGTCTCGCAGTTGTTGACCGGCGAGCAAACGCAGTTGCAACGCGCGACCGTCGAGGCGGCCGTGGCCGCGGGCGTCAATTGGTTCGACACGGCGGCCACCTACGGCAACGGCCAGAGCGAGGCGAATCTGGGCCGCGCGCTGGCCGAGCTGGGGCTGACGGATCGCGTGCACATTGCCACCAAGGTGCGCGTTATGCCGGATCAACTCGGGCGGATCGAGCAAACGGTGGTGGAAAGTGTGGCCGCCAGTTTGCAGCGGCTGCAAGTTCCGTGCGTGTCGCTCCTGCAGATTCACAACTCGATCACCGCAGTCGCCGGCGCCGAACCAACGTCGCTCACGCCGGAGCACGTGCTGGGCCCTGGGGGCATGCTCGACGTCATGCGCCGGCTACGGCAAGCGGGACGCGTTCGTCACTTGGGGCTTACGGCGCTGGGCGAACCGGCGGCGCTTGAGCGCGTGATCGCCTCGGGCGAGTTCGCTACGATCCAGATTCCGTACAACCTGTTGAATCCTAGCGCCGGCCGGCCGATGGGCCCTGAATTTGGCGAGACGAACTACGGCGACTTGATCAGTCTTTGTGCCGAACGTGGCATGGGAGTGTTTGCCATTCGGGTGCTGGCCGGCGGCGCGCTGGCCGGACGGCCGCCCAGCCCGCACACGCTCAAGACGCCTTTCTTCCCGCTGGCCTTGTATGAACGCGATTGCCGCCGGGCGGAGGCGTTGGCCGCGCGTTTGCCAGCCGGCATGGCGCGAGAAGAGGCCGCCATGCGTTTTGCAATCTCTCATGCGGGAGTAACGAGCGCGATCGTCGGGCTGGGCACGCCGGCGGAAGTTGCCGCGGCGGCCGGTTGGATCGAGGCGGGGGCACTCGACGCCACGCTATTGGCCCGTTTAAATGGCAATTGCTGAATCGGGCCAACGGCGCAGGCAACCATGTCCCACGTGCAACCCACTAGCGGCCCGAATGCCCCGTCCGCGAGCGCAGCCTCTGGTGCCGACGGCTTTGCGGTGAATGCGGGAAGCAGCGCCGAACCGCCGATCGAGGAGCTGAGCGGTGTGCAGCGATGGAGCGTGCTGTCGGCCGCCTTCGCCGGCTGGATGTTCGCGGGTTTGCAAATCTCGCTGTTCGTGTTGATTTCCCGACCGGCGATGCGCGACATGCTGCCGGCGGCCAGTGAGGCCGAGATCGGTCGCTGGTTTGCCTGGTTTCAATGCGCGTTCCTGCTGGGCGCCGCAGCGGGCGGATGGCTCTTTGGCTGGCTGGGCGATCGCGTGGGCCGCAGCCGGGCGCTGGCGGCGAGTATTCTGTGCTATTCGCTGGTGACGGCGGTGTGCTATTTCATCGCCGATCCGTATTGGCTGCTGGCCCTGCGATTTGTGGCTTGCTTGGGCGTGGGCGGCGCCTGGCCGAATGCAGTCTCGCTGTCCGTGGAGGCGCTGCCCCACTTGTCGAAAGCGCTGATGGCCGGCTTGATGGGCGCGGCTGCCAACGTGGGCTTCGTGCTCTTGGGCGTGATTGGCTTCTACTTTGCCATTACACCGGAATCGTGGCGCTGGACGCTCTTGGTGGGCGCAGCGCCGGCCGTGCTGGGTGTGTGGGTGCTCGGTTGGTTGCCGGAATCGCCGCGCTGGCTGGCCGGTCGTGGGGCACGGCAAGGGCCTGCTGCTCCGCAGCCAATGCGCGACATTTTGCGACCACCGCTATTGAACCGCACCATCATCGGCATCTGCCTGGGGGCGATTCCGGTGATTGGCACTTCGGCCAACGCAAACTGGTTGATCCCCTGGGCCGACCAGGTTTCCAGCCCGGGCGTTGCCGCCGCTGCAGCCGGAAATGACGCCGCACGCGGCTCCCCTGCGGCAAAAAAAGTTGACGATCCACGGCACAAGGCGCGCACGCAGATTACGCGCTCCGGCGGAGCGATCGTCGGCAGTTTGCTGGGCGGGTGGATTGCCAGTTTGCTTGGCCGGCGGATCACCTACTTTCTGATCAGCCTGGCGTCGTTGGGCATCAGCTCGTACATCTACGGCGTGCTCACGCCCACGCATCCGCAATTTGCGCTGTTCACATTTTTGCTCGGGTTCGTGGGCGTGACGTATTTTGGCTGGCTGCCGTTGTACTTGCCGGAGTTGTTTCCCACGCGCGTGCGCTCCACCGGCACGGGAGTGACGTTTAACTCGGGCCGGATCCTGGCGGCGGCGAGCGTGCTGGGCGCCGGCGGCCTGATGCACGCCTTTGGCGGCGACTATGCGCGCGTGGGCACGTTTACCGGTTTGATCTATGCGGTCGGCATGATCGTGATCTGCTTCGCTCCCGATACGACGCGCCAGCCCGCGGAGGAATGATCGTGGGTACGTTCGGCATCGTCGGTTTGGGCCTGCTGGGTAGCGCCATTGCTGAACGGCTGCTGGGCGCCGGCCATCGGGTGACGGGCTACGACTTGGATGGCGCGCGGCGAACGGCACTCGCGACCGCGGGCGGCCAGTCGGCCAGCACGGCCGGCGAAGTCTTTGCCACGTGCGACACCGTGCTCTTGAGCTTGCCCAACTCGGATGTCGTGGCCGACGTGATCGGCCAGATCGAGCCGCAGTTGCGGCCGGGAATGCTGCTGATCGACACCACGACGGGCGATCCGGCGGCGGCTGAATCCATGGGCGTCAAACTGGCCGAGCGCGGCGTGCACTATCTGGATGCCACGGTGGCCGGCTCGAGCGCCGAGGCCCGCGCAGGCAACGTGCTGGTGATGGTCGGCGGGCAGGCCGAAGCGTGCGAATCGGTCCGCGAGGTGCTGGCCGCTTTTGCGGCGCAAGTGGCTTATGTGGGTCCGTGGGGCGCTGGCGCGCGCATGAAGCTGGTGGTCAACCTGGTGTTGGGTCTGAATCGGGCCGTGTTGGCCGAAGGCATCACGCTGGCGGACGCATTGGGCCTGGAGCGCCAGGCGGCGCTCGACATTCTGCGCGCTTCGGCCGCGTATTCGCGCGTGATGGACACCAAGGGCCAAAAGATGCTGGCCGGCGACTTCTCGCCGCAGGCCAAGCTTTCGCAGCATCTCAAAGACGTGCGGCTGATTCTGGCGGCCGCCGGGCGAACCGGCACCGAGTTGCCCTTGTCGATCTTGCACCGCGCGCTTCTCGAAAGGGCCGAGGAGGCCGGCTACGGCGAGTGCGACAACAGCGCCATCCTGCGCGCGTTCGGCGGCAATCAGTAGGGATTCACGTTCGGCGCACGACGCGATTCAGCATTGCTGGGCGAGCCAGCCGTGGCACCCGAGAGTCTTGAAGCGGCTTGCAAATCATGACCAACGAATTGCCCGCGCGGAACGCGACCTATCAGTTTGGCGATTCACTGCTGGCTGCCGAGCGGCTGCATCGACTGGCCGAAGTGTTTGAGCCTTCGACGCGGGCATTGCTCGCGCGGCTGCCCGCAGGTGGCGTGCGCAAGATTGCCGACCTTGGCTGTGGGCCAGGCCACACCACGCGGCTGCTGGCGGAGATCTTTGCGTCCGCGCAGGTCACCGGATTCGACATTTCGCCAAATTTCATCGAGCGCGCGCGGCAAGACTCTGGCGGTCGGCTGCAATTCGTGACGGCGGACGTCACGGAGACATTGCCCGACGGCCCTTACGATGTGCTGTACTGCCGCTACGTGCTCACGCACCTGGCCGAGCCGTTGGCCGCGGTTGGGACGTTCGGTGCGCAGTTACAACCGCGCGGGATGCTGGTGATCGAGGAGAACCAGTGGATTCGGACCGAGCAACCGGCGTTCGCGCGGTACCTCGAGATCGTTACGGCCATGCTGGCCGATGCAAACCAGCGGCTATACGTCGGCGCGGAACTTGCCGCGGCCACGTTTCCCGGCCTGGTTCCGCTGAGCAGCGAAGTAACGCCACTGGCTGTGGCAGATCGGGCAGCCGCGCGAATGTTTCTGCCCAACCTGGAAACGTGGCGCACGCGGCCGTTTGTTGCGCAAAACTATACCGGGGCCGAGCTCGACCGCCTGCAGACAGAGTTACAGCAGCTGGCCGATGCGCGTGCGAACGAGCGATCGATCACCTTTGGTCTGCGGCAGATCGTGCTGGCGAGCGCCGGGCCAGGGCTCGCCAGTTGACACGGCGGCGGCGGCAGAAACGATTGACGCTGCCGGGACGCGCGGCAAACGCGTGACTCGGCAAGCGAACCTGGTGTGAGGTCCACGATGCACATTGAACCGGCAGACCTGTCGCGGCTGAATCCGCTGGCGGCGCTGTTCGACGCGTATCGCGTGTTTTACGAACAGCCTTCCGATCCGGATGGCTCACGCCGCTTCCTGCGCGAGCGGCTGACCAAGGCGGACTCCTGTATTCTTTGCGCCCTCGGCGATCGCGGCGAAGTGCTGGGCTTTGTGCAGCTTTATCCCACGTTCTCCTCGGTGGCGATGGCGCCGATCTTCATCCTGAATGATTTGTTCGTGGATCCGGCAGCGCGCCGCCACGGCGTGGGACGTAGATTGTTGGAAGCGGCGCGCGATCACGCGCGGGCCAGCGGGGCGCGCCGGCTCGAGCTGGCCACGCAAAAGACGAATACTACGGCCCAGGCGCTGTATGAGTCGGCCGGCTGGGTCAAAGAAGAAAAGTTCTTTCGCTATTTGCTGCCGACGGCCGAATAACGTGCGAGGACGCAACAGAACCCTCGCTTGCGCGTCGGGTTAGTGAAATCCTCGGCCGACAGAAACAGGGAGATCGAAACATGATGCGGACGGCACTGATCGTAGCGGCGGCGGCGTGGGCCAGTCTTGTGGCGACGACTGCCGAGGCGCACTTTTTGTTCGTCAGAATTCTGCCGGCTGCCGAGGCGGGGCGGTTTGCCGAAGTGTATTTCAGCGAGTACGCCTCGGCCGGCGACCCGCGCTACGTGGAGAAAGTTGCCCCGGCGAAATTCTTCGTGCAGACGAAGCCGGGCGAGTTTGCTCCGCTGCCGATGCGGAAAACGGCCGATCGCTTGCGCGGGCATGTGCCCCTGACTGGGACGTTGATGGTTGTCGGCCAGCTGGACTACGGCGTGCTCGAACGGCCGATGCTGCCCAAGTTCCTGTTGCGACACTATTCCAAGGCCGTGGCCGGCAAGCCCGCTGAAGTCAATCGCCTGCAGCCCAAGGGGACGCCGCTGGAGATCGTGGCCACGTTCGAGGCCGACGCGGTCGTGCTCACGGCGTTGCTCAACGGCAAGCCCGTGCCGCAGGCGAAGTTCACCACGGTTGACGCCGACCTGGTGAGCGAGGAGCTGGCGGGCGACGCCGACGGCCGCGTGCGATTTACGCCGCCTTCGTCGGGCGTATGGAGTGTGTACACAAGCCATCTCGATCCCACGTCCGGAGTGCACGGTGGCGACGCGTACCAGCAATTGCGCGAGTATGCCACGCTGGCGTTTGCCTGGCCGCTGGAACGCACAGGTCCGGATCCGGAGGCGGTGAAACTGTTCGAAGGCGCGCTGGCCCAGCGCGCCGCGTGGCAAAACTTTCGTGGTTTCACGGCCAAAATCGTGGCCGAGCTGGACGACCGGCCCTTCGCCGGGACGCTCACGGTTGCCGCCGACGGCGCCGTTTCGCTCGACCTGGGCGAAGATCCCGTGCCCGACTGGCTGCAGCAGCAGCTGGAATCGCTGACGATGCATCGGGCGGCGAGCCAGACGCCCTCGGCCGAGCGGCCGCAGCCGGTGCTGCGCTTCGCGGACGATCATCCCGATCATCCGCTGGGCCCGCTGTTGGAGTTCGAAGGCGGGCACTTTGCCACGAGCTATCGCGTGCGGGATAAGCAGATCACGAGCGTCAACCGGTTCATCGACGGCCAGAACATGACGATCACCACGCTGGCCAACGAGCTGAACGCAGCGGGCAAGTTCCTGCCGCGCAGCTACCTCGTGCAATACTGGGACGAGACGAGCGGCGACCTGGTGCGGACCGAGGCGGTGCAGGATCGCTGGACGCGCGTGGGCACGCTGGACCTGCCGCAGCAGCACACGGTCACCACGGCCGGCGGCGACGGATTCTCGGTGCGCACGTTTTCGTTGAGCGAGCACAAGGTGAGCGAGTAGAGGATCGCGCTGGTGCGCGGGTGTGCGAACGTCGTCCCCCGGCGAATAAACTATTCAGCTGCTGGCAGGAGAGATTTCAATGGTATTTTTTGAACGCTGAAGGCGTTCCACTCGACAGCCCAGGCCAACGGCCTGGGTTTCCGTGACGTACAGCGTCCTCTCGAAAGCCCTGCCGGGGCGCAACTTCTTCCTTTAGTCGTGTCGCCCCTTCAGGGCTCGATTGCCACGCGATCGGTCGTGTACCCAGGGCTCCGCCAGGCTCCGCCCTGGGCTATTGACTACGACGCCTTCAGCGTCGATGGGTGTGGTAATTTAAGGCACATCTCTGCACGTCCGGGTACGACAGCAGTTGATTAACCTTCGGAGCCGGGGGCTGAACAGCACATGCAAGCGCGAGCGTGGCCACCGCGACTCGGCGTTAGCTACTTCTGCTCCACCAAATGCTCCGGCTGCGGCACCGGCCGGTAGTTGACCCAGCGGGTGATAGCCTGGGCCAGGATGATGATCACCGACGCGATGACCAACAGCGTGAAGCCGGTGTTCAGCACGCCCTGGATGAGCCGCTGATTGAGCCCGCCCAGTTTCCAGCCGTCGGCGATCATGCCGGCGAACGGGCCGGTGATCATCTGGTAGCCGGCCGTGAGCGTGGTGGAGATGACGAAGCACATGGGCAGGATCGTCAGCGGCGCATAGCGCCCGCGACCCGCGTTGACCATCACGGTGGTCACCACGGCCAGCGCGATGACGGCCAGCATCTGGTTGGCGATGCCGAACATGGGCCAGATGGTCTCGATGGAGCCCGACCAGATCAGCCCGCCCCAGGCCGCCGTGACGATGGCCGTGGACAGCACTGCGCCGGGCAGCCAATCGGTGCGATCGAACGCGGGGTAGACTTTGCCCAGCGCCTCTTGCAGCAGGAAGCGCGCAATGCGCGTGCCCGTGTCGATGGTTGTCAAAATAAACAGCGCCTCGAACATGATGGCGAAGTGGTACCAGTATTTGATCACGCCTTCGAGATCGATCGCTCCGCCGGCCACGCGGTGCATCGCGTCGCGAAAGATTTGGGCCATGCCCACGGCCAGCGTCACCGCGCCGCCGGTCCGTCCGCGCAGGCTTTCGCCGCCGACTTGCTCTTCGATCACGGCCAGGTTGTCGACGTCGGCCCCCATTTCCACCAGTCGCTCGGAGTAGCTGGACACGCGGGACAGGTCGATGTTGATGGCCCAATAGTCGCCCGGCGGCAGCGACGCCGCGGCAATCAGGGCCATGATGCCCACCAGGCCTTCGATCAGCATGGCGCCGTAGCCGATGGGCCGAATGTCCGATTCCTTGTTGATCATCTTGGGCGTGGTGCCGGAGCTGACCAGGGCGTGAAAGCCCGAGATCGCGCCGCACATGATGCAGATGAAGCAAAAGGGAAAAATCGCGCCGTTGAAATACGGGCCGCCGCCGGAGGCAAAATATTCGTTCACCGCCGGGGCCTGCAACCGCGGATTGGCGATCAGCACCGCCGCCACCAGCAAGATCACCGTGCCAATTTTCAGAAAGCTCGACAAGTAGTCGCGCGGGCACAACAGGATCCACACCGGCAACACGGAGGCCACGAAGCCGTAGATACAGATGGCCAGAATCGTCTGGTCGCGCGACAGTTGAAAGTAGGGCTCGAGCGCGGAACCGGGGATCCAATTGCCTACGACCGTGGCCGCCAGCACCAGCGCGGCGCCAATGGCCGAGGCTTCGACCACGCGGCCTTTGCGGATCTTGTACATGTACAGCCCGATCAACAGCGCAATCGGCACGGTGCAAGCGATGGTAAACGTGCCCCAGGAGCTGCCGGGCACGGCCTGGGTTACGCCCTCGGGCAAGGTAATGGCGTGCGCAGCATCGGGCCGCAGCGCCGAGGCGCCGCCGGAAGGAGGCTGGTCGCTGCGGGGCCGGGCGATGGTGAACGACTCGCCGCGGGTGAGCGACGTGCCGTTGGCGTAGACGATGCGCGTGCCTTCGGGCAGCGTGGCGCGGTCGTGCGTGGCGTCGGAGGAGAGCACGGCTTCGCTGCCGGCGGGCGGCTCGAAGCGCGTGCCCGCGGCCAGCTTGATCTGTTCGCCACCCAGCGCTTTAACGACAACGACGCCCAGTCCGGCCAGCGCAATCACGACGATGAACAAGATGGCGATGGAGGCGGTGCCGCCGGCCAGCGAACCGATTTCGGCCCGGGCGATCTCGGCCAGCGAGCGGCCGTTGCGGCGGACGCTGGCGGCCAGCACGAGCATGTCCTGCACGGAGCCGGCCAGGCACACGCCGACGACGATCCATATCAGGCCCGGCAGGTAGCCGAACTGAATGGCCAGTACAGGACCGATCAACGGGCCCGCGCCGGAAATGGCGGCAAAGTGATGACCGAAGAGCACCCACTTGTGCGTGGGATGGTAGTTCTGACCGTCGTTGAAGCGGTGGGCGGGCGTGACGCGCGTGTCGTCGAGCACGGCCACCCGAGCCGCGAGAAATGCGCTATAAAAGCGGTAGGCGATGGCCAGGCAGGCCAGGACCAGGATCAACAGCGGCATCGCGTGCATACGGCAGGGCCTCGTCGGAAGCGGATTCAGCGCGGATGGCTACCAACGCCAAATATACGCCATCCGCGTGCGACCCGGCAGAGCAGGGTGCCCCCAGCAAATTCGTTGCTCGATGAACGGACGCTGCAGGGCGCTGAATTCATCAGAATTCAGCCGGCACTGCTGCGCGACGCTGAATGCTGAGCGAGCGCAACCAGCCAGGCTGCTGAACCCCGGCGAGTTCAGCTGCCGCACCGTGGGCGACCGCCTATTTTTTGTCCTGCGGAATCCGCATGGAGTAGAACGACCGCCAGACGAAGATCAGCGCGACCGCCAGCATGCCGATGCCGATCACGGCGGTGTAGTCGCGCGTGCCGTTGGTGTGGGCGGCCTCCTTCATCTTGACGGCGATTTCCACGGCCAACAGGCCGAACAACGTGGAGAACTTGATGATCGGGTTCAAGGCCACGGAGGTGGTGTCTTTGAACGGATCGCCCACGGTGTCGCCCACGACGGTGGCGGCGTGCAGCGCGGTGCCCTTTTCGCGGAGGTCGACTTCGACGTATTTCTTGGCGTTGTCCCACGAGCCGCCCGCGTTGGCCATGGAGATGGCCTGGAACAAGCCGAACACGGCGATCGAGATCAGGTAGGCCACGAAGAAGTTGGGATCGAAGAACGCGAAGGCCAGCGTGATCGTCATCAGGGCGATGAAGATGTTCCACATGCCGCTTTGAGCATACTGCGTGCAAATGCGGACGACGGTCTTCGAATCTTCGATGTCCGCTTCGGTCTTGTTGAGGTCGAGATTCTTTTTGATGAACTCGACGGCCCGATAGGCGCCGGTGGTGACCGCCTGCATCGAGGCGCCCGAGAACCAGAAGATCACGGTGCCGCCGCAGATGAAGCCCAACAACACGGGTGCGTCGGTGAGGCTGATTTGCAGGATGCCGGCTTTGCCCAACAACAGAATGATCGAAAAGATCATCGTCGTGGCGCCGACGACCGCGGTGCCGATGAGCACGGGCTTGGCCGTGGCCTTGAACGTGTTGCCCGCGGAGTCGTTGGCTTCGAGATAGTGTTTGCCGCCCTCGAAGTCGGGATCGAAGCCGAACTCGGCCTTGATCTTCTCGCGGATGCCGGGAATCTTTTCGATTTGCGACAGTTCGAACACGCTCTGGGCGTTGTCGGTCACGGGGCCATAGCTGTCGACGGCAATGGTTACGGGTCCCATGCACAAGAAGCCGAAGGCCACCAGGCCGAAGGCGAAGATCGAGCCGACGCCGACCGGTGCGGCGTTTTTGAACAACTCGACCTGCATCAATGCATCGAGGCCGCCGTCCAAGGTGCTGACGAAGAACGCGGCACCCATCAGCCCGGCGATCAGCAGACCCATCCAAAAGGCGCTGAAGTAGCCGGCCACGAGACCGGACAGGATGGTGAGCGACGTGCCGCCTTCGCGCGAAGCGGTGACGATTTCATGCACGTGCTTGGAATGCGAACTGGTAAACACCTTGGTGAATTCCGGAATCAGCACGGCCGCCAACGTGCCGCAACTGATGATCGTTGCCAACTGCCACCACAACTGCGGCCAGGCCGTGCCTTCCACGGACAGGTCGCCCAACAGCAGCCAGCTCATGAAGAAGGACGTGCTGATGCACAGAACGGAGGCGATCCAGATCAAGCGCGTCAGCGGCTGTTCGAAGTCGAATTCCTTCAAGTGGCCGTACTGCTTTTCGGAAATTGCCTGGTTCAGGAAGTACGAGACGCCGGACATGAAATCCATCAGGAACCGCATGGCGAAGATCCACACGATGAGCTTGGCCTGCAGATCGGTTTGCGTTTGCGGAATGGCCAGGGTGATGAACGAAATCAGGGCCACGCCCGTGACGCCGTAGGTCTCGAAACCGTCGGCCGTGGGGCCCACCGAGTCGCCCGCGTTGTCGCCCGTGCAGTCGGCAATCACGCCGGGATTGCGGGGATCGTCTTCTTTGACGTTGAACACGATTTTCATGAGGTCGGAGCCGATATCGGCGATCTTCGTGAAGATACCGCCGGCGATCCGCAAGGCACTGGCACCCAGCGATTCGCCGATCGCGAAGCCGAGGAAGCAGTAGCCCACGATTTCGCGGTTCACGAAGAGCAGGATGATGACCATCATCACCAGTTCCAGCGAGATCAGGAACAAGCCGACCGACATGCCGGCCCGCAACGGAATGTTCACTACGTCCCACGGCCGGCCGCGCAGCGAGGCGAACGCCGTGCGCGAGTTGGCGTAGGTGTTCACCCGTATGCCGTACCAGGCCACCCAGTACGAGCCGACCATGCCGACGACGGAGAACAGCAACACCAAGAGCGCCGTCTCGAGGGGCTCGCCTTGCAGGGCCATGAAGTAGTACGTCATGGCGCTGCCGATGAGCGCGAAAAGCATGATCAGGAATTTGCCCTGCTGGATGAGGTAGGTCTTGCAGGTTTGAAAGATGATCTCCGAGATCTTGAGCATTGACTCGTGTGCCGGCAGGCTCTTGATCTGGTAGCGCAGGTACAGACTGATGCCCAAGGTGCCTGTGATGACAATGGCTCCGCCAAACAAGAGGTTCCAGGCGCTGATCGTCTGGCCGAAGATGTTGAATTCACCTTGGCGCAAGTCGGGAATGGCAAGATCGGCTTCGCCCGCGAGAACGGTCGATCCCGAGATGAGCCACAGCACGCAGGATGCGATGAACAGTCGCGTTGCCAGGCGCGGCAGAGTACGAAAGAGGGTCACGGCAGGTCTCCAGTTTTGACTATTGGTTATTCGGCTTGGTTGATCGGGGTGTGTACGGTTGGCAGTGGGCTGCCCGAGGGTGGCGACCGTTGCCAGAGCGGTTACTCTAGCCGCGATTCGCAACTTGGGTCGAGGTCAAGCGGTGGGACGGGCGGCGGGGCAACGCACCCGCTTCGAGCAAGGCCCGGTTGAGCAAAAACCGGTTGAGCAAAAAACTGTGCGGGGACATCGAATGAGGGTGGGCGGCGGCAAGGCACGCGCGTCGACGTCCGCCTCAGCCGCGAAGCCGAGCGCTGGCCGTCGAGGTGACGCGGAAACCAACTATCGTGCATCAACTGCCGCCTTTGTCGCCGCGGGAGCCATTTCGCAGGCACCTGCATCGGGCTCGTCTACTCGTGCCCAAATGCCAGGAGCCGTGGCGAAAAACGTCCACCAGCGGCGAGGGTCCTTCTGCGGGAAAACGCAGCCGCAATACCGGGCCGACGCCCAGGCTGCGCGCCTCGACGTCGCAAGACGCGGGCCTTGGCCCGATATTGGCCGCGACGCGCACCGAAGAAGTTGAAAAATGTAGTTGACGTGTAGCAGCGTGTCAACCGTGCTCGGGGGGAGCGGAGGGGCGTGCCCAGGCGGGCGCAACCGACAAATTGCCTGCGGACGTTTCCGGCCGGAGCGATCGGTGGAAATAGACCGAGAAAACGCCGGCTTCAGAGCGCCCCAGTCGCGGCCGTTGGCACCAACGGCGCGGCCCACTAGAATTCGACATTGGCCGCCGATTTTGCTTGCGCAGCGTAGGATTCGGTGCTCGAGGGGTGGCCCCAACGCTCGATGCAGAGGATCGGCAACTATGGCGCTGTCGCGCGAAGAATCGCCCGAATACTCTCCGACAGCGGACGACGTGATCGACGTATCGTCGACGCCCATCAAGGCGGAAGTGGTCGACGAAGGGGCCTTGCGCCAATTCCCGTTCTGGCCGCTGGTGCTGTTTCTGGCTACGTGCTACACGACGACTACGGTAGGCGAGGCCGAGTATCCCGGCCAGGGCTGGCTGTACTCGATGCCGGTGATGGCCATCTTGTTGTGCCACGAGTTTGGCCATTATTTGCAGGCCCGCCGCTATCGTGTGCCCGCCAGCTTGCCGTATTTCATTCCGGTGCCGTTCCCGCCGCTGGGGACGATGGGCGCCGTCATCGGCATGCGCAGCAACTCCTGGAATCGCAAAGAGCTGTTCGACATTGGCATCAGCGGACCGCTGGCGGGCCTGGTGCCGGCGATTGTGTTTTGTGTGGTGGGGCTGCGCCTGTCGTCGGTCGTGGATGTGCCGCCCGTGATCAAGCAGCAAATGGTTGGCGCGCCGCTTTTGTTTCGCTGGCTGGCCGAATGGATTCTGCATCCGCCCGCAGGGACGCTGATTGACTTGCATCCCATCGCCTATGCCGGCTGGGTGGGCATCTTCATCACGGCGCTCAACCTGATGCCGATCAGCCAGCTCGATGGCGGGCACGTGCTGTACGCGCTGTTGCGGCGCAAGGCGCACATCGTGGCTTCGCTATTGCTGGCGTTTGCCATCGTGGCGGTGCTGCTGACGCAGAACTATCAGTGGTCGCTGATGTTGTTCTTGCTGTTGCTGATCGGGCCGAACCATCCGCCCACGGCGAACGATCACGTGCCGCTGGGCACGGGCCGCACGATTCTCGGCTGGGTGACGCTGGCATTCGTGATCATCGGGTTTACACCGACGCCGTTTTCGGGCTGAGTTGATAGCGGCGATCAAATCAACCACAACGGCGAGCTAAGGCGGTTGGCCCATCTCTGAAAGAGACGGAGCTTGTAACTCGGCGTCTGGGTGCCGCAGGCACAAGAGGCGATTCCGCACCAACCAAAGCGCCAACGAGGGTTCTTCGTCTTTACGTCGCGCCGCTGTGGTGTGATCCGCGAACCAAAGAATCCGCCCGGCAGGGCCGGTGGCTGAACCAGCGCGTTCGAGATCAAACCGGTTCGCGGCCGCGGTCGTGCATAGCCGAGCGCTTTTGGCGACGCAGGCAACAAACCGCAAGCGCCAGCACTCCGCATGTGCCCGCGACGATGCCGGACGGTTCGGGCACGATCGAGAGCGTCGCGCCGACGAAGTCGATTTCGGATTCCAAGAGCGGAGAATCGTACACGAACAAGAGCACGTTGCGACCATCCTCCGCCTCGAAGAAAGAAGGGGTAAACGCTACGCCTCCCGGAGCTGTTGCCGTGGCCGGAATACTGAATAGCGCTTGCAGGGCGGTGCCTGGCGCCTCGAACGAGATACTGTAGGCACCCGCACCGACGATCCGTCCCGGCTCATCAAGGTTGCCCGTCTGCCAGGCCGTGAAGAACGGATCGTATTCGATGGGCGCACTGGGGGAAATTGAAACGAGAACTCCGTCATAGTCGACGTTGAGATAACCGGCCGCGATGCCTCCAGCAACCGCCGGCGGGTTGCGAATGTCCTGTACGAAGACTTGCAGCAAGAAGTCCTCGCCCACGTCGATCGTCGAGATGGGCGTGCCGCCCAGATCGGTTGTGATCACTGTGACTCGGGCCAGGAGATCGGCGTGCGCGGCGGACGCGATGGCCAGCACGCAGGCGGCTGCCAGAAGGATCGGTCTTGCCATAGCCATAGAGTCCTCGATCGCGACGAAACTTTTGCCCGGCCCGCGCTGCTCGCGAGCTTACCCCTTGGGCACTTTAGCTGGCCACCCATCGGTGTGTCAATGATTTTCCCGCGAGAACTCGGACTACCGCGCGACTACGCCGCCGCCGTTTCGTCGCTGGCGGCGGCGCCGGGCTCCTCGTCGCGGACGTTGAGGATCTCGCCCGTCTCGCTGACGTCCTCGAAGCGCACGCTGACGCGCTTGGACACGCCCGATTCCTGCATCGTGATGCCGTACAGCGTGTTGGCGCAGGTCATGGTCTTTTTCGAGTGCGTGACCACGATGAATTGCGTCCAGGCGAGAAATTCCTGCAGCACGCCGATAAAGCGTTCGATGTTGGCTTCGTCGAGCGCGGCGTCCACCTCGTCGAGCACGCAGAACGGGCTGGGACGGCTGCGGAAAATGGCCAACAGCAGCGCCACGCAGGTGAGCGTCTTCTCGCCGCCGCTGAGTAGCGAGATGCTGCGCGGCTCTTTGCCGGGCGGCCGGGCCACGATCTCGATGCCGCTGTCGAGAATGTCGGCCCCTTCTTCCAGCACGATGTCGGCCTGCCCGCCGCCGAACAATTTGCGGAACAGCGACTGAAAGTGCTCGCGCACAACTTCCAACGTATCGCCAAACAGGCGCCGGCTGTCGGCGTTGATCTTGCCGATGATGTTCACCAGCGACGCCTTGGCGCTCGACAGGTCCTGGTGCTGAGCCGAGAGCGTGGCGTAGCGCGCTTCGAGCTCGTCGAGCTCGGCCAGCGCGTCGAGATTCACGCCGCCGATGCTGTTGAGCTTGCCGCGCAGTTCGGCAATTTCCTGCTCGACGGCCGTGCGTTCCAGCAGTTCTTCGGCGGTCGGCTCGTGTTCCAGGGTAGCCAGCTCGATGCCGTAGTCCTCGCGCAGGCGGTCGGCCAGGCTGGTGCGTTCGTGCCGCACTTCGCCCGCGGCCAGCTCCTTGGCGTGCAGGCGCGTTTCGAGCTTGCGAATCTTGCCGCGGAGGCGCTGGGCGTCGTGATGGAACTGGGCCTTCTGCGCTTGCCATTGGCTGCGCGTCTGTTGCTGGCGGCCGGCCTCGGCCGCAAAACGCTCTTTGCGCAAGTAGAGCTCCGCCAGCTCGCTTTCGGCTGCCAGGATGGCGCGTGACGAATCGAGCAACCGGGCCAGCGACGTTTCGAGGTGCGTGCGGCCGTCGACCAGCGCTCGGCCGCGCTCCTGCTGATCGCGTTCCAGTTGGCTCTGCTGGGCGCGAAGGTGCGCCAGTTTTTGCTCGCTTTTGACAACGTCGATCTTGCTGGCGGCGGCCTGGCGGCTGAAGCGTTGCAAAGTCTCTTCGAGTTGGATCACCTGCTGCGAACTTTCCGCGATGCGGGCTTCCAGTTCCGACACCGCGTCGTCCACGGCGGCCAGGCGCGCGCGCGTATCGTCCAAATCGGCAGCGGCCCGCTCGTGCTCGCTATGGACGGCAGCCAGATCGGCAGCAACGGCC
This sequence comes from Pirellulales bacterium, assembly GCA_050250435.1. Lineage (GTDB taxonomy): Bacteria > Planctomycetota > Planctomycetia > Pirellulales > PALSA-1355 > JBFWOR01. Next base: position 197,239 of record JBFWOR010000004.1, on the reverse strand, counting down.
TGCTGCTGTTTTTCGAGTTGTGAGAGGCGCTCTTCCGCGGCTCCGGTTGCCAGTTTCTGGCGGGCCAATTCCCGGGCCAGTTGGTCGCATTCCGTCCCCAGGGTCTGAGCCGTGGCCTCGTCCGCTGCGATGCGCGTGTCCAGGTCGGCTGCTGCACGTTGGTGAGTCTCGACTGCGGCGGCAATCTCGGCGATCTGTTGCCGCAACACGCGCAGCTCCGCGCGACGCGAGATGAGGCCCGTGGACGAATGGCGCGGTCCGAGATAGAGCGTGCCATCGGCCGTGAGTTGTTCGCCGGCGCGGGTCACGAAACTCAGCCCGCGCCCGGCGCCTTCGGCCAAAGCCAACGCATCGGTCAGGGATTCGACCATCCAGGTGCGGCCGAGCAAGCGGCGCGCGAGCACGGCAAACTCGGGGGCGGTCTCGACCAAGGTGTCGGCCCTGCCCAGCACGCCCGGCCGCCCGGCCAGGTCGACGGCATCCAGATGGGTCTTGGCCGGCGGCGCGTCGAGCCGCACGATGCCGACGCGTCCGGCGAGCGAGGCCGTTTGTTGCAGTTGTTCGATGACCTCTCGACCGCCGCTGGCAACGAGGCAGCCGGCCAAATCGCCGAGAGCGATCTCCACCAGGGGCGCCGTCTCGAAGTTGACGTGCAGCAAGTCGGCCACCATGCCACGCACGTGGCGAAACACGCCGGCATCGGGCGCTTGGGCGGCGGCCAGCAGCTGTTTGACGCCGGCGGACACGCCTTCCAGCCGCTTTTCCAGCTCATCGAGCACGTTGGCGCGTTCGCTGGCGCCGGTGTGTCGTGCGCGCAGTTCGGCCAGTTGCCGGCGGGCTTCGGTCGCCGCCTTGCGATTTTCGGCCAGGCAGTTACGCAGCTTGTCGAGCTCGGCGTGGCGCTCGGCACATTGCGGTTCCAGTTCGGCGAGGGTTGCGCGAAACTGTTCCACGTCGCGGGCGAGCACCTCGCAGGCGGTCTGCAGTTCCGCCAGCCGCTTTTCGCCGCGCTGCCGAGCGGCGCTGGTCGACGATACCTTCGATTCATAGCCGCTGATTTCTTTACCCAGCGTCGACGCGCTGCGCAATTGTTCGAGATGGGCAGCGCGCCGCTGCTCGACGGAAGAGCGCAATTCGTCTACCTGCGCGGTCAGCCTGGTGAGTCCGCGCTCGTCTTCGGCCAGGCGCAGAGCGACTTCGCGATGTTCGACTTCGGCGGTCGTCAGGTTTTCGCCCACTTCGCGCAGTTGCGATTCCAGGTCGCCGGCGCGCACGCTCATGGAAACGAGTTGCCGGCGATAGCGGCTCACTTCATCTTCCAGGTCGCGCGAGCGGCGGCGCTCGTGCTCGGTGGTTGACTCCCGCGCGGCGATGCGCTCGCGATTGCGCGCCACGAGTTCGTCACTGGCGCGGGCGGCTGCGTCGGCCTGGGCGATCTGGGCATCCAGGCCCAGCGATTGGGACTCGAGCGATTCGACCTGCGACTGGCAGGAGGCATTCTCGGCGCCCAACATGGCCAGGTCGCCTTCCAGCTGGGCCAGGCGTTCGCTCAGCGCCCGCCAATCGACCACGCCCATCTGTGTGCGCAGGGCTTGCAGGCGGTCGGAGTATTCCTTGTAGCGCCGGGCCTTGCCGGCCTGAACGCGCACGGCACGCAGCCGGCTTTCCACTTCGTCGACAATGTCGGACAGCCGCAGCAGGTTCTGCTCGACGCGGTCCAGCCGGCGCATGGCCTCCAGCTTCTTGGCCTTGAAGCGGCTGATGCCGGCGGCCTCTTCGAAGATGATGCGCCGGTCGCGGGGCGACGATTGCAGCAAGACATCGACTTTGCCCTGCTCGATGACGCTGTAGGCCTCGGTGGCGATGCCGGTGCCGGCAAACAGGTCGCGAATGTCGCGCAGCCGGCAGGGCTGGCGATTGATCAGATACTCGCCCTCGCCGCTGCGGTAGACACGGCGGGTGATCTGGACTTCGGTGGTGTCGATGGCCAGCCTGCGGCTGGCATTGTCCAACGTGAGCGTGGTTTCGGCGGCATTCAGGGGGCGGCGAGCCCCCGAGCCATTGAAGATGACGTCGGCCATTTCCTTGCCGCGGAGCGTCTTGACGCTCTGCTCGCCGAGGACCCACTTGATGGCGTCGACGACGTTGCTCTTGCCTGAGCCGTTGGGGCCGACGACGACCGTAATGCCCGGCGGAAACTCCAGCCGCGTCTTGTCGGCGAAGCTTTTGAAGCCGACGAGTTCCAGGGCTTTAAGCATGCGCGTGGCAGCCAGCGGGGAAAGACACCGGCGAACAGCCAAATGGTAACGCCGGAACGAGCCAGATACAGACTCCTTATTTTATCAAGGAGACTGGCCGGAAGCTGGCCCATTTTAGGCTGGCGGCCGAAGGCTGCAGGCTGACGAAGGAAGCGGGAACGCCAACGGCAGGCGATGGCGCGCCAAGCAAATCTCGCGCATTTCTGGGGGCGTTGGTGCGGCCGGCTGTCGACCGGCGCCGGCCTAGCGGGCCGTCTTACGCCGCTTGGAGAAGAACAGCTCCGGCAGCGGGCTGGCCACTTCGATGGACTGCACCGTATTGGGCTGTTCGTCGGCCAGGGAGCCTTCGTCGCGATGGCGATACTCGCGGCTGCCGTCGGGCAGCGCGTCGACCTCGAAACGGCAGTCCAGCACGGCACTGTTCTTGGCCTGCTGGAGAGCCTGCACGACGTCGGGATACGTGCCACCCAGCTCGACGATGGCGCGGATGATGTCGTCCACCTGGGTGGACACGACGCGTTTCTGGTCGGTCTGATTGACGGCGAACTTGCTGACGGTGACCTTGTCGCCGGCGCCCTTCACGAGGATCGACTTGCCAGCTTCGAGCACAAAGGGAGCTTTCAGCTGTTGGTCATGCGAGAACAGCACCAACTCGGGCCGGTAGCTGCGCGTGACGTGGATCATGGGCGGGCCGGCCGTGTTCAGCACGTGATAGCTAAACTGGCCGCCGAGGTTTTCGCCGCGGATCAGCGGATCGCTGGAGTTCATGGCCCACAGGGCCCGGAAGGCGCCATAGCGCGTCTCGGAACTGGAGACTTCCAGGAGCTTGACAAGCTCTTCGTGGGCGGACATGTCGTCGATGGTCGACAGCGCGGCCAGCGCATAGGCGCGGAACGCCGGCTCCTCTCGCGCGGCCCGTGCCAACGGAGCGGCGGCGGCACTTTCGTCGAGGTAGGCGAGCGCTTCGGCAGCGTAGAAGCGAACCTCCGGATCGCCGGCCTCGATGCCTTTGGTCAACGTGGGCACGGCGGGCGCACCAATGGCCTCGAGTCGCAGCGCCGCGGTGAGCGACGTGATCGGGTCGAGCAACTGTCGCTCCAAGAGCTCCAGGCGGCGCGTCTGCTCGTCGGTTGTTTCCTGAAGGGCCAGCGAACGGACGACGCGAATGTAGCGGGCCAGGTTGTCTTTGTAGCGTGGGTGGATTTTCAGATCGACGCGCTCGTCGGTGCGCGGATTCGCAACGCCTGTCTTGATGCCGCGGGAGAACGTGTGGAAGCGGCGGTTGATCGACTGGCCGATGAGCGACGCCGTGCGGACCGACTTTGCTTCCGGCACGATGAACAATCCCAGGTCGCGCGATTTGAGCGCCGAGCCGCCTCCCAGCACGCGCGCCCGCGTCAGCAGTGCGCGATCTTTCTCGCCTTCGGCCGACGGATCGACCAGCAGGGCGCCTTCGCCCAGGGCCCAAGTGTGGCCTTCGCGAATCTGGCCTTCGAGCACGGTGAGCTCGGTGAGCCGCGTTTCCATGAGCCAGCCGTTGCGCAGGCTCGTCGTTTCGCTGCGGGTCGGCACTTGCACGTCCAGGTCGAATCGATCGCCCTTTTGCACGCCCGGCGGCAGGAAGCCGCGTACCAGCACCAGCGACGTCGATGGCAAGGCGAGCAAGTGGTTGGGATTCTGCACGCCAATGGTCTGCAATTCGTGCAACAGGGCCGCGCGCTGGTGCGAAGGGGCGGGATCAGAGCCCGTGCCGTCCAGCCCGGTCACCAGAGCGACGGATTCGACTTTGACGTAGGTGTGACCGAAAGGCCGGGCCACTTCGCCAATCAGGCGGGTGCTCGATTCGACAAGGCCGGCCATGTCTTCCGGGCTTTGTGAGCGCAGCGCGGGCGCAGCACAACCGCTAAGTGCCATCAGTCCGCACAGGAACAACCCGCGGCAAAGCTTCATGCCTTGCTCCGACGACTCATTTTTCGGCGCTGGCCCGAGTGTGCATCCTGCACGACTGACGTTCGAGCGTTACGCCGAGAGAGAAATGAACCTCTCAGATGTGTTCGTCAAACCCGGCGCAGTTTTGCGAAGTGAGGAGCGGATCCGCTAAGCGCAGGCGCCGCGAACCCCGCCCGACTCGCGCAATCTTTCTGCGGTCGTGCTGGACGAGGGCGGGAGAATATCGGCAGCCCACGGTAGCAGTCAAGACCGCTTTGCACGCGGATTGTGGAGCAGGGCGGCCGCTGCTGGAATGGGGCGGCCAACCGAGGAGGTCAGGGCGGGTCATATCCGCTGGAGCCGAACGGGTGACAGCGGAGAATGCGGCGGAGGCCTTTCCAGGCTCCCCGAGCCGCGCCATATTTCCGCACCGCCTGAATCATGTAGTTGCTGCACGTCGGTTCGTAGCGGCAGACCGGGCCCAGCCAGGGGCTGATGAGCAGTTGGTAGGCGCGGACCGCTCCGACGAGCGAATTTTGCGGGAGCTCCCAAAGCACTGTTCCGAGGCGTTTCATGCGATTTGCATTGTCCAAGGGTCGGACAGCTTCTTTCCTATAGCCTACAGCCTACGGCCTTCAGCCTACAGCCTCTTGGGGCCTTGACCTTGACACAACTGCCGCGGGCCCGTCATATGCGTGGCCCAATTCTTGGGTTCCGCGCGTCCGCAGCGCGCCGAGCCCGTTCCAGTGCGCACAAACTCCGGGAGTGATGCATGGCTGCCGCGCGTAAACCGTCGTTGCCGAGGGTTTTGGACTTGCCGATGTTGGTGGCCTCGGCGCTGACGGTGTTGTACTACCTGTTTATTGCGCAGGAATCGCTCAAGGACACGATGATTGCGCGGTACACGTCCGAGCACGCGGTGGAATACGTGATCGTGTGGTTCTTCATCTGGGGCGTGACCGACGTGGTGTTTCGGGCGTGCGGCTTCCCCAGCGAGATGTTGGCGCTCAAGCAGTCGTGGCTGCCCGCCCGCGGGGCGCGCGAACCGGTGGCCCACGCCACGGTGCACCTGGCCACGTTGCAGAAGAAACCCGCCTGGTTGCAAGAGTCGCGAATGGGCCGGCGGATCGCCGGAGCCCTGGCCTACTTGAAAGAGCAGGGCTCGGCCGGCGAGCTCAAGGACCACTTGCGTTATCTGGCCGACCTGGACGAGGAAGATGCGCACGCGCGCTATGCCCTGGTGCGGTTCATTTGCTGGGTCACGCCGATGCTTGGCTTTTTGGGCACGGTGGTTCACTTTGGCACGGCGTTGGGCGGGCAAGAGGCCGCTGACCTGGGCGACAAGCTTCCCACCGTGGTCGCCGAGATGGGCACCGCCTTCAACACGACGACGGTGGCCCTGATCGCCGCCACGAGCATGATGTTTTGCTTGTTTCTGTGCGAGCGCACGGACCGCGGCATTCTGCACACGATCGACCGTCGCGCGGAACGCGAACTGCTGCACCGGTTTGAAACGGCCGATGCGAACATGGCGCCGATGCTGGCGGCGCTCGAAGCCGCGGGACAGGCCAACTTGCAGGCGATGGACGCTACGCTCGAGCGGCAGTTGCAAATCTGGTCCGGCGCCTTCGACGCGTTGGCCGAGCAGAGCCAGTTGCGCAACGAGCAGCAGGCCGCGCTGTGGGAGCAGGCGCTTGCGCGCGTGGCGATACAGTTCGAGGAGCACGACGGCAAGCGCGACGAGCGCTTGGTCGCCGTGCTCGACTCGATGCGCTCCGAGCGCGAATTGCAGCGGGGCGAAGTGCGCACGTCGCTGGAGCAGATTGGCGCGTTGCAAGCGGATTTCGCCCGGCTCGTGGCAGGCCTGACCGCCGTGGCCGAGAGCAAGGGCGAGATTGTCAAGCTGCAGGCCGTGCTGGCGGACAATTTGCGGTTGCTGCGCGAGACGCAACAGATCGACGAAGCGCTGCACGGCCTGAGCGCGGCCATTCACTTGCTGACGGCGCGCGGGAACGCTACGTCGTTCAAGGAGCATCGCGCGGCGTAGGGCGCCGGTTTTCGGTTGGCGCTGACGGAATGACTACGCGAAAGGCGACGTGCCGCGCGCGTCGGCGTGGCAGACACGCGATGGCAATCAGATCTCTGTCGCCGAAGCGTGCGGCACATTCGGTTTCTCGTAGCGCGTGTCGGCGGGCTAAAGCCCGCCGCTAGCAGACCTGGGCCGCTCTCGCGGCCGAACATGGCAAGCGAGCCGCGTGACGTTCGGTGCGACACTGCAGCAACCGGTACCGTCGCGCTTAAGCGTCAGGTGTCGGTGGCGCCAGCTTTCGCGCCGCCCGGTTGGCCACCTTCACGAGCGACTCGGCCGCTGTGGACAGCTGAGCTTGTGAAGCATCTGCGCGGGGAATGACGACCAGATCGATGGCGGGTGGCAATCGGTCGCGCGACAGGCGAAACGCTTCGCGCAGCACGCGCTTCCAGCGATTGCGCTCGACGGCGCCGCCCACCTTTCTCGACACCGAGAGTCCCAGCCGCGCGTGGCCCAGCGTGTTTTCGCGGACGTAGATCAGGAGCATGCCGTCCGATGCGCTCGCGCGACGGGCGTAGGTCCGGGCGAAATCCGCTCCGGATCGCAGGCGATCGTGGCGTCGAAACCGCTGAGAAGCCATGGGCGCACTTGGACTGCACATCGGAACAGGCAGCGACGGCCGCCAACGTCGCGAATCCGCCACGATATTCTAGCCGCGTCCTTCCGGCTCGTGCGGCGCCGCTGCCGACGCGGGCGGGACCAACGGCTTGCGATACCAATCGTTGTCGGTGGGCCGAACCTCGCGCGTCCGCTTGCGCGCCATGCGCCGCAAGCGGCGTCCGCCCAGATACGCCAGTGCTACAAGGAACGCTCCAAGCAGTACCAGGGCAACCAGGGCCATCATCACTTTTGCGCGACGCTGCGGATCGAGCCGCAAGAGGACGGGTTGCGCAGCATCTGCCGCGGCCAGCAATCGCGAGCCGAAGCCCGGTGGCAGCAGTGCATCGAGCGCGGCGCGCGCCGTTACCATCGCAAGTCCTTCCGCGGCTGTTGCGGGTGCGTGCTTTCGATGTGCTCGTTCAACTTCTTGACCAGCTCCAGGCTTTCATCGTCCAGGGGCGCGGGCAGCACGATTTGCACTTCCGCATACAAGTCGCCCGCCTCGCCATTGCGGCCGGCCACGCCGTGACCTTTAACGCGCAGTTTTTTGCCGCTGGAGGTGCCGGGAGGAATCGTCAGCCGGATGGTGCCGCGCGGGGTGGGCACGTCGACTTTCGCGCCTTGAGCCGCTTCGGCCAGCGTGATGGGCAAGCGCACGACCAGGTCGTTGCCTTGCCGCGTGAACCAGGGGTGCGAGGCCACGTGAACGGTGATGAGCAGGTCGCCCGCGGGACCGCCGTCGGCGCTTTGGCCTTGCCCGCGAAGGCGAATCTTCTTGCCCTCGGAGATGCCGGCGGGAATCTTCACGGCCAGCGTTTCCACGTGGCCATCGGGACGTTGCAACGAGATGTGCGTTTCGCCCCCGAGCACCGCCGTGCCGAAGGGAATCTCGATTTCGGCGGCGACATCGACGCCTTGGGTCGGGCGTTGCTGGCGGCCGCGTCGTCCGCCGCCGGCGCGGCGAAACTGCGTGAACATGTCGCCGAACATGCCACTGGGGTCTTCGCCGCCAAAGCGATCGCCGAAGAGCTGGCTGAAGTCGATTTCTTCGCCGCCGTGGCCGCCCGTCCAGGCTTGCCGTCCCGCCCGCGGACCGCCGCCGGCCGCGCCGGCGCCCATCGACTCGAAGGAGCTGCCGTAGCGATCGTACAGCTCGCGTTTGCCGGGATCGTTCAAGACGTCGAAGGCCCGCTGCACTTCCTGAAACTTGCCCTTGGCCGTCTTGTCGTCAGGGTTGAGGTCCGGGTGATATTGGCGCGCGAGCTTACGATAGGCCTTTTGGATATCGGCCGGCGAGGCGTCGCGGCCGACGCCGAGGGTCTGATAGTAGTCTTCGGCCATGTAAGAGTTGTGAATCGTCGTTTTGCAGCGCGCTGGGCTGGTCGACCGGCTGTCTGGGGACGCACAACGGGCTCGCCCGCGCACTGGGAGCGCGCAACTAGCTGCTGTCGGTCATTTTATGACCGATTGCCCGGCGGCATCAAGAGAAGGCGCGCAAGGTGACGGATTTGCGGGCGCGGCTGATCCGCGACCCAACGTTGCCACCCAGCGCGCATCCGTCGGACAAACAGGTTTGACTTGTAGCGGTACGGGCCTTAATGCAATTGCGATCGAGAGGATCGCGCAAGCCGCCGCAAGGAGTTGGACACGACGAGCCCAATGACGGCCAGCGAAGCCAGCAGCAGCGAGGTCGGCTCTGGCACAGCGGTCACGCGATAGAAGCCGTCAATGTCGTTACTGACTCGCACGGCGTCAATCAACCGCCCCGACGGCGCCCCGCTGCCGAAGAATCCCACGCCGACTTCTTGAAGCGTCGTCCCGATCATGACGTTGTTACTTGCCGACACGTTGTACAACGGCGCCGGCAAGCCGATGTCGCCGCCCGTCAGGTCCGGGTCGACCCACAGAGCGAAGTCTGTGTTTGTTACACCGATGCCGATGCGCATGAGCATCAAGTGGGTATCCGCGGCCGAGAATCGCGCCGGCGAGCTTGTATCCGTCGTGTTCAAGTTGTTGTACGTCACGCCGCCGCCCACCAGTCCGTTGCCGTCGCCCCACAGGAAGCCATAGATGGGCCCGACGACGCGTGGAGCGTCGAAAGCGACGCGCGCGCGGCCAACCCCGTCGACTTTTGCTAATGCGCTGACCCAGATCGTGCCCGTAAAGTCGACGGCCAGGCTCCGATCGGCCGAGTTGCCGACATTGGGGTCACTGCCCTGCTGCGCGGCGCCGTCTTCGAGGCCCGTTTCGTTGTCGGAGTTGTCGTATCCCGGCGCTGAATAGGTCAAGTTGACGCCCGGCGCGTAATCGGGGACGGAGCTTCCGGCCCAGGGACCAGCCCAACCGCCGCCTGCGACGCCCAACCCGGCAACGTTGGTTGCCACGGTGCCATAGTTGTTGAAGTAGTCGCTGATGGTGGCGGCCGGACAGTGCGTTGAACCTGTCGTGGCCAGTGCGAACGTCAGGACCGCGATGGAAGCTGCGCGTAGAGGCATTTGTGGTCTCCAGAATTGAGCGGAATCGCTAGTGGAAGTTCATTAGATCTGCGTCATGCGGCTGCGCCGACATTTCCATCCGAGCGCTACGAGTGCGAGCGAGAGTAGTGCGAAGCTCGACGGCTCAGGGACGGCAACGAATTCGTCCGTGTCGAAAATGTAGATCGGATCCGACGCGTCGTTGACCAGAATGCGACCGTCCGCAGTGAAAGCCACACCGCGCGGATCAAACTTGTCGAATTCCGAGCCCAGGCGCAATTCGTACGCGATCTGACCGCTCGCAGTGAGCGCCAGCAATCGTCCCAGCGCGCCGCCTCCCTGCTGACTGCCGGAAACAGAGACCAGTAACAGGCCGGTGAGGTGGTCAAATCCTTCGGGCACGAATGACATTTGTCGCAACCCCCGTTCACCCGGTCGCAGCGCAATTTGGGTAAAGTCGCTTTGGGTGCCGGTTTCGTCGAGCGCGACGATGTCGCCCGATGACGCGGAGCTTACCAACAGCCGATCGTCAAAATCCCCAAATTCGGCCGGGGACCAGGTCATTCCGAAGGGAGCGGAATGGTTCTGGTTCCCGGTATCGGAAAACGTGACTCGACGAAAAGGCTGGTACGTCCCGTTGGGATTGAGTACGCCAATTCCTCCGTCGCCTTGAAATTGAAACTCATAGACTAGTTCAGAGAAGGGATCGAATGGGTCGAGGGGATAACTGTGCCAATACTCTGTCGATTGATACGTGGCGAATACCTTTCCGCCGTTGGACCCGAATGCGTTCGGTGCCATGCCCGGAGTGGTGAACGCGCTCGGTCGTATCAGGAAGCCGTCGCCGGCGAACCCTAGGGTGGATTGATTGGTGATGGTGCTCAGAGTCCCGCTGGAATCGAAACCGGCCAGGCCGTATTGGGTGGTCATCAGATACTTTCCGCCGTGAACTCCGTAGTCAGCGGGCAGGAACATCCCGCCCTTCCAATCCTTCATCGCAAAGCCCTGCGCCGTATCGTTGGCCACGGCCACTGGGGCGCCACCACTTGGCGGAACAATCCAAAGCTGACTTGCGCCACCCCCTGGATCCGGCACGAAATAGTTACCGCCGTACATGCCGAACGAGATGGGCGCCAATGAAAGAGTTTCGGGAACCTGGAGTCCCGCTGAAAAAATCTCCACGGCTGAAGTAACCGTGGAAATCACTATCAACTGAGCGACTGCCATCAGCGCGATACGACAAAGTGCCTTCATTGGGTAACCTTCTTTGTGACCGGAAACTGAATGGTCGTGCGGGTGCCTGACGGCGCTCAGCGCCGCACACCCATGACGCCGACGCCAACAACGCCGAGAACCAGTAACATCCAGCTCGACGGCTCGGGGACCTCGAGGATCGCCTGCATCGTGAAGTCGGCCGTGTTGGTGTTGAACAAGAGGCGTAGCGGAAACGCCGTGGGACTGTTGGGATCCGCGCCGGGATCGAGCCCGGTGACACTAAAGTTGGCAACGCCGCCGCCAGCGAAGCTGGTGAAGTCGACGCTTTGTCCCGGTCCGTATTGCCCCAGGATCGAGTCGCCGACGGCAACCGTGAACGGTTGGGTGAAGCCCGTGGGGAAATCGAGGATGCCAGTGAACAGCGAATCGGAGGTCATTTCATAGGCGAAGCCAGCGGCCATCGGCGGGTCGACCCACTGGCCGGAGGGCACGTCTTCGAAGACGAAAATCGGTGGTTCACCGGGGGTACCGGGAAGAGTCTCATTGGGTAAGAAAGGCAAGTCCTGACTCGAGAGCGCATCGAGCGAGACTTCATCGACGTACATGCCCGCGGTATAGAAGGCGCCACCTTGGTAGAGTTGCGCTGTGGTGCGAAAGTTCAGGCTATATGTTCCCGCCGCAGGAATGGAAATCACTTGATCGGTCCAATAGATGTAACTGTCGGAAGCAGAAAGGAATGTCTGGCTGCTCCCATTCGGCAACGTCAGCCAAACGGCGAAACTTGCTGTGCCGGCGAAGAAGGGAGAGAACGGATCCACGGTTTGGCCGTCATAGTGGCCCGCGTAGCTGAAACGTAGCGTATCGCCGATGCCCGCGTTGAACGTTTGCCGCAGGTGGCTGAGATCACTTGGCCTCCAGTTGGCGGCATATGTGTCCACCGAGCCGGCGTAGTTTCCTGCACGGGGAACGAATCCGAACATATTTTCAGAGGCAACCGCCTGCGAGAAGCCAGCTACGCTTTGCCAACCCGTCAGGTCTCCCGTCTCGAAGCCGCCGTTAACAATCGCCGCAGATAGGTGTGTTGCCTGCGTGCTTATCGCCAGCGTGACAATGACCGAGAGCGCTGCACGGTGAAGCGCGCGCACCGAAGTGGCCCGCGGACTTTCGAGATGCTTGGACGCGGCGCCCGCAAGACGTACGAAAAGAGTCACATTGCCCATGAAGTCAGGTCCTCCCGAGGCCTGTCGTAAGGCCTCGCTGGTGAGTCGCAGGGATGCCGGGCGCCTCGCTCGCGACGTAGGCGCTCAACGGTGAACAAAAACGGACCCGGCCGGTTGTGATCGACGAACGCGGCGGGTAGGCGTGTTAGTTCACTAGCGGCTTTCTCGGCGAAGGGCCGCGACCGGCTGCCAGCGGGGCAGGCGGGCGATTTGGGGGCGGCGGCCGATGAAGTGAGCGTCGGCGGGCTCAGCCGCGATCGGCTTGGACGCAGACGCTCGCATGGATCTGAGCACAGACTCGAGCGCAGTGGCGTCAGGTTTCGACATGCTGCGCACGAGCGTTGGGTTGGTTGAGTGCGGTGTGTTCCCTCACCGATGCGCGGCCGCCGCAGCCCTTGCGACGGAGAGACTTTACTCAGGACCCTATCTGCGCTAGCCTGCGCGAGTGGACGATTTTTTCCAGATTTGTACGAAAAAATCCGTCGTCTGCAATTGCACGGCAGCTACATCCGTCCGGCTGTCGTGGCCGCGCGTCATGCGCGGTCTGCGAGTCGGCGTTTGCGGGTGAGCGAGCGCATGCCGGCCATGATCAGGGCTGTGCTGAGCAGCAGGACGGTGCTCGGCTCCGGCACGACCGTGATCGGTTCGCTCAGTGCGTACAACGGCAGTTCATCCTCTGCAAACCAGGTGAACGGATCGTCCGAGGCCCACAGGCCGAACGTCGCGGCTGTCGAGAAGCCTGTCATTAGCTCCCCCGCTTCACCGAGTTCATAGGCTGGGAATCCGGTCCCGTCATAGTTCGAGCCGGTCCACACTGGCCCGTTCGTGGCCACGCCGTATTGGTCGTATTTGATCGGGTTGAGCAGCGTGAAGGCGTAGATGCCGCCGCTGCCTGTGACCTGGATGCCCTGCGTGTTGTAGACGTCGAAGCCGCCGGAGGGCGCGTTGCTGGCGGCGTCGACCGCATCCGTCGAGCCGATCGCGTGCCAGGTCGTGGCGGGCAGCAATGGGTTGAGCGCCGCTTGAGCGGTCACAAACGCGTTATAATCGTTGATGTCCGTACTGGTCGCATCGCGAACTCCGGCCGTGACGAAAACCAGTTGATATTGAGAACCGACTGGCAGACTCGGCGGCACGAAGGCGGCCGATGCAGTTGTGGCCAGGCACAGCGCGATACCGCACGCGGCCAGAAAACAATGGATCGAATTCTTCACGAGCGTCTCCAGAGTTAAGGCGAAGGTGGACTTCAACCACCGCGTGCGGAAACCATCGTCCGCGTGCAGTTGCACGTTTGGCAGGGGCGGCCACCGCACCTACCAACGCAGCGGCGCAGCGATTCTCAAGCCCCTATCTGCGCTTCCGAGTCGAAGCGGACATAATTTCCAGATTTGCGCAAAAAAATCGTTGTCGTATTGCACTCCCCCCCGGTGACGGCCACGATAGGAGTCTCGGGAGCGCTGCGACGTTCACTACGGGCGCAGCAGCTCCTCGACCAACCTTCCGAATCGCAACTGCATGACGTCGTCATTCGAACCGGTGGATGCGCCGATAGAACCTGAGCGCGGTGGCACTCCGGCCGATCCGTTCGCCGCCGACATCGCCGCTGCGCGTGCAGGCTGCGAGCAGGCCCTGAATCGGCTGTTTACGGCCTGTCGGCCGTACCTGCTGCTGGTGGCGAATCAGGGGCTGCCGGCGAAACTTCGTGCCAAGATGGGCGGCTCGGACCTGGTGCAGGAAACGCTGCTGCAAGTGAAGCGCAACTTTGCCCGCTTCCGGGGCGATACGGAAGCGGAACTGATTGCCTGGCTGCGCGGCGCGCTGCTCAATAACCTACAGGCTGAGACGCGTCGGTATCGCACCACGCAAAAGCGCGAACTGAGCCGCGAGGTTTCTTTGGACGGCGGTTTCAGCGACGCGGAACACGAGGGCCCGGTCGACGTGGCCGTGCCGTCGCCGGGCAGTCAGATGGTGGCGGCCGAAGAGGCAACTCGCTTGAACGCGGCGCTGGCGCGGCTGCCCGATGACTATCGCCTGGTCATCGAGTTGCGCAATTGGGACGAGCGACCCTTCAACGAGATCGGCGAAATTCTGGGCCGGTCGGCGGATGCCGCCCGCAAACTTTGGGCGCGGGCCATCGAGCAGCTCAAGAGCGAGTTGCGCCGCCAGTAGCCTGGATTCGTGCGAGGATCGAGCCGTGGACGACAGCCTGATCGACTTGCTCGAACAATTCGACGAGCGCGTGCGCACCGGGCGTCGTAATTCAGAACGGGCGGCGGTGGATGTGGCGCACCTGCAGGCGCCAACGCGCCAGGCGCTGGCCGACTCAGTGAAGTGCCTGCGGCTGATCGATCGGGTGCGCCGCACGAGCGCTGTGCCGTCAGCGACCGCTCCAGCGAGCGTTCGCGAGGATGGTGGGGCGGGCCGCCGACAGATCGGCCGCTTCCACATTATTCGCGAGCTGGGTAGTGGCGGCCACGGAGTGGTATATCTGGCTTGGGATCCGGCCGCGCGGCGGCAGGTGGCATTGAAAGTGCCGCATCCCGAGGCGCTGTTCTCGCTCAAGCTGCGGGAACGGTTCCTGCGTGAAGGCATCGCTGCGGCGCGCTTGTCGCATCCGAACATCGTCTCGGTGCTGGAAGTCGATCGCTCCGGGCCTTTGTGTTACATCGTAAGCGCTTATAGCGAGGGCAGATCGCTAACGACCGTTGTGAACGATTTCGCAGGACGACTGCCACCGCGGCTGGTGGCGCGTTGGGTGGCCGAATTGGCCGATGCCGTCGAGCACGCGCATCGTCACGGCGTGTTGCACCGCGACCTGAAGCCGGCGAACGTCGTGCTCGAGCCCATTCCCCGCGCCGCGGCAGGCGACGAGGAATTGCTGCACGACGCTTCGGCAGACGCGGTTAGGGACCCGCTGGCCGATCTCGTGCCCAAGCTGACAGACTTTGGTTTAGCGAAGCTCATCGATGCCGGAGAGGCCCGCACTTGCACGGGAGCGATCTTGGGTACGCCGGCCTACCTGGCGCCGGAACAAGTCGATTCAACGTTGGGAGCGGTGGGGCCGCGGGCCGACGTTTATGGTTTGGGGACGATTCTCTACGAGTGCGTGACGGGTCGGCCGCCGTTCGTGTCCGAGAGTCCGGCGGAATTGTTGCGACGGATTGCCACGGAGGACGTAGCTGCGCCGCGGAGCATGCGCAAAGACCTGCCGGCAGACATCGAAGCCATATGTTTGCGAGCCATGGCGCGGCGGCCGCACGACCGGTACGCTTCGGCGGTGGAGCTGGCGGCCGATCTGCGGCGCTATCTGGCCGACGAGATGACGTGGGCGCGACCCTTGAGCGAGTGGGGTCGTTTACTCAAATGGTCGCGGCGCCGTCCGGCGGCCGCAGTCGCAATGGCCGGTACGTTGGTGGCGGTCATCGTTCTCACGGCGGGCGCTTTGTGGCATTCGCGACAGATGGACGTGGCGCTGGAAGTTGCCGAGGA
The DNA here is from genome assembly GCA_050250435.1 of Pirellulales bacterium. GTDB lineage: Bacteria > Planctomycetota > Planctomycetia > Pirellulales > PALSA-1355 > JBFWOR01. The sequence goes on along the minus strand of JBFWOR010000004.1, from coordinate 181,965 downwards.
GGCGCGCGGCCGGGCGGAGCTAGGCGAGCGCAATCTGCGCCGTTTGGTTTATTTGCGCGACATGCAGGAAACTCACCAGGCACTGGAAGCGCACGATGTGCTGAAGGCTAGCACCGTGCTGGCGCGCCATCGGGCCGTGGCTGGAGCAGAGCGGCCTGGATTCTTGTGGCGCCATCTGCACGCCAAAGCGCACGGGATGCCGATCGAGCGACAAGCACACCGGGGCCATGCGCACACCGTTGAGTTTTCCGCCGACGGCGACAGCGTATTGACGGCGGGTGCCGATGGCAGTATCCGCATCTGGGATGCAGCCACTGGCGACGCACGCGCGATCTGGAGCTTGCCAGACGCAGAGATCAACGTAGCGCGGTTTTCGCCGGACGGTGCGACGATCGCGGTGGCCGACAGTGAGGGCCGGTTGTGGCTGTGGGACGTTGCCGCGCAGAAGCCGCGCGGCAAATTGCCGGCCGCTGCGCTCGTGAACATCAATTGTCTGGCGTGGACGAGCGACGGTGCGCGGATACTGGTCGCCGGCTCGCCCGGCGACGTAGCCGTGGAGTGGGTTGTCGACAACAGAGAGTCGCGCGTCATCCGTATTGCGCATTCTGACGAAGTCAACGCCTTGGCCCTCTCGCCCAACGACCTTTACCTAGCGACCGGCTCGAGCGACGGCGCGGTGCACGTGTGTAATGTAGCTCTCGATCTGTGTTTGGCGCGCCTGGTGCCGCGCCAGGCGCACGTGACGTGTGTTGCGTTCTCGCCCGACGGTCAACTCCTGGCAACCGCCGGCGTGCACCGCTCGGTAAAACTCTGGAATGTCGACGGCTGGACGACGGCAGCAGAGTACGTCGGACAGCACGACCGGATCGGCGCGGTTGCGTTCGCGCCCGTCCGTGGGGTTCTGGCTTTCTGCGACGCGGTGGGTGTCGTTCGCGAATGGGACTGGGCCGCCAATCGGGTCGTGCGTGCACTCGATAGCCGCCAGGTTCGCATCATGTCGGCCAGCTACTCGCCGTCGGGGCCGCGTTTTGCCACCTGCGGGCAAGACGGCTCCTTGCGCATTTGGGACTTCCGCAGATCGGAGATTGCGAAGGAGCCGGTTGCCGACTCAAAGTGTTCCGCGGCGGTGTTCACCAAGGATAGCCGGTATCTTTTCACGACCGACAGAGGCGGCATGCAAATGGTATTTGACACGCGCGATCGATCGGCACGGTTGATCGACGAACGGAAGGGAGAGTTCGGGTTTATCGACACGCTGGCGGCCGTCGGCGAGAGTGAGATTGGCATGCTCTGCCAAAGTAGCAGGCAAGCAGTGTATCGGCAGGGGCCGGTTCTGGGACCGAAGCGCTCGGTCCGCCTGGTGAATCAGAAGGAACCTGACGGATTCGCGATTCAGCGGGACGGTCGAGTGCTGATTACCACCCAACGTTACACGGCGGACTTTTTGCGCTTTTGGGATGCCGCCACGGGCAAGCTACTAGGGACCACGCCCGACCGCGATCCCTCGGTCACGTCGCTGGCGTGTGCCAACCAGCACGATTTGCTGGCCATCGGAGGTGATGGAGTGGTGCGCCTCTGGGACCTGCGGCGCAACCGCTATGTGCAGCGACTGACGGGACATGATGGGGCAGTCGAATGCGTGGCGTTCTCTCCGGACGACAAAATCCTCGCCGGCGCCGGCAAGGACGGCCAGGTCTTGCTATGGGATCCGGTCACAGGTGTGCCGTCGCAGGTTGTGCTGCGGCACGCATCGCCGGTGCGCTGCCTGGCGTTCTGTCCTGATGACTCCGTGTTGGTAACCGGCGACGAGGCCGGTACGGTGCGCGCCTGGAGTCTCGACAACGGCGAGGAGTTGATCCAATTTGCCGACTTCTCAGCTCCCGTGGAGGTTGTGACGTTCTCTCCCGATGCGCAATGGCTTGTGGCCGGGTACTACTACGGGCTTGGTTCGAGCGAGATGCGGGTCTGGCATGCGCCCCCATGAGGCGCGGTCGCGGAGGCTGGTGGATGCCGATGAGCCGGGGTTCGCGACGGGCTCAGTCGCGGCGGCTCACCACCAGCTCCGTGAGCGAAACCAGCACGTCGCGGGCGGCGCTCTGGGGCAGGTGTTGCAAGTCGGCTCGCGCGGCGGCGGCGTACTCCTCCGCCTTGGTCTGGGCATATGCCAGCGCGCCGCTGGAGTCGAGCTCAGCGAACAGTTGCTCGCGGGCCAGCCGCTCGCGCGAAGCAGCGCGTTCGATGAGGGCGCGCCTGCCGGCCGTCGGCCGGGTGGCCAGCAGATGAATCAGCGGCAAAGTGGGCTTCTGTTTGTCGAGATCGGTGCCCAGGCTTTTGCCCATGGTGGCCTCGTCGCCCACGAGGTCCAGCAGGTCGTCGGCGATCTGAAAGGCGATGCCGAGATTCCGTCCGTAGCGTTCGAGCGCCGACTCGGTCGCGGGCGTAGCGCCGGCGTAATGTGCGCCCAGGCAGCAACAGCACGCACAAAGCTCCGCGGTCTTGGCTTCGATGATGCTCAGATACTCGGCTTCGGAAAGCGCGAACTGGCCGCGGCTGCCGATTTGTCGCAGCTCGCCCGCGCAGACGATATTGGTCGCGCGGCCGATCGTCTGGCAGGCAAACGTGGTCTCCAGTGAGCTGGCCAGCGCGAACGCGTGGGTGAACAGGAAGTCGCCCACCAGCACGCTGACTTCGTTGTCGCTCTTGGCGTTGATCGTCTCGCGGTGGCGGCGCAAACTGGCCTCATCGAGCACGTCGTCGTGCACGAGCGTGGCCGTGTGGATCATTTCGACGACGGCCGCCAGCACGATGTGGCTGCGCGAAATCTCGCCCGCAGCCTTGGCTGCCAGTAGCAACAGCGCCGGACGCAAACGTTTTCCGCCCAGGCGGAAGGCATGCTTGACGAGCGCATCGACAAACGGGTCCGCGCTAGACAGCTCGCGCGCCAGGGCATCTTCGGCGGCGGCCAATTCGGCGGCCACCGGGGCGTACAAGCGCTTCCAGGTTTGCCCTGTCGCATCTGGCTGTTCGATCGCTTGCTCCATGCTGGAAATCCCGGAATAGGCTGTAGGCTCGAGGCTGTAGGAGGCCGACCAAGAATCGGCCGGTCCAGGGAATAGCTACTTTCCGCGGACGTAGTGCCCGCTGCGACCGCCGCTCTTTTCTTCCAATTGCACGCCTTCGATCACCATGCCCCGGTCCACCGCTTTGCACATGTCGTAGACGGTCAGGGCCGCCACGCTGACCGCGGTCAGGGCTTCCATTTCCACGCCGGTGCGGGCGGTGACGCGGGCGACCGCCTCAATCTGCACGCGCTCGGCGTCCGGGAATGAAAACGAGATCTCCACCGCGTCGAGCGGCAGCGTGTGACAGAGCGGTATGAGCTCTGCGGTGCGTTTGGCGGCCAGGATGCCGGCGAGCCGGGCCACGCCCAGAACATCGCCCTTGGACAGCTTGCCGTCGCGAATCAGAAGCTGCGTGGCGGCGTTCATCCGAACCAGGCCACTGGCGCGAGCGACGCGCAGCGAGATTTCCTTGCCGCTGGTATCGACCATGCGGCTGGCGCCCTCGTCGTCAAAATGCGTCAACTGGCCCATGATGCGGCCGATCCGTCTCGGCGAAATACGATCGTCGGCGTGCCTTGCAGGACATCAACCGCAGAGCCGAGGGCGGGATTAACCGGCGCCAGTTCGACGGCGGGGACTTGGCTCGCGCAAGTTAGCCCCCATTCTATGGTTCGCGGCCGGGGCGTCGAGGGGCAGGACGAAGCCGTGGAGCAGGGCAGCGGGCTGCCGGTTCGTGGGCCAAGCAAATTCAGAAGCGGGGGAGGGGAGCCCGCCGGGATTTGCTCCGGGCGCAAAAAAACCGTCGCGGGGGTCGTCCGCGACGGTTCTTGTTTGCGAAGGCGAATCGAGCGCTTCCACACCAGCGGAGCCGATCAAGCCTGGGGCTTAGACCAACTCTTTGCGAGCGCCGATCAGGGTCCGCAGACGCTCGGCCAACAGGGCCGCGTCGAACGGTTTCTTGAACGTCTCGTTGATGCTCGAACGATCGAAGCTGGTCGAGCTGCCATCGTCGGGCAGCAAGGCGATCAGGATCGTGTCGGCATATTCGGGATTGCGACGCAAGTTCTGGCAAATCTGCAGGGCCTCGACCCGACCGATCGAGAAGTCCACGATGATGCAGTCGGGATGGAAGCTCTCGGCCTGAATGCCGGCCTCGAAACCGCTGGCGGCCACGGCCACCTTGAAGGAGCGATCCAAGGGCAGCTTTTGTTTCAGGTTTTCAATGAGCACCTGGTCCTGACCGACCAACAACACCTTGGCCATGGCCTCGTCTTCGAGGTCTCCCAAGGGCATGCCGTGCTCTTTGAGGAAGCGAATGAGATACTCGCGGGGAATCCGCCGGTCTTGAGAGCCCGGAATGCGGTAGCCCTTCAAGCGGCCGGAATCGAACCATTTACTGACAGTACGTGGGGCAACTTTACAGATCTTTGCGACCTGACCCGTTGTGAAGACCTTCATCGCAGGCTCTCCAATTGACTCGCGCTGGTGTGGGAACTCGTCTCCGCGAGGCGTTGCTTCGCGGAGCATGCTTGCCCCGTGCCCATGGTGTATTGGCCTTTAATCCGGTCCTTCGGTCGGTTGTGGGGTCAACCGAGCCATCCATGAGCATCTGGGTCGGGGCGTAACCTCGTTAATTGCTTCGCCGTGGGCGTGGTTCAGGTCCTTCTGATCCCGAGCCTAGGTAAAGACATCGGCACTCCGCCGCGTCCGTCAGTCGTGGAAAATTCACAAACCCTAAGGTTTGCCTCCGTCTCGACGACGAAGTTCCCGCGACTTTTCAGGCGCGACAGTGACAACTCGTTTAGTGGAGGCGAGGAGAAACGCAGGTCGGCGCACGACCACAACTGGACGAATGCTCCGATTTCGGCGCGCCATGCCGGCGTGCCTGGCAGGTTCCCCCCTGCAGTCCGTTCCACCGGCCTATCATCTGCCGGCGGAACAAACCTTCCGAAGTTAGTTTCGATTCGCGGAGGGGGGAGACTTTAGAAACTTTCGCCAGTCGTAGCGAGCACTCCGGTCCTGGCGCGCGTGACGGAGCTAGTGATCCGTCGGAATCCGTAGGTCGCGGCAATGCCAAACCGTTCTACGGACTGGCCTTAACGCAAACGGTCGTGCCAGCTCTGACGATTGTCACTGGCGCCGGGAAATGGGAAATTGACGGGATTCGCAGCCGCTTCTGCCAACAACGAAAACTCGCCGTGGCGTACCGGCTATTCCCATTGTAGCGCCCGTAGTGGTCCGGGCGAGCGCGATATCCTTACATTACGCAGCGCGCGCAGCAAAAGGTTCGCGCAAGTTGCTGGGGGACACTCGAAGCAGTTTCAAAGCTGTTTTGGGTGGCTGCTGGTACAAGTTGTCAACAGACACTGGCGGACAAGCCGCAGTGGCACTCTGAATTCACCGTCGTCAGGGTTGTAGACTGTTTCTAGCCCTGCACGACGCTGTTCGACAGCGTGCCGATGCCATCGATCGTGATCGCAACCTGATCGCCGGCGGCCAGCGTGAAATCATCGCCCGGCACAATGCCCGTGCCGGTCAGCAGCACCACGCCGTCGGGAAACGAATTGTCGCGGCCCAGCCAGCCGATCAGATCGGCGAAGGTGCGGGCCATTTGTCCGATCGACGTGGCGCCCGCGAATACATGCTCGCCGCGGCGCACGATGGACAGCTGAATGCCGATAGCTGCCGGCTCGGGCATGGCGTCCGCCAGCGTGATCCAGGGCCCCAGAGCGCAGCAGCCGTCGTAGACCTTGGCCTGGGGAAGATAGAGCGGGTTTTCGCCCTCGATGTCGCGCGAGCTCATGTCGTTGCCGATGGTGTAGCCCACGAGCTCAAGGCGCGAGTTGAGCACGAGCGCGAGTTCTGGTTCCGGCACGTTCCAGCTGGCGTCTGTGCGAATGCGCACCGGGCTGCCGTGCCCGACCACTCGATGGGGCGTGGCCTTGAAGAACAATTCAGGTCGAGGGGCGGAATACACCAGGTCGTAGAACACGGCCGCACCTTGCGATTCCTCCATCCGCGCTTTCTGGCTGCGACGATAGGTGACGCCGGCGGCCCAAACTTCCTGGCGATCGATGGGGGCCAGGAGTTTCGCCGTAGCGAGCGGCAGCGCCTGAGGGCTTGTGCCGAGGAGCGAACGGGTCACGGTGGCCGGATCGGCCGATGCGAGGATTTGCGAGAGCGCCGGATAGTCGGCCGACGTTGCCAGCGGCCACAGGCCTTCGCCGTCAACCAGGGCCGCCGTTTGGCGCCCGTCGGGCAATTGGATCTTGGCCAGCTTCATGGACACTCGGGCCTGGCAGCAATGGCGATGCTATGCCTGCGGAAACACGAGGCGATGCGAGTAGGTTTGCGCTGCCAGATCGATTTCGATCAATCGCCCGCCGCGCGGCAGATCTCCGTAAGCGCTCCAGCCGCCGACGCGGCCGTAGACCAATTCGATGCCTTCCCACGTGCCGCAATAGTCGTTTTCGTGATCGTGGCCGCTGAAAACGCCGCGCACGCGCGCTGATTTCTGGAAGGCGGCAAAGGTATCACCGGTGTCGTTGTCGAAGCACACTTTCTCGCCGTAGTTGCCCTGCTGGCGGTTGGCCGCGCGCATGGTCTCGAATTCGACCACGGGAATGTGAATCATCGCCAGGCAGGGAGTGGCGATGCTCTGCTGGGCGTCGCGATTCATGTGCGCGGCAAACCACTCGAGCTGCTCTCGATTCACGCGTTGCTGTGGCTTGCGAAAGCCAGAGTCGAAACAGAAGAGCGTGTAGTCGGCCGCGGATTGCCCCGGGCGATGAATGTCGAGGCGAAAGGCGTATTCGTCGCCCGCCGGGCCGCGGAACTCGCCGACCGCGGCGTGTTTCATCAGCTGGCGAAAGTCGCTGACAGAACGCGCGCCGATGTCGTGATTGCCCAGCGCATGGGTCCAGGGCACGCCGAGATCGTCGAACACGTCGATCGCCTCGAAGCTGATCTTCGGCCCGCCGTCGTTATTGATGAAATCGCCCGTGTGGACGATGAAGTCTGGCCGCAATTGCTCAACCATCCGCTTGATTTCGACGAAGCTGCGCTGGTCTTCGACCTGGGACACCAGATCGCGTTTGCCGAAGTGCGTGTCGGTGACTTGCAGAATGCGCAGCGGTCGCGCGTCGGGCGGCGCAAAATCCAGCCGGAAGCGGTCGCTCTCCGAGCGGGTGACACGGAGCGGATGTGGTGTGGGGGCCGGTTCGCCGTGTGCCGCGCGGGAGGCCGCGACGGACAGGCCGGCCGCACCCGCGGCATACAAGAATTCGCGCCGTTGCACTGTGGAGCTCCTCAATCGTTCTTGGCCGGTTTGCGCGTGCTCTGCATGGCCTTCACTCTACCTACCGACGAGGGCGGCTGCCAATCCGAGCGGGTCTACAATAGGCCCGGCGGGAGTGACGGCCGGGCCGCTTGCAATCCGTTTGCCATGCCATAAGATGCGCTGCCAAGAACCACTCTAGCAATGACCGAACCGGGAGATCGCACGCGCCATGGGGCACCACCAGACGAAGACTCATCGCCAAGGCAAACACTCGTACCATCAAATCGGGTTGGTGCGCGGACAGTTCGGCAACGTGCCCGAGGAGCAGTGGCTCGACTGGATTGCCCAGACCGGATTCGACGGCTGGGAAGAGGCCACGTGGGAGCTCGACCTCGCGCGCTGCGGCGATGACGCGGGGGCGAAGGCGTATGCCAAAGAGCGCGTGGACAAGGCCAAGAAGCGCGGCTTGGAGATTCTCTCGCTGGCCGCGCACTTGCAAGGTCAGGCGCTGGGAGACGAACCGAGCGCCAAGACGCTGCAGTTCTTGGGGGGCGAAGCAGTCGAGGCGTATGCAAAGTGGCGCGCGGCCGGCAACAATCCCCCGCGGACCGATCCGTTCTTCGTGCCGCACGACGTGGCGGAAATTGCGCGGCGCCAGGCCGCGGGGGCGCTGGTCAATTGCGTGCGGCTGGCGCACTTCATCGGCCAGTTGGAAGATCGCGTGGTGCCCGTGTCAGGCTTCGTCGGCTCGCCGGCGAATTGCTGGAGCCACTGGTTCTTGTTTCCGCCGCTGCCCAGCTCGTTGGGCGGGCACCCGATTCCAGATATCTACAAGGTCAGCTTGGAGCTGCTCGCCGAGCGGTTTGCGCCCGTATTTCAGGCATGTCTGAAATACGGCACGACGTTCGACCTGGAATGCCATCCGAGCGAGCGGGCGATGGGCGATATCGCCAGCGCCGGCGAGTACCTGGCCGCGATGGATGCAGCAGGTTTTGCCAAGGCGGTGGGCTTCAACTTCGATTGCTCGCACATGGAATGGCAGGGAGTGTCTGGCGTCGACTTCATCCGCACCTACGGCGATCGCATTCATTGCGCGCACATCAAGGGCGTGCAAGTGGCGCGCGGCTACACGCGCAACGGACGCCTGGGCGGGCACCGGCCGATGGGCGACAAGCACAACGGCTGGAATTTTGTCACGGCCGGCACGGCCCGGGATGCGACCAGCACCGAGGAGCTGCTGGTGGAGCTGAATCGGGCGGGGTTCTCGGGCGGGGTGTCGATCGAGTGGGAAGACAACGACGTCGAGCAGCATGCTGGCGCCAAGGCCGCGCTGGCCAACATGCACCGCGCGGATCAGCCTCCCAGCGCCATGCGGCACGACGAGCAATTGAAGGCTTGAGCGGGCCAGATTTTCTCGGCACCTTCTGAATGCTGCCAGCCAGCGGCGCGGCGCAGCACCCCTGCGCAGTCTCCCGGTGTGAAAATGTACCGGTTGTAGGGTTTTTATGCTCAACGCGGCGCGGGTGCTATTCCGATAGGGGGTAAGGTAGTCTCCGGGTGAACCGAGGGATTCGCCGCTGTCGGTGGGGGCATTAGTCTGAGCGTGAGACACTTGCGCTTGTCGCACGTCGCACTGCATGGAAGTGCCGCGTGTGTGCCAGGGATGCGTTTCGGAAGGAGCCGAATCATGTCGTCGTGTCGCCGAATGACTTGCGTTGTTTTGGCTGCTCTCACCGCACTGGAAGGGGTGGGATTGCCGCAGGCCCGCGCCGAGCATTGGGTGCGGCACGCGCTGATGCGGGTGAGGCCGGTGACGCAGCAGGATTGCTCCGTCGAAACGCTGGCCAAAGAGATCGACTATCTGGAGCACCACATTGATACCTACGGCTCGGTGGTGCCCAAGCAGCCCGACGTGTGGGGCCAGGCGCGGCTGACGAAGCACCGGCAGGAAGTGGAGCGAGTACTGTACAAGGAACTCGAGGAGTTCAAGGCCACGCTGCAAGGTGTCACCCGGCGGAGCGATCAGGCGTTTTTAGGAATGGCGCTGGCGCTGGGTGCTGCCGTCGGCGATAGCGGCGGCGCTCCAGCCGCGACCGCGAGTGCCACGTCGGCCTCCGCGCCGGCCGTTCCCACGGTGCCCGAGGCGAGCAGCCTGCTCGACACGACCAACGTCATCAAGCGCGACGGTGGCGCGGAGGTGTTCAAGCTCAAGGATAGCAACTTCGCGGTCAAGGATATTTCGCTCGAACCGACCATCTATCTCGACCAGTTGAACCGCTATCTGGCGCACCTGCAAGAGTTGCGACGGATCAACGAGGGAGACGACACGGCCGATTCGCCCGGCTATTCGTTGAACCTGGTGCGGATTCCCGTCTCCGTCATTCCCGGCAAGCTGACGCGCAAGGGTTATGGTGCGCAGATCACGCTTACGGCGCAGCCGCACCTGGGCGACGACCTGCTGCCGCTGACGTTCCGCAACCTGGTGATCAACGACGTGGTGGATCAGTTGGGGCTACCGATTACGAAGATTTTGGAGAGGCCCGACATCGTCAAGGATTTGGAAGCCGTATTCAAGGAGCTGCATCCGGACAGGACGCCCGAGCTGATCGACACGCCGGAGCCAGAGCCGGCCGATGCGCCCGCCATTGCGCAGCCAGAATACGAGGGTTCCGCATTGGCCGAGGCTCGGGATGAGGATCGGTACGACACGGCTGTTGCTGCGGCGACGCGCGAGCAACTTCCGCAATTCTGGGCTGACTCGTTCAGCGCGCAGCTGACACCCCGGGCGCCACGCACTTTAACGCCCTATCCCGGCTCGCAGATACCCGACATCTTTGGAAAAGGCCACGTTCTGGGTCATGTGGTTCTTGATGCGGTGCGGGTTGCCCAGCCGCATGTCAGCTTGCTGGACATTGAAGGGCTTCTGAGAGTCGAACTCTCTGCCGCGTTCGACTTCCTCGAGTTGCCACAAGCTGCGGTGCTGTGGGAGCACTGTACACCCGAATTGGCAGATTCGATTCACGCGCGTCAGCGCAAGTACAATCGCCCGATGCCGGGTAGATCAGTTATCGACTTGCGAAACGACTTCTTTAGGGACATCAAGAACTACTTCCCGCGTGCGGCCCACACCGCCACCGTCAGCCTCGCCTGGGCGATCATCGTCGAGAGCGCGTTGCTCAACAAACGGCTGATGGAAGACATGCGCAACCTGGAGGGGACCAAGGGTTGCTCGTGCCTGACGCCCTCTTGCGACTGGATGGACTTCTACCTGCCCGAGCCGTCGCCCGAGGCGCGGGCCGCGTTCAACGAGTACGTCAACTGCCGCTGGCCGGTGATCGTGTTTGCGCTCGACCCGGTGACCGACGACCAGAACATTGCCGACGTATTCAGCCGCAGCCGCGAGATGCAGCTGGCCATGGCCGTGGGCGTAGCGCAGGGCACGGTGCGGGCCAACGCCGCCATGCGTTTCATGCGCCGGCTGGAGACCGATATCGAAACCATCGCGCTCAATCGTACGGCGGTGGGTTTTTCGCACGGCTCGGACACGTTCGGCTGGCGCTTTTATCCGCGCGTGCAAACGCCCGATACGCCCGGCACTCTGCGGGCAGCGTGGCAAACCGTGAGCGGCGGCCCGTCGCGCGATTCCGACATCCGCCAGCGTGAATTGGAGCCGGCCATCCGCGAGTGTAACGCCATCGTCATCATGCCGTCCTTCGTGCCGTATGTCACGTTCGACTCGCGGGCCAACTGGTTCTCGCTCACGCACCCGCGCAAGCTGGAGCTGACGTTGCACGAGGCGATGAAGCTCAGCCGCACATTTCAAGGGGTGCAGAACGACACGGCCTGCGTGAGCGACTCGCACGCCTATCGGCCGGGCGACGTGTCCCGGCTGGTGCGCGTGGTGGAACAACTCGACCGTCGCATGCCGCTGCAAAGCATGATGATTCAGGTGCCGTACGAGAATCAGCTGGGCGGGTTCGAAATGTTCAGCACCGGCGTGACGGACCTGGGGCCGGAGCTGCGCGGTTTTTACGGCGAGCCGGGCGTAATCGTCGACAAGACTTTCAAGTGTGCCGCGACCGACGCGGGCACCAAGCTCGATTCGCCCGATCAGTGCGCCGGCACCTGCCAGGGAACCACGCTGTTTTTGGTCGGCGATCACTTCAGCGTACACGACACGAAAGTCATCGCCGGCGACAAGTGCGTGCCGTTTACGCTCTTGAGCCGGCAGATCATGCGGGTCACCATTCCGCCCAACGTGCAAACGTTTCCCGACAAGGGAAAAGACTACGTCGACGTACACATCGCCACACCCTACGGCGTGACCAGCCACCTGGCGATTCCGGCGGTGAAGGAAGAACCGAAGAAGGAGAGCGGCGGTTGGAACTGGGTGGCGCCGCCGGATATCACATTATGCTTCGAAGCGGGCGGAGCGTTGCAGGTCTTCGTACAGCCCCCCGGCAAGCTGCAAGATCTGGAGATCAAGACCTCGCTGAAGGGCATTGTGCCTGCTCCGGATACGGTTGAATTTCAATTGGACGTGCAAAACGCAAAAGGCGAGTCGCTGAAGAAGGACAAGCTGAAGGATCCCGTGCCGGTCCTGCCCGACGCCGACAAGAAGCTGCGCGTGAAGCTGGTCACCATCACCAATGGCCAGCCGACATCGGCCGAGGGCGACTTGTTCAAGAAGATTGCCGACCTGGCGCGCTTGTACCAAAACCAGGTGCCACTGAAGATGGTGATCGCCGGGACGATTCATTTCAAAAAGGATCCGGCGTTTCTCGCCCCGCCAGATGCCAAGCTGGACGACACGTTGATCGTTAAGGTCGAGAATCCAAGTTGCAAGAAGTGTTGCGGCGAAGCGCTGGCCATCGGACCTGTGCCGGGCCCCGCGGCGAAGGGGCCAGCCGCCGTGAAGCCGCCGGCAGGGCACGAGGCTGCGCCGGAAGCGATGCCGGACGACCTGCAACTGCCGGCGCCTTCAGATGCGGCGCCCGATGCGACGCTGCCATTCGACGAGGTGCCCACTGACGCCCAGCCGGGCGACGCGCCAGCCGCCGAACCAATTCCTCCGCAGCCCACCACTTTGGAGCGGCCGAGGGGAACTGACGATCCGTTCGAGCTTCGGCGGGAGCCAACGCGCCCTGCTCGCTCGCGGGCCGTGCCGCATGAATTGCCTCCGCCGAGCGAGGACACCTCGGGCGCCCGGCTGCTGCGCCGGCCCACGCGACTGGTGGCGCCGGCACCGCACGGGCAGGCATCCAGATCAATGGTGCGGTTCCACGTGCAGCAAGCGGGCCATTTCGAGCCTGCCCTGGAGCCTTCTGAGCCACGCGCGCCGCGACGGGCAGCGGCTTTTGAGCCGCTAACGCTGGAATTGGCGCCCTTCGTCAAGCGGGCTGACTGCCTTACGCTTTTCTTGCAGTTTGGCCAAGATCGACCATACTGGAGCGAATAGCGATTGAAGTGCCGGTCTCGGACCGCCTTCATACACCCTCCGGCGCGGGAACGCCACGACCTGGGTATCAGTCATGGAAACCACGCTTTCGCAACTCGATGAAGGTCTCGTGTTGCCGCTGGCCGGAATGGCCGTGGGCGTCATTGCCATCTTGGCGGGCCTGACCGTGGCCATCACCCTGGCCGTGTCGCGGCATTATCGCCGCACGCAGCTCGACGAAATGGAAGCCACGCTGAAGATGGAAATGATCCAGCGCGGCATGTCGGCGGAAGAGATCGTGCAGGTGCTGGGGGCGAAGATGGGCGCCAACCGGCCCACTTCGCTGGCCGACCTGATCAGCGGGCTGCCGCCCATCAAGATGCCCTCCTTCGGCAAACCCTGCGAGAAGACCTGAACCTGCGACCGCGCCTGCGCGCGCGACAGCCAACCTTGCCGGGAGTAACCAGCCATGCCACTGCTGTTCGCGGCGATTGACGTTCCGCTGATCGTGGGCATCGTGGTTCCCATTGGCGCGGGGCTCGTCGTGGTTCTGACGGCGCTGCTGACGGGCCACTATCGCCAACTGCAACGCGACGACATGGAAGCCACGCTGAAGATGGAGATGATCCAGCGCGGCATGTCGGCCGCGGAAATTGAACAAGTGCTGGCGGCCCGGATGGGCAAGCTGTCGCGTCATGCCCGGCAGCAACAGCATCAAGAGTGGCAGCGCCAGCAGCACGAACTGGCCCAGCAACGCAGCGCGGCACCGCGTTAGATCTGGCGGACACCAAAACCTCGCAGAACCGTACAAGGGAGCATTGGCCATGGACAATCTCGTGACAACCTGGTTCGGCCATCCCTGGGGCGTCGTGGAGTTCGTGGGCGTGATTTGCTTAATCGGCACGGTCGGCGGTCTGGCGATCGGGGCGATTGCCGTGGTCACAGACCACTATCGCAACTCGCGGCGCGACGAGATGGACGCCACGCTGAAGATGGAGATGATCCAGCGCGGCATGTCGGCCGAGGAAATCTCCACCGTGCTCAAAGCGACGAGCGTGTCGTTCGATCCGCCGCCGTGGGCCGATGATTGTGAGGACTCTTGCGGCGAAGGGCGGCGGGCGATGCGCGAGGCCAAGCGAACGTCGTGGAGCGGCTCGCACGCGAGTTGACCGGGGCGCGTTTGCTGCACAGCGGGCACTGGCGAGACGCCAGTGGCACCCGGCGCACCCGGCACTGGCGAGTCGCCAGTGGCACCCGGCGAATGAGTCTTGTCAGGCACGGGGTGCCTGACCTACCGGACCGACCAGGCACCAATGGCAAGCGCGAGCGAAGGGGTGTCGTGCGTCGGCCGCGGAGCGGCCTAGGTCTTTTAGCGACGGGCTTCAGCCCGTCGTACACGATCTCCCAAAAACCAACAAGGCCGCGCGCTTCGGCGGCCAAGCTGCCGCTACTCTTCGGCCGAGGCCGCGCCGAAGCGCGCGGCAAGCGAGGGTTGAGGAGCTTCGGGATCCGTGGGCTCAACGCCCACGGCTACAAGACCTCAGCCGCTTGCGCGGCTGGGTGTCGATCAATCGTTGTCTCGCGAGTTAGCGGCATTTTCACACACTCATTCCAGAGTAGCGCAGCGCGTGAGCACACGCGGCGGCGGACGGGGTGATGTCGCGGTAGGCGCCTATTGCGGCCAGTACTCGGCCATCTTGCGGCGCAAGAACTGGGCACTGCGCTCGAGCTGATCGAACCCGTCGACGCCATCTTCGATCGACACCCAGCCGTCGAATCCCACGCCGGCCAGCGTGCGGAAGATGGCGTCGTAATCGTTCATCCCTTTGCCGATCTCGCCGTGGCTGAGCCGCTGGGCATAGCCCACGCTATCTTCTTCCTTGCGCAAGTCCTCGATGGTGCCTTCCTTCAGGTAGCGATCGCTGGCGTGCATCGTGACCACGCGATGCTTGACGCGCTGGAGCAGTTCGAGCGGATCCTCGCCCGCCAGAATCGTGTTGCTGGGATCGTAGTTCACGCCGAAGTGCGGCGAGTCGATGGCCGCCACCAGGTCGCAGAACACGTCCATGTGCTGGGCGAACTCGGGATATTGCCAGTAGTTGTCCTTGTAGTGGTTTTCGATGATGAGCGTAACGCCCACCGCCTGGGCGTGCGGGATGCAGTCCATGATGCTGTCGGCGGCGTAGCGAATGCCGTCGGCCCGCGAGACCTCCGGGCGGCGCTGGCCGGAGAGCACGCGGCAGAATTGCCCGCCGAGCGCGGCGGTCATGTCGATCCAGCCCTTTTCCAGGTCGACTTGCTGGCGGCGAAACGCCGGATCGGGATGCGTGAAGTCGGGCGAGCAACAGAGCATGGGGATCGCCAGGCCCTTGTCGGCGGCCATCTGCCGCGAGGTTTTCCACATCGCGGGATCTTTGAGCTCGAGAAAGCCGCTATAGAATTCCAGGCCGTCGATGTCGAGTTTGGAGGCCATGTCGACCCACTGGCGGATCGTCATCGAGCCGTCGACGACCAAGGGATCCATGTACGCTTTCGGAAAGGCGGCAAGCTGCGGCATAGTGACTGGTGGTTAGTGGCTGGCGGCTAGTATGGAATGGACGCTGACTCCGGATCACTACTCGACTTCTTTCGGCGGGTTGCGGCCGATCACGGGATGCTGCTCCAGCTCCAGCACGCTGCCACTGATCGGGCGGCTTTCGTCGCCCAGCCAATACACGGCCGCGGCCGCGATCTCCTCGGGCTTCATCAACCGGCCGCTGGGCGCTTTGCTGCGCGGCACGCGGTCGGGCCAGTCGGGCGGCAGCCCGTCGGCGATTTTCACTTGATACTCGTTGGGCGTCAGCACCCAGCCGACGTTGAAATGATTCACGCGCACGCCGTCTCGGCCCAGGGCATCGGCCAGGTTGCGCGAGAGCGTCATCAAACCGCCCTTGGAGATCGAGTAGGCCAGCAGGTTGGCTTCGCCGCAGTAGCCGTTCACGGAGCCGATGTTGAGCACGCAGCCGCGGGTGGCTTTCAGGTGGGACACGGCCGCCTGGATCAACAACAACGGCGCCCGCACGTTCACGGCGATCATGGCGTCGAAAAGTGCCGCATCGGTGTTCGACAGGTTGCTGCGCTTGACACTCGCCGCGTTGTTCACGAGCGCGTCGAGCTTTCCGAACGCCTTAATGGCGGCCGCCACGATACGCGGCGGGGCCGCGGGATCGGCGATGTCATCGACGTGCAGCGCCGCGCGGCTGCCCAACTCGGCCACGAGCGCCTTGCCACGCTCGGCGTCGCGGCCGTGGATCAAGACGCTGGCGCCTTCGGCAATCGCGCGGCGCGCAATCGCTTCGCCAATGCCGGTCGTGCTGCCGGTGACCAGGATGACTTTGTCTTGGAGACGCATGGAAGTTGGGAACAGGGATGAGGGGATAGGGGCTAGAAACGGAAAAACGTCATTGCGCGACACTAGTCCCTAATCCCTAGCACCTATCCCCTGCCTTACGGCTTGAGCACGGCCTTGACGATCTTGCCCGAGTGCATGGTCTCGAACGCTTCGTGCCACTGGTCGAGCGGCCACACGCCGCCGATGATTTTTTGCACGTCGAGCGCGCCGGTCGAGAGCAGGCGGATCACGCGCTCCCAGATCGGCCAGTTGTGGCTGTAACTGCCGCGCAGCGTGACGTTCTTCTGCACCAGCGGATCGAGCGAGTGGCCGTAGGGCGCCTTGCCCCAGCCGACCTTCGTGACCCAGCCGGCGGGCCGCACGATTTCGAGCGCGGTTTTAAGCGTGGCCGAGATGCCGGCCGCGTCGATGACGCCGTCCACGCCCAGCCCGTCGCCGTGCCGGACCCAGGCTTCCAGACCGTCGACAATGGAGATGCAGCCGAATTGTTCGCCCACGGCCAGGCGCGGCCGGTCGCGCTCCAGGCCGACCACCGCCACTTCGGCGCCTTGCAGCCGCGCGACTGCGGCGCATAAGAGGCCGATCGGACCAGGGCCGAGCACGACGACGCGATCGCCCGGCTTGACGTTGGCGTTCACGGCGACGGCGTTATAGGCCACGCAGCAGGGCTCGGTCAGGCCCGCCTTTTCGAAGGGGAGGTTGTCCGGCAGATGGTGCAGGCAACGCACGGGCACGCGCACATAGCGCGTCATCGCGCCGTTCACGCCGTAGCCGAAGCCCTTGCGCGTCGGATCGAGGTTGTACAATCCTTGCTTCGTGAGCGGGCTGTCGAGATCGATCACGGCGGCCGTTTCGCTGACGCCCCGGTCGCCTTCGCGCCAGCCTTTGACGTTTTTGCCCAGCTCGGTCACGGTGCCGGCGAATTCGTGCCCCAGCACCACGGGGTAATTCACGGGCCAGCTATGCTCGGCCGTCCATTGGTGCAAGTCGCTGCCGCACACGCCGACGGCCGCCACTTCCAATAGCACGTCGTCGGCGCCGATGCCGGGCCGCTCCAGCTCGCGCAGCTCGACGTTGAATTGTTCCGGCCCGAAGTTGACAACTGCCGCCGATTTCATCGTTTCTTTCCTACTGGAATGTCACCGTAGCTGTGAACCTTGTCGCAAATCAGGCGGAGCGAAGCCGCCACGTCACCACTGGCTGTTTTGAACGCGTCGGCATCGATCGTCAGCGGCGCGCCGAGCACGACCAGCGGGGCGCCATACTCGGGCGTGCGCACGGCCTGCTCGAGCGTGAGCCCGCCCACGGCCTGCACGGGGACGCTGACGGCGTCGACTACTTGCCGCAACTGATCGAGCGGGCTGGGCATGCGGTGCCCGCGCGCCGCGATGCCGCGGCGCTCGTCGAAGCCGATGTGATGGATGACGAAGTCGCAGCCCAAGTCTTCCAGCCACTTGGCGCCGGCCACCATATCCTCGCAAACCATGTTGTCGCCCATGACCTGGACGCCGAAATCGTGGCCCGCCTTGACCACGCAGCGTATGGTTTCTTCGTGGGCGCGGGCCATGACCACGACGTGCGTGGCGCCGGCCTTGGCCATCATCTCGGCTTCGAGGTAGCCGCCGTCCATGGTTTTCAGATCAGCCACGATGGGCGTGTTCGGAAACTGCTCGCGCAGGGCGCGAACGCCATGCATGCCTTCGGCGATGATCAATGGCGTGCCGGCCTCCAGCCAGTCGACTCCGGCGGCCATGGCCATTTGCGCGGTTTCCAGGGCCTCTTGGCGGTTGGTAACGTCGAGCGAGATTTGGACGATGGGTTTCATCTAGCGGAGCATAGGGATGGACGGTTGAGGTTGTCAAACCGCGGCCAAACCGGGGAGGATGTGCCGGTTAATTCCGCCGGCAATCTGCGGTTCAGCCGGTAGCAGCCGCGTGGGTGCTGCGGTGGCTGGTCGTTGACGCTTTGCGCCGGCAAGCTTGCGATTTTGGGCTCGCTGCGTGCGGAGCTGGAAGTCGCCGCTGGCCGGACTGTGCGCGGTGTTCGCGGCCCCTATAATGACAGTTTGTGAAATGATTCACAAGCGCTCGCGCGTTTGAATGCCGCGCGGCGAACGAAAGCTGGGAGGCTCGCAGGAATTATGGAACCATCGAAACTACGCATCGGCGCCGTCAACTATTTGAACACCAAGCCCCTGGTGTATCAGTTCGAGCGGTTTTGTCCGCACGCAGAGTTGGTGCTCGATCTGCCCAGCCGGCTGGCGGACAAGCTCAGCCAAGGGCGGCTGGACGTGGCGCTAATCCCGTCGATCGAGTTCTTTCACGATCCAAGTTACACGATCGTGTCCGACGCCTGCATTGCGTGCCGCGGCCCGGTGCTGAGCGTCAAACTGTTCAGCCGCGGACCGATCGAATCGATTACCACTTTGGCGCTCGATGAGGGTTCGCGCACGAGCGTGGCCCTCGCGCGCATTCTGTTGAACGAGCGATTCCATGTCAGCCCGCAATTGGAGGCGCTGCCGATCGGCGCGACGCTGGCCGATACCGATGCCGACGCGGTCCTGCTGATTGGCGACCGGGCCATCCAATCGCCGCCGGGAAAATTCGAAGTGGTGTGGGACTTGGGCGACGAGTGGTGCCGTTGGGCCGAGTTGCCGTTTGTGTTTGCGATGTGGGTGGGCAGGGCAGGGGTGGACCTCAGTGGCATCGACACGGGTCTGGCCGAGGCCCGTGACGCCGGAGTGGCCCGTCTGGAAGAGATCGCCGAGCGGGAGGCGGCCTCGTTGGGACTTACCCGCCCGCAATGCCTTTCGTACCTGCGCGACAATTTGCACTTTTATCTCGGGCCGCGCGAACAGCGCGGCTTGGAACTGTTCTATCGCAAGGCCGTGGAACTGGGGTTGGCCCCGGGCGGAATCGAACTTGGACTCAGTGATTGCCAAACTTCTGGATAAGGCAGTCGACGGCGAACGCCTGTCGCCCGACGAAGGCCTGCGTCTACTGGAATGCCACGACCTGGCTGCGCTGGGTCGCGCGGCCGACGCCGTCACGCGCCGGCTGCATCCCGAGCCGTACCGCACCTACAACATCGACCGCAACATCAACTACACCAACGTGTGCGCGGCGGTGTGCGATTTCTGCGCGTTCTTTCGCAAGCCGAAAGATCCGGAAGGCTACGTGCTCGAGCGCGACGTGCTGCTCCAGAAGATTCAGGAGACGGTGGAGCTGGGCGGCGATCAGATTCTGATGCAGGGCGGCCTGCATCCGGAATTCAAGCTGGAGTGGTACGAAGCGCTGCTGCAGGACATCAAAGCACAATTTCCGCAGGTGAACGTGCACGGCTTCAGCCCGCCGGAGATCCACCACTTCACCAAGGTGGCAAAGTTGCCGCTGGCGACCGTGCTGGAGCGGCTGCGCGCGGCGGGACTCGGCAGTCTGCCGGGCGGCGGCGCCGAGATTCTGGTCGATCGCGTGCGTAAGGAGATCACCCGCGGCAAGGTGCTCACCGACGATTGGCTGAATGTCAACCGCGAGTGGCACAAGCTGGGCGGGCGCAGCACCGCCACCATGATGTTCGGCCACGTGGAGACGTTGGCCGAGCGCATCGAGCATCTGGAGCGCCTGAGACAACTGCAAGACGAGACCGGCGGCTTCACGGCGTTCATTTGCTGGACCTTCCAGCCCGGCTACGAGATGGCGCATCTGCCGGCGGCCGGATCGTTCGAGTACCTGAAAACCCAGGCCGTCAGCCGGCTGTATCTCGACAACTTCACCAACATCCAATCGAGCTGGGTCACCCAGGGGCTGAAGATCGGACAGCTCGCGCTGCTGTATGGCGCGAACGACATGGGGAGCCTGATGATCGAGGAAAACGTGGTGGCCGCGGCCGGCACGGTTCACTATCTGACGCTCGAGCAGATGAAAGACGCGATTCGCGAGCTGGGCTATACGCCGCGGCGACGCAACGTGTTCTACGAACTCGTGGACGAGGCTCCTCTGGAGCCGGCGGCTGCCTGAGCCGTGCGCGGCTCGAATTGCCGGCCGGGCGCGCGCCCCGCACCGTCGCAAACGGCCGCCTAAACCGCCGTTTTTTCCGAGGCATTGCGGGAGTCCAACTCGGGGGGGCCATTTTGCTTCGCGCCGGGGTGCAATCCTGTGGTACCCTTTGAGGGCACGATTATTTGCCAAGTCTTGGGCCGATTCGGCCTGCCTTAGCCGGCACGCGAGTTACGACCAGCCAGAACGGCCACGATGATTCACGTACGCCAGCTAACGAAGCACTATGCCGATTTGAAGCGCGGCAAGTTTTTCGCGCTTTCCGGCGTGGGATTCGACGCAGTGCCGGGGCAGGTCTACGGCTTGCTGGGGCCCAACGGCGCCGGCAAAACGACGCTGTTGCGCATCTTGAGCACGGTGCTGCGTCCCAGCGGAGGCACGGCCTCGGTCAACGGCTACGACGTCCTGACGCAGCCGTCGCTGGTGCGCCACCAGATCGGCTTTGTGTCGGCCAACACGGCGGTCTACGACCGCATGACCGCCTGGGAGATGGTGGAGTACTTCGGCCGGCTGTATGGCATTGCCCAGGCGCCGCTGCGAGCGCGCATGGAAGAACTCTTTACGCGCTTGCAGATGAACGAATTTCGCGACGTGCTGGGCGCCAAGATGTCGACCGGAATGCGGCAGAAAGTATCGATTGCGCGGGCCATCGTGCACGACCCGCCAGTGCTGATCTTCGACGAGGCCACGGTGGGGCTCGACGTGCTGGTGGCCCGGGCGTTGCTGAAGGCGGTGGCGCAGTTGCGAGATCACGGCAAGTGCGTCGTCTTCTCCACGCACATCATGCGCGAGGCCGAGAAGCTGTGCGATCGGATTGCGATCATGCACCGCGGGCACATTCTGGCCGAGGGCACGCTGGGTGCGCTGCGCGAGGAGCATCACGAGCAGGACTTGGAGGAGCTGTTCTTCCGACTGATATCCGAACACGACGAACGGCACCAGCTGGCCGGCGCGGAACATTGAACGGCCGGGACGGCGCATGAATTGGTCTAACGTCAGATTGATCTTGCAGCGCGAAATTCGCGATCAATTGCGCGATCGTCGCACGCTGTTCATGATCGCGGTGTTGCCGCTGTTGCTGTATCCGCTCTTGGGCATGAGCTTCTTCCAGGTTGTGCAGTTCATGCACGAACACGCGATTCGCGTGCTGGTGGTAAATGCCCCGCAAGCGGCGGGCTTGCCGGAATTGGTGCAGGGCGAGCGGTTTGCGACCGACCTGTTCAGCGGACCCCAACAGCAGCGATTGCTGGAGGTGACGTTGCAGCCGCAGGGCAAATCCGGCGCGCAACCGATGCTGCCGCCACTGGAGCTTGCTCGCCAAGATATGCTCGCGGGCAATTATGACGTGGTGGTCTACTTTCCTCCGACGTTCGACGAGCGGTTCACCCATTTTCAACAGGCTTTGGCGCACTCGCGAGAAGGCGAGGCATCCGAAAAAGTCGAGATGCCGCGCGTGGAAGTTTACCCGAACCTGGCGCGCGACGCGTCGAAGGCGGCGCATCGCCGCGTGTCGGACGTGCTGGACCGCTGGCGCGATCAGATTGGCCGGCGCAACCTGGTGGCCAGCAAGTTGCCGCCCACGACCGCGCGACCCTTCGAGATCGCCACGCTGGACGTGGCCGAAGAAAGCCAACGCCGCGCGGCACTATGGTCGAAAGTCCTGCCGTTCGTGCTGTTGATCTGGGCTTTGACCGGCGCGTTTTACCCGGCCATCGACTTGTGCGCCGGCGAAAAAGAGCGCGGCACTCTGGAAACGCTGCTCTCGAGCCCGGCGGAACGAATCGAGATCGTGTGGGGCAAGCTGCTGACGATCATGATCTTCAGCATGGCCACGGCCGTGTTGAACCTGGCCAGCATGGGCATTGCCGGCTCGCTGGTGCTCAGTCAATTGCCCGATTTCGGTCCGCCGCCGGGACTGGCCATCGTGTGGCTGCTGGTGGCGCTGGTGCCGGTCTCGGCGCTGTTTAGCGCGCTGTGCCTGGCGCTGGCGGCTTTTGCGCGGAGCACGAAAGAGGGACAGTATTACCTGATGCCGCTCGTGCTGGTGGCCATGCCGCTGACCATCCTGCCGATGGCTCCGGGCGTGGAGCTGAACGTGGGCAACAGCCTGATCCCGATCACCGGCGTGATGTTGCTGCTGCGAACGATGCTGGAGGGCAACTACCTGGAGGCCCTGCCGTACGTGCCGCTGGTTGGGCTCGTGACGTTGGGCTGCTGTTGGATGGCGATTCGCTGGGCGACCGAGCAATTCAATACCGAAAGCGTGTTGTTTCGCGAGAGCGAGCGGTGGGGTGTGGGATTGTGGGTTCGGCACCTGCTGCGCGATCGCGAACCGACCCCCAGCTTCGCGGAGGCTATGTTCTGCGGCGTGCTGATCTTGATGATCCGGTTTTTCATGAGCTTTGGCATGGGAGTGCCAGGCACGTTCGAACAATTCATGTCGCTGGTGGCCGTGACGCAATTGGTGGTGGTGCTGACGCCGGCCTTGTTCATGGCGATCATGCTCACGCGCAGTCCGGGGCAGACGTTGCTGCTGCACTGGCCGCGTCGCTGGACGCCGCTGGCGGCGGTGCTCTTGGCGGTGTCGCTGCATCCGCTCGTGAACGTATTGCAAGTGGTTGTGGAGCGGGTCTATCCGCTGCACGAAAACATCGCGGCGGAGCTCGATCGATTGCTGACGACGCCGAGCAACTTGTGGGTCATGCTGCTGGTGATTGGCGTGTTGCCCGCGGTGTGCGAAGAGCTGGCGTTTCGCGGCTTTATCTTGTCCGGCTTGCGGCGCGCGGGACATAAGTGGACGGCCATCGTGATCAGCAGCATCTTCTTCGCGGCCACGCACGCCATTTTCCAGCAATCGCTGATCGCGTTTGCCGTGGGGCTCGTGCTCGGCTACGTGGCGGTGCAATCGAGCAGCATCGTGCCCGCCGTCTTGTTCCATGTCACGCACAATTCGCTCGGCCTGTTGCTCAAGCACGCCACGGCCTACCTGGCAGACGAGAATCACTGGCTGCACTGGCTCATGCGCGACGTCTCGGCCGAGGGCCAACTGTATCACTGGCCGGTTGTGCTCGTCAGCGTGGGAGCGGCCGCGGCGATTCTGGTTTGGTTCCACCGCCTGCCATACGCCCGCACGGCAGAGGAAAAGCTGCACGAGGCCATCGAGCATCAATCGGCCCATTGGCTGCCGGGTTAGCGCGACTGCGGCGTCCCGAGGCAGGCTCACAAGAGCGTGAGCGTGGCACCCGGATTCTGCAACCGAACGGCGCGTAGCAGCGGCGCACCGTTCGTCCCTACAATGGCGGCATGGTGCAGTCTCCCAATATTTTCGCGCTGCGCGGCCGGGTTGTGTTGCCGGTCAGCGGACCACCACTGCCGGGCGGCTATGTGACCATCGACGGCGAACGCATTGTCGGCGTCGGGTCCGCGCCACCCGACTGCCCGGTGCACGATCTGGGCGACGTGGCGATTGTGCCTGGCTTCGTCAATGCTCACACGCATCTGGAGTTTAACGGACTCGACACGCCGCTGGGGCGGCCGGGCATGCCGCTGCCCCAGTGGATTCGGACGGTCATCCGCCAGCGCCGCGCGGCCAATGGCTTGCCCACGAGCGACGTCGTCCGTGGCATCCGCGAATGTTTGCAATCGGGCACCACGACGCTCGGCGAGATCGCCACGTTCGATTGGCCGTCGGAAGTGGCCGCGCGCGACGAGCCATTGCCCGAGACGGTCGTTTTTCACGAGGTGATTGCACCGACGGAGGATCGATTCGTTGGCGCTGCGGCTCGCGCCGAGGCGGTATTGAATAGCAGCCCGTTGTCGCCCTCAATCCACGTCGGGCTGAGTCCTCACGCGCCGTATACGGTCCACCGGCGGATGTTTGAAACCTTGGTGACGGCGGCGGGCCGCTGCCGTGCGCCGTTGGCGATGCACCTGGCAGAGTCGCCCGAGGAGATTGAGTTATTGCGCACCGGCGGCGGCCCAATGCGAGAGATGCTTGTGGAGCTGGGCGCTTGGGACGGAGCGGCCGACGCGCGGTATGATTCCGCGCTGGGGTATCTCGAAGTTCTGGCGCGCGGCCCGCGGGCCCTGGTGATTCACGGCAACTACCTGGATGACGCGGAGCTCGACTTTGTGGCCGGGCATGCAGGCACGATGAGCATCGTTTACTGCCCGCGCACGCACGCGTACTTCGGGCACACGCCGTATCGCCTGGGCGACATGCTGGCGCGAGGCATCCACGTGGCGCTGGGCACGGACAGTCGGGCGTCGAATCCCGATTTGGATATGCTGGCAGAAATGCGCTTCGTGACAGAGCGTCACGCGCAAGTCTCCCCGGCCAAGGCGCTGCGGCTGGCCACCGAGGCCGGAGCAGTGGCCCTGGGACTGCAACACGACGTGGGCACGCTCGAGCCCGGCAAGCTGGCCAATCTGGCGATCATCGCGGCGGACGGGGAGCTGCCGCCGGATTCGCACGACTGGCTGCTCGAATCGCGGGCGAAGGTCGCGGCGACGTACTTGCGCGGCCGGCGCGTGGTCGCGACCACGAGGTGACTCGGTCGCTCTAATCGCCCTCGCTGGCGCTTCGGGCTTGTGTCGTGAGAGGACGCGCTGCGCTGGATAACACACGGCCTTCGCTGGCGCTTCGGGCTTGTGTGCGATTGCACGTCGCCTCAGAGCCGGCAGTTCGTGATCTGCGTGTCGAGAATGGCCGTGGCGCCGATGGCTTCCAGCCGCTCCATCACCTCAATGACTTCGCTGCGGCGGACCATCACCCGTACGGCGCACCAATCGGGATCTTCCAGCGCACTGATGGTCGGCGAGTTGAAGCCGGGCGTAATTTTCTCCGCCACTGGCAGTTTCGCCCGGGGCACGTTGTATTCGAGCAGCGAATAGCTGCGGGCGATAACGACGCCCTCCAACCGGCGCACCACGCGATCGGCCAGCTCGGGATGCCGGGCGGCGCGGTTTTGCACGAGCACCGTTTGATAGCGATCGATTTCGCACAGGATGCGCAGGCGATTGGCGGCCAACGTGCTGCCGGTTTCCACGAGGTCGACAATCGCGTCGGCCACGCCCAAGGCAATCATGATCTCCACCGAGCCGGACAAGTTCACCAGATGCGCCTGGGCCTTGTGCTGGGCGAGGAACGTTTGGGTTACACGCGGAAAACTGGTCGCCACGCGGCAGTTGTCGAGTTCGGCCGGCGTGGTGACGGGGCTGTCGTCGGGCACGCATACGGCCAGCCGGCAGTCACCCACGCCCAGTTCCAGGCGGCTCGTCAACTCCGCGCCGCTTTCGGCCAGCAGGTCGCCGCCCGTGATGCCCATGTCGATGGCGCCTTCGGCGCAGAGCACGGGAATATCTTCGGTGCGCAAAAACGTGATGTCGACCGGCACCTCACGGCAGCGGGCGAACAGGCTGCGCTCCTGCCGGCGAAAGCTGAGGCCAGCCTCTTTCAGGAGCTCGGCGGCCGCTTCGGCCAGGCGGCCTTTGCTGGGGATGCCAATGCGGAGATTCGTCATGCGAGGAAGTTCATTCGTATTTGGGAGGCGGGTGGGCGTTGCCTAGGGTGTGCCGCCCCGCGAGGCTTTCTCATCCAGGCCCGAGATGCCGAAGCGGCGGGCCAGCTCAGTCTCGAGCTCGGCCAGCGAGATGTCGCGGCTGGCCAGGAGCACGAACAAGTGGTACACCAGGTCGCCGGCTTCGGCCACGGTATGAGCCCGGCCGGCGTCGCCAGGTTCGGCCGCGGCGTCGACGACCTCCGCGGCTTCTTCGACGATTTTCGCTCCGATTTCCGGCACGCCGCCGGCAAACAGCCGCGTGGTGTACGATTTCTCGGGCCGCTTCGCCTTGCGGTCCTCGATCACCGCCATCAATTGGGCCAGAATGGATTTTGCTTCGCTCACGGCAAGTTCTCGACCGGTCACCAGCAACAGCGACGGAACCCTTGGAAATGTAGGGAGTTCCCGCCGGGCTGACAATGGACGATCCGCGATGGCGAGCGACTTCGAGGTGTAAGCACTGCATGGCCGCCGCTGTCTCACTTCCGGACGATTGCTGGTTTCTGACCGGGCCCACGGCCAGCGGCAAGAGTGCCGTGGCGCTGGCACTGGCGCCGCTAGTATCGGCCGAGATCGTTTCGCTGGATTCGATGGCCCTGTACCGCGGCATGGACATCGGCACGGCCAAACCCACGGACGCTGAGCGAGCGGCGGTGCCGCATCATCTGCTCGATATTCTCGAACCCGACCAGGAATTCAGCCTGGCGCAGTATGTCGACGCGGCCCACGCGGCGGCTGCGGATATCCGAGCCCGCGGGCGCACGCCGCTCTTCGTGGGCGGCACGCCGTTGTACTTGAAGGCCTTGTTGCGAGGCATTTTTGCAGGGCCGCCGGCGAATTGGGAATTGCGCGAGCGCTGGCGCCAGTTTGGGCTTGGCCACGGCGACGAGGCGTTGCATGCGCGCCTGGCCGAGGTCGATCCCGCGACTGCCCGGCGGTTGCACGCGCGTGATACACGGCGCATCATTCGCGCTTTGGAAGTGAAAGAGACCACGGGGCAATCGATCACCGAGCTCCAGCAGCAGTTCGATCGGGCCCGGTGCCCGACCGAGTGTCGCGTGTTTGCGCTCGAGTGGCCGCGGGCCGAACTTGTCGCGCGGATTGACGCGCGCGTCGACGCCATGTTTGCAGCGGGTTTGATCGACGAAGTGCGCGTGCTGTTGGCCCGCCCGCAGCCGCTTTCGCGCACGGCGTCGCAAGCGGTCGGCTATCGGGAGGTGATCGACCACGTGCGCGGCGTGCGCGATCTGCCGGCTACCGTGCACCTGGTCAAGCTGCGGACGCGGCAAATGGCCAAGCGGCAGATGACGTGGTTCCGCAGCTTGAGCGAATGCCGCGGGGTGGCGATGACGGAGCCGCTTGAACCGGGGCAAGTCGCGCAGCAGATTTTCAAGACCTGCCGGTCCGTTGCGCAATAACGTCGCGCTAAGGAACGGGTCGGTAGATGTGCGGCGGTTGCCGCATCTCAGCCTGGTCGCGATAGAATCTCTGCCGCTTGTGCATCTCGATCTGGTCGCGGAGCAGTTGCTGGACCTGGTCGGCGCGCAACTTCGTCACGTCAAGCCGCTGCTGCAAGCGATCGATTTCGGCGCGCTGCCGATCGCGCTCTTGGGTATGTTGGTACTCGCGGATCAGCATGGCGGCCAAAAGGGTGATCCAGAGCAGGCCCGCGACGCTGAAACGCAGCCAGGGCTTTCCGGCGGCGCCGGGCTCCGCTGCGCCGCGGCGCCGTGTAAGCAACCAGACGACCGCCCCAACGATGCCGAACCCGACCAGAAGTCCGAGGATACTCATCGTGTACGTGGGCGACGCGTTGGGCATAGTGCGAACATTGTAGCAAGCGGGTTGTGCCGACTCCGCTCTGTTGGGTGCGGCTTGAAAGCCGCTCACCTTTCCTCGCCGGGAGTGTCTAGGTTAAGATAGGCGACTTTATCGGGCGGCCCACGGTCTGTAGCGGGCGCCGCCGGAGCTGCCGCCACGTGCGGCGAGGAGACAGCCCTTTGATTCGCACTCACACGTGCGGCGAATTGCGCGCCGCACAGATCGGCCAGGAAGTGACGCTTTGCGGCTGGGTGGACAGCTACCGCGACCACGGCGGCGGGCTGTTTCTCGATCTGCGCGATCGCTATGGCAAAACCCAGGTCGTATTTGGGCCCGAGAGCGGGGCGGAGAACCAGGAGCTGGCCCGGACGCTGCGCAGCGAGTTTGTCGTGTCGGTGACCGGCAAGGTAGCGCCGCGCCCGGAAGGCACGGTCAACGCGAAACTGGCGACCGGCGAGATTGAGATCCATCCCACGCGACTGGCCGTGCTGAACAAGAGCGTGACGCCGCCGTTTCAGCCGGGCGCGCCGGAGCTGCCCAACGAGGATTTGCGACTTAAGTACCGCTATCTCGACTTGCGCCGCACGGCCATGCAGGCCACCCTGTTGTTGCGACATCGCATCGCGATGGCGATGCGGCGCTATTTTGACGAGCACGGGTTTATCGACATCGAGACGCCGATGCTGGGCCGCAGCACACCGGAGGGCGCGCGCGACTACCTGGTGCCCAGCCGCGTGCACCACGGCTCGTTCTACGCGCTGCCGCAATCGCCGCAGTTGTACAAGCAGATTCTGATGATCGCCGGCTACGACCGTTACGTGCAGGTGGCGCGCTGTTTTCGCGACGAAGACCTGCGCGCGGATCGCCAGCCGGAGTTCACGCAGCTCGACTTGGAAATGTCGTTCGTCGACAGCGACGACGTGATCCATTTGATCGACGGGCTGGTGGCGCGGCTGGCCAAGGAGATTCTGGGACGCGAAGTGAAATTGCCGCTAGCGCGCATGACGTACGACGAGGCCATGGAACGTTTCGGGCACGATGCGCCCGACTTGCGGTTTGGCATGGAGCTGGTCGAGTTGACCGATCTGGCGCGCGAGGCGGAATTTCGCGTCTTCCGCGAGACCGCGGAAGGCGGCGGACGCGTGCGCGGGATCAATGCCCAGGGGGCCGCCGCGCGCTATTCGCGCAAAGGCATCGACGAGCTGACGAACTTTGTCGTGCAGGATTTCGGAGCCAGGGGTCTGGCCTGGTTCAAGGTGGAGGAGGGCGGCACGCTGGCCTCGCCGATTGCCAAGAACTTCAGTCCGGCGCTGTTGGCGCGCATCGGCGAGCGGATGCAGGCCAAGGCGGGCGACTTGTTGCTGTTCGTGGCCGACAAGTTCGAGGTGACCTGCAAGGCTCTCTATGCGCTGCGCAAGCGGTTCGGCGAAGAACTGGCGCTGTACGAGCCGGGAGCGATGAGCTTTTCGTGGATCGTCGAGTTTCCGATGTTCGCCTGGGACGCGGAAGAGAATGTTTGGGCGGCGATGCATCACCCTTTCACAGCGCCGCGGCCGCAGGATCTGGCGATGTTGACCAGCGACCCGGGCAAGTGCCGCGCGCAGGCTTATGACCTGGTGATCAACGGTTACGAAGCCGGCGGCGGCACCATTCGGATTCACGATCCACAGGTGCAGCAGCAGGTGTTTGCGTTGTTGGGGATTACCACCGAGCAGGCGCGCGAGCGGTTCGGTTTCTTGCTGGATGCCCTGGGCTATGGCGCGCCGCCACACGGCGGGATTGCGCTGGGATTGGACCGCGTGGTCATGCTGTTTGGCGGCGGCGACAACATTCGAGATTGCATTGCTTTCCCCAAGACGCAAAAGGCCACGGACTTGATGACCGATGCGCCGGGACCGGTGGGAGCTAAGCAGTTGCGCGAATTGGGGCTGCCCGTGCGGCCGCTGGATCCCCCGCGTGGGCGTTGACCGCCGCGAAGCCTGCCAGGACAATGGCCCCGAACTGGGCTGGCCCGGAGGGCGGCCCCGCACGAAGCAAAAGGAAGGACACCCGCCATGGCGATTCGTCAGTTTGCAGCCAGCGTTGTTACGTCGCTGGCTATCGCGATTTTGATTGTCGGTTGCTCGCAGTCACCGCCGCCGGCCGAACAGGCCGCTCAGGAAGGCCCATCGAAGGCGGCGCCGCAAACGGCCCAGGAGGCCGCTCGGCTCGACGCTACTGCCGCATCCGAAACGGCCCCAGGCGATGCCGACGTGCAACCTGCTTCGGCAGCCGCGCGATTGGATCGGAGTGAGGAGCAGGTCGAGCAGGCCGTGGCGACGGCGCCGGCGCTGCCGGTCGAGGGCACAACAGCGCAGCCCACGGACTTCACCGGCGGCACCGCCGGTTCGCTCCCCTTGGAAGAACCGGTCGATAGCGGGCAGGCCATGCCCAAGGTCGTCTTCACCGAGCAGCACGCCAAGACTTCGCTGGTGGGCGTGGGAGATACGTTTCCCAAGCTGGAACTTTCCGACACGGCCGGCAAGGCACGGGAATTTGGCGAGCTGGTGGGTGAGAAACTGACGATCGTCGTCTTCTGGCACAGCGAATTGCCGACCTCGCTCGAAGAGCTGGCGGATATGCAGGCGCGGTTCTTGCGTGAGTTCGGCGCGCAAGGGGTATCGGCCGTGGGCGTGAACGTGAGCGGCGACCCGCAACTGGCCGGCGAGCTGGCCGCGCAGCGCGGCGCAAAGTTTCCGCAGCTGTGCGATCGCGACGGCGCGGCGCTGGCCAAGGTTTGCACCGAGAAGCTTCCGCGCACGTACTTGCTGGATGCTTCCGGCAAAGTGTTGTGGTTCGACACCGAGTATTCGCGGACAACGCGGCAGCAACTGCTTTCGGCCATTCGCTTCGCGCTGAAGAACTCGTAGTTGAACGCGCCTGGTGTCCGTAGCGCGCAAACGAGCACCCGGCGGCAGCGACTTCGTATACCAAGCGGAATCGCGAGCGAGGGAGAACTACGAAGATCCCTCGCTTGCGCGTCGGGTTAGGGTGCGCCCAGAGAGTGCCGGAACGATCGCGACTTTTTCGGCGGCGGGCAGCGGATTCCGGCAGTTTTTTGCGGGATTCTCCGGCCATTCTGCGGCGTGAGCTAGGCTTGGGTAACGCATTTTGCGGCGTCGCGCTCGTGCGGCCGCGCCGCCTCCCAAATTCAGCCTGCTCTCGAAGGTGGTTCCATGAAGAAGCGCATTGCTTTGGTGTTCGCGTTGGTGGCGACGGTTTTGTTCGCGGTCGGCGAAGCGGAAGCCCGGGGAGGTCGTGGCGGTGCGCGGCCCGGCGGCGGTCGCCCGGGCGGCAACTTCAGTCGCGGCCCGAACGTAGGTTCGAGTTTTGGCAATTCTAATTTCGGTACCGCCAAACCGAGCGACGGCGCGATTCACAATGGCGCCGCCAACCAGGTGGGCAAGCAGTTCGGCACGCAGCAGTTTGGCAAGGCGCCTGCGAGCCTGTTCGGTCAGAAGTTGCAAACCAATGGCGTGCAAGCCAATGGCGCGCAATCACACGTCGGAGCGGCGCAGAACAGAGCCTCGCAGTTGCAAGCCAATTTCTCGTCGCGGATCGAGCCCTTCTCGCCGGCCTGGTATGCCGGACATCCGCAGGCGTGGGGCTACGCTCACCCGCATGCCGATGCCTGGGCCGTCGCCTCGTTGGGCGCAGCGGCCGCCTGGTTGGGTTGGCCTGCCTATGCGGCCGAGGACAGCACCGTGTACACGGCCGACGACGGGACGACCGACGAAAGCACGACCGACGAGAGCACGACCGACGAGAGCACGACCAATGATGCCACGACGGCCGACGACACGGCCGCAACGGAGGACGCCGCCGCCGAGCAGGGCGAACAAGCTCCGCAAGAGATCGACGCAGCGCAATTGGCAGCCAAGGGGGCGGTCGAGCTGCCCAGCGATACCGAGTTCCTGCCGCTGGGCGTGTTTGCCATTGCCCCAGCCAACCAACAGGAAGCCACGGCGGTGCTGCAAATCTCGGTGAGCAAACAAGGCATTCTCCGCGGCTCGTACTGCGACCTCCTGACCGATCAGGGGCAAACCGTCGTCGGCGCGGTCGACAAAGACTCGCAGCGCGCGGCGTGGACTATCGGCGACGACGGTCGGGTGGTGTTTGAGACCACGCTGGCCAACCTGACGGGATCGGAGGGCCCTGTGGCCCTGCATTTCCCGACCGGCGGCACGCGCGAGTACACCTTGTCCCGGTTTGAAAACAAGACGGCCGACGCCCAGTAAGGGTCGGTTGGCAGGCCGATGCGTGACGCGAGAGGTCGGCGTCCGTCGGCCCAAGACAAGCAGCTTTCCTAACGTTTCTACGGCTATAAAATTTCCAAGAGGTATTCTCATGCGACGAGTTTTTGCGTTTGTGCTGGCATTTATTGCGGCGATTGCCTTCGCCGAGACTCACGCGTTTGCACGCGGCGGTCACGGCGGCGGTCATCATGGCGGCGGACACCACGGCGGGCATCATGGCGCCCATCACAGCCATCATTCCCATCCCAGCCACAGCCATCACGGCCATCATTCGCACCATAACACGCACCACCACTATGCCCATCACGGCGGCGACCACCCGTTTTCGCACGGCTGGTATGGCCACCATCGCGGTGCGTGGGGTTGGGGCTACGGTGGCTACGGCGGCTACGGCTGGGGCAATCCCTGGGCTGCCGCCACGTTTGGCGCCGCGGCCGGTTGGCTAGGCCTGTCGGCCCTGGACAACGCGGTCGCTCCGGCGGGTGAGACCACCGTGTACACCGGCGACGATAACGCGCAGGTCGTGGACACAAACCAGCCGAACGACGAACAGACCGCGGATAGCGACGAGCAAGAGCTCGCAGCGTCGGCCGACGAGGCCGGCAAGCTGGCGCAAAGCGGCGCGGCACAACCGGCTACCGACGCCAAGTTCCTGCCGTTGGGTGTCTTCTCGATTGCGCCGACCGGCGACGATGAGGCGAAGGCCTTGTTGCACCTGGCGGTGAGCAAAGAGGGCGTGCTCCGCGGCACGTACTACGACACGGCCACGGACAAGGACCACGACATCCAGGGCTCGATCGACAAGAAGACGGGCCGCGTGGCCTTCTCTGTTGCGCCCGACAGCAAGACCGTTTACGAGACCACACTGCGCGAGTTGACCGAGCAGTCGGGCCCGCTGTCGGTCCACAACGCCGACGGCAAACTGGGCGAGTGGACGATTGCCCACTACGATCCCAAGGAAGACGGAAAGGTCACGCAGGGTGACGACGCTGCCGCGCCGGTCGAAGTGAAGACGGGCGACAACGGTTCGCCAGCGCAGCCCACGAATGGCCACCATGCCCACGAGCATAACAATTAAGTGGCACGTGTTGTGAAGCGTATACTGGCAGCCGCGCCGTGCCCCGCTGGTGGGTTCGGCGCGGCTGTTTGCATTTTTGGTGATCGTTCCGAAGGACGAGATTTCCGGGAGCCGCTGGCAGCTTGCTGCCAGTGCGAAAGTCGAGATAAAGCACGGGCGGACAAACCGTCCGTGGCAGCGGGGATTCACGGTCACTACGGCTTACAAGAACTGGTTCTCGTGATGCCGCGGGGTGCGTGAGCGTTGCTTGACACCCGCGGCGGCAGGGCCGAAGCTTAACTCAGTGGTCAGTGGTCAGAACCCGGTCAGCCGAGCAGGAATCAAGTGTCCACAGCCAAGCCCGAAACTAAGCGACGCGTTTCGTCGGCAAGACCGAGGGCGGCCGAGCAGCCGCTGACCGTGCCGCAGGCCGCGCCGGTGCCGCCACCGCCCGAGTTGCGCGTGGCGCTGGCGCAGATCGCGCCGACGCTGGGGGATCGCACGCGCAACATCGCGCTGCACGCAGAGCAGATCGAGGCGGCCAAGCGGGCCGGCGCCGATCTCGTGGTCTTTCCTGAGTTGTCGCTGACCGGCTATTTCCTGCGCGACATGGTGCCGGACGTGGCGCTGCACCGCCACAGTCCCGAGATCGGACAATTGATCGAAGCGGCCAGCCCCATGTCACTGGTTGCGGGGTTTGTCGAAGAGGCGGGCAGCCACCACTTCTACAACGCCGCGTTCTATGGAGAAGCGGGACAGCTTGTGCACGTGCACCGGAAAGTGTATCTGCCCACGTACGGCCTGTTCGAGGAACAGCGCTACTTTTCCGAGGGCAAGCGTTTCCAGGCGTTCGAGTCGCCGCGCTTGGGGCGCGTGGGCCTGCTTATCTGCGAGGACTTCTGGCACGTTTCGGCGGCCACCGTGATGCAGGCCGAGGAAGTCGACGTGGTGATTTGCCTGGTTAATTCGCCCGCCCGGGGCGTGGCCGGACCCAAGGTGGCCACGGCTGAGACGTATGAACTCCTGGCACGCACGTTCTCGCAGTTGCTGGGCGCGCTGGTGATCATTGTCAATCGGGTGGGCTTTGAGGACGGGCTGTGCTTTTTCGGTTCGAGCATGGCAGTGGGGCCAGACGGCTGCGTGCTTGCGCAAGCGCCGCCGTTCGACGAATGCCTGACCATCGTCCATTGCGACCTCGACGAGCTGCGCCGGCAGCGGTTGATCACGCCCTTGGGCCGCGACGAGCAGTTGTTGCTGACGATCGAAGAGCTCGAACGCATCAAGCGGCGGCGCTATGAAAACTGATCCCCGCCACGACGACCTGTCGATCAATCCCGCGCTAGTGGCCGAGATTCTCGTGCGGTTCATCCGCAACGAGGTAACGCGCACGGGCTTTCGCCGCGGCGTATTCGGCCTGTCGGGCGGAATCGATTCGAGCACGGTGGCCTATCTGGCGGTGCAGGCCTTGGGAGCGGAAAACGTTCTGGCCGTCACCATGCCGTACAAGACTTCGAGCGAGGCCACGCGGCGCGACAGCCAGGCGGTGGTCGACGCGCTGCGCTTGTCCACCGTTGACGTGCCGATTACGGCGCAGGTCGACGCGTACTTTGCACAGTTTCCCGATGCGGCCCGCATGCGCCTGGCGAACAAGTGTGCCCGCGAACGGATGACGGTGTTGTACGATCAGAGCGCGGCGTTCGAAGGCCTGGTGATCGGCACGAGCAACAAGACGGAGCTGTTGTTGGGCTATGGCACGCAGTTTGGCGATCTGGCGTCGGCCATCAATCCGATTGGCGACTTGTACAAGACGCAGCTGCGCACGCTGGCGTGCCACCTGGGCGTGCCCCGCGCGATCCTCGACAAGGAGCCGAGCGGCGACTTGTGGGTGGGCCAGACCGACGAAGGCGAGTTGGGCTTTACGTACGACGAGGTCGACCGGTTGCTGGTCCTGCTGGTCGATCGGCGTTGGCAGCCGGCGCAGCTGATTCGAGCCGGATTTCGCGCGGAGTTTGTGGATCAGGTGCTGCGGATGATCCGCCGCAACCAGTACAAGCGGCGGCTGCCGGTGATTGCCAAGCTGACGCACCGCACGATGGACCGCGACTTCCGTTATCCGCGGGACTGGGGGACGTGAGAGCAGGCTGGAGGCTGGAACACCGAGGGAACAGGCTGGGGGCTGGAGGCTGGACGACGGAGCGGAAAACAGCGGCCGGGCAATTCACGCCGTCTCACCCGCCGCGTCTGGGGCCTGATTGGACATTGCTGCGGGCCAGCATCTCGTCCAATTCGTCGACGAAGTCCTGGGCGTCTTTGAACTCGCGATAGACGCTGGCGAAGCGAACGTAGGCCACCTGATCCAGCTCCTTGAGCTGTTGCATCACCAGCTCGCCCAGGTGGGTCGTTTCCACTTCGGGCTCGGCTCGGGAATGGACCTCGGCCTCGACCGCCGCCACGATGGCCTCGATCTGCTCGTCGCTGATGGGCCGCTTCCAGCAGGCCTTTTCCAGGCCTTGGCGAATCTTCTGCCGGTCGAAGGGTGAGCGCGTGCCGTCTTTCTTGACGACTTTGATGGACCGCTCTTCGCTGCGCTCGAAGGTGGCGAACTGCCGCCGACAGGAGAGACACTCGCGTTGCCGGCGGACGGCAAATCCGCCCTCGCTGGCCTCCAGCTCGACCAGGCGGCTGTTGTCTTCGTGGCAGAAGGGGCAGCGCATCGGATCGTCGACGCGCTCATAGGTGTTGTAGCGGCCCTGGCAGCCCAGGCACTCGCGTCGGCGGCGGATGGCAAAGCCGTCGTGGCTGGCCCGCGAATCAATGACCCGGTCGTTGTCGATCCCGCAAATGGGACACTTCATAGCCAGACCGTTGGGACCGATCGTGGAACGCCGCCGCGGTGGCGGTGCCGTGTGGACACCCTCCGAATCGTCACGAGAAACTTCACTCATGATACCAAGATCGCCGGGCACGAAACAGCATGGCGACGGTGGAATATGCCAGCACGGTCATCCAAGCAACGCATCGTGCCGGCGAATAGCATCGTGCGGGGAGAGCGTGCCACGCGGCCTGGCGGCCTTCGGCAGTCGCGTTCCATGGCAATGGCTTGCTCCAGCGCGCTCTGGAGATGGGCCGAACGGCTGCCCTATAATGTGCGCGCCGCAGGTGCCGCGCGGCCGATCGAGACCGCCGATTCAGACCATTGCCATCCGCCGGGAGCCACCTTTGATGAAGTGTCCGGTTTGCAACGCCCAGGCTGCCGACTCGGCCGCTTTTTGCAATCAATGTGGCGCACGGCTGCCGCAGGGTGGCAGCTCTGGCTCACCCGCAACGGCGCCGCAAAGCGCCGTTTCGCCCAGCAGCACGGCGGCTCGCGAAACGCCGTCTGCCGCTGACAGTGGCAGTTCCGCCGGGGGCCGGCGCCGTACCATGGACGTCGTCGAAGAAATCCTGTGGGAAGGCTCGTATTCGCCCAAGGCGATGATCGGCACGGCGGTTCTCTGTGCCGTGGCGACAATCATCTTGCTGGTCGTGGCGCTGGCGTACGTCGAAGGCATATGGCGCACGTTGTTGCTGATTGCCATCGTGCTCCTCTGGGTGCTGGCAGCCACCCGACTGGCCGCACGCCGGCTGGGCATCTCCTACAAGCTGACCAACCAGATGTTCTACCATCGTCGCGGCCTGCTGACGCGCGTGACCGATCGCATCGAGCTGATTGAAGTTCACGACGTGATTTACGAGCAGGGCCTGTTCGACCGGCTGGTGAACGTGGGCCGAATCAAAATCGCCTCGAACGACCGCACGCATCCGCTGTTCTACTTGCAGGGCGTGGAGGACGTCGAGAAGGTGGCCCAATCGATCGACAAGGCGCGGCGCGGCGAACAGGTGCGCCGCGGACGACGCATTGAGTTCACGCACATCGATGATCAGGCGCAATAAGCCGAGCGACCGCGCCGAGGAAAGCGAGTCATGCGGTGGCAATTTCGCTTGCGCACGGTTTTGCTCGTGGTGCTGGTGCTGTGTGTGGCATTGGCCATTGTCTCGCTGAAGCTGCGGCAAGACTTCCGCCGGCAGGGCGCGTTTGACGAGTTGGCTCGTCTGGAAATGCGGACCCGGATATCGGCCGACGCTGCGGGCAACCACTTGAATCTGGCGAGTGGAGCCGCCGCGCTCGGGGATGACGACGTCGATCGCCTCGTGACGCAGCTCAAAGTGCTGCGCTCGCCGCACGACCTGGGCTGGTCAACCGGCCTGGAGATCGGCGAGATCGACCTGTCTGCGACGCGCGTGACGCCGGCGACGATGGAGCGCTTGCGTGCCGCACTGCCCGGCGTGCGCATCAAGCAATAGCACGGATTGCTAGATGACTTCGTCCGCCCGGTCATCCGGGGCGTGCGTTTCGGCCACGTGTGCCGCGGGCACGGTCGGCGCAGGATGGATTGGCGCAGCATGGGCCGCCGCAGAATGGGCCGGCGCAGAATGGGTTGGAGCAGGCTCGTCGGCAACCTCATCCGTGTCGTGCACGTCCGCGCCATTGTGAGCGTGCGCCTCTTCCGCGTGGTTCGAAGCGGGTGCGGCGCTCCAGTCGCGGCGCTGGCGCGAGCTGGCGATGTTCATCGCTTTGCGGTACTTCGTCACGGTGCGGCGGGCGACGGTGAGCCCGTGCTTGGCCAGCTCTTTGACCAGCTCGTCGTCTGAGAGCGGGTTTTGCTTGTTCTCGTGATCGATGATTTCCTGCAGCTTCAGCCGCACGGCGTCCCAGGCGACTTCTTCGCCGTCGGCGCTCACCGTGCCGCCGCAGAAGAAGCGTTTGAGCGGAAAAATGCCGCGGGGCGTTTGAATCCACTTGTCGTCGACGGCGCGGCTGACCGTCGTGACGTGGACGCCCACTTTGTCGGCGATCTGCTGCATTTTCAGGGGCTCGATGAATTCCGGCCCCTTATTGAGAAACTCTGTTTGATGGTCCACGATGGCCTGGGCCACGCGCGACAGCGTGTTGCGTCGCTGCTCGATCGACTCGATCAGCCACTGCGCCGAGTTGATCTTGCGCTTGATGTATTCGCGCGTCTCGGCGTTCGCCTTATCGCTCATGAGGATGTTGCGATAGGTGGGGCTGATGTACAGCTTGGGCGTGCGGCCGTCTTCGAGGCGGACCTGGTACTTGCCTTCGTCGGACAGCTCGACGAAGACGTCGGGAATGACGTTGGGCACGAACGTCTCGCCAAAGTTCGCGCCCGGCTTGGGGTTCAGCTTGCGCAGCTCGGCGAGGGTCTCTTGGATCAGCGGAATGGAGTAGCCGGTTTTGCGCTCGATGAGCGGCAGCCGGTTGTGCTCGAGATCTTCCAGATGGTTGGCGATCAGCGTTTTGAGCTGCTCGTAGTGCGGCATGCCCGGCTTGAGCTGCAGGAGCAGGCACTCGCGCAGATCGCGGGCGGCCACGCCCGGCGGATCGAGCTTTTGCACGATGGCCAGCGCCTCGCGCGCCAACGCCAACTGATCGCCGGGGGCCGTCGGGTCGACGATGTCTTCCAGCCGTGATTGCAGATAGCCGTTGGCATCGAGGTTGTAGATGATGCGATCGGCCATGGCCCGCAATTCGGCCGAGAGGCCGAACCAGCCGAGCTGGTCGTGCAGATAATCTTGCAGCGACTGCGGCCGGGCCACCATGTTGGCCATAGCGTCGTGCTTGCGTGCGCCTTCTTCTTCGAGCCGGGTGCTGGACGGGCGCGACCGTTCCTCGAAATGGTCCGGCCACTGCTCGTCCATGTTCATCAACCGCTCGAAGTCCTCCTCGTTGTTCTTGCCTTCGTCCACCACCAGCTCGCGCTCATCTTCGGTGGGCGCGTTGGGGTTTTCGGCATCGAGGGGCTCGTCGGGCAGGTCGGCGTCTTCTTCCACGATGTCGAGCACGGGATTCTCCTGAATCTCCTGCTCGATGCGTTCCTGCAAGGCCATGATCGGCAACTGCAGGATCTCCATGGACTGGATCATCCGCGGCGCAAGCACCTGCTTCTGAACCAGTCGTAATTCTTGGCCGAAAGAAAGTCGCATAATGCTCGAGAAGTGAGGCCGGCAGCGCGGCCGGAATGGGGCCGCAGCACCTGCCTGTTAGGTCAAAATTTCTGGCGGCCCGCCAGGGCGTCGGCCAGGATCTCTTTATTAGCAAATTCTAGCACGCTGCCGGTTGTAATGCCGCGCGCTAATCGTGTGATCTGCAGGGGAAACTCCGCCAGCACGTTCGACAAATACAGGGCCGTTCCGTCTCCTTCCAGAGTCGGATTGGTGGCCATGATGATCTCCGTGAACTTTCCTTGCCTTACCCGGTCCACCAGGGGCTCAATGGTCAATTGCTCCGGGCCGACGCCGTCCAGGGGCGCGAGACGGCCCAGCAACACGTGGTACAGCCCTCGGTACGTACCGGCCTGTTCGATCGCCATCAGGTCGCGCGGCTGCTCGACTACGCATAAGAGCGCCGCGTCGCGCTTCGGATCGCGACAGAATTCGCACTCGTCCTGCTCGGTCAGATTATAGCAGTGCCGGCAGTAACGGACGTTCTGTTTGACGGCGAGCACGGCCTCGGCCAGAGCGGCCGCCTCGGTCTCGTGCATCCGCAAGACGTGATATGCCAGGCGTTCTGCCGACTTTTTGCCAATTCCCGGTAACTTGGCAAATTCTTCGATCAGCCTGACGACACTGTCGCTCAGCACAGCATTCCTTCCTTAGACGGTCGGGCCACCCGTTGTCCCCCCCGAAAGCTGTGCCAGCATATCGTTCAAGCCGGGCAGGTCCACACCACCGGCCAGAGCCTTCATTTCCTCAGCGTGCATTTGCTTGGCTTTGGCCAAGGCCTGATTGATCGCCGCGGGCAACAAGTCTTCGACCATTTCGCGGTCGTTGGCCAGCGACGGATCGATCGCACAGCGCAGCACTTCGCCCAGCCCGTTGACTTCGACTGTGACCAGACCTCCGCCGGCAGCACCTTCGGCCCGGCGACCCTTGAGCGACTCCAGCATTTGCTCCATCTTGCCGCCCATCTGCTGGGCCTGCTTGAGGACGTTCGCCAGATTTGCAAGTTGTCCGAGGCCTTTGAACAAGGGGCTCACCGCGAGTGGAGGGGTTGGTTGGTTACGATCTGATTGTGGTTGTTTGGTCGAGCGGCCACCGCGCTGCGCGGGAGCGGATGCGTGCTAGCCACCGCCCTGCCCTTCGACCCGCACCAGGGACGCACCGAAAAGTTCGCTGGTGCGGCGCACGAGCGGGTTCTCTGCCACCTCTGCCATGCGCTGTCGTTGAGGCGCCACGGTGCGCGGCGCAGGCTGGTCGGTGCCTGCGTCATCCAACGTGCGAAACTCCACGGCCAGCCGTTGGCCGGCCACTTCCGCCAGCGCGGTCTCGAGCGTGGCGCGTTGCGGCGCCCGCTCGCAATAGGTCTTACACGAAGTATACTTCGCGCGAAAAGTTGCGACCAGCCGGCCCGGCGCAACCAGCGTAACGCTTTCGGCTTTGGCCGCATTCTCGCCGAGCAAGTCGGTCAGGCCGGCAAGCGCCTCTTTCCAGATCACGGCAACGTTCTCGTCCGTCACTTCCAGCGGTGCGGCAGCACGAGACGACTGCGCAGGACCCAGGCCCGCGTCGTCGCCGGTTTCGTCGACGGCGCCGGTATCGTCGATGGCGCCTGTATCGTTGACGGCGCCGCTGCTCAGGTCACCTTTTTTTTTTGCTCCTGCGAGGGGCGTGGATACCGGTGTGCTTCTGCCGCGAGCCGGTGCGCCCTCGTGTGGACTGTCGTCGTTACATTCGCGGAGACCGGCGATCATCTCGGACAAGTCGTCGAGATTCTCAAGGTTTGCGATGCGCACAAGCGCCATTTCGGCCAGCGTGCGGCCCTGCGTGCTGTAGCGCATGCGCGCGAGCGTGTGATCGAGGATCTGCATGATCGCCAGCACGGTTTCCAGGCCCAATTCGCGGCCGGCAGCGGCCAGGCGCGGATGCTCAGGGGATGAGTTGTGGAGCAGAATGTCGGGCCCGCAGCCGGCGGCGGCCAGCAGCACGTCGCGAAAATAGCCGAGCAGCTGCTCGACGAGTTGTCCGACGTCGACGCCTTCGGCCAGCGCCTCGTCCAAGTCGCCAATCGCGCCGGCCGGATCGCGCTTGGCCAGATGGTCCACGAGCGTGGCCAGGCGGGTTTCGCCGGCCGTTCCCAGCATGGCATGGACTTGGGCCGCGGTGATCGTCTCGCCGCCAAATGCCAGCAGCTGCTCCAAAAGCGATTGGCTGTCGCGCATCGATCCGGCGGCGCGGCGGGCCAGAATTGCCAAGGCCTCCTCTTCGACCTGCGCACCTTCGGCCGCGACGATCTGCTCCAACCGCCCCATGATGGCCCGTTGGCCAATGCCGGCGAAATCGAACCGCTGGCAGCGCGAGAGAATG
This sequence comes from Pirellulales bacterium, assembly GCA_050250435.1. Lineage (GTDB taxonomy): Bacteria > Planctomycetota > Planctomycetia > Pirellulales > PALSA-1355 > JBFWOR01. Next base: position 140,583 of record JBFWOR010000004.1, on the reverse strand, counting down.
GTAATGGGGATCTTGGCAGCTTCGGTCGTGCAGAAGATGAACTTCACGTGCTCCGGCGGCTCTTCCAGCGTTTTCAAGAGCGCGTTGAACGCCTCGCGGGTGAGCATGTGGACTTCGTCGATGATGTAGATCTTGTAGCGCGCCCGGCTGGGACGGATGCCGACGTTTTGCCGCAGTTGGCGAATCTCGTCGATGCCGCGATTGCTGGCCCCATCGATCTCCAAAACGTCGACGTCATTGCCAGCGGCGATCGACTCGCAGATGTCGCAGTGATTGCAGGGCGTGGCCGTGGGCCCGGTCTCGCAGTTGAGCGCTTTGGCCAGAATGCGTGCGGCCGAGGTTTTGCCGACGCCGCGCGCGCCCGTGAACAAATAGGCGTGGCCGACACGGTTCGCCTGAATGGCGCCGACGAGCGCCTTGGCAATATGCTCTTGCCCGACCAGTTCGTGGAATGTTTGCGGGCGATAGCGGCGGGCGACGACGACGTAGGAGGCGCCTGTTGGGGCGGCGCTGTCGTCGGGCGTCAAGGCCGGCTCGGGGCGATTGTCAGGGGCTGCAGCCATGCGTGGCGAAATGCTGTGACGCGTTCGTGGAACAAGCCCGACGTCTGAGCTTTGCCGCCTGCGGCCGCTGACGGGGCGCTCCGCCTGGGTGCCGCGACACGCCGGGCGGCTTCCGATGAGAGACCCAACGCACAAAGAGATGACTGTTTATGGCTGCTGACTTTCGTCCCTGACCAGGTTCACAGGTCCCCATTGCGTGGGCCTCTCATCGGAGGCCGCCGGCCGGCGTGGAACCAGTTATTTTTACGTGCAGCGGGCCTGGGCGTCAAAGGGGGGCCTTGTAGCGGGCGTCAGGGCTCGCTGCGCAGGATGGCGGGCATTGGCCCCAGCGAGACCTGATACGCCACTTTGTGCGACACAGTATCGCCGTTGGCGTTTCTCAGTTCCAGCGTCACCTTCACATCCTGGAATGGTTGAATCGGCAGCGCCTGATCGTGAATTTCGTAGTGCATCAGTTTCATGCCGGCCATTTGGTCTTCGTCGACAAGGCGCAACGGCGGCGAACGTCTGCCGAGCTGGGCCAGAGCATCGTGTTGTCAGGCGTCGAGCACCGTCACAAGCACCTTGCGGGCCTGCTGTGCGTCGTAGTTCGGGTCGAACACCACGGCCGGAGAGCGGCCACACGCAGACGCGATCGAAAGGATTGCGACAACGAGCAGGTTGCGAAAGAGTGGCATAGCTTGATCCATCTCGCCGTCTAGAGTTCGCCCGACAAGACCTCGTTACCCGCAACGGTGCCGAGAGCGCGCCACACGTACCCGTCGATCGATTCGTCGATAAAACGCACGGAATTGTCGCCGAACAACGAATGAACCCCGCCTGGATGGTGGCTGCGGGACGTCACGGCCGCAAACGTCGGCCCGCCGATGCGTTCGCGGTTGCTGTTGATGTCCACATCTTCGTAAGCGCCGCCAGGGCCGCCCGGCGTGCGCTTGTTGGGCGGCCAGGCGGTCGTAAAACCGTTGTGGTGTACCGCCATCTCCGCCCATTGCGAGTGGGCGTTGAGGAAAAATGAGCAGCCGCTGGCGTTGTACTCGGGCACGATGGTCAACGGGTCGGCGTCCGGTGGCGGAACGTGTAGCGGGTCGTTGACCATCGACAACGCGCCACAATCCCGCACGTAGGGTTGGTAGTTCTTCACTTCGGAAATCATCAGTGTCTTACTCGTGCCGTCCGTGAAGTCTTTCCAACGACGGCTCATGTTCACGCCGAAGGCAGCGCGCGACTTTGGGCTGTTGTTGGCGCCTTGCCAGACATACCAGTCACCCATGCAGAACCCATAGTTCACGCCCCCGGTAACGCCAAACGTGGCATGGTTGAGCGCCTCTTGTCGCGGTTCGCTGGGGCACAGGAAATCTGGAATTACCCGCCCGGCAGCAAACTGATTGACCAGATTGCCATAGGCAGCTTTGGCATCGAGCAAATTGAACACGTTTCCCTGTTCGATAAAGGGCAGAATTCGAGCGTGCGGGCCAAGGTAGCTCGTCCAGAGCGTGTTATCCGGGCGGCGATAGATGATCGAGGTCGGTGGCAGCCCGATCATGTGCATCTCATAGTTGTGCACGGCCAGGCCCATTTGCCTGAGGTTGTTGGTGCATTGCGACTTTCGGGCGGCCTCCCGCGCGGCTTGAATCGCTGGCAACAAGAGTGCCACGAGGATACCGATGATGGCGATGACCACGAGCAGTTCGACCAACGTGAAACCGCTTCGCCGCCGCATTGCTTATCCTCGCGCAAGTTTTGGTGCTTTGCAGGTATCTCAGTCAGTCGCACGGTGCCGGACGAACTGCCGCCGAACTAGTTTCCGCCGGGCGTGCCCTGCACGGGCACGTGTCGGGGATACTCCCAGCGGCCGACGTGATCGCGCACCCACTCGTAGTAAAATCGCACGCCGCGATCTTCGGGCTTGGTGCCGTAGCCCCCCATTTCCGGATGGGGCGCGCTGCCGCTTTCATTGCTGATACCCTGAATGAACGCGGCGTGAAACAGCATCGTGGCGTGGGGCGCCTGTCGATAGCGCTCGCATTCGTCCAGGATGTATTGCCGGGCCGATTCGTTAAAGATGCCGTCGTGCTGATAAACGTCCTGCCGCAGCGTCTCCACGTTGACGACAAAGCCATCGGCGAGAATGGGCATTTCCTTCTGGATGATGCGCACGTCCATGCCAGGGTACGTCGTGCCCGTTTCCGAATCGATGTCAGGACAAATTCCCACTTCGATATTCGGCGCCACCGCTTTGAACCATTTCGTGAGCGTGGCCTTCTTATGAACGCCGTTTGGTTCGCGCAGGATCTCCTGGTCGATGCGCGCCCGATGGCTGAACTCGTGGACGAGATCGACAAACACATTGTGCAACTTGCGATCGCGCAGGAATTGCGCCGACTGCTCGATGGCCTGGCGAATTGCAGCCTCGTCATAGAACTCCTGGTCTTTGCGCGGGCTGCACAGCCCAACCATCACCACCATGCCGCGGCGGTCTGCCTCGCGGATCAGGGCCTCCAATCGCGTGGCGACTTCGCGTTTGAGGCGACCGTCACGTGTGAAGCCGTTGAGCCCGGCCTCGGGGTTAGGCCAGCCAGCATTGGTGCCCTGGATGTAGACGCCGATGACGTTGATGCCGTGCGCCACCATGTTGTCCAAGTTGCGGATGTGGCGCTCGATGACAACCGTGCTATGGAGGGCGTTGCCACAGCGCAGGCCCCAGAGCTTTACCGGGTGACCACCCAGATAGGGTTGGTCCTGTCGGACTTCGAACTCGCGTGTTGCTACGGGTGGCTCTTCTGCAGCGGTCAGGGCAGCCGTCGCGCCGAACAAAAAAGTTGCCAGCACGGTCGCGGTCCGCATAGCGACTCCCCCCTGAGCCTGAGAGCTTCTGTTCCAAGAGTTATTTCCGACGGGGGATCCTACCCACCATTTGAGTGACTGTCGAGCTTTTTGCAGGCACCCGCAATCGGAATGCGGCCAGGGGGAAACTGGCATTTTCGCGGGCCCGGCAGGCTTGGCGATTGAACAATCTCACTTTCGTGAGATTGTTGTTCCCTGTGCGGCGGCACCCGGACAGGCCGCCCTTGCGAGCACGGCTCAGAACCTCGACAGCCGCGCCGACATCCGGCGAGTCGCCCGTTGGGCGCGAAGCTCTAACGGTCGCAGGCGACTTGTTCGCGGGCGGCGAGAGCAGCGAAGAGCGAAACGAAAGCAATCGCACGGTCTCTAGCGAATCAGCTTGTTGCAAATTGAACCATCTTTGCTCGGCTTGCACAAACGTAATGCGTTTTGCGAGGTTTTGCGTGGTATTTTTGAGCCGGCCGGCTGGCACGATGCGTAGAATGAAGCGTAGCGACATGCGGAGTTGTTCGTAGCATAAAGGCGCGAACCATGCGAATGAGAACTCGATTCATGCGGTTGGTGGTGTTGTTAACGGCGTTGGCCTTGGCGTTGCCCGCGACGCCGGTCTTCGCCCGCGGTGGCGGCGGGGGCGGTGGCGGTCGTGGTGGCGGCGGAGGCGGAGGAGGAGGCGGGCGCGGCTTTAGTGGCGGTGGGGGCGGAGGAGGGCGCAGTTTCGGCGGCGGAGGCGGCGGCGGTAGCCGTAGCTTCAGTGGCGGTGGTGGTGGTGGCAGCCGCAGCTTTAGTGGCGGCGGCGCCCCACGGAGTTTTAGCGGAGGTGGCAGCTCGCCGCGTAGTTTTAGTGGCGGCGGCTCGCGGAGCTTTAGCGGTGGCGGTTCGCCGCGCGGCCCGTCGGGTGGTGTCTCCCCGCGCAGCTTTTCAGGCGGCGGCTCACCGCGGAGCTTTAGCGGCGGCAACAGTGCTTCCGGCAATCGCTCCAATTTCGTACAGCGGAACTTTGCCGGCGGCGGCAGCTCAAACAACAACAACAACAACAACAGTTCTCGGGGACCGAGCGGCGGAACGAATCGATCGTTCTCCGGCGGGAACCGCAGCTTCACGCAAAACGGTGGCTTCTCGAGCGCGAGCCGAGGATCGTTTGTCTCGCGCAATTTCTCGAATAACGGCCACATGAGCCATACGGCTAACTTCACGCGCGGTGGCGACGGCAAGGGGAACTTTGCCGGTTCGAATCGCAACGGGAGCGGCAACAACTTCAGCGGCCGCAATTGGAACGGCGCCGGCAACTTCAATCACAACCAGCATTGGAACGGCAACAACAACTGGGGCGGTAAGAACTGGAACGGCAACAACAACTGGGGTGACAAGAACTGGAACGGCCATCGCCACGGTTATGCCGTCTACGGCCGCAACTGGAACAATTGGGGTGGCGGCTGGGGCGGCGGTTGGGGTCGCTCGTATTTCCCCTGGTGGGCCTTTGTGCCGGGCTTCGGCTGGGGAGGCTGGGGACTCGGTTGGGGCGGCGGATGGCCCTACTACGGATATGGCGGCTACGGCGGCTGGGGCGGTTACGGTTATCCGTATTCCGGATACGGCTACGGCTACCCGTACAACTCGGGCGGCTATGGCACGACGTACTACGCCGATGCCACGCCCGCCACGGCAGCACCGGCTACGGATGCGACTGCGCCTGCTGCTGACGACTTCGAGTCGGCGGCCGAGGCGGCGTTCCGCGCCGGACAGTACGAGACGGCGATGCGCAATTGGCAGCACGCCATGGTCGACAACGGCGACAATGGCGCGATCGTGCTGCTGATGGCGCAAGCTATGTTCCAGCTTGGGCAATACGAGCCGGCAGCCGGGATGGTGCAATCGGCGATGCAGATGTTGCCCGATAGCGAGTGGTCGAAGGTCGTGAAGAACTATTCGGAGCTGTACGGCAATATTGGTGACTACACCAATCAACTGAAGGCGCTGGAGAAAGCTCGCGACGAGAAACCTCAGGATCCCGCTTTGCGGTTCCTGCTGGGCTATCACTTTGGCTACCTGGGCTATCCGAAGCAGGCGGTGACGGAGCTCGACAAGGCCCTGTCACTGGAGCCGAACGACCTGGGTTCGGAAAAGCTGCGCGACATCTTTGCTGTCGCCGCGGGTCTGCCGGCCCGTCCGCATCCGCCGCGCGATCAAGCGCCCGGAGCGCCGGCTGGCGGAGTGCCCGGCCCTGACGGTGGCCAGCCCGGCGGTGCGACGCCGCCGGCCGCGGCGCCAGGGACACCCGCGCCTCCGGTTCCGAACCCGCCGCAGGCCCAGGCCACTGAGCCGACCGTGACGACTGGAACCGGGGTGCCCGAGTTGCGCGACGTGCAGAAGCCGGCGGTTTCAACGCCGGCTGCTGAACCGGCGGGGGCAGCTCCGCCGGCCGCGCCCGCCCAGGCGGAGGAAACGGTGGGCACGCCCGCCTAGCAACAAGAAATGCAAGTCGCATCGGCTTCTCAGCGCCGCTGCGAACTCAAGATCCTCCGGTGGCGAAGCCGCCGGGGGATTTTTTATTGCCGTGCGCGCAGCAGGCGGCGGGCCGAGCACGGCCTGATTGGGCCTCAGCGCCGCGCGGCGGATGCCTTGGCCGAGGTGACGAGGATTTTTTCCGCGGCCACCCGGCCCAATGTCGTTTCCTGTCCGTCGACACGCACGGTGACAATGCCGGCCTCGGCACTGTTGTTCACGACTTCGCCGGTGGTGCCCAGCGGCAAGCTCGAGTTGCTCAAAAATCGCAAGAACTCCGGCGATTGATCAATCACGCGCGCCAGCTTGAAGTGCTCGCCCACTTTGCACTCGGCCAGCGTGCGGTTGGCGGGCGACTCGAGCGTGCCGTCTGCTTGCGGAATCGGGTCGCCGTGCGGATCGAAGCGCGGGTGGCCCAGAAAATCGTCAATCTTGTCGATCAGCCGATCGCTGACGGCGTGCTCCATGTGCTCCGCTTCTTCGTGCACTTCGTCCCAGGATAAGTGCAGCGTCTTGACCAGAAACAACTCGATGAGACGGTGCCGCCGTACCACGCGCAGGGCCAGCGCGCTGCCGGCCGAGGTGAGTCGCACGCCCTCGTACGGCGTGTAGGCGACGAGATTCCCCTCGCTCAAGGTCTTGAGCATGCTGGTCACGGTGCCCGGCGAAACGGCGAGCGCCTGGGCGAGCTGCCCGGTCGCGGCCTGGCCGTCGTTTGTCAGGCCGATCTGAAAGATGGCCTTGATATAGTTCTCAACCGTCAGGCTTGGCAACGGTTCTTCTCCCAGGCAAGGTCGTTCGTACCGCGGCGCTCGATCAGCGGTGCGAGGCAGGGTGCCGCCGTTGTTGAGGCAGAAAGGGCCGCGCTTGCTCGGCCTTTCATGCTTTCACGCTCGCATCGCCTCGCAGTCCTCATTGTAGCCCGATCTGTTTACAGCTACCACTTCCGCGTGCGCGGCATGCGTTGGTGATTGCCGGGCATTGCACGCGGAAACGATAGCCTGGATGATGATTTTACAGAGTTTTCGTGGCCGCGGCGGACGACTCCCTGCGGGGAGCAACTTGCCGGCGAGTCGGCAACTGGCAGTACGAGGTGCACGGTTGGATTTGAATGCGCGAGCCTGGGAATTGTGTCGTGCGATGATTGCCGATCGCCAGGCGCTTGGCATCAGTGTCAGCGCGAACGAGAGCGGGTGCCACCTGATCGATTGCGGCATTGCCGCGCCGGGCAGCTGGGAAGCTGGTCGGCGGTTGGCGGAGGTGTGCCTGGCGGGACTGGCGGAGGTGACGTTCACTACGGCGCCAGACGCGTTCGGAGTCGAGCAAAGCATCGCCGTTGCCACCGACAAACCCGTGGCCGCGTGCATGGCCTCGCAATACGCAGGCTGGCGGATCGCGTCGGGCAAGTATTTTGCGATGGGTTCGGGCCCGATGCGTGCAGCCGGTTCGAAGGAGCCGTTGTTCGACGTCATCGGCATGCGCGAGCGGCCGGCGGCGGCAGTGGGCGTGCTCGAGGCGCGCGGCTTTCCGCCCGCGGCGCTTTGCCGCGAGCTGGCCGAGCAGTGCGGCGTGGCGCCGGATCAAATGTCGCTGCTTGCCGCGCCTACGGCCAGCTTTGCCGGCACGGCGCAAATCGTGGCCCGCAGCGTGGAGACTGCGCTGCATAAGCTATTTGAACTTGGCTTTGATCTGCACCGCGTGGAGCGAGGGCAGGGCACGGCGCCCTTGCCACCGGTGGCCGCCGACGATCTGGCAGCTATCGGCCGCACGAACGATGCCATCCTTTATGGCGGCGCGGTGACGCTCTGGGTGCGCGGCGACGATGCCAGCCTGGCGACCATTGGGCCCCAGGTTCCCAGTTGCGCCTCGCGCGATTTTGGCCAGCCGTTCGCCGCGATCTTCGAGCGCTACCACCGCGATTTTTACGCGATCGATCCGCATTTGTTCAGCCCTGCGCAGGTCACGTTCCACAATCTCGACAGCCAGCGCAGCTGGAGTTTCGGCGAGTTGGCGCCTGAGGTCGTGCGGCAGTCGTTTGGCGGGAGCCTGTAATGCGCATCGCTGTTCTGGCCTCAGCCGATAGTTGGTACTTGCGCGATCTGCGTCGGGCCGCGGGCGCCGAGTTCGAGATCGTGCCGATCGCCTTTCGCGATTTGACCGCGGAGTTGGGCGGCGCCCCCCTGCCCCACGACAAGGTGCGGATCGCGTGCCGAGAGCTGCGGCTTGACGCGATGGACGCGGTGATCGTGCGCACCATGCCGCCGGGCTCGCTCGAACAGGTGGTGTTCCGCATGGACCTTTTGGGCCGATTGGAAGCGGCCGGCACGCTGGTGGTCAATCCGCCGCGCGCGATCGAAGCGGCCGTCGACAAGTATTTGGCGAGCGCCCAGCTCGAGGCCGTCGGCTTGCGCACGCCGCGCACGTTTGTCTGCCAAACGGTGGACGAAGCCATGCAAGCGTTTGCAGCGCTGGGCGGCGACGTCGTGCTCAAACCGCTGTTTGGCGCCGAGGGGCGCGGCATCACCCGCTTGAACGATGAAAACCTGGCGCGCCGCGCCTTTGGGCTGCTCGTGCCGTTGGGCGCGGTGCTTTACCTGCAAGCGTTCATTCCGCATGATGGGTACGACGTGCGGGTGCTCGTCGTCGGGCGGCGAATGTGGGCCATGCGGCGCCGCAACCCGCTCGACTGGCGAACTAACGTGAGCCGCGGCGCGACGGCCGAGCCAGCGGAGCTGAACGCCGAACTTGCCGACGCTGCGCGCCGGGCGACAGACGCCATTGGCGCGACCGTGGCTGGGGTTGACTTGCTGCCGGCGCAAGATGGCGCGCTGTACGCGATCGAGGTGAACGGCGTGCCGGGGTGGCAAGCGCTGGCCCGGGTGGCAAACGTCGACATCGCCCGGGAAGTGCTGGAGTTTGTGCGCTCGTCGGTTTCGGGCTAGTGGCGGGGCGTCCTACTCAAGGCGAATTTGCGATTTGATCGATGTCGGAAACCGCTACCAGAGCCGACGCCGTGAGCAGCACCACGCAGCGTGTGAATATCGCGCGGCGGCTGTCCGAAACCGCGGCACAAATGCCCGAGGCGATCGCCGTGGTAGTGCCGGGGCGCCGCCGCAGGGGGCGCCGACAGTATCAGACAATCACCTTTCGGCAGCTCGAAGACGAGACCAACCGCCTGGCCGGCGGCTTGCGGGCGCTCGGCGTGATGCCCGGAATGCGGCTGGCGCTGCTGGTGCGGCCAGGCCAGGAATTCATCGCGCTCGTGTTCGCGTTGTTCAAGGCGGGTGCCGTGATTGTGCTGGTCGATCCCGGCATGGGCCGCGGCAACCTGCTGCGCTGCCTGGCGGAGGCGGAGCCCGACGGCTTTGTTGCAATTCCGGTTGCGCACATGATGCGCACGCTGTTTCGCAAGCGCTTCCCGCAGGCGCATCTCAACGTGACGGTTGGGCGGCGCTGGTTCTGGGGCGGCGCGACGCTCGACGAGGTGCGGGGCATGGGCGATGGGACCGCGGTGTGTCACGACACGAGCGCCGACGATCCGGCCGCGATCATCTTCACGTCCGGCGGCACCGGCCCGCCCAAGGGCGTCCTCTATCGCCACGGCAATTTCGATCGGCAGGTGACCGAGATTCGCGATCGCTATGCCATTAGGCCGGGCGAGATCGATCTGGCTGCGTTTCCCTTGTTTGGCTTGTTCAATTGCGCCATGGGTGTGACCACGGTGGTGCCCGCCATGGACGCTTCGCGCCCGGCCCGCGTCAATCCGCGGAACATCGTTGAGGCTGTGCAGGATTGGCAGGTGACACAATCGTTCGGCTCGCCGGCCATCTGGAACCGCGTGGGCGAGTACTGTCATCGGCGCGGCATCAAGTTGCCGACGTTGGCGCGAGTGTTGTCGGCCGGTGCGCCGGTGCCGCCGCACGTGCTCCACCGGATGAAACGCGTGATCGCGCCGCAGGGCGACGTGCACACACCGTATGGCGCGACGGAAGCGCTGCCCGTGGCATCGATTGCCGCCAGCGAAGTGCTGGCCGAAACACGGTCGGCCTGGGCCCGCGGCGCCGGCACCTGCGTGGGCACGAAGTTTCCAGGTATTGAGTGGAGGGTGATCCGCATCGACGAGCGGCCGCTGGCAAAGTTGTCGGACACGGTGGAGATGTCGGCCGGCAAGATCGGCGAGCTGATTGTCAGCGGCCCGGTCGTCACGCGCGAGTATGTGACCCGCACGCAGTGGAACGCGCTGGCGAAGATTCACGACAGCACGCGGGTCTGGCATCGCATGGGCGACGTGGGCTATCTCGACCCGCGCGGGCGATTCTGGTTCTGCGGGCGAATGGCCCACCGCGTGCAAACGGCCGAGGGCGTGATGTTCACGATTCCCTGCGAGGCCATTTTCAATCAACACCCGGATGTGTACCGCGCGGCGCTCGTGGGCGTGGGACCGGCGGGTAACCAGTTGCCGGTGATTGTCGTGGAGCCCTGGCCCCAGCGGCGACCGCGCGGGCGCGGCGCGCGGCGCAAGCTGATCAACGAGTTGCGCGGGCTGGCGCGAGCGAACCCGCTGACGGCCGGCATTCGCGATTTTCTCATTCATCGCGCCTTGCCGGTCGACGTGCGGCACAATGCCAAGATCGCTCGCGAAAAGCTGGCGCTGTGGGCCGAGCCCCGACTCAAATCGGAGTAACGGCATGCGGGCGCTCGTTACTGGCGGCGGCGGATTCCTGGGCGAGGCCATCATTCGCCAACTTATCGCCCGCGGAGATCAGGTGCGCAGCCTGGCGCGCGGTCACTACCCGGCGCTTACAGCGCTGGGTGTCGAGTGCGTGCGGGGCGACGTGCGCGATGCCGCCGCGGTGCGCCGAGCCTGTGCGGACATGGACGCGGTGTTTCACACGGCGGCATTGGCCGGCATCTGGGGAGCATGGCGCGACTACTACGAAACGAACTTCGGCGGTACGCAACATGTGATTGGGGGGTGTCGCGCTGCCGGGATCCGGCGGCTGGTGTTTACGTCGAGTCCCAGCGTTACGTTTGACGGCCGGTCGCAGGAAGGGATCGACGAGACGGCCCCATATGCCGCGCGCTGGCTGAGTCACTATCCGCACACCAAGGCGCTGGCCGAACAAGCGGTGCTCACCGCCAACGACGCGCAACTGGCCACCTGCGCGCTACGGCCGCACTTGATTTGGGGACCGGGCGACCGGCATTTGATTCCGCGACTGGTCGCGCGGGCCAAAGCTGGCCAGCTTCGCCGCGTGGGCGACGGCAGCAATCGAATTGACATGGTCTATATCGACAATGCGGCTCAGGCTCATCTGCAAGCGGTCGACCGGCTGGCAAGCGGATCGGCAGTTGCCGGCAAGGCGTACTTCATCTCCCAGGGCGAGAGTGTGAATTGCTGGCAGTGGATCGATGAAATCCTGGCGCTCGCCGGATTGCCGCCGGTCGCGAAGACTGTTTCTCTGCGAGCGGCCTGGCACATCGGCGCTGCAATGGAGCTGGCGTACCGCGTGTTTCGCGTGCCAGGCGAACCACGGATGACGCGCTTTCTGGCGGCGCAGCTGGGGACGTCGCACTACTTCGACATTGGCCGCGCGCGGCGCGACTTGGAGTTTGGCCCGGCTGTTTCCACGGCCGAAGGCATGCGCCGCTTGGGTGCATCGTTGCAGTCGTCGGTGCCTGCGTAGCAATGTTTCGCCCAAGCCATAGTGGCTCGATCGCCCCGAGAGAGTATGATACGGCGAGAGCGGCGTCGTAGGCCGAAACTGCGTTTTGCGCGGGGAGAAGAGCGATGCATTCGATTGCCCGGTGCTGTGTTGCGCGACGATTGCCAGTGACGCTCTTAACGTTGATTGCCTGCGGCGCAATCATCGGCACAGTTGCCGCCGCCGAGCCGGCCAAGTTGTCCGGGCAAATCGTGGCTCGGGTGCTGACCGCCGAGGGCAAACCCGCGGCGGGCGCCGAAGTCGAGATCTTCTCGTTCGACCGTGAGTGGCGCAAGTGGCAGCCGGTCGGAGACGCGAAGCGTGCCGACGACCGAGGCGTGCTTAGCCTGGCGCCGATCAGGGTCGAAGCGTATCTGCTCGTGGCGCGCGCCCCGGACGGCGGGTTGGGACTCAGGGAAGTCACGCTGCTCGACGAAGCGCCGACGCAGAATACCGACCTCGCGCTTGCGAAACCCGAGGTCGCGACGGTTCGCGTGCGGGACAAGAACGGCAAGCCCGTCGCGGGCGCTTGGATTCATCGGCTGACTTACACGGGAGCCAACGGCGAGGCTTCGATGAATACGTACGCCTTCGATGCGCTCAAGTTCGCGCGCGATACCAGCGACGCAGAGGGCGTGCTCAAGCTGCCGGCGCTGCCGGCGGGCGGTCGCGTCGATTGCAAACTGATGCACGCGGACTATGCACCCACGAGCGTAAAGGGCTTGCTGATTGCCGAGGGCAACAGCATTGACGCTGTGCTCGAGCCGGGTGTGCGTGTGACGCTACGGATTCCACCGTCCGACGCCGCGGCCGCATCGAAATGGATGTTGCAAATCTTTCACGAGCCGTATCAGCACTCCTCGACGATCAACGAGTATCATTTCCAGTTCGATGCGGAAGGGGCTGCGCGGCTGACGGTTGCCGAGGGCGCTTATACGATGTTGAAGATCTCGCATCCGGAATTTCTGGTGGCGCCTACCTACAGCGAAACGATCGGGAAGGACGCGAAGCAGATTGTGCTGGCCGCGGGCCGCGACACCTTCGATTTCGAAGTGACGAAGAAAGTTCGCGTTCGCGGACGCGTGGTCGACCCTTCGACCGGCAAAGCGGTGCCCGACGCGTACCTCGGCGGAGACATTCCTAGCCCTGGCGTTGCCGGTCCCCTCGCCGAGTTCGTTGAGCCGTGGACGCACGCCGACTGGGGCGACGTCGACGCCGAGGGACGATTCGAGATGAAGCTTGCCGCGGGCAAAGCGCGGTTATCGCCGGGCGCAACGGGCTATACAGGCCCGCAGGACTACTACGAGATCGACGTTGCCGCCGACGGGTCGACCGTCGTCCCTGACATGACGCTTTCGCCCATGCCCAAAGTGCGCGGCAGCGTGGTGGATTCTGCCGGTCGGCCGGTGGCGGGCGCGGTGGTGCGCTTTGCCGGCGCGCACCTCATGCATCTCAATCCGGTGGCGACGGACGCTCAGGGGCGTTTCGAGCTGGCGCCTCCTTGGATGCCGGCGGACTATGTGACCCGAGAGCGCCTGCCATTGCAAGCGATCGTGGCCTATCATCCGCATCAGCTGCTCTCGGCGCGGACGGAGGTGCGTCTGGATGAACGACAGAAGCTTGACGCCGTCGAGCTGAATTTGCAGCCGCAGGATCCCGCCGGCCTGGTAGACGAGCTTGATAAAGAGTTTCAGACACGATGGCGGACCATGCGTGCCAAGAGCGCGCCGGACAAGAATGCGCCAAAGTCGATCATCGGCCAGATGGCTCCGGAGCTCGACGGGATTGCCTGGCTCAACACGGATTCGCCCTCCAAGACTCTGGCCGACTTTCGCGGCAAATACGTCCTGCTGGATTTCTGGGCGACCTGGTGCGGGCCGTGCCATCGCGACTTTCCGTGCGTGTCGCTGATCAGCGATTCTTACAAGGATCACGGCGTCGTGGTGATTGGCGTGCACGACAATTCGATGCCGCTGGACGCCATTCGCGCGGACGTGGAAAAGGAGAAGCTCGCGTTTCCGATCGTCGTCGATCATCCCGACGGCAGAATCTATCGCGAGTATCGGGCATACGGCCTTTCTGGCTACCCGAGTTATGTGCTCATCGGTCCCGACGGCAAAGTGGTTCACTGGGACGAGTCGCAGGAAGGGCCGTCGCTGCGGCTGTTCATGACCGAGATCGTCCGCCAACGCGTGTTGGAACCGACGGGCTCTTCGCGCTGAGGGCGCTGGTTGGGCCACGGGACACGGTGGTGCAGCGAGCGCGGTGCTTTGCAAAGCAAAGCACTGTTTCACTCGGGCGCTGCGCGCGCGGCTTGCCAATTGCGACACAAGCCGGTAACTTCAAAGGTTTTACTGCCTGCTTGTCGGGCAGTTCGGGACCGGTGACGCACGATGGCTGAGTGTTTCGGGCTGTCGCGATTGCGCGGGCCCAGTAGCCAACGCGAAGCTAAGCGACGCGCGAGACAACCCTTCGACGAAGGCGGATGATGATCGCAGGAGCACCCAAGCACGATCGGATCGTGATCACCGGCGTGGGATTGGCCGCGCCCAACGGCAACAATCTCGGTGAGTATCGCGAGAGCCTGTTGGCCGGCCGCAGCGGCGTCACCCCGTACGAAATCCGCTACATCGGCAAGACGGTGGCGGGAGTGTGCCACTTCGACGAGCTGCGCTATCAAAAGAAGAAGGATCTGCGACGAGGTACTCGCGCCGGCAGCGTGGGCATTTATTGTGCTAACGAAGCCATTGCCGATGCCGAGTTCGACTGGCCCAATATCGATCGCTCCATGGTCGGCGTGTACATCGGCGTGACCGAGCACGGCAACGTGGAAACGGAAAACGAAATCCACGAACTGGCGGGCTTCGACTACGACACGAAGTATTGGTCGCACCATCACAATCCGCGCACGGTGGCCAACAACCCGGCCGGTGAGATCTCGCTGAACCTGGGCATCACCGGCCCGCACTATACGATCGGCGCCGCTTGTGCCGCGGGCAACGCCGGCATTATCCAGGGCACGCAAATGCTGCGGCTGGGTGAGTGCGACGTGGCATTGGCCGGCGGCGTATCGGAGAGCATTCACACCTTCGGCATCTTTGCCAGCTTCAAGAGTCAGGGCGCGCTGGCCAGCCACGACGATCCGGCGCGGGCTTCGCGTCCCTTCGACACGCAGCGCAACGGCATCGTGGTGGCCGAGGGGGGCTGCATTTTCGCGCTGGAGCGGTACGATGATGCACAGCGGCGCGGCGCGAAAATCTACGGTGAGATCGCGGGCTACGCCATCAACAGCGACGCCAGCGACTTCGTGCTCCCCAATCCCGAACGTCAGGCCCAGTGCATGCAGCTGGCGTTGCGGCGGGCGCGACTCAACGCGGCCGACGTGGACATCGTGAGCACGCACGCCACCGGCACCACGAGCGGCGACGTGCAGGAGTGCGACGCGCTGCGGCGCGTCTTCGGCGAGGCGCCGCGGGTGCGGGTGAACAACTCGAAGAGCTTCATCGGCCACACTATGGGGGCGGCCGGCGCGCTGGAGCTGGCCGGCAATTTGCCGAGCTTTGGCGATCGCGCGTGCCACGCCACGATCAACGTCGACGAGCTGGACCCGCAATGCGAGTTGCAGGGACTGGTCGTCAACGATCCGCACGAGCGGCCGCGGGTCGACGTTATCTTGAACAATTCGTTCGGTATGTTGGGCATCAATTCAGTGGTGATTGTCAAGCGCGTGTGAGCGCAGCGGAGATCATTGGGCATGACAGACGGGGAAATCAGAGAAGTTGTTTTCGACATTCTGGAGGGCATCGCGCCGGACGAGGATCTCAGCGGCATCGTGGACGACGTGCCGTTGCGCGAGCAGCTCGAGTTGGACAGCATGGATTTTCTCGACATCGTCATGGAATTGCGCAAGCGCTATCGCGTGCAGATTCCGCAGGATGATTTCATTCAGCTGGCGACGATGGGCAGCACCGTGCGGTACTTGCAGCCATTGATGAAAGATTTGCAAAAAGTGTAACGACCGCGCGCGGACGAACCGGCCGTCGCCCCCCGCCCTTGCCGCGTGCCGCGCCGCGATTCTGACGGCAATGCTTCGCGCGGCGCGCTGACCTGTCATGTCCAAGTACGACACGATCATTATCGGCGCAGGAATGTCGGGCCTGGCCGCGGGCATTCGACTGGCGCATTTCGGCCGCCGCGTCTGCATTCTCGAACGGCATACGGCCATCGGCGGCCTGAACTCGTATTATCGGCTGGAGGGTCGGAACTACGACGTCGGCCTGCACGCCGTGACCAACTACACGCCCAAGGGCGCCCGCCGCGGACCGCTGGCCCGGCTGCTACGTCAATTGCGCATCCGCTGGGACGACTTTGCGCTGGTGCCGCAGCTCGGTTCGAAGATCGCGTTTCCCGGGGCCGCACTCCACTTCAGCAATGACCTTGAGCTGCTGCGCAGCGAAGTGGAGCGAACGTTTCCGCACGAGAAAGACGCGTTCCAACGACTGGTCGATTCGGTGGTCGAGTACGACGACTTAAGCGAGCAGACGGCGGCGGTTTCGGCCCGCGCCGTGGTCGCGGAAATCATCCACGACAAGCTGCTGGTGGAGATGCTGTTCTGCCCGCTGATGTACTACGGCAGCGCGCGGGAACACGACATGGATTTTGGCCAGTTCTCCGTGATGTTTCGCAGCATCTTTCTGGAGGGCTTTGCACGCCCCTGGGCCGGCGTGCGGGCCATCCTCAAACAGCTCGTGCGCAAGTTCAAGGAGCTGGGAGGCGAGTTGCGACTGCGGGCCGGCGTCGGCAGCATTGAACTTGCCGGGCAGCGCGCGTGCGGCGTCGTGCTCGACGACGGAACGCAGCTTGAGGCCGAGCGCGTGCTCTCATCGGCCGGGCTGGTAGAAACGATGCGTCTGTGCGGCGGGGCGGAACAGGAATTGGCGTTGCAGGCCGGTAGCATTTCGTTTGTGGAGGCGATCTCGGTGCTGGACCGCCAGCCGCGTGAGATGGGCTGCGAGCGGACGATTGTGTTCTTCAACGATCACGAACAATTCGACTACCGTCGGCCGGAGGACCTGGTCGACGTGCGCAGCGGCGTGATCTGCTCGCCCAATAACTTTGCCTACGATGAACCTCTGGCTGAGGGGCTCGTGCGCACCACGGCTATGGCCAACTACGATCGCTGGCGAGCCTTGTCACCCGAAGACTATTGCGCCGCCAAGCGCGCATGGTACGAGCGGATTGTGGCCACGGCCGCGCGGCACGTGGGCGACTTCCGTCCGCACACGGTGGCCACGGACATGTTTACCCCGACGACCATCGAGCGCTTCACCGGTCACGCGAACGGCGCTGTCTACGGCGCGCCGCACAAACGCTTCGACGGCACCACGCCGATCGGGAATTTATACCTCTGCGGCACGGACCAGGGATTTGTCGGCATCATTGGCGCGATGTTCAGCGGCATCGCCATGGCCAATCGGCATCTGCTGCCGGACGCCGCTGACGCAACGGGGCCCGTCGCTTCCGCCGAGCTGGCTGCGCACGACGCGTCCTAGAACAACCAAGTTGCAGCTTAAACAACGCATTACGCCTGCCAGGCCAAAGCATGCCCAAGGACTTTTTGAAAGATGCCCGCGATCGCTATGACGTGATCGTCATCGGCAGCGGCCTGGCCGGGCTCACGGCGGCCAACACGCTGGCCCGCGCCGGGCGTTCGGTGCTGCTCTTGGAGCAGCACTACAAATTGGGCGGCATGGCCACCTGGTTTCGCCGCCCGGGCGGGCACATTTTCGACATCTCGCTGCATGGCTTTCCGGCGGGGATGATCAAAAGCTGTCGCCGTTACTGGACGCGGGAGATTGCCGACTCGATCGTGCAGCTCAAGAACATTCGCTTCGACAACCCGATGTTCTCGCTGACGACGACCTTTAATCGCGAGGACTTCACGCGGCTGTTGGTCGAGCGATTTGCCGTGCCGGCGGACGCGGTGCGGGCCTTTTTCGACGCGGCCCGCGGCATGAATTTCTACGACGACCAGCGAATGACGACTCGCGAGCTGTTCGAGAAATTCTTTCCGGGGCGGGAAGACGTGATCCGCCTGTTGATGGAGCCCATCACCTATGCCAACGGCTCCACGCTGGAAGATCCGGCGATCAGTTACGGCATTGTGTTCTCCAACTTCATGTCGCAAGGCGTGTTCACATTCGAGGGTGGGACTGATCGGCTGATCCACCTGATGCACGACGACCTGCTGGCCAGCGGCGTCGACGTGCGGATTCGCGCCGACGTGGAAAAGATTCTGGTACGCGGTGGGCGGCTGACCGGCGTGCGCGTGAACGGACGCGAGATCGCCGCGGGGGCCATCGTGTCAAATGCCAATCTCAAGAGCACGATTTTCCGCCTGGTGGGCCAGGAGCACTTCGAGCCGGCATTCGTCGACGAGGCGCAGGCCGTGCGCCTCAACAACTCGAGCTGCCAGGTGTACATGGCGCTCAAGCCGGGATGTGAGTTGGATGAGAGCCTGGGTGACTTGCTGTTCAGTTCCACGGCGCCCTTGTTTCGCACGGAGGCTCTCTTGAGCCGCGACGTCTCCAGCCGCACGTACTCGTTTTATTACCCGCGCACGCGGCCCGGCAGCGACCGCTCGTTGATCGTCTCCAGCACCAACGCTCTGTACGACGATTGGGCGCATCTGACGCCCGAGGAGTACGAGGCCAGCAAGCGCGACCTGGTGGAAACGACTTTGGCAGCGCTGGCCCGTTATGTGCCGAATATTCGCGAAATGCTGGACCATGCCGAAGCGTCCACGCCGCTCACCTTCCGTCACTACACGCGGCATTTAGACGGCGCCAGCTTTGGCACGAAGTTCGAGGGGTTGGCCGTGAGCCGCGCCTTGCCGGAGCAGATTGGCGGATTGTTTCATGCCGGCAGTGTGGGCATCATCATGTCGGGCTGGCTGGGCGCGATGAACTACGGGGTGATCGTGGCCAACGACGTCGACAACTATCTGCTGAAGCGCGCGGCGGCGCAGAGCGTGCCTTGCGCGACGAGCCCATGAGCGTCGAGGAAATTTACGCGGCCATTCCTCACCGGCCGCCGTTTTTGTTCGTCGACGAGATTGTCGAGCGCGGCGAGCAGCGCATTGTCTGTCGCAAGACGTTTGCCGGCGACGAATGGTTCTTCGCGGGGCACTATCCGGGCCAGCCATTGGTGCCGGGCGTGATCCTGTGCGAGGCCGCCATGCAGGCCGGCGCGGTGCTGCTGGCCGGTTGCGCAACGCCGGAGGTGCGCGGTCTGCCGGTTGCCACGCGGATGAACGATGTGCGGTTCAAGCGCATCGTGCGGCCTGGCGAAACGATTGTGCTGGACGTGGAATGGACTGAGCGGGTCGGCAACGCCTGGTACTTGAAGGCCAAAATCACCTGCGACGGGCAATTGGCGGCGCGGCTGGAGTTTACTTGCATGCTGAGCAGCGCCGCGTTGGAATAAGAGCAAACCACGGCCATTTCGAGTACGTCTGCATGGACTTTCTGCAACTCGCCGGCAAGTCGATCCTGGTGTTCGGCGTAGCCAATCGCAAGAGCGTGGCTTTTCATATTGCGCGCCTGCTGGAAGAGGCCGGCGCCAACGTGGTCTACGTGGTGCGCAACACCGAGCGCCAGCAGCAAGTGTCCAAATTCGTTCGGCCGCAGGCCGAGATCTACACCTGCGACGTCGAGCGGGAAGAGGAGATTGCCCGCGTGCGGCGGGAGATCGGCAGCCGCCACGAGCAATTTGCCGGACTGGTTCATTCGATCGCGTTCGCGGACTATGGCGACGGCGTCAAACCGTTTCACGAGACACCCAAGGCGGCATTTCTGCGGGCCGTCGACGTGTCGTGCTATTCGTTGATCGCGCTGGCCGCGGCGTTCAAAGATCTGCTCGCGGCGGACGCTTCGGTGGTGACCATCTCCATTTCCACCACGCGCATGGCCAGCGAGAACTACGGCTACATGGCGCCGATCAAGGCGGCGCTGGAATCGTCCTTGGCGTTTTTGGCCAAGTCGTTCGCCGGCAGCTCGCGGGTACGGTTCAACGCCGTCGCGCCGTCATTGTTGAAGACTTCGGCCTCGGCCGGAATCCCGGGCTACGTCGATTCGTATCTCTATGCCGAGCAGGTGACACTGCGCAAAGAGGCGCTCGAGACGGAGGAAGCCGCGGCCGTGGCGGCGTTTCTGCTCAGCCCGCGCTCAAGCGGCATCAACGCGCAATCGATCGTGGTGGACGCGGGGATGAGCGTGAACTACTTTGACGCCGAGATCATCCGGCGGGTGATGCGGGAGTGACGCGTAGTTTCACGGAATTGAGCCACGAAGACTCAAAGGGCACAAAGACGACGAAGGAAATCCAGAAACTTATGGACGGCAGAGATTGCAAGCTGATCGACCGTCGAACTTCATCGACAAGAAGCAATTGCCTTTAACGTCACCGCGTGTGGGGCTTGGCTCCGCCTCGGCTCGCTGGCGCTCGCCTCCGCTCCGCCAAGTCCCACACGCGAATACGTTGAGTGCCGTTTACAGAAGAAACGTTACACCAACCTTGCGACCTGGTCTATTGGTCAACTTCAATGTTCCCATGATCAAGGACGGCATCAAACGCGTCATCTGCTGACTCCTTTGTGTGCTTGGTGTCTTGGTGGTTGAGTTTGGGGTTATTTCTGGCAGCCGGCACGCCTTGCCAGTCCACGGCCAGCATGAGCACGTTGATGCCCGAGCCGATTCCTAAGAGCGCCGCGTGCTGATCGGGCGCAAGATGGCCCGCTTCGATGCCCATGGCCATAGTCAGCGGCAGTGCGACCGAGCCGGTGTTGCCCAGGGTTTCGAACGTGGTGAAGTCGCGCGCCGGAACGAGCCCGAGCGCTTCGAGCATGAGTTTGCGATGGGCCACCCCCACCTGGTGGCAAAAGGTTGTGTCGACGTCGTCGCGCGACCAGCCGGTCTCGGCCAAGAGCGAATCAAACGTTGCAACGCCGGCAGCAATGCCTTCGTGCATCATGCGCTCGGAGTCGGTGTGCATCAGCGGCTGCATGCCGTGGCCGGCCGCCTGATCGCGATCGCTACGACAGAGCGTGTGGGCCACGGTGTGGGCCCGTGCGGCCGCCGCCAACAGCCGGTTACCCGTGCGACTGATCGCACGGTGGGTCAGCACCACTGCGGCGCTGCCGGAGCCGATCGTCAGCGAGGCCACGGCCAGCTTGACCGTTTCGCGGGTCAGCGATTGATCGGAATTGAGGGCTGCGATCGTGGTTTCGAGCAGGGGCCGGGCGTTCTCGGTGCCAACCACGATTCCGGCTTCGATCTGGCCGAGTTCGATCATGTTGGCCACCTGCACCATCCCGTCGAGGATGCCCAGGCAGGCGTTTGAGACGTCGTAGATCAGGCAATTCGCGGGCAGGCCCAGTTCGTGGTGCACACGGCTGGCCGTGGCCGGCTCGAGAAAATCGCGGCAGACCGAGCCGTGTACCAGCGCACCGATCCGGCGCCGATCGATGCCGGAGGCCTCCAGTGCCCGCGCAGCGCTGGCGATGCTCGGCCGGCTGGGGAGCGTGTTGGCGGGCCACATACGGCGTTCGCGAATGCCGGTCATGAGCTCCAGACGGCCCTGGGGCAGCCGCAGGCGCTCGTACAGCGGCTCCAGCCGAGCTTCGATCCAATCGGACGTGACGAACTCGTCCGGCAGCGTGTAGCCGAGCGACTCAATACAGACGTGCTGATACTTCATGGCCGCCACAGACGGAGAATTGGCGTGAATACGAGGCGAAACGCCTAGCGTACGCGGTGCAGCGGCGGTCGTAAAGCGGCCAGACGGCGCGGCGCGAGGCTGCCGCGCGGGCAGCGGCGGAACTGTATCTAGTGCTAGCGAGCCGACGGGTGTCCAAAATACAGCGCGAGGATTGTAATGCGCGGGGCACTGAATAAACTGCCGGGCGACTTGCATCCCCGACGGGGAAACACGGCATTGCCGTAGAGGGAGTATCGAGGCCGAAGACCAGTAAACGACCCCGCGTGCGACCCAGGACGGGAGACGGCGCGGCGGTGACCTGTGAGCGCATCAGGGACGATGCCGACGAGTGCCCCGTTCCTCCTGCGGTTTCTGGGACATGCCGCCCTGCACGCCAGTGCGTGCAGAGCGGTTTTTACCGCCTGCCCCTCTGTCTCGCGCCCTCTCGCGCAGAGCTGTTTGCTCGGCTCGCTCGGTCCATGTTTCGCTGTCGTAACACAGGACGTGTTGCAGAAGGAGAGTCCTACCATGCGCAAGAAACCGCTTATTGGAATCAACGCCGACTATCGCCCCGCGAAGAAGGATGCCCCCGCCTTCTCCTATGTGTGCGCAGGCTACTACGATTCCATTCGCGAAGCCGGAGCCGTACCGGTGGTGCTGCCGCCGGTGGAGGATGTCGATCTCGGTCGGCTGTTGGACCTGGTGGACGGGATGGTGCTGGTCGGCGGTGCGGATCTCGATCCGCGCAACGACGGCTACATGTTGCATCCCAGCATTCGGCCGCTCGATCCGCGCCGTGAAGATTTCGATCGGCGGCTGATGAACGCCGTCGCCAAGCGACAACTGCCCATCTTCGGCATCGGCGTGGGCATGCAATTGCTCAACGTGTCGCAAGGCGGCACCCTGTTTTTGCATATTCCTGAAGATCTACCGAAAGCGCTGCCGCACAAAGACACGCTCGATGCCGCGCACCGGCACGGGTTGGAGGTTGTGCCCGGCTCGTTAATGGAGCGGGTGTACGGCGACGGCGAAATTCGCGTCAACAGCCTGCACCACATGGCGATTGACGACGTGGCGCCGGGCTTCATGGTCACCGCGCGCTGTCCCGACGGCGTGATCGAGGCCATCGAAAGCACCACCGACTGGCTCGCGTTCGGCACGCAGTTCCATCCCGAGGCGGAATCGGCCTCGGCGCTGGACCTGCGGATCTTCGAAGAGTTCATCGCGGGAATCACCGGCGAAGTGCCGGCGATGAAGCTTGTGGCTTGACGCGCACGTTTCGCGGCCCACGGGCGACATAGCCGATGGTCGAGGTGCACCTGCTGAACCGGCTGCGCGCGCTGGCCGAGCACCGTCGTTGGTTGCTCGGGCTGGCGCCGACGGCGCGGTTCGGCCACCTGACGGCGGCGCTCGTTGCGGTGCAGGGGCCGGCGCTCGAGGCCCGCCCTGAGGTCATCGTCCAGCGCCGGGTCACACTGCCGCCCGACGTAAGGCGCGGATACGGGCAACTACGGCGTTCGCGTGGGCGTCCGCTCGACGTGCCGCTATTGGCGGCGCGGCTTGCCGAGTGCCAGGCGGCGCTGGTGGACGAGCTGGCCGCGGAGATTGCGCCCGTCTGGCAGAACATCTCAGCGGTGGCGATCCATGGGCCCGGGATGAGCGCGCAGCGAAGTGGTTTGCACGGATACGCCGGATTGTGCGATGCGGCCCGGCTGGCCGATCTGACCGGCCTGAACGTGATCGACGGTTTCGCCGAGCGTGACGTGGCACAAGACGGCCGGGGCATGCCGCTGTTGGCGCTCCCCTACTGGGTGCTGCTGCACGATGTACGCAAGCTGCGTGCGGTGGTCCACGTGGGCCGCCGCGTCCGGGCGACGTTTCTGCACCCGCGGCGCGAGGCGTCCGCCGCGTTTCGCACGTCTTGCGCCTGCCAGGAGTTGGCCCCGCGGGCAGTTCCAGCCGAGGTAGCAATAGCGATCGCCGGCATCATTCGCACGACCGCTCTCGCGGGCACGCGGGTGGATGAGGTGATCCTGTGCGGCGGGGCGGCCGGGCAGGCGGTGTGGGACGAAATGGGAGCTCGATTGCCGGACGTGCGGCTGGTGACGGTTGCCGATCTTGGCTTGCCGCGGGGATCGCTGGCGGCGGCGGCCGTTGCCGTATTGGGGCAATTGCATTTGGATCACGTGCCGGCCAGTCTGCCGGCGCTGACCGGCGCCCGCACGCCGCGCGTGTTGGGCCGCATTACGCCGGGATCCGTTGTGCATTGGCATCGCCTGGTGCGCGAATTGTCGGCGCGCCGTCCCAATACCGTGACGTTACGCAGCGCGATCTGACGCCGCGACGACGCGGTGCACGGCGCTGACAGTGCGCCGCACTCTCGGATCATGCGTCACCGGCGCGCGTCGTGCGCAAAATGCGTTGCGAGCGTACAACCTGTTCCCGCCGCATTTTCGGCTTTTCAGCGGCGAATCTAGAGAGTTTGCGAAAGCTGTGTCGATATGTGAAAGCGTTCGGGCGAACGCCTCCGTGCGCCCGGCGACTGGAGCAAAACGACAAACGCGATCGCTCTCGTGAAAGTTGTGCCGTCGGGCGCGGGGAATGGGCCGCGCATCACCGATATCCCAACGAGATCGAGCAGGTCCACCGGCCCGGCAGCCACCGCAGCTGCCGGCGAATCGCAGGCACTTCGTAGAGAATCCTGAATCCTCCCCTATGAAAGTCGCCAAGCCACACTACCTGCTGTTTTCCGAGTCGTGCCGGAAGAGTCCGCAGGGCCAGTGGCGTTTCGTTTTACAGTCGCTCGACGGCGCGGAGCAATTCGAAGCGGCCGACGCCGAGCCGGACGCCAGGGGCGAACGGCTGGAGTTGTTGGCGGTCGTGCGAGGGCTGGAAGCCCTCGCGCAACCTTCGCGCGTGACCCTCGTGACGCCGAGCCGTTACGTCAATCGGGGATTGACGTACGGCCTGGCGGAATGGCGGGTGAATGATTGGCGCTGGGAGCATTACGGCGAGATGGTCCCCGTAAAGAACCGCGATTTGTGGCAGCGCGTCGACCGCGCCCTTGAGTTCCACCAACTCGATTGCCGCACCTGGCGGTTTGACCCGCCGCATTTAGCGGCACATGAACTGGAACCAGAGGCTGAAATGTCCCCTGCCAAACCATCTCGACGCCGGCCTGTGTCGCTCGGCGGTCGGTTGAAAAGGCGGCTCGTGGCCTGCGAGCGATGGTGGGACGACCACCTTCGCTCGCTGGGGCTGTGGAGTGCCCAATGTGGCACACAATTATTACCCCCGCCTTGGTTGCAATAGCCTGCGGCGCTTGGACTTGCTGTCTTGCGGCCGCTTCAGCCACCCGCTGCCAACCAATAGCCCGCGCCTGGACTGGGCACAGCTGAGATCCCACAATCAATGAGGTAAGTGATGACGACCCGGACCAGTGTGGAATTGGAGAAGATTGGCCTGTTGCTGGATGGCCGACACGAGGACCCGTTTGAGTTGCTGGGTCCCCACGAAGTCGTCACCTCCGGCAAGCGGGCGTTAGCGGTACGTGCCTTTCTGCCGGGTTCGGCGCAGGCCTGGGTTGTCGACGCTCACCAGCAGCGGCCGCAGCCCATGCGATGTATTCATCCAGCGGGGCTGTACGAAGCGATCTGCCCGATACAACCGGAACGCCGCGGGCAATATCAACTGCGGGTTGCCGACCAGCGCGGCGGTGAGACCACGATGCACGATCCCTACGCCTTTTCGCCGCTCTTGAGCGAGTTCGACCTGTACCTGCTTGGCGAGGGCAAGCACTGGTCGAGCTATCGCCGGCTCGGCGCGCAGTTGCGAACGATCGACGGCATCGAAGGCGTTAACTTCGCAGTCTGGGCTCCCAATGCCACGGGCGTCAGCCTGATTGGCGACTTCAACGAGTGGGATCCCCGCCGCCACGCCATGCGGAAGCGCATTCCCAGCGGCATCTGGGAATTGTTCGTGCCGGGAATCGGACCGGGCGCAATCTACAAATATCACATTCGCCACCACGAACAGGCGCTGGAAAAGTCGGACCCGTACGGCTTTGCCGCCGAACTGCCGCCGCGCACCGCCTCGAAGGTGGCCGATCTCGACCGCTACGAGTGGAACGACGGCGAATGGATGTCATCGCGCCATCAGCACAACGCGCTCGATGCGCCGATGTCGATCTATGAGGTCCACCTGGGCAGTTGGAAACGGCCGGGCGATAACCCGACAGCCTGGCTGAACTATCGCGACTTGGCGCACCAGCTGGTCGACTACTGCCGCGACATTGGCTACACGCACCTGGAGCTGATGCCCATCAGCGAGCACCCGTTCTCGGGCAGCTGGGGCTATCAGACGGTCGGCTACTATGCCGTCACCAGCCGCTACGGCACCCCCGAGGACTTCATGTACTTCGTGGACCATTGCCATCGCAACGGCATTGGCGTGCTGATCGATTGGGTGCCGGCGCACTTCCCGCGCGACGGGCACGGGCTGCGAATGTTCGACGGCACGCACCTCTACGAGCATGCCGATCCGCGGCAAGGCGAGCATCCCGACTGGGGCACGCTGATTTTCAACTACGGGCGCAACGAAGTCCGCAATTTCCTGGTCTCGAATGCCCTGTTCTGGCTCGACAAATACCACATTGACGGCCTGCGCGTAGACGCCGTGGCCTCGATGATCTATTTGGACTACAGCCGCGAAGCCGGGCAGTGGATCCCCAACGAGTTCGGCGGGCGCGAGAACCTGAAGGCCATCTCCTTTCTCAAGGAGTTTAACGAGCAAGTCCACCTGCAGTATCCGGGCACGCTCACGATCGCGGAAGAATCGACCGCCTGGACCGGCGTGTCGCGGCCGACGTATCTGGGCGGATTGGGCTTCAGCCTCAAGTGGAACATGGGCTGGATGAACGACACCCTGCGTTACATCCACCACGATACAGTTCACCGCAAGTACCATCACGACGAGCTGACCTTCAGCCTGATCTACGCGTTCACCGAAAACTTCGTGCTGCCGTTCTCGCACGACGAAGTGGTGCACGGCAAGGGCTCGCTACTAGACCAGGTGCCCGGCGACTTATGGCAGAAGTTCGCCAACTTGCGACTGCTGTTCGGCTATATGTATGGCCACCCGGGCAAGAAGCTGCTGTTCATGGGCAGCGATTTTGGCCAGTGGAACGAATGGAACCACGACACCAGCCTGCAATGGGACTTGATGCAGTGGTCGAGCCACCAGTCGCTGCTGAAGTACGTGAGCGACCTGAATCACCTGTATCGTCGCGAGCCGGCGCTGTTCGAGATCGATTTCGATCACCACGGCTTTGAGTGGATCGATTGCCACAACTACGAACAGAGCACGCTGGGCTGGATTCGCCGCGCCAAAGATCCCAGCGACTACCTGATCGTGGCCTGCAACTTCACCCCGGTGCCGCGACTGTCGCATCGGCTGGGCGTGCCGGACCTCTGTTGGTACGACGAAGTTCTCAACAGCGACTCGGTGTACTACGGCGGCAGCAACCTGGGCAACGGGCCGGGCCGCATGGCTGAAGAACTGCCCTGGGACGGCCGGCCGTTCTCGATTCCCATCACGCTGCCCCCGCTGGGCTGCGTGGTGCTCAAGCCCAGACGGTAGGAAGGCCGGAGTACGAACAGGTAGGCTACAGGCTATGAGGCGATAGGACGACGAGTCGAGGCTATTTTCCGCGCACGAAGCTCGCTGCTACGCTGCAGGCCCATTGCGCGGTCTTCGTCCTGCAGCCTATCGCCTACAGCCCTGTTTTACAGCTCCGCCTCTTCCGGCGCACGGCGCTGGGCCACGTCAGCCTCGCGCACCCAACGGATATCGGCCTGTTTCTCCAGGCCCTCAATCCAGGACTCGTACATCTGCATGCGGCTGGGCCGAGCCACGGCCAGGTACATGCCCGCAGGCTCTTTGGCGAACTCTTCGCGCAGTTGGTCGATGGTTTGTTCGAACTCGGCTAGTCGCACGACGTACACGGTGTCTTCCGGCACATTGTGGGTGACGCCCACCTCGCCTACCTGTAGGCCAAAGACCTTCTCCATGAAGGCCGGCCCGGCGTAGGCCACCCCCTCGATCTCGGAGATGCGAACCGGGCCGCCGCTGGGATCCTGCGGCACGTTGCCGCCGGTGAGCCAACTGAACGAGCCGGTCTCGATCACTTTCAGATCCGCCGAGCCGTCGAACACCTCTTTGAGGGACTTGTTGGCGGCCCGGGCCTGCGCGGCAAGCTCGTCGGCCCGCTTGTGCGCCAGCGGTCGCGCCTCGATCAACTTCCAGGCGGCCAGCACTTTTTCGCGCACGTCCTCGAATTTTGGCACGTACGACTCGCGCTCTTCGGTTTTCCAGAACAAGTAGCCGTTGCCCTCATTGTCGCTGACCACATTGGCCCGATAGGTCGGCAACGTGGAAGCGAACGCGAAATCCACAAACGGCTCCTGGCGGAAGCCGAACTGCGAACGACGGTCGGGCACGATCCGCGCCACTTTGCCGATATCCTCGGCGGCGGCGTCCGTGGCGCTGATCAGCGGCAGTTCCTTGGCTTCCACGCCGTGCCGCTTGGCGAGCTCGGCGAAGGGGAACGGCTGAGGCGGCTGTGCGGTGGTGTCTGTCTCGCGGCGCGTCTCGTAGATATCGCGCTCGTCGGCGTATTGCCGCATTTCGGACTGCAACTGGCCGAAGATTTCGTCGATCTTCTCGGCAGCCTTCTGGCTGGCGAGCGAATCGCGAATTTGATCGGCCACCTTCTCGAGCGGCTCGTATTTTGGTTCCGCCGGTTTCTCGGCGGGCGGCTCAACCGCGGCCGCGGGAGCTCCATCCGCCGGCTTAGCGTCGGCAGGCGGGGCTTCGGCCGGTTTTTCAGCGGCGGCATCCGCAGCGGGTGCCGCTGGCTCGGCGGGCGTTTCAGCGGGCGCGGCCTCGCTCTGGCTCTCGTTGCTCTGAGTCTCCTTGCTCTGGGCCTCGTCGCCGGCGGCGTCCTGCAAGCGTGCGGCCGCGCTGGTGAGCCGGAACGCGCCGCTGCGTGACGCGCGGCTTTGCTTAGGTTCGGCGTCGGGAGCTGCGGCGTCCGCTTTGGGCGCGGACTCCCCTGGCGGCTCCGGAGATGACTGAGGCACAGGAGCGGGTGTCGTCGCGGCCGGTTCGGCGGGCTTCGATTCGGCCTCTGGTGCGGCGCCCTCCGAGGGCTTTGCCGCGTCGGGCTTCGGCTCGTCGGGCTGCGCGTCGTCGGGTGTCGCCGCCTCGGGCTTAGCTTCTGCCGGATTGTCCCCTTCGGCGGGCGCTTCGTCCGGTCCCGTTGGCAAGTCAAGCTGCACGAACTGGGCTTTGTTTTTCTCGTAGTAGTCGCGGACCTCTTCCTCGGTGATCTTGGGCTTCGCTTCGTCTTTGAATTTGGCGAAGTCGGCCTTGAAGTACTGGAACGCGGCGCGGCGCGGCTCTTTGAAGCCCGGTTCCGGTGAAGCGGCGTCGGGCAGGC
Source organism: Pirellulales bacterium (assembly GCA_050250435.1). GTDB lineage: Bacteria > Planctomycetota > Planctomycetia > Pirellulales > PALSA-1355 > JBFWOR01. Next base: position 111,715 of record JBFWOR010000004.1, on the reverse strand, counting down.
GATCGCGATACTTGTCAAAGAATTTTTTCAGCGTTTCGTCGCTGGGATTTTGCACCTGGCTGGCAAAATCGGCCACAGCCAGGGGCACGATTTCGGCCTTGGCCCTGCGGTTCAATCGCGTGAAGTACTCATACTTTTGTGCCGGCGGCACGTCGACCAGGCTGCGGGCAAACATCTGTGCAAGATTCGAGGCCAGCATCTCGGTGCGAATCGCTTCGAACAGCCTGGCAGAGCTTACCCGGCGACCGGCGTTCAAATTGGCGATGATGTTCTGCAGCGCGTCGCTCGACAGCGAGTCGCTTGTGATCTGCGCAATCAGGTCATTGACGGCTCGATCGCTGACGACCATACCCAGGTCTTGGGCCCGCTTCGAAAGCACCAGCGTTTCGATGGCGGCCGCCTCCGGGCCCTGTTTGCTGCGGCCCATCACCTGGGACTTCCACTGCCCATACCAGCCCTCGGTCATGCGCTCGCGCATGCGAGGATCGAGCTGTCCGCCGGCAATTTGCGCGTCGATCGTGGCAGCCGCAGCCTGGGCGAGGAAGATGTCGACCAGCTCTCTCGATTGGCGAATGGCTGACAATTGGCTTTCGGTGTAATCGCCATAGCGCGTCTCGACCACCACCGGATCTTGCGGCCCGCTCGAACGGCCCAGATAGTTCATCAGCGGATCGAGGAACACGAAGGCGACCATGGCCCCAATACCCACGACTGCCAACATCACCTTTTGGTTGCGACGAAAAACAGCAAATGGACTAGCCACAGAGAAACCCTTGTGCAAGCGAAAGGCAGCGTGCGCGGCCGGGCGAGATTGTCGACCGAGTGCCGCCGCGCGGAAGGTTAGACCGCCCGTAAAGCCATAGCGTAGCGGGAATTGTAGGAGCAGGCCATGCTATTGCAATGCCAAAGGGTGCGGGCGCTTATTGCGATGCGGCCCCTGCCGGCGCAGGCGTCGCGCCCTTGTGGCGAGCGAACATGCTGGCCCTCAATCTTACCGATGCGGTCGGCATACAGTGCTTCCTACGATGCGTGCGAGGCTGTGGGTTGCGCGCGGCAGTGGTTCGATCCGGCGCCGGGCGGATAGGGGTCGAATCGGTGCGCTCGCAAGGGCCCATCCGAACACGATTCCATGCGCCCTCTCAAGGCGTTTTGCGACCCCGCGGGATGCGTCGTGGGGACCGGTCGGACCAAACATGTCTTGACAGTGGGTAGGTGACAGTATTAATGAAGTGCGCTTTGGTAAGCAGAGAAAGTGGCTCGAACGGGGGGGTATCTGGGATGAGCGCAAGCTCAATTGCGGTTTAAGTTTGCCGCAATTCTCCCCAAATCTCGACGCTCTTGGCGCCGCTGACCGCGTAGAACAACCGGCGCATTGCCGCTGAGGCCAGAGTCATTGCCTGCTGGCCAGGCGGGAGCGAGTTAGGACAAATCGGGCTGCCTGGAGTCCCACGACGACCGAAATGCCAGCCGACAACGGATTGTGCCCATCGAACGCCCGGATTACCTAGATTCACACAAATAGCATGGCAAAACGAAGCGCGCAACGTGGCGGCAAGTCCTTGGTGATCGTCGAGTCGCCGGCCAAGGCGCGCACGATCAGCAAGTTTCTCGGCCGCGATTACACGGTCGAGGCGTCGATCGGCCATGTGCGCGACTTGCCGCAGGGCGCCAAGCAAATTCCCGCCGAGTTCAAAGGCGAGGATTGGGCGCACCTCGGCGTGAATGTGCTGAAGGACTTTGATCCGGTGTACATCATTCCGCCGGGCAAGACGGCCCAGGTGCGGAAGCTCAAGAGCCTGCTCAAGGAGTCGAAAGACCTCTATCTGGCGACGGACGAGGACCGCGAGGGCGAGGCCATCAGTTGGCATCTGCAGGAGTTGCTCAAACCCAAGGTGCCGGTGCATCGGCTGGTGTTCCACGAGATCACCAAGGAGGCGATCACCGAGGCGTTGGAAAACCCGCGCACGGTGAACGAAGACCTGGTGCGGGCGCAAGAAGCGCGCCGCATTGTCGACCGGCTCTATGGCTATGAGGTTTCACCGCTATTGTGGCGCAAGGTGCGGCCCAAGCTTTCGGCCGGGCGCGTGCAGAGCGTGGCAGTGCGGCTGATCGTGGAACGCGAGCGGCAGCGGATGGCGTTCCGGGCGGCGACCTACTGGGATCTCCTGGGCACCTTCAGCAAGGCAGACGACCAGCAGTTTCGCGCCGAGCTCGTCTCGGTTGACGGTCGCCGCGTGCCGCTGGGCAAAGATTTTGATCCCGCGACGGGGCGGCTCAAAGACCCGAACTTCTTGCTGCTCGACGAACCCGCGGCTCGGGCCCTGGCCGATCGCCTGCAGCGCGCCGAGTTCCAGGTGGCGGCGTTGGAAGACAAGCCGTTCACATCGAAACCATCGCCGCCCTTTACCACCAGCACGCTGCAGCAGGAAGCTAATCGCAAGCTCGGGTTCACGGCCCGGCGCACAATGCAGGCAGCCCAGAGCCTGTACGAGACGGGCCATATAACCTACATGCGAACCGACTCGACCACGCTGGCGAAAGTGGCGATCGAAGCCGCTCGCGAGCTGGTGGCGTCGCAGTACGGCACAGAGTTTCTGCCGGGCGAGGCGCGCGTTTATCAGACCAAGGTGAAGAACGCGCAGGAGGCGCACGAAGCCATCCGGCCGGCCGGCCATCCGTTTGCGCTGCCGGAACAACTGCGGGGCGAGCTCTCCAGCGACGAGTTCCGCCTGTATGACATGATTTGGAAGCGCACCGTAGCCAGCCAGATGGCCGATGCGCGTGGCCGGCGCATGACCATCACGGTGGAAGGGGGCGGCGCGGCTTTCGAAGTCGGCGGCAAAACGATCGACTTCCCAGGTTACTTGCGGGCCTACGTGGAAGGCAGCGATGATCCCCAGGCCGACCTGGCGGAACAGGAAACCGTGTTGCCGCCCGTGGACGTAGGCGAACGGCTGGCTTGCCGCGATCTGGAATCCAAAAGCCACACCACCCAGCCGCCGGCGCGGTACAGCGAAGCGTCGCTCACGCGGGCCTTGGAAGAAATGGGGATCGGCCGGCCCAGCACGTACGCCTCGATCATTGAGACCATTCAGGCTCGTGAATATGTGTTCAAGAAGGGCAATGCGCTCGTGCCCACGTGGGTGGCCTTTGCCGTTTCGCAATTGCTGACGGACCATCTGCCGAACCTGGTGGATTACAAATTCACGGCACAAATGGAAGACGACCTCGACGCGATTAGCCGCGGCGAGAATGCCCACGTCGACTATCTGCGCGAATTCTACTACGGCAATGGCAAGCCAGGCCTCAAGCGGCTGCTGGCCGACAAGTCGGAAGAGATCGACGCTCGTGATATCGGCCGCATTCTGATCGGCACCCCGGAGGGCGAAGAGCCGATTCACGTGCGCGTGGGACGTTACGGGCCGTTTCTGCAACAGGGGGAGCGGCGCGCCAGCCTGCGGGAAGACCTGGCCCCGGACGAGCTGACGGTCGAGGCGGCGCTGGAATTGCTCGGACAGGCGCAGCAAAGCGAAGAGCCGTTGGGCCATTGTCCCGAAACCGGCAAGCCCGTGTATTTGAAAGTGGGCCGCTTCGGGCCGTATGTGCAACGCGGCACGCCGCAAGACGATGAGAAGCCCAAGAACGCATCGTTGCTGAAGAACATGCGGCCGGAGGATGTGACGCTGGAGGTGGCGCTGGCGCTGTTGACGCTGCCGCGCGAGCTGGGCGTGCATCCCGAGAGCGGCGCACCGGTGATGGCGTACAACGGCCGCTTCGGGCCGTATGTCAAGTGCGGCGACGAAACCCGCAGCCTGCCCGCGGGCACGTCGCCCATCGAGGTGGCATTGCCGCAGGCGCTGGAGTTGCTGGCGCAACCCAAGACAGGCGGGCGGCGATTTGGCGCCAGCCGCGAGCCCATCAAAGTGATGGGCGACTCGCCAGTGACCGCGCAGAAAGTGCAACTGTTCGAAGGGCGCTATGGCCCGTATTTGAGCGATGGCACGACGAACGCCTCGCTGCCGAAGGGCGCGGTGATCGACGAGCTGACGCTGCCGGCAGCCTTGGAACTGCTGGCCGCACGCGCGGCGCTAGGTCCGCCGGCGAAGCGCGGCCGGCGTGGCGCTCCTGCTGCCGCCAAGCGCACCAAAAAGGTTGCTGCCAAGGCATCGCCCGCGGTCGACGGTTCGGCCGAGATCGCCAACGGCAAACCGGCGCGAGCCGCGCGCAAAAGCGCCAAAAAGAAGCCGGCTGCCAAACGCAAGGCAGCGGCCAAGAAGGGCTAGCGGCGGCTTCAGGATCGTTCCGCAAGAAGGGGACAGCCCCATTTTTCTCCCCGGGCACCCAAAAATTGGGACAGTCCCTGACGGTTTTGAAACTGCTGTTAGCGGCCCAGTTCGTCGCCGCGGTTCGTTTTACGCGGATGATTCTGCCGACGCATCGGCCGCGAGCGCGGCTTCACGCTGCAAAGCGCCGCCCTGCTTGCGATACGCCAGGATCAAGATGTCCTGGAATGCCGTGGCCACCAGCGGCATGTGCGATGCCGAGATCTGGTAGCCGAATCCGTGGCGTTCCAAAAGCGCCAGGAACTCTGCAAAACGATCGCGTTGGGCATCGATATGATGGTGATATTCGATGACCATGACGCGGATCTGCTGGAGCTTGTCGGCAGCCGCCACCTCGGCGAACACCGCCTCCTCAGCGCCTTCGATATCAAGCTTCAGAAAATCGACCGGCTCGGTCAGGTAGGCAGAAAGTGTGACCGCGGGCACTTCGATGTGTCCCTTGCCGGGCAAACGCGCGCTCTGTGCGCTCATGCACAGCCCGCCAGGTGCGGCAGGATCGGTATAGAATGTGAGCGTGCCCTGCTTGTCCGATAGCGCGGCGCGCACGAGGGTCACGTGTTCCAGGCGGTTCGCCGCCACGTTTTGCGACAGCATGGCGAAGGTCTGTTCGTCGGGCTCGAAGGCCGTCACGCGCGCGCCGGGATAGTAATGCTTGAAAAACAGCACCGCCATGCCGATGTTGCTGCCGCAGTCGAGGATCGTGGGCCGCGGGTTCGCGGTCGCAAACCGATACTGCTGCTCGACGAAGATTTCCTCGAACAGGTATTTGAAAGTGCCGTAGCGGAAGAACCGCATCTCGTGGCCCAGGAAGCGCTCGCTCGTCAGGTTGCGTCGCAGTAGCTTGTGCAGGAACAGGTACTTGCAGCTGATGCGCAAATAGGCGCGGAAAATGGCCCAGCGATCCGGCCGCGCGCGGTCCTGCAGGATCGCATTGAGCATGACGATGATCCGCACGAGGATTTGCAGTCGCGACACGCTTGGCATCCTTGGGTTGGTCGGCAGGTTGTCAGGCAATGGCGGCTTGGACCGCGCGCACGACACTGGCCACATCCACGCGAAATTCCTGCGCGGCATCCACGACGCGACGCAGCACCGCGTGTTCCCCACTTGAGTCGATCTCGGGCGGTATGGCCACGTGCCGATTGCCCACGCTGGCGCAAAGTCCCCAATAGCAAAGGTTCAACGGCGCAATCTCGATTGCCGTAGCACCACTCGCAAACAACAGGCCCGTCAAATTGGCGCCATGCGCGCCCACGACGATTTCGGCGCCGGCAAAACAGCGCACCTGATCTGCGAGCGACATCTTGCCCGGATAGACTACTTGAAACCCCAGCGGCTCAAGCGCGGCAACCAGCTCGTCCTCGTTGGCCACGCGGCGCACCGGATCGAACTTGCGAGTCGTGTAAATGCGCTTGGAATAGGGCGGGCCGGCCGCCCGATCGACGTGGGCAAAAACCTTGGCGCGCAAGTATTGCGCAATTTCCGGTCGCAACAGCCCGCAGCCGCTAATGGTGGTGAAGGGCGACAACAAGATGTTCTCGCATGCCACGGGGCGCTTTTCGTCGACCGTGCAGAGCCGGACATTTGCGGGCAGGGCCCATTCGAGGATTGTTCTGCGCGCGCCGCCGAGCGAGGGCGGCACCAGCAGCGCAATCTCGTCGTCCACCTGCGACAGCGCGTAGAGCCTGGGCAGCGAATCCACGACCCAGTGGAACCAATTGGCTTTGGCGCTGTACCCCATGATGGTCGACACGAGCGGGTGATCTCGATAGGGGACCTTGCTCCAGCGGCGCAGCCGGCCGAACTCCGGATAGAGCGGAATCATGGCCAGGCCTTTGGCGCTCTCCACGACAATGCGGTCGCGCGCGTCGAGGATCAAACCACTGAGCACGCACAGTTGTGCCCGCGGAATGCGGTTCAGGCTGATCGGCGGCAAGGTCACTTCCCGATGGGCGTACACATGATGCACCTGAAACACCGCCTCGTCCTCCGGGCGGCGGTTGTGTACAAACGGCGCGGCAAAGATCTGCCGATAGACGGGCCAGGCTTCGTCGACCGCGTCGAGACTCACGAGCGACGAATAGGTCGCCCGAGGCGGCAGGATGCTGCGCCAGCCACGCTGGAACCATTTCCAGACGAACCAGAGCTGTCGACGAGCAGCCTGCTTCCAAGCAGCAGGTGGCGGCGCCGGCGACGTGTCGTGCGGATTCATGAGCATGGTCGACTGCGCGACAAGCCGCGCTGCGGGGGGGACGAACGATCGATCGTCCGCGGACATGCCGCGCCTAGGGAAATTGTAGATTGTAATTTGCGTCCGCAGCGGCCGCCACGAACGGCCGTATTTCGCCCGCTTTTGCAATGCTCGCACGGATACTGAGGGTGCCACCGGCGGCTTGTTCGCCAGTGCGAACGCGTACGCTGCTCAGTCCTCGTCTTCGTCGCCAAACGCCAGGGCATAAGCGGTGGCGTGGCTGCGGCAGTGCGAAATGCTGATCAACACTTCGCGAATGCCGATCTGCTCGGCGGCGTCGCGCGCGCCAGCGTGCAGCGCGATGTGCGGCTGGCCGCCGGGCGTCGTACGCACTTCGACATCGCGCCAACTGATGCCCCGGCGCCAGCCCGTGCCCAGGGCTTTGAGCACTGCCTCCTTCGCCGCCCAGCGACCGGCAAAGTGTTGCGTGGCCTGCTTGCGGCTCTGGCAATATTGAATTTCCAGCGGCGTATACACGCGGGCGACGAACAACTCGCCGTGCCGGTCGATCATCTGCGCAATCCGCAGACATTCGATGATATCCGTGCCAATGCCGATAATGCGTGTCATGGCTGCGCTCAAACGTGAAGAGACCGGTGTGCGGATTCTCGCCGGGCAAGCCAGGCCGCGACGAGGCCGGCGGCTCCGGACGTGAGCGCCAGCTCCAGCGCCCACCACACAGGTTGGCGGCGTACGACGGCCGCCAAATGATCTTTGAAGCGCGGCTGCAGCTCGTCGGCCTGGCTCGCGGCGAGCATGCCGACCGGCCCGTGCGCCGACAGTTGCTGCTCGAGCACCTGCGTGCGGCGTCGATGGCCGACGTAGTCCTGCCCCACGACGACCAGCAAGCCCCAGACAATTGCCGCCATGACAGTCGCTCGCGGACTGGGCGCATCCAACCGATTGCGAACCGCCGCCAGTCCCGCGCCGAGCGCGCCGCCGACCGCCAGGGGAAACAACACGGCCGGGGCAAACCCCTGTTGCTGCAAACTGAACGCAATCCAGGTGACGACGGCTGCGAGCGTCACGCCGGCTAGAAACCATAGCAGCCACGTTTCCGGGCGGCTCAGGTTGCGCCGCGGCGGCGTGGCGTCGGCGGGCGGAGACAGACCGCCGTCAGCGCGGTGCCGCGTGTCCGCCGAGTTGTGTGCCGCCCCGCTGTGCATGACAACGTTCCGATCAAATCAGGCCGCAGGCGCGCTTGGCCCGCTGCAAAACCTCGCCGGCCTTCTGGCGGGCGCGCTGGGCGCCGGCGGCCAGGATTTGGCGAACCCGATCAGGGTTAGCAGCCAGTGCCGCGCGGCGCTCGCGGGCCGCCGCGAAGTACTTTTCAGCCGCATCGGCCAGGGCCTTTTTCACTTCGCCGTAGCCGAATCCGCCGCGGCGATACAGGGCCGCCATTTCTGCCAGCTGGCTCGGTTCGGCCACGAGCGAATAGAGCTGGAACAGGTGATCCGTGGCCGGATCCTTGGGTTGGTCCATCGGTCGCGAGTCGGTGGTGATGCGCATGATTTTTTTTCGCTGGGCCGCCGCATCGTCGAAGATCTCCAGCGTGTTGTTGTAGCTCTTCGACATTTTCTCGCCGTCGGTGCCCGGCACTTTCGCGGAGTGGTCCAGCAGTTTGGCCTTGGGCATCGTAAACACCTGGCCGAAGTGATGGTTGAAACTGGCCGCCAGATCGCGGCAGACTTCGATATGCTGCACCTGGTCTTCGCCCACCGGCACCACATCCGAGTCGTAGGCCAGAATGTCCGCGGCCATCAGCACCGGATAGGTGAACAGCCCGGCATCGGCCGTGAGCCCTTTGGACTTCTTGTCCTTGTAGGCGTGGCAACGCTCGAGCAGGCCCATAGGCGTGCCCGTCAGGAGGACCCAGCAGAGTTCGGAGACCTCGGGCACGTCGGATTGCACGAACAACGTGGCCTGGGCGGGATCGAGCCCCACGGCCAACAAATCCAACGCCGCTTCGAAGGTGTACTGAGCCAGTAGTTTCGGGTCGCGCACGGTAGTCAGCGCGTGCAAGTTGGCGATGAAGTAATACGACTGCTCTTCACTTTGCAGGTCGACGTATTGCCGAATGGCGCCGAAATAGTTGCCCCAGTGGGGCCGGCCGGTCGGTTGAATTCCGCTGAGTACGCGCATCGCGATAGATTGCCGAAGCGTTTAAAGTTGCAGGGTCCGGACCACTTCCGAGACGCTTGTGGCGCCCACCTCGGCCAACGCCGCGGGCAATTGACTGAGAATGATCATCGTGGCCGTGGGATCATAAAAGTTGGCGGTGCCGATTTGCACGGCCGAAGCGCCCGCCACGAGAAACTCCATCACGTCGTCGATCGTGGCAATGCCGCCGATGCCGATGACCGGTATTTGCACGGCCCGCGCCACCTGATGTACGGCGCGCAACGCGATGGGCTTGATGGCCGGGCCGCTCAACCCGCCCATGCCGGCACCAAGCAGGGGCTTGCGTCGGCGCCAGTCGACGGCCATTCCCAAGCAGGTGTTGATGGCCGAAATGGCGTCCGCCCCGCCATCTTCCGCAGCTTTCGCGATGGCAGCGATGCTGGTGACGTTGGGCGTGAGTTTTGCCACGAGCGGTAGGCCGCAGGCTGCACGCACTCCGGCCACGACGCGTTGGCACATGGCGGGATCAGAGCCGAAATCAACTCCGCCGGAAACGTTGGGGCACGAGATGTTCAATTCCAGCGCGGATACGCCTGCGATGCCGTCCAGACGCCGGGCCATCGCCACGAACTCTGCGAAATCGTGGCCTGCAATGCTGACCACGATCGGCACGCCCAGGCTGGCCAGGTAGGGCATGTGGTGCGCGACGAAGGCTTCGATCCCGTCGTTGTCCAGTCCGATCGAATTGAGCATGCCGCAGGCGGTCTCTATGGTCCGCCACGGGGCGTTGCCTGCGCGAGGCAGCGGCGTGACCGTCTTTGGGACAATGGCGCCCAAAACAGCCAGATCCACCAGATGCTCCATCTCTCGGGCATAGCCAAACGTGCCCGAGGCCACCATGATCGGATTGGCCAGCTGGAGCCGCCCCAAGCGGACACTCAAATCGACGTCCGTGGAGTTCACGCAATTGACCGGCAAGGGGGAAGACGAATGGCCCGCAAACGCGCTGGCGCCAGTGTTCAATGTATCGGCGGGTGCGGGGGTCAGCAACGCGGGCCTGGGCGGCCCGTGCGGGGCCGGGAAGCCGCTGCAAATAAAGCGAGCCGCCCGAGTAGTTCGAGCGGCTCGCTGGAGCTTACGCGTCACGCAGAGGCATCAGATGATGCCGCCATGCGTACGATACGGCGACAAATGGCTCGGCTGATCGAGGAACCAGATGCGTTCCCACTCTTCGAGCAACAGGCGCAGGTTTTCGGAGGTGAAGATGAGCTCTTGGGTACGCGTTGGCTGGTCGCCCGAATAGATGGGCAGAATGCACCCGGTACCAGTTGCAAGGCACAGCCCCAAGATCGCAGCCAATAATAGCCTGCGCATTTCACGACTCCTTCGTGGAACGCATGACGCGTCGCCGATCACGGAAACACTTAAACGCATCCAGGCGATGGTGTTGTGCCGGCGGCCATGAGCGGCAGCGCGCGCTTGAGCACCAGGGCCCTGAATGAACTTTTGTCGATCGATTGTGCGCTAGAACAACGCTTCGAAGCAGATGAGACGGCGCTTCGAAATTGAACGGAACTTCCTTGTTACCTTACTGTTTCGTACTTCCTTGCGACGAGGTCTGCCCTGTTGCCAGGACGCCTGGCGTGGCCCGGGCTTCAACCGGTGCCCGTGTTATAACCGACTCCCGAAACGGGCCTGCTATCGCCGGGGGGGGTCTCCATGCTTGCGCGGGCACGCTCGGCAGCCGCTGCGGCCGCCTGACGCTCCAGCTCGCGAACACGCTCTTCCATTTCCTTGCCCGGCTTGAACGTCACCACAAACTTCTCGGGCACGTCTACTTTGGCTCCCGTCCGTGGGTTGCGCGCTTTGCGGGCGGCACGTTTCTTGACCTCAAAGACGCCAAAATTTCGCAACTCGATCCGATGGTCCTCTACCAGCGTCTCAACGATTGCGTCGAACGTCTTTTGGACGATCTCCTTCGTCTTGAGCTGAGTCAGGCCAATCTCGTCGGATATGGTTTTGACGATCTCTTTCTTGGTCACGACCGGATTCTCCTGTGAGAGAAAGGTGCGCGGGACAGAAAATCGTCCCTCGACCCCCGCAGTCATGCTCCCAAGTGTAGATGGCGTAAGAACTACAGTCAAGATCATTCACAATCGTCGCACGACGTAAGTTGCAACTTTTGGCCGAGACCTCCACTGTGGTTCATCCCACGGTTTCGGCACGAAGTGTTTTGTTCGTAATACTTTACAGTGACGGTTTGGGCTCAGTACCCCGCCGTTCTCTGTAAGTTGATGTTCTTCAAGGCTTTGCGTACTCATTGTGGAGGCAATTGCAGCGCGCGCCCGCGCCGGCTTGCTGCGACCTCGTGGCCATATCATCGGCCTTACAACCGGCAGAGTTTAAGCAATCCGAAGAATCGACTGGGCACGTACCGGTAGCCCTCAATTGGGCACGGGTGGACGAGGAGTTGCTGCAGGCTGCTGGCAAGCGTGCCAGCGGGCAGCTCGCCCTTCAGAGCTTGACGACGGCAATTTGATGCAGCACGCGCTCAGCCGAATGCAGCTGGCCCTTGCCACTTCCGGGGCAGACCTCGCACGTACGCTGCCAATCTGCCGGGGTCGCCACGTTTGATCGCCAGAACGGCCAGGTGCGGCATTGCCGCGGGCGGGCTTCATAGACCGAGCATTTTCGCGCACGGGTGTCGAAGAAGACGCAGTCGCCGTTGACATACTCGATCAGGCTTTTGCGAATGCCGACGCGGCGCACGTATTTCTGCTCGAAGTCCGCCACGGACATTTCGAGCTGCGTGGCCAGCGCGGCGATCTCGTCGCCATTGACCCAAACGTAGCCGGGCGCGCCGGTGCAGCAGTCGCCACATTGCGTGCATTCAAAACGCAGCCCTTCGCTAAACCAAGGTTCGTCGGCCACAGGTCGTCCTCAAATTTACGCAGACGCTTGCGCTGAGATCATCTCGGTCACGGCCTCGATGGCCGCGTCGATATCCGCTTCGGTATTGAACGGTCCGATGCTGAAGCGAACCGTTCCGCCCGTGGTCTGGGTTTGCATTGCCTCGTGCATCAAGGGAGCACAGTGCAATCCAGCGCGGACTTGAATGCGATAGGCGGCGTCCAGTCCCAAGGCCATCTCCTGCGGATCATATCCCTCGACCACGATGCTGACCAGGGGGACGCGCTGTTGGGCAGTGATTGGACCGATGATGCGCACGCCGCCCAGATCGCGCAATCCGGCGAGCAATCGCTCGGCCAGCGCCGTGCCATGCTCGGCGACCGTTTCCGGCCTACGACGAGAAAGGTATTCCACTGCGGCGCCTAAACCAAGAATGCCGGGCACGTTCAGGTTTCCGGATTCATACTTGCCGGGCAGCTCATCGGGTTGCCGGGCCAACTCGCTCCTCGTGCCGGTGCCTCCCTGGCGAACGCTGTGCAGCGCGGGAGCAACTGCGGTCGTGAGCGCCAGCACGCCGATGCCCAGTGGCCCCAGCAGCCCCTTGTGGCCAGAGGTGGCCAGCAAATCCACGCCGAGCGCGCCCATGTCGAGCGGCACGTGCCCGGCCGTCTGCGCCGCGTCGCACAGCACCAAAGCGCCCGCCTCATGCGCCAAACGCGCCACCGCGGCCACCGGCTGCAAGGCCCCGGTAACGTTCGAGGCGTGACTGATGGCAACCAACCGCGTCTTCTCACGCAATGCTGCGCGCACTTCGTCCGGGTCGACTATTCCGTGAGCATCGCAGCGAACGATCTCGGTGGTCACTCCCAGCGATTCACCGATGGCGACCAACGGCCGCAGCACGGAGTTGTGTTCGACATTCGTAGTCACCACGCGATCTCCCTCGCGCAGCAGGCCGTGCAGCGCTAAGTTGAGCGAGTCGGTGCCGTTGGCAGTGAAGATCACGCATTTCGTGTCGCGCACTCCCAACAACCTGGCAGTGTTGCGGCGGGCCGTCTCGACGCGCTGCGAGACTTCGGCCGCCTCGGCATAGCCGCTGCGGCCCGCGGGCGCCCCGAGATCGCGTAGATAGTGGTCCACCGCCGCGTAAACTTCCGGCGGCTTGGGCCAACTGGTGGCGGCATTGTCCAAGTAGATGCGTCGTGGCACGGCAGAATCGTTCATCGCGCAGAGGCGGCCGCGTTAGCCGCCGATTTGATACATGGCCCGCAGGGGCTTAACGAACTCGTCGCTATTGATGCCGTGTCCGGCGCGCTTGGCGCCGACGCTGGCGCGCACCAGCGAGGCGAGTTCGTCATCGCTCCCGCCGCCGCGAAGCACGGCCCGGGCGTCCCACTCTTCGCTCGAGAACAGGCAGTTGCGCACCTGGCCTTCGGCCGTCAGTCGCAGGCGATTGCAGCGATGGCAAAAGGGTTGCGTGACCGGGTTGATGAAGCCAATGCGGCCGCCGCCGTCGGCAAATGCAAAATCCGTGGCCGGCTGGGCCGGATCGTCCACTGGCAGCGGCACGAGCGGACCGATCTCGCGCTCCAGAATCTCGCGGATTCGATCGCCGCTGAGCACCTGCTCTGCGTCCCAATTTCCTTCCGCGTCCAGCGGCATGAACTCGATGAACCGCATTTCCAGTCCGTGCTGCTGGGCAAAGTGGCCCAATGGCACAATCTGCGGTTCCGACAAGTCGCGGATCGCGACCGCATTGAGCCGGATCTTGCGGAAGCCGACACGCTGGGCCGCGGCAATGCCAGCCAGCACCTGGGGCAGCCCCTCGCGCCGCGAGATCTTGAAAAACGTTTCTTCGTCAAGGCAATCGAGGCTGATGTTGACGCGGTGCAGCCCGGCGTCTTTGAGCCCTTGCGCTTGTTCGGCCAGCAAGATGCCGTTGGTGGTTAGCGCGATCTCGCGAATGCCGTTGATCTGGCTCAACATCGCGATCAGGCGTGCCAGGTCGCTGCGCACCAGAGGCTCTCCGCCGGTCAGGCGAATCTTGTTGACGCCGAGCTCCGCCAAGACGCGCACCAATCGGGCGATTTCCTCGAATGTCAGCAGTTCGCGGCGCGGCTTGAAGCGCACGTTCTCCGCCGGCATGCAATAGAAGCAGCGGATGTTGCAGCGATCGGTCACGCTGATCCGCAGATTCGTGTGCACGCGGCCGAAGCCGTCGACCAGTGGCTCGTGAACGGACATGCGCGGTCTCTGGTTCAAGGGTGCGATTCTCGCGGCGCGTTCAGGCCTGGGTGAACCCACTCGCTCGTGCCATCGGCCCAGTTTTCTTTTTTCCAGATGGGCACCACCTGTTTCAGCGTGTCGATCAGCCACTCGCCGGCGGCAAATGCATCGTGCCGATGCGGTGTGCTGACGGCCACGCCGACGCTTGCTTCCCCCAACGGTACATGGCCGACGCGATGCACAATGGCGCAGCCAGTCAGCGGCCAGCGCTGGCGCGCCTGGGCCTCCAGGCCGGCCAACTGCTCGCGAGCCATCACGTCGTGGCATTCGTAGTCGAGCGATGCCGTGCGCCGGCCGGCGGTGTGTTCCCGCGTAGTGCCGAGGAAAACAACGGTCGCCCCGGCGTCGTTCGAGCCCACCAGGCGCACCAATGCCGCAACGTCGATGGGAGTGTGCGTGATATCCACCATGGCAAAGACAATTCTACCCTCCGCTGACCGGCGGGATACAAGCGACCTCTGTGTCCTCGGTCAGCAGCGTGTTGTCGCGAATATAGTCGGAACCGACGGCGAACAACACGTGCGGCAATATGGGGGCCAGCGCCGGCACGGCCGCGGCCAGCGCCGTCCGCAATTGGGCGAGCGTATAGGGCTCGGCCACGTTGAGTTCCAGCGTCTCGGCGCCGGCCAATTCCCGGGCCACGGCGAACAATCGGATCCGCATGTTCACGTGACAACGCGCTCCTGCACTGGGGCCACGAGCAGCTCGGACACTTCCGGCATCAGTCCGTAGGACAGGGCCAGAAGCTTTACCGGATGGATGGTGGGCTTGCCGGCCCCCTGCTCCATTTGCATTTTACAGGCGCTGCACTCGGTGGCGCCGGCCTGCAGCCGTGGATTGCGCAAGCTGCCGATCAGCGCCCGCCCGGCACGCAGGCTCGTGCGATAGTTCTCCCGCTTCAAGCCGAAGGTGCCGGCCATGCCCGAGCAGCCATTCTCAGTGCGCTGCACGACAAGGCCGGGAATCAGGCGCAGGAGGTTCTCCGCGGGCGCTCCACCCCCGAGCGCCTTGACGTGGCACGGCAAGTGATAGCCCACCACGGCGCTGACCGGTCGCAGATCGAGCTGCAACTTGCCGCGCTGGTGCAGCCTCCAGAGGAAGCCACAGGCCTCGCTGCAGTTCTCCGCCACCAACCGCGAGTCGTCATCGTGCAAAAGTGCCGGGTACTCGTGGGTCAACGCCAATGCGGCGGAGGGCTCCGTAGCCACGACGTGGTATCCCTGGCGCACGGCTTCGGCGAGCAGACCGACGTTGTGCTCTGCCAGTTTTCGCGCCTGGTTGAGTGCGCCCAGCGAGATCATCGGCATGCCGGAGGAGAGCTGTGCGGGATGCACGTAGACGGCGACCGCGTTGTGTTCGAGCACCGCCACAAGTGCTTCGGCCAGCTGCGGATCGTGGTAGTTGGCGTACGTGTCGACAAAGTACAGCACTTTGGCCACGTCGCGCCGCGTGGGCCGAGTGAGCCGGCGCCGCGAGGCGATGCGCATAAAGTTTCGCGACGCGAACCGCGGCAACTTGCGCCGCCGCGCCACACCGAGCGTCTTTTCGATCAACCATCGCGCCGGGCCGTTGGTGATGGCCCAGTTGGCCAGCGGCGCAAACAGGCTGCCCAGGCGGCTCAGCCGGTCGATGCGCGTCATGAACCAATCGGTGGTGTCCAGGCCGTTGGTCAGCACGTAGCTCCCCTTGGCCTCCATCATCAGCTTAGGAATGTCGACGGTGGCGGGACATTCCAGCCGGCATTGATGACAGTTGACGCACAGATCGGCGACCGACTTGAATTCGTCGCTGGTAAGCGTGGCGGGCGGCAATGCGCCGGTCAGAATGCCGCGCAACAAATTGGCTTTGGCCCGCGGCGAGCTCTCTTCGGCAGGCGCGAAGCGAAAGATGGGGCACATGCGAACGTCGGACAATTGCGAGCGGCAGCCGCCGCAGCCGTTGCAATCGCGCGCCGCATGGGCCACTTCGTCGGTCGTCCAATGGAGCTGCCAAACTTGTGGCGGAGGGGGCGGCGCAGCAGGTGCTTCCGCGGGGGCCGGGGCCTGTCCGTTGGTCGCGGCCAGCACTGGCGGTCGTAGGTTCTTGGTCAGCAAATGGGGATCGTCACCGACGATCTTGCCGGGATTGAAGATGTTCTCGGGATCGAAGATCCGTTTGACTTCGGCAAACACGTCGGCCAACGGACCGTACTGCCGGCGGATGAACGGCGTGCGGCTCAGCCCGGCGGCATGCTCGCCGCTGATGGTTCCGCCCATGTCGATCACCGCGTCGTACAGGTCGGAAGCGAGTGCCGCCATGCGCGCCACGTCGGCGGGATTGCCCAAATCCAAAAACGGCCGCAAGTGCAATTGGCCGTGGCCGGCATGCGCAAAAAGCGATGCCGTGACCTGGTGTTGTTTGAGCACGTTTTGCATGCGCACCAGAAACTCGGCCAGAGCTTTGGGAGGGACCGCGAGATCCTCAATGCACGGCAGCGGGCGGGTCGATCCCTTCATGCGGTGCAGCGTGGGCACGATGCGCTGTGCCAACCGACTATAGAGTTCCATTTCTTCCCGATCTTGCGCCTGCATGCCGTGAAAGGCCAGCCGCTTTTTGCGCCGCACGCGGTCGATCACCTGGGCCAGCCGGTCGCGAACCTCGACCAGCGTGTCTCCCTCCTGCTCCACCAGCAGCGCCGCCTCCGTTTCGGGCGGAATCAACAGGTCGTACTGCACGGTGCTCTCGCGCGCCAGGCTCAAATGACGCCGATCCATCAGGTCGCAGGCACTGGGCTCCAAGGCGAGGATTTCGAGCACTGCGCGGGCGGCGCTTTCCAGGCGGTCGAACAGCAGCAAGGCCAATCCACGATGGCGCGCCAACGGTTCTGTCGCCACGGTGGCCTCGGTAATGAGCGCCAGCGTTCCTTCTGAACCCACCAGCAGCCGGGCCAGGTTGAGGTGATCGTCGTGCAAAATATCGGCCAAGGCGTAGCCGCAGCGGTTCACGGGGCTTTGTGACTGATGATCGCGAATGGTTTGCGTTTCGCGCCGCACCACGTCGGCCAGCGCGGCGACCAGCTGTTCCTTGCGAGACTCCAATTCGATCCCGGCGGGCGGCAACGGCTCGCGGCCGACTTCCAGCACCTGGCCGTCTGCCAAGACGATCTGCAACGAGTGCACGTGGCGCCGCGCCGAGCCATGCTTGAGCCAATGGCTGCCGCCGGCGTCGATGGCGATGACGCTGCCCATGGTCGTCACGCTGCTCATCGCCGGGTCGGGGCCAAATTGACGCCCCGACGGAAGCAGGATCTTGTTGAGCTGCGCGTGCACGATGCCGGGCTGCAGCCGGACGTGGTTGTCGCCAATTTCCACCACGCGGCGCATGTAGCGCGAGAAATCGACGATCAGGCCCGGTCCCAGCGATTCCCCTGCGAGTCCGGTGCCGGCGCCGCGGGCATGGATCGGCAGATGATTCTCCGCCGCGTACTCCACCACGGCCACCACGTCGGCCAGCGAGCGCGGCCGCACGACGCCCAGCGGCTTGATCTCGTAGATGCTCGCATCGCTGGCATAGAGCTGCAAGAAGACGTCGTCGCAGCGCACGTCGCCCTGGACGAGTCCGCGCAGGTCGGCCTGAATTCGTTCCCGCTCGGGATCCATAGCGATTGGTTCGGGCTATCTGCGTTGCGCGAGCCTTGGCGATTGGAGGCCACGGCCGGTTGAGACCGGAGGGTTAGACGCCGCTGACCGAGCGGCCGTCAGGCCGATCGCGAAGTGTCTGCCATCCGCGCTGCCTGCTGCCGATAGCGTTCGTGGGTCTCCAGGTTAAACGCCCCATGCCGTTCCATCCCCTTGGCCAGTCGGTACATGGCCCCGCAGCGATAGCAGGCCAGCGCGTCGGGCACCACGAGATACAACACCACGTCCACGAGCGCCGTGGCGAACAGAATTGCGAAGGTGGCGATGGTGTAGGTGTAGGCCCAGGCGATCGAGCTGGCCACAATGCCCAAGACCACGATCGTTACGCCGAGCCGTTGCGGAAAGTCTTTTCGCACAAATAGATCGGTGCTGGGGCAGGCAATGCAGCGGCGCAACTGCTCGCCATCGAACGCATCGGCCGGAACCGTCATCTCGCAACCGCACGACGAACAGGTGAGGACGCGATCGGAAGGCTCGACCGCCGCCCGGGCTGTCTGATGACACTGGGAACAAACGTACGCCACGTTCATCGCCAAACTACCCAAGGGAAGCCAACGGAATGGAAACCTTCATCATAAGCCATCGACTGCGAGGGGAGAATGACCAGCGGCCACCCCAAATGGTGCCTACGGTTGTTCGCGCGACATCCCGCACGGACGTGCTTGTACGCGACAAAATGCAGTAGAATTCGCGACGCGGCTGCTCGGCTTGACACCCCCAGCGGCCATCTTTTAGCATGCCTCTCGCGACGAGAGCGGTGGTTGTCGGGGCAGTCGAAATCGGTTTGGAACCTGTCTGTGCCGCGCGCACAGGCGGGTTTTTTTGTTGATTCGGCCTGGTTTTCACGGCCCGGCAAGCACGCAACGCGGGCGCCCGCAGGGCGCAAACGAGTAGAATACTACGACTGTGCGCCGCCGGACAGCGCGTGCTGCTTGATCAGGACGAAAATGACGATGCTCGAACTCTCTCCCTCACAACCGACTACGGAGCCCGACGTCGACAGCTCGAATTTAGGGTATGTCGAAGACTTGTACGCGCAATATCTGCGCAACCCAACGAGCGTATCGGCCGATTGGCGGCGCTACTTCCGCCGGCTGGGCAGCAACGGCAATGGCGCCGCTGCACCGCGTTTCGGTCCATCGTTTCACCCCCGCAGCATCTTCAATCCGGCTGGTCGCAGTGACGAGCCGGCCGCCAGCGTGCGTGAGCTGGAGATGGCCCTGTTGCAGGACCGGCTGGATCAGCTGGTACGGGCGTATCGCGTGCGCGGACACCTGGTGGCCAACATCGATCCGTTGGGAATACCACGTCCCCACCTGCCCGAGCTGGATCCGGAATACTACGGGTTCACAGAGCAGGATATGGACCGGCCGTTTTCGACGACGGCCATCCACGGTCCCGACGTGCTCACGCTGCGCGACGTGATCGACCGCATGCGCAAGACGTATTGCCGGGCGATTGCCGTGCAGTACATGCACATCGACGACCTGCGCATACGCCAATGGCTGCAAGACCGCATGGAGGGGACGGAGAACCGCATCACGCTTTCGAAGCAAGAACAGCTGCGCATCCTCACGCGTCTGACAGACGCCGTGATTTTCGAAGAGTTCATACAAAAGCGCTTCACGGGCGCGAAAAGTTTTTCGCTGGAAGGCGCCGAAAGCCTGATTCCGCTGTTGGATCTGATGATCGAGAAGTCGGGCGATCAGGGGTTTCGCGAGATCGTGCTGGGCATGGCGCATCGCGGCCGGCTCAACGTGCTGGCCAATATCCTGGGCAAGAGCCCGCAGGCGATCTTTCGTGAATTTGCCGATATCGACCCCAAGCTGCACCTGGGCCGGGGCGACGTGAAATATCACCTGGGCTACAGCGGCGATTGGGTGACGGCCGCGCGGCACAAAGTCCACTTGTCGTTGTGCTTCAACCCCAGCCACCTGTGCTTTGTGGCGCCGGTGGCGGTGGGGCGCGTGCGGGCCAAGCAGGATCGCTCGGGCGATGCGCGACGCGAGCACACGATGGCCCTGCTGATCCACGGCGACGCGGCATTTGCCGGCGAAGGCGTCATCCAGGAGACGCTTAACCTCAGCCAACTCGAGGGCTATCGGACCGGCGGCACGATTCACGTGATCGTCAACAACCAGATCGGTTTCATTACGTCGCCGGCCGAGGGGCGCTCGAGCGTGTATGCCACCGACGTGGCGCGGATGCTGCAGATTCCGATTTTCCACGTTAACGGCGAGGATCCGGAAGCCGTGGCGTTCGTGGTGCGGCTGGCCATGGACTTTCGCGAAGAGTTTCATCGCGACGTGGTCATCGACATGTATTGCTATCGCCGCCGCGGGCACAACGAGGGGGACGAGCCGTCGTTCACACAGCCGGTGCTTTACCGGGCGATCGACAAGCGCCCCAGCGTGCGAGACGGCTACCTGGAGCGGTTGCTGGCCTTGGGCGAGATCACGCGCGAAGAAGGGGACCGGATTGCCGAGGAGGAAACACGCCGCCTGGACGAGGAGCTATCGGTGGCCAAGAGCGACGACTACGTCGTGCAGCCGGAGCGATCGACAGGCGCCTGGAAGGGTTATTTCGGGGGCCGTGATGCGGACGTGCCCGAAGTGGAGACGGGCCTGGATCGCGGGCGGTTGAGCGAGCTGCTGGAAATTCAGACGCGCTTGCCGGCAGATTTTCATCCGCATCCCAAGGCGCAGCGGTTTCTGGAGGCGCGGCGTGAAATGGCGCGCGGCGAACGCCCGCTCGATTGGGCGGCCGGCGAAGCGTTGGCCATGGCCAGCCTGGCCGACGCGGGCCACCGGGTGCGGCTCAGCGGTCAGGACAGCACCCGCGGCACGTTCAGCCAGCGACACGCCGTGTTGCACGACTATAGCGACGGCCACCGATACACGCCGCTGGAGCACGTTTCGAAGCAGCAGGCACCGGTCGAAATCATCAACAGTCCCCTGTCGGAAGCCGGCGTGCTCGGCTTCGAATACGGCTACAGCCTCGACTGCCCCAGTGGGTTGGTGATGTGGGAGGCGCAGTTTGGCGATTTTGTGAATGCGGCCCAGGTGATCATCGACCAGTTCATTGCCAGCGCCGAGACCAAGTGGAATCGCTTGAGCGGCCTGGTCCTGCTGTTGCCGCACGGATTCGAAGGGATGGGCCCGGAGCATTCGTCGGCGCGGCTGGAGCGATTTCTGACG
Source organism: Pirellulales bacterium (assembly GCA_050250435.1). Taxonomy (GTDB): domain Bacteria; phylum Planctomycetota; class Planctomycetia; order Pirellulales; family PALSA-1355; genus JBFWOR01. The sequence continues at coordinate 90,930 of JBFWOR010000004.1, read as the reverse complement.
CTGGCTTCCGATTGCAACCTGCAGATCATGAGCCCGACGACGCCGGCGCAATATTTTCACGCGCTGCGGCGGCAAGTGTTGCGTCCCTGGCGCAAGCCGCTGGTGATCATGACGCCCAAGAGCCTGCTGCGGCTGCCGCAGGCCGTTTCCAGCCTGGATGATTGCGCGATCGGCCAATTTGAGAAGGTGATTCCCGACGTCGATCCGCAGCGCGCGAATGTGGAAGGCGTGTTGATGTGCTGCGGCAAGGTGTACTACGAGCTGGTGAAAGAGCGCGAGGAGCTCGAGCGGCACGACGTGGCGATTCTGCGGCTCGAGCAGCTTTATCCGCTGCCGTGGAATCAATTGAAGTCGGCGCTGGCGCCGTATCGCGACGGCACGCCCGTCTACTGGGTGCAGGAAGAGCCGGAGAACATGGGCGCCTGGCGCTTTTTGCGAGCTCGCTTTGGCAGCGAGCTGGACGATCGCCTGCCGTTTTCCGGAGTGTTTCGCCGCGCATCGCCCAGCCCGGCCACCGGCTCGGCCAGCGCGCACAAACTGGAGCAAAAGGAACTACTGATGCAAGCCTTCGGCTGCATCTAGGCCGCCGCGAGCGGGACGTACCGCGCGACTTGCACCATTCGACCAGGAATCCCTCGCCATCATGGCCATTGAACTCAAAGTCCCGGCAGTCGGCGAATCGATCACTGAAGTCCAGATCGGCAAATGGCTGAAGGGCGAAGGAGAGTCGATCGAGAAGGACGAGGACCTGGTGGAGATTGAAACCGACAAGGCGACCGTGGAGATCGTGGCGCCCGAGTCGGGCACCGTTTCCAAGGTGCTCAAGCAAGCCGGAGAAACGGCGGCGGTGGGGGAAGTCATCGGCTACTTGGAGCCCGGGAGCGCCGCGCGCCGTGCTGCACCGGCGGAGGCCGGCGCCACCGGCAGCGACGACGTGACCACGGCGGCCGTGCAGCGGCAAGCGGCCGCGGCGATCGGCACGTCCGCCCCGCCCAAGCCTGCCAAGCGCCAGCCGGCGCCGAGCGAAAGCGCCCCTGCCGAAGCGCGCGACGCCCGAACGGCAGCGGCGCCGATCGAATCGCGCCTGCCCGCCGAAACCGTCGCCGCAGCGGAACCGGCCGAGGACGATGACGAGCGCGGGCTCTTGATCAGCTCTGAGGTGCCGCGTCCCGTACCGCGCACGCGCGAAATGCCCAAGAGCCGGCCGCAGCCGCCGGCCACGCGCACCGTGGGTACGGCGCCGGCCCGGGCCGACCGCGAGATCGAAGTCGTGCCGATGAGTCCGATCCGGCGCCGCATTGCCGAGCGCTTGGTGGCCGCGCAGCACCAGGCGGCACTGTTGACCACCTTCAACGAAGTCGACATGTCGCAGGTCATCGAGCTGCGCAACGAGCACAAGCAACTCTTTCTCGACAAGTACGGCATCAAGCTGGGCTTCATGTCGTTCTTCGTCAAAGCTGCCATCGACGCCTTGAAGCTGGTGCCGGCCGTGAACGCGGAGATTCGCGGCACCGACGTGGTGTATCACAATTACTTTGACATCGGCATTGCCGTGGGCGGGGGCAAGGGCCTGGTCGTGCCCGTGCTGCGCGACGCCGATCGGATGAGCTTTGCCGAGATCGAGCTGTCGATCGCCGACATGGCGCATCGGGCGCGCGAAAACAGCCTGCAGCTCGAAGAGCTGCAAGGCGGCACCTTCACGATCTCAAATGGCGGCGTGTACGGCTCGATGCTCTCCACGCCGATTGTCAATCCGCCGCAGAGCGGCATCCTGGGACTGCATGCCATTCAAGATCGCCCCGTGGCCCGGCAGGGGCAGGTGGTGATCCGGCCGATGATGTATGTGGCCTTGACCTACGATCACCGCATCGTCGACGGCCAGGGAGCGGTCACGTTCCTCAGGCGGATCAAGGACGTGATCGAAGAACCGATGCGGCTGCTGGTGGAAATCTGACGGGCGGTCTGGGCGATCTCACGGCGCACCCGCCGGCTCGATCGCTGGAATGCTGCGGCCGCCGCAGGTCGTGTCAAACGATCGGTTGCCCGTGGCGCGAAACGATTGGGGCAGCTCGACCGTGCCGCCGGCGGTCATCCCGCCGGTATCGACTCCGTGCAGCCACAGATCGACGAAAGTTGACTGGGCAGCTTTGGCGTCTACGCCAGAGTTTTCCTGCGGCACGTACCACGCGCGGACGACCGCGTCGTCCTCGTCGACAATTTCCAGCACGTCGAGGGAGCGCGCTCCATTCGCGGAACTCAACGGCAACACGCCGACGTCGCCCTTTTTGGGCGGCAAGGGGAGTACCGTAGGCGCGGCCGCGTTAGGGCCCGCCTGGGCGCGGTCCGGCGCCGGTCCGCTCCAGCGCGCGGTGTTGATCGCGAAATACAGGTTCTCGAACGGCGGCCTGGTGCGGCTGGCATACCAATACCGGTAGCTGCCGTCCGGCAATCGCAGGACACTGCCGCTGGTGACGTAGTGCGATTCCCATGTTCGTGCCGGCTCGGGTCGCAGGACCGGATTTTGCGGGTGTTTGTGCCATGAGATTCCATCGACGCTGGCGGCGAACCCAATGGCGGTTGTCTGCCGGCGCACCGCCGAGTAGTAACTGCCGTACCACATCAGGTACGCACCCTCGACTTTGAGCACGCAAGGATAAACCATGATCTCGGCTTCCCACGGCTGGCTCAATTGCAAGACCGGTTGCTCGGTGACCGACCATTTCGAGCCGTCGCCACTGGTGGCATGGCGAATCACCCACGGGCGCTTGCTTACGTCGACGTACCACATCGTGTAGCCGCTGTCGCTTTTAAGCACTGTCGGGCAATAGACGTGGTCCAACAGCGGCGGAGAGGGCGCTACCCAAGCGATGCCGTCGGAACTCGTGGTTTCGTGCAGCGCGTGCAGACCGGTTTTGCCGAACGCCGTCGAGCTGAACCACATTCGCAGCTTACCCGCTTCGCGTAGCGCGTTGCCGTCGCCGTCGTGCAACAGGCATGGCGTCAGCACCGAGTGCTCGCCGTCGGCAAATTGAAATACCGGGTTTTGCGGATACCGATCGAACTGTTTGCCATCGGCACTCGTGGCCAGTCCCAGCCGAAACACGCGCGTCAGGCGGGTGCCCCGGGAACCGCAATACCACATCAGGTAGCGGCCGCCTTCGAGCGCGACCGTCGGCGCGAAAATGTGCATGTCGTCCCACTGGCCGCTTGCGCCCAGCGAGAGTATTGGCCCGAGCGTGTCGCGCTGCCACTCGTGTGGCGCGAGCCAACGGGCCAGCGCTGGCGGCGGGGCGTCGTCCGCGGCGACGGGCCGGGGCACTGTCATTGCCCAGAAAGCGACCGGCATCAACAGCGCCCCAAGCACGCCACGTCGAACGACGAATTGCATGTTGGCCTCCTGGTGGTTGTCGCGTGCCGGATGTGGCATCTTACGATCTCTCGCCGCAGTCGGTTACTTTGCCGTGCTCTCATGCAGCCGCGCGCCCAACAGCCGCGCCAGATCCGGCAAATCGTAGTGAACTAACACACCGGGAACGACCTGGCTCAGCGCGTTGGTCGCCAAGGGCCGCGCCACGACGTCGTCGGTCCAGGAGCGCAGCGAATCATGCAGCTCCACCGTCCGAAAGCCTGGCTCGATCGCGGCCGCGTGCAGCGCCACCGGCGCAAGGCGTTCGACGCCTACCAAATCGATTCGCGCCGCGTCGACGCGCGGATCGGCGGCTAGCGCCGCCCGGGCGGCGAGCAATTCTTCCACGCGCAAGCTCAAGAGCGGCCGACCGATGTGCAGCGCGAGCATCGCTGTGCGAAGCTCGTCGTTGTGATACTTGCCCTGCTGCGGGGCGTCGGCCGTTTCGCCGCAGCCGCACACATCAAGGGCAAGCACGATCTTACCTTGCCGCGCGAGTTGCTCGATGGGGCCGCCTGCCGCGGCGTCGCGCGCTTTGCCCCGCCCGTCCGCGAAGATCACCGCGGGATACTTTTTGTCGGTCGGCGCAGTATGTTCGGGCACGAACAAGAGCGCCGGCAGGGGAACCCTGCCCGGCCTTTCCAACACGAGTTTCTCAATGGTGCAGCCTTGGCGCGTGAGGCTGCCCTGGCGAACGATCGCGGCGGCCGCGGGCGCGTGGTCTGGCAACGCCAACGCGCGGCGGATGGTGGCAACACATTGCTGGGGCCGGTCTGGATTCCACGTCGCGGTCCTGCTCGCGGCCAGCAGTTTTGCACGGTGCATCGCCAGGTCGATGACGGTGCGCTCCTGGGGAAACTCGCTGCGCACCTGTCCGCTCGCGGTAACCTCCAATTCGGCGTCGGTCAAGGGAGCCAGGTTGGATTCGACGACCTTCCGGTTGTCGTCTGCCAGCCAGCGGCGCATCCACGCGACGGCCGCCTCGCGCCGCGGCCGGCTGAAGCCGTGTTCGTCATCGTACGTGAACAGGCTCACGTGGTTCGGTTGACCGAGGACGCGATACACATTCCCTGCATCGGCAAACGCAGTCCGCGTGCCGGCGATGTCGAAGAAGTCGCGCTCGGCCGCGAGGATCAGCGTGGGCCGCGGGGCACGCATCGTGATGAAATCGGCATGCTCGATGCCGGCCGCGCCCTGGCCTGGAAAATGCTGCTCGCAATCTTGCGGGCCGATCGTTTGAAACAGGCGCTCCACCGTGGTGATGAAGCAGGACGGCGCTGCGGCGACAATGCGGTCGTCGAGCGCCATCAGCCAGGTGGTCATCGTGCCGCCGCCGGAATTGCCTGTGCAACCGAGCCGCTGGGGGTCGATTTCGCTGCGGCCGGCCAGGTAGTCGAGGCTGCGCAGCCCGTCCCAAACGCGGTAGTTGGCCGTGTTCCAGCCCACCAACAGCGCGCCCGCGCCGACGAGTGTGTGCTCCGTGGTGCCGTGCTGCACGTCGTCGGGCAGTTGGTGCCGCTCGCCCTGGCCGATGGGATCGTAAATCAAGGCGGCGCAGCCGTTGAGCGCCAGCAGGATGCAGGCTCGCTGATACGCATCGCTGGCCTTGCCGTTGGCACTATGGCCGCAGGGGACCAAGACGCCCGGCACCGGGCCCGATGTGCCGTCCGGCAGGTACAAGTTGGCGGTCACCGTATGCTGCGGCCGGCTCTCATAGGCGATCCGCTCAATCCGGTAGCCGCTGCGCTGGATGACACCGAGCGTACGCGCGTTCAAAGGCGTACGCTGCGGCAGCTCGCCGAGCATTTGACGATATTGCGCGCGCAGCCGATCGCGCCGGGCCGACATTGCTGCGCTCGATTCCAGCGCGGCGACGACGTCTCGGCGGCGCTCGTCGTATTGTCGCGTGACTTCGGCCAGCAGGTATTGATGCAGCAGCTGCCCGCTGTCGGGCCCCAGGACGTTCAGCTCTCCGCCGCTATGCGCAGCGGAATCGTCGGCGGAGCCTGTCGATGTTGGCAGCACGACCAGGAGCACGAGGCACCCAGCCGCCCACGGGCGCATCGATTGCAGCAGAGATTTCACGGCGCAGCGGTCTGCTCCTGCGCGGGTGCGGCTGCCGGCTCCGCGGGGGTGTCGCGCAAGTGTGCCAGCACGATCTTCTTCAAGAAAGGATAACGGGCCAGCGACGAGCGAAGGTAGCGATCGGCTGCGAGTGACGGCCCGGCTGCGTCGAACTGGCCGGTAAATATCAACAAGCGCTCGCGCTCGATCGGCGGCAGCGTGGCGAGTTCGATCTTTTCCTGCGGGGTGAGTGCCGCTTCTTGCGCCAACACATCCAACTCGATATTCGGATCGTGTCGTTCGGCCGCCGCGAACAGCGCGTTGTGCAACAAGGGCGCCGCTATGCCCGACGCTGCAAAGTCGAGGTCCTGGAGCGACAGGCCCCAGATGTTCTCGGTCTGCAAGCGCTCCTGCAAGCGGGCGACGCGTTCCAATTCATTGGGCAGCAGCAGAAACCGGGCCAGTTTTTCGTCGTCGGCCAGCGCCTGCTCGGCTGCTTGCCTGGCCGCTTGCTGCGCGGCTTCCTGAGTTTGCGCGTTGGCAAGTTGAGCTTCGTGCTCGGCGCTGGCGATTGCGGCCTTTACGGCCGCTTGTACTGCCGCGGTCAGTTGCTGCTTGTCGACGGGCGGCGTGGCAGGTGCGGGCTGCTCGCGCTTGGCCAGTTCCTCGGCAACGATCGACTTGACGAGCGCCGTCAGCTCTTCGCGCGAGATCACTGGCTCCACCAGTGTTGACTGCGAAGCAGGCGCCGGCGCTGGTTCGGCAATCGCCGGGGTCGGCGGCGCAGCCGAAGTGCGCACTTCGCGCTGCGCGCTTGCCGCGGCAGGCGGTGGTTGGTCCTGGACGAGTTGCTGGTCCTGGACGCGTTGCTGGTCCTGGACGAGGCGCTGCTGGCCGGTCGCGCAACCAGTTGCCAGCAGCGCAGCAACTAGCGAGATTCTGGAAACACGCATCACGTACTCTCCTCCTGGATCGATCGGCAAACTGCGCCCGGCCCGCCGTTAACGGTCGCGCGCGTGATGCCGATTCCCAATGCCCCTGTTCTCTCTCAAAAATGTTGCGCCACGGCGGCGCCACGGGCAGGTGTCGCCCGAATTATGGCAGGATCTGTAGTTCGAAATTCCGGAATCGCACTTCGGTTGGCCCACCGGAGTGCAATTGCAAGGCCATGATTCCCCGCCGCGCGCCGCTGGTGTCTTCCAAGTCGACGCACAGCTGGCCGTTGAGCCAGGTGCGCAGGTTGGGCCCAGTGGCCTCTATTTCATACGTGTTCCAGCCGGACTTCAAGTGTGCCTCGCCACTCTTGGTCCACAGTAGCCCGCGGCCATGCTCTTCATACAGCTTGCCCCACCAGTCGGGGCCGATGTCCGCCTGGTAGCCTTTCACCAGACCGTCGGGCTCGAGCTGACTGCGAAACTGAATGCCGCTATTGCCGCGATTGTCCACCAGGTTTACTTCCACTTTCAACCGAAAATTGGCGAGTGCCAGGTCGCCGGCCAGGAACTTGTTCTCCGCCAGTCCTTTGGTGCGGCCGACGATTTCACCGTTTTCCACGCTCCACAGCGCGGCATCGCCCTGCCAGCCGGTCAGATCGGTGCCATTGAAAAAGTTCTTCAGGTTGTCCGTCGTGGCCAGCACCGGCACTTGCGCCGGACCGGCCAAATAGGCCACCAGCGAGCGGACCTCGACATCCGACAGCGGGCGCAGCAGATCATCGGGCATCATCGATTGCTCGCTCAGTTTCGACGCTTCGATCTCGTCGCGCGGAATGACCACTTGCTCGTTGGCCGTCTGCACGGTCAAGGCGGCCGGGTTCTGCGCAACGACAAGGCCGGTTATCACGCGGCCGTCGGTCGTGGCCAGCACGGTGGGTTGGTATTCCTTGGCCATCACGGCACTCGGATCGAGCATGTTCGACAGCAGGTAGTCGAGATTTGCGCGATTCGAGCCGGTGAGCTCAGGACCGATCTTGCCGCCGGCGCCGAACAGCGTGTGGCACTGGGCGCAGGTCTTGGCGAAGACGGCCCGGCCGAGCCAGGGATCGGCCGGCGGACCGGAAGTGCGTTTGACGAGCGCGGCCACGCGGGCGATTTCCGCCGCCTTCTCTTCGCTCGACTTGCGTGCCACGCCCCACAGCCGGGCGATCGATTCATTGATCGCCGGATCGTCCAGGTTGCGCAACTGGCGCACCAGGTCGGCCGTCAGATCACTGGCCGGCACGCTTTTGTCGCCCACGGACTCGAGCAGGGCGGTGGCGTACTTCGCGCGGGACGCCAGAGTGGCCAGCGCATTGCGCTTCTCTTCCTGGCTGAAGTTGCGATACGCGCCCAGGATTGCCGCCGGCGTGGCTTCGTCGTCGAATGCGGCCAGCCCGCGCAAGGCGTCGGATCGCAGTTCGGCCGTTGCTAGCAGCCGCTGCAGCGTTGGCGCCAATTGTTTGTCTTTGGTAGCCAACAGCGCCTCGAGCGCTTGCTTCCGCTGCGGCAGCGTGGCTTGGTCGTCGACAAGGACTTGCCGCATGCGGGCCAGTGCCTGCGGATCGCCAAAGGTGAGCGCCAACGAAGTGGCCTGCGCGGCCAGCTCCGGCACGTTGCTGGCCATGAGTCCGGGTGAAACGGCGGCCCAGCCCTCGGGCATGGGTACCTGGCGACGGCCGGTCAGCGCGGTGGCGATGGCCTGCAAGATCGTCAGCTGCGCTTGCGGTTCGGTCGTTTGCGCGAGCCGGCCCACGACCACTGCCAGTGCTTCCGGCGTTCCGATGCGCGCGACCCGTCGGGTCATGAAGCCGAACACCAATGGAATCTTGCCGTCGGCCGCCAGCGTCAACGCCCGGGCCGCATCGATCTCGGCGAGCGGCTCGGCCGCGTACCAGTACATCAGCGGCAGATTGTGATCGAGGGCATCTTCGGCGTGAGCCAGAAGGCCGGGCAGGATCGGCCAGCTTGCTTCGCGCGGCAGGCGGCCGAGGGCAGAACTGAGATACAAGCGCACAACGGGCGACGGGTCCGTCTTGGCCATCTCCGCCAAGTGCGCCCGTACGGCCGACGGGACTTCGCGCTCCGGATCGTCGGTGAGCAGTTGAATCGTCCACGCCCGGACGTGTGGATGATCGTTCTCCAGTCCGCGAGCAACCAGCTCATCATCGAGGTTGCCGGTTGCGTGCAGGGCCCACAGTCCGCGCAGGCGGCGCGTTTCGTCGGGATGCTCAAATGCGAGCCTGGCCAGCGTGGCACGCAGCTCCGGCTTCGGCCCACGTTCTTGCAGCACGCGGCGCGCATGGCGCACGTGCCAGTCGTTGTCATGCGTCAGCAGCCCAGCGAGCTCCTGGTCGCCAAGCGATTGCAGGTCGACGCGCACCGGTTTCGCATCGCGATAGACGATCTTGAAGATGCGCCCGTTCGTGCGGTCGTGGTTGTTCGGGTCGCGATGGTGGCAGGCGTTTTCGTCGTACCAGTCGATCATGAATACCTGGCCGTCGGGACCGTATTGCAAGTTCAGGATCTGCGACCAGCGGTCGCGGGCCAGGCAGAAATCAGGCGCGCGATCTCCCGAGTAACCGGAGCCCTTGGCTGCCAGCAGGTCCTGATTGATCCGCTGACCGTGGATGTTGTTCATGAAAATCTGGTCGCGATACTGCGCGGGCCAACTGCCGCCGAGATAGATCATGGCCCCGGCATGCGCGTGCCCGCCGCCGGCGGCGTCCGAGCGATTGTTGCCGGAGTGCGGCGTGTCGCCGATCCAATGGCGGTGCACGGCAATGGTCTTGATGTCGTCGTAGGTGTCGGGATTGAAATGCTGCCCCGCCTGGCGCTGATAGCGGCCGCCTTGGATCATGTGGTACAGGTGCGGAATGACGCAGGCCGTGCAGAAGCACTGGCCGTAGTCGTTGAAGTCGACGCCCCAGGGATTGCTTGTGCCCTCGGCGAAGACCTCGAACACGTGCCGCGTGGGATGATAGCGCCAGATGCCGGCGTTGATCGGCGTGCGCTTGTCTTTGGGCGTGCCCGGCTGGCCCACGTTCGAGTGCGTGAACACACCGTGGCAGCCGTACAACCAGCCGTCGGGGCCCCAGGTGAACGTGTTCAGCGTTTCGTGCGTATCTTCGTAGTGCCAGCCGTCGAGCAACACCTGCGGCTCGGCGTCGGGTTTGTCGTCGGCGTTGCGATCGGGCACAAACAGCAAGTGCGGCGCGGCGCCGATCCACACGCCGCCGAATCCCACTTCCAGTCCGCTCACCAGGTTGAGACCTTCCAGAAACACTTTGCGTGTTTCGAAGCTGCCGTCACCGTTGGCGTCTTCGAAAATGAGCACGCGGTCGCGTCCTTTGCCCTCGGGCGCGCGGATGGGATAGGTGTAGGCTTCGGCAATCCACAACCGCCCGCGATCATCGATTGCCTGCGCAATCGGCTGCTTGACGTCAGGCTCGCCGGCCACCAGCGTGACGCGAAAGCCTTCGGGTACGGTCATGTGCTCGGCCGCTTGTGTCGGCGGCAGACCCGCAAACGGATACTCGTCGGGTTCGGCCGGTTTGGGTTCGTCGGGAAACTCCGGCCGGCGGACGTGCAGCCGAAAATTGTCGAAGTTGACGTGCCCCCAGCCGCCGCTCGAGGCATCGACCAGGCGAACAAAAATCTCCTGGCCCATGTGCGGCAAGAGTTCGACGACGACGGGCTTGAGCGTCTCGGTGTCGTCGCCCGAGCGGGCGAAGATCACGCGGTTCGTGTCGCGGCGCACCAGTTCCACGCGAGTGTCCCTGGACGAGCCGCCGGCGATGCGAAAGCTGGCAAAGATGGTGGTGACTTTAAATGGCGCGCTCGTGAGCGTGCCCTGCGGTAAGTCGCTGTGCGAGAATTCGAATCCGCCGATCCAGTAGTCGCCCTGGTGATGGCTGGGCATGTTGCGGCCGCGCGCGGTGGGCGCGTCGCCCTTGATCGGCTGCTGGGCGAACGCCTCGCCGCCGGCGGTCCAGTCGGCCAGAGTGCCGGACTCGAAATCGAGATTGAGCGGCTTGCCTTCGGCGCCGCGCGGCAACTCGCCCTGCGGTTGGGCGTTGGCCGGATTCTCGTCCGCGGCGCGGAGCGTTGCAGCCGGAGAAAACAGGATCGCGATCAGAGCCAACAAGACAAGCGTGTACGCGGCACGTACCGCCGAGGGTTTTCGAGAGATCATGCGCGAAGGTTCCGGTCGGCTGGGAGATTCCGGTCGGCGGTTGGTTGCGGGCGGGCGGCGCTCGGCACGCTGGCAGGCGCGGGCTTAACCCGGCCGTGGCCAGCCATTACCTTAACAGACGTGCCGCCCGCTTTGGAGCGGCCAGGCAGGACCCGTCCGCGTCGGTCTGGGGGACAACTCGATGAGCGGCAGCATCTGGAATCTAGTGTACGCAGCGGCGCTGGCGATTTCATGCTTCGCTGGTGCCGCGCCCCAAGCGGCTTGGGCCGACGAACCCGGCGCGCCGGACGCGACCCTGCCCGCCGCAAACCGGGCGGAAAAGATCGCCACGTTTTCGATTGTGGCTTTGGATCCCGAGACGGGTATTTGCGGGGCGGCCGTGGCCAGCAAGTATCCGGCCGTGGGCAAGGTGGTCCCCTTTGCCAAGGGCGGCGTGGGTGCCTTCTGCACGCAACACTATCACCATCCCGAGTTTGGCCGCCGCGCGCTGGAGCTGTTATCCGCGGGCAAAAGCGCGCAGGAAGTGCTGCTGGAACTGTTGCGCGACGATGAGGGGGCCGGAGGCCGGCAATTGGCAATCATCGACGCCAAAGGCCGCACGGCGCAGCACAATCCCATCGCGGCCGGTGAGCGCAGCCGCTGGTGGGGCGCGACCAGCGGCCGCTTCTACGCGTGCCAGGGCAACACGCTCACCGGGCCGGAAGTGGTCAACGCGATGGCTCAAGCCTACGAGTCGACGCGCGGCAGCCTGGCCGACCGGCTGGTGGCCGCGCTGGTCGCGGGCGACTGCGCCGGGGGTGATCATCGTGGGCGGTTGGCTGCGGGCATCATCGTCGCCAAGCCGCACGTCGACGGCGCCTGGCTGGAGCTGTACGTCGACCAGAGCGACGACGCGGTGCTCGATCTGGCAAAGAAATATGTGGAGCTCGAGCACGCGGCCAAAGGCGAATGGTCCCAAGGCAAGTTGCCGTGGCAACATCCGTGCGAAAACCGCCCCGAGCCGCAGCCGCCAACGCCGCCGGCCGCCGCGCGCGGCGGATGAGCGCGCGCTAGGGCAGCGCGTAGGCGACGACGTAGTCGCCCAATTTCGTGCCGAGCCGTGCGTGGCCACCGGCGCAGATCACGATGTATTGCTTGCCGCCGGCCTCGTAGGTCATGGGCGTTGCTTGCCCGCCGGCCGGCAGCTCGACCTGCCACAGCTCCTGGCCGGTTTCGGTGTCGAAGGCGCGCAGGTGGCCATCGCGGGAGGCGGCTACGAACACCAGCCCGCTGGCGGTAGAGATGGCGCCGCCGAGATTGATCGAACCCCAGGCGCGTGCCTGCGGTTCATTGTCGGGGTCGACCATGTAGCCGAGCGGCACTTCCCACAGGAGTTTGCCGCCGGCCAGATCGATCGCGGCCAGCGTGCCCCAGGGGGGCGGCGTGGCGGGCAGGCGGCTTTGCGGAGCGCTCAGCGTGCGCCGCGCCATGCCAAAGGGCGTGCCGGCTTGTCGGGCAAACTCTTCGCCTAGCCGCGAGCCGCCTGTGCGTCCTTCGTACTCTGCGCGTGGAATGAGCCGCACGGTTGTGGCCAGGCGATTGACATTCGTAATCAGGATCTGCCGGCCGGCGTCGACGGTCATGCCGCTCCAATTGATTCCGCCTACGTTGGCCGGCGCGAGCACGGAACCGCGCAAGCTGGGTGGTGTGAAGATGCCGTCGTACCGCAGTGATTTGAACTGCTCCGCGGCCCATTGGCGATCTTGCTCGGTGCGGCCCCAGGGCTCAGCTTTCTGCAGTCCGAGCGCCGGCAACGCGGGAAAGGGTTGCGTCGGCGAGGTCTCTTCGCCCGGCACATCCGTCTGCGGCACGGGTCGCTCTTCGACGCCGATAAGCGGCTTGCCCGTCGTGCGGTCGAGCACGAACACGTGCCCCATCTTCGTGCCGATCGCCACTGCCGGGGTCACGGTGTCGCCACGTCGGAAGTCGAGCAGCACCGGCTGCGCGGCGATGTCGTAGTCCCACAGGTCGTGATGCACGACCTGGTAGTGCCACGCCATTTTGCCGGATGCCGCATCGAGCGCGACCAGGCTGTTGGCAAATAGATTGTCGCCCAGCCGCTTGCCGCCGTAGAAGTCCGGGGCAGGGCAGGAGGTGGGCAGAAAAACGAGTCCCCGCTGGCGATCGGCCGAGATGATGGACCAGACATTGGCGGCTCCGGTCTGGCGCGCTTCATCGCCGCGCCAGGTGTCGGCGCCGGGTTCGCCCGGCTGCCGCGGAATAGGGTCGAAGCTCCACAGCTGTTTGCCCGTGCGCGCGTCGAAGGCGCGAACGACGCCGGGGCTCGCGTCGAAACGCTGGTTGTCACCGACGGCCGAGCCGACAATTACCGCATCGCCCACGATGGCCGGCGGAGACGTGACTGCATAGATGCCGCGACTGACATTGGGAATTCCCGCGGCCAGGTCGATCACGCCGGCATTGCCGAAATCGGCGCATGCCTGGCCTGTCTCGGCGTCGATCGCCACCAGCCGGGCATCGAGCGTGCCGACAAAGATTCTCTGGAGCGTGGGATTGCCGGTCGACTTCCAATAAGAAACACCGCGTGAAGCGCCTTCCGCAAAGGCATAGCCGGTCAAATGCGGATCGTGCATCCACAATTCTTTTCCCGTCGCGGCTTCCAGCGCGAATACTCGGGCCGAGGCCGTGCTCAAGTACATCACGCCGTCCACGACCAACGGCGTGGCTTCGAATGAGATCTTTGCTTTCAGCGACGGCGACTTGACGCGCTCCAGCTCCCCCGTGCGATACGTCCAGGCCAATTGCAGCTGCGCTACGTTCGTGCGGTCGATCTGCGTGAGCGGCGAATGCCGCGCCCCGCCGGGATCGCGCCCGACACACGGCCACTGGCCGGCAACGTCGTCGGCGCGTGCCGCTGGATAAAAGGCGAAGAGCGCAAGCGCCAGCAGGGCAGGGCACCGCAGGGCGCGGTCGGCGGACGTGATGTGCGCAATGTGTCCACGCATCGACTTACCTCCGGGTCCAGTATCACCATACAATCAGTCAACCTGCAATTCGCCGGCGGCGCCATTTTCTTGGGCAGCGGCTGGCCATTAGGATCGAGCGATCGCGATCTGGTGGCCCGGTGTCGCCGTTGGACGAACCTGCTCGCCCGGCCGCGTGTCTCGTGAGCAGTTGCAAACTGGCTGCCGGGCCATGCGGCACCCCATCGTCGCCTGAGAGGAAGTCATTGATGTCGGCAGGCGTGAAAGACGCGATTGGGAGCGAACCGGGCGACGTGGGGGCGACGCGCGACACGACGCACGAACACGCGCGGCAGGGCGTCGTTTACGGCATTTTGTCGTACGGCCTGTGGGGCCTGATTCCGCTGTACTTCCGGTTGCTGGCCGGCGTGCCGCCGCTGGAGGTGCTGGCGCAGCGGGTCTTTTGGTCGTTCGTGCTGCTGGCGGTGGTGATCACGCTGTTGCGCCGTTGGGCTGGGGTGGCGCGGGCCGTTTGCCAGTGGCGCGTGCTCCTGACTCTTGGCGCCAGCACGGCGCTCTTGGCGTTCAACTGGTTTACTTACATCTACGCCGTGTTCACGAACCAGGTGGTCGAAGCGAGCTTGGGCTACTTTCTGACGCCCCTAGTGAACGTGCTGATTGGCGTCGTCGTCTTACACGAGCGGCTGCGCGTCTGGCAGATTGCCAGTGTGGTGCTGGCGGCCATTGGTGTTGCCATCCTGGGTGCGCCACCCATCGCCGTGACGCTCGCGCTGACGTTTGCGTTTTACGGACTGTTGCGCAAGATGGTGGCGGCCGACGGGCTGGTAGCGCTGTTTGTTGAAACGGCGCTGTTGGGCCCGCTGGCAGTGGCGTATCTTGCGCTGCTGGCGGCGCAGGGCCAATCGGCATTCACGGCCGATGATCCGTGGCGCTGTGCCGTGCTGGCGGCCAGCGGCGCGGTGACCGCCGTGCCGCTGTTGTTGTTTGCCGCGGCCGCCCGGCGGCTGCGCATGGCGACATTGGGGTTTCTGCAATACTTGGCGCCGACGGTGCAGTTCTTATTGGCCGTGCTCGTCTTCGGCGAAGAGCTTTCGGCCCTGCAGTGGGCCGCACTGTCGCTCATCTGGGCGGCGGTGGCTATCTACCTGGTCGACTCGCTGCGGCTGCTCTCGCAACATCGCCGCGCGGGTGCGATCGATACCCCGGAGCCGTTGCCGGCGGATGTTTGACGATGTTCACGTAGTCGTCTTCTGTCTCACTGCGGCGGCCGATCGAGCTTGGGAATGCCTGTTGTCGGATCGCGGGTCACGATCTCCCGGCCGGCGCGGCTGATCAAGGCGCGCATGGTGGCCTCGTCGAGGTTGTCTGGCAGGAAGAACACGGAGGCGTCGAGCATCCCGGCATCGAACCCGCCCGGAAAGAAGCCTCCCAACTGCGGCAGCGGCTTATTCGGATCGACTTCGATATCCTCAGGCTTGGACCAGGGAATCGAGCGTTTGGCCTCGACAATGCCCAACGTATTGACCGTGCCGTCGCGAATGGTTCTCACGGCCGGCCTGGGCTCGGCCGGATCGAAGGCGGTGCCCGGTCCAACGAGCAAAAAATATCCGCAGTCGTTGTTGGACGTATCCTCGGGCACGCTGAACAGGTCCGCCCCCTCGGGAATCAGCGCCCGGTTGTGCTCGCTGTCCCAGGGTTCGTTCAGGCGGTATTTTTCGTAGAGTTCCTTCTTTCCCAACAGGGGCAGCATCTCCAAGCGCCAGCTGTGAGGCGTCTTGCCGTCCGGCCCGATGACGGTGGCCGTTGGGAAGCGCTTGTACATGTCGTGATAGTTGTGCAAGGCGATGCTCAGCTGGCGGATCTTGTTGGCCGACTTGTTGCGCCGCAGCGCCACGCGCGCCGGCCCCACGACGTCCGCCAGGTCGCGGCCGATATCCGGCGCAATGGTGGTTCGCGAAACCACGGCAGCCTCTTTCGCCTCGATGTCGGTCGACTGCAGCACTCGCAACATGATTTGCGGAGTATAGTTGGTGATGCCGAGCGTCGGCGAGCTACCGAGCACGGCGCGGAACTCTTGTTGCACCGCGTTCAGGCCGGTTCGAACCGCGTCTTTGATCGATTGGGCCGCCTCAGCCGATTGGCATTCGATGCGGCCTTCAATGACAAACAGATCACGCCCATCGCGGCCGGACAGCACCGTCGGCGCGGTGACCAGGCCCGGGTCGAGCGTGGGACCGAATTGCTTGAGCAACGTACGCGTCGCATCCAGTCGCACCATAACCGCCAACGGACTGGCAGCGACCGATTGCCATTGTTTGGCGCCAGCAGGTTGATGGTCTGGTCCGCGTAGGCCCGTTACCTTCGCGACAATTCCGGGCGACGTGGCCACCAGCGTGCGATCGTCGGGCAGCCAGTATTCCTTGAATTGACCTGGCCGTGCGTCGGTCGATCGAAAGTATTTGGGCGAACCCGCATCCTCGACCGGTTGGTGCTCGCCAATGAGGTAAGTGCCGAGCTTGTTCCAATCGTGTGGTGCTTTGCTGCGCAGCACGAGAATCGACAGGTCGGAGTCGTTCGGGGCCGGGCGCGCGCCGATGATGTACTTGATCTCGGAGACTTCCTCCAAGGGCAGATCTAATTGCTCGAACATGCCAATCTTTGTCAGTGCTTCTTTCAGCGTCGTCAGGCTCGCCACCTTGGCCAGTGACGCCGGCCGCGCCGCGACGACATATTGTGCGTCGTCGGGCACGAAATCGAGCGTGAACAGCTCGTCAGCCGCCTGCGTTTCCGCGGCAGCCTGTTGCGCGGCTAAGGCGTTCGTGGCGGCACCGGGACCGCGCACGCCGACGATCATGAAGGCTGCGCAAAGCAAGCTGGCGGCCGCCAACAGGCGCACGCCGCGCGACACCGCAAGGTCCGGCAGCTGTTTTCGCTGGTGCAACATGTCAACTCTCCTCATCAAAGTGCCGCGGGTAGGAAGAAAGGGCCGCGCGATCCAGGCCAGCCGCGCATCGTCGTGACGCAGTGCCATGGCCGCCAGCGTGGTGAGATAGGCCTGGCGACCGCCGGCCAGTTGCGCGCCACATACGTCCGCCGCCAGCTCTTGCTCCAATCGCAAGCGAGTGGCCAGGTAGTGCACCAGCGGATTGTAGAAGTGCAGCGCCACGCCCAGTTGTGCCAAGAGCCAACTCGCAAAATCGCCGCGCGCCACGTGCGCTACCTCGTGCGCCAAGATCGAGCGCTGTTCGAGCGGACTCCACGTGCGCCAATCCGCCGGGAGGATGATGGCCGGTTTCAGCCAGCCCACCGTGGCCGGGGAACAGGTGCGGCTGGTTTCGCGCAGCTCGATGGTGCGCGGACAGCCAAGCTGCCGGCGTACTTCGTCCAATAGTGCGGCGACATGCGGATCGACAATTGCGCAGGATTGCCGTCGATAGCGCTGGGCGGCGAGCACGGCCGCGAGGATGCGGGCCGCGGCCAGCCCGCAGCCGAGGAACACGCCGATTGCCAACCACGCCGGCCAGCGCCAATCGGGCGCTTGCATGTCCCTGCCGGCGGCCGCTGCCGCGCGTCGCAATGTCTGCCAGACGGTCTGCCAAGCGCCGGTCGAGTCGGCCGCGTCTTCTGCTTTCGCTTTGGCCGCAGTGTCAGCGGCGGCCGCGCGCTCGAGCGGTCCGGCCAGTTGTCCCGGCGCCAGGCGCACGTCGGTGCGTGCGGTGGAAACCTGGGGAGCAGCGGCGGCAATCTTCTGGCTCACCGCGCTGGGCGCCGCGTCGAGTGACCACCAGCGCGGCCAGGGACTCACTGCCAAGGCCGTCACCAGGCAAGCTACGGCAATCGTGGCGCCTGCAACCCAGGCGCCCGCCGCCGGACTGCGCCGTCGAGCCAGCGCGTACAACACCAGGCCCGCCGCGCATAGCGCGCTCACTTGCAGGGCCGTCCACACCAGCAGCAATCCCACCGCGTTCATGATCGGTTCTCCCGCAGAATTTGTTCCAGTCGGGCCCGCTCCTTGGCCGTCAGCTTTTTGTCGTCGAGCAGCCGCAGCAACAACTGTTCGTTCGAGCCGTGAAACACCCGCTCCACCAAATCGCCCAACAGCCGCCGCGAGACTTCCTCGTACGAACGCGCCGGGCGAAACTCGAACGGCCGCTCGCGCGTCACCTGTTTCAAAAACTTCTTCTCCGTGAGGATGCGGACCAGCGTGGCGACGGTCGTGTACGCCAGGTCGACGCCGGAGCGGGCCAGTTCGTCGCGCGCCCGCTGAGCGGTGAGCTGGCCGGACTTCCAGAAAACCTGCATCACTTCCAGCTCGCGTTCGGTCAGTTCCTTGGCGGCGGGTCGGGCCATGGGCATGCGCCTCCATGAAATTTGGTTAACTAGATTTGGTTTTATAGTACTTGCGGACGGCTGTCAATGCAGCGGAGATATTTTCTTTTGGCGGTATGGCCGTGGCCCGGGAACCGGGCTGCGTGTCCGCCGCGCGCGGACGCACTGCGGAATCGCTGCCACGACACGTTAATGGCCACGGCGCTTCCCGGTTGCTACCTTGGTGAAACGCCGGTCCGGCGCCGGCGACGGACGGAATCTCTCAACCAGGCAGCGCACGATGCACGCGATCGCCTCCCCGTTTCTCACGGCCCGTTGGTTGAATCTGGCAGTGCTGAACTTTGAAATCGATCCGGCGGTGCTCGAGCCGTTTCTGCCAGAGGGAACCGAAATCGACTATTGGCAGGGTCGCGCGCTGGTGAGTGTCGTCGGCTTTCAGTTCTACGATACCCGCGTGTGGAACGTGAGCGTGCCGTTTCACCGGAATTTTGCGGAAGTGAACCTGCGGTTTTACGTGCGCCGTGAAGTCGACGGCGGCCGGCGACGCGGAGTGTGCTTCATCAAAGAGCTGGCGCCGCGGCGCGCGATTGCCTGGACGGCGCGGCTGCTGTTTGGCGAGAACTACGCGACCGTGCCGGTGCGGCACGCGATCGAATTGCCCACGAACGGCGACGGCGGGCCGCGCCGCAGCGCGTATGCCTGGCGGCATCGCGGACGCGACTTTCGCATGGAGGCCACCGCGCGCGGGCACGGTAGCGCGGCAGCGGCGGGCAGCGAGGCCGAGTTCGTACTGGAACAGTATTGGGGCTACTCCGGCCGGCCGGGGCGCGAGACGATCGAGTATCGCGTTGCACACCGGCCGTGGACGGTGTGGCCGGCCGCAAGCGCGCGACTGGTGGGCGATGTTTCGACACTTTACGGAGAGCCCTTCGCGGCGGCGCTTGCGGCGCCGCCGGCCTCGGCGTTCCTGGTCGACGGTTCGGCGATTGAACTTTTTTGGGGCGTTCGCCTGGGCGCGGCGCGGCCGTCGGCGTCCTTCCAGCGCGGCTGAAAATCGGCTAGTCTGGTGGCTGCGCAATTTTTCAGCGTGCGTCCGCGTAGCTCAATTGGATAGAGCGTCGGCCTCCGAAGCCGAAGGTTAGAGGTTCGAGCCCTCTCGCGGATATTCAAACGATTGAGAGAGCGGCAGCTCCCATGCTGCGCATGGCTGCCGCCTACATGCCGCTTTGCAGCCAGTAGAGCAGCCAGCTGACGACGGCCCAGGCGCCGGCCGAGCCGGTGAGCCAGGCCGCTCCAGGTGTGGAGAGCCAGGGGCGATAAGCGCCGTCGGAAATGGCGGTGATCTGGGCGATCTCATGGTCGACTTGCTCCTTGGTGCGAGGCTGGGGCCCGGGAGTCGGCAGGGCATTCTCCTTGACCATCGGCCGCGTCAGGGTTGCCGTCGCCGCGCCCGCAGCTGCCAGACCTGCAGGTGTCGGCTGAGGATCGCCATTTTGCGTCGCTGCGTCGTGCGTAACGGTCTCAGGCGTTTTGCCAGTCGGTGCAGCCAGCGCCGACCGGCTGAGGATCTTGCCTTTGTCCTCTTGCAACGCGGCGATCGCGCTGGCTTTGACGCGCGCGGCTGCCTGACGAACCAGCAGAGACCAGCCGACGAGCGTGGCGATCGCCGCCAGCCCGAAAACCAGCGGCACTACCGGCAGCGGCGCGTAGTCCAGCCGCGGATGATAAGATAGCGCCAACAGGGCCAACAGCACGGCGGCCCAGGCGACGTAGGGTGCGACGAACTGCGACTCCTTCGCCGCCGCTTGAACTTGGACAAGCGCATCCGAGCACGTCGTGCCGGTCGTGCCGAGGCGTTTCAGCTCGCGGCGGCAAGATTCCATCTTGACGATGACGAAGACAATCGCAAACGCCGCCACGATCTCGGCGCACAGCCGTACAACTATTTCGAGGAACTGTGTCGCGCCTGGGCCACGCATCGCCATAGTCCGAAGCGCGCGATAGTCTGTTGCGAGAAGAATGCCGGCAGCGACCAGCACCAGCGCGGCCACGCAGCATACTGCGGCCTCGATTGCATCCATGTTCTCAAGTACAAATACGCGCGTCTGCATTATGAGCCCGGCATTCGAGCGATGCGAAACGATCGCCGACGTGCTATTGGATCCGCGTGCTCGCTCGGGCCTATGCTTGTCGTATTCGGCCATCGTTTGTTCCGCTTCGGGGTCGTCAGGCACAGGTTCGCCTACCCCCATCGAGGTTGTTCTCTTGGCGGACGTGGTCAATGTTGTCTCTTGAGCCTCCTCCTCATTCGCGGAGGATTGACTCGACGGCTTAGCGCTCGCGTGCTGCGTGACTCGGACCTGGCGCAGGCCCGCATCCGACTTCCGCGTTGTGAATCCATTAGACTCGCGCGATCTGCGCGTTCCTGCAATGGAGCCAGCGTGCACGAAGAACGCAAGTGTTCCAACAACTGTTATGAGTCGAACCAGAAACGCCGGCCACATGCTCACTCCATGGGCAAGATCGAATGGCTCGAATTCCTCCCAGTTGCCGAGTGGCGTTGCGTCCTCCCAGTTGCCGATCAGGTATCCGCTGACCAACATCGAAGCGGCAAGCACGCCCATGATAATCGGCATCGTATCGGGCACCGGGCACTTGCTGCAAAGCTCCTTCAGTTTCGACACGCCGCACGTGGCGAGCAATGTTAAAAGAGCAGCGCCGATCGCTGCCACTGCAATGGCTCCGTAGGGAAACGCCGCCTGGCGCTGACCGCGCGGTTGCACGCTGTGCTCGGCAACCAGCGTCAACTGATAAGGCCCGTTACGGCCGATCTCGAAGACCAGCGGACTCAGCCGCTTCGACGTGTCCTCTGCATCCCACGGGCGCTTCCGATCGAAATCGAGATCCTTGAAATCGTGCTCCAGCGCCAGCAAACAGGCCAGCATCGTCGCCGTTTGATAGCTCTCGCGAAACGGCGCTACCTCGCCTTGCAGTTCGCTGCTGAACTGCAACCCAAAATGCGAAGCCACAATCAGGTTTCTGGTCGAGCGAAACTCCTCAGGATGGGCCAGGTGCGCGTCCAGGTCGGTCGTAAAAAAGGCGGTGTGTGGAAAGCTGGGTCGCAGCGCCCGCAGGATCAGCAGCTTGTCGTACACGTCGGTGCCGACGACACCGATCGCCTTGATGCCGTCGGAACGGTCCAGCGCCTCGAGCTCGCGCCGCAGCCGCACCAGGTAGTCGTATTGCGAAGGGCCCTCGGGGCGATGCTCCGCCTTCGCCGCATCGAACGTGGCACTCGGGTCGCCGTTGAGCATGGGCGCACCACGGCCGCCAGACGCTGAGCTGGTAGGGTTGCGAGCGTTCTCTTCGCGGCCGGTGCCGGTGGCGCGGCCATCGATCCCGCGCAGGTACTTGCGCACCACGAGCGGGCTCTTCGGATACTCCGAGCCCACCGGCGCCTGGTCTTCGAGTAATTGGTTGCGAATGCACTCCACGATCTCGCGACCGTACAGCGTGTCTTGCTCGGTGAGCAGCACAAGCTTGCCGTCATCCTGGTCGCGCGGCCAGCAATCGCGCAACGCTAATTCCTCACCAAGCGCCGTGACGAGATCGGCATCTCGACCGATGGCGCGGATGAACTTGACCCTGCTATTCTTCTTGGAGCATAGTTTCTCAAAGTGATTAATACTCTCGCGCGCGGGGCTTTGGGGTGCGACCGACGAAACCACCTGCGGCGCGGCGCGCCGTGCCGCCTCGACTTCGCGCACATCTGAAGCAGGACTCGCGGCTGGCGGCTCCCCGCCGGCGGTCGCGCGGGGTGAGAAAATCTCGATCGGTGGGATGCTCTCGCGATCGTTTTTGCGGATCCATTCGTACTCCTCGGCAATGGCCAGCAGCGTGTCGGAGGAAGCCGGCCCGATCACGCACACTTTCAGGCGGCTCCACACGGCGTCGTTGGTTTTGTCGCCGCCGGCAGGCCAGTGGCCAAAAAAACGCTCCAGAATACGCCCCAGGGTCGCCAGAGGCTTGCTGCCCAGTTGCGATTCATTGATCCAAAGCGCCAAAATCTGGCGATCCAAAGCGCGCGCACTCGAATGGGCATCGGCCTTGTCCGCCCGAAAAATCTTGAATGGGACAACCAGGTTCGTCGGACTCTGTTCTCCCTCGCGAACCGAAACCTCGATCTTTGGCAGCGTGGCGTAGCTCACGCGATCGGGAAAGCTCAGAGCGATTCCGCAACGGCTCAGCGCGGACAGCACGGCGTATTGCGTGCGAATGCGGTGCTCCTTGTCTTCCGCAGTGGGGCCGCCCGGCACGAAAATCGGCAGGCAGATGGTTTGCTTCGGCGCATGCGCGTGACGAACCATCGTCCGGACGTTGTCGTTGAGATCCTGCTGCGGATCTGCCTTTGGGTGCGAAAACAACGAATCGAGAAAACCGCCCGGGGCCGGTGGGGACGATCGCCCGGAGGCCGCGTTGGCCGTCCCTAGCGGATCCTCCCAAAGCCGCGCATGAACCGCTTCGAATCCCTTGCTCGATACCGGTCCGGGCACTTCGCCCTGCCTGGCGTTTTGCGGACGGGCGGACGTCAGCTCGCGTTCGCCGGTCCAATAGGCGTACAGACCGAGCACGACCACGACCACACTGGGCCAGGCGAAGCCACCGAGCATCGGCCGATTGTCATTCACCGCATTGTCCCCCGCAGGCAACGCCCCATCCTCTGCTGGGACCGGCTCGCCCTTAATTTACCCCCGGGTCAATCGCTTGCAACTATTTTGGGGGGAATCTTTTGCTCGTTAGTGGCCCCTAGGACATCGTGGCCTGATTGCCGGCCAGATCGCCGTTCGCCAGACCGGCTCCGCGCACCAAGCTGGGTGAACTCGGTTGAGTTTTCCGCGCCAGAGAGCCACCAGAAACCGGCTGGGCCGCTTGAGACGTCGCTGCGGCTCGCCCATGATGGTCGGCAGAAGTGGAACGCAGCAGCGGCGCCTTGAAGCATCTCGACGATCTCACACCGACCTGGGGCACCCTCATGTTTCCCGACGAGCGATCGTGGGCCGACTATCGTTTAACGCGCCGCGCTGCACTAGGTGCGGCCGCCGCGGCCGCTTCCGGAGCGGGCGTTGTGCTGGCGCAGGAGGCGCCGCGCGAACAGCCTGCGGCGAATCCGCCGGCGCCGCGCTTCGACATGAAGAAGTCGATCAACTTGTGGGCGTTTCCCTATCCCGACCGGATGACGCTCACGCAGTGTCTGCGATTGGCCAAGGAGGCCGGCTTCGACGGCATCGAGCTCAACTACGATTTGGAAAACGACCTTTCTCCCAAGTCGGAAACGCCCGACTACCATGCCATCCGCCGCACGGCCGACGAGATCGGCATCGCCATCAGCGGCGTGTGCTCGTTTCTGTTCTGGCCGTATCCGCTGACCAGCAACGATTCGCAGAAGCGCGAGCGCGCTTTGGAGCTGGCCGGCAAGATGACGCAGGCCGCGCACGACCTGGGCACGGAGAACCTGCTGGTCGTGCCGGGTGCGGTCCACATACCGTGGCGCGACGATTACGAGCCGGTGCCGAACGACGTGTGCGATCGCCGGGCCCGAGCGGCCATCGGCAAGTTACTGCCGCAGGCCGAAAAGCTCGGCGTGAACCTGAACATCGAGAACATTTTCTTCAACGGCTACTTGATGACGCCGCAGGAGATGATCGGCTTTGTCGACAGTTTCCACAGCCAGCGCCTGAACGTACATTTCGACACCGGCAACATCATGTTGTTCCAGTTTCCAGAGCATTGGATCAAGCAGCTGGGCAAGCGGATTCAAAACGTGCACTTCAAGGAATTTTCCAAGAAGGGCACGGACTACTCGCTGGAGTCATTTCGCCCGCTGTTGGACGGCACGACCAATTGGCCCGCCGTGTTGGCGGCGCTGGACGAGGCCAACTATCGCGGCTATTTGACGTTCGAGTACTTCCATCCGTGGGCGCATTATCCCGAGGCGCTCGTGTATCAGACATCCGACTCGCTGGACCGGATGCTCGGGCGGGATAGTACGGCGGCGACGGCACGCGTGTGACGCTCGACAAGTACGAGGCGCTCGGCGACACGCAGGCTATCTCGCAGATCGGACGTATTTGTGGTGACAGGCCGGCCAGCGACCTCATAGAATATCCGGCGCAGCGCACGGCGGGCATCGCTCGGCTGACAAGAGATCGCGAAGGAGAAATTCCATGCGGCGGACATCGTTTGAATCGCTGGGTTGGCTTGTTTGCGGGTGCCTGCTGTGGGTGTGCCTGAGCCAGGTGGCCCAGGCGGAGGTGAAGCGTTACGCGCGCTTTCAGGCTGACAACGTCGTGGCGTACGGAATCGTCGAGAAGGACCAGATTCGGCAGATCAACGGTGACTTGTTCGGTGAGTGGACGCCCGGTGATCAGACGTATCCGCTGGCCAGCGTAAAGCTGCTGGTGCCCGTCGAACGGCCGTCGCAGGTGTTGGCACTCGCGGGCAGCTACAAAAGCCACTTAGGCGCCGGCAACCTGGTTACTACGGTCATCACGACCACCAAGGTGACCACCGACGCGAAGACCGGCCAGTCGACGACCGACAGCAAGACGACGGTTGAAAACGAAAAGCCGGGCGAGGTGCCGCCCAAGTTTCAGATTCCCCAAGTGTTTTTCAAAACGCCGTCCTGCCTGATTGCCGATGGCGAGAGCATCGTCATCCCGAGCGGCACCAACGAAGTACACTTCGAGGCGGAACTGGTAATTGTCATGGGCCGCAAGGCCAAGAATGTGGGCGAGGCCGAGGCCCGCGACTGCGTTTTCGGCGTCACCTGCGGCAACGACGTGAGCGCCCGCGATTGGCAAAAGGGCGACGTGCAATGGTGGCGCGCCAAGGGGAGCGACACGTTTGGCCCGACCGGCCCGTACATTGTCTCCGGCATCAACTACGACGATCTGCTGATGCGCTTGCGAGTCAACGGCAAGGTTTTGCAGGAGGAGCGCACCAGCCAATTGATCCACAACGTGGCCAAGACGGTCAGCTTCATCAGCCAGCACATCACGCTGCATCCCGGCGATTTGATCTTCACCGGCACGCCGGGCAAAACGAGCGCCATCAAGCCGGGCGACACGGTGGAAGTGGAGATCGAAGGGATCGGCAAGCTGACGAACAAGGTGGTCGCGGCCGGCGGCTGATTGCGGCCGCTGTCGGGCGGAATCTTCCGTCAACGACCGGTTCGAATCGTCCTACACCGACCCCGGCGTCTTCCCTCAGTTTGCCTGACCGGAATTCGCTTTGCCGGTTGTCCGTGTCCGCGAAGCGCTGCGGAAGGTGCCGGAAGTTCCGCACAACACAACGCTCGTGAGGAGGAACTTCGAACCAGACGATGGGCGACTCGAGCTTTACGGGGGTGATCCAGCTGACCGACAATCTGGCCCTGCGCGCCGGGTATCAGCTGTTGTGGGTGTCGGGCGTGGCCACAGCCTCCGATCAACTACCCGCTACGAGCCTGGACACCAGCGGCGACGTCTTTCTGCACGGCGCGCTGGTGGGCGCGGAAGCCGGCTGGTAGGCCGCGGTCCAATTGACGCGGACCGGGCCGGGCGCGAAAATCAATGTGTCAGCGCACGTTCTCTGCGCAGCCCACTCGCCTGCCCCGGTGCGTATGTCCACGCTTGTCGATAAGCTCCTCGGATCCGGCATCGACTACATCACGCTGGCCGTGCCGCTGTTTTTCTTGTTGATCGGCATCGAGTTGGTGGCCGGGCTCGTGCAGCGCAAGCGACTTTATCGATTCAACGACTCGATCACCGACCTGAGCTGCGGAATCATCGACCAGACCTTGGGCATCTTTCTCAAGGGTCTCCTGTTCGCCGGCTATTTGTATTTGTTCGAGCACTATCGGCTGTTGGATGTCGCCGCCGCCCCGCCGGCGGCCAAATGGATTGCCGCGATTGCGCTGATGCTCGGCGTGGATTTTTGCTTCTATTGGTTCCACCGCATTGCGCACGAGTATGCCGCGCCCTGGGCCACGCACGTCGTGCATCACCAGAGCGAGGAATACAACCTGACCGTCGCGCTCCGGCAGAGTGCGCTGGAGGGCTGTTTCGCCTGGGTGTTCTATTTGCCATTGGCCGTGATCGGTTTTCCGCCGGCCTGGTACGTGGCCATGTCGGCGCTGAATCTGTTGTATCAGTTTTGGATTCACACGGAGGCAGTTGGCCGTTTGGGGCCTTTGGAATGGGTGTTCAACACGCCGTCGCACCATCGCGTGCACCATGCCCGCAATCCGCAATACCTCGACAAGAACTATGCCGGCATGTTCATCATTTGGGATCGCCTGTTCGGCACGTTCGAGCCGGAACGCGAGCAGCCCGTGTACGGGGTCACCAAGCCCTTGGCGAGTTGGAACCCATTGTGGGCCAATCTGCACGAGTGGGTTGAATTGGCCCGGCTGGCGTGGCAAGCGCCGCGGTGGCGCGACAAATTGAAGATCTGGTTCATGCCACTGGGATGGACTCCGCCGGGTGTGCCGGAAGGCCCGCGCGCTCAGCCGGTCACGCGTGCCAGCGTCGCCAAGTATGATTCGCGGCTACCGCTGGGATTGAATTTCTATGTGCTTGTGCACTTTGGGGGCGCCTTGGCCCTGTCGGTTTGGATTCTCGCGCTCGACGACCAGGGAGCAACGCTGGTTGCCATGGCCGGACCGGCCATGCTGGTGCTGTGGTCACTGGTGAACTTAGGCGGCATTCTGGAGCGCAAACGCTGGGCCGCGCTCTCCGAACTGGCGCGGCTGGTTGTGCTGCCGATCTACGCCCAGCAGTTGGGCGTCGATCTGCATCGTACGTGGCCGGTTGTACTCGGCGCGGCTGCGCTGGCCCTGCTTTCGGCCGCGTGGCTGATCGCGTATCGCAGGCAGTTCGCGGCGCCGGCGAGCGCCGACGCTGCCCATGGACCATTGATCCATAGCATGCCATGAGCTACGAGATTCACTACTCGACTCCGGAATCGCGCGATCAGCTGATGGTGGCGCTGGATACGGTTAACTCGCAGGCCAGCGCGCTATGGGACGCGATTCCGCCGGAGCGGTTTTTTGAGCCGCCCGCTGATGGCGGTTGGACGGCCGCGCAGAATGTGGTGCATCTCATCTGGTCCACGTCGCCGGTTACGACGGCGCTCGGCTTGCCGCGCTGGGTGTTGCGGCTTCTCTTTGGCAAAGCTGCGATTCCCTCGCGCTCGTTTGTCGAAGTTCGTGCGGCGTATCGAGCCCTTCTGGCCGAGGGTGGGCAAGCCGGCCGCTATGGGCCGGCAGCACGACCTTTGCCGAGCGATCCGCTGGCCGCTCGCCAGCAGCTGCTCAACAAGTGGCGCGACGTCGTGCCGCGATTGATTGCCGCCACACGCCGCTGGGACGAAACGAGCCTCGACCGGTACCGGCTGCCACACCCGCTCCTCGGCAAGCTGACAATGCGCGAGATACTCTATTTCACGCTCTATCACCTGGGCCACCACGCAACGCATGTGGCCGCTCGCCAGCACCCGTAGACTTCTGCAAGTGCGGCTCGGAAAGTCGCCTTTGCTAGCAATGTCATTCACCCGTTGCGTTCCATAGCTGGCAAATCAATCGCGATGCCCTGCTGCCGGGCACTTCTGGCAAACCTTGACGGTTATGACGCCGCTTGGGAGCGAATCCACCCAAACCTTGACGGTTAGTCGGGTCCTCCGCGCGCTCGGGGTCGCGATTGTAGGGGATTTTCTTCGCGGGCGTAGCGCGGTCGGACGATTGCTAACCTATGTGTGCAAAACCACTCGTCGAACGAGTGGCACCCCGCTTCATGGATGAAGTACGACGACGATGGATCGCAGACGCCTTGCGTTATGCGCCGGCACGTTGGTGGGAGTAATCCTAGGGCCGGCAGCCGGATACGTGACGGTGCACAGTCAGCCCAGCCCGGCTGAGCGCGCGCCGTTGCCATTGTCCGTCGCCGCCTCGGACGTGCGGATGCTGTCAGGCTGGGATCGGCCAGACGACGTTGTTCCCGCGGGTTTGATCGAGCCGGCGGTGCCTCCGACGATCAAAAAGCGTGCGGCGGCCACCGGCACGGCGGCGTCTCCGGCAGCTAAGTCCGCCAGCAATTCCCAGGACACGCCGCCCGCGCCGCAAGCGGCCATCAAAGCGCCGCTCGCCGCAGAGCAGCCGCAGCAGTCGCTCGCGCCCGTTGATCTTCCGGCCGCCAGGTTGATGTTGGCCGCGCCGCAACGGCGCTCTACTGCTCTGACGAAGCCTGCGACGATCGACGCCGCTCCGGCAGCACCCGCAGTTCCGGCCCGCGTAGCCGCCAAAGTGGCGGAGCCTGTACCCGCCGTCGACAGCGAACCGGAACCCAAGCAGCCGGCCAGTCAATTCAATATTCTTGGCCCGGCGCGCAATAGCCGCACCGCCGATCGCGCCAAACCGAAGACGCCGTTCGTCACGGGGGCCATCGAGCCGGCCAGGCCGCCCATCGTTCCCCCGAAGATGCCATTGACGGTTGAACCGGCTACGGAGCCGCAGACGGCCGACATCGAATCTACAACGGAGCCGCAGGTTGCCGACAGTCCGGCGGACGCGGCCACGAACCCCGCCGCGATTGAGCCGGAGTCGTCTCCAATCGAGATCGGCAAGTTGGTGGAGAGCCAGCCGGAACCCGTGCCGACACCCGAGTCGGTGGCCGCGCCGTCCCAAGAGACAACGCCGATAGAGCCGGCGCCGACTCCGGCCAGCCGGGTGACCAAGAAGCTCGAGCCGGCGCCAGCGCCTGCTAGCGAATCGAAGGCCGAGCTGGCGCAGGATCGTCCGACTGCGGCACCGATCGAAGCGGCTCCCGCGCCCACACCTGTTAAAGACAAGGTGTCGGAGGGCAGCCGGGCCGATGCGCTCGCCGCCGAGCCCGCCAAGACTCCGGAGCCGCAACCGACGGCACCGCCTGCAGCAGCACCAGAGCCGACGCAAGTGGCCGACGTGCCGCAGAGCGAGCCGAAACAGGCCGCACCGAAGCTCGCGCCGGCACCGCTCGATCTGGCTCCCGCGCCGACGGTGCAGCCGGCTCCCGAAACACTCGCCCAAGAGCAGCCGGTCGCGCCGGCTGAACCGAGCGACCCTCCCGTGACACCGGGCAATACCGATCAGCCCAAGTCGTCCGACAATTCGGCGAAGCTGGCGATCGAACCGGCGCCGCAAGCTCCGGCCATGATGCCGTTGGCGAAAGACGAAGGCGCCCGTCTGCCGAACATACCGCAATCTGAATTGCCCTGGAGCAAAGCGGCCAAGCGCAGCCCAGAGCTTGTGGCGGCGATCAAGCGGGCCGACGCGCTGGTAATGCACGGCTACGAGTTAGCGTCGCGCGGCGCATCGTACGCGGCGCGGTCCGAATTCGTCGCGGCCATCAAAACCATCGCCCAAGCGCACGACATGGAAGACGGCTCGCGCCGACACAGCAAAGCAGCGGCCGCGGGCCTGACGGCCTTGCAAGAGGCCGGCGACTTTATGCGGCTTGCGCAGTCATTGAACGAAGTGGATATCGCAAGAATCGTCGTGCCGCATTCCACGCCGGTGCTCAAGGAAGCGGACAACTCCGATCTTTCGCCCATGGCCGCCGCGCAGAGCTACTACAGCTATGCGCAGGAACAGCTTGCGGCCGCCGTGGCCCAGGAAGTCGTCGGCTCGATGGCCCTGTACTCGATGGGCAAAGTGGCAGTGATCTCGGGCAAGTCGGCGGCACAATCGCCGGAAGGGTCCGCCCAAGGTATGGCGCTGTACCGCGCCGCCTTGATTGCCGACGGCAAGAACTACCGCGCGGCCAACGAGCTCGGCGTGCTGCTGGCTCAAAACGGCCAATACGAATTGGCCCGCGACCTGCTGATTCGCAGTGTGGCCGTTTCGCCGCAAGTGACCACGTGGAAGAACCTGGCGACGGTGCATGCACGTAACGGCGAGCGCAATCTTGCGGAAAGGGCGCACCAGCAAGCCCTGGCGCTGCAAAAGCAGGGGCGCCCCGAAACTCCAACTCCGGCCGTGCAATGGGTAGATGCGGCAACGTTCGCTTCTACCTCCGCCGCTTCCGAGAACCTGCCGCCCGCCGCCCCGGCCGCTCAGACCGCGAAAACCAAACCCGCCGCGACGCCGGCGCCGGCCAAGCCGCCGGTGAACGTCGCCAAAAAGTCCATCGCCGATTGGCTCAAAGTCAGCCCGCGGCGTCAATGAATCGAGTAATCAGCCATGGATGCCAATCCTCAAGATAGCGCGCACGAAAACCTGCACCGTTCTGCGTACCCCTTGGGTCGCAAGGCGCTCTTGCTGACGCTGCTCGTCGCATCGCTGGCGCTGGTGATATTGCACAACGCCGGCGCCACGCCGCAGCCCACTCCAGATACTGCGAAGCCGACCGACGAAGCGCCGCTCGATTTGTCCCGCGCGCCCCGCGCGACTGATGCCGCCGCGCTGGCGACGACCAACCCGATTCAACTGTGCCAGGTGCTCACACCGGCCGATCCGAACCCTGTTCCGGCGGTCGATTGCGTGCGCCATTGTCCGCCCGGCTATGAGGCCACCTGGAACGCCATGGGCCCCATATCGGACTTTCAGGAATGGGCCCAAGGCGAATACGTGGGCCGCGCGCGATTGCCGCACGTGCCCGTCTATCGCCTGCGTGTGGACGACCAGATGCAGTTTGTGTTCCGCGTCACGCGCAGCGAAAGCACCACGCCGTACAAGCTGAACGTGGGCGACGAAATGACCGTCGAAAGCACGAACGATACAGCGCTGCAGCGCAGCCTGGTCGTACTGCCTGACGGCACCATAACACTGCCCCTTATCGGCCAGGTGCGCGCTGCCGGCCTGACCGTGGCCCAGCTGCGCGAAGACCTGGAGAAGAAGTTCGAGAAGTACTACAACCTGCCGGGCATCACGATCACGCCCACGAAGGTCGACACGCGATTGGAAGACTTGCGCTATACGGTCAGCGGCCGGTCGGGCTTCGGCGGCCAGGTGCTGCAAGGGCGCGTGACGCCGGAAGGCACCATCCAGTTGCCCGCGGTTGGTTCGGTGCCGGCTCAGGGACTGACGCTGGACGAATTCCAGTCGGAGCTGGCCGCGCGTTTTGCGGAAAAGATCGAAGGCATCGAAGTCATTCCGGTGCTGGCCCAGCGTGCTCCCCGCTATGTGTATGTGCTGGGTGAAGTGGCCAATCCGGGCCGCTTCAGCCTGGAACAGCCGACGACCGTGATGCAGGCCATTGCCATGGCCGGCAGTTGGAACGTGGGTGCTCACATCACCCACATCGTGGTGTTCCGCCGCGTGGACGACTGGCGGCTCGTGGCGACGATGCTCGACCTGCGGCCCGCGTTGTTGGGCCACACCCCCTGCCCCGCCAGCGAAATCTGGGTCGGCGACAACGATCTGGTGATCGTTCCCAAGAGCAAGCTGCTGCGGACCGACAACTTCATCGAGCTGATCTTCACCCGCGGCCTGTACGGCGTAATTCCGTTCAATGGCGGCGTCAACTACACGGTGTTTCGCGGCCTGACGCCGCTGCCGTAGCGTGAGTCCGGGACCTTCCCGGCGTACGATCGCGGCCGCCGCTATCCCCATGGCGTCCGGTGTCATCTCGCGAGCCTTCGTGGCACAATAGAGTTTGTGCTCAGTCGGCGCGAGGTGTGACAAGTGCGGCCAAGCGGATCACTGCTCGAACAAGCGAAGCTGTTGCATCGCTCCGGTCGCCTGCGCGAAGCCGAGGAGGCCTATCGCGCGCTCTTGGCGGCCGATCCGCAGGATAGTGATGCGGCCTATCTGCTGGCCGCGCTGTGCGATGCGACAGGTCGCGCGGACGAGGCGGTGGCCGAACTCTTGCGGTTGCTCGAACAGAACGCACGTCATCCGCAGGCCCACAATCACCTGGGCGCCATTCTGGCCGAGCGCGGGCGGCTGGACGATGCGATTGCGCATTTTCAGGCGGCTGTCGACCAGCGGCCCGATTGGCCCGAACCTCGCGCGAACCTGCAAAACGCCCTGGCAGAGCGCCACCTGTGCCAGGGGCTGGAATTGGCTGCTGCCGGCGAATGGGAGGCCGCCATCGGCAGTTATCGCGCAGCGCTTGCACTGCGGCCTGGCGATCACGCCACGATCGGCAACCTGGGAAATGCGCTCGTACTGCTGGGTAGGCTCGATGAAGCTGCGGACTGCTTCCGTCAATTGCTGCAACAGGAGCCAGGCTCGGATGCGGCCCATCAAAACCTCGGCCTGGTTTATCAGCGACTGAACCGCCTGGATGAAGCCGCCGCCGAACTGCGGCTGGCCGTGAGAGCGAATCCGCAAAATGCGGAGGCTCTGTGCACGCTGGCCGCGGTGCTGGTTGAGCAACAGCATTTCGAGGAGGCCGCCGACGTGTATGCGCGCGCCGCGCAGTTGCGACCGGACGACGCCGTGCTGCACTTTCAGCAGAGCGTTGCCCTCGGCAAAGCGGGCCGCCGGGAGGAGGCCGTGAATTGTCTTCGCGCCGCCCTGGACCGCGCGCCCGGCTACGTTGACGCCCTGGACCGATTGGTTCATTTGCTCGTGGATCTGGAGCTATTCGACGAAGCCGAGACGCGTTGTCGCCAGGCGATCGACCATCAGCCCACGCGCCCCGAGCTGCACGGCGTATTGGGCAACTTCTTGTCCGATCGCAATCGGCTTGACGAGGCGATTGGCGCTTACCAGCGGGCGCTCGAGCTCAAGCCTGGTCACCTGGCCACACACGTGAACCTGGCCAACACGCTACTGAAGCAGAACCAGCCCGAGGCGGCGGAAGCGCAATGCCGGCTGGCGCTTGAACTGGACCCCCACTACGCGCCGGCTTTCATGCTGCTCGGCAATGTGTACAAGCAGCGCGATCAGGTCAACGAAGCCGTGGCGCTTCACGAGCGTGCCATCGAATTGGCTCCCGAGCTGCCTGAGGCAAGAGTCAATCTCGGCTTCGCGCTGTTGGGTCAGAACAAGACGGACGAGGCGATGACGGCCTATCGCCGTGCCATCGAGTTGAGTCCCGATCATGCCGAGGCGCATGTCGGTCTGGGAATCATGCTGCTGTTGCGCGGGCGGCTGCTCGAAGGTTGGCCAGAGTACGAATGGCGGCTGAAATTGAAGGACTCTGAGCATCCGCGGCCGCCGGAGCCAAAGTGGGATGGCTCGCCTCTGCAGGGGCGCAGAATTCTGGTGTCCTGTGAGCAGGGTTACGGCGATGCGCTCCAGTTCGTGCGCTACACCGAGCTTCTTAAGCGCCAAGGGGGGCAGGTCGTGGTGGAGTGCCGCGAGCCGCTGGCCACGATTCTGGCGAGTTGTCCGAGCGTTGACGAGGTGGCGGTCGTTGGGCGACCGCGCCGTCGCTGCGACTGCTACGTCCAATTGCTCAGCCTGATGGGAATCCTCGGCACGACGCTCGAGACGATTCCCGCCAACGTGCCTTATTTATCGGCCGATCCGGCGGCTGTAGCGAATTGGCGCGCGGAGCTGGAGCCGGTCAGTGCGTTCAAGATCGGCATCGCCTGGCACGGCAATCCGAAGAACGAATCGGATCGATTGCGGTCATTCGCGCTGTCGCAGTTGGCCGGCATTGCCGCGCTCGAGGGCGTGCAGCTGTACAGCCTGCAGGTCGGGCCGGGCCGCGAGGAGTTGGCGGAGTTTGTGAACCGCCGGCCGATCGAAAACGTGGCCGATCGACTGACCGATTTCGCAGTCACCGCGGCGCTCGTCAAGAATCTCGACCTGGTTATTACATGCGACTCGGCGCCCGCACACCTGGCCGGCGCGCTCGGCGTGCCCGTGTGGGTGGCCTTGCCCCTGGTTCCCGATTGGCGGTGGCTTGTGGAGCGTGACGACAGCCCGTGGTATCCGAGCATGCGGCTGTTTCGACAGACGCGGCTGC
Source organism: Pirellulales bacterium (assembly GCA_050250435.1). Classification (GTDB taxonomy): domain Bacteria; phylum Planctomycetota; class Planctomycetia; order Pirellulales; family PALSA-1355; genus JBFWOR01. Next base: position 57,043 of record JBFWOR010000004.1, on the reverse strand, counting down.
AAGATTGGCAAAGCGTGTTTCAAAACATGCAACAGCAACTGGCGGCCATGCTATGACGTCGCTCGCGCACGCCAAAATGCTTCATCAGTCCGGCCGGCTGCGCGAGGCCGAAGCGATTTATCGCCAGTTGCTCGCGGCCGATCCCGGCAACGTCGAAGTGGAGTACTTGCTGGCAGCCGTGTGCGATTCGTTGGGCCGCGCGGACGAAGCAATCGCTCGACTCCAAGGCTTGCTCGCCCGCGCGCCGAACCATGCCGAGACGCACAATCACCTGGGCGCCCTGCTGGCCGAGCGCGGGCAGCTGGCCGCCGCCATCCAACACTTCGAAATCGCCGTGCGATTGCGGCCTCAGTGGACGGAGCCACGTCAGAATCTCGAACAGGCGCGCGTCAACGAGCTCAATCAACGTGGGCTAGCGCAGGTGGCGGCCGCAGATCTCGCTGGGGCCATTGCCTGTTATCGGCAGGCACTTGTTCTGCGGCCGGACGACGTCGCCTCGCGCGGCAACCTGGGGAACGCGCTCAAGCTGCAAGGCCAATTCGAGGAAGCGGCGGAATGTTTTGTCGGTCTGCTCGCGCAAGCGCCCCAGTTGGGCGCCGCCCACTATAGCCTGGGTACCGTGCGGTGTAAGCAAGGGCGCCACGCTGAGGCGGAGCAGCACTTGCGACGCGCGATCGAATTGCAGCCGCAGGATTCGCAATCCTATTGCGAGCTGGGACGCGTCATGCTCGAGCAGAATCGCGTCGACGAGGCCCTGAGCGCCTATCGGCGTGCGGTCGAGTGTGCGCCCGCCAGTGCCGCGGCACACTTTCATTTGGCTTTTGCGCTGCTGCTGGCCGGCGACTTTGCAGCCGGGTGGCGCGAGTATGAATGGCGGCTGAAGCTGCCACGAGTGCGACCTGTTTCGTTGACCGAGCCCGAATGGACCGGCTCACCTCTGGCAGGTCGCACTTTGCTGGTGCGCGGAGAGCAGGGTTTTGGAGACGCCTTGCAATTCGTGCGCTTTGCCGAGACTTTGGAGCGTGCCGGCGCCACCGTGGTTGTCGAATGCCACAGGGCGCTTGCCCGCTTGCTCGCTACGTGTCCGGGAGTCTCGCAAACCTTGGCATCCGGCGAGCCCCCGCCTGTCATTGACTGCCACGTTGCGATGCAGAGCCTGCCGGGCCTGCTGGCCGTCACGGCAGAGAGCTTTCCGGCGAAGGTGCCATACCTTTCGGTCGACGAGGAATCGATCGAACGGTGGCGGTCGCGATATGTCCCTGGCGATTCGTTTCGCGTCGGCATTGCATGGCAGGGCGACCCGGGGCACGTGAACGATTGCAACCGTTCGTTTCCGCTCGAGCGGTTTGCACAAATCGCGCGCTTGCCCGGCGTGCAGCTCTACAGCCTGCAAGTCAGCGCGACCGGACGCGAGCAGTTGCCGGCCGTGGTGGATGCGTGGCCCATTGTCGATTTGGCGCCACGTTTGACCGATTTCTACGAGACGGCGGCCGCGATGCAGCACCTCGACCTGGTAATCACCTGCGATTCTGCGCCGGCACACCTGGCCGGTGCCCTGGGACGGCCGGTGTGGGTGGCCCTGCCCTTTGCGCCTGACTGGCGCTGGCTACTGAACCGCCAGGACAGTCCCTGGTATCCGAGCATGCGGCTTTTTCGACAGCCACGGCATGGCGATTGGGAGGGCACGTTCCGGCAGATCGAGGCGGCGTTGGTTGAGCTACCCAGTGCGCGCACTGCAACGTGCGGCGGGAGTAAGCCACCGTGAACGATCTGACCGATCCATTGCATCAGGCAGAGATGTTGCACCGCGCAGGCCGACTGGCCGAGGCGGAATCGCGCTATCGCGAGGTGCTCGGACACGGCAACGCTTCGGCTCAGGCATACTTTCTGCATGGGGTTTGTTGTCAAAGTCTGGGTCGCGCGGTGGAGGCTGTCGAAAGCTTGCGCCGCGCCGCGACGATCCAGCCCAATCATGCGGCGGCGCACCATCACCTGGGCGTCTTGCTGGCGCAGCAGGGCGCAACCGTGGCCGCCATCGAATCGCTGCAGCAGGCGCAGCGGCTGCGGCCCGACGATGCTGAGATCGCGGCAAACCTGCGCTTCGTAGCGGCGGACTTAGAGAATCGCGGGGCCATGATGCACAGCGAGCGTGGGCAACTGGCCGACGCGGCCGAGAGCCTGCGCCGCGTGGTGGCGCTCGTGCCCGACGATGCTGACGCACACTACAACCTGGGACACGTGCTATCTCGCCAAGGCTTATGGAGCGAAGCCGGGCCGCACTTTCGTCGGGCGACTGAACTGCGGCCTGATCACGCCGCAGCGCAATTGCAATTTGCCAATGCGCTGTTCGCGCAAGAGCAGTTCGCCGAAGCCGCCGCGGGCTATCGCCGGGCATTGACGCTCGTGCCCGACAATCCGCACGCGCTGACCAATCTGGGAAACGCGCTTTTGCGGTTGGGCCAGCTCGGCGAAGCAATTCAAGCGCATCGCCGCGCGGTCGCAATTGCGCCCGACAATGCCGAGGCGCATAACAATCTCGGCGTGGCGCTGGCAGAGGAAAAGCAGCACGACGAGGCATTGGCGTGCTACGCCGAAGCCCTGCGATTGCGGCCCGACTATTTTGATGCGTGCATGAACCGCGCCACGGTGCTGGTTTTGCAGGATCGATTGGGCGAGGCGCTGGCGTTGTACGAGCGGGCCTTGCAATTGAATCCTGGGCATCGCCAATCGCTCTTCAACGTGGGCTTCATTCGCGCGGAACAAAATCAGCTCGACGAGGCTTTGGCCTGTTACGATCAAATCGTGCGTCACGATCCGTCGGATGCCGATGCGCACTATCACCGCGCGATGACGCTCTTGGCGCTGGGCCGGGCGAGCGAAGGTTGGCCGGAGTACGAATGGCGCTGGCGCCGGCCGGGCAAGGCCGAGCGACCGTTGCCGCAGCCACGCTGGAACGGCGCCGCGCTCGCCGGCCAAACGATTCTGCTATGGACCGAGCAAGGCTATGGCGATTCGTTGCAATTCATCCGCTATGCGCGGTTGCTCAAGCAGCAGGGCGCCGCCGTGGTCGTTGATTGCGAGCCACGTCTTGCATCGCTGTGCGAGCATTGCGACGGTGTGGACCGGGTGGTGACCACCGGCCAATCGTTCCCGCCGTACGACGTGCATGCGCCGCTTTTGAGTTTGCCGCTGTTGTGCCGGGAATTCGATCCTGAGCACGTATCAGATGGGCCCTATTTTCATCCCGCGGCGCAAAAGGTCGATGCCTGGCGACGCACCATCGGTGGTGCCGGCTTGCGAGTGGGCATTTCCTGGCGGGGCAACCCGGCCAATCCGATGGACGCGCGGCGCTCGGTGCCGCTGGAATACTTCGCGCCGCTAGCACGTGCGCCGGGGGTGCGGCTGTTCTCGCTGCAGGTCGACGGTGGGCGCGAGGAGCTCGACCGGGTCGCCAACGATTGGCCGATCATCGATCTGGCCCCGCAGCTTGCTAATTTCCACGAGGCGGCTGCGGCAATGGTGAATCTCGATCTGGTTGTCACTTGCGACTCCGCGCCGGCGCATCTGGCAGGGGCCTTGGGCCGGTCGGTATGGCTGGCCCTGGCGCATGCGCCCGACTGGCGGTGGATGCTCGATCGCACCGATAGCCCGTGGTACCCGACCATGCGGCTGTTTCGTCAGCCGCAGCGCGGCGATTGGGCGAGCGTGTTCGCAGAAATTGCCCGCGCTCTGGCCGCGTTGACCTAGTGGCGCGGTCGCGCGCCAGCGGCCGGCCAAGGTCCAGCCAGCATGCGGGGCTCGAATTTCCCTCGGAAATTCCAGTGGAATTTTGTTGACGGATTCGCCCCACGCCGTAACATGGCGGCTACTTATCTCCCTGGGGGGTGGCGTAGTGGAAATAGGTAGCGAGCGGAGTACTCCATGCGATCGCCGTGCGGCGGGCGTCGATACCGGCCGCCTGGGCTTAGGCGTCGCGCTGGCGCTTCTATGGTCTTTACCCAGCCTGTCGGCGCTCGCTGCCGAGGCCGAGCCGCGTGTTGTGGACCTGTCGCTGCTAGTGGCGGCGGACATGCCCTGCACCTGGCCGGCCGCCGGATTTGCTCCGTTTCACATCGACCACTACCGGCGCATCGGCCCGCTTAGCGCCTACAACTGCGACATCCTGGCCATCGACGGCAACACCGGCACGCAGATTGACGTGCCGCCGCACTCGGTGCCGCATCCCGATTCCAACCTTCCGAACGCCGGTCCGTTCGGAAGGATGTACACCGATAAGGTGCCGCCGTGGCAGTTCTGCGGCGAGGCGTGCGTGGTCGACTGCCGCGACTTGCGAGACGGCCAGACTAACGGCCGCAGCGAGCTGGTCACGCGCGATCGGATCGAGCGCTGGGAACAGCAGCACCGCGCGCTTGGACCGGGGGACGTCGTGCTTTTTCACAGCGGCTATACCGATGCGTACTACCGGCCGTTGCCCGAGGGCCGGCGATTTTGTGCGGACCCAGTCGAGGGGCGCTCGCCGGCCTGGCCGGATCCGGATCCCGAGTGCATGGAATACGTCGCGTCGCGAAAAGTTATGGCCGCCGGCACCGACAGCGCCAGCATGGGGCCATTACCAGACCTGGCCGAGCCGACGCATCTGGCCGGATTGAAGTACGGCATGATCTGGACGGAGTCGGCGACGCACCTCGATCAACTGCCGCCGACCGGCGCGTTTTACTGCATGCTGAGTCCCAAGCACGCCGACGGCGCGTACGGCGAAGCGCGTGCCTTGGCCATTGTGGGCAACCCGTTGGCCAAAACGCTGATCGATCGGGCCCGCGCGAAACGCGTGGCGGATTTGTCGGTGGTGCTGGCGCCCGAGTTGCCCGCGACGTGGACCGGGCGTGGCGCCGGCAATCACCGGCATCCGTATTTGAAAGTGCCGCTGTTCTATGCGGCGAATCTCGGCACGTACCACGTGACGCACTTGCTCGACGCGCAAGCGGGCACGCATTTGGTGCCGCCTGCGTTTGCGCTGCCGCCCGAAGGTTTCGACGACGACCGCTACGAGCCGCTGGTGCGCGGCTGGCTGCAAGAATACGAGAACAAGTTCGGTCCGCGCGGCACGAGTCAGATCACCGCGGAGCAAGTGCCGCTGGCGCAAACATGCGGCACGGCACGCGTGATTGACGTGGGACATTTGGTGGGGACGACATCGGCCGGCGCTTGGCCGGCATCGCCCGAGATCACCCCGGCAGAGGTCCATGCCTACGAGTCCAAACACGGTCCGCTGAAGGCTGGCGAAATCGTCATCTTTCGCAGCGGCTACAGCGATGCCTGGTACAAACCATTGCCGCGCGGGCTGGCCTGCATCAGCGAGCCGCTCGAGGGCAAGCGCGAGGGCTGGCCGGCGCCTGGTCCGGAAACCATCGTGTACCTCGCGGAGAAAGGCATTCGTTGCGTGGCGACCGACGGCCCCACGCTGGGCGGCGCGGAACCGAAGCGCGCTCTGATGACCTACTGGGCGCTGGGCAGCAAAGGGATGGTCGGCGTGGAGTTCCTGACGGGCCTGGATAAGTTGCCCGGCGAGTCGTATTTCATCTTTGCTGGCGAAAAGATTCGCGGCTGCCACGGCGCTCCCGGCCGCGCGCTGGCGCTGTACTAGCTGTCACCCTGGCAGCAGCGGCATCACGCAGGCCGCAGCTGCGCCCCTCCGCTTGGCAGATCGCACCGAGGAACCGCGTCAATGGACAACCCGCGAGCAGCTACTGTTCGGCCCGTTTCGGAAGCCGAGGCGACGGGCCGCGTGGCCGAGATCTTCGCTGACATTCGGAATACAAAAAAAATCGACTTTGTGCCCAGCTTGTGGCGCACGCTGGCCACACATCCGCCGGAGCTGGAACTGGTTTGGACGGCGCTCAAACGGCTGATGCACCCGGAGGCCGAGGGACATCGTTCCCACTTGGATCCGCGGGCTCGTGAAATCATTGCGCTGGCGGTGTCGGCGACGAACGGCTGTTCGTACTGTGTGAATTCGCACACGGCGGCGTTGCGCAAACTCGGCGCTTCGGCCGAGGTGATCGGCGAGGTGCTGGCGATCACCGGCTTGTTCAACATGACCAACGCGTTGGCCGACGGCTATCAGGTCGAGCCGGACGTTTTGCCACCACTCGATTAGCGGGGTAGCGCGGCTGCCCCGGATGATGGATTGACAGTTCTTCAAAGCAGCCCTTGCTTCAATTCGGCGGAACTCTGATAATGCTTTCACTGCCTGTCCATAGGTTCCGGCGCCGCTGGAGGGCAACGAGCGCCGATTCGATACGTTGTGGTGCAACTGGCACAGGGCTGTGCCCGCACTGCAATTCGAGAGCAGGACAGGTTTCCGGTCAGCGAAGGCGCGCTGCCGGTCACTTCGGTCAGGAACAGAGCATTCCATTTTGCGAAAGCCCAGGCACGCGCGGTTTCCGCGCGCCTAGCCCCTTTCGTACCCAAGGTCGACCAGGGCCGGTTGCGATCGTTCGCTAACTGTGATGGGCATCCAGGGAGTTACAGGGATGAACCGCAGATTTCGTCGTTGCGCGGGCGAGGCGCTAGAAGCCCGCGCGCTATTGAGTACTACCGTCGACGATCCCGCATCGCCGGCGGCGCAAATTGCCGAGGAAATTGCCGGCGGCGTCGAGAGCCAGCATGAGCATCCTGCCGGCATCGAATATCCCGGCGGCGTGTTGGTCACCGACACGGAAATCATCACGCATTCCGAGGTGATTCCTCGGTTTGTCGCGCACCCGACGATCAGCGCGCTGCGCAGCGGCAGCTGGTCGGACCCGACGGTGTGGTCGAGCGGGCACGTGCCCGCCGACGGCGATCTGGTGCTGATTGGCGAAGGCAAAACCGTCAGCTACAGCACGCAAAGCAATGTGCGCATCAACGCCATCGAGATCCAAGGGCGCCTGATTTTTTCGCCGGGCGTGAATACGCGCTTGCTTGCTGGCACGATCACGGTCATGCCTACGGGCACACTGCAGATCGGTACGGAGTCGATGCCTATCGCGTCGACCGTCACCGCCGAACTGGTGATTGCCGACAAGCCGCTGGATCTGGTGAACGATCCACGTCAATACGGCACCGGTTTGCTCGTGTTGGGCACCATCACCATGCAAGGCGCGCCGCTAAACTACACGTGGACCCGACTCGCCGCCGAGCCGCACGCGGGCGACACGCAATTGATCGTTGCCAATCCCGACGCGAAATGGCAACCGGGCGACACGCTGGTGCTGCCCGATACGCGCCAGATCAACTGGTCGCAAGAACATCAATTCACTTCCGGCCAGCTTGCTCCGCAATGGGAAGAGGTGACCATCAGCAGGGTGGTGGGTAACCGGGTGTTTCTCACCGAGCCGCTGGCGTTCAATCACTTGGGAGCGCGCGACACCAACGGCACGCTGCAATTGCTACCGCACGTGGCCGTGCTCGACCGCAATGTTATCGTGCGGTCTGAGAATCCCAACGGTACGCGCGGGCACGTCCTGATAACCGCTCGGGCCGATGCCCACATTGCCTACGCGCGCTTTTCAGAACTGGGGCGCACCGACGCATTTCGCGACCTGGACAACACCACGTTCGACACCGCCGGACATGTGACACATATCGGCACGAACCAGGTGGGCCGTTATGCAATGCACTTTCATCATCTGATGGGCCCGGAGAATCCTGCCAACAGCGGCTATCAATTCACCTTCGTGGGCAACACCGTCGATGGCGCGCGCAAGTGGGGCGTCGCCGTGCACGATACGAGCTACGGACTTTTGGACGGCAACGTCGTTTACGACGCGCAAGGTGCCGGTTTTGTCACGGAAGAAGGCGAAGAGATTCAAAACCTCTTCCGCAACAACATCACCATCCGCATCGTCGGTACGCGCTCCGACGGCAAGGAAGGAACCGCAGAGAACGACTACGGCCGGGGCGGATCGGGATTCTGGTTCCGTCGCGGCGGCAACCAGGTGGTGGGCAACGTGGCGGCCGACAGCTACTACGCCGGATTCGTGCTCGACGGGTACTTCAATTTCGACCCGGTGACGTTGCCCCGCTTTCGCGGCGAGGATACGCACGAACCCGGAGCTGGGATTTCCTCGGCGCTCAGCCCGCCCACGACATTCATCAACAACGAGGCGTATGGACTCAGCACGTACGGTGTATGGGCGGCGTATATCTCCGGTCACAATCTGGCGCCCAACCAACCGACCACGCTGTTCAAGGATCTGCGGTTGTGGAACATTTTCCTGGCCGGCGTGGGCATGTATCACACCAGCGACGTCACGTTCCGCAATTTGACCATCTATGGCGATTGGTCAGCGCAGGATCGCAACGACACCGGCTCCTATGGCATGTACCTGTCGGTTTACGAAAACCGAAACCTTATCGTGCGCGACTCGCGCATTGAGGGCGTGCGGGTCGGCATCGAAGCGCCGCGCAGCGATGCGAGCGAAGCCGGTGTGCCCCACCCAACGATCATTCGCAACACCGCGCTGAAGAACTACATCAACATTGAAGTGCTGCCGGTCTGGGATTACGGCGCCGGCAACGGCACGTCGCTGTTGCTGACGGACGTCAAGTTCGAGCTGCTTACGAGCTTGCCTTCCTGGCCGGCGAATCCGGAAACCGTTGCCCCGCCCGCGAACATCCAGATGAAGTACAACCCAACCTCATCGAACATCACTCAGCCGGTCGTGGTGAAGGTGATTAACTACAATCAGGTGCAGGGCGACGATTTTCAGGTGTATTTCCACGAGCAGGCGCCGAATTTCATCGTGCCCAAGACCGACGCCGTGCTGCTGTCGGGTGCGACCACAGGGACCGTCGGAGCGCCTGTCGCCGGTCTGAACAACGCGCAGTCCTGGGCGCGCTACGGGATCGCCATTGCTGGCGCCGTGGCGCCTGCCAATGCTGCCACCCGCGCGAATATCAACGGCCTTGTGGCGCCCTTGTCGACAGCCGCGGTGACGCCGCGCGTCGTCTTCGTTACCCCGTGGGACGGTGTGATCATCGTGGGCAGTCCGCCCGTCAAAGTGCGGTACAACGTACTGGGCACCTTGCCGGCGAACTCCTGGGTTTGGTTCTCGCTGGACGACGGCCTTCGGTTCACCGAAATCATGGACGGCGGCCTGTTCACTGTTGCGCCTGGCTGGCATACGCTACGAGCCTGGATCGGCAATTTGGGCGGCAACCCGCTGCCTGGGACGAGCGGCGCCACCGTGCGGTTCTTTGTGACGGGCGTATTTGGAACCACTGCTACCTCAGGACGGTTTCCGCAGAGCTCCGCGGCCGGCGTGGCGGCATCGCTGGATTCCAGGGGCGCAAGCGCCGTGGTCACCGCGCTTGCGCTGCGCAGCGATCCATCGGCGCAGGCGTCGGGTTCGGCTGTGGCCGCTGAACTCCAGGCGGCAACGGTTCCGGCAGCAACCATCCAGGCGGAGGCGGCAGCGTCATCCGGCATCGCTCCGACCGAGACGCAGATCGGGGGCACGTCGACCGGCTCAGCGGCCGGGCGTAGTGCCACCTTTGCCGAACTGAGCGGCGACGGCGATTGGCTGGACGAGGAACTGGACGACCTGTTGGCTGACTGACCCGTCGCAGTGAGATACTGCACGCGACCAGCGGCGCGGTATGCAAGCGATGCGCCGCGCATGCGGTGTTACGCGGCCCGTTTCGAACTGTCGGAGTGCTGCGCGTCGGCTCCGCGCGGGTCGCCGTCGTCGTAGCGATGATGCACGGTCCGCTGTGGAAACGGGATTTCGATCCCCAACTCGTCGAAGCGGTTCTTGATGCGCCGCAACCACTCGCGCTTCACAAACCAGCGCTGCAGCGGCTGCGTCTTCAAAAACATCTTGAACATCACCGCCGAGTCGCCCAGGTTGTCCAGACCCAGCATTTCCGGGCCGTCGAGAATGAGCGGCCCATAGGTTGGGTCTTTGCGCAAGTCTTTGGCAATGTCGACCAGCACGCGCATCACCTCATCGGGATTTTCTTTGTAGGCCACGCCGATGTCGATGACCGCGCGCGACCAGCCGTGCGTCATGTTGGATACGCGCGTAATGCTGCCGTGCGGAATAAAGTGGACGGCGCCTTCCAGATCGCGCAGCACGGTCATCCGTAGCGTGATCTTTTCGACCGAGCCGGCGACGTCGCCGATCTTGACGACGTCGTTGATCCCGTATTGATCTTCCAGCAGCACCATGAAACCGGAGAAATAATCCCGGATCAAATTCTGCGCACCAAAGGCGACGGCCAAACCGAGCACGGCCGCTCCGCCCATCAGCGGTCCAATGGGAATGCCGACTTCGTCTAGCGCCATCAGCATGCCGCCCGTGCAGAGCACGATCGAGGCGGTGTTGCGAAACACGCCCACCAAGGTGATGGCGCGGTTCTCGCGATCTTTCGCCGTGCCGCGACTGCCGCCGCGGGCAACAATTTGGGCGATCTGTCTGCCGCTGAGCTTGACCACCAGGCTCAGCATCAACGTGCCGATCAAGATGGTCAGCAGCTTGGGGCCGTGATCCAGCGACCACTGTACGAGGTTGGTAGGCGTGAACGGGTTTTGCAGGTTATTGAGCAACCCTTGCGCTGCGTCGGCCTGCTCGTGAAGTTGCTTGGCTTTGCTGCGCGCTGCGGCCTGATCTTCCTCCAGCCGGCCCACCTCTCGCTGCAATTCCTCAATGCGTCGCTGAATGGCCGTGGCCTCGGTTTGCGCGTGCGACTGGCGTTCGTCGACCTGCGCAATCTTTTTCCAAACCGTGTCCAACTGGGCGGGATCCTGGGCCACCGTACGCTCCAGCTCCGTGTCCAAACTGGCACGCAGGGATTGCGCCTGGGTGGCTTTGGCATGGGCGATGTCGAGCAACTGCTGCTCGATGGCCATGTTGCTGCGTAAGGCTGCGATTCGCTCGCCCACGCTTTCGGCCACGCGCTCGGCCTGCTGGGCAGCTGCCAACCGCTCGTCGACTTCCTTTTTCGCATGCTCGAAGGCAGGATTCGTGGGATAGGTGTGACCGCCCGGCGCCGCTGCGTCCATCGGGGCTGGTCCGGCATACGGATCGGTCGCGGCCCGGGCCAACGGCGACAGCATGGGCAGCGAGGGCGTCGTGGGCAGTTGCGGAGCCGTCTCGAAATTCGGCGTAGTGGGCGCCGGATGCTCATCCGGCGCCGCTATCAGCGGCGGCCTGTCGTCGTCTCTTGACCGCTGTGGCGATTGCGGCTGCGTGGCGACCGGTGCCTTGTCGGCAGGTGCCTGGCCGGCAAGCGGAGCTTCAGCGGGAACGGTCGTGGCGGGCGGCGCCTGTCCACCCGGCGGCGCGGGGACTGCACTGGGATCAAATCCGACCAGGTCCTGCAGCGCCGCGGCATCCTGCTGAATTTTCCGCTCCAGAGCGGCCGCCTTGTCGCGCAGCGTCTTGCGTTCCTGAATTGCCAGGTCAAAGCGATCTTTGGCCGTTTGCCACTCTTGTTCCAGCGGTTTGTTCTCGGCCAGCCAGGCGTCGGCCTCTTGTTGTTTGCCTTCGCGGCGGAGCGTGTAGTACTTGCGACGAATTTCGCGCCAGCGGTCGTCGAGCGCCTTGAACTCCGCTTCGGCTGCCCGGAACTCTCCGCCCGGACTTTCCGTCTCGGTGCGCAGCGAATTCAGTTCCGTGCGGTCGGTCTCGATCGAGCGCTGCAGCCGGGCCACGCGCTCGCCCTCGGATAGCTTCCGCCGCTTGCGCTTCGATTCGGCGGCCGGCGGTTGCTGCTCGCCGGGCACCGGCGGCGTCATCTCGGTATTCTCACTCACCGCTACGACCAGGCGCTCTTCCGGTGTGGACGGATCGCCGGGAGCCACCCCATCGCCGACCAGCCACCAGGTGCCGCCCAGCAGGGCCGAGATGAGGGTGCACGTCGTGAGAATGGGTCCGCGGGTAAGCGATTTGGCGGCATTGGCAAGCATGGGCGGGAGGTCCTGAAGCTAGGCGCGGAGAAGGGCCAGACGATACACGCGATGGCCGATTTCCGGCTAGGTCATTCGCTCGCTGCCAAGGGCACCGTCTGCCGAGGGTGCGGCGGTCAATTCCGCTAGGAGAGCCGCCCGAAATGGCGTGAAATGGGCAATCTGAGCAGCCGCGCCGACGCTACGCCCGCATCAGCCGTTCCGCCAGGTTGTTCTGGCCGCCCACGTCGGTCAGCCGCCGCCGGCGACCCTCGAACAGGTAACTGAGCTGCTCGTGATCGAGCCCCAGAAGCGACAGCATGGTGGCATGCAGATCGTGGACGTGCACGCGGTCGTCCACGGCGCGGAACCCGAGCTCATCGGTTGCGCCAATGGCCTTGCCGCCGTGCACGCCGCCGCCGGCCAGCCAGGCGGAGAAGCCATACGGGTTGTGGTCGCGACCTTTGTTGCCCTGCATGACGGGCGTGCGGCCGAACTCGCCGGTCCACAAAACCAGCGTGCTGTCGAGCAAGCCGCGATCCTTCAGATTGGCCAATAGCGCGGCAATCGGCCGGTCGGTCTTGTGGGCGTTGTCGCGGTGATTGCCGGGACAATCACCGTGGCCGTCCCAGTCGTTCGAATACAGCTCGACGAACCGCACGCCGCGCTCGACCATCCGCCGCGCCAGCAGGCACATGCGGCCGAAGCGGGCCGTGGGCTCCGCGTCGATGCCGTAACGTTCGCGGATGGCCCGCGGCTCATCGGCCAGGTCGATCAACTCTGGCGCCGCGGCCTGCATGCGAAACGCCAGTTCGAAATTGGCGATCCGCGCCGCCAGGTTCGAGTCGTCATTTCGTGCGTCCAAGTGTTGCTGGTTCCAGCGGCCGATCTGATCCAGCATGGTGCGCTGTTGAGCGCGGGAGATTTGCGGCGGTGGCGCCAGGTTCTGAATCGGCGCGCCTTGGGTGCCGACGAGCGTTCCCTGATACACGGCCGGCAGAAATCCCGAGCTGTAGGCGCTGCTCGAGCCGCGGATCACGCCGTCGGTCATGACCATGAACGCCGGCAGGTTATCGCTCTCGCAGCCCAAGCCCCACACGACCCAGCTCCCCACGCTGGGATGCCCGAGCAGCACGTTGCCGGAGTGCATCAGGCTCAGCGCCGGCCCGTGAATGAACGACTCGTGATAGCAAGAGCGGACCACGGCCAGGTCGTCGGCCATCGTGGCCAGCTGCGGAAACAAGTCCGAGATTTCCAGGCCGGAGGCGCCGCGCTTTTGAAAAGCAAAGGGCGAGCCCATTAGCGTGCCGCCGGTGGCCGACATGAATTGCAATTTCAAGTCATCGCTCTTGAAGCTGGCCGGCAGCGGCTGGCCATCGAGGCGCTGCAACTGGGGCTTGGGATCGAAGGAGTCCATCTGCGCCGGCCCGCCCTGCATGAACAGCGAGATCACGGCCCGCGCTTTGCCGGCGAAATGCGGCGTTTTCGGGGCCAGCGGATTCGCGCCGCCAATGGGCGGGGCACCTGCGGAATTGGGCGAAGCCGTTGCCACGCCGTCGCTCAACAACGAACCCAGCGCGATAGCCCCCAGCCCGCTGCCGGAACGCACCAGGGCCTCGCGCCGCGAGAGGACGACTTCATGACGGTGGCAGCTTGTGGATTTCATGGAAGTCACCTAGTCGCTGGCCTGCGCCGCTCAGTCGATGAATAAGAACTCGTTCAGGTTGAAGAGGGCCAGGCATAGCTTCGAGAGGGCCGCCGCTTGCCCGGGTGGCAGCTTGGCCAACGCGGCCGGCGGATTCACGAGGGGAGGGCTGCCGCCTGCCGCGGCTTGATGCTCGTCGACCAGCGCGGACATCAGCTGGACCGCCTCGGCCTTCTCGGTGTCGCTGGGCACGCGCGACAGGGCAAGTTTCCAGGCTCGGTCCACACACGCGGACGGGTCGGTGCCCACTTCGCGCACCAACCGCGCGGCAAACTGCTGAGCCTGGTCCCACGCGCGACGATTGTTGAGCGACCACAACGTTTGCGGCGCCACGATGGTCACGTCGCGCCGCGGGCTACTCACGGCGTTGATTGGGCTGTCGAACACCTCGAACATGGGAAAGCGGAAATTGCGCCGCACCAGCACATACAGTCCACGACGCGTGTGTTCGCGCGGATCCGCCGAGACGGTCCATTGCCAGCGCTCGCGCAGTGCCGACAACTCGTCTTCGGCCAAAGGTGGCACCACGGGCCGACCGCCCAACGCCAGATTCAGCGTGCCGGAAGTAGCATGGATGTAGTCCCATAGCGATTCGGCTTCCAATCGCTGACGATTGGCCCGCCACAGCAGTTTGTTATCTGCGTCTTGCTGCAGATTGTGCAGAGGGGAGTACTGGCTGGCGCGACGATAGGCCTGGCTGAGCATGATTTCGCGGTGCATTTGCTTGATGCTGAAACCCTGCCCGACGAACCGCTGGGCGAGCCAGTCGAGCAGTTCTTTGTGACTGGGCGCCGCGCCCATCTTGCCGAAGTCGTTGGGGGTGGCCACCAGGCCCGCGCCAAAATGCCATTGCCAAATGCGATTGACCATCACGCGCCACGTCAGCGGATGCGCCGGCGACGTAAGCCACTCGGCCAATTGCTTGCGCGTGGTAATGCCCGGAGCCAGGGGCTCGCGATAGTTCGTCGCGGCCCGCAATACTGCCGGCAGATCCGGGCCCACGCGCCGCTTAGGCCGGTCCAGATCGCCGCGGCCCAAGACGTGTACGGCCGGAACCAGCGGTGGATTCACGTGGGCCAGCACCGAGGCCGTGGGCACTTCCATCAGCCCGTCAAAGCGGTCGTTGGGCGTCGACGCGGCACTCTCGGGCAATTCCAGCACTGCCTCGGCAATCTTGTCGCGCAGTGCGCGGCGGCGCTCCTCTTCTTCGGCCGTGAGCTTGCGGCCGGCAACGCCTTTCTCGAACTGTCGATACGCACGCCGTGCCTCGTCCACCGCAATGATTCGCGGATAGTGTTGCTTGAAATCGGCAATCTCCATGCCGTTAACCAGCGGAATCTCCGTCTCGCGACTGCCGGCGAACACAGCCTGCAGGCTGTAATAGTCGCGCTGCGAAATCGGGTCAAACTTGTGATCGTGGCAGCGCGCGCAGCCGAGGGTCAGTCCGAGAAAGACACTGCCCGTGGTATCGGCCCAGTCGGTCAGCCGCTCGTAGTCCAAGAGCGCCGCATCCATGTTCGATTCGTGAATCTGCGGCCCCAGCGTGTACAGCCCGGTGGCAATGCGGGCCTCCAGATGCTCGAGCTTGGCCTTGGGCATCACATAGCTGCCCGGCAGCCCCAGATCGTCAGGCCAGATCTCATCGCCCGCGATCTGCTCCTGCACGAAACGGTCGTACGGCTTGTCGTCGTTGAAACTCTTGACGACATAGTCGCGATATCGCCAGGCGTTGCGGAAATACATGTCGGTTTCGTAGCCGCCGCTGTCGGCGTAACGGGCCACGTCCAGCCAGTGGCGTGCCCAACGCTCGCCGTAGTGCGGCGACGCCAGCAGCTTGTCGATCAGCCGGGCAAACGCATCTTCGGCCGGATCGTTCACAAAGGCTTCGATCTCTTCGATACTGGGCGGCAACCCCAGCAGGTCGAAATACGCGCGTCGCGCGAGCGTGCGTTTGTCGGCCGGCGGTGCGGCAGACAGCCCCTGGCGATCAAGCTCCCGCTCGATGAAGCGATCAATGGGCGACTTAGATTCGGGCTCGCCCGGCCTGAGGGGCGGTGGCTCGACGTTTGCCAGCGGGCGAAACGCCCATAGCGGATCGGGACCATTTGTCGGCGCCGGCGCTGACAATAGCTGCTCGGCCGCGGAGGCGTCTAGCTTGGCGGCATCATCGTCGAGGTCTTTCGGCCAGGGCGCTCCGCGCTTGACCCAAGCGACGAGCGTCGCCACTTCCTGTTCGTTGAGGCGGCCATCGGGCGGCATTTTCGGCTCGTCCTGATAGCGGACCGCCGAAATCATGGGGCTGTGCTCCGGGTCGCCCGGCACAATCGGCGGACCGGAGTCGCCGCCGGCGGTCACGCCTGCCGCAGTGTCCAGACGCAGGCTGGCTTCCTGCTTTTCGTCACCGTGGCATTTCCAGCAACGAGCTGCCAGCAACGGGCGAATGTGCTTCTCAAAATGCTCGATCGCGTCGGCCGGTGGGGCGCTAGTGCGTGTGGCTGCCGGGGTTTCCGGCTCAGCGCCCTGCGCGCAAAGGCAAACGCACAGACAACCAAGCGACGCGATGAGCAGCTTCGTCTGGCTCATACCGGCGTCCTGAGAAACCAATCGAGGCGGGCATGGGTCGCGGGCGGGACAAACCGTGGCTCTAGCCTACCGCGGGCCGGCGCGCCAGTCCATGAGCTGAATTGGCTCCACGGAACAGCGAGAGCTCATTGCCTTGGCCGGTCCCATGGCGTTGAATTACTCGCGGGCACGACCGGGGCTCGGGGATTTTGGAGGTCAATCATGCACTATCTTTATGGATCCAAGCCCAAGGGCGAACCAAGGCTTTTGGCCACGTTCGGGTCCGAGCAACAATTGTTGGCTTACGTGCGCTGGGCCACGCTGTCCGATCAGGGCCAGGCGCGCAAGTTCGAGCAGCAAAGCGTGCTGGCCGGCTATGAAAACTGGCGGCACTCTGAGCAGCCGCTGACCGCCGACGATCCCGAGCAAGTGGTGCACAACCCCTCTCCGACCATGCTCTAGGGGCGGCGTTGTCCGACGGCCGACCGTACTTTATTGGACCCGGATGGTCGCGGCGATTTATCAAAAATCGCGCATTTCGTCCCTCCGCTGCTAGACGGGCGCGAGGGCGTGTTTCAGAATCGGATGCAGCCGTTCAACCTTGCGCCGGCGCGACACCTCTGGGGAGCACACTGGACGATGCGCTTATCGATGCGAATTTGTCTGCTGGCCGTGTTGGCCGCGGCAGGCAGCCGGCCTACGATCCTGCCGGCGGAGGAGGTGGAGCCGGCTCGTTTTCATCACGTGCTGATCAATGCGCTCGATCCCGAAAGGTCGATCCGGTTTTACAGTCGCGTGTTCGGCGCCACGCCGATCAAGTTTCGCGGCGTTTCCGACGCGCTGTTCGTCGAAAAGTCGTTCATTCTTTTCCACAAGGTTGCCGAGCCGCCCGACGCCACGCTCAACACCGGCATCTGGCATATCGGCTGGGGCGGCGTGGACGTGAAGAACGAGTACGAATGGTGGAAGCGCCACAACGTGCCGATTCACACGCCGCTTTCTCCCTTGCCCGGCGCCGACAATTTCTACATGTACGTCCAGGGCCCGGACAAAGAGCTCATCGAGATCAACACGATGGGCCACCACCGCTTTGCCCACGTGCACTTCTTTTGCGACGACGTGAACGCAACCGTCGATTGGTACGCCCGCCATCTGGGCATCAAGCCACGTCGCGTGCACGTGAAGAAGCCGGCCGGCGAGATGAGCACGTTGGCCGGCATTTGGATGAACTTCATTCAGTGTGACAACGTTTCGATGATCTTTTTCGGCAAGCCCGATGCGACGCCGCCACCTCGCTGGTGGCCCGACGAGCCGCTCCAGCAGATTCAACCGACCAAAAGTCGGCCAATCGACCGCATCGGCTTCTCGTATCGCAAGCTCGAGCCCCTGTTCGAGCGCATGAAAGCGGATGGGGCGACGATTGTTGAGCCCATCACCCTGCGGCCCGAATACAAGTTGAAGAGTTTTTTGGCTCAGGCGCCCGACGGCGTGACAATCGAAATCGTGGAAGCCAAACCGGTGCCTGAGGGCACGTGGGAATAGGTGCTCGATGTTGGAAGACTTGCTGTTCTGTCTGGCGTTGACCGGCGGCGCGATGTTGCTCGCCGCCGCAGTGCTGGGCCAGCGCCGCCTGGCGCATTGGGCGCGGGTGCCTGCGATCGGAGCCCTGGTCGGGTGCGCTGCCGCGACGCTGTTCGTCGCGGCCGACGAGCCGCAGGTCGACAAGCCCGCGGAAGCCAACCCGGCAGCCGCGAAAAAATGGGTCAAGCCGGACAACTGGCCCAAAGATCATCCGCTGCCGTTGGTCGAATCGAACTGTGCCCGCTGCCACCTCACGGCCGGGCGCGAGCTGACGGCGGCCGTGGTGAACTTCACGCGGAGTGTGCACGACTTGCAGGAAATGTCGTGCGCCGATTGCCACGGCGGTAACACCAAGGACGACGTGAAGGCCCACGAAGAAGCCTTCGACTTCATCGGCACTAAAAAGAGCGCGCATATCGCCGGCTGCAGCCAGTGCCACGACGAAGAAGCCAAGGTGCTGGCTTCCGGCCCGCACGCCTGGGATTTCTCGAAGAAGATCAACACCGAGTATCCCATGTGCTTTGACTGCCACGGGAACCACGACATCGGCTTTCCGCCGCAGGAGTTCTCGCTGGCGGCCTGGTGTGCGGACTGCCACGATGAGCCGGAAAAAGAGTTTCCCCACCTGGCGTCGGTCGTGGCGGAGAACGACCGGCTCTGGAGCGTGCTGCGAAAAGTCCACCAAAAGAACGTCGCCTCCGGCGAGAATCCGGTGCCAGAACCGCTGCGAGACGAGGTGGCCGGCGTGCGTAAGGCGACGATGCAGGCGGTGCACACGGCCCGGGAGATCACTGCCCCGGCAGCGGCCGAGCTGAACCAGCGTGCGACCGCAATTCGCAAGCAGCTCGACGAGTGGTTACAATCGAAGCCGTAGGCCCGCGCCCCCCCCCCGACGTGGCAAGATTCCCGGCGTGCGATCCCCGCTTTGGCGTTCCTACTTAGTGAGGTACTTGTCAATGAATTCCGCCCGACTCTGTCCGCATCGTCGCCAGTTCCTTCGCACCGCGGGACACAGCGCACTGGCTGCCGGGATGTCGAGCGGCCTGGTGCTGCCGCGGCTGACCTTCGGCGAGGATCAGCCGGCGGCCATGCCAGCAGCCGACGTCGGTATCGCCCGCGGATCGAACATGGAAGAGGCCGTGCGCAAAGCGGTGGAGCTGGCCGGAGGCATGGCGTTCATTAAGGAAGGCCAAACGGTGCTGATCAAGCCCAACGTTACGGGCGCCGTCAACAATCCGACCACCACCAGCCCCGAAGTGCTGTACGCCGTGATCAAGCTGGTGGCCGAGCGAGGGCCCAAACGGATCATCGTGGCCGATCGCAGCTTTTCGCCCTTGTTCGTCACCTCGGCACCGAAGACCGTCGACGTGATGAAGAAAGTCGGCCACTTGGACGCGGTGAATCAGGCGATCAGTGATGCCAAGGCGCCGGTCGTGGCCGTGGGACTGGAAGCCTGCGCCGACGAACTGGAGGGCCTGGGCCGGAAGATCGAAACCGGCGACGATCGCGACGCCGGCATGTGGCGCCGCATCAAACCGGAAAAGGCCGAGCACTGGCCGAACGGCTTCGAGCTGGCCGAGCTGTTGTTCGCGGTGGACCACGTGATCAACGTACCCGTCATCAAGACGCACTTTCAGGCCTGGTTCACCATGTCGATGAAGGCCTTCGTCGGCATGAGCCACCATCGAGCCCGCCGCGAGTTCCACACGTCGTTCAAAGGCGAGAGCAACCTGATGGATCAGAAGTCTTCGGGCAGCCGCCGCCGCTTGGGGCCCGAGGGGCGCAAGCAGGACATCGAAGAAGTTTCGCCGCTGGTGAATCGGGTGGCCGAGCTGAATCTGGGCATCACGCCGGCCATGAACATTCTCGATGGCACACGCAGCTTCGTCTTCGGCGGACCTTCGCACGGCGACACCGTGGATCCGAAGCTGGTAGTGGCCAGCCGCGATCGGATTGCCGCCGACGCCACCGGCGTGGCCGTGCTCAAGCGCTACGGTACTGAACGGCGGTTGCAGCGCTATTCCGTCTGGGAGAATCCGTTCATTCGCCACGGCATCAAGATCGGCTTGGGCATCGGCAGCCGCGAGCAGCTCAATCTCAAGCACTTTGGCATGGACGAAGACATCGACGAGATCACCGCGGAGCTTGCCTGAGCGCGACCACGGCGGCAGTCGCTCGTGCTGATACCTGGCGCTGGCGGTCGCACAGGGATGCATTGACTGCGTGGTTTGCGGATAATAGGCGCCCATGAGCAGCATCCTCGTTTCTGTGCCTCCGGTGCCGTCTGAACCCAAGCCGGAACCCGTCGCCTCGTCGGCGGCCGGCGAGCGCCTGGTCTCGCTCGATGCGTATCGGGGCCTGGCCATGCTGGCCATGGCCTCGGGCGGGTTGGCCCTGCATCGCGTGGCGCAGAATTTTCCCGAGAGCCGCTTCTGGCAGACCGTCGGCTATCAGTTTGAGCACGTTGAGTGGGTTGGCTGCTCGGCCTGGGACATGATCCAGCCGTCGTTCACGTTCATGGTCGGCGCGGCCATGGCCTATTCCTGCGCCAGCCGCGCGGCGCACGGCCAATCGTGGTGGCGCATGCTGCGGCACGCCGTCGTGCGGTCGATCATTCTGGTGCTGCTCGGCGTGTTTCTTCGCTCGGACGGTCGCACGCAAACCAACTGGACCTTCGAAGACGTGCTCGCGCAGATTGGGCTGGGCTACACCTTCTTGTTCTTGCTGTGGGGCCGCTCGCCGCGCGTGCAGTGGGCCGCAGCAATTGCCATTCTGATCGGCTATTGGTTCTTCTTCGCGCAATACCCGCTGCCCGGACAAGGCTTTGACTATTCGTCGGTCGGCGTGCCGGCCGAGTGGCAGCATCAGACGGGCCTGGCGGCACATTGGGACAAGAACACCAATGCGGCAGCCGCGTTCGACGCCTGGTTTCTGAATCAGTTCCCGCGCGAAAAACCGTTTGTCTACAACGGCGGCGGCTACTTGACGCTGAGCTTTATTCCCTCGCTGGCCACGATGATCTTCGGCCTGCTGGCGGGCGAGCTGTTACGCAGCCCGCGCAGCCGCGACGCCAAGTTCGTCTTCCTGGTCGTGGCCGGACTGGCCGGAGTTGCCGCGGGCCTGGCGCTGCACTACGCCGGCATCTGTCCGATTGTGAAACGCATCTGGACGCCCAGTTGGACCCTGGCCAGCGCCGGCGGCTGCGCACTGATTCTGGCCGGGCTGTACGCCGTCATCGACGTGCTGGGCTTTCGCAAATGGGCCTTTCCGCTGGTCGTCGTCGGCATGAACTCGATCACCATGTATGTGATGGCCGGGCTCATCAAGGGGTGGGTGTTCGAATCGCTGCGCACGCATTTTGGCGCGGGGCTTTTCGAGATCGTTGCCGAGCCGTACCGGCCGCTGTTGGCCAGCGCGCTGGTGCTGTTGTGCCTGTGGCTTGTATGCTACTGGTTGTATCGGCAGCGGATCTTCATTCGCATTTGAGGCGTGCTCGGCTTCGTCCCCCTGGCAGAACCCCAGGGCCGTACAACATCGCGAACAGTCACCAGCACATGGACGAGCCGCTTCACGACGATGCTGATTCGGGCACGTCCCTGCCCGAGCGGCCCCGGCTGCGCCGCGTCGAGGGCTTTCCGGTAAGCCAGCCCTCGGGCGAAACGTTGTTTGCCCTGCGCGATCCGGAGGGCTTTTCCGGATCGATCGTGCTGCCGTACCAGGCCGCGGTGTTGGTTTCGCTGATGGATGGCAACCGCACGCTCGCGGACCTGTGCGCCGCATTGAAAGAGCGCCTGGGCCACGACGTCGCCGCCCAGGACGTGGAGCAGGTGGTGCGCGATTTGGATCAGCGCTTCTATCTCGACAACGCGCGTTTTCGCGCCCGCTGGAAGCGCGAGATCGAGACCTATTTGAACTTGCGTGTCCGGCCGGCCGCGCACGCCGGCGGCGGCTACCCGGCCGATCCGGACGAATTGCGCAGGCAACTGGGGGAGCTTGTCAGCCGAGCGGGGGAAGCAAACGGGAACGCTGCCGTGCCGACCGCGGTCGAAGACGTCACGGCCGGCAGCGACGATTCTGCAGCAAGCACGCGCCGACTGTGCGCGGTGCTCAGCCCCCACATGGACTTCCGCCGCGGCGGACTGTCGCTCGCCTGGGCACAGCAAAAGATCGTCGAGCAAAGCGACGCTGAATTGTTCGTGATTCTGGGCACCGGGCACAACCCGATGCGACAATTGTTCGCCGCCACGAAGAAGGATTTTGCCACGCCGTTGGGCACCGTCGAGACGGATCGCAAGTTTGTCGCCCGCCTGGCAGCACGCGCCGCCGCGCTGGCCGGCGATGGGGAGTTGAATCTGCTGGCCGATGAATTGGCCCATCGCCAGGAGCATTCGATCGAATTTCAGGTCGTCATGCTGCAGTACCTGCTGGGCGGCAAACGGCCGCTGGCGATCGTGCCGATCCTGGTCGGCTCGTTCCATGAGTTCGTGGCGCAACACGCTTCGCCGGCCGATTCGCCGCAGGTGAAGGCGTTTGTGCAGGCCCTGCGCGAAACCGTGGCCGCCGACGGGCGCCGCACCTGCTACATCAGCTCGGGAGATTTGGCGCATATCGGCCAGCGTTTTGGCGATCGGCAGTTTCTCGATGCCGCGCGGCTGCAGGAGCAGACCGCGCGCGACCGCACCTTTTTGGAAGCCGCCTGCCGCGCGGATGCGGACGCATTGGTGCAGCTCATTGCCGCCCATCACGATCGCGACCGCGTGTGCGGATTGTCGCCGACCTATACGATGCTGGCGGCGGCCCGACCGACCAGCGGCGAACTGTTGCGTTACGATCAGGCGGTCGAACTGGACGGCACCAGTTGCGTGAGCTTCGCTAGTGCCGCGTTCTATTGCGAATAACGACTGCGTGCAGTGCGTTGCAGACTGCGGTCAAGGCCCGGTTCCGCCGCCGTTTCTCGGCCAGCTTTCGCTGCCGCTGTGTTTGTTCTAAAATCCGGGCGTCAGAGGTTAGCCGGAACGCATCCCATACGATGGTTGAAGACAATTACAGTGACCCCATCAAAAATTCACATCATTGGCATGGGCGATGACGGCCTGGGCGGCGTTATTTCGCCGGCCCGGCAGCTCGTGGAGCACGCGGAGTTGCTGTTGGGCGCTGAGAGTGCGTTGGCCAAGATTCCGCCCGGCAAGGCCGAGCGGCTCGTCGTGGGCAGCAACCTGGACGAAGCGATCGACCGCATCGGCCGCGCGCCTGGCAAGCGCATCGTCGTGCTGGCGTCGGGGGATCCCCTGTTCTATGGCGTGGCCCGCTACTTGTGCGACAAGCTGGGCAAGGACCGCTTCGAGGTGGTGCCCCACGTCAGCAGCATGCAATTGGCGTTTGCGCGTGTGAAAGAGAGTTGGGAGGAGGCCTACCTGACGAATCTGGCCAACCGCCGGCTCGAAGAGATTGTCGACAAGATTCGGGTCGCGACGAAAGTCGGTCTGTTCACCACCGACGAGCATCCACCGAAGGCCGTGGCCAAGGCCCTGCTCGACCGGCGGATCGATTATTTTTCCGCCTACGTGTGTGAAAACCTGGGCTCGCCCGACGAGCGCGTCACGCAAGGTGAGTTGGGCGAGATTGCAGCGCAGGACTTTTCGCCGCTGAACGTGATGATCCTCGTCCGCCGGCCCGACGTGCCCGACCGCCCGCGCGACTCGATTGGCCAGCGGTTGTTTGGCAATCCGGACGAAGCCTTCCGGCAGTCGAAGCCAAAGCACGGGCTGTTGACTCCGGCCGAAGTGCGCTCGATGGCGCTGGCGGAAATGGACCTGGGGCCCACGAGCGTTGCCTGGGATATCGGCGCCGGCAGCGGCTCAGTGGCCATCGAAGCGGCGCAGATCGCCGCCGGCGGCACCGTGTACGCCATCGAAATGGACGCCGAGGATCACGAACTGATCACCACCAATGCCGAGCGTTTTGGAGTGGCCAATCTCGTGGCTATTTTGGGCCGCGCGCCCGACGCCTGGCAAGAGTTGCCCGACCCCGACAGCATTTTTGTCGGCGGCAGTGGGCGCGAGATTGGACGCGTGGTGGAGCTGGCGTTCGAGCGGCTTCGTGTCGGCGGCCGGCTGGTGGCCAACGTGGGCAGCATCGAGAGTCTGGCCGGAGTGCATGAGACTTTGTCCCGGCTGTGCGGCGACGTGAAATTGCTGATGATCAATCTGGCGCGCGGCACTTATCAATTGGAACGCGTGCGGTTCGAGGCGATGAATCCCACGTTCCTGCTAAGCGTCGTCAAACCGGGCAACGGCGGCGGCTCCAGTGGGGCGAGCGCCGGCCGCGCGGCCGGCAGTGCACCGTCCGCGCGAAAGAAGTCGCCATGAGCGCCAGCGACTACCCGCAACTCGACGTAATCGCCGTGGGCGCACATCCCGACGACGTGGAGATTGCCTGCGGAGGCACCCTGGCAATGCTCGTGCGGCAGGGTTATCAGGTGGGCATCGTCGATCTGACCGATGGCGAGCCGACGCCCAACTCACCCGGCCCGGAAGTGCGCGTGGGGGTGGCCCAACGCCCGGCCGAGGCATTGGGCGTGCACCTGCGCGGGCAGCTCGACTTGCCGAACCGGCGGCTATTCGACACGTTCGAGGCCCGCGTGGCTTTGGCCACTGAGTTTCGTAAATATCGTCCGCGGCTGGTGCTGGGTTTCGGCGATAAGACGCCGGGCGCTTCGCCCGACCATTGGCAGGCCATGCAGATTACCGATGCGGCGGTGTTTTACGCGCGGCTCACGAAGTGGGACGCTTATTTCGACGGGCTGCCGGTGCACACCGTGGCGGCGCAACTCTATTACACGTTGGGCTTCGCTTCGCTGGGGCTGCCCAACGCGGCCGGGCATCTGGTGGTCGACATCGGCGAGACGCTGGATACCAAGCTGGCTTCCATCCGCTGCTACGCCACGCAGTTTCCCAAGCACAAAGAGTTTATCTACGAGCGCGTCCGCGCGGCCGCCATGCACGACGGCATGGCCGCGGGCTACGAAGCAGGCGAGCTATTCGCCAGTCCCCGTACGCTGGGCACGCGCGACCTCGTGCACTTCTTATTCGGCATTTCGCCGTCCGACGAGCCGCGCAAGCCGGAAGTGCGGTAAGGACGAACGTCCACAAGCCCGACGCGCCAGCGAGGGAAATCGAGCGAGCGCGCAACGGCCCTCGCTCGCGCTTCGGGTTAATGTAGGCCGACACACGGACTGTGTCGTAACGACCCTCGCCAGCGCTGCTCGCGCTTCGGGCTCGTGTTGCTCCTTACACTGCGCGAAACGCGCGCAGCGCCGCCAGCACCGCTTCGATATCCGCGGGCAGCGGCGCGACGAATTCCAGCGGCGCGCCGCTCGTGGGATGCAGGATCCGCAGCCGTCGCGCGTGCAACGCCTGGCGATCGAGGAGCACGGTGTCGTCTTCGCGCTGGCCGCTGAGCTCCCCGCGCGTGATGGCGGCTCGGCCGCCGTACAGCCGGTCGCACAGCACGGGACAACCGATGTTGGCCAGATGCAGTCGGATCTGGTGCGTCCGCCCCGTCTTGGGCAGCGCCCGCAGGGTGCAGTAGCCCACGAAGCGATCGATCACTTCGTAGAAGGTCTGCGCCTCGCGGCTGGTGGTGTGATCGCGGCGAATGGCCATCTTCTCGCGCTGCTGCGGATGGATGCCGATTGGTTGATCGACCACGTCGCGATCGCGGCTCGGCACGCCCGCGCAAATGGCGAAGTATTCCTTCTGCACGGTGCGGTGCTCGAACTGCTCGGCTAAGCAAAAGTGCGCCGCGTCGGTCTTGGCCACGACGATCACACCGCTGGTGTCGCGATCCAGCCGGTGGACGACGCCGGGCCGCTGCGGGCCGCCGGCGGAACTGAGTGAGTGGAAATGAAACTGCAGCGCCGCAGTGAGCGTGCCTGCCCAATGTCCCTTGGCCGGATGCACGACCATGCCCGGCGGCTTGTTCACCACCGCAATCGCGTCGTCTTCAAACAGGATGTCGAGCGGAATGTTCTCCGGCTGCGGGCCCTCGCGCGCCAACGGGGGCAGCACGATACAGATGCGCTCTCCGGCGCGCAGGCGGTGGGCCGCTTTGACGCGCAGCCCGTCGACCTTCACGGCCGCGGCGTTGATGACCTTGCGCAACAGCACACGGCTGTGCGTGGGAAACCGCGCCGCCAGAAAGGCGTCGAGACGATTGCCGGCGTGCTGTTCGTCGACCACCAGTTCGACCGGTTCGGACGCGGACAATTCACCGCCGGACATTATGGGGACCTTTGGCGCGCGACGGAGAGAGGCCGCGGACTGCGCGGTGTCGATTTCCGCCGGAGTCAGTGCGCGAGTTACGGCGTGGCTGCGCCGGCATTCGTCTCTTCAGGCGCCGGCGGCGCGGCGTCGCTCGGCGGAGCATCGCTGGGGGCCGCGGGTGCCGGTTCCGTGGCCGCTGGTGCATCAGGCGCCGACGCGGACGGGGGAGCTTCGCTGGCCGGGGGCTGCTCGGCTGGCGCGTCGCCAGCCGGCTCGGTGCCCAGTTGCGGTCCGCCTTCGGTGCCGAATTTCGGCAAGGGCGTGCTCCCCTCGATGGCCGAGGGCAGATCGACGCCGGCTCCCTCCAGCGGGTCCTTCAAGAAATCAGGTTTCGCCCCCGGCGTGCCCGGCTCGTTCGTCATCGAGCGTGGCGGCTCGTAGCGCGCCAGCCAGTCATAAAACTCTTTGGTGCTCGCGCGGTCCAGGTCGTCGGCACGCTGCTTGGCGTCCTGTGCATAAGGGCTGTCAGGCCACTTACTAACCAATTCGCGATACTCCTTGCGTGCATCGTCCAGGTCATTCGGCGTACCCAGAGCTTCGTGGGCCCGCGCCAAACCGAACGTTGCGCGCTGCAGCAGCATCGGCTCCCGCGCGTCGAGCAGGATGGCGCGATACTCGGTGCTGGCCTGGCGCAGTTGATCGCGGCCGACGCCCTTGTCGGTGAGCAGCCGATTCGTGCCGCTGTCGAGATGCACATCGGCCAGCGAGATGCGGGCCCAATTGCCCACCTGAGTACCCGAATAGCGGGCGGCGACGTCGGCCAGTTCGTCAGCGGCGTTGGGAGAACCCAGGGCGTTGAAAATTGCGCTCCAACCTTCGGCCGACTTGCGGCTGCTCTGAGCCGCCAGGTAGCCCCAGGCGAAAATCGCCGCCACCACGGCCACCACCAGTGCCAAGGCCGCGCGGCTATAAGGCCTGATCTTTTCGATCCAATGGGCCAGCGAGTCGGCCAATTCGTTGTGCTGCAATTCGTGACGACGGCTGGTTTTCATGTCGATGCCTGGGGGCTGCGCGCTTGCACGCGCCAGAGAACGGCCGAGACCCAAAGCTGGGGAACATCCTGTCCCGCGCAGGGTCAAACTGCGTGAAGTATAGGGCCGTTCGCCAAAACGGGTCAAGGCCGCGACACGGGCCGCCAGCAGGCCCGAGGTGAGCACCCGCGACCGGCCGCGTCCTACAGCGGGCGGCGCGCCTTACAGCGGGCGGCGTGGCAATTGCCGCGGATACGGCGGCGTCTCATGCGCGGGCAGCGGCTCGTCCGCCTCGACGTCCTCGACCCAGGCGCTGCGCTCGGCCTCGGTCGCGTAGTAACGCAGCCAGGTCGTGGCGTCGCCTCCCACGTCGGCGCAGTCCCAATGCAGATAGTTGTCCAGCGAGTCGATCTTCTTCTCCGGGCAGGGGAGAATATCGCGATAGATCAAGCAGTACAACTCGCGGTCCGAAAGGTGATCCGTGAAGTCGAGCACAATGCGCCGCTCGAACAACTTTCGAATCGTCTCCCACAGCAGCGCATGGAGTGCAGCATTTTCCAGCGTGTCGGGGTGCGGCAGGGTTAGCTCCGGTTGGAACCACTGCCCGATGGGCAACACCGGCGCGCGTTCCCAGGCCAGCATCGACGCCAGGAACTCGTTCTCGACGGGCGTCGGCAACTCGTCGACGTTCACGCTCTGGATCGATTCGTCGAAGTACGGCTCCAGCTCGTTGCGCAGCTCCGCGTTGCGCAGCAAGTGTTCGACTTCGTCCGGAAGCGGCTTACGATTTCGCGACATCGAGAGATTTGCTCTGTTGCGTATGAGCGTCAATGGGTCCGTACCATTCACTTTCAATCCTTGACTCTACCAACAATCGCACGGCGATCAAGTATAATCACGCCAGCAGCTTGGGCCGCTTCCGGCGCGGCGACGCACCTCATCGATACCACCATGAATCTCAAGTCCGCACAATCGTCAGAATTGGAAAAGTCTCTCCAAAAGAGGGTTTCCGGCGATGTTTTCTTCGATGTGCACGAGCGGGCTTTGTTCAGCACCGATGCCAGCATTTACCAGATTATGCCCGCCGGCGTCATTGCGCCGCGTAGCGCCGCGGACGTCGTTGCCGTTATGGAAGCCGCGGCGCAGCACGGACTGATCGTGGTGCCGCGCGGCGGCGGCACCAGCTTGTCGGGCCAGTCGATTGGCGCGGGCCTGGTGCTCGATTTCAGCAAGTACATGAATCGCATTGAAATCGATTCGGCGTCGCGCACCGCGCGTGTGCAGCCGGGCGTCGTGCTCGATCAGCTCAATGCGGCTGCCGCGCCGCACGGCTTGCAATTCGGCCCCGACGTGGCAACCAGCAGCCGGGCCAACGTGGGTGGCATGATCGGCAACAATTCCGCCGGCGCGCGTTCGATCTGGCACGGCAAAACCGTGGACAACGTGATCACGCTGGACATGGTGTTGTCCGACGCCAGCCAGGCCACGTTTGCGCCGCTGACCGCCTGGGAGCTCGAGCAACAACAAGCTCGGGGCGACTTGCTGGGACAGGTGCATCGCGAAGTGGCGCGCATCGTGGCGGAGAACCGCGACGAGATCATGGCGCGCTTCCCGCCGATTTTGCGCCGCGTCAGCGGCTACAACCTGGACGAGTTTGTGCCCGCCTGCCGCACGCGCTATCCACAGCCCCGGCTGTTGGCCGGCGCGCTCGCCAACGAAGCCAGAATGTATCCGGGCGCCAGCTTCAATCTCGCCAAGCTGATCGTCGGCGCCGAAGGCGGTTTGGGCACCGTCACCGAGGCGCTCGTCCATCTGCTGCCGCTGCCGAAGGTGCGCGCGGTGGTCGTGCTGCACTTCGACTCAATGGAGCACGCGGTGGAGAGCGTCGGCGCGATTCTGGCCTGCGAACCTTCGGCCGCGGAGTTGCTCGACGGGCTGATCCTGCGACTGGCCGAGAAGAGTCTCGAATATCGCAACTACCTGGATTTCGTCGTCGGCCGGCCGGAGTCGCTGGTGCTCGTGGAGTTCAATGGCGACTCGCGCGAAGAAGTGCAAGCCAAGGCCGACGCGCTCGCCGAGCGGCTGCGCGGGCAGACCGGGCTGTACCACATTCTGTCGGCGCTCGACAAGTCGCTGTGCGATCACGTGTGGGCCTGTCGCAAGGCGTCGTTGCCGTTGCTCTTGGGCCTGCCGGGCAACCGCAAGCCCGTGGCGTTCGTCGAAGACGGCGCCGTGGCGCCGCAACATCTGCCGCAGTTTGTCGCGCGGTTCAAAGAAATCATGCACCGCCACGACACTGAAGGCGCGTTTTACGGGCATGCGTCCGTCGGTTGCCTGCACGTGCGGCCGATGCTCGATCTGCGCAAGCCCGTGGATATCGACCGCCTGCAAAAAATATCACAGGAAGTGTGCTCGCTGGTCAGAGAATTCAATGGTGCCATGAGCGGCGAACACGGTGACGGGCTGGCACGCAGCTATCTGAACGAAGCCCTGTTCGGGCCCAAATTGTATCAGGCGTTCAAGCAAGTTAAGGCTGCGTTCGATC
The DNA here is from genome assembly GCA_050250435.1 of Pirellulales bacterium. GTDB lineage: Bacteria > Planctomycetota > Planctomycetia > Pirellulales > PALSA-1355 > JBFWOR01. The sequence goes on along the minus strand of JBFWOR010000004.1, from coordinate 27,423 downwards.
CGGCCAACCGTATGAACCCGGGCAAGGTCGTTGACGGACCGAGCCCGATCGAGAACTTGCGCTATGGCAGCGCCTACCGGACGCTGCCGGTGCCGACCACGTTCGACTTCACGCGGGAAGGAGGATTCGCGGCCGCCGTAGAGCTGTGTAACGGCGCCGGCGTGTGTCGCAAATTGCAAACCGGCACGATGTGCCCCTCGTTCATGGTCACGCGCGACGAGGAGCACAGTACGCGCGGCCGGGCCAACGCCCTGCGCATGGTGCTTTCCGGCGCCCTGCCGCCCGAGGAACTTACCGGCCGGCGGCTGTTCGAAACCTACGAGTTGTGCCTGGAGTGCAAGGGCTGCAAGGCGGAGTGCCCCTCGAATGTCGACGTGGCGAAGCTCAAGGCCGAGTTTCTCGACGGGTATTATCGCCAGCACGGCGCCCCATTGGGCGTGCGCATGATGGCGCAGGCGGCACGGCTGAACCGGCTGGGCTCGTCGCTGGCGCCGGTCTCCAATTGGCTGGCCGCCATGCCGGGAGCCCCTTGGTTAGCGCAAAAGCTTTTGGGTATCGACCCGCGCCGGCCGCTGCCGCGATTTGAGCGCAACCACTTTCGCAAATGGTTTCGCCGGAATCGCAGCCGGAGCGCGCGGCGTTCGCTGCACGATCAACCCGGCGCCAATGGCGCAGCGCATCGCCAAAGCACTGCGGCGCGGGGTCCCATCGTGCTGTTGGACGATTGCCTCACGAGCTACTGCGAGCCGGGAGTGAACCGTGCCGCCGTGCAAGTTCTTGAAGCGGCCGGCTACGAAGTTCATCTGGCGAGCCTCGCTTGTTGCGGCCGAACGTTCGTCTCCAAGGGGTTCCTCGCCACGGCGCAGGAGCTGGCCCGAGCAAACGTCCAGAAGTTGCTCCCCTGGGCACGGCGCGGAGTGCCGATCGTGGGCTGTGAACCGAGTTGCCTGCTCATGCTGGTGGATGAATATCCGGACCTGGTGCCCGGCGATGACGCGCAGCGGGTTGCCGCGCAGGCGGAACTGGTCGATTCGCACCTGGTGCGCGCCGGCATTGAGCTGCCGTTGAGCGCCGCGCCCGGCAGAATTCTGCTGCACGGCCATTGCCACCAGAAGGCGCTCGTCGGCCCGCAAGCCACGGTGGCCGCACTGTCGCGCATCGGCGGCGCAGCGGTGCAACTGGTCGACTCGGGCTGCTGCGGTATGGCCGGCTCGTTCGGCTACGAGCACTACGACGTGAGCATGGCCATCGGCGAGCGGGTGCTATTTCCCGCGGTGCGGGCGGCTGCAGACGCCACCATTGCGGCACCGGGCTTTTCCTGCCGCCATCAGATTTTGCACGGCACCGGCCGGCAGGCGAAGCATCCGCTGGAGATTCTGGCGGATTGCTTGCCGTCGTAGTCGACGTCTACGGCGACGAACTCCTACCGCGCCGCACGCGTTCACGGCGGCGACACCACAAAGCGGTTCTCCAACGGCTGCTCAGGTCCGCCGTCCTCAATGATCGAGCCTGCTACCACGATGGCGCCGTTCGGCACGTCGCGCCAACGCACGTTAATTTCGATCGCGTATTCGGTCCCGTCACTGCCCACCGCGCGGCGCGTGTGGCATTGCCCGATCATCTGAGCGAGATCGGCATACGACAGCGCTCGAAAGGCAACCAGTTCCAGCGAAAGGAGTCTGTAGGCATCTACCGGATTCATGAAGTGTGTCGTTGCAGCTGGGATCCCGCTTGCCGATGACGAACGGCGCGATGGCCTGATTCAAGGCACGTGCTTCTCGCCACTTGGATATCGAGGGCAGAAGTGATGGCAACAGCGCCACTGCCCACGGTGAGGAGACGTGCAATTACTCGTCTTGCGCGCCGGTCTTCACTTCCAGTGGAGCGTTGCCGGGCTGTAGCCCCTGGGTCATGAGCTCTACCAACCGCTCACGCACCGGTCGCAGACCCTTGAGAAATGCTTCCTGGTCCTGATACGCGCGCAGCGCATACTGCTCGGCGATCATTCCGCCCTCAGGCTTGCGCCCGTACTTAAACACATTGAACTCGACGAAACTCGCGTCGGGCGGCCAGAGCACGAAATCGACGATTACTTCGCCTGTCGTGGGGTTCTCGATGATAGCGCTGCGGGAGTCTGGATACTTTTGCTTGAGCTGCCGCACCAGCGCGCCCACGGCGGCCTGCGGATCGTTCAGCTCCGTGTACTCGCGGATCGAAGCCAGTCTAGTCCACGTGTCGAGCGTTTCGCCCGCGGGAATGAATTCCTTGATCGTCTCGCCAGGATTGGCGCCCTGCCAGGCGAGGTCGAGCACGTAACCGTCGAACTGAACCGATTCAGTCGCTGCATTCGCTTCCTGTTTCGTCGCGGCCCGCTCGTCGGCGGCCATGCACATGCACGCAGTGCCCGACGACAATGCCAGAGCCAGAAGGAATCGTCGCATGGTGTGTATCCCCGGAGGATCGACGAAAGAAGGCGCGCACCGCCGGCGAATGCCGAGTAGCGCGTGTACCGCATGTCCCACGACGGCGCGGCAAGGCAACTATAGGTCAAGAAACGACCAGGCGCCGCCCGCAGCTCGTCGGCGGTCGAGAAATGCACGAAATGAGCGCGTTCGCGCGCGAGGCGAGCTCATTACTCGTGCGGATGCAGATGCTCGATCTGCGAAATCTTTTCCACGCGCCGCGCGTGACGGCCGCCCTCGAACTGGGTCTTCAGCCAGATATCGATCATCCGATCGATCAGCTTTTCGCCCAGCATATCCGCCGAGAGGCACATCACGTTCAGGTCGTTGTGCCGGCGGCTCATTTCGGCCGTCAGGTCATCGTGACAAGGAGCGGCGCGCACGCCGGGCAGTTTGTTCGCGGCAATGCACATGCCAATGCCCGTGCCACAAATCAGAATGCCGCGCTCCACTTCGCCGTTGCTCACCTTGCCGGCTACGAGGGCCGCGATATCCGGATAGTCGCAACTCTCCTCGGAGAATGCTCCGGCATCCACCACTTCATGCTGCATGCGGTTCAATAGTTCGATGATCTTGCCCTTGATGGCAAATCCACGATGATCGCTGCCGACGGCGATGCGCATGATTCAGGCTCCCTACGACGAACAAGCTTGCGATGAAGGTTAAAGATCGAGTTGCCGCACACGCTCTGTCAATAACCGCTTGATCTGCTCCGCACACTGCCGGTAATACTCCAAGGGACCGCCGATCGGATCCGCCACGTCGCTTTGGTCGAGCGCCAGCACGTGCGTGCGGTTCGCCGCCTCCGGCCATTGGGCGACGATCGACTGCCGGTGCGATCGGGTCATCGTCCAGATCAGGTCGGCATGACGCACCAGCTGTGTCGACAGCGGTTGCGACTCATGATCCGCCAACTGCAGGCCGATGCCCGCCATCACGTCCACGGCCTCGGGGCTGGGCCGCGCGCCCATCATCGCCGACAAGCCCGCCGACATCACCATCACGCCGTGTTCGCCAATGTCCTTCTCGGCGCAACCCAGTCGATCGGCGATCATCTTGCGGCACATGACTTCGGCCATCGGGCTGCGGCATGTGTTGCCGGTGCAGACCAACAAGATCATCAGGCTCGAGAGTCGCTTGAGCGTTTGCTCGGAAACCACGCCGGCGCGCAGGATTTCCAATTTCTTTTGGCCCACCTTCACCACGGTCGACGGCTGCCCCAGCCGACTTTGGCCGTCGTTGAGCACCAGATCCACCTGATCGCCGAGGGCCTCCAGCACTTGCTCGGCGGTCACCGGGTCGGCCCCGCCGGCAGGATTCGCACTGGTCAGCGCCACCGGGCCCACCAGCAGCCGCAAGATATCGAGCACCACCGGATGCGCGGGCACGCGCAAACCAAGACAATCCTGGGGAGCCACAACCTGCCGCACGCAGGGGCTCAGGCGGTTCAGCAAGCTCTCGGGATGATGATTTTCCGCCACAATGGTGACCGGCCCCGGCCAGCAACGGCGAGCCAGCCGTCGTCCCAAGGGGCTGAGCGTGGGCAAATAGTCCAATACGTCGTCCGAACTGCGAATGGCCAAGGTCAGCGGTTTGGCCGGACCGCGGCTTTTTACGTTCACCAGGCGCTTTACGGCCCGCTCGTTCAGGGCGCTGGCGGCCAGGCCATAGACGGTTTCGGTGGGCAGCGCCACGAGCTTGCCCTCGGCCAATGCCTGGACCGCGCGGTGAACCACATCGCGCGAATCGTCAGCGCTGCGAATATCGATGACGACCGGGGGCATGAGACGTGTAATTCCGAGCCGCGCTTGCTGCGGCTACTTCCATGAGTTGCGGCCAGACCGCCGCCTGTGCGGCGCGACGCTCGGATTCCCTGCGCCGCCGATGCTCGTGCGGTTCGGCCGCCCGGGGGACCGAACGTAATGCATTACTATAGAGCTTGTTACGTGCACTGACAAGGACCCGGGTGGTATGGCCGACTCCGCGCCGACGCTCCGAATCTATCGCGGACCAACGAAATGCGCGGGTCAAAATCGCGCGGCCCGATTTGCCCCGCGGACTCCTGGCAATCGCCCCGGGGCTCCGTTGCGCCACGAACAACAAGGACGCCGCTATTCGATCCAGCCACCGTGCTACGCCAGCGCGCACGGCCGCAGGATGCCTGCGAACCCCCAAATCGACTACCATACAGAGTTGGAACACTTCCACGCAGGGCGTGCGCTGCGAGAAGGCACTGCTGGCCTTCCACAGCCGCCGGCCTGAAGGCGAGCGCAGACGGGGCTCCAAGCGACGTGCAGCAACAGTCACTCCACCGCCGAAGGTTCCTGCGCCTGGCCTTGAGTGCTCCGGCGATCGCCACGCTGGCGGGTTGCGACAGCGGCGGCTCGATCGGCAGCCTGGACCGCGTGTGGGGACACCGCGGCATTTCCGCTGGCCGCCTGCAAAAGCCGCGGGCCATGGCCATCGACCACGACGACCTGATCTACGTCGTCGACATGACGGCGCGCATTCAAGTCTTCACGGCCGACGGCGAGTTTGTGCGCGGTTGGCAAACGCCCGTGCACGTCAACGGCCGGCCGACTGGCATCAGCATCGACCGCCGCGGTAACGTGCTCGTGCCCGACACGCACTACTCACGCGTGCTGGTTTACACACCCACGGGCACTCTGCTGGAGACCGTTGGTGGAACCTGGGGTTCTGCGCCCGGCGAGTTTGGCCTGGTGACCGACGTGCTGGAAGACGCCACTGGCAACTGGTACGTCTCTGAGTACGGCGAGTTCGATCGCATTCAGAAGTTTTCGCTGCGACGTGAGTTCTTGCTGGAATGGGGTGGTCACGGTCCGGCCCCGGGACAGTTCTCGCGTCCGCAGAGCATGGCGCTCGACAACGACGGGCGCGTGTGGGTTGCGGACGCTTGCAACCATCGCGTGCAGGTTTTCGATGCGCAGGGCAAATTGCTCAAGTCCTGGGGCACGCACGGCAGCCAGCAGGGACAAATCGCTTATCCGTACGGGCTGTTGTTGGACGGGCAGGGCCACGCCTATGTCAGCGAGTTCGGCAACCACCGTGTGCAAAAGTTCACGCTCGACGGCCAATCGTTGGGCACCTGGGGCCGCGCCGGGCGCGCGCCGGGCGAACTGCTCAACCCGTGGGCGCTGGTGCGCGATCGCCAGGGCCGCATCCACGTGCTCGACACCAACAATCATCGCGTGCAACGAATTTACATGTAAATTGAACCCGCTCAGGCGGCGAACCTCGAACCCAGTTGGCCCCCGCGTCTGCTGATGCAAATCGACTTTGACAGCCCCTGGTACCTGTTGCTGCTGGCCGGTTTGCCGGTCCTGTGGTGGGCCAGCCTGCGCACGCTGTCGGCCTTCGGTCGAGTGCGGCGGTTCACGGCGATCGCGCTGCGCAGCGTGATTTTTGTGCTGCTTGTGCTGGCGCTGGCCGAAGTGCAATGGGTGCGCACGAGCAATCGGCTCACCGTGCTGTATTTGCTCGATCAGTCGCTCAGCGTATCGCAAGAACAGAGCGACGCCATGATCGACTACATCAACAAGGCCATCGCCCGTCAGCGCGATGGCGCGCGCGAAGATCGGGCCGGTGTGATTGTATTTGGCCGTGAAGCCGCCATCGAAATTCCGCCGATGGACGACGACCAGAGCATGCCGCGCGTGGAAACCGCGGTCGATCGCGAGCACACCAACCTGGCCGGCGCCATGAAGCTGGCGCAGGCGTCGTTTCCGCACGATGCGGCCAAACGCGTGGTCGTCATTTCCGACGGCAACCAGAACGCCGGCGACGCGCTGGACCAGGCTCGGGCCTTGGCCAACTCGGGCATCGGCATCGACGTCGTGCCCATTCGTTCCCGCGTGTTCGGCGAAGTGGCCGTCGAAAAAGTAACCATCCCCTCCGATGTGCGCCGCGGCCAGCCTTTCGATCTCCGCGTGGTGCTGGCCAACACCGCGGGGGAAGGTCAACAGCCGCGTTCTGTGGACGGCCGCTTGATCGTGGTGCGCAAAGCCGGTGGGCGCGAACAAGTGTTGACGGAACAGGACATCACGCTCGAGCCCGGCAAGCGGGTGTTTTCCATTCGCGAGGAGATCGAACAGCCGGAGTTCTACACCTACGAGGCGCGCTTTGTGCCCAAGGACGCGGCCTCAGACACCTTGCCGCAGAACAACCAGGCGACTGCGTTCACGCACGTTCGCGGCAGCGGCCAGGTGCTGTTGATCGAAGACCATGAGAACCGCGGCGAGTTCGACTATCTGGTCGAGCGGCTCCGCGCCATGAATCTGGAAGTGACGCTGCGCAGCACCCGCCCCGATGAGCTGTTTACGGACCTGGCGCAACTGCAACCGTACGATACGGTGCTCCTGGCCAACGTGCCGCGCGAACATTTTGGCGACGACCAGGTGGAAATGCTGGTTCGCAACACCCGCAACATGGGCGCCGGACTGGTAATGCTCGGCGGCCCCAATAGCTTTGGCGCGGGCGGCTGGACCAACACGCTGTTGGAAGAAGCCATGCCGGTTGATTTCCAGATCAAGAATGCCAAGGTGGCGCCGGTCGGGGCGCTGGCGATGGTGATGCACGCGTCGGAGCTGCCCGACGGCAACCATTGGCAGAAAGTTGTCGCCCGCGAAGCTCTCAAAGCCCTGGGCGACCAGGATTACTGCGGCGTGGTCCATTGGGGCATCACCCGCGAGGAATGGCTGTGGAACGGTTTGCTGAAAGTCGGGCCGAACCGGCGCAGCATGCTCACCCGGTTGGACCGCATGACACCCGGTGACATGCCGGATTTCGAGTCCTCGCTGCAAATGGCGCTGATCGATTTTCGCCGCCTGTCCGATGCCGCCGTCAAGCACATGATCATCATCAGCGACGGCGATCCCGCGCCGCCCAACTATGGTCCCGGCGGAGCCATTCCGGCGCTCACGCGGATCGGCGTAAAAATCAGCACCGTGGCCATCGGCACGCACGGTCCCCCGGGCAGCACCCCCTTGCAGACAATCGCCAATCGCACCGGGGGTAAGTATTATGTGGTGACCAATGCCAAGACGCTGCCGCGCATCTATCAGAAAGAAGCCCGGCGGGTTGCCCGGCCGCTGGTCTTCGAGCGCGAAGGCGGCTTCAGCCCGCAGATTCGCTTGCAGCACGAAATGGTGCAGGGCATCGAGAATCCGTTGCCGCCGATCACCGGTTTTGTCCTGACCACACCCAAGAGCAATCCGCTGGCGGAGATTTCGGTCGTTTCACCGCTGCCCAGCGGCACGGAAGTGAACCCGATCCTGGCGAGCTGGACCTATGGCCTGGGCAAGAGCGTTGCCTTCACCACCGACGCCGGCAAGCGCTGGGCATCTGCCTGGACCGGCTGGCAAAACTACGATCGGTTCATGAGCCAGATCGTGCGCTGGTCCATGCGTCCCACCGATGAAAGTGGCAAATTCACGGTTTCCACCGACGTGGTCGACGGCAAGGTAAAGGTTGTGGTCACCGCTTTGAATGCGGAAGACGAGTTTCTGAATTTCCTCAACCTCGAGTCGATGGTTGTGGGCCCGGACTTGAAGCCGGTCGATCTGAACGTGACGCAAACCGCTCCCGGCCGCTACGTCGGCGAGTTCGACGCCAAGGCCAGCGGCAGCTACCTGGTGCTGGTCAGCCCGGGCGCCGGCCGCGCGCCGATCCGCACCGGCGTCTCGATTCCTTATTCCGACGAGTTCCGCGACCGCGACACGAACATCGGCCTGCTGGAATCGATGGCCCGCACCAAGCCCAAAGACGGCGCCGCCGGCAAGCTCATCGACGCGCCAGATCAATTGCCCGCTGAGCAGCGTCAGGCGCGCTTATTGGGCACCAACACCTTTCGGCACGATCTGGCCAAGGCCACCAGCAGCCAGTCGGTCTGGCCGCTGCTGCTGATGATCGCGGCCTGTCTGTTCGTGGGCGATGTGTTTGTGCGCCGGGTCACGATCAGCCTCGATTGGCTGTTGCCCTGGGCACGCAGCGTGATCGACCGGCTGCTCGGCCGCGAGGCGCGGCCTGACGTCACAGTGACCATGGAACGCCTGATTTCTCGCAAGGCGGCCGTCACCGGCCAGCTTGAGCAGAAACGGGCCGCCCTGCGCTTCGAGCCCACGCCGGAAGCCACGGGGGACCTGGCGGCGCTGGACGAGGAGGCCGCCGCGCCAGTAGGCGCTACACCTGGCAAAGAGAAGTCATCGCTGGCGGCCGAACGTGAAGAAGACAGCTACACCGAACGGCTGCTGAAGGCCAAGAAGAAGGCGCAGGGCGGGCGTCGGCCAGACAAACCGCCGGAAGGTCCGCCCACCGCATAGACATTGAATGACACTCCCTAATTGCACCCTGGCACTGCCCCACGAGACAATCGAAGTATCGACCACCACGTCGCCCTACAGGGAACCTACGCATGAGCCTGGCTGAAACACTCGAAAAGAAGGCCGCACAGTTTGTCGCCCGCTACGGCGCCGTGCGCGAAGAAATCGGTCGCGTCATTGTCGGGCACCACGACATTGTGCACGGCATTCTCACGTGCCTGTTCGTCGGCGGCCATTGCCTGTTGGAAGGCGTGCCCGGCTTGGGGAAAACGCTCCTGGTGCGCACCCTGGCCAAAACGCTGGACCTCGATTTCTCGCGCATCCAGTTCACGCCCGACCTGATGCCGGCCGACATTCTGGGCACGAACATGGTCATGGAATCGCCCGACGGCAAGCGATTTTTCGAGTTCCAGCGCGGGCCGATCTTCACGCAGATCTGCCTGGCCGACGAAATCAACCGCGCCACGCCCAAGACCCAATCAGCCATGTTGGAAACGATGCAGGAAGGCTCGATCAGCACCGGCGGACACGTTTATCAGCTCAAGCAGCCGTTTTTGGTAATGGCCACGCAAAACCCGATCGAGCAGGAAGGCACGTATCCCTTGCCCGAGGCCCAGCTCGACCGGTTTTTCTTCAAACTGGTGGTCGGCTATTCAGGCCGCGAAGAACTGGGCGTGATCGTCGACCGTACCACGCGCGTAGAGAAGATCGAACCGCGCAAGGTGATGGACGGCAGCGAGATTCTCGAATGGCAGAAACTCGTGCGCGAAGTAATCCTGGCGCCGCACGTGCAGGATTACATCGTCCGCCTGATTCTGGCAACGCATCCGGGCGGCCCGCTGGCGCTCGAAGCCACGAACAAGTATCTGCGCTGGGGCGCCAGTCCGCGCGGTGCGCAAACGCTGGCCCTGGCCGCGAAAGTGCGGGCCTTGCTGGAAGGCCGCTACAACGTCAGCTTCGAGGACGTGCGCCGCGTCTACCTGCCGGCTCTGCGGCACCGAGTGATCCTGAACTTCGAAGCGCAAGCCGAGGAGATGGACACCGACCAGGTGCTGTTGGAAATCCTGGAGAAGCTGCCGGAGAAAGCAGCCGAGTGAGAGATACAACCAGCGAGTGCGTCGCCCCCCCGGCTCCGCCGGGGATCGAAGAGTCAAAGACGAATTCATTTCCCAGCTAAGCAGAAAGCGTCCCCCGGCAATGCCCGGGGGCTGAACAGCCAAGTCGCCCATGGCCATTGCAACCGATAACAACGTACTGCTGACGCCCGAGTTCCTGGCGCAATTGGAGCGCCTGGAGCTGGTGAGCCGCAAGATCTTTCGCGGCCGCATGAAGGGCGAGCGCCGCAGCCCGCGCAAAGGTCAGAGCGTGGAGTTCGCCGATTTTCGCAACTATGTGCCGGGCGACGACCTGCGCTTCATCGACTGGAACACCTACGCGCGGCTGGATCGGCTGTTTCTCAAGATCTTCTTCGAGGAAGAGGATCTGCATTTCTATGCCCTGATCGACGCCAGCCGCTCGATGAGCTTTGGCTCGCCCAGCAAACTGCGCTATGCCCAGCAGCTGGCCGCCGCGCTGGGCTTTGTCGGGCTGATTCGTGGCGACCGCGTGCGCATCGAAACGCTGGGCCAGGGCAACGTGCGCGGGCCCGCCTTTCGCGGCCGCCAGAGTATCTGGCGCATGCAGCAGCAACTGCTGGCGATCGAGCCCGACCAGGAAACCTCGCTCACCCAGGGACTGAAGAGCTTTTGCATTCGCAATCCCGGCAAGGGCATCGTGGTGCTGATCAGCGACTTGATGGACAAGCAGGGCTACGAGACCGCGCTTAAATATCTGCTTTCCCGCCAGATGGACATCTACGTCATTCAAGTGCTCTCGGCCGAAGAGCTCGAGCCGGACATCAAGGGCGACTTGCGGTTGGTGGATTGCGAGGATGACGACATTGCGGAGATCACGGCCAGCGCTCCGTTGCTCAAGCGATACCAAAAAACCCTGGCCGCGTTTGTCGAGGGAGCGCGCGATTTCTGCGCGCGCCGCGGCATGAACTACCTTTTGGCCAAGAACCAGATGCCGGTCGAGGAACTCATTTCCGGCTACCTGCGTCGGCGAGGCCTGGTGCGCTGATGACTACGATCAGTATGCTCTCAGCCTGGCAATGGGCGCTGTTGGCGGCAATTCCGCCGGCGATCGTGCTGTTGTATTTCCTTAAGCTAAAGCGCGTGCCGCTGGAAGTGCCCAGCACCTACCTGTGGCTCAAATCAATCGAAGATTTGCACGTCAACAGCATCTGGCAGCGGCTGCGCAAGAGCCTGCTGTTGTTCTTGCAATTGCTGTTTATCGGCATCTTGATGCTGGCCTTCCTGCGGCCCGGCTGGCGCGGCACGCAGTTGACGGGCCATCGCTTCATTTTTCTGGTCGATAACTCGGCCAGCATGAGCGCCAACGACGTGCAGCCCACGCGGCTCGACGAAGCGAAGCGGCGCGTGGGCGAGCTGATCGATCAAATGGCCTCGGGCGACGTGGCCATGATCGTGAGCTTTTCCGACGGGGCTCGAGTGGAGCAGCTCTTTACCGACAACCGGCGCGAGCTCATGCGCAGCCTCGAATCGATCAAGCCCACCAATCGCCGCACGCTGCTGGGCGAGGCCCTGCGCGTGGCGGCCGGCCTGGCGAATCCCGGCCGCGCGGCGTTCGACATCAGCGACACGCAAGTCGCCGAGCCACTTCCCGCCACGGTCTACATTTTCAGCGACGGCAAGTTCCCCAATGTGGAAGGTTTTTCGCTGGGCAACCTGGAGCCCAAGTTCGTGCCGATCGGCCGTGACGACGCGCCGAACGTGGCCATCGTGGCCTTCAGTACTCGCCGTAGCGAAGAAAATGCCGAGCGACTGCAGGCGTTTGCGCGGCTGGAGAACATTGGGCCCGCGGCAGTGACGGCCCAAGTCGAATTGTTCCGCGACGACACGCTGATCGATGCCGAAACGGTTCAGCTCGAGGCCCGCGCGGCTGGCGGCGTGGTGTTCGAGCTGGGCGAATTGCACCAGGGCGTGCTGCGTTTGCGCGCCAGCTCTGGCGGCGCGCTGAAGTTGGACGACGAGGCCTGGGCCGTCATCGATCCGCCGGCCCGCGCCAAGATGTTGCTGGTCACTCCCGGCGACGACGCGCTGGAACTGGCCTTCACGACGGCCAGCTCCGCGGAACTGGCGGACGTGCAGATCGTCCGCCCCGATTTTCTGGACACCCGCGAATACGAGCAAAAGGCGAACGCCGGCCAGTATGCCCTGGTGATCTACGACCAATGCCAGCCCAAGACAATGCCGCAGGCCGACACGCTGATGATCGGCGGCGTGCCGCCCAACGCGGGCTGGACCTTGGGCGCGGCGGTCGAGGCGCCTCAAATCATCGACGTGCAGACGGCGCATCCACTCATGCAATTGATCGACATGGGCGATGTCAAATTTGCCGAGGGGCACGTGCTCACGCCGCCGCGTGGCGGCAAGCCGCTGGTCGATAGCCATGCCGGCACGCTCATGGCCATCGCCCCGCGCGGCCCCTTCGAAGATGCCGTGTTGGGCGCGCCGATCGTGGGGACGGACGACAAGGGGGCCCGCTTTGCCAACACCGACTGGCCACTGCGATTGAGCTTTCCGGTGTTTGTGCTCAATGCCATCCGCTACTTTGGCGAAGCCGGCACGGCCAGCGCCGGCACCTCCGTGCAGCCTGGCCAGACGGTGAACCTGCGCAGCGCCGTCTCGGCGGACCGACTGGCGGTACGCACGCCGGCCGGCAAAGTCATTTCGTTAGCGCGCGAAACGTCCGACGCCTTCAGCTTCAGCGGGACCGACGATTTGGGGGTCTACGAGGTGCAGGAGCCGAAGCAGCAGCCCCGCCGCTTCGCGGTCAATCTCTTCGACGTCGCCGAGAGCAACATCGAGAGCCGCCCGGAAGTCCAGATCGGTTACACCGAGGTTAAGGGACAGGCGACCTGGGAAGGCTCGCGCCGCGAGCTATGGAAGCTGCTGCTGCTCGTGGCCCTAGGCGTTTTGTGCGTGGAGTGGTATATCTACAACCGTCGCGTGTACCTGTAGGCACGTCTGGCGACGGACAAATCGCGAGCCGCTTAGCCCGCCGACCGGTCGCGGGACGAGCCAGCTGGCCACCGGCGATCCAGGTAGCCCTGCGAATTAGGACTCAACGCGTCCGATATTCGTTCCCGGGGGGCGAATTGCTTGCGGGGCATGGATCTTGCGGCGCAGGAATCGCGGCAGCATCGGTGAATCGGAATCCCCTATCGGCCAGGAGTGGAAATGACTCGTTTTCCTGCCTTGCGCAAGCGTACGCGGAAGCAATCGACGGCTTCGCGGGGTCGACCTTCGCTGCTAAAGCTCTTGGAAAATGATCTGATCAAGCGCGTCAGCTACGAACAATATCGCGATAAGGTCCGCGACGTGTACGGCGGGCGCCAGGGCGCCCTGCTGGCCACGGCCAGCTTGATCTCCGGTCACATCCACATGGGCGATCGGCTGCTTCGCTCGCGCCGTTTCGATTTGCGCGGGGCGAAAGCGATTCTCGACGTCGGTTCGGGCGCCGGACAGATTGCCAAACATCTGCTGCGCTATGCCGATCAAGATGCCGCCATCACTTGTTGCGATCTCTCGCCGGAGATGCTGTGCCGGGCACGCACTCGACTGCGCAGCTCGGTGCCGCGATTCGTGGCCGCCGATCTATGTCGGCTGCCGTTTGCCGACGGCAGCTTCGACTGTGTGACGTGCGGATATGTGCTGGAGCACCTGCCGGAAGCGCGGCTGGGCCTGGCCGAGCTAGCCCGCGTGCTCCAACCGGGCGGACGCATGCTGCTGTTGACGACCGAAGACAATTTCTCCGGCGCTTGGACGAGCCGCGTGTGGTACTGCCGCACGTACAACCGCCAAGAGCTGCGGCAAACGTGCGAAGAGCTGGGCCTGGCGTGGAAGAAGGAAATCTGGTTCTCGCGCATGCACCAGTTGTTCCGCGCCGGCGGCATCTGCGTGGAATTGCAGAAGCGATGAAAGCCGCTCGCCTTTGTTGGGTGCCATGCTCACGTCTCGCATGAGCATGCTTCAGCGCGTCAACCGCAATCACATGGCCACGTGAGCGTGGCCACGGCACCCACTACCTTGGTGCTGATACGCCTGAGCGCAGCACGAGCCGCGCAATTTCCGGCGGACAACCCCAGCGCAGCGGAAACAAGCTGGCCGTGCCCCGGCTGACGTGCATCAGCGTCGGCGGCTCATGGTAAAAGCCTGAGGCATAGCGCATGCCGTGCCAACTTGGGCAAATCACCGGCCCGATCAGCGGAAAGCGGATCTGTCCGCCATGCGTGTGGCCTGCCAGCAGCAAATCGAATTGCCGCGAGCGCGCCCAAGCCAGTCGGTCGGGGGTATGCGCCAAAAGGATTTTGAGCGACTCGGCCAACGCGTCTGCGGGAAGCTCACGGGGCGGCTCGCCGGGAAACCAGGGCCGTTCGTCTCCGGCCAGCACGATCCGCCCGTTCGCGATCGCAATCTGCCTTCCACCCACGTCGGTAAATCCCGCGTCGGCCATGGCGGCGCGCAGCCGCGGCACGTCGCGCGTGCGCAAGTCGTGATTGCCCAGGATGAAGTACTTGCCGAGCCGCGCCGTCGCCGGGCCAAACAGCTCGCCAATCCAGTCAATGCAGCGGGCCGAATCGCAAATATCGCCCGTCAGCACCAGCAGGTCGGCCGGCCGCTTCTGGGTCAGCCTGACCATTTCGCGAAAGTAGCCGCGGTCGATCCGGCCGGACAGGTGCAGGTCGGACCAATGCACAATCGACAGGCCGGCCAGTTCCGGGGGCAGTGCCGGCAGCGTGACGGCCGCCTCGGTAACGTGCAGCCGCCACAGCTCGTTGCCCGGCACACGCGACAGGAGCTGCGCTCGCCATCCCCGGGCCGGTGAGCTTCCCAGGGACGCAGCCAGGTCGACGACCTGCGGCACGGCAACGTCAACGGCCTGCGGATGTCGGTCGAGCGCGCGGCGACGGGGCAGCCAAATCGCGGCGTGAACGGCGCCGTAGATGGCGCACACAAGCGCGTAGGCGACGACGCCCGTCGTCTGCAGGTAGCCGGCGAGAGCTGGGGTTGACCAGTCTTCGTTCCAGAGCAGCCAGGCGACCCAAGCGAATGGTGCGACCAGTGCGGCATAGAACAACACGGTCACGCTCTTGATCACCGGCCGGGAAAAGCCGGTGGCGTGCCAGCGATTGACCACGGCCACCCACAGCGCCGCGTGGCCGAAGGTTGCCAGCGCCCAGAACACAAGTTTCGCAGCGGTCATGAGTCGGCACGCAGCTATTCCGCGGGGGGTCGGTCGCATGCCAGTAGGCAAATCACGCCGCACCCAAGATACCACGCACTCCAGTGTGCGCAGAGAGTTTGATTGGCCGAGCGGGCCGATTGCATTCGCCGCCCATCACTGGCAGGCAACTATTGCTGATTGGCGGCGGCGGCCTGCGCTTTGGCGTCTGCCGGCTGTTCTGCCGCCCCGAGGACGATGCGCTCCACGGTGTCGAGCAACTGATCGAGGCGGAACGGCTTGCACAGCTCGCCGTACAGCGGCAGGTGCGCCTGGCGGGCCTTTACGATGCAGTGGCCCGGGTCGTAGCCAAAGCCGGTCATCAGCACCAGCGGCACCGGATCCATGATCTCCTGCAAGCGGAGCAAGAGCTCGTAGCCGGTCATGTCGGGCAGGCGAATATCGACGATGATCACGTCGTAATTTCCGAGCACGGCCATGTTGCGCACCATCGATAGCGCCTCACCGCCGTCGTGCGCCGTCTCGACGACACAGCCGTAGCGTTCCAGCAGATTGTGGGCCGCGCTGCGCACGCTCTCATCCGCATCGGCCACCAGCACGCGCTTGCCGCGCAAGGCCGGCCGCGCTGGGGACTTTTCGACATAGGGATGAGCGATGGCCGGGGCCATTTTCTGGCCTACGCGCTGGATCAGCTGCTTGATATCGCGTGCATTTCGCAAGATCGATTGCAGCCGTTCGGCCACTTCGGGCTCGTGGCCGATATAGCGCTCCATCACGTTCACGGCGTCATTCAGAATGTCGTCTACCGGCAGGGCCACGGCGCTGTGAATTGCCTCGACGCTCTCAGCCGCGGTAGTGGCTTTTTCGGCCCGCAGCAGTTCCAGCGTGTTCAGCGCCACGGCCACGTCGCGCGTGAAGATTTCCAGGAACTGCAAATCGCTTTCGGTGAATGCCCGGGGCTCGGGGCTTTCCACGTTGAACGTGCCGATCACTTCGTCGTGCAGCACCAACGGCACGGTGAGCGAACTCTTGGCGCCTTTACACCCCTCCAGGTAGAGCGGGTCGGCAGCGGTGTCTTCGCAGAGGTAGCTCTTGCCGGTGGATGCCACGAAGCCCGTCACGCCGTTGTTCTGCGGCCGGGCGAACAGATCGCGCCCGGCGGCCTCGGGAATCAAGCCCACCGCCAGCAGCGGCTCCAGCTTGCCGGTGCGGCCGTCGAGCAGGCGAATCTCCACCACGTCGAAATTCAGCAAGTCCTTGGTGAAGTGCAGGATGTTCTTTTTGAGCAGCTCGATGCGCTCTTCCACGCTCATCACGGCCAGCTCTTCGGGCATCAGGTCCGCCAGCTCGACACCGGCCTGGTGGATCGCCGCGAGCTTCTGCTGTTGCAGCATCTCGTGCGTCACTTCGCGAACCGTGACGATCAAATGCTGCGGTTGCTCGCCGGAGCATTTTTCCTCGAACAGGGGCGCCGCGTGCACGTGGAAATATCGGTTGTCGCTGGCGCGCAACGTAGAGGTGCTGGGCCGGCAGGTGGCCAACGCCGTGTGGAACGGGCAGAAGTCAGGCCCCAGAATCTCGGGGCTGCCCAGGACGGTGTAAAAGTTCATCCCCACGACCGACTCGCGATCGGTCCATTCGCGGAGCCGGCCGTTGCCCCAGATGATGGTGTTTTCGGCATCAAGCACGACGATCCCGTCGGGCATGCCCTCGAGAATGCGTTCGTTCTCCAGCAGCTTGCCGATTTGAAAGGCGTCGCCGAGATGGTCTGAGGCGACAAAGAGACCGGCGTACGAATCGCGGGCAAGGCGGCTCAAAGCCCGCAAGGGGTTGGCCGTCTCGACCACTTCGTAAGACTGCCGCAACTGATCGAGCAACTTCGGTTCGCGGGTCGTTGAGTCGCCCACGAACAGAAGCTTGGGTTTTAACGACAAAGGCGGTTACTCCAGCCGATGCGAATTCTGAAGATATTATAAGGTTGCCCCAAATACCGAACAACCGCTGGCCCGGCGTCTGGCCCCCTTATCTTGTTGAATCGGAATAGTCTGCGCCGCGAAACAGCCGTGCATTGCCGACTGCGCTATTTTGCACGTCCCTTGGCGCATGCCTGCACCATGTATACGAGTTCTGTGGTGTCGGACCGCCGGGCGGAGCCATTTTTCGGAAGCGTGCCGGCCCGGGAAATTCCCGTCGCCAGACCGGTGTACCGTTGCCCAGGCGTGGCAGTAACCCGGAAAAGGCGGCGCATCCCCTGCGGCGTTGGCTCTGCTGAAAACCTGGTGCCAAAGCCGAGCGATCCGGGTACACCTGTCGTGCCGTGCGTTCAAGGGTTAGCACTACACCGCGTTTTCGTTGCTAGCGGCACAGGGCGACCGTGGACACTCTTGCACTGTTGGGGTTGCCGGGTTCCCGCTTTAGTCGTCAGCCTCGCCGCGACGATGATTTTCGTGCGGCATCGTCAAAGTCGCCCACCAAGCGCCCAGTTCGCGGAGTGATCGGGCATGTTACGGTCCTTTTTTCTGGCCATGGGCCTGACGGCGTTCTTGCTGGGTCTCGAATGCCTCGTGATCGACAGGGCCGTGCTGTTTCCCCGCGGCGATTCAGCCGCCGCTGCCGTGGCCCAGGAAGTTGCGCCGACCGTACGCGAAGTCGCTCCGCCCGATTGGGTCCCCTGGAGCTTGCTCTCCGGCGGCGCCGTGGTGATGCTCTACTCGTTCACGCTGCCGGCCAAGATGAAAGGGTAGGCAAGCGTTGCCGCATCGGCTTTGCGAAGCAGCCGATCGTGGACCGTGAGGGCGATGCGCCCAACACTGGCGCGCGACACACTTCGCGCACGAAGCATTTCAAGAGACGGCGTTCGCCAACGGACTGCTAGTCCGTCTGCACGCCGTTTTCATAGTGGTGGACCTTGGGCGGCGCGTCGTCCTGCGTCCATTCCTTCCACTCGCCGTGGCGCTGCCCACTGAGAAAGTTCTGTTCGCTCCACTGGCGGCCGTCCTCATACCAATAGCGGATGGTGCCCTCCAGTCGATCGTGCAGGTATTGGCCGGTGCCACGGACCTGGCCGTTCTCGTACCATTCGTTCCACGAGCCCTCGCGCATGCCGTTTTTGCACATCGCTTCGAGCTTTTGCTGACCGTTGTCGTGCCAGAACATCTGGCGTCCTTCGGTCTTGCCCTTGATATAGTTCGTCTCGGAGATCTTGATCTGTTTGTCGTTCCATTCGACCCACTTGCCGTCGCGCTCGTTGTCGATGAACTGGCCTTCCATCTTGGGCACGCCGTTGGCATGCCAGGCGAGCATTTTGCCCTCGAGCGCGCCGTTGCGGAACTCGGCGACCAGGCGCGACTGGCCGTCGCGGAACCATTCCTTCACGGGTCCTTGCCGCTTGTGCCCGACAAACGTCGTTTCGATGCGCTTCTGACCGTTGTCGTACCAGCGCGTTGACGAACCATTGCGCTGGCCGTTCTTGTACATTTCGACGAGCTTGGGCTTGCCGTCCGCGTACCACTCGCTTAACACGCCCTCCAACCGTCCCTGCACGTAGTTGGCCTCGCGCGATTTAGCTCCGCTGGGATACCAATGGGTCTGCTTGCCGTGCCGAGTGCCCTGGCGATAGCTGGTCTCCAAGTACTTCTCGCCGGTGTTCAGATAGCGCGTCTCCACTCCATCCGGCAGTCCGAAGTGATACTTTCCCTCGGCCGTCTTCACACCGGAAGTGGACCACGTGGTCCAGGGGCCCGACTTGACGCCCATCTTGAACGTGACGGTTTCCGATTCCTTGCCGTTGGGAAAGTACTTGGTTTGCTTGCCGTCGTAAATGATTTTTCCCTTTTCGTCGACCAGCACTTCGGCCCGCTCGCGCACCGTGCCGTCCGACGTTTTCTTGACGACGGTTTCGCGCCTGGGCTCAGCGCTGATCGCCGCCAGAACCACCAGTACGAGCGAAGTGGAAAGCATGGGTCGGTCGAGTGAGAAATGGAAGAGCGCCGAAAGGGTTGTGCATCGAAACGCGCGGCCGCTCGCAGACTGCCTGAGATGCCGCTATCCCCAGTCTACACTGGCACGTCCGGCCGGCAACACGTGCCCCGCGGCTGGAGGTGGTGGAGTTTGCAGATGGCGCGGATCGTACCGGCCGGCGGGCCCGCCGTCGCCGCCGCTGGGGGCCCTATTTGCCTTCTCGCAGCGTATCGAAGTACTTCTTCGTGTGATTGCGATAGTCGTGCGGCAAGCGCTGACCGCTTAGGGCCTCCGCCGTCTGCTGTTCGGCATTGCTGAACTCCGACTTGATCTCCTGCTGCACCTGACCCTTGCGGTTTGGCCCATCGGCCGGGCCGGTAACCACCACGGCGCCCTTGCGCACGTTCTGCTTCACTTGCGAGTCGATGAAGTCGGTGTCGGTCCGCTGCTCGTCGCGGTCGCCCGCGCCGCGGCCCGCGTCGCGCCCCATATCGGAGCGCGAATACTTTTCGCTCATGCGGAAGCTATTGCCCTGGCAGGCTTCGCAACCTTCGCCTTCGCATTCCGAGCAGCTCATCGAGTTCTTGGCGTCGGAGAATTCAGACAGGGCATCGTCCAGCATTTCCAGCTCCTGCGAATCGCGCTCCATGCCGGCTAATTCTTCGCTCAATTTGCCCAACGCGTCAGCCGCCTTCTGGCAGTCGCCCTCGCTCATGCACTGCGACGCGCTCTTGAGCTGCTGGGCCAATTGGCTCATTTTTTCCAATTGCGGGGCCTTCTTGGCGAGCTTGTCGAGCTGCTGCTGCAGCTTGTCGGCTTGCGCCAGGTTGCCCTCCTTTTTGGCCTGCTCGAGCTGTTTCTTCACTTCTTCCTGAGCCTGCTGGTGCGCCTCGACCGTCTTCTTCATGGTCTCTTCGATCGCCGCCAATTGTTTGGCCAGCTGCTCGCGCTCCTTCGGCTCGAGCTTTTCAGTGGCCACCTGCTCCTTGAGCTTGTTCAGCTCTTGCATGGCTTTATTTAGATCGCCGGTTTTCAGGGCGTGGCCCAGTTTCTGCGCCGGGCCCTGATCCAGATTCTTGAGCTGCGAAAGCTGCTGCTTGAGCTCGGCCGCGCCCGCTACTTCCTCGCGGCGCTTTTCCGCCTCGCGCACCAGCTCATTCAGCGCGACCAGCGTCTGCTTGCGATCCGGGGTCGACTTGTCGGCCATCTCCTTGGCCTTGCCCTGCAACTCTTTCAATAGCGCATCGGCCTCTTCCAGTCCGGCCTCGCTTGCTTGCTTGCTCTTTTCTTCCAGCTTCTTGGCCAGCGCCTGGGTCGATTTCTTCACGGCCGCGGCATCGGCCGGTTTCACGGCTGCTGCGGGCGCCAGGGGCTCGCGGCCATTCACGCCCAACGCCAGCACAAACGCGATCACCGCGGGCACCAGCGGCAACAGCGCGCGGCGGTCCAAACCCACGCCAAACTGATCGCGCACGTCGATGGTTTCCATCCGTCGGGCAGCATCGCGTGCCAGGGCCTGCCCGGCTTCCGATTCGATCGCCTGCGGGCCCAGCGAGAGCATGCTCGAGACGCGTTCCTTGAGCCCGAAGCGGCGGTCAATTTCCACGGCGGCCTGCAGCGCGTCGTGCCGTTTGAGCCAGGTCCAGACAATCGCGGCCAGCGTGCCGCCGGCAAGCGCCACGGCCAGGCAGCCGGCAGCCCATTGGTTCTGTTCCAAGGCCGGCAGGAACTTGCCCACGCCAATGGCGATGGCCGCCAGCGAAAGTGCCACGAACCAGCACCAGGCCACGCGAGACACCAGCGACTGCAACACCATCCGCAGCCGCGCCCGGCGAATTTGCTTGTGCAGGTGATCCACGGCAAGCCTCCCTCGAAAGCCAACCCGGTGGTTTCGTACCCCGCGGGTATTATAGGCCTTCCCGGGCCGTCGACGCCACAGATTCTGTGCGGTTTCAGACTGGAATTTGTAGCGATTCCTGAGACAATGAATTTTTGACGACTACTGTCGCCACTCATGCCGGTATCGTGGCGGTGGGCTCGCAGCGGACGAGGGGCATCACTTCTGGCTTTGCGAGGAACTCTCCCATGTTAGGCAGCATCTCACTGCGCCATGACCGTCTGCGCCATGACCGTCTGCGCCATGACCGTCGCCAAACGGCAACCCGGTCGCTGGGCTTTACGCTGGTCGAATTGCTGGTGGTGATCGCGATCATTGCCATGCTCACGGCGCTCCTGGTTCCGGCGGTGCAACGAGCCCGCGAAGCCGGCCGCCGCGCGACGTGCATGAACAATCAATCGCAGATTGGCAAAGCGGTGATGAACTACGCGACCAGCAAGGATCGGTTGCCGTCGGGATTCAGCAATCATCCAGACACAACAGTGGGGACCTACTGCATGGGTTGGGTGCCGCCGATGTTGCCTTATATCGAGCAGAAGCCGCTTTACGACCAGATCATGAGCTCTGCGGTCCTGGTCTCAACCGCGCTGCCCAGAAAGTACGAGATTCCCCTGTTGATTTGCCCAACGTGGAGCCGTACCGGCAGCGAAATGGCGCCTCTTAGCTACGTCGTCAACGCAGGCATGAACGACTTGTACCCACCGACGGGCAACGCATCGCGCGACTATCAGGAAAACGGCGTCTTCTTCGATCATTTCAAGCCGGCGATGCCTCCGGTAGGAAAAGCGGTCACCACCGATCTTTCGTTTATCACGCGCAACGACGGCACATCCTCGACAGTTCTTTTTTCCGAAAGCGTGGAAACACGCGACTGGCTCGGTCGGGCTGGCCCTACGTCACCGTATTGGCCAAACGACGCGAGCCCCCCCCAAGATCAAGGCAGCACGTGGTGGCAGGGCATTGTCTGGTATACGCAAGGCATACCCTCAAACGGTGTCGGATATTTAAATCGTCCCGCACAGCCCGGAGTTCCCCTGGACGATCGGTATTTTGCAAAGCCGACGAGTCAACATCCCGGCGGCTTCTTGATGACCTTCGTCGATGGTCACACGCTGTTTGTGAGCGAGGATGTCGACTACCACCTCTACGCCCTCGTGATGGCGCCTGCAAGCAAAGACGCGAAAGAGCCAGATACGGGCAAAACAGGAATGATGTTGTACACAGGCACGAATTGGTATGATCCCGCGACTGGTGCGCTGAGGACGGTCACCGAAGCCGATCTGACGCGGTAAACGATCATCTCGTTACCGCTGAATTCGCGTGAATTCCGCCGCGCAACAAAAAAACGGCCGCGACCTGTCGAGGTCACGGCCGTTGTTGTTGAATCATCAAGCTTCACGGGCCGAGCGAACCGTCGCCGCGGAACTCACGCCGCCGGCGCGTCCGCCTTGGCTGCCTCGGGCGCCGCTTCCGGTGCCACCGCCGTGTCCGTCGTATCGCCACGCCCCACCTTCTCAAATGCGGGCCGCAGCGCGTCGTTCAGCGCCGGGATGAACTGCTGCATGAACTCGCGACAGAAGTCGCGTTCGCCGGCCCGCGTCTGACCCTCTGGAATGTTCGCGAACACGTACAGCTTGTAGATGGCTCGCTGCTGACTGGCGAAAGCAAACTTGGTGTTGTCCGGGGCGGTCCAATGTCCGTCGCCCGTCCAGCTCCAATAGCCGCGCTCCGAGTGCGAACCGGTCGGTTCGGACTTGGTGAAGTTGACCGCAAAAAACTGCGCCTCGTCGCCGTTCGGCAGATCGATGACTTCGCGCTGCGGGTCGCCCTGCATGTCGAACCCGGCCGCCGGATAGCAGCGATCGGGCGTGTGGTAGCTGATATCCTGCAACCGGCCGCAGATGATTGAAATGCGCACTTCTTCGCCTTGGCTGTTGCGATACGCGCGCACCAGCTCGCCCACGGCGCCGGCAATTTCCTTGGTCCGCTCGTCCGAACCTTCTCGGTCGGTCCCCTTCCACTCGCCGATTTCCTTGGGAATGGCGTTCAATTGCTCGCTGAAGATTTGCATTTCTGGGAAGGTGCCCCAGCGCTCCGACCACACGCCTTGCACGTAGCCGGCGCCGATCAGCAGCACCACGGCTGCACCCACCGGCAGGTAAATCATCCAATTCTTCGTCATGGTTGCTCCTAAAGGCACGTGGGCTAGCGCCAAATTGCGCTGCGTGATTCTATTTCAGGCGGACATGATTTAAACGTTACGTCGTCTCGCTCATCAACAGCTCAACGCCGTGTCGCGCCGCGTCGTCGTTCACGCCGTTGACCACGGCGCCCAGCACCGTGATGCCCACCGAGCGCAGCCGCTCGCAGGCCTCGTACACGTGCGGCACCTTGCTGTGATCCTTGAGCACCGACAGGATGGCCGCGTCGACGTGCTGGCCCACCAGCAGCGAGTCGGCCACCTTCAGCACCGGTCCGGAATCGATGACCACATAGTCAAACTGCACGCACAACCCGGCGATGGCCGTGCCCAGATACGAAGTGGACAGCGCCTGCACGCTGCGCAAATCGCAGCGCCCCGCCGGCAGCAGCCACAAGTTGGCCGTCCGCGTGGGATGCACCACCGCGTCGCGCTCGGCTTCGCCCCGCAACAGCTCCGCCAGGCCCGGCTCCAGCGGCATGTCGAACACCCGGTGTACGCCCGGATTGCGAATGTCGGCGTCGATCAACAGCGTCCGCCGTCCGGCCCGGGCCAGGCTCGCGGCCAGCTGGCTGCTGGTCGTGGTCTTGCCTTCGTGCGGGTCGGCGCTGGTGACCATCACCACGCGCGGCGGCTGCGAGGCCGAGGCGTGTATCAGCGCGGTTCGCGTGCCGTCGATGCGCTCGGCCATCAGGGCCTTGAGCACGGCCGGCCCTTTGCCGCCGCGGATGCGCCGCCACTTGCGGCCCGATACGCTCGGCAGCTCGCCGATCACTTTGATTCCCAGTCCGTCGTTGACCTGCGGTGTGGCGACTAGCTTGCGCGATTGGAACTCAAAGAAGGCGATGCCAACGACCACCAGGCAGAACGCCAAGAAGCCGGAAAACAGCGTTGCCACGTATTTGCGGATCGAATCGCCGCGAGTCGAATCGAGCTGGGCGTCGTCGATTTTTTCAATACGGTCCATCGCCAGCCGTTCGACTTCCGTTCGGTCGAGATCGGCCTTCAGCTCGGTCATGATCTGTTCCAGCGCGGCCAGCTCTTTTTTCTTGGCCATCACGTTGCCGGAATACTTTTCGATGCTGTCGAACTTGGCGGTCTCTTTCTCGATGTGGGCTTCCGCCTCTTCGAGAGCCTTCTCCAAGTGCTCGCGCTGTTTGTCGTACATGGCCACGGTCATCGTGCCCGACGTGGGATTGTTGTCCATCATGTCCTTGGCATTGAGCATCTCGATGACGTGCGGCCGCATGTTGGCTTTGTGCTCGTCGATCTGCTGATCGATCTCGTTGATCATGGCGTTCAATTGCCTGACATGCGTTGAGTCGAGCGGGTTGACGGTCACCGTCATGTGCCGCGCTAGCGACGCCTGGATGTCGGCTTTCCTCTCGGTCAGGCTGAGAACGATCGGGTCGCGCTTCAGCTCCATTTCCACCACGGCGTCCGGAATGCGCGCTGAGTCGGGCTCAGCCTTCCGCGCTTCGAGGATCGTCTTGTCCAAATCGTTCTGATAGATCGCGCGCAGGATGTTGTTCCGCTGGACGAGCGCTTCCAGGAGATCTTCCTCCGCCAACCGGTTGGCCACTTGCGCGGCCTGCGTGGCGCTGTCCTTGTTCACCTGCTGCAGGGTATGCAGGGCCTCGGACTCGCGGGTGAATTGGGTCATGAAGTCCTGGTATTGCTTCTCGATTTTCTCCCCCTGCTGCAGGTTCTTCTCCCGAGCCGCGTGCACCACTTCGGTGAGGTATTTCTTTACGACGGCGTCGACGATCTTCATTGTTTCGGCCGGCACTGTCCCCTTCATCGCCACCCGCAACACTTCGGCGTCGTCGGGATAGTCGAGGATCAGTTGCTTCTTGAGCCAGGCGGCGGGATCGTCGTTGTTTTCCCGGATCATCGACAGTTTTTGAATTGCCGGCTCGCGCACGGTGCCGCGCATCACGGGGCCGCTGAGCATCATCTGCACCTGCGTGCGCTTGAAGATCTCGAACGCTTCGCGCCCTTGGCCCCCTTTTTCGAGCACGCCGGCTTCGCTTTCCGCCACGCGCAACAGCGCATAGGCCTCGTACTTCACGGGCAGGAAGAACCACACGAGCCCCGCCGCCAGTATGGCGGCCGCGACTCCCAGCCCCAGGGTCAGCGGCAATCGCCGCCGCACCGCGTGCATCAGTTCCGCCGGGTTGGGCTTGGCGGAAAGAATTTCCGGCCGCTGCGGCGGACCAAATCCCCAGCCCACAGCCGGCACCGGGTGCAGCTGGTTATCGATCTTTGCCAGCGCATGACTGCTGCTGCCGTTGCCTGAACCGGTGAGCTCCTGCGATTCACTCAGGGGGTCGACTTGAGACATGATTCGCTCACTCTTGTGAAATGCAACCTTGCGAAGTGACTGGTTTGAGGGCGGGCGCCGCTGGGGGCCACCCCCGCATTTACGCAACTGTCAGACCCGCGCCGACGCAAATGTGGCCGGCGGCCGACTTAACCTCTTGCTAGTGCCGCGTTTTGGGGACCTGTGCCGCGTTCCTGGTGCCGTCGGCGTGACGCCGAATCGCAACAACCGTTGCTGTCGCGTGTTGCCAAAACGCTACGCGTCGTTCCACGGCAACGCCGCCGCTCACTACAGCCCGGCTGCCGCCGCACCGCTGCGACCCGGACCAGGGCCAATCTGCAAGGGCCCGGCATCTCCTTCTTCGATAATCAAATGCGACAGGATCTGGAACTCGACGTACAGCATGCCCAGTGCCATGGGCATCATGAACCAGCCGGCCAGGTCGTGGAAAACGAGCTCTGCCAGCTTCGGTCCGGCCGTCAGGTGCAGGATGCCTGTCACCGTAATGCGAATGATGTTCACCGCCAGGGCGATGGGTACCGCGCTCAGAATGATGATGATGCGCTCCCACCAGGGACGGTCAGTCACCAGCGTGATGGCCACGGCCAAGGCCACGAAGATGGTGAGCATGCGCAAGCCGCTGCACGCTTCCACAACCCCCAGCTGAATCTCGCCGATCACAATCCGGTTACCCTCGTTGTAGGAGGGAATGCCGAGCGTTTGCAGTGCGTAGGTGCTGGCCGCGGTGGCAATGCTCTGCAACGGCGCCAGCAATCCGCTATCGAGAAAACCCGGCAGCGGGAACATGAAGATCAAGAATCCAACGGCCGGCCATGCCCAACGGATCGTTTTCCACCCGCCGACCAGCAGAAAGATGCCGGCCACGCACGGAACGAACGAGTACATCTCCGGCACTTTGTACGAGTAGTAGGTCAGGAACAAACGCAATCCCAACCCGCCGGCCAGGATGGCCAGGCCCGTCAATCGGGCCGATAGGTCGACCTGGCCAAACGGCTCATACCGCATCCACAGCAGGATCACGGTGAAGATCGGCACCAGCCAACCGTGAGAGTATTTGGGGTTCTCCCAAAACCACATCGCCCCGCGATAGTCGAGCGAGTTCCAATACACCGCCACGAGCAAAAGTAGCAGGCCCACCAGGATCGCCAGCGGCGTCACCTGATCCGAGTTCTTTTCCAGCCACGTTCCCGACGTCTGGGTCGCTCCGCCTTGTTCGGCCATCGTTGCATCTCTCCAGCGCGAATCGATCAGTTTGGGTGCAGTTTCAAGGAGGACAATCGCGCACGTGCACTGGCCACGTGCCTGGTTTCTGATCTCGGCCGTCCGGCAACTCAAGCGCTGCCGACGTCGAAAACGCTCAGCGAGTCCATTCGCAGCTGACGTGCAAGCGCAAGAAATGAATGCCGATTCCGGCAACGAAAATCTGAACGAACCTGGTCGCTACTCCTGTGAGTGTTCGGTCCTCATCGGCGTCGACCAATGTCCCGACCGGGCGCGCCGAACGAGCGGATTCGTACGGCCTTCGTGGCCGCGACCGCTCAGGGGCAGCCGTCCCAAGCTGCCCGGAATCGTGACGGAATGGATTTAAAAGTCACTCGGCTCGCCTTGACGGTCGTCGAGGCTCAGAGCTTTACGATAAGTACCCCTTCCGCCCTTGTCAAACACTTTCCTGCGCTTTGCCAGAGCGCTTATCTTTCGCCGCATCGCGCCGATTCTATTTCCAATTTGCGAAGTGGAACCACGTTGTGCATGCGTCGCGCCGGCCGCATGTCAAACTGGGTTGGGAGTGAGGAGGGAGGATATGTGAGGGGCGAGATTGGCGGGAAATTTGCCGGCTGTTGTTGATAAGGGGCAAAGTGTGTGGGGGAGTTTGCCGATTAATGGGGCTGTGCCGGTTTGGAGCCTGGCAGCGG